>NZ_JAMRYR010000003.1 GCF_028437565.1 Actinomyces sp. B33
ATCATCGGCGGTGTCCGGTTGTTGGGGATGCGTGATCGCAGTGCCGTTCCGTTCTGCTGTTCCAACACTTCCTCGAAACAGGCACGGATGCGGGCCCCATGGCCGCTTCGCGGCGATCGAATGCAGCGTGCGTTGTCTTCTCAGCTCGACGATTACCATGAAGAGGACCACAACACCGTTGGAAAGGGCGGCTCATGGGAATCGATGACATCAAGAACCAGACTGAGGGAATCCGGGCGAAGGCCGAGGATCTCGTGCGAACGACGCTCGCCGATGAGGCGAAATCCGATGAGCTGCTCGACCGAGCGTCCAAAGCCGTGAAGAAAGCAACGGGAGGGCGCTTCGACTCCACGGTCGATACCGCCCGTGACGCCGTCGATGAACGCGTCGGCGAATAAGACGACGACATGCGCAACGACTGAATACCAATCGGATACGCAGGTGTGGGCCACCCAAATGGGCGGCCCACACCCCCCTTGCTGGAAAACGCCTTGAGCGGGCTTGCGACAGGAAGCGCCGCAAGAAAGTTCTCTTCTAATACTGGGGTTCGGCGCCCACCCATTGAAGCCACTTCTTTCGCCTGCACCTGCGGTTCGATTCATCGCGCACGCGCGGTTCGACCCGGACTCGCTCGCCTCAATTCGAGACTCCTGGCGACTGCATGCCCTGCTATGTCCCGCCGATGCTTCCTGCGACTTGCGTCCGCGCTGTTCCATTCCCCGCCCGCGCGTACGTGGTCGGGTGACGCTTCGCTTCCCCGGAAAACGAAAAAACCGGCGTGTATACGCGGGGAAATACTCGTTTTCGAAGGAAAGCACGGGGGGGATACGGGCGAGAGCAGGGGCACGATAGAGACCAGAAGGCGAGGTCCCGCCTACAACGGGAACGAACACCCCGACCACCAACCCAACACACCAGGGACAGCCAATCACCCCAAGACGCCAACACCAGCATCAACACCAGCATCAACACCCGGCAATACAAACACCCCACCCAAAAAACACTGGGTGGGGGTGTTTATCCGGGGATCAACCGACGGGAAGGGTCACAGAACTCTCACGGATCCCCACTGCAAAACACGCGCACAACGGCACAGAACCGATAAGACACGCCTGCAACGCATGATAAATATCCGGCTTGCCCGACCACGTCGCATCATCAGGACGATTCAACGCATCCAGCTCCTCGCGCCACTGCCCGGGAGCCTCGATGAGAAACTCCTTCGCCCACCCCCAGAACACGTCGACATCGCACGCGTAAGAACCGTCCCCGGTCGCGACCTCCAAAGTCCGCGCCGCGCAGATCCCCTCAGCCAACACCCAATACATCCGCTGACCAACAACAGGACGCCCCTCAAAATCCACGGTGTAGACAAAGCCCGGCAACCCATCCACACCCCACCCCTCCATCAACGCCCGCCGATACACCGCCGGCGCCAGGCCCGCCAAACGATCATCGCAGGAGATTCCCGCCGTCGCGCACGCATCGTGCACCTCGAGCATCAGCCGCGACCACTCGAGCCAATGCCCCGGCGTCGAACCGAACGGGCGGAACTGATCGGCGGGATTCTCGCGGTTGTACTCGAGCAACGGCCGCCACGTCTCGTCGAAATGCTCCGGAAGACGCAAATCGAACTCGAGGAACCAGCCGAGTACCCGCTCGCAGATGCGCCGGGCCTTCTCCACATGCGCGATCTCACCGGTCGCCGACCACGCCGCGATCAGCGCCTCGACCCAATGCATGTTCGCATTGACACCCCGATAAGGATCCACCTCCAGCGAATCCGGGTCGCGCGCATCGACGACCAGCCCCTCCGCGTCATCCCACCACAGCGCCTCGAACGAGGAGAGGGCCTCCGAGAGCAGCTCGTCGGCCCGCGGGATCCCCGCGATGACGCCCGAGGACGCGGCCAAGACGACGAAGGAATGGTCGTAGGACACCCGGGCCCCCGGACGGACCGAGCCATCGGCCTCGACCGCCGAGAACCACCCGCCATCCCCCGTGGAGCGCAGGGGTCCGTCGAGGAGCCGGGAGACGCCGTGCTCGGCGAGGGCGGCGCTGCCCGGGTGCCCGAGCAGCGCGCCCAAGCAGAAGCAGTGCGTCATCCTCCCCGTGATCCACAGGGGAACGCCCCGGGATTCGTCGATGCCTCCCCGGTCGTTGAGCCAGCCGAAGCCGTGGGGGACGCGGGATCCGCGCGCGAAATCGAGGAGACTCCGCGCCTCGTCGAGCATCTCCTCGGACCTGGACATGGGCTTCGTCATCTCTCTCCTTCGATCCGTCGCTCTCTCACGGGCGTCGGCGCCGCCCGAGGATGCGGGCGGGCTCCGGCTCCGTCGCCGTAGGCGTCGCGCATCGGCATCGCCTCTCGGCGCCATCGTAGCGACTGCGAGCACCGTCTCGGCATCCCCGCCGACCCGAGTGCACCGGCCCGATTCAACGGGGAGGGGAGTAGCCGATCAGACACCCCGTATCAGACGTACGTCTCGATCCACCCGCCTGCGCGAGTGGAACACTAGGGGCCATGCTCGACAACAGTGAACCGCCCCTCCCTCACACGCACCAGCCGCCATCGGAGAAAATCCGGTCCGAACGGGTCGACGCCCACGATCGACTGGCCCACCAGTCCCGCGTCGTCCTCCGACTGGGGCAGATGCTCTTGTCATGCGGAGCCAGCGCCTACCGGGTCAAAGCGGCGATGGCCGACACTGCCCGAGCCGTGGGGATCGCCGAGCACCACGCCCAGGTCACCTACACCGAGATCATCGCCACCGCCTACGCCAACGGGACGTTCCGCACCGAGCTCGCCGAGCAGCGCGCCATGGGCGTCAACGCCGATAAGATCGACCGGATCGTCAACTACGTCGCCTCCATCAAGGGCACGTCCGTGCAGGTCGAACAGGTCGACGACGAGCTCGACGCGATCGACGCGATCGGTCCGCTCTACGACTGGTTCCCCAATGCCGCGGCCTCAGGACTGGCGTGCGCGGCGTTTTCGTTCCTCAACTCCGGCGGCTGGGTCGAATGCTCCGCCGTCGCCGTCGCCGCGTTCTTCGGCCAAGCCCTGCGCCGGCAGATGCTCCATCGCCGCATGAACCACTTCGGCGTGTGGATGTCGTGCGGCGCCCTCGCCGCCCTGATCTACATCCTCCTCATCGCCCCGGCCCAGCAGTTCCTCGGCCTGGAGCCCACCCACCAGGCGGGCTTCATCTCCGCCCTCCTCTTCCTCGTCCCCGGGTTCCCCCTCGTCACCGGGCTCATCGACCTGGTTCGACAGGACTACCTCGGCGGACTCGGACGCATCGTCTACGTCGCGATGCTCGTCGTCTCCGCGGGTGTCGCGACGTGGGCCGTGTCCGCGGTGTTCCACTGGTCCGTGACGCCGCAATACGAATACCACCTCGCCCCCTGGCTCCTGTACCTCCTCCGGGCGATCACGAGCTTCGTCGCGGCCTACGGTTTCGCCATGCTCTTCAACTCGCCGCCGAAAGTCTGCGCCGCCGGTGCGTGCATCGGCGCCGTCATCAACACCTCCCGCCTCGCCCTGGTCGGCTTCGCCGGGATGATGAACCCTGCGGCCGTCGGCCTGGCCGCCCTGGGAGCGGGGCTCCTCGCCGACTTCGTCGCCAACCGCACCCGTTTTTCGCGCGTCACCCTGTCGGTGCCCGCGGTCGTCATCATGATCCCCGGAGTGCCGCTCTACCGTTCGCTGACCTACCTCAACAACGGGCAGACACTCGAGGCCCTCGCGGCCCTGTCAACCGTCCTCTTCACGATCGTCGCCATCGGCATCGGCCTGTCCCTGGCCCGTATGCTCACCGACAAGAACTGGTTGATGGAGGCCCCGTCCACGGTCCCTAACCTGTGGGAGCTCGATTGACGCGCGAGACGCGCGAAGGGGGGCGGCACCGATCGCGGTGCCGCCCCCCCAGTGCATCACAGCCGGATGAGGCTACGACAGGCCTCCGAGGACCGTGGCGACGATAATCTTGCCGACCATCGCCACCGGGTAGACGAGGGCGTAGCCCAGCGACACGCGCGGATCGGAATTCGTCCGGCCGTTCGCGAACGCGAGGACTGCCGGCTGCGTCTGCGAGCCGCCCAGGAGGCCCGACAGCTGAGTGCCGCCCATTGAGAAGACCCATCGCATCGTGCAGTACAGGCCGATCGCCATGATCGTCGTGATGATGAAACCGAGGATCCCGATCTTGATCCAGTCGCCGGAGGTGAAGGCGTTGGCGATCTGACCGCCGGCATTGGCCCCTGCCTGAGCGAGGAACACGAGCAGGCCGAACTCGGAGAGCACCTGGCAGGCCGTGAACGGCAGGGCCGTGACAACCGGGCCGATGCGCCCGATGCGGCCGAACACGAGGCCGACGACGAGCGTACCGGCGGCGGACCCGATCGAGAAGTAATCGCCCGACGGCGTGAGGATCGGCAGCTCGCCGATGGCGATGCCGAGGGCCATTCCCAGGCCCAGCGCGATCGGATTGAGGTCGGACAGGCCGCGCGCCGAATCCCCGAAGAACTTCGTGATCGACGCCATCTTCGACGCCGGGGCGACGACGCGGACCCGGTCGCCTTGCTGGAGGACCAGGCCGGGCTCGGCCACCATATCGACATCGCCTCGGCGCACGCGCGAGATCGTCGCCGAGAACTCCTTGGCCATCCCGAGGCTGCCCACGGTCCGGCCCGCGATCTTGGGGTTGGAGATCGTCATGCGACGGAAATCGAGGTACGAGCGGTCCTGCATGAGGGAGTGGGACGAGGCGTGGCCGAGCTCCGTGGCCGCCCGGGCCACGAGCTCGCGCGGGCCGACGACCGTCACGAGATCCCCCGGGTCGAGGGTGTCCGACATCGAGGGGCGGGTGATCGGCCCGGTCTCCCCGCGGCGCAGGCGGGAGAAGGTCACTTTGGCGCCGAGCTTCTCGTAGATGTCTCCGACGAAGGGGTGGTCGTCGCGCTCGACGCGGATCGTGCGATTCGCCAGGGGCGAGGGCAGGTCGGTGTCGTTCTTGCCGTAGGACAGGGCGGCCATGGCCGCGATGAGCATCCCGATGACGCCGAACAGGTAGGCGATGGAGTAGCCGACCGTCGCCCGATCGAGGGCGCCGGAGGCGTCCCCGGCCGCCGCCAGCGCGGGGGTGTTCGTCAGGGCGCCGGCGAAAGTACCCGCGATCAGCGGGATGTCCATCCCCATCGCCTTGCCGGCGAACAGGCCGACGCCGGCCGCGACCGCGTACAGGGCGACCATCGTCAGGATCGGGCCGATAGCGGTCTTGAGGTTGTGGAAGAACGAGGCGCCGGAGTTGATGCCGATGGCGAAGGTGAAGAGCGTCAAACCGAGAGTGCCGAGCTGGGGGGTCACCCGCAGCTCGATGCCGTAGGCCTGGGCCCAGGCGGCGAGGACGATCGCCAGGAAGAGGACGGCTGCGGCCCCCAGGCCCACGCCTTTGATCTTGACGTGGCCGAACGCCATTCCGAATCCGATGAGGAGGAAGAGGAAGAGGACGGGCTGTTCGGCCAACAGCTCGAATACTGTGGACACAGTCGTGGGCTCCAGTTCATTCGATGTGGATGAAAGACGCCCCAGTATCTCAGCTCCGCGCCGACGACTTCCTATCGAACGTCCTAGATCCGCCGGCGGATACGGCGCCGCCGATGAGCGCTCGCATCCGGCGCCCTCGGCGCGCCCGGAGCACCAGGTCCCGAAGTATGAGATGAGGACTGCCCGGACCCTCCTACGGCCTACGGTTGAGACGTGCTCAACATTCACGTCATGGGGATCCTCGTCTCGGTCATCGTACCGAGGCGTGCGACTCCTACCTCGTGAACGAAGGGTGGATCGCACGCCTCGTCCCCGGCCGCTGACACGCGGAGGGGGCTTTTTCATGCGACACGACCCTCGACACCGAGAGGAGAAACGGTGAACACCACTTCACACCCGCAGACGATGACTGGAGCCCAGGCGATTGTCGCCAGCCTGGAAGCGCTGGGCGTCACCGACGTCTTCGGCATGCCCGGCGGGGCGATCCTGCACACCTACGACCCGCTGATGAACTCCTCCCTGCGCCATATCCTCGTGCGTCACGAGCAGGGAGCCGGGCACGCCGCCGAAGGATACGCTCTGGCCACCGGCAGAGTCGGCGTCGCCATCGTCACCTCCGGACCGGGGGCGACGAATATCCTCACGGCCCTGGCCGACGCCAACATGGACTCCGTCCCCATGGTCGTCATCTCCGGACAGGTCGGCGCCTCCCTCATTGGCACCGACGCCTTCCAGGAGGCCGACATCGTCGGCGCCTCCATGCCCCTGACGAAGCACGCCTTCCTCGTCACCGACCCGCAGGAGATCCCCTCGCGGATCGCCGAGGCCTTCCACATCGCGACCACGGGCCGCCCCGGCCCCGTCCTCGTCGACATCACGAAGTCCGCGCAGGGCTCCGAGATGACTTTCTCCTGGCCGCCCACCCTCGATCTGCCGGGCTACCGCATGCCCGCCAAGCCGAACCGGAAGCAGGTGCGCGCTGCGGCGCGGGCGATCCTCGAGGCCCAGGCCCCGGTCCTCTACGTCGGCGGCGGCGCCATCCGGGCGAACGTTAGCGCCGACCTCGCCCGCCTCGTCGAGCTGACCGACGCCCCCGTCGTCACGACCCTCACCGCGCGCGGCGCCTTCCCCGACTCCGACCGGCACAACCTGGGGATGCCCGGCATGCACGGGACGGTCCCCGCCGTCGGAGCCCTCCAACGCGCCGACCTGCTGATCTGCCTGGGAGCGCGCTTCGACGACCGGGTCACCGGCAGGCTCGACTCCTTCGCGCCCCGCGCCCGCGTCGTCCATATCGACATCGACGCCGCCGAGATCTCGAAGAACCGCGTCGCCGACGTCCCGATCGTCGGCGACCTCGCCGAAGCCCTGCCCGCCCTCAACGACGAGATCGCCGGGATCCTCGTCACCGGGGACGCCCCCGACCTGTCCGGGTGGTGGCGCTACCTCGACCGGCTCTCCGACCGGTACCCGATGGGCTGGACCCAGCCGGAGGACGGGATGATGGCCCCCCAGGACGTGATCTCCCGCCTGTCCGCGCGCGTCGGACCCGACGCTGTCTACGTCACCGGGGTCGGTCAGCACCAGATGTGGGCCGCGCAGTTCGTCGACTACGAGTACCCCCGCCACTTCATCTCCTCGTGCGGCCTGGGCACGATGGGCTACTGCGTGCCGGCGGCGATGGGGGCCAAGGTCGGCGCGCCCGACGCAGTCGTGTGGGCTATCGACGGCGACGGTTCCTTCCAGATGACGAACCAGGAGTTGGCGACCTGCCGGATCAACGACATCCCGATCAAGATCGCCCTCATCAACAACTCGGTGCTCGGCATGGTGCGCCAATGGCAGTCGCTGTTCTACTCCAAGCGCTACTCGAACACGACGCTCAACCCCGTCGATGGCGACCAGGTGCCCGATTTCGAGATGCTCGCCCGGGCCTACGGGGCGGCCTCGCGCACCGTCCGGTCGATCGACGAGGTCGACGAGGCCATCGACTGGGCGATGTCGATCAACGACCGCCCGGTGCTCCTCGACTTCCGGGTGTCCCCCGAGTCGATGGTGTGGCCGATGGTCGCCGCCGGGGTGTCGAACGATGAGATCCGCTATGCCAAGGGCATGGCGCCCGACTGGGAAGTGGAGGACTGACCATGGCCGCGCTGCACACCCTCGCCGTGCTCGTCGAGAACAAGCCGGGCGTCCTCACCCGGGTCGCCGCGCTCTTCGCCCGGCGCGCGTTCAACATCACGTCCCTCGCCGTGGGGGAGACCGAGCATCCCGAGATCTCCCGCATGACGATCATCGTCGAGGCCGACGAGCGGCCCCTCGAGCAGGTCACCAAGCAGCTCAACAAGCTCATCAACGTGCTCAAGGTCGTCGAGCTCGAACCCGACGACTCGGTCGAGCGGCGCCTGCTCCTCATCAAGGTCCAGGCCGATGAGCAGCGTCGAACGGGGGTGCTCCAGGTCGTCGACCTGTTCCGCGCCCACGTCGTCGACGTCCAGCCCGAATCCGTCGTCATCGAGTCCATCGGCTCGTTGCCCAAGTTGGAAGCGCTCCTGCGGGCCCTCGAGCCCTACGGGGTGACAGAGATCGTCCAGTCGGGCGCCGTGGCCATTGGCCGCGGCCCGCGCTCGATCACGGATCAATTGAAGGAGAAATGACCATGGCAGAGATCATCTACGACGACGGCGCGGACCTGGCGCTCATCGAGTCGAAGACCGTCGCCATCATCGGCTACGGGTCTCAGGGCCACGCCCACGCCCTCAACCTCAAGGACTCCGGGGTCGAGGTCGTCGTCGGCCTGCGGCCCGGGTCGTCGTCGTGGGAGAAGGCCGAGGCCGCGGGCCTGACCGTCAAGGACGTTCCCGAGGCCGTCGCGGCCGGCGACGTCGTCATGATCCTCGTGCCCGATCAGGTCCAGCGCCACGTCTACTCCGAGCAGATCGCGCCGAACCTCAAGGAGGACGCCGCGCTCTTCTTCTCCCACGGATTCAACATCCGCTACGGGTACATCGCCCCCGAGGCCGGCCACGACGTCTGCATGGTCGCGCCGAAGGGCCCGGGGCACACGGTGCGCCGCCAGTTCGAGGAGGGGAGGGGCGTCCCCGCGCTCGTGTGCGTCGAGCAGGACGCCTCCGGCCGGGCCCTCGACCTCGCCCTGTCCTACGCGAAGGGGATCGGCGCGACCCGCGCCGGCGTCATCGAGACGACGTTCACCGAGGAGACCGAGACGGATCTCTTCGGCGAGCAGGCGGTCCTGTGCGGTGGAGTGTCGAAGCTCATCCAGTACGGTTTCGAGACGCTCGTCGAGGCCGGGTACAAGCCGGAGATGGCGTACTTCGAGGTCTGCCACGAGCTCAAGCTCATCGTCGACCTCATCAACGAGGGCGGTCTGACGAAGCAGCGCTGGTCCTGCTCCGACACCGCCGAGTACGGCGACTACGTGTCCGGGCCGCGGGTCATCGGCCCGCAGGTCAAGGAGGCGATGAAGGAGGTCCTCGCGGACATCCAGGACGGGACGTTCGCCCGCCGCTTCATCGCCGATCAGGACAACGGCGGCCTGGAGTTCAAGGCGCTGCGCATGGAGAACGAGTCCCACCCGATCGAGAAGACCGGCCAGAAGCTGCGCGCCGCCTTCGGGTGGACGTCGGTCGACGCCGACTACACGGACGGCTCCGCCGCCCGCTGACCGGCACAGGCCTCGCGTCCGCGATCGCAGGCCCCGTCCTCGCCCGACTCGGGCCGGGGCGGGGCTTTCCGCCACCCGCGTCCGCGTGCCCGTTAGCCGAGATGGTTCGTCTTGTCTGCGGAGACGGCCGTAGTCTCGCAGCATGACGACACTCGACCTGGCAGTGATCCCCGGCGACGGCATCGGCAAGGAGATCGTCCCCGAAGGATTCAAAGTCCTCGACGCGGCCCTCGCCGGAACCGGCGTCTCCCTCGACGCCACCGCCTACGACCTGGGCGCCGACCGGTGGCACCGCACCGGCGAGACCCTCACCGAGGAGGACCTCGAGGCCATCAAGGGCCATGACGCGATCCTGCTCGGCGCGGTCGGCGACCCCTCCGTCCCCTCCGGCGTCCTCGAGCGCGGTCTGCTCCTCGCACTCCGCTTCGCGCTCGACCACTACGTCAACCTGCGCCCCTCGAAGTACTACGAGGGCGTCCCCACGCCCCTCGCCGACCCCGGCGACATCGACTTCGTCGTCGTCCGCGAGGGCACCGAGGGCCTCTACTGCGGCAACGGCGGCAGCGTCCGCACCGGCACCCCCCACGAGATCGCCACCGAGGTCAGCGTCAACACCGCCTACGGCGTCGAGCGAGTCGTCCGCTACGCCTTCGCCCAGGCGGCGGCCCGCCCCGCCCACCGGCTGACCCTCGTCCACAAGCACAACGTCCTCGTCAACGCCGGGCACCTGTGGCGGCGCATCGTCGACGAGGTCGGCGCCGAGCACCCGCAGGTCGAGGTCGACTACTGCCACATCGACGCGGCGACGATCTACCTGGTCACCGACCCCGCCCGGTTCGACGTCATCGTCACCGACAACCTCTTCGGCGACATCCTCACCGACGAGGCGGGGGCCGTCACCGGCGGCATCGGCCTATCGGCGTCGGGCAACATCAACCCCGACGGGGCGTTCCCCTCGATGTTCGAGCCGGTCCACGGGTCCGCCCCCGACATCGCGGGACGCGGCGTCGCCGACCCCACGGCGACCATCGCCTCCGTCGCCCTCATGCTCGACCACCTCGGCATGGCGGACCGGGCGAGGGCCGTCACCGCCGCCATCGAGGCGGACATGGCCGAACGCGCCCGGGCGGCCCGGGAGGGCAGGCCGCTGACGCGTTCGACGTCGCAGATCGGCGACTCGATCGCGGCCCGCCTGAGCTGACGAACGGATCCCGGCCGGCGGGCGCGACACGGGCCGCCAGGAAGCCCCGTCCCCAGTGGGCGGCCCCGGCCCGCGGGGGCGTCAGGGGCTTCGCCGGGCCCGGGAAGGTCGCCGTCGGCGATCCGGGTCCGCGGGGCTCGCCGAAGAACCAGCGAAGAGGAGAGGCCGGCGCCGTGCCGTCGTCCCCTCGCGTCACGATCCCGACTGGGCGGCCCCGACCGGGGCGAGCGCGGCCCCGAGATCCACCGAGCCGCGCCAGCGCCGGACGTCGTCGAGGGCCGCGTGGACCCCGGTCAGCCTCACCGCGCGGGAATCCGAGTCCAGCAGGGACAGGTCGGCGTCGATCAGCGCGGCGGCCAGGCCCGCGGCCGTCGCGGCCGGCGGCGAGCAGCGCAGAACCCGGGTGTCCGCCGCCCCCGAGCTCAAGGCGTCGTCCACGCGCCGCAGGAGCAGGTCCGCGGTCGTCACCGCCCCCGCCACCTCCTCGTCGACGACCTCGGCCCTGGGCAGCGACTGGGCGACGCAGTCCCACACGCCGATCGCGGCCGACAGGTGCTCCGACGAGGGGGTCGACGCGTCCTGCTCGTAGTCGACCGCGGGGAGAAGAGCCCCTCCGCCCGAGGCCAGCGCCTCCAGCCCCCACGTGTCGACGGCCGGGTCGGCGAGCGCGACCGCCGCCTGGCGCGCGACCGCGGCCCGGACGTCGTCTTCGCCGGACCCCAGGGGGAGCCCGTAGGCGTCGGCGAGGACGAGGGCCGACTCGTAGCGGCTCAGCGCGACCAGGGCCAGAACCCTCGCCTGATCCCCTTCCAGCACGGCGGGGTCCGCCGCGCGGTCCAGATCCCGTTCGGCGGAGTCCACCAGCCACGAGACAAAAGCGCCGACCCCCATCGGCGCATCGGCGGAGGGGGCGGGCGGCTCGACCCCGTCGGGCGGCCCTTGCGGCCACGGATCCCACATCCCCCCGAGGGCCTCCACTCGCTCCTGTGAGCCGGAGGCCACGGCGTCGAGGGCCGCCGCGCACCCGATGCACGCGGACTCGTCGACGTCGGCGCGCAGCCTCGCGGCCCGACTGGCCGTCGCGTCCTCCGTCCGCGCGGCGCGATCGCGCACGGCCGCCGCCCCCGACAGCGCCGGCAGCCGCTGCGCCGGCGTCAGGGGATCGGGCAAGGCCGAGCAGGAGCCGAGCAGCAGCGAGGCGACGGGCAGGACCGAGGCCCAAAGGAGGGCGCGGCGCGGACGGGCGCTGGGGGAGAGGTAGGGCACCCGCGCATCATCCCACGGCGTTCGGCGGGTACCATGGGGGTCCGATGCCGTGTCGCTCACCCGCGTTCATACAGGAGGTCCCGTGCCCACCCACCAGCCTTCAGACGAGCTGCGCGTCCTGCTCGAACCGACGGTGAGGGCCTGCGGACTCGACCTCGACAGCGTGGTCGTGATCCGCCAGGGGAGCTCGCCCCTCGTGCGCGTCACCGTCGAGGCGCCCGAGGGGGCCGACGGGATCGACTCCGACTCGCTCGCCGACGTGTCCCGAGCGGTCTCGAAGAAGATGGACGAGGCCGACCCCATCGACTCCGAGTACCTCCTCGAGGTCTCGACGCCCGGCGCCGAGCGGGAGCTCGTTGAGCCGCGGCACTGGCGCAGGCAGGTCGGCAGGCTCGCGCGCGTCAAGACCCGCGACGGGGTCGTCGTCACCGGGCGCGTGACCGGCGCCGACGACGAAGCGGCGACGCTCGACGTCGACGGGCAGGCGATGACGGTCGCCTACTCGCAGATCAGGAAGGCGCGGGCGCGCGTCGAATTCGGTTCGGAGGACTGAGGACCATGGAAATCGACATGACAGCACTGCGCATGGTGGAGACCGAGAAGGGGGTCGCCCTCGACACCCTCGTCGACGCCATCGAGGAGGCCCTGCTCAAGGCCTACCACAACATCCCCGGCGCGATCTCCCAGGCCCGCATCGAGATCGACAAGAGGACCGGCCGGGTCACCGTCATGGCGATGGACGAGGACGAGGACGGCAACCCCATCGGCGAGTTCGACGACACGCCGAAGAACTTCGGGCGCATCGCCCAGTCGACCGCCCGCTCGGTCATCATGCAGCGCCTGCGCGACGTCGACGACCAGCGGGTCCTCGGCGATTTCGCCGACCGTCAGGGCCAGATCATCACCGGGACCGTCCAGCAGGCCCGCGACGGGAGGATCACCGTCGTCCAGGTCAGCGACGATTTCGAGGCGATCCTGCCCGACTCGGAGAAGGCCCCCGGCGAGCAGTACCGGCACGGGGACCGGATCCGCGCGTTCGTCGTGTCCGTCGAGCGCACCGAGAAGGGCCCGCGCATCACCCTGTCGCGCACTCACCCCGGCCTCGTCATGGGTCTGTTCGAGCGCGAGGTCCCCGAGATCCAGCAGGGGCTCGTCAAGGTCAAGGCCATCGCGCGCGAGGCCGGCCACCGCACGAAGATCGCCGTTGTCGCCACGCGCGACGGCATCAATGCCAAGGGCGCGTGCATCGGGCCGATGGGGTCGCGCGTGCGCGGCGTCATGACGGAGCTCGGCGGGGAGAAGATCGACATCGTCGACTGGTCCGACGAGCCCGGCCGCTTCGTCGCCAACGCCCTGTCCCCGGCGCGCGTCACCCGCGTCGTCGTCCACTCCGTCGACAACAAGACGGCGACGGCCATCGTCCCCGACTTCCAGCTGTCCCTCGCGATCGGCAAGGAGGGGCAGAACGCCCGCCTGGCCGCGCGCCTGACCGGCTACCACATCGACATCCACGCCGACACCGAGACCGGCGACGACGCGACCCCCTCGCGTTCGTCGATGCCCGACGACGTGACCAGTCGCTCACACGGCCGCGACTGATCGGCCGAGGACCTCGACTAGACTCGGGTGGCGTGCCGCATCCCGAGCATCTTCCGACGCCGCCCCCCGTCACGGACGGGCCCGTCAGGACGTGCACCGGATGCGGGAGGCGTCAGGCGCGCTCGGAGCTCATCCGAGTCGTCGCCTCACCCGGGGGGCCCATCCAGGTGGACCCCCGACGCGATCTGCCCGGCAGGGGAGCGTGGGTCCACCCGGACCCGGCGTGCATCGGCCGGGCCCGAGCGCGCGGAGCCCTGGCTCGCAGCCTGAAGACCGGATCCCCCATCGGGGATGAGGTCTGGGCCGAGCTCGAGGAGATCGCGCGGACAGCGGCGCGGCCAGCGCCGACCGACGAGTAATGGAAGCGGGTTGGAAGCCGATGGGCACCCGATGAGTACCCAGCGATGAGCTGCCAGCAGTACCAGTAACGCGTCTCCGGTTCGGAGGCGCTTCCGAACAGGAGAAAAGTGGCAAAGTTGCGTGTCAGCGAGCTCGCCAAGGAGCTCGGCATCACCAGCAAGGAACTCCTCGAGTTCCTCAACAACAACGGCGAGTACGTCAAGGCCGCCTCGTCCGGCTTGGAGCCGCCGGTCGTCCGCAAGGCCCGGGACCACTACGGCGCGGCCGCGCCGAAGGCCGACGCCCCTGCGGCGACAAAGCCGGCGGCGAAGAAGCCCGGCCCCAAGCCGCAGGCTCCCGTCCCCGCCGCCCCCGAGCGCCGGGCCACGGAGCCCTCGGCCTCGCCCTCGCCGGCGTTCACCGACGCCCCCGCGCCTCAGGCGCCCCCGGCGCCCGCGCCGGCCCCGCGTCCCGCGGCCAAGCCCCAGCAGCAGCCTCCCCGTCCCGGCTCCGTCGGCGGCCCGCGTCCCGGCCCTCGACCGGCGGGTCCCCGCCCCGGTAACAACCCCTACGCCTCCAGCCAGGGCATGCCCCGTCCCGGCGGCACCGGCGGCCCGCGCCCCGGCCCTCGACCGGGCGCCGGCCGTCCCGGCCAGGGCCAGCAGGGCGAGCGCCCGGCGCGTCCCGGCTCCGCCGGCGGGCCCCGTCCGGCGGGCCGCCCCTCCGGGACCCGCCCGAATCCGGGCATGATGCCCGGCCAGGCGAATTTCGCCCGTCACGCCTCCCAGGGGGCGGATGCGCGCGGCGGACGCCCCGGCGGCGCCGGCGGTCGCGGACGCGGCCCCCGACCGGGCGGCGGAGCCCCCGGAGCGGGAGGCGGAGCGCCCGCGGGCGCCGGCTTCGGGCCGGCTCGCGGCGGCGGGCGCGGTGGACGCGGTTCCACCCCCGGCGCCTTCGGGCGCGGCGGCGGGCGCAACCAGCGAGGACGCAAGTCCAAGCGCGCGAAACGTCAAGAGTTCGAGCAGCAGAACGCCCCGATCATCGGGGGTGTGTCGATCCCGCGCGGCAACGGACAGGAGATCCGGATCCGACAGGGGGCCTCCCTGGCCGACTTCGCCGAGAAGATCGAGGTCAACCCCGCGGCCCTGGTGACCGTCCTCTTCCACCTCGGGGAGATGGCGACGGCCACCCAGTCCCTCGACCAGGACACCTTCGAGGCCCTGGGGGCCGAGCTCGGCTACGAGGTCAAGGTCGTCTCCCCCGAGGACGAGGACCGCGAGCTGCTCGAGTCCTTCGACATCGATCTGGAGGCCGAGGAGCTCGACGACCTCGACGGCCTCCAGGCGCGTCCCCCGGTGGTCACCGTCATGGGCCACGTCGACCACGGCAAGACCAAGCTCCTCGACGCGATCCGCCACACGGACGTCGTCGACACCGAGCACGGCGGCATCACCCAGCACATCGGCGCCTACCAGGTCAAGGTCGAGCACGAGGGCCACAAGCGCCCGATCACGTTCATCGACACCCCCGGTCACGAGGCGTTCACGGCGATGCGAGCCCGAGGCGCGAAGGTCACCGACATCGCGATCCTCGTGGTCGCCGCCGACGACGGCGTCATGCCGCAGACGGTCGAGGCCATCAACCACGCGCAGGCCGCCGACGTGCCGATCGTCGTCGCGGTCAACAAGGTCGACAAGGAGGGCGCGAACCCGGCGAAGATCCGCCAGCAGCTCACCGAGTACGGCCTCGTCGCCGAGGAGTACGGCGGCGACGTCATGTTCGTCGACATCTCCGCCAAGCAGCGCCAGGGCATCCGCGAGCTCCTCGAGGCCGTCCTGCTGACCGCCGACGCGGCGCTGACCCTCGAGGCGAACCCGAACAGCGCCGCCCGCGGCGTCGCGATCGAGGCGAATCTCGACAAGGGGCGCGGCGCCGTCGCGACGATGCTCATCCAGCGCGGCACGCTCCACGTCGGCGACGCCCTCGTCGTCGGCGCGGCCCACGGCCGCGTCCGCGCGATGTTCGACGACGCCGGCAACGACGTCACCGAGGCGGGCCCGTCCCGTCCGGTCGCCGTCCTCGGCCTGACCTCGGTCCCGCGGGCCGGCGATTCCTTCCTCGTCGCCCCCGACGACCGCACCGCCCGTCAGATCGCCGACAAGCGCGAGGCCGCCGAGCGCCAGGCGATGCTCGCCAAGCGTCGCAAGCGCGTCTCCCTGGAGGACTTCGACAAGGTCCTCGCCGAGGGCGAGGTCGACACCCTCAACCTCATCATCAAGGGCGACGTGTCCGGCGCGGTCGAGGCCCTGGAGGACTCGCTGCTGCGCATCGACGTCGGCGACGAGGTCCAGCTGCGGATCATCCACCGCGGCGTCGGCGCGATCACCCAGAACGACGTCAACCTCGCGACGGTCGACAACGCCGTCATCATCGGCTTCAACGTCCGGCCCGCCGAGCGCGTCGCCGAACTGGCCGATGCCGAGGGCGTCGAGATCAAGTACTACAACGTCATCTACTCGGCCCTCGACGATGTCGAGGCGGCCCTCAAGGGCATGCTCAAGCCGATCTACGAGGAGGTCCAGCTGGGCACCGCGGAGATCCGCCAGGTGTTCCGCTCCGGCAAGTTCGGCAACATCGCCGGCTCGCTGGTCCGCTCGGGCACGATCAAGCGCGGCACGAAGGCCCGTCTGATCCGTGACGGCGTCGTCGTCGCGGAGAACCTCGAGATCGAGTCGCTGCGCCGCGAGAAGGACGACGTCACGGAGGTCCGCGAGGGCTACGAGTGCGGCATCACCCTGGGGTACAGGGAGATCGCCGAGGGCGATGTCATCGAGACCTGGGAGATGCGCGAGAAGGCCCGCGACTGATCCTGCGATCCCCGGCGCCCCGGTCGTCCCCCTCGGACGGCCGGGGCGCTCCGCGTTGAGGGGAGCCGCCGCCCGGGCCCCGACTGCGGGGGAGGGAACGAGTCGTCGGGTCGTGGGGAAGGACGAGGGGCGGCGCCGCGCGGGCGGGACGATCGGGGCGGGGGCCGGGCGGAATGGTCTGGACCGGGACGGGCCCGTACCATGGGCACCGACCGATCGGCCCTCCCGGGCCGACAAACCCGACGCAGGAGGAACCCATGGCAGACGAGGCGCGCCAGCGCAAGGTCCAGGACCGGATCCAGCAGACCGTCGCCAGCATGCTCGGGCGACGGATCAAGGACCCGCGGCTCGGCTTCGTCACCATCACCGATGTGCGCGTCACCGGGGATCTCCAGCACGCCTCGATCTTCTACACGGTTCTCGGCGGGGACGAGGATCGGGCGGCCACCGCCCGCGCCTTCGAATCGGCTCAGGGGATCATCCGCTCGGAAGTCGGCAAGGCCCTCGGCATCCGCCTGACCCCGACCCTCGAGTTCATCCCCGACGCCCTGCCCGAATCCGCCGCCGCCCTCGAGGACGCGCTCGCCGCCGCCAAGGCCCGCGACGAGCAGATCGCCCGCGCCTCCGTCGGCGCCTCCTACGCGGGCGACCCCGACCCCTACCGTCACGACGACGAGGAGGACGAGGAGGGCGACGAGGACGAGGCCGGCCTCTGACGATGGCCAGACGATCCGACACCCCCGTCCCCGGCCTCGTCGTCGTCGACAAGCCGCAGGGGATGACCAGCCACGACGTCGTCTCGCGCGTCAGGCGACTGGCCGGCACCCGCAAGGTCGGCCACGCCGGCACCCTCGACCCCATGGCCACCGGCGTCCTCGTCCTGGGCATCGGCAAGGCCACGAAGCTCCTCACCTGGGTCACCGGCCACGCGAAGACCTACGAGGCGACGATCCGCCTGGGGGTCTCGACCGACACCGACGACGCCGAGGGGCGCATCCTCGACGCCCCCGGGGCCGTCGACGCCGCCCCCGACCGGCTGGCCGAGGCCATGCGGGCCCTGACCGGCGACATCATGCAGGTCCCCTCAAGCGTCTCCGCGATCAAGGTCAACGGCGAGCGGGCCTACGCGCTCGCCCGCCGGGGGGTCGACGTCGAGCTGGCCGCCCGGCCCGTGTCCGTCGCCCGCTTCGACCTCCTCGCGCCCCCGCGTCCGGGCCTCGCCCCCTCGCCCGACGGGCGCGACGTCCCCATCGTCGACGCCGACGTCGTCGTCGACTGCTCGTCGGGGACCTACATCCGGGCGCTCGCCCGCGACCTCGGACGCGGCCTCGGCTGCGGCGCCCACCTCATCGCCCTGCGGCGGACCCGAGTCGGGGATTTCGGACTCGACGACGCCCTGACCCTCGACGCCCTCGAATCCGCGGCGCTGCCCGCCCCCGAGGACCCCGGGGCCGTCCCCGTCTCGCGCATCCCCCTGATCCCCTTGGACGAGGCCGTCCTCGACATGTTCGCGCCGCTGGCGCTGACCGCCGACGAGGCCCGGGCCTTCGCCCACGGCCAGGCGCCCCGGCGCGCCCCCGCCGACCTGGACGCGCAGATCGACGGTCTTCCCGAGCGGATCCTCGCGGCCGTCGACCCCGACGGGCGCGTCCTCGGGCTCCTGCGGTGCACACCGACCCGAGTGCGCACCGAACTCGTCTTCCACACGGAGAACTGATGAAAACCTGGACCAGACTCGACGAGGTCCCCGGCGACCTGCGCTCGGTCGTCACCATCGGCAATTTCGACGGCATGCACAACGGGCATGCGAAGGTCATCGCCTCGTGCGTCGACCGCGCCCGCCGGGCCGGCGCGTCCTCCGTCGCCATCACCTTCGACCCGCACCCCACCCAGGTCCACAACCCGGGCGTCGGCCTCGAACTGATCTTCCCCCTGAACGACCGCATCGATGCGATGGCCGCCACCGGATTGGACGCCACGCTCGTCGTCCACTACGACGCCTCCGTCTACACCCTTGAGCCCGAGGAGTTCGTCGTGGAGTTCCTCGTCGAGCGGCTCGGCGCCGTCGAGGTCGTCGTCGGGGAGGACTTCCACTTCGGCCGCGCCAACTCCGGGACCGTCGACACGCTGCGCGAGCTCGGCCGCCGCCACGGGTTCGACGTCGTCATGGTCACCGACATCGAGGCCCCCGAGGGGAGGCGCTGGTCCTCCTCGTGGGTCCGCGAGCTCCTCGCCGCCGGCGACGTCACCGGGGCGGCCCGCGTCCTCGGGCACCTCCACCGCATCCGCGGCACCGTCGAGCACGGGTTCAAGCGGGGCCGGGAGCTGGGCTTCCCGACGGCGAACCTCCACGGGGACATCGAGGGGGTCGTCCCCGGCGACGGCGTCTACGCCGGGTGGGTGGTGCGCACCGTCCCGGGGACCTCGTCGACGGAGTTCCTGCCCGCCGCCGTGTCCGTGGGGACGAACCCGCAGTTCGACGGCGATAAGCGGACCGTCGAGGCGCACGTCCTGGGGCGCTCCGACCTCGACCTGTACGGGGAGCGCATCGGCGTGACCTTCGTCGCCAGGATCCGCCCGATGGCCAGCTTCGACTCGGTCGAGGCCCTCCTAGAGCAGATGGACGACGACCTGCGCCGCACGGCGTCGATCCTCGGCGTCGCCGTGGCCGGTCGGGTGGCCCCCGATTCGGTGACCGCCGGCTGACGAGGGGCGCCCCCCGCGATAGTCGTCGGCCCTGGACCCGCGGGGACCGCGCGGGCGCCGACGTGCCCGATCCCACAGGGCCGAGGCCCCCGGCCGGCCCCGCGGCGGGGAGGGCCGGACCCGGCCCGTGCTAGCCTTGACAAGCCGTTGATCGGCCGCGGACCGTCAGCCGATGGGACAAGCCCACCGGCCCCGCGCAACGAGACATCAAGGAGAAGCCCGTGCCCCTGAGCAAGGACGTTAAGGACCAGATCATCGCCGAGTACGCCACGCACGAGGGCGACACCGGCTCCCCCGAGGTCCAGATCGCGCTGCTGACCCGGCGCATCAAGGACCTGACCGAGCACTTCAAGACCCACAAGCACGACCACCACTCGCGCCGCGGTCTGCTCCTGCTGGTCGGCCGCCGCCGTCGACTCCTCGGCTACCTGGCCGACATCGACATCGAGCGGTACCGGTCGCTCATCGAGCGTCTGGGCCTGCGCCGCTGACCCCGTACCGGCCCGATCCCCTCGTGGGACCGGGCCGGTTCACTACCTCCGGACGGACCACCGCCCGAGGTGGGCGCCCGACGTTCCGGGGCGCGCACCGTCCGGACACACTGCTGGAACGCCGCGCGCATCAGCCGCCGGTTTTCGACAGTGGCTCACGGACCCACCGCCAGGGCGCACGCCGTGGGCTTCGATCGAAGGCCGAAGCCGAGCGCGCATCCACTGAGAACGCAAGGAGAGACGCCACCCATGATGGAAGGCACCGATATCGTCGCCGCAGAGGCGATCATCGACAACGGGAGCTTCGGCACCCGCACTGTCCGCTTCGAGACGGGCCGCCTGGCCAAGCAGGCCGCGGGCTCGGCCCTGGCCTACCTGGACGACGAGACGACCGTCCTGTCGGCCACCACCGTCGGCAAGCACCCCAAGGACCAGTTCGACTTCTTCCCCCTGACGGTCGACGTCGAGGAGCGCCAGTACGCGGTCGGCCGTATCCCCGGCTCGTTCTTCCGCCGCGAGGGCCGCGCCGGCACCGAGGCCATCCTCGCCGCCCGCCTCATCGACCGCCCGCTGCGCCCCGGCTTCGTCAAGGGCCTGCGCAACGAGGTCCAGGTCGTCGAGACGGTCCTGACGATCCACCCCGACGACGCCTACGACGTCCTGGCGATCAACGCCGCCTCGATGTCGACGCAGATCGCCGGCCTGCCCTTCACCGGCCCGATCGGCGGCACCCGCCTGGCCCTCATCGACGGCCAGTGGGTGGCGTTCCCGCGCTGGTCGGAGCTCGAGCGCTCGGTCTTCAACATCGTCGTCGCCGGACGCATCGTCACCAAGGACGACGGCTCCGAGGACGTCGCCATCATGATGGTCGAGGCCGGTGGCGGCGCCAACGAGTGGGAGCTGATCCAGGCGGGCGCGACCGCCCCCACCGAGGAGGTCGTCGCCGACGGCCTGGAGGCCGCCAAGCCCTTCATCAAGGCCCTGTGCGAGGCGCAGATGAAGGTCGCCGAGCGGGCGTCGAAGGAGACCGCGGAGTTCCCGCTGTTCCTCGACTACACCGACGAGCAGTACGCCGCCGTCGAGGAGTGGACCGGGGACAAGCTCGCCCGGGCGCTGCTCACCGAGGGCAAGCTGGCTCGCGATGAGGCGTGCGACGCCGTGAAGAACGAGATGCTCGGCGCCCTGCACGAGCGCTTCCCCGAGTCGGAGAAGGAGCTCAAGGCCGCTTTCCGCTCCCTGGAGAAGCAGACGATCCGCCAGCGCACCCTGCGCGAGGAGATCCGCATGGACGGGCGCACGCCGCGTCAGATCCGCTCCCTGTCCGCCGAGGTCGAGGTCCTGCCCCGCGTCCACGGGTCGGCCCTGTTCCAGCGCGGCGAGACCCAGATCCTCGGCGTGACGACCCTGGCGATGCTCCGCATGGAGCAGCAGATCGACAACCTCTCGCCGATCAACGCCAAGCGCTACATGCACCAGTACAACTTCGCGCCCTTCTCGACCGGCGAGGTCGGCCGCGTCGGCGCCCCGAAGCGCCGCGAGATCGGCCACGGCGACCTGGCCGAGCGAGCCCTGATCCCCGTCCTGCCGTCGCGCGAGGACTTCCCCTACGCGATTCGCCAGGTGTCGGAGACGATGGGGTCGAACGGCTCGTCGTCGATGGGCTCGGTGTGCGCCTCGACGCTGTCGCTCCTGCAGGCCGGCGTGCCGCTGCGCGCTCCCGTCGCGGGCATCGCCATGGGTCTGATGACCGGCGAGGTCGACGGCCAGCAGAAGGCGGTCACCCTGACGGACATCCTCGGCGCCGAGGACGGCTTCGGCGACATGGACTTCAAGGTCGCCGGCACGCGGGACTTCATCACCGCCCTCCAGCTCGACACGAAGCTCGACGGCATCGACTCGCAGGTGCTGCGCGGGGCGCTCGCCCAGGCGCGCGACGCCCGCCTGGCGATCCTCGACCTCATCAACCAGGCCATCGACGGGCCCGATGAGATGAGCGCGAACGCGCCGCGGATCATCACCGTCAAGGTCCCGGTCGACAAGATCGGGGAGGTCATCGGCCCCAAGGGCAAGATGATCAACCAGATCCAGGAGGACACGGGCGCCGAGCTGACGATCGAGGACGACGGCACCGTGTACATCGCGTCGTCGAACGGCGAGGCCGCGGAGGCGGCGCGCGCGATGGTCAATCAGATCGCGAATCCGCAGATGCCCGAGGTCGGCGAGCGCTTCGTCGGCACGGTCGTCAAGACGACGTCGTTCGGCGCGTTCGTCTCGTTGACGC
Source organism: Actinomyces sp. B33 (assembly GCF_028437565.1). Classification (GTDB taxonomy): domain Bacteria; phylum Actinomycetota; class Actinomycetes; order Actinomycetales; family Actinomycetaceae; genus Pauljensenia. The sequence goes on from NZ_JAMRYR010000003.1 coordinate 21,984, forward strand.
CCGGCAAGGACGGTCTGCTGCACATCTCGCAGGTCCGTCGTCTGGTCGGCGGCAAGCGCGTGGAGTCGGTCGACGACGTCCTCCAGGTCGGCCAGCAGGTCGAGGTGGAGATCGCCGAGATCGGGGACCGCGGGAAGCTCAGCCTGCACGCTGTCGTCGAGGGCGAGGCGGGCGACGCCGAGGCCTCCGAGTCCGAGGGCGAGGAGCGTCGCGAGCGCCGTGAGAGGCGCGATCGTTCGGAGCGTCGCGAGCGCCGTCCGCGCACCCGGACCCGCCGCAAGCGCGAGGACGAGGGCGAGGACGCGTCCTCCGAGGGGGATTCTTCCGACGAGTGATCCGATGGATGATCGGTCGTGAGGACTGATGACCGGGCCCGCAGCCACGAGCTGCGGGCCCGGTTCTCGTCGGGCTGCCAAGGGGCTCGCGGTTGCAGCGTCCGCGGGCGCCGGGAGGCGGGTGAGTCGAGGTGCGCGGATTCCCCTGAGCGCTCCGCTCAGGTATCGTGCAGACCGTTCGGGAGGGCGGGCCGCCGTTCCCGTGGAAGTGGGGAAGCGATCATGCGCCGTAGTCAGGGACAGCACCTCGGACAATGGGGGAGGGGAGACGACGGCGAGCATAAAACGAAGAGTGTCGTCGGGCCCCAGTGGCGGTGGGAATTCCAGCCGTTCTCTCTCATACCGGCGTTTCTGGCCGTCATCGGGATGCTGATCGTCAGCTATCCTGCGGTCGCGAGTTGGATTAGCCAGTACAACCAGTCGAAGATCATCACGAGCTACGGGGCCCAGCTTGAGGCCGCCGAGCCGGATCAAGTGGTCCAGCTGGAACGAGCCCACGCATACAACGCGGCGCTTCAGGTCGGGGCACTGCTCGAGGCGAACACGAATGCCCCTACGGGCAGCGGGACGTCCAGCGATGCCGACCTGGACTACGACTCGATCCTCAGCGTCAACTCGGATGGGTTGATCGGGAGGATCCGGATCCCCCAGATCGATGTCGATCTGCCGATCTATCACGGGACTGCGGACCGCACACTTCTGGAGGGGGTCGGCCACCTGGAGGGCACGTCGCTGCCAGTCGGAGGGCGCGGGACTCGAACGGTGCTCACCGGTCATCGAGGATTGGCCGATGCCAAGATGTTCACCGACCTCGACAAGGTCCGCGTCGGCGATATCTTCACCCTCGAGGTGTTCGGCGAAGTCTTGACCTACAGGGTCGACGACCGCAAGGTCGTCGAGCCTGAGGACACAGAGTCCTTGCACGCGGATCCGAACCGGGACCTCGCGACGCTGGTGACGTGCACTCCGCTGGGGATCAATAGCCATCGCATCCTCCTGACCGGTGAACGGGTGACTCCCACGCCCAGTAGTGAGGTCCAGGCTGCCGGTCGGGCCCCGGGGACTCCACGTTTCCCGTGGTGGGCGGTCTGGATCCCCGCCGGCGTCGTCGCAGCGGGTCTGTACGTGTGGTGGTCGGGTCTGCCGAAGCAGTCGAGAAGACGACGCGGCCCTGACGCTGCGAGTTGAGCGCGGCTCGCGTTCTCTCCTGTCCTTGTTCCGCGCGTGCTGATCCGTGAGGCAGTGCGTTTTCACTCGGATTCGGGGAGGCTCTCTCCGACGGGGCATGACGCGGATTGACGATCGTGTGGGGCCCGGTCGTTCGGTGCCTTGGGAACGCAAGCAGTCGTCCGGAGTGGCGAATGGTTCCTGATGAGTCAGCAATATAAGTGTCCTGACCTGCATTAACAGGGGAATAGCTGTTTCCGGTCCTTTTCCTTTTCTTGGTATTTTCCAGCGATTATCCAGGAAAAGTTGCGGGGGGGGGGAGCTATCCTCGACGTGCTCCAGGAGTCTAAAAGCGCGAGAGAAAGCATTGGTGCCCCAGAGAATTCGAGCGCTGATAGGTCAACTGCTTTCAGATGATGGGGCGGTGATGGGCTCCTTCTTCGACGACGGATTGTTCACATATTCAGGTGAGTTTTCCTGGGGCGTCTATTGCCTATTCGATGGCTGTTGACCGCGAGGACTGATAATCCGTGTTATTCAATTCCCCTGCCGCCCCCGGTGCCGCTCATGCTCGCTCGCATCCTCGGTGCCGTCGGAGCATCGTTATGGCATTCGCAGTGGTGGCGTGCCTACTGGTCTCCTCCGGGGGCGTTCTGTACACCGCTGGAGCCCGAGGGGCATTCGCGGCGCAAGGAGAGCCGGTCGCAGTCGGATCGGCCCCCCAATCGGGCGGACAGTCGGCAACCGAGCGTTTCGAGGGGAGAACCTCTCGCCCCTCGGGGACGGTCGACAAGGTTAACGACACAGAGGAGGAGGCGGCAACGGAATCGCAAGACTCTGAAATGGCTCCTCCTGAAACGAATGACGAAGGGCTCGATTCACATTCACCAGACTCCTCGGCCGCGTGGGATCAGGGGATGGTGACCCCCGGGGCTTCGGAACCGGGGCCAGCCGCTTACTCCGCGACTCCGCGCGCCCCCCGAGCCGGCGAACTACCGGCGGTCTTCGCCACGGGAGGAACTGGACGCTTCAAGGAATCGATCCAATGGCTCCAATGGGCGGACTACTCCCAGTTCGAGAACAACCCCCGTCCCAGGGTTCCCGTCCTGGACTATGGGCAGACCAAGACTTTCACGAACGCGCGCGATCTGGGCGAGGCGGGAACCCTCGTCACCACGTGCCAATTATCGGATCTCGACTACATCGGCAGCGGAACCGGAAGACCGGCCCAATCCAAGGCACCGCTGGTCGCGACGATCCCCGGGACCTGGGCGGGTGACGCCCTAGACAACATGTACAACGTCGGAGGAGCGCAGTATTGGAAGGGAGGCTACCCTATCCGCCAGAGTTGGCAGTCCTATCCAGACGATCTCATCAATCCGAATCAGATGGTCATCGGCCTGGCGAACGGCTATGCCTACGTCGGCGATCACTCCTACGAAGACAAGGACCACGACTGGACGCAGGGGAATGCTCCGACCGGACTGAACGCCCGAGTGAGATTCACCCTCTCATGTACCGCGACGCTCAACGGGAAGAATGTACCGCTTGAAGGGCTTGTCTTCGCCGATGCTGAAGCGTCCTCGGACCGTAGTAGTGACGGGATCGGGAACTCGAACAACGTCGAGACCAGCCTTTCGCAGCAGGGCTGGAAAGATGAATGGATCCAAGTGGACACGCTCGACGGGATCGCGAAATTCCGAGTTCTCGACACCCTCAAAGGCGACGGGTGCCCGATCACGACCAAGGCGTGGATCCAGGGGAGCGGCGGCGCGATCTCGAAGCTGCGTTTCATGCCCACCGGTGAGGAATGCGCCTATCAGAGCGATATTCAACATGACAAGTGGAAGTACCCGGTCGGCAAGGGAGGCCCTGATGTCGTGACCTTTATGGAGGGGGCGACGAAAGCCCGAATCACGATCCAGGGCGCCGGGTATTCCGCCGTTGCGCTCGGCCTAGTCATCGCCACCGACTTCGGAGACGCCCCGGCCTCGTACGGGAAGGCCTCATCACTGTTCCAGCCGACCTGGGAAGACGGACAGATCACGTCGAACGGCCAAGACATGTTCGGTGTCGGACAGGCCCGGATGCGCACCGACAAGACCGTCCTCGGTACTCGGATCGACGCCGAAGGGGAGCAACAGCACTCGGATAATGCCCGCGGCGACGACGATTCGGGGAGCCCGGACGACGAAGATGCGGTCGAGGACTCAGTGATCGCCCTCGGGATCTCCACTCAGCCCGGAGCGCTATACGACCTCACTGTCGCCTGCATGGGGCCGGGAAAGGTGGCCGGGTGGATCGACTGGAATCACAACGGATCCTTCGATTCCTCCGAGAAGAGCACCGAGGCCCCCTGCTCGCCCGCAGACAAGAGCGCCGTCGTCAAATGGGCGGTGCCGGCCGACGTCGTCCGCAGCGTCGACAACGAACCCGGCAGCGAAAACGACACCTACATGCGCCTGAGGATCACCAACGACAACAACGGCGATGGGCAGAAACCGACAGGTAACACCTCCACCGGCGAGGTCGAGGACTACAAGCTCTCCGTTCGCATTCCCACGCTCCAGATCGTCAAGAAGGTCGATGCCCCCCATGCGTCCGAAGAGGTCGGGGCCCTTCCGCCCCACGAATGGGCGCTCTCGGGCCGCAATGCCGTCGCATCCGGGTCTTTTGCTCGTGTCGAGGGATTCGGAGATACGGGTATCCAACGAGTCCAGCGAGGAAAGTACGCCCTTTCCGAGCAGTCGACCCATGCCGATGCGGCCGCCTACGAGGCCGGGCACTGGACCTGCGCCGAAACCCCTGGCACCATCCGCGAAACCGGAGTGCCCTTTGAGTCCACCGTGTCGACATCGACCGTGACCGTCGCGAACTCGGACCGCGTGACATGCACGATCACGAACTCCAGCCTGCCTGGAACCCTGACCTGGAATAAGGTCGACGAGGATTCCGCGACCCTCCTCGGAGGGACCTCATGGGTGCTGACCGGACCCGGAGTCCCCCCGGAGACTGTTGTCGTCGACTGCGAACGCGCGGCCTGCCCCGTCGGCGACCACCTGGATCAGGATCCAGCACCCGGCCGGTTCCGATTGACGAATCTGCGCTGGGGAACCTATTCCATTCAAGAAAGGACCGCCCCCGCCGGATACTCCGTCCTCCCCGATTCCCTGAGATTCACGACGATCATCCCCACTGGTCTCGAGGGGACCCTCGAAGCGCTCGGCTCGGGTCCGGTGAACGAGGACGGCGCAGTGGTCAACCGACGGATCACGGGGTCGGTAACCTGGCAGAAAGCCGACGAGTCGGACGAGTCTCATACGCTCTCGGGCTCACAGTGGTCATTGACGGGAGGGGCGTCCCTGCCGGCCGAAGGCGTGGTCATCGCCGACTGCGTGGCCTCAATCCCCTCCCAGTGCCCCCATGCGCCTAACGGCACCTACTATGATGTCGATCCGAAAGCAGGCGTGTTCAAGGTCGAAGGCCTCTCCTGGAGCGATACCCCCTATTCCCTCATCGAGGCCGTCGCTCCGCCCGGCTATCAGATCTCCTCGCAGGAGTACTCCTTCACCATCACCCGGGACCAGCTGAACTACGTATTCTCCGCACCATTCACGAATCGTCTTCAGGAAGTCCCACCCCTGCCGTTGACAGGTGGGACGAGCACGGACTCCTTCCTCATTCTCGGAGGAGCGGTGGGCGGCCTCGGCGTGATCGCGGGAGCCATCCTCGCGCACGGACGGCGACGGACTCGGTCAAGCCGATGACTGACGAGCATGCTCCCGTGTCTTCTGCAAGACGAGCTCTCGCATCGAACACCGAGTGAGGAGGCGCGTAATAGGGGCTGACAGCACTCTTTCAATGAACACAAGAATTCCTGCTGTTTCATCCATCAAGGCAACATAGTGGAAGGACAATTTGTGGAAACCACACGCCATCCCCTCGTGCGCCGAGTGCTTGCGACAGGCACGGCGATCGCCATAGGCCTCGTCGGCCTGAGTGGCACCGCATGGGCGACCGAGCCGAGTTTCGGCAACATCGATACGACCGTCAGCGATGGGAAGATCACGCTTCACAAGCACATCGAGCAGACCGGTGCAGTGGTGACGGGAGACCCCAGCGGCACCCCCGGCGTGGCCTCGAAGGCGATCGAGGGAGTCGAGTTCACCTTGTACAAGGTCAAGGATCTCGATCTCACGCAGTTCGCCGGCTGGGAGAATCTCTCCCAAGCGACCGTATCCGCCACCTGTGACAAACTGACGGTCGATACGAAAGATTACACGACCGAGAAGATCAAGGCCGTTAAAACCACCGCTGAAGGCATCGCGGTGTTCTCCGGCCTGTCCGTCGCCGCTTACGTCGCATGCGAGACCGACACCTCCGGGGCGAAGATCGACGGCCAGGCGACGACGGTCGTCGCCAAGGCCGCTCCGTTCCTTGTGACCCTCCCGTACCCCGATACGACGGATCCGACCCCGTCGGGCACATGGCTCTACGACGTCCACGCCTATCCGAAGAACTCGGTGGCGACGGCGAAGAAAACAATCGACCAACAGACCGCCTACGGTCTGGGGGCGGTCGTCACATTCCCAGTGACGACAGAGATCCCGACGATTTCTGCGGATAAGCTCTTCGCCTTCTACTGGGTCCAAGATGACCTGGACGTCCGCCTTGGCGACGTCAAGGTCGAGAAGGTCCTTCTCGACGGCGCGGCCCTGACCGCCACTGATGACTACACCGTGGCGATCATCAATAACAAGGTCACGATGGTCCTGACCAACAAGGGACTGGCGAAGGCCTGGGCCAAGCAGGGCAAGCAGATCATCACGACTTTCAGCGGTACCGTGACCAAGCTCGACACCGATGGACAGGCGAGCGGCGTCATCAAGAACACCGCGAAGCTCTACGTCGATACCTACACGAACCCGAATCCGCCGACTCCCCCGACACCCGACAATCCGCCTGAGCCGCCGAATCCGCCGACTCCCCCGACACCGGACCAGCCGACCCCTCCCGAGCCTCCGGTCCCCCCGGTCCCCACCAATGAAGTGACGACCAACTGGGGCGACGCCCGTATCCTCAAGTACGACGCGAACGACACCGCGTCGAAGAAGGGCCTCGCCGGAGCGAAGTTCAAGGTATACAACGGGAAGGGGACCCCAGGGGCCTGCCTCGCGGAGAAGTCGGATAATCAGGCGGTCACGACCGCGGCCGTACCCACGGGAGAATTCACCTCCAATGACGCCGGCCTCGTCGCGATCGACGGCCTCTATGTTTCGGATTCGGTCAACGGAATCGCCAACGCCCAGTCCCGCTGCTACGTGCTTGAGGAGATCGCTGCTCCGGCGGGCTACACGATGCCGGCGAACACGTTGACATCCCTGGAGGTGAGGATCGGCAAAACCGCTGAAGCCTCTTACGATCTTGAAGTCCCGAACACCAAGCAGAACGTCCCTCAGCTTCCGCTGACGGGGGCGAACGGTGAACTGCTGTTGACGATCGGTGGTGCATCCGTGATCCTCCTCGCGGTCGGCTCCGCCTTCGTCGTGCACCGGCGTCGTCAGCAGATCTCATGACATCGCGAGCAGCCGGGTGGCAGGCTCCTTGAGCCGATCTATCGGCTGAACGGGGTGGCGGGGAATCCTCTTTCCCCGTCGCCCCTTCGCGTGCGCGGCCTCACCGGGGGCGGACGGGTCAGTCAGTCGCCTCTTCATGCGCACTGACTCTCACCCGTTGCCGAAGATGAAGAGACAAGAATCCGGCTCGCGTAGAGTAGAGATGAAGCCCATGACAACAGAAAGAAGGCTGTAATGCTTCGTGCATGGAGGGGATGGAGCGCCTGGAGGAGATTCGCCGAGGTCTCGACCTTGGCCGGGTCCGCCGTCTTGGGATCCGGCCTGATCTATGCCATCGTCGCCGGGACCGATATCCCTGCGTGGGCCTGGTGGGGTTTTTGGATCGGACTCCTCCTGGCCCTGCCTTTCTACGGAATGGACAGCGCCCAGCGCCGTCGACAACCGAGCGCATCCCGGCCCCCGGTACCGACAGCCGACGGGACGCCCCACAACCGGTGACCCGGTCACCAGCTACGGGCCCGCGCACCCCTGTCCAGGGGACGCGGGCCCCGGCGCATCGGACGAGCCCCATCCCACACGAGTCGGAGGGGAGGCCGGCGAGGCCGCGGAACTACACTGCCGACAGCACACGACCGCAGCCTGAGGGGAACCGTCCATGACACCGCCCATCGACCTGCCCATCGGCGCGCCCGCATCCGCGTCCTTCGACGACTCCGACACCGCCGTCGAGCGCACCGTCACCGACGCCGGCACCCGCATCATCACCCAAGCCGTCCCCGCGACCCGCTCCGTCGGCATCAGCCTGTGGGTCCCCGTCGGCTCGCGTGACGAGGCCCCCCGCCACGCCGGATCCACCCACTTCCTCGAGCACCTCCTCTTCAAGGGCACCGGCCGGCGCTCCGCCCTCGACATCGCCGTCGCCTTCGACTCCGTCGGCGGCGAGTCGAACGCGGAAACCGCCCGCGAGCACACCGCGTACTGGGCGCGCATCCTCGGCGACGACCTCGACATGGCGGTGCGCACCCTCGTCGACATGGTCGCCGACTCCCGCCTGGACCCCGCCGACTTCGACATGGAGCGCGGCGTCATCCTCGACGAACTCGCCATGAGCGAGGACAGCCCCACAGAAGTCGTCCACGACGCCTTCCAGCTCGCCGTCCACGGCGACACCCCCCTGGGGCGGCCCATCGGCGGCACCCCCGACGCCATCCGGGCCGTCACCCGCGACGACGTCCACACCCACTACCGCCACCACTACGGGCCCGACGCCCTCGTCGTCGCCGCCGCCGGAGCCGTCGACCACGCGCGCCTCGCCGGCCTCGTCGCCGACGCCCTCGCCGACTCCTCCTGGGCCGACGCCGCCGCGAGCTCCCGCCCGTCGCGCCCGCGCCGCCCCACCGCCGCCCCCGCGCCCCTCGACCACGAGCACGAGATCGTGCGCCGACGCGACGTCGAGCAAGCCCACCTGATCGTCGGCACCCGCGGCATGCGCGCCAACCACGACGACGGCCCCGTCATGTCCGTCCTCCTGAGCGTCCTCGGCGGCGGCATGTCCTCACGGCTCTTCCAGGAGGTCCGGGAGAAGCGCGGCCTGGCGTACACGACCTACGCCTTCGAATCCGCCTACTCCGACACCGGCAGCTTCGGCATGTACGCGGGGACCTCCCCCGACCGGCTCGCGGAAGTCGAGAGGATCATGATCGGCCAGCTCGAGGACCTCGCCTCCGACGGCCCCACCGACGACGAACTCGCGCGCGTGCGAGGCCAGGTCCGGGGCTCGGTCGCCCTGGGATTGGAGGACAACTGGTCGCGGATGATGCGCCTGGGGCGAGCCGAGGTCTCCGGACGCTACCGCACCGTCGCCGAAACCCTCGACGCCATCGACGCCGTCACCGCCGACCAGGTCCGCGGCCTCGCCGCCCGGCTGGCCCGCCAGACCCGCGCCCGCGCTCTCGTCCTGCCTCGCGACTGACACCGGTCCCGTACCAGGGGAGGCCCTCGTCTACGAGGCGGAGCGCTCGCACGCCCCGCGACTGCCCACAGCCCCCGTATCCGGGGCGCTCCGCCCCCGGGGCGCCCCGGACGACGCCGCACGGACCCGGGCGCGATCCGCGGCCATGACGCTCGGGTCGTCTCCCCGTGCCCCGACCGACCCCGCCCGATCGCCCGGCCCTGCGCGCGTCCCCACCCTCGGACCCGCCGCGAGCCCGCGGCGCGGAGCCGATAGGGTGAGCCCATGCAGATCCGAGTAGCAGTGACCGGGGCCAAAGGCCGCATGGGATCCACCGTCGTCGACGCCGTGACGAACGCCGACGACATGGACGTCGTCGCCCGACTCGACGCGGGCGACGCCATCACCGCCGAAATCCTCGCCGGCGCCCAGGTCGCCGTCGACTTCTCCACCCCGGCCGTCACCGAAACCAACGTCCACGCCCTCCTCGACGCCGGCGCCCACGTCGTCGTCGGCACTACCGGCTGGGACGACGACGCCTACGCGCGCGTGCGCGACCACGCACGGGAAACCGGGCTCAGCGTCCTCATCGCCCCCAACTTCTCCATGTCCGCGGTCCTGGCCATGACATTCGCCCAGATCGCCGCCCCCTACTTCGAATCCGCCGAAGTCATCGAGATGCACCACCCCGACAAGGTCGACGCCCCCTCGGGCACCGCCGCCGCCACCGCCCGTCGGATCGCCCGGGCGCGCGAGGACGCCGGCCTGGGCCCCCTGCCCGACGCCACCGAGACCGACCCCGCGGGAACCCGCGGAGGCCGCGTCGACGGGATCCCCGTCCACGCGGTGCGCCTGCGCGGCCTGACCGCCAGCGAGGAGATCCTCCTGGGCAACCCCGGCGAGCAACTCGTCATCCGCACCGACGCCTTCGACCGCGCCTCCTTCATGCCGGGCGTGCTCCTGGGCATCCGCCGCGTCGCCGACCGCCCCGGACTGACCATCGGCCTCGACCGGCTCCTCGGGCTGTGACCGACCGGCCCCGACCCGGCGCCGACCGCTCGGTGCGCCCCGCCCTGGCAGACGACGCCTCGGACATCGGACGGATCCAAGCCGCCGCCCTCGCAGCCCTCGCCCCCGGCCTGCCCGGCGCCGACCCCGCCTCCCTGGCCGCCGCCTGGACGACGAGCCTGACCGGGTCGCGCCCGCCCGGCGTGCACGCGCTCGTCGCCCTCCACGGGACCGCGGTCGTCGGTTACGCCCTCGCCGCCCCCGGGGAGAGGATCGACATCGCCGGCCGCGATCCGATCCCGGCCGGCGCCGACATCCACGAGCTCGCCGTCGACCCCGACTTCGCCCGCAGCGGCCACGGCTCGCGGCTCCTCCACGCGATCGCCGACACCACCGGGGCCGCCTGCCTGAGGGTCTGGGTCGGAGCCGACGACCAGGCGAGGATCCGCTTCTATCAGGGGGCCGGATTCGCCCCGGCCGGACTGCGCTGCCGCCTGACCGCCCCCGGTGCCCGCGCGGACGACCTCGTCCAGCACCTGTGGTGGGCCGCCCTCTGACCCCCTGACACGCCGCCCACACCGCGAGCGCTCGGGCCAGCGCACCCCTCGACCGCATATGCTCGCCCCCATGAGCCACACGCCGCCCCGCACCTTCGGCACACTCGCCCCCGCGATGGTCACCCCCTTCCACGAGGACGGGTCCATCGACCTCGACAGCGCCCAGCGCCTCGCCGGCCGCCTCGTCGACGACGGCAGCGACACGATCCTCCTGTCCGGGACGACCGGCGAATCATCGACCACCCACCAGCCGGAGAAGAACGACCTCACCGATGCCGTCCGCGAGGCCGTGGGGGACAGGGCCTTCATCCTGTGCGGCGCCGGCTCCAACGACACCGCCCACGCCGTCCGCATCGCCGAAGGAGCCCAGGCCCACGGCGCCGACGGGCTCCTCGTCGTCTCCCCCTACTACAACAGGCCCTCCCAGGAGGGCCTGCGCGCCCACGTCCTGGCCATCGCCGAGGCCACCGACCTGCCGATCATGCTCTACGATATCCCCGGGCGCACCGGCCTGGCCTTCAGCGACGACACCCTCGACATCCTCGCCGCCCACCCGCGCATCACCGCCGTCAAGGACGCCACCGGCAACGTCGAGCAGGGCGTCGAGCGGATGCACCGCACCGGGCTCGAGTACTACTCGGGGGACGACGGCCTGAACTTCGCGTGGATGACCGGCGGGGCCTCCGGCTTCATCTCCGTTGTCGCCCACATCGCCGCGCGCCACTACCGGCGGATGATCGACCTGCTCGACGCCGACCAGGTGTGGGAAGCCCGCGAACTCGCCTACTCCCTGCGACCCCTCGTCGCCGCCGTCATGGGCGGCGGGCAGGGCGCGGTCATGGCCAAGCACGCCGTCCACCTCCAGGGCCTGATCTCCAGCCCCGCCGTGCGCCTGCCCCTCGTCCAGGCGCACGGCGAGCAGGTCGCCCGACTGGAGCAGGCGATGAGGGACGCCGACCTGCTCTGAGGAGCGCGCTCCGAAGAGTCCGCCCGCAGACCGGCCGGTCCGTCATCGAAGGCCGCTCCTCCTCGCCAGGGCCTGCCCGCAGCCGCTGTGCGGCGGTCATGGCGACCATGGCAACTCTCCTCCCCGCAAGGGCCTGCCCGCGGCGCTTCCTCGTACGGCCCGCCCGCGGCGCGGCGCAGTGCCCGCAGTGCTGCCGCGCCGGACGCCCGCCCCCCGGGCATCCGCGACCGGGCATCGGCGATCCCCGTCGTGCCATATGCCCGTCGGGAAGCCCCGGCGGTCGAGTCCGACCAGGATCTGATCGACCGGCTTTCGATCGGATCGGCTGACTCCCGATGCACGGGGTCAGTACGGCCTCCGATGAGAGGATCGACGCCGCCGCGGCTGACTCCCTATCCGTACAGGGCCAGTCGGGGTGTTCCTCCCCCTCTCGAAGGTGCGATGCGCCGGATTTCGGCTCGCCCGTTCCTGAGCCGCGCCAATGCCGAGGGCATTAGATAAATGGACATTATTCGTCCAAAAAGAAACCGGTTTAGCTAATAGTGGCCAAATATCGCGCAGAAGTCGTTTTCGGACGGTGGGGGACCGAAATTCATAACGGCAGTTCTGGGACTAACGTCTAGGGCAAGCGTGGGAAGCGTCGCTACCGTATCCGTCGTGGCGCTTAGCGAATGCGACTCTCAGTACCGCGTGAATATCAATGTCGATCAGAGCGGTGGCCGAAGTCGTTATCGTGACGCGAATTATCGGAATTCAACCCGCGCATGAAAGAAAAGCGCGAACCCCTCGACGAAAACACTATTCCCTCCTCGCCATATGAAAGGTGATCATAGTGCTGAGCAACCTCACTCAGGAACGCTGCGCCGATGAGCTCACGCGATTCCACCGGGTATTCCTCCTCATCCTGGTCTCCATCGGCAGCTCGATCGTCTACACGCCCGCCTACCTGCAGTACGTCTTCGACGAGCCCCTCGGGAAAGCCCTGATCGCTTCAGGGGCCGCGAGCCAGGAGAACGTCGCAACGACCCTGGGAACGCTCCTGGCGGCCTACTCGTGGACCGCCCTCGTGTGCTACCTGCCGTCGGGCATCGTCGCCGATCGGATTCGCGTTCGGACCCTGGCCTGGGTGGGGTTCGGTACGACTGCGCTGCTCACCTACTGGTATGCGCTCTTCCCGTCCTACGCGACCCTCATCGGCCTGTTCATCGCCATGGGAGTCACGACGATCCTCATCTGGTGGGGCATTCGATTCAAGCTCGTCCGACTCGTCTCCGAAGAGGACCAGTACTCCCGCAACATCGGCCTGTCTTACGGCTTCTACGGGCTGGCCGGCCTGATCCTCGGATTCGTCAACGCCGCCATCGTCTCCCGCCTAGCCGATCAGGGCGACATCGTGCCCATGCGCGTGCTCCTCCTCGTCCTCGGCAGCGTCATCATGGTCCTCGCCGTCCTCTCCTTCCTCTTCATCCCGAAGTTCGAAGGCGAGATCGGATCTTCCGAAGGCGGCTTCAACCTGGCGCAGCTCGGGCAAGTCCTCTCGAACCCCGTCGTGTGGCTCGCCGCGCTGACGCTCTTCTTCGTCTACTTCTTCTACACCGGCGTCAATCAGACCACCGGCTACATGAACAACGTCATGCACATCGCCCCGGGCATCGTCCTCGTGGTCGGCACTGTCCGCACGTACGGCGTCTCGCTCGTCTCGGCCCCCGTCTTCGGTGCGATCGCCGGCGCACTCGGATCCCCCTCGAAGGTCATCGGGGCCGGATCAGCAGTCGTCATGGTCGGTCTGCTCGCCTTCGCCTTCCTCCCCGCCCAGGCCTCCCTGGCGTACGCGGCGGTCGCCATGGCGATCCTGCTCGCCTTCATCGCCAACGGCGTCTTCGGCATCTGCTCGAGTCAGCTCACCGAGGGCAAGGTCCCCGTCAGCGTCTTCGGGACCGCCACCGGGCTGCTGTCCGTCATCGGGTTCCTGCCGGACACCTTCTCCTACATCTGGTTCGGCTCCATCCGCGACGCCCACCAGGACAACCCCGCCGCGGCCTACACCCAGATCTTCCTGATCCTCGCAGGGGCGGCCCTCATCGCGGCGGTCTGCGCCTTCTGCCTCATCGCCGTCGCGCGCAGGCGCGACAACGCCCAGCGGAACGCGTAAGGGCGCGGACATGGGGCACAAGTACGACGCTCCCAACCTGTGGAGCGAACAGATGGGACAGGTCGTCGCCACCCAGAACGAACTCGCCGAAGGGGCCTACACCACCGGGCAGAGCCTCGAAGACATGCGCCGGGCGTACCGTGCGGAACGATCGTTCTGGAACGAGGGCGGCCCCAGCGTCGGCTCCTGCGTCGACGAGGAGACCCCCACGCGCCACGGCTGCGTGCGCGTGCGCCACTACCGCCCCCACGGCGACGGAATCCTCCCCCTCATCGTGTACACGCACGGCGGGGGATGGGTGATCGGGGACGTCGATACGCACGACCGGATCACCCGCACCCTGTGCCATCTCACGGGCGCGGCCGTCATCAGCATCGACTACACCCTCGCCCCCCAGGCCAAGTTCCCGCGTCAGATCAACGAGTGCCGCGACGTCATCGCGAACATCCGCGACCGCGCCGACCAGTGGCGCATCGACCCCGACGACATCGCGTTCGCCGGCGACTCGGCCGGGGCCAACATGGCCGTCGCGACTGCGCTGATGATGCGCGACGAGGGATCGCTCGCCCGTGCGCGCGCCCTGCTCCTGTTCTACGGGGCCTACGGATTGCGGGACTCGATGTCCATGCGCCTGCTCGGAGGACCCTGGGACGGGTTGACGGAGGAGGACTACGCCTACTACCTGGACCAGTACCTCTCCGACCCGGCGGACGCCGAGAACCCCTATTTCAACATCCTCGGCAACGACTTCAGCTCGGGGATCCCGCCCTGCTACGTCGCGGCCGCGGGACTGGACCCCCTGCGCGACGATTCGCGCGCCCTCGCGGAGATCCTCGGAATATGCGGGGTCCCCCGCGTCTTCCACGAGGTCGAAGGGGTCATCCACGGGTTCCTCCACCATTCGAGGATGCTCGACCAGACCATGAGCGTCCTGACCGAGGCCGCCGACTTCTACACCGAACACCCCCTCGACCGCTGAGCGCAGGCGCTCAGGCACAGAAAGGACTCACCATGGAATTCTCCCTGTCCGAAGACCAGCAGCTCATGGTGGACGCGTTCACCGAACTCATGCGCTCACGCGGATGGGACAAGTACTTCCACGAGTGCGACGAGAAGCACGAGTACCCGATCGAATGGACCGAGGCGATCTGCGAACTCGGGTTCGACCGCATCCTCCTGCCCGAGGAGCACGACGGGCTCGGCGCCGACTGGGTCACCCTCACGGCGGCCTACGAGGCCCTCGGGCGCGCGGGCGGCCCCACCTACGTCCTCTACCAGATGCCCTGCTGGGACACCGTCCTGCGCGAAGGCACCGAGGAGCAGAAGGAGAAGATCCTCTCTTTCGTGGGCTCCGGCAAGCAGATGATCAACTACGCCATGACCGAGCCGTCGGCGGGATCGTCGTGGGACGACATGCAGACCACCTACACCCGCAAGGACGGCAAGGTCTACCTCAACGGGCACAAGACCTTCATCACCTCCTCCCTGCACGTCCCCTACCTGGTCGTCATGGCGCGCGACTCGGAGAACATGGACACCTACACCGAGTGGTTCGTCGACATGAGCCTGCCGGGCATCACCAAGGAGCCTCTCGACAAGCTGGGCCTGCGCATGGACTCGTGCTGCGACGTCTACTTCGACAACGTCGAACTGGAGGAGAAGGACCTCTTCGGCACCGAGGGCAACGGCTTCCGTCGGGGCGTCGCCGACTTCGACCTCGAGCGATTCCTCGTGGCCCTGACCAACTACGGCCAGGCCTACTGCGCCTTCGAAGACGCCGCCACGTACGCCAACCAGCGCATCCAAGGCGGTCAGGCCATCGCCCGCCACCAGCTCATCCAGCTCAAGTTCGCCGAGATGAAGATCCGCCTGACGAACATGCGCAACATGCTCTACGAGATCGCGTGGAAGCACGACGAAGGCCTCCTGTCGCGCGGCGACTGCTCCATGGCCAAGTACTACTGCTCCCAAGCGTCCTTCGAAGTCGTCGACCACGCCCTTCAAGTCCTGGCGGGCGTCGGCATCACCGGCGAGCACCGCGTTCAGCGCTTCTACCGGGACCTGAGGGTCGACCGGGTCTCGGGGGGCACCGACGAAATGATGATCCTCGCCGCCGGGCGCTCCGCCCTCTACGACTACCGCTGATCGCCCGAGGAAGAAAGGAACGACAGAGATGGCACTGCCCACGGACAAGCCCTCATTCGGAGTCCTCGACGGCGTCAAGGTCGTCTACTCCGCCGTTGAGATCGCCGCCCCCACGGCGGCGGCCGTCATGGCCGAATGGGGAGCCGACGTCACCTGGATCGAGAACGTGTGGACCGGCGACTCCATGCGCGACACCGCCTGGGTCAAGGAGATGGAGCGGCGCAACATGCGCTCGATCTCCATGAACCCGTTCACGGAGGACGGCAAGGAGGCCCTGAGGGCCATCGTCAAGGACGCCGACATCTTCATCGAGTCCTCCAAAGGGCCCATGTACGCCCGCAAGGGGATCACCGACGAGTTCCTCTGGGAGATCAATCCGAGGCTCGTCATCGTCCACGTGTCCGGATTCGGGCAGTGGGGCGACGACGAGCAGATCAACTCCGCGGCCTACGACCTGACCGTGGCCGCCTACGCGGGCATCATCGCCCAGAACGGCACGACCGACCAGCCGATGAACATCTCCCCCTACCTGGGCGACTACATCAACTCCCTGATGATCGTCTCCTCCGCGCTGGCCGCGCTCCACCGCGTAGGGGTCACCGGCGAGGGGGAGAGCATCGACATGGCGATGTACGAGACACTCCTGCGAGTCGGCACCTACTACATGATGGACTTCATGAACGCCGGGATCTCGTATCCGCGGCCCGGCGCGCGCCACCAGAACCTGTGCGGCATCGGCGTCTACGAGTGCGCGGACGGATTCATCGGGCTGTGCCTCTACGGCGTGCCGCAGAACAAGTACCTGCTCGAGACCATCGGCCTGGGGCACCTGTGGGGCACTGAGGAATACCCGGAGGACACCTCGGCGCTGTGGCTCAACGGCCCCAAGGCCGAGCTGATCCAGGAGACCCTCGAGGCCTACCTCAAGACCCAGTCGAAGCACGACGTGCAGAGCGATTTCGTCGCCCATCGGATCGCCGCTCAGGTCGTCAACGAGTTCCCGGACATCCTCGCCGCCGACCACGTCAAGCAGCGCGAGTGCTTCATCGAATGGGAGAAGGCCGACGGCGAGCGCGTCATGGGACTCAACACCTTCCCGAAGTTCTCCCGTAGCCCCGGCGCGTTCTGGCGCCCCATGCCGGCCCTGGGCGAGGACACGCGGGACGTCTTGGCGCGCGCGGGCTACTCCGCGGAGGAGATCGCGCGCCTGGCGGAAACGGGAACCGTGAAGATCGCCGACGAGGACTGACAGATCGTGGCCCGCTCGGAGTTCACGCCGGAGACCACCACGCTGCCGCAGCTGTGGGAGCGACAGGTCAAAGACAGGGGAGAGCACGAATTCCTCGTGTACGAGGACGCTCGGACCCGTCAGACCCGTCGTTTCACCTATCGAGAGTTCGACGCGCGGGTCAACCAGTGCGCCAACGCCTTGGCCGCGCGCGGCATCGGTGAGAAGAGCCTGGTGGCGCTCTACCTCGATAACTGCATCGAGTTCGTGGAGTGCATGCTGGCCCTGGCGAAGATGGGGTCTGTGGCCGTCCCCGTCGACGCCTCTTCGGCGCCCGTCGAGCTGGGCCGCATCCTCCGCCTCTGCCGCGCCGCGACGCTCGTGACGCGGGTCAGGGGCGTGGGAGGGGTGCGCCCCCACCTGCCGGTCACCGTCGAGGACATCGTCGTGGTCGGCAGGGGGGACGACGCGGATGAGGCGGTCGCCGCGGACCTGCCTCATTTGGATGAGCTGAGTCGGCGAGAAAGCGCGGTTTTCGTCTCGAACCCGCGTGTGGGGCCCTTGGATCTGTGCGAGATCCTGTTTACCTCGGGGACCACCGTCGAGCCCAAGGGCGTGATGATCACGCATGCGAATATCGTCTTCTCAGGCGCTTTCGTCAACTGGGAACTCGACATGACCCCCGAGGACCGCTACATGACCTCGATGGTGGCGGCCCGGGTGAATTACCAGCTCTCGGCGCTCGCGCCCGTCCTGACGCTGGGCGCGACCCTCATCATGATCTCCCACTATCGGGCGACCTGCTTCTGGCAGCAGGCCCGCCTCCACAGGGCGACCCTCGTCCAGGGGATGGCGATGATCGCCGCCACGATGCTGCGCCAGCCCGTCGATCCTGACGAGCGCGATCACCACGTGCGCGAGATCCACTACTTCCTGCCCCTGAGCACGAAGGACAAGGAGGCCTTCGAGTCCCGTTTCGGCGTCCCGCTGCTCAACAACTACGGTTCGACCGAGTGCCTGATCGGCGCGATCACCGATTCTGCGCACGGGCCCCGCCGGTGGCCCTCCATCGGCCGCGCGGGGCCGGGCTACGCCGTTCGCATCGTCGATGAGAACGGCACCGACCTGCCGGACGGGCACGTCGGCGAACTCGTCCTCCACGGGGTCCCGGGGGTGAGCCTGATGGCGGGCTACTGGGGAGATCCCGAGGCCACGGCCGCCGCGATCGACGAGGACGGGTGGTACTACACCCGCGATTACGCCTATGTCGAGGACGGATGGGTGTATTTCGTCGATAGGCGCGTCGACCTCATCAAGCGCTCGGGAGAGTCCGTCTCCTCGGCGCAGGTCGAGAGCGTGATCGGAGACCTGGACGGGGTCTGCGAGGTCGCCGTAATCGGCGTGCCCGACAGCGTGCGCGGTCAGGCCGTCAAGGCGTTCGTCGTGCCCGCGTCGGGTGCCGAGCTCAGCGTCCGATCCGTCCTCGATCACTGCGAGCGCCGACTCGCGGCCTACAAGGTGCCCACGGTCGTCGAATTCGTCGACGATCTTCCGCGCGGTACCTACGGGAAAGTGCAGAAGCATCTCCTGGCGATATCAAGAAACCATCCCGCGAAAGGACAATGAACAATGGCGATCAATACTGAGATGGTGGGGCAGACCTTCGGCCCATTCGTGCGCGATTACACCTTCCGCGACCTGGAGCTCTTCGCCTTGGGCTGCGGTGCGGGCATCGATGGCAAGGACGGCCTCGAGTACCTCAATGAGCACGACGAGCGGGAACCCAGGCTCAAGGTGCTGCCGATGTTCGGCGCGATGCTCATCGTCGACTCGGAGGTGACCCGCACCATCGACTACGGGTACAACTACGCGGGCTCCCTGCACTGGGGCTTCGACATCGTCTTCCACAGGCCGATCACGAAGATGAGCGACCGCCTGGAGACCAGAGTGCGCCTCGAGGGGCTCTACGATCGCGGCGAGGGCCGGGGGCTGCTCGCCCAGCACATCGGCGACACCTACGACTCCGACGGCAACCTGCTCTTCACCAACGAGTCCTGGGACTGCCTGATCTACGACGGCGGGTGGGGAGGCCCCCAAGCCCCCAAGGACATCGTC
Source organism: Actinomyces sp. B33 (assembly GCF_028437565.1). Classification (GTDB taxonomy): domain Bacteria; phylum Actinomycetota; class Actinomycetes; order Actinomycetales; family Actinomycetaceae; genus Pauljensenia. Next base: position 41,185 of record NZ_JAMRYR010000003.1, read on the forward strand.
GAGATGCCCGATCGCCCGGCGGATATCGAAGTCGTCGAGACGATCCCTGAGAATCAGGCGCTCATCTACCGCCTTTCGGGCGACTACCACCCCCAGCACATCGATTGGGACTACGCCGCCGAGAACGGCGAGCCGCGCCCGATCCTGCACGCGATCTCCTACGCGGGAGTCGTCATGCGCCACGCGATCACCGCCTTCGTGCCGGGAGAGCCCGAGCGCATCACGCGCTTCAAGACCCGCATCACCTCGCCCGTGCATCCTGGCTCGACTCTGAAGACCCTCCTGTGGAAGGTCGGCGAGGGGGAGTTGCGCTTCGCCCTGGTCGATGCCGACGCCGAAGAGACCGGCGCCAAGCCGCACCTGAATTGGGGAGTCATCGAGTACCGCTGACCATCTCTTGATGCAGCCCCCGGGACGGCTCCGAGCGGTGGCGCGGGAGGCCCCTCCCGCGCCACCGCGAAAACCCCCACCCGCGTGCATCCCGCACTCAGATCGGAAGGAGACCGACGTGACCAGCGATGAGCCCGTCATCGACCTGGAAGACCTCGAGATGACGCCGCTGCTGCGGCGCGTCATCGTCTTTTCCTCGGGAGGCCCATTCCTCGAGGGCTACGTCCTGTCGATCATCGGAGTGGCGCTGGGCGCGATGGGAACCGACCTGGTCCTCGACGCGCACTGGAAAGGCCTCCTCGGCGTCGCCGCCCTCGTCGGCCTGTTCCTGGGCGCCTCGGTCGGAGGATGGGTCACGGATCTCATCGGTCGGCGCAAGATGTTCGTCATCGACCTGGTCGTGATCGCGGTTCTGTCCGTCGCATGCGCGCTGGTCGACTCTCCCGCGGCCCTGGTGGCCCTGCGCTTCCTCATCGGCGTGGCGGTGGGCGCCGACTACCCGATCGCGACCTCGATGATCGCGGAGTTCTCCCCGCGCAAGTACCGCGCCGCGGCGATGGGAATCATCGCGGCGGCCTGGTACCTGGGGGCGAACGTCGCCGCCCTGGTGGGCTTTGCCCTCATCGACGCGCGATGGGGGTGGCGCTGGATGCTGGCCTCCTCGGCGATCCCGTGCCTCGTCATCCTGGCGGGCAGGTGGAATATTCCCGAGTCCCCCCGGTGGCTCGTGTCGAAGGGGAGGGGCGACGAGGCCCAGCGCATCGTCCACGAGACTTTGGGGGCGAACGTGCGCCTTCCTCAGGATGAGCAGGCCGCGCCGACAACGGTCATGAAGGTGCTCCGCGGCGTCTACCTTCAGCGGGTCCTTTTCATCGGCGTCATCTGGCTCTGCCAGGCCATCCCCATGTTCGCCCTGTACACGTACGGGCCCCAGATCATCAGCGCCGTCGGCCTGGGGGAGGGGAGGAGGGTGCTCCTCGGCGAGCTGCTCATCGGCACCTTCTTCATGCTCGGCACCCTCCCCGCCATGTACCTGTGCGAGAAGATCGGCCGCCGGCCTCTCATCATCTCCTGTTTCGCCGGAATGACCGCGGCCCTGGCCCTCATCGGGTTCCTGCCCGGCGCCGGAATCGGACTCATCATGGGGTGCTTCATCGCCTACGCGGTCCTGTCGGGAGGGCCGGGGAACCTCGAATGGCTCTACCCCAACGAGCTCTTCCCCACGGAGATCCGGGCGACCGCTATGGGTTTCGCCATGGCCTTCAGCCGCATCGGCACAGTCGTGTCGATCTACGTCCTGCCCGCGTTCACCGCGGAGCACGGGATCGGCATGACGATGCTCGCCGGCGCGGCGATCTCCGCGCTGGGCATGATCGTTTCGATCATCTGGGCCCCCGAGACGCGCGGGTACACGCTCGCCCAAACGGGCTCGCCCGACTTCAGGGGGCGGTGACGGTGTTCACCATCGACCGGATCGCCGTCGGGGCGTGGAGGGCCGTGTGCTACGCGCTGACGAACACCGGCGGCACGCTCCTCATCGACCCGGGGGCTCAGCCCGACCTGCTCCTGCGCTGGCTCGCCGGCGCTCGCGTCATCGGGATCGTCCTGACCCACTGCCACTGCGACCACATCGGGGCCGTCAACGAGCTCGTCGACGCCCACGGCTGCTGGGTGGCCTGCGGGGCCGACGACGTCGACGGGGTCGCGGACGTCCACCGGTCGGGATTCGACGAGGAGGGCGTCGACTACACCGTCGACCGCATCGACCGGCCCCTCGGCGAGGGGGATGTCGTCGCATGGGGAGAGGACAGCCTCCGGGTCCTCCACACCCCGGGCCACACCCCGGGCAGCATCTGCCTGCTCAGCGAATCCCAGCGCACCCTCTTCAGCGGGGACACGCTCTTCGCGGGGGCCGTCGGCTCGACCGCTTTCGTCATGGGAGATACCGCTGATATGAGGCGCTCGTGCGCCCGGCTGTCGCAGCTCCGGACCGACCTGGCCGTCCTGCCCGGTCATGGCAGGCCGACGACCCTGGCGCAGGAGCGGCCCATGCTGCGCTCGATCGCCGGGCCGCAGCTGGGCGGCGGGGATCAGGCGCTCAACTGGCGCGAGGGCTCATGGTGGTGAAGTTGATCGTCGACAAGATCGGCAACATAGGCCGGGACCTTCTCCAGGAAGCAGTCGATGACGTCGTCGGGCAGGCAGAAGGTGCGCATGAGCACGCTGCCCTCGATCGCGTCCAAGAGCCGCACCACCGACGTGTTGAGAGGCAGCCCGCCTTCGGCCTTGAAGCGCCACAGGCGCTCGCGAATGGCCGACAAGGGGGTGACGAACAAATCCTCGTAGATCTGCCAGATCACCGGGTCCTCGGCGTTGCCGGCTTCGACGAACAGGCGGCGCACGGCGGAGCGATTGGGCCCCAGGTATTCCCGGAGACGGAAATCGGCCTCGTTGACGAGGACCTCCCGGGGGGAGTCCCCGATCGGGCCCGGGCAGATCACCAGCGCCGTGAATGCGCGGTGGAGGAGCTCATCGCGATCGCTCCAGCGAGAGTACAGGCTCGATTTCCCGACCCCGGCCTCCGCCGCGATCTTGGTCAGGTTGAAGCCCGCCCATCCGTCTTCCCCGTACACGTCGAGGGCTGTCCGGAACACGCGCTCCTCCAACTGCGGGTCGCGCGGCCGACCGGGTTTAGGCGAGGTGAGAACCGCAGGATGCGCCACTGCCCACGCACCTTTCGTCAAGGGGGTCACATATCGCTATGTGAGTGATTTCTATCGGACCTCTCCAGAGATTCCCACCATACATAACACACCGCTACCCGCACCTCGTGCAGAAAGAGCAAACGATGAGCATCGTTGTCGCGTACAAGTACGCCGCTAACCCACAAGACACCACCGTTGACGCCTCCGGGTCGGTCGACTGGTCGCGCGCCAAGGCCTCGATCTCGGAGTACGATCCCGTCGCCGTGCAGGTCGGGCGCGACCTGGCCGATTCCCTGGGAACCGACGTCGTCGGGATCTCCGTCGGCACCCCTGCCGTCGCGACATCCATGGCGAAGAAGGGCGCCCTCTCGCGCGGCATGGATCGCGCACTCGTCGTCGCCGACGACGCGACCTCCGCATGGAACGCGACCACGGTGGCCAGCGCCCTCGCCGGTCTCGTCGGCGCAGTCGATGAGGCGGCCCTCGTCCTGACGGGGGATTCCTCCATCGACGAGTCCGCCAAGATCGTTCCCGCCCTCATCGCGGGCTTCCTCGGCTGGCCCTGCTTCCAGGAGGTGACCGCCATCGAGGCGTCGGGAGACGGCTGGACCCTGACGCAGAGCACGGCCGGCGGCACTCGGACCATCACCGTCGACGGCCCCGTCGTCGCGGCAGTCGCCACCGATGCCGTCCCCGTCAAGGTCCCCGGCATGAAGGACATCCTCGCCGCCGGCAAGAAGCCGCTCGACGAGGTGCCCGTCGACGACCTGCCGATCACCCCCGTGACCCTCGACATCACCGGCCGCTCCAAGCCCGTCGCCCAGGCGCGCCGCAATGAAATGTTCACCGGAGACGATGCTGCCGCCCAGCTCGTCGCAGCGCTGCGCAACGCCGGCGCGCTCTGAGAAAGGACAGCAGAACAATGACGAACACCTGGATCCTCACCACCGACGAGAGCATCGGCGCCCTCGTCGAGACCGCCGCCTCGATCGGCGGGACCTCCACCGTCGTGGCCGTCGCCCCCTCCGCTCCCAGCGTCACCGGGGTCGACCGCATCATCCATGTCCCCGTCGCCGAGAACACCCCCGCCGAGGCCTATGCCGGGGTGGTCGCGGGATTGCTCGCGGATGCGGGCTCCGACGTCGTCCTGACGGCCAACCGGCCCGCAGAGCGGGCCTTCGCCGGGGCCGTCGCCGCGGCCCTCGCCCTTCCCATCATCGTCGGCGCGACCAGCGTCGGCGCGGATACCGCCGAGGTCGCCCGCTACGGGGGCCTCACCAACGAGACCGTCGAATTCAACGGGGCCGTCCTCGTTCTCGACGGCGGGGCAGCGACGCAGGCCGGCGGCCCCGCGCCCGAAACCCACGAGGCGGCGCCGATGGGCGCGACCGTGGTCTCGGCGCAGCCCGCCTCCTCCGGCCCGGCGAACCTCGCCGCGGCCCGGCGCATCGTCTCGTGCGGCCGCGGCTTCAAGTCCGAGGAGGATCTCGCCATCGCCCGATCCCTCGCCGACGCGCTCGGCGCGGAGACCGCCTGCTCGCGCCCTCTCGCCGAGGGGACCGCCTGGATGACCAAGGACCGTTACATCGGCGTCTCCGGCATGCGCGTCTCACCCGACCTCTACATCGCCCTGGGGATCTCCGGGCAGGTGCAGCACACGTCCGGAATGGCGGGATCGAAGATCGTCGTCGCGGTCAACACCGACGCCAACGCCCCCATCTTCCGCATCGCCGACTACGGCATCGTGGGCGATATCTACGAGGTCGTGCCGGCACTCGCGGCCGCGCTGGCCTGAAACGAGGAGACCGTGTCCGAGGAAGCGAACGTCGACTTCGACGTGATCGTCATCGGGGGAGGGGTGGCGGGCGCGGTGTGCGCCTACGCCCTGGCCCACCAGGGCCGGGAGGTCCTGCTCATCGAACGGGGAGCGGAGCCCGGCTCGAAGAACCTCTCCGGAGGCGTGTTCTACTGCCGGGTGATGGAGGAGGTCTTCCCCGACTTCGTCAATGCTGCTCCCGTGGAGCGCAGGATCACGCGCAACTGCGTGAGCCTCATCAACGAGGAGTCGTTCGTCACCATCGACTACTGGGACCGGCGCCTGGCCGAGCCCGCGAACGCCGTCACCGTCCTGCGCGCCAAACTCGACGCCTGGCTTCTCGAGCAGTGCGAGGAAGCGGGAGCGACCGTCATGCCCGGTGTCAAGGTCGATTCTCTCATCATCGAGGGCGACCAGGTCGTCGGCGTGCGGGCCGGCGAGGACGAGTTGCGCTCGCACGTGGTCGTCGCCGCGGACGGGGTGAACTCCTTCATCGCCCAGGGCGCGCAGATCCGGCGCAAGGAGCCGAAGAAGCACCTCGCCGTGGGCGTCAAGTCCGTCATCGGACTGCCGCGCACGGTTCTCGAGGACCGTTTCAACGTCCGCGGCGACGAGGGGGTGGCCTATGCGATGGTCGGGGATTGCACCAGGGGCGTCGCCGGCGGCGGATTCCTCTACACCAACGAGGAGTCCGTCTCCATCGGCGTCGTCATGCGCCTCGACGATCTCGAGGAGTCGGGACTGTCCTCCTCGGACGTCCACGACCATCTGCTCAAGCACCCGGCCATCGCCCCTCTTGTCGAGGGCGGCGAGCTGCTCGAGTACGGATGCCACCTGACTATCGAGGACGGTCCGGCGATGACCTCCCATGATCTGACCCGCCCCGGGCTCATCATCATCGGGGACGCGGCCGGCTTCACCCTCAACACCGGACTGACGATCCGCGGAATGGACCTCGCCGCGGGTTCTGCGCTCGCCGCGGCGAAGGCCATCGACAGCGCATTCGCGACGATGGACTTCGGCCAAGGGGCCATGGACGGGTATCGGAGGGCGCTCGACGAGGGCTTCGTCGGCCAGGACATGAGGACCTATTCCCGGGCGCCCGCCTTCCTCGAGCGCCCCCGCATGTACAAGGAGTACGGCAGGCTCGCGGCCGACGTGTTCCACGGCGTTTTCGCCCACGACCTGACCCCCCGGCGTCACCTGCGCACGGTCGGTCTCAATGCCTTCAAGGCGTCGGGACTGAAGATCACGCAGCTCATCGGGGACGTCCTGGCGGGTATCCGCGCCCTATGACCCGCATCTTCTGAAAGGAGCACGGAGCAGTGACTGAACTCGTCATTGACAGCGTTCCGGCACGACTGGCCAGGAACACCTACAACCTGGATGAGGAGGAGTCCCACATCGAGGTCAATCAGCAGCTCGCTCGCAAACTCGGAGCGGGGCCCCTGCTCGAGCGCATCTGCCCGGCGCACGTGTACTCTGTCGAGGCCGACGGCAGCGTCGGCGTCGAGTACGCGGCATGCCTCGAGTGCGGCACGTGCTTGGCCGTGGCGCCGCAGGGCGTCCTCCAGTGGCGCTACCCGCGCGGGAGCTTCGGGATCATGTTCCGCGAGGGATAGGCGCCTCGGCTGCGATCAGACCGCCTCCGGCACCTCCCCGGGGGCCGACGGCGGGGGATCTTCCCCCGCCGTCGTTGCGCGCCCGCTGGTACGGGCGTGTGGCCGACCCGAAGCGCAGCATCGAGGTCGAAGAACCAAGAACCAGTAGAATCGGCTTCATGAAGCCCCTGTACGAGAACCTCCCCGAACCCGCGCCCCTCGAAGACGGGGCCCTGCGCGTCATCCCCCTGGGCGGCCTGGGCGATGTCGGCCGCAACATGAACGTCATCGAGTACCGCGGCAAGCTCCTCGTCGTCGACTGCGGCGTCCTCTTCCCCGAGGAGTCTCAGCCCGGCGTCGACCTGATCCTCCCCGACTTCTCCTGGATCGAGGGCCGCCTCGACGACGTCGTGGCCGTGGTCCTCACCCACGGGCACGAGGACCACATCGGCGCCGTCCCCTACCTCCTCAAACTCCGCGACGACATCCCCCTGTACGGCTCGGACCTGACGCTGGCCTTCGTCGAGCCCAAGCTGCGCGAGCACCGCCTGCCGGCCGCCGATATGCACGTCGTCGCCGAGGGCGACCGCCTCGACGTGGGCCCCTTCGACCTTGAATTCGTCTCCGTCACCCATTCCATCCCCGACGCCCTCGCCGTCTTCGTGCGCACCGACGCCGGGAAGGTCCTCATCACCGGGGACTTCAAGATGGACCAGCTCCCCCTCGACCGGCGACTGACGGATCTGCGGGCCTTCGCCCGCTTCGGGGAGGAGGGCGTCGACCTGTTCATGGTGGACTCGACGAACGCCGAGGTTCCCGGGTTCATCACCCCTGAGCGCGAGATCGGGCCCGTCCTCGACCGCGTCTTCGGCGAGGCCCCCGGCCAGATCGTCGTCGCCTCCTTCGCCTCCCACGTCCACCGCGTCCAGCAGGTCATGCAGGCCGCCCACCACCACGGGCGCAAGGTCGCCCTCGTCGGGCGGTCCATGGAGCGCAACATGCGCATCGCCGAGGAGAAGGGCTATCTGACGATCCCCGATGGGCTCATCGTCGACCTCAAGGACATCGACGGCCTGCCTCCGGAGCAGCGCGTCTACATGGCCACCGGATCCCAGGGCGAGCCGATGGCGGCCCTGTCGCGCATGAGCGTCGGCTCCCACCGGACCGTGACGATCGAACCGGGCGACATGGTCGTCTTCGCGTCCTCCCTGATCCCCGGCAATGAGAACTCCGTGTACCGGGTCATCAACGATCTGACGCGCCTGGGCGCCCGCGTCGTCCACCAGGCCAACGCGAAGGTTCACGTCTCCGGGCACGCGTCCGCCGGCGAGCTGATCTACTGCTACAACATCATCCAGCCCAAGAACGTCATGCCGATCCACGGGGAGGTCCGCCACCTCGTCGCCAACGGGCAGCTCGCCGTCAAGACCGGGCTGGCCCCCGATCGCGTCGTCCTGGCCGAGGACGGGGTGTGCGTCGACCTGAAGGACGGCGTCGCCCGCGTCTCGGGCGCGGTTCCCTGCGAGTACGTCTACGTCGACGGTCGTTCGATCGGCGAGATCTCCGAGGACGAGCTCGAGACCCGCCGGACGCTCGGCTCCGAGGGGTTCGTCAGCGTCTACGCCGTCGTCGAGCACGACTCCGGGATGGTCCTCGCCGGTCCGACGATCCGCGCGATCGGCATGGCCGAGGACGACTCGGTCTTCGACGAGATCCTCCCCGACGTCGAGGCGGCCCTCAAGGACGCGGCCGCCCCGGGCCGCGTCGACCCCTACGTCCTCCAGCAGGCGATGCGGCGCGTCATCGGGCGCTGGGTCGCGCGCCGACTGCGGCGCCGCCCGATGATCGTCCCGGTCGTCACCGAGCAGTGAGACCAGCAAGACCCCGCCCCCGGACGGCCGCAAGACAGGATCGGAGCCCATGACCGGACGCTTCATCTCGACCCACTCGGTGGTCCTCGTGCTGCCGATGAACATCTCCTACATGCCGGCGCCGGGCGGCTCGGTTCACGCCGACGCGGCCGGCTCGCGTCCCGGCGGCGGCTTCACGACGCTGTCGACGGTGGCGGCCCTCGGCGTGCGCGCGGCCCTGGCCTCCCCCCTGGGGACCGGGCCGAACTCGTTCACCGTCCGCCAGCAGCTCGCTGAGGCCGGGGTGGAGGTCCTCACGCAGGAGCTCGTCGGCGACATCGGCGTGGCGATCCAACTCATCGAGGAGACCGGGTCGATGACGTCGATCGTCACCGCCGGCGTCGAGTCGGAGCCGTCGCGAGCCTCCCTCGACCACCTCGTCCTGACTCCCGGGGACCTGATCTACGTGTCGGGGACGGACCTGACGAACCCGTACTCCGCGAAGGTCCTCGGCGGTTGGGCCGCGTCCCTGCCCGCCTCGGTCCGCCTCGTCATCGGCCTGTCCCCGGCGGTCGAGCAGGTGCCCGTCGAGGCGTGGAAGCAGGTCCTGGGGCGCGCCGACCTGGTGACGATGAACCTGCGGGAGTCGGCGGCGCTGACGAAGATCCTCGCCTCCTACTCGCCGGCCTCGTCGATCCGCGAGCTCATGCGCCCCGAGGCGGGCGTCGTTAGGCGCATGGGCGCGCGCGGCTGCGAGGTGCAGGCCGACGCCGACGCCGAGTTCGTCCCGATCGCCCCCTACGAGTCGACGGTCGCGGACACGGCAGGCGTGGGGGACACCCACGTGGCGACGATGTGCGCGGGACTGCTCATGGGGATGAGCCTGACGGAGGCGTGCACGATGGCCAACGCCGCGGCGGCCATCGCGATCTCCCACGAGTCGGCGCTGCCGGTGCCGACCCGCGAGCAGGTCGACGCCGTCATGGCGACCGGCAGGGTGAGCGACGCCCCGGTTCGGTAAGGCGGTCGTCGGGCGGCGCGCCTGAGGGGAGGCGCCGAGCGGGGCCGGTAGCGTCAGAAGCATCATGGCCTCACAGTCGTCCTCCTCGAAGAAGCCCCGTTCCTCCGCGCGCGGGGGAGCGTCACCGCGCCGATCCGCCGCGCCCGTCGACGGCCCCATCGAGGGCCCCGGGCTCCTCGCCCGCGTCTTCTCCGCGATCGGCCGGGGCACCGTCGCGGTCGTGCGCGCCTGGCGGGCGACCGACCCGCAGGTCAAGCGCGACGCCCTCGCTTTCATCCTCCTGGCCGGCGCCGTCCTCGTCGCCCTGCGCGAGTGGTTCCAGGTCTCGGGCCAGGCCGGCGACTTCCTCCATCACGCCTCGGCCGGGTCGGTCGGGATCTTCTCCGTGGTCGTCCCGCTCGCCCTCATCGGGCTGGCCCTCGAACTGATCCGGGCGCGCACCGGCGCCTACGCGCTGCCCCACCACATCGCCGGGGGGGCCGGCGCGGTCATGGCGGTCACGGGCCTCGTCCACGTCTCCCAGGGAAATCCGGCGCTGACGAGGATCGAGGACGTGGAGTCGGCCGGCGGCCTCGTCGGCTGGTTCGTCGCCCGGCCTCTGACGAACCTCCTGTCCGCGTGGGGGGCGGGCGCCGTCCTCGTCCTCCTCCTGGCGTATTCGCTGCTCCTGGGGACGCGCACCGGCATCGCCGAGGTGCCCGCCCGACTGCGCGCCGCCGTCGACCGCCTGCGGGGGATCTCCGCCGAGGACGGGGACGAGGACGGGGCCGCCGAAGCGGCCCGCGCGGCCCGGCGCCGCGCCCGCGACGATCTCGCCGCCGGGGACGACCCGTTCCTCGCCCAGTACGACGGCGACGAGTCCTTCCGCCGCGCTCACGAGACGAGCCCGGCCGACGCGACGACGATCCTCGACGGCGACGAGGCCCTGCCGCCGACCCCCGCCGGGATCCACGGGGTCGCCCCCGTCTCGGCCGCCGATCTGCCGACGGAGGCGCTCGACGTCGCGGGGTCGGCTGGCGCGGGCCCGACGGACGAGATCGAGGTCCTCACGAGGCCCGCCGACGACCCCGACGCCGACGCTGACGACGAGGAGATCGCGGCCCCGCCGATCACCCGGGCCCCCGAGGGAGCCTTCCAGCCCGACCTCGACGAGGCGATCGCCTACGACCTGCCCTCCGAGGACCTCCTCGTCGCCGGCCCCCCGCACAAGACCCGTTCGGCCGTCAACGACCAGGTCGTCCGGGCCCTCGCGCAGGTCTTCGCGGACTTCTCCATCGACGCGAGGGTCACGGGGTTCTCGCGCGGGCCGACGGTCACCCGTTATGAGGTGGTGCTCGGCGCTGGCGTCAAGGTCGACAAGCTGACGAACCTGTCGAAGAACATCGCCTACGCCGTGGCCTCCGCCGACGTGCGCATCCTCGCGCCGATCCCCGGCAAGTCCGCCATCGGCATCGAGATCCCCAACACGGACCGTGAGAACGTCGCCCTCGGCGACGTCCTGCGCTCGGGGGCGGCGCGCCGCAACCAGCATCCGCTCGTCGTCGGCGTCGGCAAGGACGTCGAGGGCGGCTACGTCGTGACGAACCTGGCGAAGACCCCGCACCTGCTCGTCGCCGGCCAGACCGGATCGGGTAAGTCGAGCTTCATCAACTCGATGATCACGTCGATCATGATGCGCGCGACCCCCCAGCAGGTCCGGATGATCCTCGTCGACCCCAAGCGGGTCGAATTGACGATCTACGAGGGCATCCCGCATCTGATCTCGCCGATCATCACGGACCCGAAGAAGGCCGCGGAGGCCCTCGAATGGGTCGTCAGGGAGATGGATGCGCGCTACAACGACCTGTCGGACTACGGGTTCAAGCACATCGACGACTTCAACAAGGCGGTGAGCGCCGGGCAGGTCCAGGCCAAGCCGGGCCTGCAGCGGACCCTCCACCCGTACCCGTACCTCCTCGTCGTCGTCGACGAGCTCGCCGACATGATGATGGTCGCCCCCCGCGACGTCGAGGCGTCGATCCAGAGGATCACGCAGTTGGCGCGCGCCGCGGGGATCCACTTGGTGCTGGCCACCCAGCGGCCGTCGGTGGACGTCGTCACGGGCCTCATCAAGGCGAACATCCCGTCGCGGCTGGCGTTCGCGACCTCGTCCCTGACCGATTCGCGGACGATCCTCGACCAGCCGGGGGCGGAGAAGCTCATCGGCCAGGGCGATGCGCTGTACCTGCCGGCGGGGGCCTCGAAGCCGATGCGCGTCCAGGGCGCGTGGATCTCCGAGTCGGAGATCCACCAGGTCGTCTCCCACGTCAAGTCCCAGATGGAGGCGCGGTACCGCGACGACGTGGTCCCCGAGCAGAAGTCCGCGAAGGTCGCCGAGGATATCGGCGACGACCTCGACGACCTCCTCCAGGCGGCCGAGCTGGTCGTGTCGACCCAGTTGGGGTCGACGTCGATGCTCCAGCGCAAGCTCCGCGTCGGGTTCGCCCGGGCGGGGCGCCTGATGGACCTGCTCGAGTCGCGCGAGATCGTCGGGCCGTCGGAGGGGTCGAAGGCCCGGCAGGTGCTCGTCGCCCCCGAGCAGCTGCCGGAGGTCCTGGCGATGCTGCGCGGGGAGGGGCCTGCGCTCGGGGCGGGGGCGGCCGACCCGGCGCCGGCTCCGTCCATGGGCGGGGCCGGCGACGATCTGGGAGCGCACGTGGGAGGGGCCGAGGGAGAGACGGCCGGTTCGGGGATCTCCGACGTGGCGGGGGAGGGGGCGCTTTCGGGCGCGCCCGTCTCCTCGGCGGACGGGATCGCCGCAGACCCGTACGCTGGACATGACTTCGGCGCGAAATCCCCTCAGTGGGTGGATGAGGAGCCGGAGGACGACGAGGACGCCTGGCAGTTGACCGGGCGCTGAGACACGAGAGGACCCACCGATGGAGCCCACCGAGACGCGATCCGACCGGCATCGGAGTGCCTCGCAGGTCAATGTGCCCAATGCGTTGACGCTGCTGCGACTGGTGCTCGTCCCGGTGTTCGTCCTCGTCAAGCTCCAGCCGACGTGGGGGATGCAGTGGGCGGCGCTGGGGATTTTCGCCGTCGCCGCGCTGACGGACAAGCTCGACGGGCATATCGCCCGGTCTCAGGGCCTCGTCACGGATTTCGGGAAGCTGGCCGATCCGGTCGCGGATAAGGCGTTGACGCTGAGCGCCTTTGTTCTTCTGTCGGTCGAGGAGACGCTGCCGTGGTGGCTGACCGGGCTCGTGGCCGTTCGCGAGTTGGGGATCACGGTGTGGCGCTCGGTCCTGGCTCGGCGGGGGGTCGTGGTGGCGGCGAATTCCGGGGGCAAGGCGAAGACGCTCGTGCAGATGCTGGCGCTGGGGACGCTGCTGATCCCGTGGGGCCATTTCGTCGTCATGAACGAGGCGAACCGCGGGTGGGCGACGGTGATGACGTACGCGGGGTTGGCGTTGGCGGGCGTCGCGCTGGCGGTGACGCTGTGGTCGGGGGCGGTGTACGTCTACGAGGGGGTGCGGTCCTCGCGTGTGTCGCAGCGGGACGAGGGGAGGGAAAAGACCGATCTTGAGTCTGCTTGACTCAACTTTAATGGTTTTTTCCGAACGAGGGGAATACTTCCCCAACGCGCGGCGTTCTAACGATATGACGAATTCCCACTCGCCCACTGGGCGGCTTCTCACACGTCCGGCCCCCGGTCCGCCGATGCGCCGCGGGTCCGCTTCGCGATACCGTGAGCCCATGACGACCTCCCCGACCCCCCAGCCGCTCCTGCGCACCGAGCTCGGCGACGTCCTGCGCGGACTGCGTCAGCGCCAGGGCCGGACCCTGCGCGAGGTGTCGTCGCTGGCCCAGGTCTCCCTCGGATACCTCTCCGAGGTTGAGCGCGGCCAGAAGGAGGCATCCTCGGAGCTCCTCGAATCGATCTGCTCGGCCCTGGGCGTCCCCCTGTGGTTCGTTCTGCGCGAGGTCTCCGACCGCATGGCCGTCCTCGATGCGGCGATCGTCCCCGACGTGGTCCCCGATGACCTCGTCCCCGTCACCCTCATCAGCTGACGGGTGAAGCTCTCAGAGTTCTGGGAGGCGGTCGACGCGGTGTTCGGCCCCGTCCTCGGGCGCTCGTACGTCCGCGACCTCTATCTGCCGGGTCTGAGGTCGACTGCCGCTGAGGCGCTGGCGGCGGGGGAGGCCCCGGATGTCGTATGGGGGGCCCTCGTCGACGAGACCGGAGCGGGGCAGGAGGCGCGGTGGGTCCATCGGATCGACCCGCGCGAGCGCCCCGGGTCGCTGGGCAGTCGATAAGGGCCCCGTTCGGATCGGATGGGGCAGGTGGATCCCGGCTGGTGCGTGGACGAATGTCCAGCGCGCGTGCGCATGTGAGAGGGGCGCGCGGGAATGCGATGAGGGGCGGTTCCGCGTGCGCAGGGTGTCCCAGAGCACGAGTCTTTTTCTGCCGAGGGAATGTTAGCCTTAACCCGTCCTTGCGAAACTCCCATCACGCAGAATGGATGCTACTCATGAATATCGCACCCCTCGGCCGCTTGGCGGCGGCCGCTCTCCTGGTCACGGCAGTGGGCGTCGTGCCCGCCGCGGCGGCTGTGGCAGCGGTCCCCGGAGCCCCCACGGTCTCCGTCACAGCTGCGACGTGCCACGCGCCGACGAACACGATCTCCCTGTCGGGAGTCGACGAGTCGAAGGCCGCCGATATGCGCCTGGCCGTGTTCGTCGACGGCGCCCTCGAACGAGTCATCGGCAAAGCTTTTAGCCCGATGCTGTTCGTCAACGGCACGCGAGTGTTCGATACTCTGCCGACTCTCGGCGGCGGCAAGACGCCGGCCGACTACTACGGGAAGAACGTGACCTTCGCGGCCTACTACTTCGATAAGGCCAACGAGGCCCCGGAGCGGCACGACGCCACGATCGGCAAGGATAAGTTCATCAAGCTCGCGGAGGCGTCCTTCACCCCGGTCGATCCCGCTAAGGCCTGCAAGACCGAGCTCCCCGCCACCCCGGACGTTGAGATCAGCCGCATCGATGGCAAGAATCGAGTCGAGATCACGGGATTCGATCCCGCGCTGATCGACGGCTACCGCTTCATCGTCTCCATCGGCGACGAGGTCAAGGCGGTCCCGAAGGACCTGTCTCGAGAGATCCTCGCCAACGGCGGCACCTTCAACATCGAGGACTACATCCCCGCTGAGCTTGCTGCGCAGTACTACGGCAAGGACGCGACCGTTGACATCTACTACTTCGACCGCGCCGGCGAATACTCGACGGACACGTACGTCGATCCGGCGAGCGTTCAGCCCGGCAAAGTGAAGGACCGGTTCATCAAGCTCGGCAAGGACGAGGTCCGCCCCGTCGGCGATTCCGAGTGGGCTGAGGAGATCGCCCCTGGCGTTGTTGAGGTGAACACGGAGCATGAGTCGGAGTGGGCTGAGGGCATTGCCCCGGGCGTTGTTGAGGTGAACACGGAGCACGAGTCGGAGTGGGTCGAGGACATCGCCCCCGGCGTCGTCGAGGTCAACACCGAGTACACGGCCGAGTGGGTCGACGAGAACCTCTCTCCCGACACGACCACCCCGGATGCCGTTCCGGCCGATCCGGCCGACGTCGCTGACGCGAAGAAGCCCGCGAAGGCCGAGAAGGGCAAGAGCCTGGCGGCCACCGGTGCCCACACCACGGCCCTCGCCGGGGCCGCGGCCCTCCTCCTCGGACTGGGCGCCGTCACCGCCTACGGCGCTCGCCGCCGCGGAATCTGAGGATGAGCGCAGCGCCTAGTGCGTAGATCCCTCATCGGATCCGGGGGGGCGGGAGTCTCGAATGAGACTCCCGCCCCCCTTTGTTGGCACTGCATCTTTTTCGTCGACACCGCCCCTCCATCTGTCGAGGAGCATCGGTCCAACGGCTCTCTCTGGGAGAGCTTGCGCCTCTGCGCCCCTAGGGCCAACGCCTACGCAATGCTCGTCGAGGATGCCTGGCTCCACCGCTCGCCTCGGCGCGCCGCTCGCATCGAACACCTGTTCCATGTACTCTGTCCACCGGTGACGAACCCCCTCGCGGATCCACAGGAGCCGCCGGCGGGGGATGCAGATGCCCATGGTCCGGCATAGCGTCATCGTGTCGCCCCGGAGAGGGGACGGCTCCCACGGATCAGACCATTCGACGGCCGGAGAGGCCCAGGACTAGGAGGACCCGCTATGGCGGCCACCCGCAAGAACGCATCATCCGGTACCGGGAACGACCGCAACACGGCGCTCGAACTCGCCCTGTCGCAAATCGACAAGCAATTCGGCAAGGGCTCCGTCATGCGCCTGGGGGACGACTCGCGCCCGGCCGTCCAAGTGATCCCCACCGGCTCCCTGGCCCTCGACGTCGCCCTGGGCATCGGCGGCCTGCCGCGTGGCCGGGTCGTCGAGATCTACGGTCCGGAGTCCTCCGGCAAGACGACCGTCGCCCTCCACGCCGTCGCCAGCGCCCAGAAGGCCGGCGGCAACGCCGCGTTCATCGACGCCGAGCACGCCCTCGACCCCGTCTACGCCCAGGCCCTCGGCGTCGACATCGACTCCCTCCTCGTCTCCCAGCCCGACACCGGCGAGCAGGCCCTGGAGATCGCCGACATGCTGATCCGCTCGGGCGGCATCGACATCATCGTCATCGACTCCGTCGCCGCCCTGGTCCCCAAGGCCGAGATCGAAGGAGAGATGGGCGACTCCCACGTCGGCCTCCAGGCCCGCCTAATGAGCCAAGCCCTGCGCAAGATCACCGGCGCCCTGTCGGCCACCGGCACCACCGCGATCTTCATCAACCAGCTCCGCGAGAAGATCGGCGTCTTCTTCGGCTCTCCCGAGACCACCACCGGTGGGAAGGCCCTGAAGTTCTACGCCTCAGTGCGCATCGACGTGCGCCGCATCGAGACCCTCAAAGAGGCCGGCGCACCCGTCGGCAACCGGACCCGTGCCAAAGTCGTCAAGAACAAGATGGCTCCGCCGTTCAAGCAGGCCGAATTCGACATCGTCTACGGCAAGGGGATCTCCCGCGAGGGCTCGATCATCGACATGGGGGTCGACGCCGGGATCATCCGCAAGTCCGGCTCCTGGTTCACCTACGGGGACGACCAGCTCGGCCAGGGCAAGGAGAACGTCCGCCAATTCCTCGTCGACAACCCCGAGCTCGCCGACGAGATCGAGAACAAGATCCTCGTCGCCCTGGGGGTCGCCACGGGAACAGCTCCCGAGGCGGCCAGTCCGGACCCCGACGCCGGTGAGCCTGTCGACCCCTCCGAGGACGCCGGCTTCTGACATCCGCCATGGTTCGTTACACCGACCCCGACGAGCACCCCGACCTCGGGCCGCGCGAGCGCCGACCCGCGTCCTCGCCCGCCGAGCGCCTCGCGCGCCTGAGGGAGAAGAACGCGTCCCTCACGGGGACCGAGGCCGTGGAGGCCGCCCGTGAGGTCGCCCTGCGGCGCCTGGACGCCCGATCCCAGTCGCGTCGCGAACTCCTCGACGCGATGACCTCCAAGGGATTCGCGCCGGAAACGGCCGAGGAGGTCGCCTCCCGACTCGAGGCCGTCGGACTCGTCGACGACCGCGCCTACGCGGCGATGATCGTCCGCGACCGATTCGCCACCACGGGCAGGACCGGTCGAGCGCTGACGGAGGAACTCCGCCGCAAGGGGATCCCCCCGGGGATCATCGACGAGGCCCTCGCCCAGATCGACGAGGACGCCGAACGCCATCGAGCCGCCGACCTCGCCGAACGGAGGCTGCGGTCGATGGGAGGGGTCGACCGGGAGACGGCGTTCCGCAGGCTCTCGGGCATGCTCGCCCGCAAGGGGTACTCCCCGGCGGTCGCCTCGGCCACGATCCACGACGCCCTCGACTCTCGCGGCCAGGAGACGGGCGGCGGGCAATGGCGCGATTGGGAGGCGGATGATGAGCCTTCCTGAGCGAGCGACCGGCGCACTGAGCCCCGTGGACGTCAACGCCCTGGTGGAGGGCCTCACGGCCCGCGGACTGACGATCGCGACCGCCGAATCACTCACGGGCGGCGCCCTGTGCGCCCGGCTCGTCGACGTGCCCGGCGCCTCGGCGGTCGTCCGCGGGGGAGTATGCGCCTACGCCGTCGGCGCCAAAGCCGACATCCTCGGCGTCGATCCCGAGCGCCTGGCCGTCACCGGCCCCGTCGACCGGGAGATCGCCATCGAGATGGCCCGGGGGGCGGTCCGACTCTTCGGAGCCGATATCGGGGTGTCGACCACCGGCGTGGCGGGACCGGGCCCGGACGGCCCCCACCCCGCGGGCACCGTCTACATCGCCTGCGCGCACCCCGCGGGCATCCTCCACGACCGACTCCTCCTATCCGGGGGGAGGGCGCAGGTCCGTGCCGCGACCGTCGACGCGGCCCTCCGCCTCGTCGCCCGTGCCCTCGCATCCGCCGCCCCGACCCGCTGACTCCTCCACGCGAAGAAGACCCGGGGAGAGGACGACAAGGAGGACGGGGGAGAGTATCCTCCTCCGCGCGCAGGGGAAGAAGACCTCGCGCCCATACAAGCCCGCTCACGCCGAACTGGCCTCCTCCACGCGCAGGAGAAGAGGACGCCGGTCCGCCGGTGTCTCGCGAGTGGACGGGGGCTCCTTCGCGCGCAGGGGAAGAAAACCTGCGGACCGTGCCCCGGGCCGCTCGGGACAAGGGCCGGTCGAGCCCGACCGGCCAAGACGACTAGACTTCCCCTCGATGACTACCGCGACCCCCAGCCAGCAGACCGGCGCGCCCTCCCTGCCGCGCACCTACGCCGTACGCACCCTCGGATGCCAGATGAACGAGCACGACTCCGAGCGCATGGCCGGACTGCTCGAAGAAGCCGGACTCGTCCCCGTCGACCGCGTGCCGCAGGCCGCCGCCCGCGCGACCGACGCCGGCGACATGGGGGCCGACGTCGTCGTCATCAACACGTGCTCCGTGCGCGAGAACGCCGCGACGCGCCTGTTCGGAAACCTCGGGCAGCTCGCCGCCGTCAAGCGCGAACGGCCCGGTATGCAGATCGCCGTCGGCGGATGCCTCGCCCAGCAGATGCGCGACGGCATTATCGACAAGGCCCCGTGGGTCGACGCCGTCTTCGGCACCCACAACATCGACGTCCTGCCCGTCCTCCTGCGCCGCGCCGAGCACAACCGCGAGGCCTCCGTCGAGATCGAGGAATCCCTCAAGGTCTTCCCCTCGACCCTGCCCACCCGGCGCGAGAGCGCCTACGCCGCATGGGTGTCGATCTCCGTGGGCTGCAACAACACGTGCACCTTCTGCATCGTCCCCCACCTGCGCGGCAAGGAGCGCGACCGGCGCCCCGGCGAGATCCTCTCCGAAGTCCAGGCCGTCGTCGATCAGGGCGCCATCGAGGTCACCCTGCTCGGGCAGAACGTCAACTCCTACGGGGTCGGATTCGGCGAGCGCGGAGCCTTCGCCGCCCTCCTGCGCTCCGTCGGACGGATCGAGGGCCTCGAACGCGTCCGCTTCACCTCGCCGCATCCGGCGGCGTTCACCGACGACGTCATCGACGCCATGGCCCAGACGCCCACCGTCATGCCGAGCCTGCACATGCCGCTCCAATCCGGGTCTGACGCCGTGCTGCGCCACATGCGCCGCTCCTACCGGCGCGAGCGCTTCATGGGGATCCTCGACCGGGTGCGCGCCTCCATCCCCGATGCGGCCATCACCACCGACATCATCGTCGGCTTCCCCGGGGAGACCGAGGAGGATTTCGCCCAGACCCTCGAGGTTGTCGAGGAGGCCCGTTTCTCCTCGGCCTTCACCTTCCTCTACTCCCCCCGGCCCGGGACACCTGCCGCCGACCGCGACGACCAGGTGCCCGACGACGTGGCCCTCGAGCGCTACCAGCGGCTCGTCTCCCTCCAGGAGAGGATCTGCGCCGAGGACAACGCCGCCCTCGTCGGCCGCGAGGTCGAGATCCTCGTGTCCGAGGGCGATGGGCGCAAAGACGGGGCGACCCGCCGCATCTCCGGGCGGGCCCGCGACAACCGCCTCGTCCACGTCGCCCTGCCCGCCGGCTACGACGCGGAGCGCCGGCCCCGCCCCGGAGACATGATCCGAGCCCGCGTCACCCACGGCGCTCCCCACCATCTCATCGCTGACTCCGCCCTGTCCGGCGGGCTCTTCGAGGTTCGGCCGACCCGCGCCGGCGATGCCTGGCAGGAGCGCCAGGCTGCGCGAACCGAGACGACGGCGGTCTCCCTGGGGCTGCCGAGGCTGCGCGTCGGCGCCTGACCCGCACGACGAGGGCCACCACTAGGACCATGGGTCCGGTCGAGAGGGCGTGTCGGAAAAAGACACCGGTTCGAACCGAGCGAATACCCTCACCGGAGAGACTCCACCGGGGGAGGCGTCATAGGCTGACTGAGTCGCCGACTTCACAACGGGGTGAAGTCGGCGTCGCCTCACGATCGGCGCCGAGCCGAACTCACGCGCCGACGCACTCGCGCAACGACGTCATCGCCTGATGGGAGACCACCAGTCCGCGCCTGACCATCGTGTGGATCTGCCGGTCCGACAGCCCCTCGCCGACGAAGAAGCGCGTGACGAGGACGAACGCCGATTCCCCATCGGATTCCAGGGCGAAGACCGTCGGCTGGAGGTGATCCGCGTTCCACCCGTTCGCCAGCCGCCGGAGCTCCTCGGGCCCCAGCCGCGTCGTCGCCGCCGCGTCGAGGTCCATCCGGGCCTCGAGCTGCATCCACGGGCAGTCCGCGGGCTCCCGGTGAACCTGGAAGCGTTGCCCCTCGATCTGCGTGACGACGACGAACTCGCCGCGCCCATGACTCAGCCCGTCGCCGGCGAGCACCGCCTCGATGCGCTCAAGGGTCACCGGGAGGACCTCGGTGCCCCACTTCGCCGCCGGCTCGTCGGGAGCCGGACCGGCGGCCTCCTCCCGACCGGCGGTAGGAGCCGTCGCAGGGGTCGCGGAGGACAGGTCGAACGGCAGCGGATTCGAGGAATCCCCGTCCAGGGAGAAGGTCTTCCACTCAGGCATCGGCGGCCTCCTTCGACCACGGGTCGGTGAACTGCTCGTCGAGGCGGGCCATCGCCCCGATGGACGCGGTGACGAACTGGCGGACCTCGGCCGCGACCTGCGCGTCGCTGGCGCCCGCGGCCCACGTGAAGGTGTGCTGGAGGCGCACCGTCGCGGGACCCCCCTGATCCCCTCGGATGACGCACACCTTGGGCAGGTAGAGCGTCGCGTTGAGCCGGCCCGCAGCCTCCTCCAGGGCC
Source organism: Actinomyces sp. B33 (assembly GCF_028437565.1). GTDB lineage: Bacteria > Actinomycetota > Actinomycetes > Actinomycetales > Actinomycetaceae > Pauljensenia. The sequence goes on from NZ_JAMRYR010000003.1 coordinate 61,851, forward strand.
TCGGCGTGCGCGGGGGAGAACGACCGCGGGTAGTCGGCGACCCCCTGAACGGGGCGCCCCTCGGGGACGATGATCCGCAGGACGCGTCCCGGCAGGATCGCCGCGACCTGGTTCTCGCCCCCGGTGAAGGGCACGATCCCGATCCGGGTGAGGGCCTGGCACACGCGCGCGAGCGTGACGGCGGGGGTGTCGATGGTCGTCATGGGCCCAGACTACCGGTTCCGACGAGGCGCCCCCGCCCGGCGCCGACGGCGAGGAGCGGGAGGACGGGGCCGGTGGAGTGGAGAGGAACGGCATGGAAGGACGGCGAGTAGAGGAGGATCGCCGAGCGGAAGGGATCGGTGGGCGAGGGAATCTGCGCCGAGTGGGGGAGAGACGCCCGGGCGAGGCTCCGTACACTGTCCCCATGCCCACCGACCCCGCACCGCCGACACCGGCCGCCCGCGTCGACGCCGTCTCCTGCCCGCCGCCCGTCGGCTGGACTCCCGATCGGCTGATCGTCGGCGTCGTCGGACCCACCGCCTCGGGCAAATCGGATCTCGCGCTCGACCTCGCCGAGACCCTCCCCGGGGACCTCGGCGCGACCGGCGCGGGCGAGATCGTCGGAGCCGACGCCCTCCAGCTCTACCGGGGCATGGACATCGGCACCGCGAAAACGCCGGTCGATGAGCGGCGCGGCATCGCCCACCACCAGATCGACGTCCTCGACGTCCTCGACGAGGCCTCCGTCGCCCGCTACCAGGATCGGGCCCGCTCCGACATCCGCGCGATCCACTCGCGCGGAGCCGTCGCCGTCGTCGCCGGAGGATCGGGCCTCTACCAGAGGGCCCTCCTCGACGTCATCGACTTCCCCGGCACCGACCCGCGGGTCCGGGCACGGCTCGAAGACCAAGCCGCCGGGCCCCTCGGTCCCCGGGGGCTCCACGAGCGCCTCGCCCTCCTCGACCCCGCGTCGGCCGAGCGCATCGACCCGCGCAACGCCCGGCGGATCATTCGCGCCCTCGAAGTCATCGAGATCACCGGGCGCCCCTATTCCGCGCACATGCCCGACCGGCGCTTCGCCGCCCCCGCGATCATGGTCGCCCCGCGCCACGACCTCGACGCCCTCGACGACAGGATCGCCCGCCGAACCCGGGCGATGTTCGACAAGGGACTCGTCGAGGAGACCCGCGGGCTCGTCGACCGGGGGCTGCGCCGGGCGAAGACCGCCTCCAAGGCCACCGGATACGCCCAGGCCCTCGCCGTCATCGACGGGCGGATGAGCGTCGACGAGGCCATCGACTCCGTCGCCCTGGCCACCCGGCAACTCGCTCGGCGCCAGATCAAGTGGCTGCGCCCCGACCCCCGGGTCGTGTGGATCGACGCCTCCGGGCGCGATCCCGGGAGGATCCTCGCCGAGGCCCGCGCGGCCGTCAGGGAGGCGGCCGACGCCCACCGGAGAACCCATGGGGCCCAGGACTCGGCCGAACCCGGCCTGTGAGCGCGAGCTCCCCTACGCCCTCCTCGACGGCGACGGATCCGACGACCCGCGCCGACTCGCCTGCGCGCTCGGGCCTTCGCCTCGGGCGCCCGGCTGATCGCGTCCACGCGCGCCGACTCGCCTGCGCGCTCGGCCTCAGGCGCCGGGGCGTACCTCGATGATCCGGTACCCCTTCTTCGACGCGAACTTCACCGCCCGGTACCCCCGTCCGCACAGCCACGCGATGAGGGAGTCTGCGCCGAGATTGCGCTGGACGACGAGGTAGGCCCGGCCGTCCTCGGACAGGAGCGAGAGCCACTCGTCCAAGAGGCGGTGCATCGCCTCCTTGCCGATCCTCACCGGCGGGTTCGACCAGATGACGTCGAAGCGGTCCCCGCGCTCGCGGGACGCCGCCAGGGCCTCGTCGGCCGGCGCGACCGTCAGGTTCTCGCAGCCGTTCGCCCGAGCGTTGCGGCGCGTGAGATCCAGCGCCCGGGAATTGACATCGACGGCGAGCACCGCGGCCCCGGGCGACTCCAGCGCCATCGTCACCGCGATGGGCCCCCACCCGCAGCCCAGGTCGAGCAGAGAGCCCCGATCGGGCAGGGAAGGGGCCAAGTCGAGGAGCTGGCGCGTCCCGAGGTCGAGCCTGGAGGCCGAGAACACCCGCGGCGACACGAGCATCCGCAGGTCGTGGCCGCGCGAATCGAGGAGCAGCGTGCGCAGCTCCTCGTCGGCGGCGGGCCGGTGATCGGTGAAGTACTGTTCGTCCACCCCACGAGCCTACCGGGCGTCGGGAGCGCCGATTGCGCCGGCGGCGAAGAACAGCGGGGGAGCGCCTCAGACGACGGCGGAACATGACACACTGAAGCCCGGTCGACACAAGGAGAATCCATGACCCATCCCGCCGAGCACGACGATCCTCGCACCCCGGACGATGCGGCGCGGCGCGCCCAGGACGTCGTCGCGCGGATCCTCGCCCGGCAGGGGACGGCGCTGGCGTCCACGGCGGGGCAGGACCGCAGCGGCGACGAGGGCGACCTCGAGCGCGAGGCCCGGGCCGGCACCCGCCGCGTCCAGGGCCTGGCCCACGACCGCGAGGAGATCTCCGAGGTCGAATACCGCCAGGTCCGCCTCGAGCGCGTCGTCCTCGTCGGACTGCGGATCGACACGACCGAGGAGGAGGCCGAGAACTCGCTGCGCGAACTCGCGGCCCTCGCCGAGACCGCCGGATCGGAGGTCCTCGACGGGCTGATCCAGCGGCGCTCCCAGCCCGACCCGGCGACCTACCTGGGATCGGGCAAGGCCAAGGAGCTCGCCGACATCGTCGCCGCCTGCGACGCCGACACGGTGATCGTCGACGAGGAGCTCTCCCCGTCCCAGCGCCGCGGCCTCGAGGACGTCGTCGACGCGAAAGTCGTCGACCGCACCGCCCTGATCCTCGACATCTTCGCCCAGCACGCCAAATCCCGGGAGGGCAAGGCGCAGGTCGAGCTCGCCCAGCTCGAGTACCTCCTGCCGCGACTGAGGGGCTGGGGCGACTCGATGTCGCGCCAGGCGGGAGGGCGCGTCGCCGGCGGCGCGGGCATCGGGTCGAGGGGGCCGGGCGAGACGAAGATCGAGCTCGACCGGCGCCGCATCCGCACCCGCATGGCCAAGCTCCGCGAGGACATCCGGAAGATGGAGCCCGCCCGGCGGACCCAGCGCCTCGCGCGCCGACGCGGCGCCGTCCCGTCGGTGGCCATCGCCGGCTACACGAACGCCGGGAAGTCGACGCTGCTCAACCGGCTGACCGGCGCCGGGGTCCTCGTCGAGGACGCGCTCTTCGCGACCCTCGACCCCACGGTGCGCCGGGCGACGACCCCCGACGGCCGCGCCTACACGCTCACCGACACCGTCGGCTTCGTCCGCAACCTGCCGACCCAGCTCGTCGAGGCCTTCCGCTCGACCCTCGAAGAAGTCGGCGAGGCCGACGTCATCGTCCACGTCGTCGACGCCGCCCATCCCGATCCCGTCGGCCAGGTCGAGGCGGTCCGCTCCGTCCTCGCCACCATCGAGGGGGCCGCCGACATCCCCGAGCTCATCGCCCTCAACAAGGCCGACCTGGCCACCCCCGAGCAGCTCGCCCTCCTGCGCACCGCGTTCCCCGGGGCGGTCGCCGTCTCGGCTCGCACCGGATTCGGCGTCGACGACCTGGCCCGCGTCCTCGAGGGCATGCTCCCGCGCCCGCGCATCGAGGTCGACCTCGTCGTCCCGTACTCGCGCGGCGACCTCGTCCACGCCGTCCACGAGGACGGGGAGGTCTCCTTCGAGGAGTACGTCGACCGGGGGACCCGCGTCGTCGCCCGCGTCGACGAGGCGCTCGCGGCCCGCTTGCGCGAGGCCGCAGCCAGTAGCGATGACTGAAAGCCCGGGGGAGGGCGCCGCCGGGACCGAGAGGCGTCAGGCCGCCGGGACCCGAAGCCTGGGCGACGAGGCCGCGCGGGTCCTCGCGGGCGTCGTCGAGTCGATGGGAGGGCAGGCCCGCGAGGGGCAGTCCCTCATGGTCGAGCGCGTCTGCTCCGCCATCGAGGAGAGGACCCGCCTCCTCGTCCAGGCGGGCACCGGGACCGGCAAGTCGATCGGGTATCTGACGCCCCTCCTCACCCACTGCGCCCGGACCGGCGTGCGCGCCCTCGTCTCGACCGCCACCCTGGCCCTCCAGCGCCAGATCATCGCCAAGGACGCGCCCCGCGTCGTCGACGAGGTCGCCGAGGCCACCGGCGTGCGCACGAGGGTCGCCGTCCTCAAGGGGTGGTCGAACTACGCGTGCCTCCATCGGGTCGGCGGCAGATACCCCGCCGAGGGGGCCCTCTTCGACATCGCCGACGCCGAATCCGCCGACGCCGAGCCCTCCTCGGACCTGGGCCGCGAGATCCTGAGGATCCGGGAGTGGACGGCCTCGACCGACACAGGCGACCGCGACGACCTCGTCCCCGGGGTCTCCGATCGCGCGTGGCGCTACGCGTCCGTCTCCGCCCGCGAATGCCTCGGGCGCCAGTGCCCCCTCGTCGACGAGTGCTTCGCCCAGGCGGCGCGCGACCGGGCGAACGAGGCGGACCTCGTCGTCACCAACCACTCCCTGTTCGGCATCCACGCGACGAGCGACTCCGACCTCTTCCCCGGCGTCGACGTCATCGTCGTCGACGAGGCCCACGAGCTCGCCGACCGCGTCCGGGACCAGGCGGCCCGCGAGGTCTCCCAGGCGATGATCGGACGCGTGTCGCGCGCCCTGCGGACCCACGCGAAGATCCCCGTCGAGCCGATCGAGCAGGCCGCGGCCGCGCTCGCCGCGGCCCTGGGGCCCCTCGACGAGGGACTGGTGACCGCCCGACCCGAGGCGCTCGTCCTGGCGATGAACGAGGTGGGCGCGGCCGCCCGCCAGGCCGCCACCGCCATCCAGGCGAGCCATGTCGACCAGACAGCCAAGCTCCTGGCGCGCGGGGCGCTCGACGAGCTGCTCGACGCCCTCCGGGCCTGGTCGGACGATCCCGCCCGGTCGATCACCTGGGTGACCCGGCCGGAGGAGTCTGGCGGGGAGAGGCTGTCGATCGCGCCTCTGGACGTCGCCGTCCCCCTGGGGACCGCGGGGTACGGGGACAGGCCGACGATCCTCACCTCGGCGACGCTGGCGCTCGGCGGCTCCTTCGACGCGATGGCCCGGCAGACGGGCCTCATGGTCTCCGACATCGCCTGGGAGGGCGTCGACGTCGGATCTCCCTTCGATGCGGCCCGTCAGGGGATCCTCTACGTCGCGACCCACCTGCCCGACCCGGGGCCCGCCGGTCCGAGCCCCGAGGCCCTCGACGAGCTCGTCGACCTGGTCCGGGCCTCCCGAGGCGGGGCCCTCGTCCTCTTCTCCTCGTGGCGGGCCGCCGAGGAGGGCGTCCGCGCCCTGCGCGAGCGCACCGACCTGGAGATCCTCGTCCAGGGGGAGGAGACGCTCTCCTCCCTCGTCGCCGGGTTCCGCCGGTCGCGCGACTCGTGCCTCGTCGGGACGATGTCCCTGTGGCAGGGGGTCGATGTCGTCGGCGACGCCTGCCGGCTCGTCGTCATCGACCGGATCCCCTTCCCCCATCCGGCGAATCCGATCGCCAAGGCGCGGGCCATCGACGCGGAGAGGAACGGGTACAACGGGTTCCGGTCCGTCTCCTTGACGCATGCGGCGCTCCTCATGGCGCAGGGCGCGGGCCGGCTCCTGCGGTCGACCGACGACCGGGGGGTGGTCGCGGTCCTCGACCGGAGGCTGCGCACGAAGGGCTACGGGGGGTTCATCCTCGCGTCGATGCCGCGGATGTGGCCGACGCAGGATCCCCGAGTCGTCCGCGAGGCGCTGGGACGCCTGTCCCAGGAGCGCCCGCGCTGACCGGGTCGGGGCGCCGGAGCCGGCGGGTCCGCTGATCGGGGGCTGTTGCGCAGGCCGCGACCGGGGGACAATGGGGATGCTCGAAACCTCAGAAGGAGAGAACCCCGTGGAACCCGACGTCAAGACCCTCTACCCCACGAAGTCGGCTGGACGACCCTCGAAGATCGCCGTCGTCGGCGCCGGGGCGGTCGGAACCGCCGTCGCCTACGCGTGCGCGATGCGCGGCGACGCGCGCTCGATCGTCCTCCAGGACATCAACAAGGCGAAGGTCGAGGCCGAGGCCCTCGACATGGCCCACGGCATCCAGTTCACCCCGTGCGGCTCGATCGAGGGCTCCGACGACGTCGAGATCATCCGCGGCTCGGACCTGGTCATCGTCACCGCGGGCGCCAAGCAGTTGCCGGGACAGTCGCGTCTGGAGCTCGCCGGTTCGACGGTCTCGCTGATGAAGAAGATCGTCCCGAACCTGACCGCCGTCGCCCCCGACGCGGTCTTCATGTTCATCACGAACCCCGTCGACGTCGTCACCTACGCGGCGTTGAAGATCACCGGCCTGCCCCGCACCCAGGTCTTCGGGTCGGGTACGGTCCTCGACACGTCGCGCCTGCGCTACCTCGTGTCGCGGGAGACGGGGGTGACGACCCGCAACATCCACGCTTACGTCGCCGGTGAGCACGGCGATTCGGAGGTCGCCCTGTGGTCGTCGGCCGAGATCGGCAACGTCCCGCTCAAGCACTGGGGGCCGACGCTGTCCGGCAGGCTCTTCGACTCCGAGCTGCGCCGGGAGATCGCCGACGAGGTCGTCCAGTCCGCGTACAAGATCATCGAGGGCAAGGGCGCGACGAACTACGCGATCGGCCTGGCGGCGGCCAATATCGCGGGCGCGGTCCTGCGCGACGAGCAGCGGGTGCTGACGATCTCGACGCTCTTGGAGGACTGGGAGGGGATCTCGGACGTGTGCATGGCGGCGCCGACGATCGTCGGCCGCGACGGGGCGGGTCGCGTCCTCACGCCGCCGTTGACGCTCAACGAGCGCGACGGGCTGACGGCGTCTGCGGAGCGGCTGCGCCAGGTCGCCCGCGATCTGGGGTTCTGATCGTCGATTCTGTGAGCACGGGGCCGGAGTCCATGGGGGCGCCGGCCCCGTCCCGCGCGCCACATGCGATGAGGAGCGGGCGCGGGGAGCGGGGGTCGATCACAGGGAGCGGATCACGGTGACGACGCGGCCGAGGACCGTCGCCTCGTCGGCGGGGATGGGGGAGTAGTCCTCGTTGCGGGGCAGGAGCCACACGTGCCCCTGCGAGTGGGAGAGGACTTTGACGGTGGCCTCCCCGTCGATCATGGCGGCGACGATCTCGCCGTCGTGGGCGGTGGGCTGGGATCGGACGACGACGTAGTCGCCGTCGAGGATGCCGGCGTCGATCATCGACTCGCCGCGGACCTCGAGCATGAAGAGGGAGCCCCGTCCGGTCAGGCGCGTCGGGAGCTGGAAGACGTCCTCGACGTACTGCTCGGCGGTGATGGGCGCTCCGGCCGCGATCCGCCCGACGAGGGGGATGCCCGACGAGTCGTCCTCGACGAGGCCGGCGGGCAGGTCGACGGTGACGACCCGGGCGGCGGGGGCCGCCAGGGCGGGTTCCTCGTCGGCCCCGAGGAGTCGGCGGCCGGCGTCGGTGACGTCGAGGGTGCGGGCCCGCGAGTCGTGGCGCTGGATGAGTCCCCGCGATTCGAGGGCGTCGAGGTGATGCTGGACGGTCGAGGGGGAGGCCAGTCCTACGGCGGTGCAGATCTCGCGAACGGACGGGGGGAAGCCGTGGTCGCGGATCCCGGTCTGGATGGCGGCGAGGACCTCGATCTGGCGCTGGGTCGGCTGGTCGTCGCCGGTCATGGCGGGTCCTCTCGTCCGGGTGGGGACGCAGATGCCCATGGGCCCTGGTCCACTGGTTCAGTCAGGCTATTCGAGCTCGGCGCGGATGTGAAACACATGTTCGAGCGGGTCTCGACATCCATCACCATCACTGATATCGTACAGGTGTTCGACGAACATATGTACGATTTCGGGAAGAGGAGGCGCTGATGAGCGCGATGACACTGGTCCCCACCGGGGGCGCCGAATCCCCGAGGCGCCGGCTGCTGGCCGTCGTCCCCGATCCCGTCGACGCCGAGGTCCTGTCGATCGACTCGGCGCCGTCGGCCCGGCGCCGTAGGCGCGCCCAACTCGCCGAGGAGCCGGCGATGCGCCGACGCCCGGCGGCGCCCCGGGCGGGGGATCGGGCGATCCGCGTCCCCCTCGGGCGCTTTCTCATTCATGGCGCGGTCGTCGTCTCCCTCGGCCTGGCGGGGGTCGGCGCCGGGATCCTCGTCCAACCCGATGCCTATGCCGGTCCGACCCGCGTCCACTCGGTCGTCGCCGGGGACTCCATGTGGAGCCTCGCCCAGGGGGTCGACACGGATCGTCCGCTCGAGGAGGTCGTCGTCGATATCGAGCGCCTCAACGGCCTCGACGGGGCCCTCGTCCAGGGGCAACGGGTCCTCGTGCCCGTGCGCTGATCGGCCCGACCGCCTGGGGCCGTCGATCCCCCGGCGGGACGGTCCCGGCCTCGTTCCCCGGGTCTGCGGGGCGGGGCGTTCGCCCACGCGGGCGGGACATCGGAGCGCGTCACCGTGTAGCGTGGGGGAGTGCACTGCCCGTTCTGCCACAACCCCGATTCGCGCGTCGTCGACACTCGCATCGCCGACGACGGCGCCTCGATCCGGCGCCGTCGCGAGTGCACCTCCTGCAAGAAGCGCTTCACCACCCTGGAGACCTCGTCCTTCCAGGTCGTCAAGCGCTCCAGCGTCGTCGAGCCCTTCTCCCGGGACAAAGTCGTCTCCGGGGTCAAAAAAGCCTGTCAGGGGCGCCCGGTCTCCGACGACGACCTCGCGCTCCTCGCCCAGCAGGTCGAGGAGGCGCTGCGCTCGACCGGCGTCTCGAACGTCTCCTCCGACGAAGTCGGTAAAGCGATCCTCCCGTTCCTGCGCGACCTCGACGAGATCGCCTACCTGCGCTTCGCCTCCGTCTACCAGGCCTTCGACAGCCTCGACGACTTCGCCGACGCCATCGCGGCGCTGCGCGACGACGACCCGGATCCGGCTCCCGCCGCCCGCCCCAAACGGCGATCCCCGCGCAGCCGCAAGAGCGCCGACGCCCCGACCCTCCTCGACGACTGACCGCCCGAGCCCAGGGGGACCGGGCGCGCCTCACTGACGGGGCATGCGCTCCGTGAACGCCCGGATCTTCTCGGCGGCCGAATCCGCGGCCTCGAGGATCTGGTCGCGGACCTTGCGCCGCATGACCTTGCCGAGCTGGGAGCGCGGGAGCTCCGAGACGACGACCAGCTGACGCGGCAGGGCGTAATGGGACAGAGACTTGCCCGCCCACTCGCGCAGATCCGCCAGCGTCACCGAGGCCCCGGCCTCCAGGACGATCGCGGCGACGACGTCCTCGCCCGACGACCCCGCCGGGATCCCGATGACCGCGACGTCGCGCACCCCCGGCATCGAGCGGACGGCGTCCTCGACCTGGCTCGGATAGACGTTGAACCCCGACGAGTTGATCATCTCCTTGCGCCGATCGGCCATGTAGATGAACCCGTCGCGCTCCTGGACGAGGTCGCCCGTGCGCAGCCACCCGTCGGCGAAGACCTCCTCCGTCTCGTCCTCGCGCCCCCAGTAGCCGGAGAACACCTGAGGGCCGGAGACGATGAGCTCGCCGACCTGCCCGTCGGCGACGTCGACCGACGGATCCTGCGGGTCGACGATGCGGATGCGCGTCGACGGGAAGGGCAGGCCCAGCGCTCCGGGCCTGCGCGCCGACGACAACGGGGACCCGAGGATCACCGGGGAGGCCTCGGTCATCCCGTAGCCCTCGATCATCAATCCGCCCGTCGTCTCCTCCCAGCGGGCCGCGAGTTCCGGCGACAGGGGCATCGCGCCCGACAGGGAGAACGTCATCGACGACAGGTCCGACTCCATCTCCGCGGCGGTCGTCAACAGTCGCTCGTACATCGGCGGGACCCCGAGGAAGAACGTGCACGGCAGGCGCTTCTGACTGGTGAGGATCATCGTCGTGTCGAACTTGGGGAAGAGGGCTATCGTCGCCCCCAGACTGATCCCCGCGAGGAAGCTGATCGTGAAGCCGAATGCGTGGAACAGGGGTAGGACGCAGTAGAACACCTCCGCCCCCTCGTGGAGGACCGGCACCCACGCCAGGGACTGGGCGACGTTGGCCATCAGGCAGCGGTGCGTTAGGCACGCCGCCTTGGGGGCTCCCGTCGTTCCGCCGGTGTGGATCAGCAGGGCGATGTCGTCCGGCGAGGCCGGGCAGGCGGGCTCCCACGGCCTGGCTCGGTCGACGATGACGTCCCAGGAGCGGGCGCGGGCCGGCGGGACGGCCGTCAGCTCGTCGCGGCGCGCCCGGGCCGAGGCGATCGGCAGGGACAGGAGGAGGCGGCTCATCGGCGGCAGGGCGCGCGTCAGGTCCATCGAGAAGATCCGCACGCCGGGGGCGAGGAAGGAGAGCTTGTCGAGACTCTTCGACCAGGCGACGACGACACGGGCCCCGTGGGATGCGAACTCCTCGGCGAGCTCCTTTTGCGGGGCCAACGGGTTGTGCTCGACGACGATCGCCCCCAGCTGCATCGTCGCGAGGATCGCCTCGACATGCTGCGGGCAGTTCGGCATGACGAGGGCCACCCGGTCCCCGGGGCGCACGCCGGCCTGGGCGAGCGCGCTGGCGCCTCGTCGCATCCTCTCGGCGAGCTCGGCGTAGGTCGTCTGGGAGGAGAAGAAATCGAGGGCGACGCGCTGCGGGTAGCGGGCGGCGACCTCGTCGACCATCTGGGGGATCGTCCGATCGGGGACGGCGATCGACGTCGCCACCCCTGGGGCGTATCCGGCGCGCAGCCGCTCGGTCAGGTCCATCGGCATCCTCCTCGTCTCGAAGAACTCACCCTACGGTACCGTAGGTTGTGAGTGCTCTTCACACACCGAAGAAGAGGTGTCCACGGCCCGGGGCGCGGATGACGACCGCGACGACCACGGCCTCGTCGGCTTCGCCCGGCGCCCGACTCGGGCCGGATGCGGGCCGGCGACGGAGCCGAGCGCCGCCCTGAGCACCTACCAGGGCGTGACGGTCATGCGGATCGTGTCGGGCATCATCCGGATCGTCTCCAGGGCGCCGGTCGGCAGCTGGGACGAGATGTCCGTCAGGGCGTAGCCGATCTGGCCGCGCGTCGACAGGATCTGCCCGCCGATATTCGCCCCCGACTCGGCGAAGGTCTGATTGACGCGGGCCAGGACGCCGGGAGTGTTGCGGTGGATCAGGCGGATCCGGAACCGGGACTCGTCCGAGGCCGGCAGCTGGAGGTTCGGCAGGTTGACGCTCATGTCCGTCGACCCGGTCCGCTCGTAGTCGCCGATCTTCGAGGCGACGAAGCGCCCGATGTCGTACTGGGCCTCCTCCGTCGACCCGCCGATGTGGGGGGTGAGGATCACGTTGTCGAGCCTGGCCAGCGGGGACGTGAAGGGATCTCCGTTGGCCTTGGGCTCCTCCGGGAAGACGTCGACGGCCGCCCCGCCCAGGTGCCCGGAGACGAGGGCGTCGTGGAGGGCGTCGATATCGACGATGAAGCCCCGAGACAGGTTGATGAACATCGCCCCCGGCTTCATCATCGCGAACTCGCGGGCGCCGATGAGGCCGCCGTTGGACTCCCTCCCGTCGACGTGGATCGACACGAGGTCGGCCTCGCGCAGGACCGACTCCATCGTCGGCATCCGCGTCGCATTGCCCAGGGCGAGGCGCTCGGCGGTGTCGTAGAAGATGACGTTGAGGCCCATCGCCTCGGCGAGCACCGACAGCTGGGTGCCGATCGACCCGTAGCCGATGATCCCCAAGGTGCGCCCGCGCACCTCGTGGGCCCCGTCCGCGGACTTGTCCCAGATCCCCCGGTGGAGCCGCGAGTTCTTCACGGTGACCCGGCGCGTCAGATCGATGATCTCCCCGATGGCCAGCTCGACGACCGATCGGGTGTTCGAGTACGGGGCGTTGAACACCGCGATGCCGCGCTCGGCGGCGTGAGCCAGGTCGATCTGATTCGTCCCGATGCAGAAGGCGCCGATCGCCTGGAGGCCCGGGCGGGCGTCGAGGACCCGGGCCGTGACCTCCGTCTTCGAGCGGATACCGAGGTAGTCGACGCCGTCGAGGGCCTCGATGAGCTCGTCCTCGTCGAGGGCGCCGCGCACCCGTTCGACGTCGACGCCGGCGCAGGCGAAGACCTCGTCGGCAGCGGAATGGGGGTTCTCCAAGAGCAATGCGCGCGTCATGGCCCCCATGGTCCCAGACAACGCCTCCTGGTCAAACCGGGGGCCGCCAGGCGGGCGCCGACGGCGGGAGCCCCGCCCCGCTCAGTCCCATTCCTCCATGCCCCGCGGCAGGTCCCCGGAGTGGACGACGCGCACGTCGTGGGTCGCCCTCGTCAACGCGACGAAGAGATCGCCCGGCCCGTCCGCGAGGATCTCCGAGGGCTCGACGAGGACCACCGAATCGAACTCGAGGCCCTTGGCCGCCGCCGCCGACAGGACACACACCCGCTCCGACAGCCCCGAGTCGCCGCGCAGGTCGGCTCCCCAGGCGACGGCGCGCTCCTGGCCGACGAGGACCGCGACCCTCCCCGAGCCGGCCCCCGACGCCTCGTCGAGGCGCGCGCAGGCGGCGTCGACGCCCTCGTGGGCCGCCGCCCACAGGGGATCGCGGTCGCGCGGGGCGGGCCCCGACCCGGGGACGAAACACGTCGAATAGCAGTCCTCGACGTCGCGCACCGCCGTCATCGGGTGGAGCACCGGCCGATCGTTGCGCGCCATGACGGCCTCGGCGAGCGCCGTCAGCGTCCGCGGCGTCCGGTAGGACACGGTGAGCGCGTACTCCGTCTCCAACGCGCGCGCCGCCGGCCCCAGGGCCTGCGCCCACGTGAGCGGCCGCCTCGGGCCGCGCCGCTGGTCGAGATCGCCGACGACGGTGAAGCTGCGCGCCGGGCACCGCCGCAGGAGCGCCCGCCACGCCATGGGCGACAAGTCCTGGGCCTCGTCGACGACGACGTGCCCGTAGGTCCACTGCCGATCCGCCATCGCCCGCTCCGCCAGCGGCGTCCACTCCCCGGGGGGCCGGGTCGAGGCGGCGAGCATCTCGGCGGTGACGATCCCGCCCCCCAGGCCCTGCGACTCGATCGCGCTGCGCGCCCGCGCGACGTCGGACCCGTCGTCGCCGGAGTCGTCGTGCGAGGACCGGCCCCGGCCCGGCATCGGGCCCAGGAGCTCCTCGAGCTCATCGATCAGCGGGACGTCGGCGCTCGTCAGGGGGGCGGTGCGCGCCCGCACGAGGACGGCCAGCTCGTCGCCCCGCAGGGGATGGCCCGCCGCCCCGTTGGCCCGGGCGAGGACCTCGGGGCGCGAGTAGAGGCGCGAGAGCAGGGTCGTCGGCGCGGTCGGCATCCACGCGAGGTTGATCGCCCGGCGCGCGTCCGCGGAATCCCGGATCTCCCCGAGCCAGGCGGTCACCTCGTCGGCCAGGGGGGCGCCGGACGCGTCGACGTCCCCGGCCTCCACGGCGAGGCGCTCGGCGAGGACCCGCATGACGTCGAGGGCGAAGGACTCGCGGGCCGCGTTGTGCGGGCGCCCGGACCTCTTCGCCCGGCGCACCGCGGCCTCGACGTCCCCGCGGCGCAGGACGACCCGCCGGTTCCACACCCGCAGCTCCTGATCCGATTCGGGGATTCGGACGAGTCCGAGGACGGCCTGCTTGAGGATCCGGGACCAGGCCGGCAGCCCCTTGAGGCGGGCCGCCTCGTCGGAGTCGACGCCCCGCGGGCGGACCCCGGGGACGAGGTCGTCCAGCGTCATCGACACGACGCCGGTCTCGCCCAGGGAGGGGAGGACCTGCTCGATGTAGCGCAGGAAGATCCGCGAGGGGCCGACGAGGAGGACGCCGGAGCGCTCGAGGCGCTCGCGCTGGGAGTAGAGGAGGTAGGCGATGCGGTGGAGGGCGACGGCGGTCTTGCCCGTCCCCGGGCCGCCCTGGACGACGACGAGACCGCGTTCGGGGGCGCGGATGATCCGATCCTGCTCGGCCTGGATCGTCGCGACGATATCCCCCATGCGCCCGTCCCGGGCCGCGTCGAGGGCGGACATGAGGGCCCCCTCGCCCTGCAGGTCGAGGTCGCGGGTGCGCGGGTGGGAGGCGTCGAGGAGCTCGTCCTCCAGGGCCGTGACACGACGGCCCCGCGTCGTGATGTGGCGGCGCCGGACGACCCCGGCGGGGTCGACCGCGGTCGCCTGGTAGAAGGGCCGGGCGGCCGGCGCCCGCCAGTCGATGAGAAGGGGGGAGCCGGACTCCTGGGACAGGGAGGCCCTGCCGATGTGGTGGGTCGTTCCCGAGGCCATGTCGAGGCGGCCGAAGACGAGGCGCTCCTCGATCCCCTCGAGGCGGGCGGCGACGTCGCCGAGGTGGGAGGAGATCGCGTCGCGCTCGGTCCACGCCTGGGCGTTGCCGACGCCGTGGACCGCGTGCGAGCGGCGCTGGCGCTCGCGGTAGGAGGCGCGCAGATCGTCGAGGCGCTCGTAGGCGCGGTCGACGAACCCCTGCTCGGGCAGGGGGCCGGTCGCGTCGTGGGGTGGTGTGCTCATCGATGCTCCCGCCTGTCGTTTCGGCCATCCATTGTGCCTCATCGGCCCGTCGACGCGCCGCGACGGCGGAGGGAGGGCCCCGCCTGACGGGATTCGCCCTCGGCTCAATCGGGGGGCCTCCCAAGACGCGGCGCCCGCCTCCGAGTAGCGTTACGGGCAGGAGGAGAACAGGAGGAGCGATGGTCCGCGATCTCGATGAGGCGCTGTACGAGCGGGGCGAGGCGTTCGGGGCCCGGGCGAAGATCCTCGTCATCCATTTCGACGGCGCGATGGACGCCGGCGGAGCCGGGCGCATGGCGGTCTCCCAGATGCTGCGCTCCCTCCAGGTCGAGCGCGTCGCCACCTTCGACTCCGACCTCCTCATCGACTACCGCTCCCACCGCCCCCTAGCCGTCGTCGAGAACTGGGTGACGACGGGGCTGGCCGCGCCGATCGTCGCCCTCGACCTCGTTCACGACGACCTCGGCCGGCCGATCCTCGTCCTCCACGGGCCCGAGCCGGACGCCCGCTGGGAGTCCTTCGCCGCGTGCGTCGCCGGCATCGCCGAAAGGGCCGGGGTCGAGATCTCCTTCGCCTTCCACGGGATCCCCTCGGGGGTCCCGCACACGCGGCCCGTGCCCGTCCACGTCCAGACGACCGACGCCTCCCTCCTGCCGGACCAGCCGCAGATGGCCAACGTCATGCAGTTCCCGGCGCCGATGACCTCGTTCCTCCAGTACCGTCTCGCCGAGCGCGGGGTCGGGGGGATGAACCTCCTGGGGGCGGTGCCCTACTACATGGCCGACACCCCGTACCCGTCGGCCTCATCGGCTCTCCTGCGCTCCCTGTCGGAGTTCGCCGACCTCACCCTGCCCGTCGGGGACCTCGAGCAGGGGGCCGCCCAGGATCAGGGGACGATCGAGCAGCTCATCGAGGCCAACCCCGACATCATGCACACGGTGACGATGCTCGAGCAGCACTACGACATGTGGACCGGCGAGGGGGGCGCGATCCCCCTCAACGGACTGGGCCAGCGCGCCGGCGTCTCCCAGGCGGCGAAGACCCCCAAGGATATCGGCGACGTCATCGAGGCCTATCTGGCGAACGTCTCGCGCCTCCAGGAGGGCCAGGACGAGGAGTCCTCGCCCGCCGCCGTCGGAGGCGACGAGGACGCCCCCGACACGCTGGAGGACGCCCTGCGCCGCGTCGAGGAGCGGCGGCGCCATCCCGGCGCGAGAACGGGAGCGGCCCCCCGCCACCGGGCCCCGGCCTCCCCGGAGCCGGAGGGGCGCAGCCGCCCGTCCGCCGACTCGGAGCGGGACGACGCCGATCCGGACGGCGCTCGGCGGAACGGGGACGGGTAGGGTTGGGACTAGTCGCCCGCCGGCCCGCGGCCGATCGACTCGTCGGTCAGGGGGCGGGCTCCTGCGATCCACGCGATGAGGTCGGCTCCGCGGGTCGCCCGCGCGGGCAGCGGGAGGCGGCGCAGGGCGCGATCGAGGTCGTCCATGTCGATCGGGTCGGCGCCGTCGGCCGGCGCCTGGGCGACGACGACGACATTCCCGCGCCGCCCCGACCGGCCGACCTTGGGGTCCTGGATCGAGGCGACGATGTCGAATTCCTCGAGGACAGCCGCCAGGTCGACGCGGGCGTCGGCCCCGCCCCCGTGGGCGCAGTTGAGGAGGTAGAGCCCGGCGGGTCTGAGGGCCCGGCGGGCGCTCGACGCCGCTTCGACGGTCCGCAACTGGTCGGGGACGCGGCCGTCGGCGAAGGCGTCGCGCACAATGACGTCGAGGGAGGAGGGGCGGGTGGAGTCGAGGACCTCCCGGCCCTCGCCCACGCGGATCCTCACCTCCGGTGAGCGGGGGATCGGGAAGTGATCGCGGACGACGGCGGCCAGGGCCGCGTCGATCTCGACGGCGCTCTGGCGGGACCCGGGGCGGGTGCGGGCCCAGGCGGTCGCCACTGCGCACGCCGCCGCGCCGATGTGGAGGGCGCGCACGGGGGCGGGCGCGGGCCGCGCGGTGTCGAGGGCGCACGTCAGGTGCTGCATGTACTCGAACTCGAGGACCTCGGGATGGTCGGCGTCGAGGCACGAGGATTCGACGCCGTTGAGGAGGAGCGTCGCGCGGGCCCCCTCCCAGCGGATCTCGGCCTCTCCGGAATCGACGGGGAAGCGGTGGGAGCCGCGTCCAGATGCACGTGCCATGGGCGACACTGTATCGGTCAGCATCCGATGCCCCGGAAGGAGGGACCGTGTCGAACGCTCCGCGCGATGCGCGCACCCGCAGGCATTGGGGCGATGACGACTCCCAGACCCCGATCCTCCACGTCGATATGGACTCCTTCTTCGCCCAGGTCGAGATGCAAGAGGACCCCTCGCTCGTCGGCCGCCCCCTGGTCGTCGCCGGGCTGGGCAACCGCGGAGTCGTCACCTCGGCGACCTACGAGGCGCGCGCCCTCGGCGTACGAGCGGGGATGCCGACGGCCCGGGCGCGGGCGCTGTGCCCGGGAGCCCGCTTCGTCCAGGGGAGCCGGGGGGTGTATTCGCGCTACTCGCGGCGGGTCATGGGGATCCTCTCGGAGATCACCCCCGTCGTCGAGCAGGTGAGTATCGACGAGGCATTCCTCGACGTTTCGGGGGCCCGGCGCCGACTCGGCTCGCCGACCGCGATCGCGCGCGAGCTGAGGGCCCGGATCCGGGAGGAGGTGGGGCTGCCGGCGTCGGTGGGGATCGCGTCGACCAAGTCGGTGGCGAAGATCGCGTCATCCAACGCCAAGCCCGACGGCCTCCTGCTGATCCCCCGCGACCAGACGACGGCCTTCCTCCACGGCCTGCCTGTCGGGGCCCTGTGGGGGGTGGGGGGAAGGACGGGGGCGGTCCTCGAACGCGAGGGGCTGACGACCATCGGGGACCTGGCGCACGCCCGGGTCGATCGCCTCGCCCGGCTCCTGGGGCCGGCCGCGGCCCATCACCTCCACGACCTCGCGTGGGGGATCGATCCTCGGCCGGTGCGCGCGGGGCGGGAGGAGAAATCCGTGGGCACAGAGCGGACCTTCGACCGGGATGTGCGCTCCCGAGACCAGATCGGCCAGTACATCCTCGCCGCCTCCCATGAGTGCGCCCATCGTCTGCGCGCGGCCGACGTAGTCGGGTGGACCGTGTCGATCAAGATGCGCGATCCCTCCTTCCAGACGGTGACAAGGTCGATGACGCTGCCCGTGCCGACGGACCTGGGGCGCGACATCGCGGCGGCCGCCGGCGAGCTCTTCTCGCGCGAGGCGATGCCGGTCGGGGGAGTGCGGCTCTTCGGCGTGCGCGTCGAGGGACTGCAATCGCGGGCCCAGGGGGTCCCCGTCGTCCTCGACACCGATGAGCGTCCCGAGCAGGCCGAACGGGCGATGGACCGTATCCGCGACCGCTTCGGCCCCGGGGCGATCACGCCGGCCTCGCTCCTGGCCCCCGAACAGGAATCGTCGGTTGGGGACGTCGAGCATTAGACTCGGATCGATCGTCCACTGCGAGGAACGAGGAGGTGCATCGTGGCTCTGTCCGAGTACGAGAAGCGGGTTCTCGAGGAGATGGAGGCCGACCTGCGCCGGGCGGATCCCGGTCTGGCCTCTCAGATGTCCTCCGCGGCATCGTCGGCGGACCCGTCGGGCAAGCGCCCGAGTCCGCGCCGGATCGGCCTGGGGGCCCTCATCGCGATAGCGGGTTTGGGAGTGCTCATCGCCGCGGTGTCCTTCGGCTATTCCCCGTGGACGATCCTCCTGGGCGTCGTCGGCTTCGCGCTGATGGTCGGGGGGATCTTCTTCGCGGTCACCCCCGGGGCCTCCTCGACCGATTCAGGTAAGGCCCGGTCCGGCCGCGCGTCCGGAGGATCGTCGTGGTCGGCGTTCCTCGCCGATCAGGAAAGACGGTGGGACGAGAGGCGCTGATCCAGGCGCCGGGCTGATCCGGGGCGCATCCGCATAGACGGATGCGCCCTCGTCTGCGTCGGCCCGCTCATGCGCTCGGATCCGATGGGGCAACGGGAGCGAACGTTATCGACGTCCCGTGCCCCCGCCTCGTCGGCCGCCCCGCGCCGTTCGACGACGACCCTGGCGCCGGGGCCCGCGCGGGCATCCCCGACACTCCCCGGCGACTGCGGCCGACATCGAAGAGCCCGCCCGTCCCGACCGATGCCCCCGACTTCGCGAGCGCTTCGCCCCGCCCCTGGACGGGGCCTGTCGCATCGCTCCCCGTGGGGCTGCGCGCACTCCTCCACATCGCTCCCCGGGGTCCCCCACATCGCTCCACGCCCGTGCTCCTCGTGTACGGCCGCTCGGCCGCCCAGACGGCGAGGGAGGGTCGTCGGCGGCTAGACCTCGCGCATTCCCGCGCCCTTTTCCTCCGTGCCGACCCGCCATCGGCGATCTCCCCCCTCCGCACCGCCTCGGGCCTTCGCGCGATCTTCACGGCGACACGCTAAAAATTCTCCCCACTTTCCTCCACCATGTTTTTTCCTTGTGATTACTTGGAAAAGAATGGTTAAGAAGCGTGGTATCGAGAGAATCTGCCCCCATAAACGGGTTCTTGTGGGTTAAAGTGGGGGATCATGGTGAGCGGGGGAAGGCGGTGAGACATGTTCCTGGGGACCTACGAGCCCAAGCTCGACGACAAGGGGCGCATGTTCCTCCCCGCCCGCTTCCGCGACGACATGGAGGGCGGCATCGTCCTCACCCGCGGTCAGGAGCACTGCCTCTACGCGTTCCCGGCTGCGGAGTTCGAGAACATGACGCGCGACCTCCTGCGGGCCCCCCTGTCCTCCAAGCAGGCCCGCGACTGGATCCGCGTCATGCTCTCGGGCGCCTACAAAGAGGTCCCTGACAAGCAGGGGCGGATCTCCGTCCCCGCCGATCTGCGGGCCTACGCCGGTCTCGACCGCGAGCTGACCGTCATCGGCGCCGGCTCGCGCGCAGAGATCTGGAACTCCTCGTCCTGGAGCGAGTACCTCGCAGTCCAGGAGGAGGTCTTCTCCAACACAGCAGACGAAATCATCCCCGGGATGTTCTGACCCGCACCTCCAGGTCTCCGCCCGCTGTTCCGACATCACTTCCCCGATGGCGGAGCACGGTGGGGGACCTGGACGTACGGGCCGCCCCGCGACCGGACCAGACGAGGAGCCGAGGTGACCCACACGCCCCGAGCCGCGCACCTGCACACCCCCGTGCTCCTCGACGAATGCCTCGACATGCTCGCCCCCGCGATCGACGGCCCCGGCGCCGTCCTCGTCGACGCCACCCTCGGCATGGGCGGCCACGCCGAGGCGGCCCTCACGAGATTCCCCGACCTGCGCCTCATCGGCATCGACCGCGACCCCCAGGCCCTCGCCCTCGCCTCCGAGCGCCTCGCGCTCTTCGACGACCGCTTCACCCCCGTCCACGCCACCTACGACCGCATCGACGAGGCCGTCGCCGACCACGGCCGGGACGGCGCCGTCGACGGCGTCCTCATGGACCTGGGCGTCTCCAGCCTCCAACTCGACGAAACCGACCGAGGTTTCTCCTACGCCCATGACGCGCCCCTCGACATGCGCATGGACCCCACCTCGGGACCCTCCGCCGCCGACCTGCTCGCCACCGCCGACGAGCGCGAGCTCACCCGGATCCTCAGGTCCTACGGCGAGGAGCGCTTCGCCCCGCGCATCGCCCGCCTCATCGTCCGGGCCCGCGACGAACGCCCCCTGACCCGTACCGGACAGCTCGTCGACCTCGTCAAGGAGGCGATCCCCGCGCCCGCGCGCCGCACCGGCGGCAACCCCGCCAAACGGACCTTCCAAGCGCTGCGCGTGGCCGTCAACGACGAGCTGCGGATCCTCCAGGACGCCCTGCCCCGCGCCCTCGGAGCCCTGAGGGTCGGCGGGCGCCTCGTCGTCGAGTCCTACCAATCCCTCGAGGACAGGATCGTCAAGGACGTTCTGCGACGAGGATCCACCGACTCGGCGCCCCCCGGACTGCCCGTCATCCCCGACGACATGCGCGCCAGCCTCCGCCTCCTCACCCGCGGGGCCGACCGCGCCCACGACGCCGAACTCGCCCACAACCCCCGATCCGCCTCCGTGCGCCTGCGCGGAGCCGAACTCATCCGCCCCTGGAAGGACCCCGCATGAGCGCCGCACCCGCCGCCACCCGTCCGGCCTCACGCCCCGAGCGCCTCCACGACGCCGCCCGCGAACTGCGCGTCATCGAGGGCGAGCGCCCGTCTCGGTCCATCGTCCTGCGCTCCCTGGCGGCCTGCCTCCTCGTCATCGCCGCGATCCTCGCCTCGATGGTCCTCAACACGCGGATGGCCCAGACCTCCTTCGCGATCCGCGACCAGCAGATCCTCCTCAACGAACTCGACGCCGAGGCGTGGACGATGCAGGCCCGGCTCGAAGAACTCGCCTCCCCCTCCTCCCTCCAACGGGCGGCCGAGGCCAACGGCATGGTCCCCGCCGGCCCCACCGGCTTCATCACCCTGAGCAGCGCCACCGTCGAGGGCGGCACCCCAGCCCGGTGAGGAAGGGGCAGGTCATGACGACCAGGAACAGACGATCCCGATGGATCCTCATCGCGACCGTCATCGCCCTCGTGATCTGCGCGGGCCAGCTCGTCTACCTCCAGATCGTCATCGGCCCCACCCTCGCCAGCGAAGGACAGGCGGTGCGGACCCGCTCGACCGCCATCGAGCCCAAACGAGGACGGATCGAGGACGCCACCGGCGTCGTCCTCGCCGACTCGATCCTCACCTACGACCTCGCCGTCAACCAGGTCAACATCGCCTCCTACATCCACCGGGACGACGACGGCGTCGTCATCGGCCGAGGTCCCGCCGAAGCGGCGCGCCAACTCGCCCCGCTCCTGGGGATGAGCGAGGCCGAGGTCGGCGGGCTCCTCGTCGGAGACTCCACCTACCAGTACGTCAAGCGCCACGTCGACGTCGTCACCTACCGGCAGATCCGCGCCCTCGACATCTACGGGATCGAGGCCGAGGCCGTCTACGAGCGCACCTACCCCAACGGCAACGTCGCCGCCCCCGTCATCGGCACCGTCAACGCCGAGGGCATCGGCTCGTCCGGCCTGGAAGCCGAATACGACACCCTCCTCACCGGGGTCGCCGGCGAGGAGGGCTACGAGATCGCCCCCAACGGGGCCGTGATCCCCGGGGCCAAGAAGACCCTCGTCGAGCCCACCGACGGCGCCTCCCTGAGCGTTACCCTCCACGCCGACCTCCAGCACCAGGTGCAGGCCCTCCTCGACGAGCGCGTCGTCCGCCACGAGGCCGAATGGGGGGCCGTCGTCATCGAGGACATCTCCACCGGGAAGATCCTCGTCATGGCCGACTCCGGGTCCACCGAGCCCGACAACGCCAAACCCCAGCCCGTCGCGGCCGTCCAGTACGCCTTCGAGCCCGGATCCGTCGGCAAGGTCCTCACCATCGCCTCCGCCCTCGACCACGGGGCCATCACTCCGACCACCCCTTTCACGGTCCCCGACACCCTCGACCTGCCCGACGCCGGAGGCCCGATCACCGACTTCCACCCGCACGAGGTCGAAACCCTCACCGCCACCGGGATCCTCGCCGAATCGTCGAACACCGGGACCGTCCTCATCGGCCAGAAGCTCTCCGACGAGCAGCGCCACGAGACCTTCACCGCCTTCGGGCTCGGCCAGGGCACCGGCATCGAACTGGCCGGCGAATCCCCCGGGCTCGTGCCGCCCTGGCAGGACTGGGTCGGGCGCGACCGCTACGTCAACATGTTCGGCCAGGCCTACATGATGACCGCCCTGCAGGAGGCGTCCGTCATGGCGACGATCGGCAACGGGGGAGTGCGCCTGCCCCCGAGGATCGTCAAGTCCTGGACGAACCCCGACGGCACCGTCGAGGCGCCCGCGCCCGCCGAACCCGTTCAGGCGATCACCGCCGAGCACTCCCGGCAGCTCCTGACGATGATGGAATCGGTCGTCGCCGCCGACACCGGTACCGCGAGCACCGCCAGGGTCGACGGCTACCGGCTCGCCGTCAAGACGGGGACCGCCGACATCATCATCGGCGGCGAGCACGGGATCGTGTCGACGACCGCGGGGATCGTCCCCGCCGACGAGCCTCGGCTCGCCATTTCCGTCGTGCTCTACAATCCGAAGGTCGCAGTGATCTCGTCGGACTCGTCGGCGCCCCTCTTCGGGGACATCACCGAGACCGCCGTGCGCAGCCTCGGCATCCCCGCCTCGGCGCAGCCCGCCGAGCTCTACCCGACGAACCCGTGAGCACCGACACGACGAGGCACCAGGGGCCAGGCCCCGGAGGGAGGACCATGCACCGGTCGACCGAGTGGATCGCCCGCGCGGTTCGCGGCACCCACCACGGCGAGGAGACCCTGGTCGTCGGACCAGTCGTCACGGACTCGCGCGAAGCCGGTCCCGGGAGCCTCTACATCGCCCGCAGGGGCGAGACCTCCGACGGCCACGACTACGTCGCCGCCGCCCGGCGCGCCGGCGCCGTCGCCGTCGTCGTCGAGAAGGCCGTCCCCCTCGACGAGGCCGACGGCCTCGCCCAGATCGTCGTCGACGACTCCACGCGGGCGCTCGGCCTGCTCGCCCGCGCCCACCTCGACGACCTGCGCGACCGGGGGCCCCTCGACGTCATCGCGGTCACCGGCTCGGCGGGGAAGACGACGACGAAGGACCTCCTCCTGCAGATCCTCTCCGCCGACGCGCCGACCGTCGCCCCCCGCCTGTCCTACAACAACGAGGTCGGGATGCCGCTGACCGTCTTGTCGTGCGACGAGACGACCCGCCACCTCGTCCTCGAGATGGGAGCCTCGGGCCCCGGGCACATCTCCTATCTGACGTCGATCGCCGCCCCCGACGCGGCCATCGAGCTCATGGTCGGGCACGCCCACCTCGGCGGCTTCGGGTCCGTCGAGGGGATCGCGGAGGCCAAGGCCGAACTGATCCGCGGCTCGCGCCCGGGCGCCCCGGCGATCCTCAACGCCGACGACCCGAACGTCCTCGCGATGGCCCCCCTCGCCACCGGCCCCGTCGTCCTCTTCTCGGCGGGCGGCCGCTCCGACGCCGACGTGCGCGCCGAGGACGTCGACATCGACGGCTCCGGCCACGCCGCCTTCACCGTCATCGCCCCCGAGGGCTCCGCCCCCATCCGGCTGGGGCTCGTCGGCGCCCACCACGTCCACAACGCCCTGGCGGCCATCGCCGGGGCCCGGGCGCTCGGCATGGGCCTGCCGCGGATCGTCGACGCCCTCAACGCGGCGACCGCCCTGTCGCCACACCGGATGGACGTGCGCGACCTCGTCGTCGACGGCACGGCCCTGACCCTCATCGACGACTCGTACAACGCGAACATCGACTCGATGCGCGCCGCGCTGGACGCCCTGGCGGCCATCGGGCGCGGGCGCCCCCGCATCGCCGTCCTCGGCGAGATGCTCGAACTGGGGCCGACGAGCCCCGACGCCCACCGCGAGGTCGGCCGGATCGCCGCGGCCGCCGGCGTCTCGACGCTCATCGCCCTGGGCGACGACGCCCCCCACTACCTCGACGGCGCCGGGCCGTCCGTCACGGGGATCTGCGCCGCCGGCGTCGACGAGGCCGTCGCGGCCCTCCTCGACGCCCTCGCCGACGGATGCGCGGTCCTCGTCAAGGGATCGTACGGATCGCACTCGTGGCGCGTCGCCGACGCGCTCCAGGACAGGGGGGCCCGTCGATGATCGGGATCATTGCCGCCTTCATCATCGCCATGGGGCTGTCGATCGGGACGACGCCCCTGCTGATCCGCTACCTCGTCACACACCAG
The DNA here is from genome assembly GCF_028437565.1 of Actinomyces sp. B33. Lineage (GTDB taxonomy): Bacteria > Actinomycetota > Actinomycetes > Actinomycetales > Actinomycetaceae > Pauljensenia. The sequence goes on from NZ_JAMRYR010000003.1 coordinate 86,244, forward strand.
TACGGCCAGTTCATCCGTCAGGACGGCCCCACCCAGCACCTGACCAAGCGCGGGACCCCGACGATGGGGGGGCTCGTCATCATCGTCGCCGCCGTGGCCGCCTGGATCATCGGCGCGTCCATCGCGGGCGTCGGCCCCTCCTGGTCGGGAGCCTGCTTGGCCTTCCTCGTCGTCGGCCTGGGGACCATCGGGCTGCTCGACGACGGCATCAAGATCATGCGTCAGCGCTCCCTGGGACTGCACGCCGGCGCCAAGCTCCTCGGCCAGATCGGCGTCGCCTCGCTCTTCGCCTGGGCCGTTCTGAGCCGGCCGAACCACGACGGCGTCACCCCGGCGTCCATGGCGGTCTCCGTCACCCGTCCGACGGCCCTGACCTTCGCCGCCGCGGGGCTGATCGTCGGCGCGATCCTCTTCCTCCTGTGGACGAACTTCGTCGTCGCCGCCTGGTCGAACGCCGTCAACCTCACCGACGGCCTCGACGGGCTGGCGACCGGATGCTCGATCTTCGTCTTCGGCGCCTACACGTTCATCGCCTACTTCCAGCGCCTCCAGTCCTGCGGGATCGGGGACGGGCTGGAGAACGCGTCCGCCTGCTACACGACCCGCGACCCCCTCGACCTGGCGATCTTCTCCGCCGCCCTCGTCGGGTCCCTCGCCGGTTTCCTCTGGTGGAACGCCTCCCCGGCGCAGATCTTCATGGGCGACACCGGCGCGCTCGCCCTGGGCGGGGCCGTCGCCGGTCTGTCGATGCTCACCCACACCGAGTTCCTCGCGATCGTCATCGGCGGCCTCTTCGTCGCCGTCACCCTGTCCGACGTCATCCAGATCTCCGTGTTCAAGATGACGCGCAGGCGCGTCTTCCGGATGGCGCCCCTCCACCACCACTTCGAACTCACAGGATGGCAGGAGGTGACGATCGTCATCCGCTTCTGGCTCGTCGCGGCGATCTTCGCCATCGCCGGGGCCGGCCTGTTCTACGCCGAGTGGGTGTCGAGGCTGTGACCGGCCCCGTCGCCGTCATCGGCTGGGGCTCGTCGGGCCGCAGCGCCGCCCGAGCCCTCGTCGACCGGGGGCGCGAGGTCGTCGCCTTCGACTCGCGCGAGCCCAGCGGACCGGCGGACGCCGCGATCGCGTCCGTCCCGGTCGTCGTCGAGCCCGACGCCGAACGCATGGCCGACCTCGTCGTCGAGGCCGCCCCGAACCTCGTCGTCGTCTCCCCGGGCGTGCCCGCTCGCTCGCCGGTCTTCGCGCGCTGCGCCGCGGCCGGCATCGACGTGTGGGGGGAGGTCGAGCTCGCCTGGCGCCTCCAGGAGGACGGGCCCCATGCGGGCCGCCCGTGGCTCGTCGTCACCGGCACCAACGGCAAGACGACGACCGTCGGCATGCTCGGGTCGATCCTGCGCGCCGCCGGCGAGGAGGTCCTCGAGGTCGGCAACATCGGCACGCCGATCACCCGCGCCATCGACTCCGACGCGAGCGTGTTCGCCGTGGAGCTGTCGAGCTTCCAGCTCCACACGTGCCGCACCGTGTCCCCCCGGGCGTCGGTGTGCCTCAACGTCGACGCCGACCACCTCGACTGGCACTCGACCGTCGAGGCCTACGCCGCCGACAAGGCCAGGGTCTACGAGAACACGCGCGTCGCCTGCGTGTACCCCGCCCACGACCGGCGCGTCGAGGCGATGGTCGAGGGGGCCGACGTGGTCGAGGGGGCGCGCGCCATCGGCATCGCCCTGGACGCCCCCGCAGTCTCCATGCTCGGCGTCGTCGAGGGGATGATCGTCGACCGGGCCTTCATCGAGGACCGGCGCACCAGCGCCCTGCGGCTGGCCGACCTGACGGACCTCGAGGGCGCCTACGGCCCCCGGCCGACGCCGGCCGTCGTCATGGACGCCCTGGCGGCCGCCGCCCTGGCCCGCGCCCACGGCGTCGCCCCCGAGGCCGTCGAGGAGGGGCTGCGGGCCTTCCGGCCCTCCGGACACCGGCGCGCCGTCGTCGCCCGCGCCGCCGACCTGACGTGGATCGACGACTCGAAGGCGACGAACGCCCACGCCGCCGCCGCCTCTCTCGCCGGGATCCCCGACGCCACCGCCGTGTGGATCTTCGGGGGCGACGCCAAGGGCCAGGACTTCACCGGCCTCGTCGAGCGCGTCGCCCCGCGCCTGCGCGGCGTCGTCGTCATCGGCGAGGACCGCGCGCCCCAGCTGGCCGCCCTGGCCTCCGGCGCCCCCCGGGTGCCGGTCGTCGAGGTCGACGGGCACGAGGACTGGATGTTCTCCGTCGTCAACGAGGCCGTCGCCCTGTCGCGGCCGGGAGACACCGTCGTCCTCGCCCCCGCGTGCGCCTCGTGGGACCAGTTCGACGACTACGGGCAGCGCGGCGACGCCTTCGCCGACGCCGTCCGGCGCCTCGCCGAGCAGTGGGGGGAGCCCCATGCCCCGGCGTAGGCGGCTGCGCGACCTGACGTGGAGGATCCCCCGGGAGCGCCTGCCCCGGGTGGCCTTCGGCGATCCTGACTCGGCCCCGCGCGAGCCGAATCCGGTGACGACCTACTACCTCGTCGTCGTGCCGGCCCTGATCCTCACGCTGTTCGGCCTCGTCATGGGCTTCTCGGCCCAGGCGGTGACGAACATCGCCGACGGGGAGGACCCGTACCTGGCGTACCTCAAGCCCCTCGGCGTCATCGTCGTCGCGGTCCTCCTGGCCGCGCTCACCCAGATGGTCCCCGCGAGGGTCTTCTACCGAGTCGCCGTCCCGGTGTTCGTCGGCGCGCTGATCCTCCAGTCCCTCGTCGTCACTCCGCTGGGCCTGTCGGCCGGCGGCAACTCGAACTGGGTGAAGCTCCCGGGCCTGCCCGCCTTCCAGCCCTCCGAGTTCCTCAAACTGGCGCTCGTCGTCGTCCTCGCCCGCCTCGTCGACCGCCGGGGGACGCGCATCGGCGATTGGCGCCAGATGGGCGTCGTCGTCGGGCTGCCCGTCGTCGTCTCCCTCGTGGACGTCATGCTCGGGCACGACCTGGGCACGATGATGGTCGTCTTCTCGGCCGCCGTCGGGTGCCTGTGGGTCGGAGGGCTCAAGGGGGCGTGGTTCCGCAACATCGGCCTGCTCGTCGTTCCGGTCCTCGGGTTCATCGTCGCCTCGAACCCGACGCGCATTAAGCGCGTTCTCGCCGTCCTCCCGGGGATGCGCCCGCCCAGGGACCTGTCCGCGCCCGAGCAGATCGACCACTCGTGGTGGGCCTTCGGTGCCGGGGGCCTGACGGGTCTGGGCCCCGGGGCTTCCCGGGAGAAGTGGAACTATCTGCAGGCGGCGCACACGGATTTCATCCTGGCGATCATCGGCGAGGAGTTCGGCCTCCTGGGAACCCTATCGGTCCTCCTGTGCATCGGGCTGCTCGTGTGGGGCGCGGTGCGCGTGTGCCGCGAGGCCCAGACGCTCTTCTCGGCGATGATCGCCGGCGGCGTCGCCTCGTGGATCGGCGCCCAGGCGGTGATCAACATCATGTCGGTCACCGGCATCGGCCCCGTCATCGGGGTCCCCCTGCCCCTCGTGTCCTATGGTGGGTCATCGTTCCTGTTCACCGCGGTCGCGGTCGGGGTGGTCGCCTCGCTGGCTCGCGGTCGGGCGGGAATGAAAATGTGGGGAGGGCCGGACGAGGCCTGGGCCGGGCGGGACCCGAGGGTCGCGCCGAGGCGCCGGAAGGCCCGCTGACGCCATCGCACCGAGGAGGACCGATAATGAGCGCACGGATCGTCATGGCGGGGGGCGGGACCGCCGGGCACGTCAATCCCCTCCTGGCCACCGCCCACGAACTCGTCGCCTCCGGATGCGATGTGACCGTCATCGGCACCGAGGAGGGCCTCGAGGCCCGGCTGGTCCCCGCCGCGGGGCTCGACCTCGTGACGATCCCCCGGGTCCCCCTCCCTCGACGCCCCTCCGCTCAGCTCCTCACCCTCGTCCCGCGCTGGCGTCGGGCGGTCGACCGCTGCGCCGAGGCCCTCGCGGGGGCCGACGCCCTCGTCGGGTTCGGCGGTTACGTGTCAACGCCCGCCTACCGGGCCGCGGCCAGGCTCGGCGTCCCCGTGGTCGTCCACGAGCAGAACGCCCGCCCGGGCCTGGCCAACAGGGTCGGGGCCCGTCGCGCCGCCGTCGTCGCCCTGACCTTCGCCTCGACCCCGTTGGCCGCGCGCGCGGGGCGCACGCAGGTCGTCGGCCTCCCGTTGCGCCCGGCGATCGCGGACCTGGCGCGGCGCCGGGAGGATCCCGACGCGGCGCGGGGGGCACGCGAGGAGGCGGCCGCGCGCCTGGGCATCGACCCGAGCCGGACGACCGTCCTCGTCACCGGGGGGTCCCTGGGGGCTGTGCGCCTCAACGAGGCGGTCGCGGCCGCGGCGCGCGACCTGCCCGAGGGCGCCCAGGTCGTCCACTTGACGGGGCGCGGCAAGGACGCCCCCGTGCGCGAGGCCATCGCTGCCGCGGGGGCGGCCGACCGGTGGCTCGTCCTCGACTATCTGACGACGATGGAGGACGCGCTGGCCGTCGCCGACCTCGTCGTGTGCCGGTCGGGCGCGGGGACGGTCGCGGAGATGACGGCGCTGGGCCTGCCCTGCGTCTACGTGCCGCTGCCGATCGGCAACGGGGAGCAGCGCCTCAACGCCCGCGACCACGTCGGGGCCGGCGGCGCGGTCCTCGTCGACGACGACGACTTCACCGCCGAGGCGGTCCGCACGCGGGTGTGGCCGCTCGTCGGATCCGACCGGCTCGTCGAGATGGCGCGGGCTTCGCGCGACCTGGGCGGGACGGACGCGGCGCGCGCCTTGGCCGATCTCGTCATCGACGCCGCCGAGGGGAGGATCCGGCGATGAACGACGCGACGTCCGTGCGAGGCTCCTACCACCTCATCGGGATCGGGGGGGCGGGCATGTCGGTGGTCGCCGAGCTCCTGGCGGCGCGCGGCGCCCGCGTGTCGGGTTCGGACCGCGCGGAGTCGCCGGTGCTCGAGCGGCTGCGCGCCCTGGGCGTCGACGCGCGCGTCGGCCATGACGGCGCGCACGTGCCCGAGGATTCGACGGTCGTCGTCTCGACGGCGATCCGCTCGACGAATCCGGAGCTGGTCGCGGCCCGCGAGCGCGGCCAGGAGGTGGTCCACCGCTCCGAGGCGCTGGCGGCGGCGGCGTCGGGGATGCGCTTCGTCGCGGTCGCGGGGGCGCACGGCAAGACGACGACCTCCGGGATGCTGGCGGTCGCCCTGCGCGAGGCGGGCGCGGATCCGTCGGTCGCCGTCGGCGGGACACTCCCGCAGTTCGGCTCGGGCGCTCACCTGGGGTCCGGGGACGTCTTCGTCGCCGAGGCCGACGAGTCGGACGGCTCCTTCCTCAATTACCGGCCGGCCGTCGAGATCGTCACCAATGTCGAACCGGATCACCTGGACCGCTACGGGACTCGCGAGGCCTTCGAGCGGGTGTTCGTCGACTTCTCCGACCGCCTGGTCGACGGGGGGCTCCTCATCGTCTGCGCCGAGGACGAGGGGGCTGCCCGCCTGGCCCGCACGGCTGCCGGGCGGGGACGTCGCGTCGTGGCCTACGGGCGCCCCGAGCGCTCCCTCATCGCCCCGGATGTGCAGATCCACGGGGTCGATGCGCGCGAGGCGGGCGCGGCCGCGGTCCTCGTGCGCGGCGACGACCGGGTCGAGCTCGCGCTGTCGGTGCCCGGCGAGCACAACGTCCTCAACGCGGCGGCCGCGTGGGCCGCGGGCGTCGAGGTGGGGATCGCCCCGGAGGCGATGGCGCGGGCCCTGACGGCGTTCACCGGGGCCGCCCGGCGCTTCGAGACGCGCGGGGAGGTTGGCGGGCGCCGGCTCGTCGACGACTACGCGCACCATCCGACGGAGGTCGCCACCGCCATCGCGCAGGCCCGTCTCGTCGCCGGCGACGGCGGTGTGTGCGTCGTCTTCCAGCCCCACTTGTACTCGCGGACCCGGATCTTCGCCGAGAGGTTCGCCGAGGCGCTCGCCGGGGCGGACCGGGTGGTGCTCACCGACGTCTACGCGGCGCGCGAGGATCCGGAGCCGGGAGTCGACGCGACGTTGATCTCCGAGCGCGTCGAGGGGGCGCGCTATGTCGAGGACATGCACGAGGCCGTCCGCTCGGCGGCCCGCGGCGTCGAACCTGGCGGGATACTGATGCTCATGGGGGCCGGGTCGATCACGACGTGCGCCGACGACGCCCTCGAGGAGTGGCGGCGCATGGAGGAGGGCCGGTGAGGCCCCCTCGTCCGAGGCGCCCCGCCGCTTCCGACGGGCGCAACCGGGAGGAGGGGCGTGCCGCGATCTCGCCGGCCGCAGAGGAGGGGGCTGCGGCGGGGCCGCGGGTAAATCGGCGCTCGGTCCTCGGTCGGGGCGGCGACGAGCGGCGCGACGAGCACGTCACGCCCCTGCAGGGCACCCCGGCGGGGGGCCGCGCGCCGGCTCGGCCCGATGCGACGAGGCGCGGGCCGGTGCGGCGCCTGTCCGGTCCGATCGGGCAGGGGGACGCGGCGGCGGTCCTCGGGCCGGCCTCGTCCTCCCGGGCGGCGGTGAGTATCGCCGATCGCCGGCGCGAGAGGCGGCGGGCGCGGACCATGCTGCGCCTCAACAGGGTCCTGACGGGCGCCGTCGCGCTCGGCGTCGTCGTCGTGGCGGCGTGGGTCGCGTTCTTCTCCCCGGTGTTCGCATTGTCGGCGTCGAATATCGAGGTGACGGGGGTCGATGGGACGTCGGTGACGGTCGATCAGGTGGTGTCGTCGGTCGCCCCCTACGCGGGCGTTCCGCTGACGCGCCTCGACGCGGGAGAGGTGGGGGCCGCGGTCGAGGCCCTTCCGGCGGTCAAGGACGCGCGGGTCGAGCGGCGATGGCCGACGGGGCTGGAGATCGCGGTGGTCCAGCGGACGGCGGTGATGTTCACGACCGGGCAGTCCGGCTACTGGCTGGTCGACGACGAGGGCGTCGCCTTCGAGGAGGTCCCGGAGACCCCCGCGGGCCTGCCGCAGGCGGTGCTGCCCGACGACGAGACGCGGGCGGGGGCGGCGGCCGACGCCCTGGAGGTGTGGGCGGCGCTTGACGAGTCGGTCCGTGGCCTCGTCGGCTCGGTCGAGGCCGACGGGTCGACGATCCGCCTGCTCCTCGCGTCGGGCGCGGTCGTTTCATGGGGGACAGTTGAGGACAGCGCGCTCAAGGCCCAGGTCCTGGCGATCCTCATCGATCAGCGGCCCGCCTCCGTGTACGACGTGTCCGCCCCCACGCATCCCGTGACGTCCTGAGGGGTCGCCGACGCTCGACACGCCCGCGCGCCTCCTTGAAGGGGGGTGGGGTCGCGCCTACCTTGTGCGCGCCACACACACGACCGAACATCAACCTTCGACTTGAGGTTGAAGGTCGATGACAACGGGGGAGAGCAGCACATGGCCGCACCGCAGAACCATCTCGCAGTGATCAAAGTCGTCGGCGTCGGCGGGGGCGGGGTCAACGCCGTCAACCGGATGATCGAGGTCGGGCTCAAGGGCGTCGAGTTCATCGCCGTCAACACCGACGCCCAGGCCCTCCTGATGTCCGACGCCGAGACGAAGCTCGACATCGGCCGCGACCTGACCCACGGCCTCGGGGCGGGAGCGGACCCCTCCGTGGGCCGCAAGGCCGCCGAGGACCACATCGATGAGATCAGCGCCTCCCTCGAGGGCGCCGACATGGTCTTCGTCACCGCCGGCGAGGGCGGCGGCACCGGCACGGGCGCGGCCCCCGTCGTCGCCAAGGTCGCCCGCGACGCGGGGGCCCTGACCGTCGGCGTCGTCACCCGCCCGTTCTCCTTCGAGGGCAATCGCCGCGCCGCCCAGGCCGAGACCGGCGTCGAGACCCTGCGCGACGAGGTCGACACCCTCATCGTCATCCCCAACGACCGCCTCCTGGAGATCTCCGACTCGAACATCTCCGTCCTCGACGCCTTCCGGGCCGCCGATCAGGTCCTCCTATCCGGTGTCCAGGGCATCACTGAGCTCATCACCACGCCCGGCCTCATCAACGTCGACTTCAACGACGTCAAGTCCGTGATGAAGGACGCCGGGTCGGCCCTCATGGGCATCGGCGCCGCGACCGGGGAGGACCGCGCGCTGCGAGCCGTCGAGACCGCGATCTCCTCGCCGCTGCTCGAGGCGTCCATCGACGGCGCCCACGGGGTCCTCATGTTCTTCCAGGGAGGGTCGAACCTCGGCCTTCAGGAGATCTACCACTCGTCGCAGCTCGTGCGCGAGGCCGCCCACCCCGAGGCGAACATCATCTTCGGCAACGTCATCGACGACGCCCTCGGCGATGAGATCCGCGTGACGATCATCGCCGCCGGATTCGACGAGAGCCCCGAGGCCCGCGCCCCCCAGACCGCGGCCGCCCCCTCGATGCGCCCCGCGCCGGCGGCCGCCCCCGCCGCCCAGACCGAGCGTCCCCTCGGCGAGGTCCCGCCGGCGGCCCCCGCCCACCGGGCCGCCCCCGAGGTGCCGACCCGCGCCGCCGCGATGCCGTCGGCCCAGACGCGGGACCGGTCCCGCGTCGAGCCGATCCGCAATGCCGATCAGTCGCTGGAGGTCCCCCGCGTCTTCGACGAGGAGGCCGACGCCGTCGACGATCTCGACGTGCCCGATTTCCTCCGCTGACGGTGGAGAGCCTGACCCTGGGCGGCGCCCGGATCCTCCTGACTCAGGCGGGTCCGGGCGCCGACCCGTACCGGGGGAATCTCGGACTGCACGTCGGCGACGACCCCGAGGCCGTCCACCGCCGACGCGGAGCCGTCCGCGAGACCATCGGCGCCCCCGTCGCATGGATGGAGCAGACGCATTCGACGCGCGTCGCCCTCCTGCGCCCCGTCGACGGCGGCCTCGAGGCCACCGTCGACGGGCAGGGCGTCCGCGTGGGGGAGCGCGCGGGAGGGGAGTGGGGGCCGATCGACGCCGACGGCCTCGTCGTCGACGCCCGGGACTGGCCCTCAGCGCCGGCCGTCGCGGTGATGACCGCCGACTGCCTGCCGGTCCTGCTCGCCGCGGACCGCGGCGGCCTCGTCGCCGCCGTTCACGCCGGGCGCCGCGGACTCGTCGGCGGGATCCTCGATCGAGCGGTGGAGATCCTCCGCGAGCTCGGGGCGACGCGGATCGACGCGCTCATCGGCCCGTCGATCTGCGCGGGATGCTACGAAGTCCCCGACGCGATGCGCGACGAGGCCGCGGGAGTTCTGCCCGGGGCGGCGGCGCGGACGACGTGGGGGACCGCCTCCCTCGATCTCGTCGCAGCGGCCGTCGGGCGCCTGACGGGCCTGGGATGCCGGGTCGACGCCGATCCGCGCTGCACCCGCGAGGACCCGCTCCTCCACTCGTTCCGGCGCGACCCCGGATGCGGGCGCCAGGCGAGCGTCATCGCCGCGGCCCCCCCGGATCTGAGCACCCCGTCGGCGCGCCTGCGGCCCCCTCGTCGATCGGCGCATTAGTTTGTGCAGTGCCGCTTCACGGGTCAGGAGGACATGATGAGCGAATCTTTCGGTGCACGGGCACGCAACTTCTTCGGCTGGGCTCCCGCCGATGACGACCTCGACGTCGACGACCGCTTCGACGAGTACGAGGAGCCCGCGCCGCTGGCGGAGGTCGCGCCGCTCGACCGCGTCGCCCCCTCGCGGATCCAGCGCCCCGAGACCCGCGCCGAAGCCGAGCCCGCCGCGGACCTGTCGCGCATCGTCACCGTCCACCCCGAGGGCTACTCCGACGCGATGCTCATCGGCGAGGCCTTCCGCGCCGGGACCCCCGTCATCATCAACCTCACCGAGCTGGCCGAGCCCGAGGCCCGCCGTCTCGTCGATTTCGCGGCCGGCCTGACCTTCGGCCTGCACGGTGCGTTCGAGCGGGTGACGAACCGCGTCTTCCTCCTGTCGCCGAGCACCGTCGAGGTGTGCGGGTCGACCAAGAACGGCCACCGCGGCCCCCTGTACACCCTCGGCTGATCGTGCTCGCGATCATCGCAGACCTCATCAGCCTGATCGGCGGCGCGATCCGCATCGTCGCCGGCCTCTACCTCCTCGTCCTCATCGTGCGGATGATCCTCGACTGGGTGCGGCTCCTCTCCCCGTCATGGCGTCCAGCGGGCGTCCTCCTTCCGGTCGCCAACGCCCTCTACTGGCTGACGGACCCCCCGCTCAGGTTCTTGCGCCGCTACATCCCGCCGCTGCGCCTGAGCGGAGGAGTCTCCCTCGATGTCGGGTTCATGGTGCTCTTCCTGGCGGTGCTCCTCGTCCGCAACATCGGCGGGGCCCTCCAGGCCATGTTCTGAGCGAGGCGGACGGCCCTGGCCGACGCCCGGCGGAGGGCTGTTTCGGATGAATGTCCTGTGAACTGGGGTGATTAGTGGTGCCGGTGTTGCGGAGTCGGCTATCATCAACGTGTTGTGTTAATCGGCGCTCGACATTGAGGGCGCTGAGATGCGCGCAGGAGTACCGCTTCGCCGCGTATCGCACCCCTAAGACCGAGAGGCGAGGAAATGGCTCTGCTCACCACTGAGGACGTCCTCAACAAGAAATTCCAGTACGTGAAGTTCCGCGAGGGATACGACCAGGTCGAGGTCGACGAGTTCCTCGACGAGGTCGTCTCGACGATCTACACGCTCCAGATGGAGAACCAGGACCTCAAGGAGAAGCTCGAGGCGGCCGAGCGCCGCATCGCCGAGCTCTCCCACGACGAGGCCCCGGCCCCCGCCGACCACGAGCCCGCCCCCGTCGCGGCGTCGGTCGTCGAGGAGCCCGTGGCCGCGGCGCCGATCGTCGAAGAGCCCGTCGTCGAGGCCCCGGTTGTTCAAGAGCAGCCCATGTCTGAGTCGGCCCAGTCCGCGACCTCGATGCTCGCCCTCGCCCAGCGCGTCCACGACGAGTACGTGCGCGACGGCAAGGAGGAGTCCGATCGGATCGTCGCCGAGGCCCGCGCCAAGGGCGACGAGATCATCGCCGACGCGCAGAAGCAGCACGAGACGATCCTCGCCCAGCTCGACCAGGAGCGCGGCCTCCTCGAGACGAAGATCAACGAGCTGCGGACCTTCGAGTCCGAGTACCGCTCGAATCTGCGCGGGCACTTGGAGACCCTGCTCTCCGAGATCAACGCGGGCGGCGAGGCCTGAGTCCCTTTTCCCCCCTCGTCGATGGCGGTGGCGCGGTGAGCGCCACCGCCATCGACGCGCCAGACCCGTTGGAGGACGCACACGATGATGACCCGGACCACTGCTCGACGAGCCGATCGGGGGTCCGCGATCGTCGGGCTCACCCTCCTTCTCATCTCCGTCGCCTCCGATCAGGCGACCAAGCAGTGGGCCCTGAACGGGCTCACCGAAGGAGAGCGGGTCCCCCTGGTCTCGGATCTCCTCACCCTCCAGCTCGTCCACAACTCGGGGGCCGCCTTCTCCCTGGGGGCGGGGTCGACCTGGGTCTTCACGGTCTTCACCGTCCTCATCCTCGCCGGCCTCGTGCTCGTCTGGCGCGCCCACCCGTCGATGAGCGCGCGAGCCGCCATCGGGCTCCTCGCCGGCGGCGCCATCGGCAACCTCATCGATCGGATGGTCCGGCCCCCCGCCATCGGTCAGGGGCACGTCGTCGACTTCATCAACTACAACGGCTGGTTCGTCGGCAACGTCGCCGACATCTGGATCGTCGTCGCCGCCGCGTGGCTCGCCCTCGTCCTCACCTCCCGGCAAGATCGCGCCGACGGCGGTCGTGAGCGCCGATGACCCGGCCCCGGATCCTGCCCGTCCCCGACGCGCTCGTCGGCGAGCGCGTCGACGCCGCCCTGTCGCGGATGCTCGGCATGTCGCGCAGCCGCTGCGCCGACCTCGCCGCCGACGGCCTCGTCCTCGTCAACGGGGCCCCTGCCTCGAAATCCGATCGCCTGACCGCCGTCGACCTCCTCGAGGTGACGATCCCCGAACCCGACGACGCACCCGCGCCGGTGACCGGCATGGACATCCTCTACGACGACGACGACCTCGTCGTCGTCGACAAGCCCGTCGGCGTCGCCGCCCACACCGGCCCCGGATGGGACGGGCCGACCGTCCTGGGCAACCTCGAAGCCGCGGGCTACCGGATCACCGGCTACGGCCCGCCCGAGCGCCAGGGGATCGTCCACCGCCTCGACGTGGGGACGTCCGGCGCGATGATGGTCGCGAAATCCGAACTCGCCTACTCGGTGATGAAAAGGGCGTTCAAGGAGCGCACGGTCCGCAAGATCTACCACGCGGTCGTCGCCGGCCACCCCGATCCGGCCTCCGGCACGATCGACGCCCCCATCGGGCGCCACCCCTCGCGCGAGTGGCGCATGGCCGTCGTCGACGGCGGCAAGAGGGCCGTCACCCACTACGACACCCTCGAGCTCATGGCCGGCGCGGCCCTCCTCGACATCCACCTGGAGACCGGGCGCACCCACCAGATCCGCGTCCACATGGCGGCTGTCGGCCACCCGTGCGTCGGCGACGTCTTCTACGGGGCCGATCCCGTCGCGGCCGACAGGCTCGGGCTCGGCCGGCAGTGGCTCCACGCCGTCGAGCTCGGGTTCTCCCACCCGAGGACTGGGCTGGCGACGACGGTCCGGTCGCCCTACCCGGAGGATCTGCGCCGCGCCCTCGACCGCCTGCGGGAGGCCCGGCGATGAACGGGCCGACGCCGGCCCCCGGCGCGCAGGTGCGCGTCGTCGAGGCCACGACGCGGGACCAGCGCCTCGCGTCCCTGGCGGTGCGCTGGGAGGTCTTCGTCGTCGAGCAGGGCTGCCCCCTCGTCCTCGAGATCGACGCGAGGGACATGCGCGACGACGTCGTCCACCTCAACGCGGTCGACCCCAGCGGCCTGACGGTCGGCACCTGCCGGATCATCCCCGACGCCCCCGGGCGCTACCACCTCGGCAGGATCGCCGTCCTCGCCGGGCATCGGGGCCGGCGCGTGGGCGCCGCCCTCGTCGAGGCCATGCACGCGGCCATCGCGGCGCGAACCCCGGTCGGGGGGTCGGCGCTCGTCCTCCTCGACGCCCAGGTGCGCGCCCGCGGCTTCTACGAGGCCCTCGGGTACGCGATCACGAGCGGCGAGGTCTTCATGGACGCCGGCATCGAGCACGTCGAGATGGCCCGCAGCATCGAGGGCACCCTCTCCAGGTGAGAGCCTCGGAGGCTACGATCTGACACATGGCTACAGACTCCTTCGTCCACCTGCACAACCACTCCGAGTACTCGATGCTCGACGGGGCGGCGAAGACCAAGGCCATGGCCGAGGAGGCCGCCCGTCTCGGGCAACCCGCCATCGGCCTCACCGACCACGGCTACCTCTTCGGCGCCTACGACTTCTACTCGAACTGCGTCAAGGCCGGCGTCAAGCCGATCATCGGCCTCGAGGCCTACGTGACGCCGGGGACCAGCCGCTTCGACCGGCAGAAGGTCACGTGGGGGGAGCCCTGGCAGCGCGGCGACGACGTGTCCGCCTCGGGCTCGTACAACCACCTGACGCTCATCGCCTACTCGACCCAGGGGATGCACAACCTCTTCAGGCTCGGCTCGTACGCCTCCACCGAGGGCCAGTTCGGCAAGTGGCCGCGCGCCGACAAAGAGCTCCTGAGCCGGTTCCACGAGGGGCTCATCGTCTTCACCGGATGCCCCTCGGGCGCCGTCCAGACCCGCCTGCGCCTGGGGCAGTGGGACGAGGCCGTCCGCGAGGCCGCGGAGCTGCGCGACATCTTCGGGCCCGAGAACTTCTACGTCGAGCTCATGGATCACGGCATCGAGTTCGAGCGGCGCACCCAGAAGCAGCTCCTCGAGCTCGCCGAGCTGATGAAGGCCCCGCTCGTGGCGACCAACGACGCCCACTACGTCAAGCGGGAGGACCGCAAGATCCAGGACGCCCTCCTGTGCATCAACTCCGGATCGCGGATCAACGACCCCGACCGCTTCAAATTCGACGGCGACGGCTACTACATCCGCCCCAGCGAGGAGATGCGCGAGATCTGGAAGGAGCTCCCCCAGGCGTGCAACTCCACCCTGGAGATCGCCGAGCGCTGCGAGGTCTCCTTCACCACGACCGCCGAGGGCGCGAACTACATGCCGGAATTCCCCGTGCCCGAGGGCGAGGACAAGACCTCGTGGTTCATCAAGGAGGTCGAGCGCGGCCTCAACGACCGCTTCCCCCAGGGGATCCCCGACGACGTGCGCAAGCAGGCGGAGTACGAGCAGAACGTCATCATCTCGATGGGGTTCCCCGGCTACTTCCTCACCGTCGCCGACTACATCAACTGGGCCAAGTCCGAGGGGATCCGCGTGGGCCCTGGGCGAGGCTCGGGTGCCGGATCGATGGTCGCCTACGCGATGAAGATCACCGAGCTCAACCCCCTCGAGCACGGCCTGATCTTCGAGAGGTTCCTCAACCCCGAGCGCATCTCGATGCCCGACTTCGATGTCGACTTCGACGAGCGCCGCCGCGACGAGGTCATCGAGTACGTCAAGCGCAAGTACGGCGAGGACCGGATCAGCCAGGTCGTCACCTACGGGACGATCAAGACGAAGCAGGCCCTCAAGGACTCCGCGCGCATCCTCGGCAGGGACTTCAAGGTCGGCGAGCAGCTGACCAAGGCCCTGCCCCCGGCGATCATGGGCAAGGACATCTCGGTCCACGGCATCTTCGACCAGAAGGACAAGCGCTACGCCGAGGCCACCGAGTTCCGCAAGTTCTACGAGGACAACCCCGACATCCACGAGGTCGTCGACTACGCCCTCGGCCTGGAGGGCCTGACCCGCCAGTGGGGCGTCCACGCGTGCGCCGTCATCATGAGCTCCCACGTCCTCACCGACATCATCCCCATCATGAAGCGCCCCCAGGACGGGGCGATCATCACCCAGTTCGACTACCCGACGTGCGAGACCCTCGGCCTGCTCAAGATGGACTTCCTCGGCCTGCGCAACCTCACGGTCATCTCGGACGCGCTGGAGAACATCGCCCTCAACGGCAAGCCCGACCCGGACCTCGACCACCTCGACACGGCAGACAAGGCCACCTACGAGCTGCTGTCGCGCGGGGACACCCTCGGCGTCTTCCAGCTCGACGGCGGCGGGATGCGCGACTTGCTCAAGCTCATGAAGCCCGACAACTTCGAGGACATCTCGGCCGTCGGCGCCCTCTACCGGCCCGGCCCCATGGGCGCGAACTCGCACACGAACTACGCCCTGCGCAAGAACGGGCGCCAGGAGATCGTCCCGATCCACCCCGAGCTCGCCGAGCCCCTCGAGGAGATCCTCGGCACGACCTACGGCCTGATCGTCTATCAAGAGCAGGTCATGCAGATCGCCCAGAAGCTCGCCGGGTACACGCTCGGCCAGGCCGACATCCTGCGCAAGGCGATGGGCAAGAAGAAGAAGGAGGTCCTCGACCAGCAGTTCAAGGGCTTCCAGCAGGGCATGCTCGACAACGGCTACTCCAAGGAGTCGATCCAAGCCCTGTGGGACGTCGTCGTCCCCTTCTCCGCGTACGCCTTCAACAAGGCCCACTCGGCGGCCTACGGGCTCGTCTCCTACTGGACCGCCTACCTCAAGGCGAACTTCCCCACCGAGTACATGGCGGCCCTGCTGACCTCGACGAAGGACAACAAGGACAGGCGCGCCCTGTACCTGGCCGAATGCCGCCACATGGACATCGAGGTCCTCCAGCCCGACGTCAACGCCTCCCTGGGCAACTTCGCCCCTGACGGCGAGGCGATCCGCTTCGGCCTCAACGCCGTGCAGAACGTCGGCGCCAACGTCGTCGAGGCGATCGTCCAGACCCGCAAGGAGAAGGGCAGGTTCGCCTCCTTCCAGGACTTCCTCGACAAAGTCCCCCAGGTCGTGTGCAACAAGCGGACGATCCAATCCCTCATCAAGGCAGGCGCATTCGACTCGATGGGGCATACCCGACGCGCGATGCTCGCCCGGTGCGACGAGGCGATCGACGCGATCATCGACGTCAAGCGCAACGAGGCGGTCGGGCAGTTCGACCTGTTCGGCGGCCTCGACGACGACGCGGGGGGCGGCTCGTCGCTGGCCATCGAGATCCCCGACGTGCCCGAGTTCGACCGCAAGCTCAAACTCGCCCAGGAGCGCGAGATGCTCGGCCTGTACGTGTCTGACCATCCGCTGCGCGGCGTCGAGTCGTCGCTCGCCCGCTATCAGGACGTCGAGATCGCCCAGGTCGTCGGCGCGGACGACCCGTCGACGATGTCCGACCGCGTCGTCAAGATCGCGGGGCTCGTGTCCGGAGTGCAGACGAAGGTCACCAAGCAGGGCAATGCGTGGGCGATCGCGACGATCGAGGACCTGTCGGGCTCGGTCGAGGTTCTGTTCTTCCCGCGCTCCTACGACACGATCCAGTCCTACCTCGCCCAGGACATCATCGTCCAGGTCGAGGGGAAGGTGAACGTCCGGGACGAGGGGATGGCCGTCTACGGCCAGTCGATGACGCTCCTCGACCTGTCGGACGGCTCCGACCTGCCCCTCGACCTCCAGTTGGCGACCTCCAGGTGCACGCCCGATCTGCTCACCCGCCTGCGCGGCGTCCTCGAGGCCTTCCCCGGCGGGTCGCCGGTGCGCCTCCACCTGCGCGAGCCCGGGCGCACGACGGTCGTCGAGCTCGACCCGAAGCTCAGAGTCGCCCAATCCAGCGCGTTCTTCTCCCATGTCAAGGCCGTCGTCGGACTCGACGGGGTGATGAACCAGGGGGGCTGATCGGCCGGTCAGCCGACGACGCGCACGCGCGCGGCGAGGAGCCCCCCGGGAGCGTCCACCTCGACGAGATCGCCGTCGGCGAGCCGGTGCCCCCGGCGGGTGTCGATCGAGCCGTTGACGACGACGTCGCCGCCCTGGACCATGGCGCGCGCCATGGCGCCGTCCTCGGCCAGGCCCGCGAGTTTGAGGAATTGGCCGAGCCTGATCTCGCCGGTGACGTCGACAACGGGGGGCTCGGGCATGATCTCCTCCAACGGACGAGGGCGGACGCGGTCGCCGGCCATTATCCCATCGGCGCGGGATCCCAGCGGCCCGGCGGTCCGCGCCCCGGTTGTCGGGGCCGTCGACGACGATCATCGCCTACCCTGGCACCATGAAGCGCATTGATCTGACCGGCCGACGCGTCTCGGCCGCAGAACTCGCCCGCGTCCTGCCCCGGGCCGCCCTCGACACCGCCGGGGCCGCCCGGGTCGTCGCCCCGATCATCGATCGGGTCCGCGACGAGGGGGCCCCCGTCCTCTACGAGCTCGCCGAGCGCTTCGACCGCGTCCGCCCCGAGCGGCTGCGCGTGCCCGCGCGTGCCCTCGACGACGCCCTCGCGGGCCTCGACCCCGCCGTGCGCGCCGCGCTGGAGACCGCCATCGCGCACGCGCGCATCGGCCACGCCCAGCAGATGCCCGTCGGCGCCGAGGCGACGATCGTCCCCGGCGGCACCATCGTCCAGCGGTGGCTGCCCGTCTCCCGCGTCGGCCTGTACGTCCCCGGGGGTCTGGCCGTCTACCCGTCGTCCGTCGTCATGAACGCCGTCGCCGCCCAGGTCGCCGGCGTCGGCTCCATCGCCCTGGCCTCCCCGCCGCAGGCGGACTTCTCGGGCCTGCCCCACCCGACGATCCTCGCGGCCTGCGCCCTCCTGGGGATCGACGAGGTGTGGGCGGTCGGCGGTGCCCAGGCGATCGCCGCCCTCGCCCTCGGCGTCGTCGACGGCGACGACGAGCTCGCCCGCGTCGACGTCGTCACGGGCCCCGGGAACATCTACGTCGCCGCCGCCAAGCGCCTCGTCCAGGGCGAGGTCGGCATCGACGCCGAGGCGGGCACGACCGAGATCGCCGTCCTCGCCGACGACTCCGCCGACCCCGTCTTCGTCGCCGCCGACCTCATCAGCCAGGCCGAGCACGACCCGGCCGCCGCTTCCGTCCTCGTCACCGACTCGCCGGCCCTGGCCGACGCCGTCGACGAGCAGATCGCCATCCAGGCCCGCCGGACCCTCCACACTGAGCGGATCCTCACCGCCCTCGACGGCCCCCAGTCCGGCATCGTCCTCGTCGACGACCTCGACGAGGGTCTGCGCGTCGTCGACGCCTACGGGGCCGAGCACCTCGAGATCCACACGGCGAACGCCCGCGAGGACGCCCTGCGGGTGCGCAACGCCGGGGCGATCTTCGTCGGCCCCTACTCGCCGGTGCCCCTGGGCGACTACGTCGCCGGATCCAACCACGTCCTGCCGACCGGGGGCACCTCCCGCTTCGCCTCCGGGCTCAACGTCACCCAGTACCTGCGCAGCCAGCAGGTCGTCGAGTACACGGCGGACGCCCTCGACGCCCTGACCGACGACCTCGTCGCCCTGGCCGAGGCCGAGGGCCTGCCCGCCCACGGGGCCGCCGCCCGGATCCGCCGCGCCCGGGGAGGACGCCGATGACCCGCCTGCCCGTGCGCGCCGACCTCGCCGGACTCGAGCCCTACGGCGCCCCGCAACTCGACGTTCCCGTGCGCCTCAACGTCAACGAGAACCCCTACGCCCCCTCGCCCGACGTCGTCGACGACATCGCCCGGTCCGTCGCGCGGGCCGCCGCCGGCCTCAACCGCTACCCGGACCGGGATTTCTCGGAGCTGCGAGCGGCACTGGCCGACTACCTCGCCGCCGAGTCCGGCGTGCGACTCGACCCCGCGCTCATCTGGGCCGCCAACGGGTCGAACGAGGTGATGACCCAGATCCTCCAGGCCTTCGGCGGCCCCGGCCGCACCGTCGTCTCGTTCGCTCCGACCTACTCGATGTACCACGAGTACGCGCGGGACACGAGCACCCGGTGGGTCCAGGGATCCCGGCGCGCCGACCACTGCCTCGACCTCGAGGAGGTCGAGCGGATCCTGCGGGCCGAGCGGCCCTCCGTGGTGCTCCTGGCCAGCCCGAACAACCCGACGGGCACATCCCTGCCCGTCGAGGACCAGCGGCGCGTCCTCGATCTCGCCGCCGGAACGGGCCCGCTCGTCGACGGGGGGCCGAGCGCCTCCCTCGTCGTCGTCGACGAGGCCTACGGGGAGTTCCGCCGCGACGGGGTGCCCTCGGCCCTCGAGCTGCTCGCCGACCACCCGCACCTCGTCGTCTCCCGGACGATGTCGAAGGCCTTCGGGATGGCGGGCCTGCGCCTGGGCTACATGGCGTGCGACCGGCGGATCATCGACGCCGTCATGCTCGTGCGACTGCCCTACCACCTGTCCGCCGTCACCCAGGCGGCCGCCCTGGCGGCCCTGCGCCACAGGGACGAGCTCATGGCCCAGGTCGCGGGCCTGCGCGCCGAGCGCGACGGCCTCGTCGACTGGCTGCGCTCCAAGGGCTTCGACGCCCTCGACTCCGACGCGAACTTCGTCCTCTTCGGACGCTTCGACGACCGCGACGCCGTCTTCCGCGCCCTGCTCGACCGGGGCGTCCTCATCCGCGTCGTTGGGCCCGACGGGTGGCTGCGCGTCAGCGTCGGCACCCCCGAGGAGACTCGCGCCTTCACCACAGCACTCGAGGAGATCACCGCATGAACGCCCCCCGCACCGCCGTCATCGACCGGGCGACCTCGGAATCGAGGATCCACCTTGAACTCGACCTCGACGGCACCGGCCGCACGGACATCTCGACGTCGGTCCCCTTCTACGACCACATGCTCACCGCCCTGGGCAAGCACTCCCTCATCGATCTGACCGTCCGCGCCGAGGGCGACATCGACGTCGACGTCCACCACACGGTCGAGGACACGGCGATCTGCCTGGGCCTGGCCCTCAAGGAGGCCCTGGGGGACAAGCGGGGGATCCGCCGCTTCGCCGACGCCACCGTCCCCCTCGACGAGGCCCTCGCGCGGGCCGTCGTCGACGTCGCGGGCCGCCCCTACGTCGTCCACTCGGGCGAGCCCGCCGGTCAGGAGTACCACCTGATCGGCGGCCACTACACGGGGTCGATGACCCGTCACGTCTTCGAGTCCCTGACCTTCAACTCCGGGATCTGCCTGCACATGACGGTTCTCGCCGGGCGCGATCCCCATCACATCGTCGAGGCCCAGTTCAAGGCCCTCGCGCGGGCTCTGCGCACGGCCGTCGAGAAGGACCCCCGGGTCGACGGGATCCCGTCGACCAAGGGCGCGCTCTGAGCGCCGTGGCCCGCGCTACAGTGGCCTGATCGGGAAGGGGCGGTGATGAACGACCACGACGACATCGACGCGCAGTTCCGCGACCTCGTCGCCGGGCTGGAGGACTCCGACGGGAGCCTCGACGCGGCGGAGGGGCCCGACGCGGGCGGGCGACCCGCCGAGGACGGTCGCGACGCCGACGACATCCCCGTCGACGAGTCCCTCCACCTGGAGGGGGGTCGGCTCTCGGTCGGCCTCGTCCTCGCGCCGATCTCCTCGCCCGAGGCCCTCCATTCGCTCCTGTCCCTGACGGGGATCCGCGAATCCGTCGTCCGCCTCAAGCCGTGGACCGGGGTGTGGCTGCGCGTCGAGACGCGTCCCACCGCCGAGGACGAGTTCGACGACCTGCTCGCCGACACCAAGCCGATGCCCGAGGCCGTCGACGCGGTCGCGCGCGTCGTCTCGCGCCTGTCGAAGTACGGGGCGGTCGCCCTCATGTCGTGGCTCGTCGAGGGCGAGGGCGCCGAGCCCGGCGTGTCCGGCCGGATCACGGCCCAGCGGTACGTCGCCGGCCGGCCCGAGGACCCCATCCCCGCGGGCGTCCTCCTCGGGGCCATGCCGCAGGCCGCCGAGGACCTCCTCCTGGGGCGCACCCGCCCCGGCGACTACGGCGATTCGGTGTCCTCCCAGGGCGCCAGGCGACGCCCCGGCGGTCCCATCGGCTGGTTCACGAAGAGACGGGGGTCGTGATGGCGCGCATCGTCGTCCTCGATTACGGATCGGGGAACGTCCGCTCGGCGTGCCGGGCCCTCGAACGGGTCGGGGCCCGGGTCGAGCTGACCGCCGACGCCGACGCCGTCCTGGGGGCCGATGGGCTCTTCGTGCCCGGGGTCGGGGCCTTCGCCGCCGTCATGGCGCAGTTGCGGGCCGTCGACGCGCCGCGCCTCATCGACAGGCGACTGGCCGGCGGCAGGCCCGTCATGGGCGTGTGCGTCGGCCTTCAGGTGATGTTCGAGCGGTCCGCGGAGAAGGGCGAGCACGAGGGCCTGGGGCAGTGGCCCGGACGGGTCCTCCTCCTCGACGCCCCCGTCGTCCCCCACATGGGCTGGTCGAGGGTCGAGGCGGGGGAGGGGTCCGTCCTGTTCAGGGGGGTGGAGGACCAGCGCTTCTACTTCGTCCACTCCTACGCCGCCGTCGACGACCCCGCGGCGCTGCTCGACGGGGGGCGAACGACCCCGCCGTTGACGAGCTGGGCGGTCCACGGGGCGTCGCGATTCGTCGCCGCCGTCGAGAACGGCCCCCTGTGCGGCACCCAGTTCCACCCGGAGAAATCCGGGGACGCGGGCCTGACCCTGCTGGAGAACTGGATCGCCTCGCTCTAAGGCCCGGCCTCCCGCTCAGAGGGCCTCCTCCTCTTCCACCGTCCACCAGCGATCCGCCGAGGCGCGATCCCCCCACTGAAAGGCCCGACATGCCGGCACTCATCCTCTTGCCCGCGGTCGATGTCGTCAACGGCCAGGCGGTCCGCCTCACGCAGGGCGAGGCCGGCACCGAGACCGTGTACGGCGCCTCGCTGGACGCGGCCCGCTCCTTCGTCGAGGAGGGGGCGCGGTGGCTGCACCTCGTCGACTTGGACGCGGCTTTCGGCCGGGGGTCGAACGCGGCCCTGCTGCAGTCGATCACCGCTCAGCTGCCGATCGACGTCGAGCTCACGGGCGGGATCCGCGACGACGAGTCCCTGCGCCGCGCGCTGGACGCTGGCGCCCGGCGGGTGAACCTCGGAACGGCGGCGATCGAGAACCCCGAGTGGACCGAGAGGGTCATCGGCCGGTTCGGCGATCGCATCGCGCTGGGGCTCGACGTGCGGGGCGAGACCCTGTCGGGGCGGGGCTGGACCACCGAGGGCCCCGATCTGTTCGAGACGATCGCCCGCTTCGACGCCGCCGGCTGCGCGCGCTACGTCGTCACCGACGTGTCGCGCGACGGGATGCTGTCGGGGCCCAACATCGACCTCCTCGCCCGCGTGTGCGCGGCCACGGACGCGGCCGTCGTCGCCTCGGGAGGGGTCTCGTCCCTCGACGACCTCGAGGCGCTGCGGGGCCTCGTCGGCGCCGGCCTCGAGGGCGCGATCATCGGCAAGGCCCTGTACTCCGGGCGCTTCACCCTCGCCGAGGCGCTCGCGGTCGCCGGCCCCCAGGACCGGCCGTGAGCGGCGCGACGGGACCCCTCCTCACCGAGGAGCAGCGCGCGAAGCTCGCCCAACGACTGGCGATGCGCAGCCGAGACCGCTCCGACGTCGGTCAGGCGCTGCCCATGACGGCGGCCGCGCTGGCGGTGGGAGCGGCCGACGACTGCGGGGCGGCCCGCCTGGAGGCCCTCGTCGAGGCGCTGGGCAGCGAGAGGGTCATCGTCCCCGTCCCCGTCGAGGCAGACCCGAGGGTCGCCGGGGTCCACGCGAACGCCGATCCGGACCGGTTCGACATCGATTTCGTCCGCGTCGACGCCGCCGCCGGACCCGCCCTGGCCGTCTACACCTGCGCCGAGTCGCTGGCCGCTGACCGACCCGGCGACCGGCCGATGGCCCTCGAGGCGCGCCGCGCCTGCTTGGCGGCCCTCGTCGAGACCTCCGGGCGCCTCCTCGTCGACCCGGCGGGGGCGGCCGTCCTCGTGCCCCGTCCGGCAACGGCCGCCCTCGCCCAGGGCGACCGCTGGCTGCCCGCGTGGCGCGACGCCGAGCTCGCCTCGGAACTGCGGCGCCTCGCCGGCGTCGGAGGTGCGGGCGGCGGGCCCGTGACGGACGTCAGGGTCCGCTACGCCGGGGAGGGGACGACCCGCGTCGAGATCGAGGTCGATCCCGACTACCCGCGCGCGGACGCCCGCGTCGAGGTCGACGCCGCCGTGCGGGCCGTGGGGGCCTCCCCGCGCCTGGCGGCGGCCGCGGACCGCATCGAGCTGACCCCGGTCCGGGCTGAGCGGAGGAAGGCCCGATGACCTGGGCCACTACCCGACGCGCGAGCCATGTCGGCTTCGTCGTCCAGGCGATCGTCAACAACCTCGCGCCCCTGCTGTTCATCGTCCTCCATCAGGCCTACGGCATCGACGTGGCCAGGTTGGGGCTCCTCGCCTCCTTGAACTTCGCGGTCCAGCTCCTCACGGACCTCGTCGCCATCGGCGTCATCGACCGGGTCGGCTATCGCCGCGCGATCGTCGCCGGGCACGCCTGCTCGGCGCTGGGACTGATCGCCCTGGCGGTCCTGCCCCTCGTCCTGGCGTCGCCCTTCGTCGGGCTGTGCCTGGCGATCAGCGTCTACGCGGTGGGCGGCGGCCTCCTGGAGGTCGTCGTCAGCCCGATCGTCGAGCACATCCCCGAGTCCGACCGGTCGAAGGCCGCGGGGATGGCGCTCCTGCACTCGTTCTACTGCTGGGGACAGCTCGGCGTGGTCCTCGTGACGACGGGGCTCCTCGCCGTCATCGGCGAGGGCAGGTGGTGGATGCTCCCGCTCCTGTGGGCGATCGTCCCGGTCGTCAACGGCCTGATCCTCCTGCGCGCGCCGATGCCGCCGGCGATCCCCGATGGCGAGCGCACGCCGCTGCGCGAACTGGGGGCCTCGGGAGTCTTCCTCGCGCTCCTGGCGCTCATGGCGATGGGCGGCGCGTCGGAGCTGACGATGTCGCAGTGGTCGTCGTTCTTCGCCCAGTCGGCGACGGGGATGCCCAAGCAGGTGGGGGACCTCCTGGGACCGGGCCTGTTCGCCCTCCTCATGGGCCTGGGGCGCATGTGGCACGCGACTCTGGGCGCGTCCGTCGATCTGCGCAGGCTCCTCATCGCCTCGGGGCTGGGGGCGGCGGTCTGCTATCTCATCTGCGCGGTGTCGTCGGCGCCGGTGGCGTCGCTTCTGGCGTGCGCCGGCTGCGGCGTCTTCGTGGCCCTCATGTGGCCGGGGACGTTCTCGTTGACGGCGGCGCGCTTCCCGACGGGCGGGGCGGCGATGTTCGCGGTCCTGGCGCTCGCGGGCGACACGGGGGCGACGCTGGGCCCGTCGGGCGCGGGGGTGATCTCCGAGGCGGCCGCCGTCACCTTCGCCCCGGTGTCGGCGCTTCTGCCCGATGACGGGGGGACGGGGCTGCGCACGGGGGTTCTCCTGTCGGCCCTGGTGCCGTTGCTCTTCGCGGTCGTCGTCGCGTCGCTGGGCCGGGGCCGGGCGCAGACGGAGGGGCGCCCGCGCGCGAACGCCGGCGTGTGAGGCAGTCCACCGCCGACGCGGGGCAGTGGTTTGGCCGGCGGCTCGGCCCGCTGGTAGTGTGGATCCGACCGTCCGGGCGAGCGCCCGGAATGCAAGCGGAGAGAATCCCACCTGGATCCCCGCTCGATCCGCGAGGATCGAGGTGCCGTCTCGGCGGACGCGAGGGGATCGGGTTCATGCGGTCGGCGCTTTCGCGCGTCGGCTGCACGGGCGGACCTCCGCGCGCATCGGGCGCAGCGGAGGTTTTTCGTTGCCCCGGAGAAGTTTCCGTGGAAGGAGCCACCCATCAGCGAGACTCGCATCAACGAGCGAATCCGCGTCCCCGAGGTTCGCCTCGTCGGACCCGGAGGGGAGCAGGTCGGCGTCGTCCGCGTCGAGGACGCGCTGCGCCTGGCCGAGGAGGCCGGTCTGGACCTCGTCGAGGTCGCGCCCGACGCGAAGCCGCCGGTCGCCAAGCTCATGGATTACGGCAAGTTCAAGTACGAAGCGGCCCAGAAGGCCCGCGACGCGCGCCGTAACCAGGCGAACACGCAGCTCAAGGAGATCCGCTTCCGACTGAAGATCGACGACCACGACTTCGGCGTCAAGAAGGGCCACGTCGAGCGCTTCCTGTCGGCCGGCGACAAGGTCAAGGTCATGATCATGTTCCGAGGCCGCGAGCAGTCCCGCCCCGAGGCCGGCGTCCGCCTCCTCCAGCGCCTGGCCGACGAGATCGGCGACTTGGCGACGGTCGAGTCGATGCCCCGCCAGGACGGGCGGAACATGACGATGGTGCTGGCCCCGACCAAGCGCAAGGCCGACGCCCTCAACGAGCAGCGCAAGCGCCGCGAGGCCGAGCGCGCGGAGCGCCGCGATAAGCGCGCCGAGCGATCGAGCAAGGTCCAGGCCCGGTCGGCCCGGGCCGAGGCGCCCGCCACGGAGAACGACTGAAGACAACGCGACGCCGTTGCCTGAGAAGAAGGAATAAGAGAGATGCCGAAGAACAAGACTCACTCCGGTGCCAAGAAGCGCTTCCGCGTGACCGGGTCGGGCAAGATCATGCGCGAGCAGGCCGGCGCCCGCCACCTGCTCGAGCACAAGTCCTCCCGCAAGACCCGCCGCCTGGCCACCGATCAGGTCCTGGAGACCGCCGACGTCAAGCGCGTCAAGCGCCTGCTCGGCAAGTGACCGGCTCGAACTAGGAGATATGAACACATATGGCACGTGTTAAGCGTTCACTCAACGCCAAGAAGAAGCGTCGCACAGTCCTCGAGCAGGCCTCCGGCTACCGCGGCCAGCGCTCGCGCATGTACCGCAAGGCCAAGGAGCAGGTCACTCACTCCTTCGTCTACTCCTACCGCGACCGCAAGGCCCGCAAGGGCGATTTCCGCCGCCTGTGGATCCAGCGCATCAACGCCGCCTCGCGCGCCCAGGGGATGACCTACAACCGCTTCATCCAGGGCCTGTCCCTGGCCGGTGTCGAGGTCGACCGCCGGATGCTCGCCGAGCTGGCCGTCAACGACATCGCCGCGTTCAACGCCCTGGTCCAGGTCGCCAAGGACGCGCTGCCCGCCGACGTCAACGCCCCCAGGGCCTGACGCGCGCGTGAGCCTCTCCGCCGGGCGCCCGCCCGTCCTCGACAACCCGCATTCCGACAGGGTGCGCAGGGTCGCGGGACTGGTCGGGCGCTCGGCGCGTTCGCGCTCGGGCCTCATGCTCGTCGAGGGGCCTCAGGCGGTGCGCGAGGTCGTCCGCCACCGGCGCGAAGCCGTGCGCGACGTCTACCTGACGCGCTCCGCCGCCGACCGCCATCCTCGGATCCTTCGGGAGGCCCGGGAGGCGACCCGATGGGTCCACGAGGTCAGCGACGGGGTCGCCGCGGCGATGAGCGCCGACGCCCAGGGGATCCTCGCGGTCGTGGGCCTCGACGCCGTTAAGGACGCGGCCGCGGCTCCCGCTCCGGGGTCGACGATCGTCCTGCTCGCCCAGGGGCGCGATCCCGGCAACGTGGGGACGATCATCCGAACGGCTGACGCGATGGGGGCAGCTGCCGTCGTCGCCGTCTCGGGCACGGTCGACGTGCGCGGCCCGAAGGTCGTGCGGGCCTCGGCCGGGTCGGTCTTCCACCTGCCGATCGTTCCGGCCGCCTCGTTGGACGAGGCGATCGCCCTTCAACGCCGATGGGGGTCGGTGGTCCTCGGCACCTCGGGAGGAGCGGGGACCGAGTCCCTCTCCGACCTCGTCCGCGCCGCCGAGCGCGGCGCGGGCTCGCCGCTGGAGGCGACCCACACGTGGGTCCTCGGCAATGAGGCGCGGGGCCTGTCCGAGGAGGAGATGGCGTTGTGCGATCTCCTCGTGGCGATCCCGATGACGGGGGAGGCCGAGTCCCTCAACGTCGCGTCGGCGGCGGCCATGTGCCTCTTCGCCTCCCAGCACTGCGCCCTCGCGCGCGGCTGAGCCCGCGGGGCGCGTCAGATCCGCGCCCGTGATGAGATCCGTCGTCTCACGACGAGGGGGCATCCGCGGACGCCGATGCCGTCGATTACCCTGTGACCATGATGCGCGTGGCACAGATGAGCGAGAGCGAACTCATTCGCCGTTTCGAGGAAATCCTACCCAGTGGCGACAGGACGCTCCTGGGCATCGGCGACGATTGCGCGCAGGTGGCCTCGCCGGAGGGGTCGTTCGTCGTCACGACCGACGTCATCGTCGAGGACCAGCACTTCCACCGCGCGTGGTCGGACCCCGAGCAGATCGGGGCGCGCATCGCCGCGCAGAACCTCTCCGACATCGCCTCGATGGGGGGGCGGACGTCGGCCCTCGTCGTCACCCTGGTCCTCACGCCCGACACCGAGGTCGAGTGGCTGATGCGACTCGTCTCGGGCCTGGGGGAGCGAGCCCGCGCGGCGGGCGCCGGCGTCGTCGGAGGAGACTTGTCGGCGGGGGAGAAGATGGTCCTGTCGATCACCGCCATGGGGTGGTGCGAGGCGGATCCGATCACCCGTTCGGGCGCCCGGCCGGGGGACGTGCTCGCGGCGGCCGGCCCCATCGGATTGTCCTACGCCGGCCTCGATCTGCTCCTCGGCGGCCACATCGACCCGGCCGTCCGCGACGAGGCGTCGATGGGGGTGTTCGCCGACGCGCTCAACGCCTACCGGGCGCCGACGCCGCCGCTGGAGGCGGGGCCCGCGGCCGCCGCCGCAGGGGTCCACGCGATGATGGACCTTTCCGACGGGATCGCCATGGACGGCGGGCGGATGGCGCGGGCCTCCGGAGTCGTCATCGAACTGGACGAGGAGCTGCTGGAGGTCCACGCGCAGCGTCTTCGCCCCGTCGCCGACATGATCGGCGCCGACCCACTCAGATGGGTGCTCGGCGGAGGGGAGGACCAGGGGATGCTCGCGGCTTTCGGCCCCGATACCCCGCTGCCCGACGGGTACGCCCCGTTGGGGACGATCCGGGCCCCTCGCGACGGCGAACGGCCGGCGATCCTCTTCCACGGCCGCGAGCTCCACGGGTTGTGGGACCACTTCGCCAACGACTGATCGCTTCCTCCACCACCGGCGGCGCGCCCTTCGTGAAGGAGCGCCGTGGCAGGAGGCGGGGAACGATCCGCGCTCCGCAGCTGCGCGGGACTCGAATCGTCGACTGACCGCATTCCTCGGCCCTTAGGCGACGAGCGTGTCCGATGACCGGGCGCACGGGAAACGGGAAGATCCTCGTCGAGGCTCGGTACCCGGCGATGGGCTCCGGAGGAACGAGGAGGGGCCCGCCGTACGGCGGGCCCCTCTGCTCCCATCCCCGATGACGGGGGACGGCCGACTCAGATCGCGCGAACGACCTTGTCGGACTTCAGGCACTTGGTGCACACGTTCAGGCGCTTGGGAGTCCCCTCGACCAGGGCGCGAACGCGCTGAATGTTCGGATTCCAGCGACGGCTGGTGCGAACGTGCGAGTGCGACACGCTCTTGCCGAAGCCGGGTCCCTTACCGCACACGTCACAAACGGCAGCCACGATGTTCTCCTCGGTTTCCTTGCAGTCAACCCCGCCGGGAGCGGGACGGTCATTCAACGGTGGAACCCCACCGCAGGCAACTATGACAGCGTAACGGATCCGAACAGGTCCCACCAAGTCGCCACCGCCGCGAATGCGTGTCAGGTGGCACACAACGATCGAGGGAAGCGACAATGTACGACACGCCCGAGACCGTCGATCGAACCGAGGGAACAGTGCCACTGACAGCCTCCAGCCTCGCCGCAGCCCTGGCGTCCGCGGCCGATGAAGCCGATCGGCTCGCCCCCTTCCTCAACGACCTCGACGGATGGGACGGATCCGACTGCGACACCGGGGCCAACGCAGCGCAGACCTTCGCCGCGATGTCGGCCGCGCTCAGAGCGCTCGACCCGCGCGCCACCTTCCTGTCCGGGCTCGAGATCGCCGTCGACGCGGGGATCCACCGGGGCGTCGGGCACGTCTCCTCCCTCCTGACGGGCCTGCTCGCGACCTGGGCCGCCTCCCTCGACGCCGACGCCGCCCCGACCCCCGTCTCCCTGCGGCGCATGCTCCGCTCGCTCCCCGACGAGGGCATCACCCGCATCGACGCGTCCGCCGCCGTCTCCACGATGCTCGCCGGCGCGCGCGACGACCTCGCGGGGCTCGGGGACACCCTCCCCGACGAGGACGACATCATCTCCCGCTTCTCCGCCCAGGCCCAGATGGGGCTCGTCGAGGCCACCAACGACCGCACCGGCCGCATCGACGCCGGCGGCGCCGTCCTCGCCCTCCTCCTGACCTGCCTCGACTCGTCCGTCCGCGACGACCCCGCGATGCTCGAATCCCTTGCGCAGATGCTCGCCGACCTCGCCGCCTCCACCGGAGGCGCCCCCTCGCCCCAGGCCCCGCCGCCCGGACGCGGCTTCACCGTCGACATCATCGTCCAGGGCATGCCCTCCGACCTCGTGGACGTCGTCGGCCGACTCGACTCCCTGGGGGCGCGCACCTCCTACGTCGGCCGCGTCGACCTGTTCGGCATGGGGGAGTGGCGACTCCACGTCGACACCTCCGCCCCCCTCGCCGCCCTCCCGCGCGCCGGCAGGATCCTGCGCTTCCAAGTCGCCGACGCCCGGCCCGACGACCAGATCGGCGTCGACGACCTCGCCGACGAGGGCCTGACCCACCGGGGCGTCCGGCTCCTCGAGCGCCGCCCCGTCCGCCGAGTCGAGCGGGCCCGCGTCATCGCCTGCACGCGCGCGCCCGGTCTCGTCGAGGACCTCGCCCGCGCCGGCGCCATCGTCTTCCTCGACCCCGCGGCCGACGACGCCGCCGGGCTGTGGCAGGCCGCCGCCTCGTCCTCCACCGGCATCGCCCTCATCGCCCCCTGCGACGAGGCCAGCGCCCGACTCGCCTCCTCCATCGCCCCGATGATCCCCGCCGCGGACTCCGAGGGCGGGCCCCGCCCCGGACTGATCCTCGCCGATACCGCCGACGACCTGTCCGCGCTCCTCGTCGCCCAGGCCTGCGCCCCTCTCTTCGTCCCCCAGCCCGGAGGGAGGGCCGTCGCCGGTACCATGACGACGATGCTGCGCGACACCGCCCGCACCGCCCTCGCCGACAGCGTCGTCTCGCCCATCCCGGACGCCCTCGACGACGAGGCGATGGCCGCCGCCGCGGCCCGTGTCCGCGCCAAGGGCTCGATCCGCTGCCGCCTCCTCGTCGCCCGAGGGGCCGACGGCCCCCTCGTGGCCGCCACCGCCCGTCAGATGCTCGCCCTGGAGGCGCCCGCCGTCGTCGACATCGACACGCGCGACGGCGGGCAGCCCGGCCCCAGCCTCCTCCAAGGGCTCGCCTGACGTGAACGCCCTCGACACCCCCATCGGCCTGCGCGTCCCCCAGGCGCTGGCCCGCAAGCTCGACGCCGTCGGCGTCGCCACCGTCGGGGACCTCCTCGCCCTGGCGCCCCGACGCTACTACCACTGGGGGAGGCTGACCCCCCTGTCCTCCCTGCGCGACGGCGACGACGTGACGATCCTCGCCGAAGTCGCCTCCACCAGGCTCGTGGCCAATCGGTCCGGCGCCGGCGTCCGCCTCGAAGTCGACCTCACCGACGGCTCCGACCGCATCGGCGCGACCTTCTTCGCCAAGAACCAGTACAAGCTGATCCCCCACGAGCGCCTCCTCGTCCCCGGGGCCTCGTTCCTCTTCGCCGGCAAGGTCGGCTCCTACCGGGGGCGCCTCCACCTGACCCATCCGAGCTTCGAGGGGGCCGACGGGGACGAGGAGGGCCTGCGCCGCCACGCCGAGCGCCCGATCCCCATCTACCCGTCCGTCTCGGGTCTGACCTCGTGGAGGCTCGCCCGAGCGATCGGCATGGCCCTCGACGCCCTCGACGACTCCGACGTGCCCGACGTCCTCGACGAGACCACTCGCGCCGAGCACGGCCTGCCGACCAAGGCCCGCGCCCTCAGGCTCCTCCACCGCCCCCAGACCGACGAGGACCACCGCATCGCCCGCACCGCTCTGGCCTGGGAGGAGGCCCTGATCCTCCAAACCGCCCTCGTCCTGGCCCGCGAGGGAGCGGCAGCCCGATCTGCGCCCGCGTGCCCGCGGGCCGGAAACGCCCTCCTCGACGCCCTCATGCGCGCCCTGCCCTTCGACCTCACCGACGCCCAGAGGCGCGCCGTCGACGAGATCGGCGCCGACCTGGAGGAGGAGCGCCCCATGCAGCGGCTCCTCCAGGGCGATGTCGGCTCCGGCAAGACCGTCGTCGCGCTCGCGGCCCTGATGCAGGTCGTCGGCTCCGGCCACCAGGGGGCCCTCGTCGCCCCCACGGAGGTCCTCGCCGAGCAGCACTTCTCCTCGATCACCCGGATGGTCGAACCTCTGACGGCGGACCACCCGATGCTCGACGTGCGCCTCCTCACCGGGTCGACGCCCACGGCGACCCGACGCCACATCGATCAGGCGATGCGCTCGGGCGCGCCCCTGATCGTCGTCGGCACGCACGCGCTCCTCCAGGACTCGGTGAGCTTCGCCGATCTGGGCCTCGTCGTCGTCGACGAGCAGCACCGCTTCGGGGTCGCCCAGCGCGACCGCCTGCGCTCGTCGCACGACCGGGCGGCCCATCAGCTCGTGATGACGGCGACCCCGATCCCCAGGACGGTCGCGATGACGGTCTTCGGGGACCTCGACGAAACGCGGATGACGGGGCTGCCGCCCGGCCGCTCGCCCGTGGCCACCCATCTCGTCGACGCGGCCAACGCCGCGTGGATGGGGCGCCTGTGGGAACGGGCCCGGGAGGAGGTCGACCGGGGCGGGCGCGTCTACGTCGTGTGCCCGAGGATCGACGAGGACGAGGCCGTCGCCGACTCGGACGCGGACGAGTCGGGTGCTCGCCGCCCCCCGTTGGCGAGCGTGAGCGCGGTCGCTGAGGATATCCGCACGCGCACGCCGCTGGCGGATACGGGCGTGCGCGAGCTCACCGGCCGCACGGGTGCCCAGGACAAGGCGAGGATCATGGAGGAGTTCGCCTCGGGCGCGGCCCCGGTCCTCGTCGCGACGACCGTCGTCGAGGTCGGCGTCGACGTGCCCGAGGCGACGATGATCGTCATCGTCGACGCCCAGCAGTTCGGGCTCTCCCAGCTCCACCAGCTGCGCGGGAGGGTCGGTCGCTCGTCGGCGGCGTCGATCTGCATGGCGGTCCACCGTCATGAGCTCACCCCCGCCGGACGCGAGCGCCTGGAGGCCTTCGCGTCGACGACCGACGGCTTCGCCCTGGCCGAGGCCGACCTGGTGCTGCGGCGCGAGGGCGACGTGCTGGGCGCCGACCAGTCGGGCCGGTCCTCGCACCTGGAGTTCCTCTCGGTGCGCCGAGACGCGGCGATCATCGAGGCGGCGCGGACGCTGGCGGACGGGATCGTCGCGGCGGACCCCGACCTGTCGAGGCGCCCGGAGCTTCGCCGGGCGATCGCCGATCGGTCGGGGGACTCCCTCGTGTGGCTCGAGCGCTCCTGAGGCGCGGCGGCGGGCGTGGGGCGGGGCCCGTAGAGTGTCGCCATGACTCGGATCGTCGCGGGCTCCTCGAAGGGCCGTCCCCTCGCCGTCCCCGCCAAGGGGACCCGTCCCACGTCGGAGCGGGTCCGCGAGGCGCTGTTCTCCCGGCTTGACCACATGGGGGCGATCGACGGGGCCGTCGTCCTCGACCTGTACGCCGGGTCGGGGGCGCTCGGCCTGGAGGCGGCGTCGCGGGGGGCCGGGCGCGTCGACCTCGTCGAACGCGCCTCGTCCGCGGTGCGCGTCATCGCCGCGAACATCCGGGCGACCGGCCTGGGGGCGCGCGTCCATTGCGCGGACGCCCGGGCGTTCCTCGCCGCCCGCTCGGGGGAGGAGCTGGGCGGCGATGTCGACCTCGTCCTCATCGACCCCCCCTACGACGTCGAGGAGGAGCGGCTCGCGCAGGTCCTCGCCGTCCTCGGCCCGTGGCTGCGCCCCGATGCTCTCGTCGTCGTCGAGCGTTCGGCGCGCAGTCCGGAGCCGATATGGCCGGGATTCCTCGTGCGAGAGGATCATCGGAGGTGGGGGGAGACGGCGATGTGGTTCGCGGGCCCCCCGGTGGGCGGCGACGAGGACGACGGGGGAGCGGCGCGGGAGGGGATCGTCGATGACGGGCCCGCCCCGGTGTGCGGCGGCCGATAGGGTGGTCCCATGATTTGCGCGATGATCCCCGGTTCTTTCGACCCGATCACCCTGGGCCACCTCGACGTCATCGAGCGCACGTGCCTCTTCGCCGACCGGGTCGTCGTCGCCCAGGGGACGAACCCGCGCAAGTCCTACCGGTTCGCCCCGGACGAGCGCCTCGCGATGATCCGCGAGGCCACCGCCCACCTGCCGGGGGTCGAGGCGATGGCGATGGACGGCGCCCTCGTCGACGCCGTGCGCGAGGTCGGCGCCGACCTCGTCGTCAAGGGGATCCGCGGCGGGGCCGACATCGAGTGGGAGCGCGCCCAGGCCGAGGCGAATTGGGAGATCGGCGGGGTGCAGACCGTGTGGCTGCCGACGCGCTCGGCCCTGTCGCACGTGTCCTCCTCCCTCGTGCGCGAGCTGCTCGCCCTGGGAAAGGACGCCTCGCGGTATGTTCCCGCGACGATCGCCGGGCGGATGACGGACAATGGGCGCTGACGCCGGAAACCCATGGACCTTGGAGGACCAGATGACGAATCCCGAGCCGACCACCGCCGACGACCAGGGCTGGGACGAGCCGACGGTCTACGGCCCGTCCACCGTCATCGCCGCCCTCGACCAGATCGAGGACCTCGTCGAGGCGGCCAGGGCCGTTCCCCTGTCCGCGACGATCATGCTCAACAAGGCCGAGATCCTCGATCTGCTCGATCAGGCCCGTGAGGCGCTCCCGGAGGACCTCATCGCCGCGGACGCGGTCGTCGCCGATGCCGACGCCGTCCTCGGGCGCGCGGACTCGGCCGCGGAGACGACGATCGCCGAGGCCAACAGCCGCGCGACGTCGACGCTCGAATCCGCCAACGAGAAGGCCGAGCAGATCCTCGCCAACGCCCGGGAGGAGGCTGAGCGGACCGTGACCCGCGCGAATGAGGAGGCCGAGGCGACCCGAGCCCAGGCTCGGTCCGACGCCGAGGCGACCCTCGTCGACGCGTCGAATCAGGCCGAGCGCCTGATCTCCACGGAGAACATCACGCGCATGGCCGAGGACCGGGCCCGTGAGATCGTCGAGCGGGCCCGCGAGGAGGAGGCCTCGTTGCGCGAGGGGGCGGACGAGTACGTCGCCAAGTCCCTGTCCGAGCTGTCGGGCCTGCTGTCGAACCTCCAGCGGCGCACCGACGCCGGGCGCAGGACCATCGCCGAGCGCCACGGGGTCGATGTCACCGATATCGAGCTGGCCGATGAGTGATCCCCGGCTCCTCGTCTCCCTGGCGGCCCTGCCGCGGGCCCTGGGGTCGATGCGCCACGAGGACATCGCGTGGACCGCTCCGGACGATCTGGGGACCCCGGCGATGGCGGTGCCCGAGGGGGACGCCGTCGACCTGTCCGTCGACCTGACGAGCGTCGACGACGGCGTCCTCGTCCAGATCGCGACGAGCGTCGATCTCGTCGGCGAGTGCGTGCGCTGCCTCGACGAGGTCCGCGCCCACCACGACGTGTCCTCGGCGGAGGTCTACGTCGAGCCGGCGGCGGCTCGCGCCGCTGCGGAGGACGACGGGGACGACGTGTTCGTCATCGGCGCGCGCGACACCGTCGACGTGGAGACGCAGGTGCGCGATGCGATCATCACTCTCGTCGACGAGCGCCCCCTGTGCCGTCCGGATTGCGCGGGCCTGTGCGATGTGTGCGGGCTCAAGTGGGAGGACCTGCCCGACGACCACGGGCACGAGTCGATCGACCCGCGCCTGGCCTCGCTCGCTGCCCTCCTGCCCGACGCGAGGGAGCAGGACTGATGGCCCGCGCGAAGAGGCTGCCGGTTCCCCCGCGCACCGATCTCGACGCGCTCGTGCGCGCGTGGGGGGCGGACATCGATCCCGGTCTGCTGTCCCTCGCCCTCGTCCACCGCTCCTACGCGAACGAGGCGGGCGGGATCGCGAACAACGAGCGCCTGGAGTTCCTCGGCGACTCGGTCCTGTCGATCGTCATCGCCGACCGCCTGTACCGGGATCACCCGGAGGTCCCCGAGTCGGACTTGTCGCGCATGAGGGCGGCGACGGTCTCCCAGGAGCCGTTGGCGCAGGCGGCCCGGCGGATCGACCTGGGGGCGTTCATCTCGCTGGGCAAGGGGGAGTCGCAGGGGGGCGGTCGCGATAAGCCGTCGATCCTGTCGGATACTTTCGAGGCGTTGATCGGCGCGACCTACTTGACCCATGGGATCGAGACTGCCCGAAGGGTCGTCCTCGCCCACTTGGACTTCCTCCTGGCCGACGCCCCTTCGCGCGGCCAGCATCAGGATTGGAAGACGATCCTCGTCGAGTACGCCCAGGCCCGCGGTCTGGGGGAGGTGTCCTACGAGGTCGAGGGCGAGGGACCCGACCATCAGCGGGTGTTCACCGCTCGGGTGTTGCTGTCCGGTGTCTCCGGGCCGGTCGGGGAGGGGAGGGCGTCGTCGAAGAAGCACGCGGAGAACGCCGCCGCTCGCGATGCGATGGAGCGCATGGACCCGGAGTCGGTGTGATCCTCGGACGCGTCGGGTGACGGGCCGCGGGTCGGCCCCGTGACCGGCTAGGATGCTCGGGTGAGTGAGAATGTGACTGCGCCCGCAAAGATCCGCGTGATGATCGTCGACGATCATGAGATCGTCCGGCGGGGGATCGCCGAGATCGTCGACCGAGCCGATGAGCTTGAGGTCGTCGCGGAGGCCGGATCGGTCGAGGACGCGCTGCGTCGCGCCGACCTGGTCCGACCCGATGTGATCCTCGTCGATTTGCAGCTGCCGGACGGCACGGGGATCGACATCATGGAATCGCTGGGGCAGACGCATCCGGAGATCCTCCCGATCGTCCTGACGTCCTTCGACGACGACGAGGCCCTGGCCGAGTCCTTGGCCGCGGGGGCCCGCGCCTACATCCTCAAGACGGTGCGCGGGGCGGAGATCACGGATGTCATCAAGGCGGTGGCCGGCGGCCGCGTCCTCCTCGATGAGCGCACGCTGACGCGCCGTCGGGCCGATCACGAGGATCCGACGGCGGATCTGACGCCGTCGGAGCGCAAGGTCCTCGATCTCATCGGCGATGGCCTGTCGAATCGGGAGATCGGCGAGAGGCTCGGCGTGGCGGAGAAGACCGTGAAGAACCACATCACCTCTCTCCTGTCGAAGATGGGGCTTCAGCGGCGCACCCAGGTGGCCGCGTGGGTGGCGGGCCAGCGGGCCGCCGCGTGGAGGAACTAGGCGTGACGTCTGGTGAGGTTGGCCGGTCTGCCGCGTGAGCGTCGAGGGCGCCTCGTGGGCCTCAGGTCGAGCCGAGCCGACCGGCCTGGACATCACGCCTAATGATTTCCCCGGAAAACGAAATTCTGGGTCTGTTTTTCGTGGGAAATGTTCGTTTTCAGGGGAAACGTGGTGCTGAGTGGATGTTCTGAGGAGGGACTTCACCCGGTGAACCCCAAGAGGAGCGCCCCGTTGCTGCCGGGGGCACAACGGGATCCGTTTGTTTTTCATGAGTGAAAAGACTGCGCGCGCGGTTTCGGTAGCGCTAACGTAAAAGGGTCCCTCAATGACGAGGGCGGGACAACGACGTCCATCAACGATTGTGCTCTGAAAGGACAACGCGTGAACCTCAGAAGAACCGCTCTGGGGACGATGTTGGCCGCTGCCCTGGGCATCGGCGGCCTCATCGGACCCGCATACGCGCAACCAGTGGATCAACCTCCCGGTGAGGGGGAGCCGGCCGCGACGATCGGCGTTCCCGCAGCGGTCCCGAACTCCCCGGTCGAGAAAGTCTCTGCGTGGCAGGACCTCCAATTCGGCTTATTCATG
The DNA here is from genome assembly GCF_028437565.1 of Actinomyces sp. B33. Taxonomy (GTDB): domain Bacteria; phylum Actinomycetota; class Actinomycetes; order Actinomycetales; family Actinomycetaceae; genus Pauljensenia. Next base: position 123,112 of record NZ_JAMRYR010000003.1, read on the forward strand.
CACTGGGGCGTCTACTCGATGTTCGAAGGGTCCTTCAAGGGCCAGGCTCAGACGATCGGCTATCCCGAGCAGATCAAGGCGTGGTTGAAGATCTCCGACGAGGACTATCTCGCCGAGGCGGCGAAGATGACGGCGGACCAGTGGGACGCCGCGAAGATCTGCCAGACCGCCAAGAACACGGGGATGAACTACGTCATGGTGACGACCAAGCACCATGACGGCTTCGCCATGTGGGACACGAAGACGACAGATTTCAACGTCGTCAAGAAGACGGCCTTCGGCAAGGACCCGATGAAGCAGCTCGCCGACGAGTGCTCGAAGGTCGGCGTCAAGCTGGCGTTCTACTTCTCGATCATCGACTGGACGCAGCACGAGGCCGAGCCGTACCGGAATACGAATCCGATCAGCGAGGAGATGATGACGTCGATCATCAAGCCGCAGATCGACGAGCTGATGACGGGGTACGGCCCCATCGCCGAGTTCTGGTTCGACATGGGAGGCCCCACCGCCGACCAGTCGCAGCGCATGGCCCAGTGGGTGCACGCCCACCAGCCCAACACGATGGTCAATTCCCGGGTGTGGAACGACAAGGGCGATTTCGAGGTCGGGGGAGACAACTACGTTCCCCGGGACTTCCGTATTGGCCCTTGGGAGTCGATCCTGTCGGTTTTCCGCGACTGCTGGAGCTACTGCACCGATCGCCGGGCCGACCGTCGAGAGGGGAACATCCTGCCGAAGTCCCAAGAACTGACGAATGGCCTCATCACGACGATCTCGGGCGGAGGCCAGTTCGCCCTGAACATCGGCCCCAAGGGAGACGGCTCTTTCGACCCATTCGATCAGAAGGTCCTCGACAACCTCGCCGCGTGGATGAAGCGCCACCCGGACGCGATCACCGGGGCGAAGGCGACGTGGTTCCCCATTCCGTCCTGGGGCCGCATCACGACCAAGGGCAACGACCTGCACCTCTTCCCGAACACGTGGCGCGAGGGCGATGTCCTCACCCTGGAAGGGGTGGGAACGCGCGTCCAGTCGGTGACCGTCGACGGGACTGGAGCCCCGCTCGTCTTCCAGCAGGAGGGGACGACGCTGCGCATCACCCTCGCCGGGCAGGCCCCCGATGAGATCCGTTCGGTCATCAAGGTCTCCTTCGGCGCCGAGCCGACCTACGTGCCCACGACCCTCGTCGAGCTCGACGAGGGCACGGCGACAATCCCCCAGGCGAAGATGATCTCCCGGAACTCGGCGAAGGGCACGGGTGCGGTCGCGGTCGACGCCTACATCGTCGACCGTTCGGGGAAGACCTACGAGGACGTGCAGCTCACCCTCACCGGCTCGTTCAAGGATTCGGTCAAGTACCGGGTCTCCTACGGATCGACCTCGGTCGTGATGACCGGCGCTCAACTCAAAGCCGGTCCTTTCGGCGACGGGCTGGCGCTCGCACCCAATACGGTGACGAGGATCCGAGTCGAACTCGCTGATCCTCCCTATTACGCGCAGGCGCTCGGACTCAACGACCTGTCGATGAGGGTCGAGGCCTCCGAGAAAGCCCTGGTGGCGGGCCCCCCGGTGATCCGCCACCATCCGTCGGATCAACTCGTCAACGCCGGCCAGACAGTCGTCTTCATCGCGGCGGCGGCCTCCCGTCCGGCGGCCTCCTACCAGTGGTACAGACGCGATTCCGCCGACGCCCAAGCCGAGGCGATCGAGGGGGAGACCTCGCCGACCCTGAGCTTCACGGCGAGCGAGGAAGACAACGGAGCCCTCTTCTACGTCGTCGCGACGAACGCCCACGGATCGGCGACCTCGAATCCGGCCACGCTGACCGTGGCCAAGTCGAAGGACAACCTCGCCCTCGGGAAGGAGGCGACGCAGTCGTCGACCGGATGGGGCGGCGTCCCCTCCCGGGCCGTCGACGGGAACACGGACGGGGTCTGGGACCACGGATCGGTGGCTCACACCGGTTTCAACGCCAACCCGTGGTGGCAAGTCGACTTGGCGCAGACTCATCCCATCGGACTCGTCAAGGTGTGGAACCGAGATCCTGCGGACGACTGTCACGGCACGCCGTGCGCGAATCGGCTCTCCGACTTCTGGGTCGTCGCCTCCACCGAGCCCATCACTGACGGCATCGATCCGGAGACTCTGGAATCGAATGAGACGGTGAACGCGGTGAAGGTCCCGGGGGTCGCCGAGCGCCCATCGATCATCGATTTCGAGGGATTCGGCGCCCGGTACATCCGGGTGATCAAGCCCGGCGGCTACCGCGAGTTCGCCCTGGCAGAAGTCGAGGTGTTCGCTGCGGTCTCCGCGCAGGAGGAGCCGACGGTCTCCTCGATTGACGTCTTCGCGATGGGCGAGGGCGAGATGACGATGGCCGGTGACGGCGAGTTCCGGACGGTGACGGCTCCCGAGGGCATGACCGTTGAGATGTCGGCCGAGGTCACGGGCGATCCCGAGCCTCAGATCCAATGGCAGATCAAGAGGGCCGGCGAGTCCGAGTGGGAGCCGCTCGAAGGGACGACGGACACGATCCTCGTCGAACTGACGAAGGAGTTCAACGGCGCGATCGTCCGGCTGGTCGCGGTCAATGCCGCGGGACAGGCCGAGTCGGGACTCGTCGAGTTCATCGTCACGTCGACGCAGCCGGCGCCGAATCCGGATCCCGATCCCGCGCCGAGCCCGGATCCCGATCCCGCACCGAGCCCGGATCCCGATCCCGCACCGAGCCCGGATCCCGATCCCGCACCGAGCCCGGATCCCGACCCGGCACCGAATCCGGATCCCGACCCGGCACCGAACCCGGATCCCGATCCCGCGCCGAACCCGGATCCCGACCCGGCACCCAACCCGAAGCCGAACCCGGCACCCAACCCGGATCCCAACCCGGCACCCAACCCGAAGCCGACCCCGAAGCCGACCCCGGACGTCCCGGCGTCAGACGTGAAGGTCCTTCTCGACAAGGCGACGATCGCCCACGGACAGATCCTCACCATCACCGGACAGGGCTTCATCCCCGGCCACATGGTCCAGGCGACCCTGCACTCCAACCCGATGACGATCGGAACCGCGAAAGTCCGAGCGGACGGGACAGTCGTGTTCACCTACACGATCCCCACCACCGTCCCCGCCGGCGAGCACCACGTCGAACTCGTCGACAACGAGGCCGGATGGCACGCCGTCGCGGCCGTGACCATCAGGGCCGCGATCCAGCCGGGTCAACCGACCCCGCCCGTCCCCTCCCAGGACGCGTCGACGGACGCGACCCGGGGACACGGGGCTCCAGCGGATCAGAGGACCCGTCCCAAGTCGCCCAAAGGATCCTCCTTGGCGACGACGGGATCGGACGCGATGACCCTCGCCGCCCTGAGCGGTCTGTGCGCCCTCGCCGGAGCAGTCGCGCTGCGCCGCCGCAGGAGCTGATGCCCGGCATCGGCTGAGCACCGGAAACGGGGGGCGGGGATCCCACACGGGATCCCCGCCCCCACCTCGTTCCGGAGGCGTCCCGTCGCGCGCCCCGCCCGACGCCGACGGCACGCGATCGGTGAGCGCTCAGCCCAGCGGCGCCTCCCAGGACAATTGCGAGCCCAGACCGCCGATGCCCGGCTCGACCTCGAAGAGGCCGCCGTGGCGCCGCGCCCGCTCGCCCATGTTCGCCAACCCGGAATTGCGCGTCCGATGAGGATCGATGCCGCGGCCGTCGTCGGCGATCCTCACACTGATCCGACCGGCCTCGCCGTGGCCCGACACATCGATGCTGACGGCGGCCGCCGTCGCGTGCGCGTGCCGGGCGATATTCGACAGCCCCTCGCGCACCACCGCGACGACGTCGTCGCTCAGATCGTCGTCGACGCGGCCGTCGAGATCCTCGATGGTCGCCAGCTCCGTGTCCTCGTCGTCGTTGATGGGCCGCTCGTCGAGGGTGATGAGAAGAGACGGCGCATAGCCGAGGACCGCCCGCGTCAACGAGGACTCGCGGCGGATCCTCTCGACGAGGCCGACCGCCTGGTCGCGCTCGCGCAGATTATGAACGATCGCGCGGATCTGCCGGACAGCCTCGTCGATCGAGGCCAAGGACCGATCGAGCAGCTCCTCGATGGACCCCGGGTCGATGTCGCCGCCCGCGATCTTCTGCTTGGCGGCGTCGAGCTGCATGCCCGTCGCGAAGAGCTGCTGGATCGCGAAATCGTGGAGGTCGCGGCCGATGCGGTCGCGCTCGTCGAGGAGCGTGGCGACGTCCTCGGCGTGCCGGGCCGAGGCGAGCTCGAGGGCGAGGGTCGCCTGGGAGGCGAGGGACTCGGCGAGGGACAGCTCCGACCAGTCGAACTCCGGCGATCCGATCCGCCGCAGGAGGATGAGCACCCCCGACGAGTGCCCGCGCGAGCGCAGGGGCGCGTACAGGGCCGGACCGAACGCCGACAGCTCGGGGACGCGCATCGTCTGGGCGCGCGCCATCGAGTCGACGATCATGCCGGTCCCCTCGTTGAGGACGGACATCGCCCGCCCCTCGGGGGGGAAGACGAGGCCGAGGAGGTCGGCGGCCCCCACGCCGTCGGTGATCTCAGCGGCCCACGTGTCGCCCACCGACGGCAGGACGATGATCGCGGTATCCGCCCGGGAGACCTCGCGCACGGTCCGGGCGATGAGCTCGAGGGCCTCCTCCTCGTCGGCGCCCTCGAGCATCGTCGTCGTCAGGGACTGGGAGGCGGAGATCCACCTCTCGGTGCGCGTGGAGTCGGCGTAGAGGTGGGCGTTCTCGACGGCGACGCCGGCGGCGGGCGCCAACGCGGCGAGGACGGCGGCGTCGGCGGGCTCGAAGCCCCCGCGCTTGCCCGTCAGGTAGAGGCGCCCGTAGACCTGCTCGTGGACGAGGACGGAGACGCCGAGGAACGCGGGGGCGCCGTCGGGCACGACGACGTCGTCGATGTCGTCGGGGGTGTTGACGAGGAGATGCCCGGTGCGGGGGATCCTCGAGACGAGGGCGTCGGGCGCCGGCGGCAGGGGGGCGGCGTCGTGGTGCTCGATGAGCATCGAGGTGGCGCCCCAGGTGTCGAGGACGGACAGCGCCCCGTGGGGGGCGCGGGTCAGGGCGCACGCCTGGTCGACGAAGCTCTGGAGAGCCGCCTGCAGGTCGAGGGTGCTCGTCAGGTCGAGGGCGGCCCGCAGCAGGGCGAGGTCGGTGCGGTCTGGGCTCATCGGTTCTCCTGCTCCACGGCCCACCGGTAGGAGGCCCTGCTCTCGACGATACGCGAATGGGGGCCCCGGGCGACGATCGTCGCCGGGCCGGGGCCCTGCCGGTCGAGGACGACGACCTCGTCCGCGGCCTCGAGGGCCGACAGCCGGTGGGTGATGACGAGGATCCCGCGCGCCGGGTCGGCCGCCAGGAGAGCGTCCATCAGGGCGTCGGCGGTGGCGGCGTCGAGGTGCTCGCCCGCTTCGTCGACGATCATCAGGGGGGCCGGGGCGGCCAGGGCGCGGGCCATGAGGAGGCGTCGGCGCTCGCCGCCGGACACGGTCGTCCCGCCCGATCCGATGAGGGTGTCGAGGCCGTCGGGCAGGTCGGCGAGCCAGGGGCCGAGCCCGGCCCGGGCGAGGAGGGCGGCGGCGTCGTCGCGGGTCAGGTCGACGCGGGCGACCCGGAGGTTCTCGTAGACGGTGGTGGCGAAGACGTGGGCGTCCTCGGCGGTGACGGTGACGACGGAGGAGGCGTGGGCGCGCGAGGCCCCCCACGCGTCGACCCCGCAGATCAGGCTGCGCCCGGCGCGCGGTTCGAGCATCCCGGCGAGGGTCATCGCCAATGTCGTCTTGCCGATGCCGGAGGGGCCGACGAGGGCGATCCTGCGCCCGGGCCGCAGGTCGAGGTCGATGCCCTCGGCGACGACGGGGCCGCCGGGCCAGCCGATGGACAGCCCCCGGGCCTCGACGGCGGGCGCGGCGCCCGCGGGCAGGTCGTGCTCGGCCGTGGGCTCGTCCTCCCCGAGGAGGGCGGCGATCCGTTCGGCGGCCGCGGCCGAGCGGACGAGTTGGGCGGCTGCGGGGCCGAGCTCTGCCGTGCCTTCGAAGGAGGCGAGGGGGGTGAGGACGATGACGGCGAGGAGGACGGGGGCGAGGGATCCGGAGGCCGTGGCGGGGACGCCGATGACGAGTGCGGCGACGACGGCCAGACCCATCGCGAGCCGGTCGACGCCGGCGGCGATCGCCAGGACCCGCGAGGCGCGCGAGGTCGCGGCGGTCAGGGCGTCCTCGGTGCGCGCCAGGGTGCGGCGGACGACGGGTTCGACCCCGGAGACCTGGAGTTCGGTCGCGCCGTCCATGATCGTCATGGTCGAGGCGGCCAATTCGGTTCGGGCGCGCCTCGATGCGGCTTCGGCGAGGCGGGCGCCGCGCATCGACAGGACCGGGGCGACGACGCCGGACAGGAGGAGGCACAGGGCGAGGACGAGGCCGGTGGCGGGGGACAGGAGGGTCATCCCGATGACGGTGCCGATGCCGACGACCGCGCAGACCGCGGCGGGCAGGATCGTCTTGACGACGAGGTCGCCGACGTCGTCGACGTCGGCCCCGGTGCGGGCGAGGAGGTCCCCCCGGCGCAGCATCGTCAGGCGGTCGGTGCGCCGGCGCGACATGTGCGCGTAGAGGTTCTGTCGCAGCGCGTCCATCCCGTTGAGGGCGACCGAGTGGGAGGCGAGGCGCTGGCAGTAGCGCAGGACCGCCCGTGAGACGCCGAAGAGGCGGACGGCGGTCGCGGCCACTGTCAGGTAGAGGACGGGGGGTTGCTCGGAGGCGCGGGCGATGAGCCAGGCGCTCGTCGCGCTCAGGGCGATCGCGGAGCCCAAGCCGCAGGACCCGATGAGGATCGACAGGGCGAGCATTCGCCGGTCGATCCTCAGGAGGGGGAGGATGCGGCGCAGGGCCGTTCGTTCGGAGGGAGTGAGGAGTCGGATCATCGGGGGCCCTCCTGGAGGGCGGGGTCGAGGAAGCCCGGCAGGGCGGGGGCGGTGATCGGGGCCTGGGCCTGAGGGGTCAGGCCGGGGTGGGCGGCGATCTCGGCGTCGTCGGCGCTGCGCGTCTCGACCCGGATCCTCTCATCGGCGAGGGCGACGACGGCGCTGCGATGGGCGATGACGAGGACGGTGCGGCCCGAGCCGCGCAGGGCGCGGATCGCGTCGACGACGACGTCCTCGCTGACGGCGTCGAGGTGGGCGGTGGGCTCGTCGAGGATGACGAGGGGCGCGTCGTCGAGGAGGGCGCGGGTCAGGGCCAGGCGCTGGCGCTGGCCGACCGACAGACCGGCGCCGCCCAGGCCGATGCGGGTCGACCAGCCGTCGGGGAGGGAGTCGACGACGTCGAGGAACCCGGTGGCGCGCGCCGCCCGCACGAGGTCGGGGCCGGCCTCGTCGGCGTTGAGGTTGTCGAGGATCGTCCCGGGGGCGATGGTCGGGTTCTGGGGGACCCAGGTGATCTGGCTCCACCACGACTCGCGGTCGACGTCGGCCAGGTCGACGGGGCCGTCGGGGCCGTCGAGGAGGACACGGCCGAGGGTGGGATCCTCGACTCCGAGGATCGTCTGGACGGTGGTGGTCTTCCCCGCGCCGGAGGGCCCGACGAGGGCGCTGACCGTTCCGGGGCGGATCGTCGCGGACAGGCCGGCCGGGGCCCAGGCGCCGCGGGCGGCGACGGATACGGAGTCGAGGACGATGGTGCTGACTCGGGCGTCCGGCGCGGTTGCGGTCCGAAGAGAGTCTCCGGGCTCCTCGATGACGGCGAATGCGGAGTTCGCGGCGGCGACGCCGTTGGCGGAGGCGTGGAACTGCGTGCCGACCTGGCGCAGGGGCTCGAAGACCTCGGGGGTCAGCATGATGACGGCCAGGCCGCTGAAGAGGTCGATGTTCCCGTGGACCAGGCGCATGCCCACTTCGACGGCGACGAGGGCGACGCTGATGGTCGCGAGGAATTCGAGGACGGCGCCGGAGAGGAAAGCGATGGACAGGGTGGACATCGTCGTGCGCGTGTTGGCCCGTCCGAGGGCCCGCAGGTGGGACCGGGGGGTGTGCTCGCGGCCCAGGCCCCGCAGGGTCGGAAGGCCCGCCATGAGATCGAGGAGCTGGGAGCCGAGCCGTTCCATCGACGCGAGCTTGGCGGCGGAGGCGTCCTGGGTGAAGCGTCCGATGAGGATCATGAAGACGGGGATCAGGGGGAGGACGACGAGGGCGATGAGGGCGGACCAGAAGTCGAGGAGGAGGATCGTCAGCAGGGCGAGGGGGGTGACGGTGGAGACGAGGAAGAGCTGGGGGAGGAACTTGACGAAGTAGGGGGCCAGGTCGTCGAGGCCGCGGGTGACGAGGGTCGTCGTGTCGGCGCCGTGACGGGCGCGCCATCGGGGTCCGAGGGCCTCGGCCCGGTCGATGACGGCGGCTCGCAGGTCGCGGATCGCGGCGTCGGCTCCGCGGTGGGCGGTCGCCTCGCGCGCGGCGACCGCCAGGGCGCGGGCGACGACGACGCCCAGGAGCGCCCAGATCAGGGGCACGACGTCGCCGGGCGCCTTCTCCCCGGTGATGACGGGGGAGGCGGCTGCGGAGATCAGGAGGGCCTGGACGATGACGAGGGCGGCGGTGGCCAGGCCGAGGACCCCGGTCAGGAGGATATGCCGACGGGCCGAGCGGGCGTAGCGGAGCAATCGCGGATCGAATGGGCGCACCCGCCTATTGTGCCGTAATACAGTTCCTCGAGGAGGCGCGCTTGCCGTGGCGGCGCCATCGCGGATGAGGGGGAGGACGCGCCGATGAGCCGTGGTCTGAGGGAGGAGGCGGTCCGGTTGGTCCTGCTCCTCGTGGGCTTGACGATCGCCCATCTGGGGGTGTCGTTCTTCCTCGAGGCGGATTTGGGCTCCGACCCGTTCAACGTGCTCGTCCAGGGAGTCTTCCGGGTCCTCGACCCCGTGGCGGGCGGGGGAGCGATCACCCATGGGCGAGTCCACATGACGCTGTGCGTCCTCATCATCGTCGTCCTGCTGGTCGTCGACCGCGGGTACGTCAAGGCGGGGACGTTCGTGTGCATGGCGCTGGGTGGTCCGATCATCGATCTGTGGCGGTTCCTGATGGGATCGTGGATTCCGGTGGAGCCGTCGACGGCCATGCGCCTGGCCATGGTGGTCGTCGGGTGCGTGCTGCTGGCCTACGGGATGACCCTCGTGATCTCCTCGGACGCCGGCACCGGGCCCAACGACCTGGTGGCGGTGGTCCTCGCGGACCGGTCGGGTCTGCCGTTCTCCGTCGTCAAGATCGTCACCGACTGCCTCTTCGTCCTCGGAGGCTTCCTCCTGTCGGCCACAGTGGGGCTCGGCACCCTCGTGTGCATGGTCCTCGTGGGGATGGTGGCGGGCGTGTTCCTGCCGATCAATCGCCGATTCGTCGCCTCATCTGTGGGGCGCCTCGGGAGGAGGGCGGCGTCCGCGTCCGGGGCGCCGTCGGCGTAGGCGCGAGGACGGGGGCGGGCCGATGCGGCGCGGCCCCCGCCGTCGTGATGAAGACGGGCGGGGGCCGCGGTGGCATCGGGTCGGATCAGCCGGCGAGGAAGTTCTGGCCGAGGCGGATCGACGTGGGGTGCAGGCCGGTGCTCGTGTCGACGTCGTCGACGGACACCCGGTGGCGGAACACCCAGTACGACCAGGCGGTGTACGCCAGGACCACGGGGACCAGGCACACCGCGACGATCGTCATCACGGACAGGGTGGCGGGCGAGGAGGACGCCTGCTCGATCGTCAGGGAGTAGGCCGGGTCGATGGAGGACTTCTGGACCGCCGGGGCCATCGCGGCGAACACCCAGGCGACCGTTCCGGCGATCGCCAGCGACGAGAACGCGAAGGACTTGCCCTCGGCGCGCAGCGCCTTCTGGGAGAACGCGGCCGATGCGATGATCGACAGGGCGGCGACGAGCAGCGGGATCCATGCGAGGACCGATCCCGCGTAGGCGAACTGCCCCCAGATGAGGAGGATCGCCGCCAGAACGGTCGCCCCGATCGATGCGGGAGCCGCGATCGCGTTCGCCCGATCCCGAACCGCGCCCTCGGTCCTCAGGGCGAGGAACTGCGCCCCGTGCGCGAGGCAGACGACGACGATGACGACGCCGCCGAGCAGCGTGTACGGGGTGAGCAGGGAGAGGAATCCGCCGGTGAGCTGGTGGGCGGCTGTCGCCAGGGATCCGGCGGCTTCGGCGGGGGCCACGGCCTGGCCGGTCGCGGAGTCGATGACCTCGATGCGCATGCCCTGAACGAAGTTCGCGAAGGCGACGCCCAGGAGAAGGGGGACGAGCCAGGCGGAGACGGTGTGGGCCCAGTCCCAGTACCGGCGCCAGCGCTCCGTCGCCAGCTTCGAGCGCCACTCGAGGGCGCTGATGCGGACGATGAGGGCGAAGAGGATGAGGAAGAGGGCGAGGTACATGCCCGAGAACATCGTCGCGTACCACTCGGGGAACGCGGCGAAGGTCGCGCCGCCGGCGGTCAGGAGCCACACCTCGTTGCCGTCCCAGTGGGGGCCGATGGTGCGGGTCGCCTGCGTGCGCTCGGCATCGGATTTCGCGACGAGGGGCAGGAGCATGCCGACGCCGAAGTCGAAGCCCTCGAGGACCATGTACCCGGTCCACAGGACGGCGATGAGGATGAACCAGAGAATCGAAAGTGTCATGGCAGTGTCCTAGTCCTCAGTAGCCGAAGGAGAGGTCGCCGGCCGCGGCCGGGGCCTTCTCGGGGGTATCTGTGGTGTCCGCCTTGGAGGCGACGCCCTCGAGGGCGTAGCGCTTCATCAGGAGGAACCAGATGACGCCGAGGACGCCGTACAGGACGGTGAAGAGGATCAGCGTCGTCAGCATCTGCCAGGCGGGGACCGCGGTTGAGATTCCGGTCTCGGTCATCAGCAGGACCGAGCCCAGGCCCTCCCCGGTCGACAGCGCCTGGAGGTTGGGAACGACGACCCACGGCTGGCGGCCCATCTCGGTGAAGATCCAGCCGAAGGACGCGGCGAGGAACGGCAGGGGGAGGTTGATCAGGGCGAAGACGCCGAGCCGCTTCGAGTCGCTCACGCGCCCGCCCCGGGTGGCCCACAGGCCCCATGCCGCCAGGAGGAAGGCGATCATGCCCAGGCCGATCATCAGGCGGAAGGACCAGAACGTCACCATCTGCGGGGGGCGGAAGTCGTATTGGCCGGCGTCACCGTACTTGGCCGTGAAGTCCGCGTTCGAGTTGAGCAGGTCGACCATCCGGACCTGGATGTCGGCGACGCCCTCGGAGGTCGCGGTGAAGGAGTTGTGGGACAGGAAGGAGGCGACCCCGGGGATCTTGATGAACTGGGTCGGTTCGGAGGAGTCGTCGAGGGGGCAGGAGCCGAATTGGGCGACGGTGAAGGCGGCGCCGTCGGTGTCGACGCAGATGCCCTCTGCGGCGGCGATCTTCATCGGCTGGACCTTGACCATCTCCTGGCCCTGGACGTGGCCCGACAGGGCGGTGGTGATGCCGCCGATGAGGACGACGACCAGGCCGAAGCGGGCGATCGGGCGCCAGACCCGGCGGGCCTCGCTCGTCGCCGCCTCGGAGCCCTCGCGCTGGGCGCGGACCATCCACCACAGCCCCAGGCCGGCGACGAAGACGCCGGCGACGAGCCAGGAGGAGGCGAGGACGTGGGCGTACTCCGACAGGTAGACGCCGGAGGTGATGAGCGAGAGGAAGCCGCTCATCCCGTCGAGCTCGGCGCGGCCCGTCTCGGGGTTGAAGACGGCGCCGACGGGGTGCTGCATCCAGGCGTTGGCGGCGAGGATCCACGCGGCCGACAGCATCGTGCCGATGGCGACGCACCAGATGGTCGCCAGGTGCATCCCCTTGGACAGTCGGCCCCAGCCGAAGATCCACAGGCCGAGGAAGGTCGACTCGAGGAAGAAGGCGAGGAGGGCCTCGACGGCCAGGGGGGCGCCGAAGATGTCGCCGACGTAGCGGGAGTACTCCGACCAGTTCATGCCGAACTGGAACTCCTGGACGATGCCGGTGGCGACGCCGAGGGCGAAATTGATGAGGAGGAGCTTGCCGAAGAATCGCGTGGCCTTGAGCCACGTCTCATCGCCGGTGCGGTGCCATGTGGTCTGCATGATGGCGACCAGGAGCGACAGGCCGATGGTCAGCGGGACGAGGATGAAGTGATAGACGGTCGTGATGCCGAACTGCCATCGTCCGATCGTGACCGCGTCAAGCGCTGCTTGAGCGAGGGTCATGGTGCTCGCCTTCCCTTATATACGAGGGGGTGGGTGATGTGGACTAGTGGGACCTCGGTCCGTGGGACCAACGTCATGCACATGCGCAAAGATACCGGACCGGAGTCGGGCCGATGCCCAGAATCCGTCGATTGTGATGATTTTGGTGACATTGCTGTCGTGTCCTGCGCGTGTGGCGCCCCGCTCATCAACCCGTCGAGGGGATCGGGGCGGACTGTGCGACAATGATCGAAGAATCGGTCGTCGTGGGCGCACTTCCCGCGGCGCGAGCATCGCGAGGAGGGCCGTCGCCCCGCGCAGGTGCCGGTGCGACACCGCACTCCGACAAGATTTCCGCCCCTCGCGGGCGAGCGACGAGGACTGCCCCCGGTGCGGGAGGCGATCCGACAATTGGAGAAACGTGACAACTGAAAACACCCAGTCGGCGCCAGAAACGCCCGCTGCCTCCCTGCTGTTCCAGGCCCCCGCCTTCCAGGCGCCGGTCTTCCGGGCCCCCGAGCCGGCCGCTCCCGACGATGAGGGGGGCGACGAGGAGCCCCGGGCCAAGAAACCCCGTGCGCGACGCGCGACCACGGCTCAGGCCTCGCAGGCCACCCCGGAGGAGGCGCCCGGCGAGGAGCCGGCGCAAACCGCCGAGGACGACAAGCCGCGTCGGCGCCGCCGCTCGGCCCAAGTCGCCGAGGAGCCGGCGCAGACCCCGAAGAAGAAGGGGCGCCGCTCCGCCAAGGACAAGGACGCCGCCGAGGCTCAGGAGCCCGCCGATCAGGCCCCCTCGGTCGACGAGCCCGCCGACGAATCCCCCGCGGACGACTCCGAGGAGACCGAGGGGTCGACCCGCCGCCGACGCCGCCGCCGTACCCGTTCCACCTCCTCGTCGACCGAGGAATCAGCTGATCCCGTCGACCAGATCAAGGCCCTCAAGGGCTCGACCCGCTTGGAGGCGAAGAAGCAGCGCCGCCGCGAGGGGCGCAAGGAGGGGCGGCGCCACCACGGGATCACCGAGTCGGAGTTCCTCGCCCGCCGCGAATCGGTCAGCCGGACCATGGTCATCCGCGATCACGAGGGGCTCGACCAGATCGCGATCCTCGAGGACGGGCTCCTCGTCGAGCACTACGTCGCCCGCCGCACCCAGAAGTCGATGGTCGGCAACATCTACTTGGGCCGCGTCCAGAACGTCCTGCCGTCGATGGAGGCCGCCTTCGTCGACATCGGCCGCGGGCGCAACGCCGTGCTCTACGCCGGCGAGGTCAATTGGGACGCCGTCGGACTCGACGGCAAGCCGCGCCGCATCGAGTCCGCCCTCAAGTCCGGCGATCCCGTCCTCGTCCAGGTGACGAAGGACCCCATCGGTCATAAGGGCGCGCGCCTGACGAGCCAGATCACCCTGGCGGGCCGCTACCTCGTCCTCATCCCGAACGGGTCGATGATGGGCATCTCCCGTAAGCTCCCGGACAAGGAGCGCGCGCGCCTGAAGAAGATCCTCAAGCAGGTCGTCCCCGACGGCTCGGGCGTCATCGTGCGGACCGCGGCCGAGGGCGCCTCGGAGCAGCAGATCCGCGACGACGTCGCGCGCCTGACGAAGCAGTGGGCCGACATCGAGGCCAAGCGGAAGTCGACGAAGAGCGCGCCGGTCCTCCTGCGCGGAGAGCCCGAGCTCGCGGTGCGCGTCGTCCGCGACATCTTCAACGAGGACTTCACCTCCCTCATCGTCCAGGGCGGGCAGACCTTCCGGACGGTCCACGAGTACGTCGAGGAGCTGTCGCCCGAGCTCTCCGACCGGGTCGAGCAGTGGGTCGGGACCGAGGACGTGTTCCACGCCCATCGGATCGACGAGCAGCTCGCCAAGGGCATGGACCGCAAGGTCTGGCTGCCCAGCGGCGGCACGCTGGTCATCGACCGCACCGAGGCGATGACCGTCATCGACGTCAACACCGGCAAGTACATCGGCGCGGGGGGGACCCTCGAGGAGACGGTCACCCGCAACAACCTCGAGGCCGCCGAGGAGATCGTCCGCCAACTGCGGCTGCGCGACATCGGCGGGATCATCATCGTCGACTTCGTCGACATGGTCCTCGAGCAGAATCGCGACCTCGTCCTGCGCCGCCTCGTCGAGTGCCTGGGCCGGGACCGCACCCGCCACCAGGTCACGGAGATCACGTCGCTCGGGCTCGTTCAGATGACGCGCAAGCGCGTGGGGGAGGGGCTCGTCGAAGCGTTCTCCACGACGTGCGAGGCGTGCGAGGGACGCGGGTTCATCGTTCACGATCATCCGGTCGAGCTCACCGGCTCCCACGACCGGACGGGAGCCTCGCCCAAGTCGGGCAAGCGGAAGAAGGCGCAGGCCGAGCCCCGTCGCATCGAGGACACCCCCGAGCACGAGAAGGCCCGGGAGGCGCTGTCGGCGATCGCCGCGGCCACGCGCAAGGACGACAAGGAGGACGCGGCCGCTTCCGCCGCGGGCTCCGACGAGCAGGCGCCGGCGTCGAACGCGCAGTCCGTCGAGGCGGTCGAGGCTCCGGCTCCCAAGAGGCCGCGTCGTCGTCGGGCGGCCACCGCGGCTGTGGTCGAGCCGTCGTCGGATCCGTCTGAGGCCGTGGCGGTCGAGGCCGCGAAGGCCCGGGCCAAGGGTTCTGCGGGTCCCGAGGGGGACGCGGTTGAGCGCGTCGAGTCCGCCCCTACCGACACGCCGGCCCGTCCGCGCCGTCGGCGCGCGGCGACCGCCTCGGTCGTCGAGCCCGAGCAGGCGTCCTCTACTCCGGTCATCGACCTGCCGATCCGCGTCGAGCAGGCGCAGGAGGCTCCGCGGGCCGCGTCCGTCGACATCGCGCTGCCCGACGCGCCGTCGTCCGCGGACGCGCCGGCCCGGACCAAGCGCCGCCGCCGCGCCGTCTCGACGGGCGTCGTCGACGCGGGCTGAACCGCCCGCGGGGTGCCCAATCGCACAGTGATCGGGCGCCCCGCGGCGGGGGCCCGGCTTGCCTCGACCCCCGTCATTCCGATAAATTTGATCGTCGGTGCGACACTGCACCAACGGGAGCGCGACCGCTCGCCGGCCCCAGGGCCGATGCCGTCGAGTCCCTCCCGGTCCGTAACGAGAAGAGATGAGCTCCAACGTGGTCTACGCGATCGTCAAGGCTGGCGGCCGGCAGGAAAAGGTGTCCGTCGGCGACGTCGTCGTCGTCGACAAGCTGGCTGAGGAAATCGGTTCGTCCGTCGAACTCCGCCCGCTGATGCTGGTCGATGGCGACGCCATCACCGTCGACGCTGCCAAGCTGGACAAGGTCACCGTCAAGGCCGAGGTCGTTGACTCCGCCAAGGGGCCGAAGATCTCGATCATCAAGTACAAGAACAAGTCGGGCTACCGCAAGCGCCAGGGACACCGCCAGAAGCTGTCGGTCGTCAAGATCACCGAGATCGCCTGACCCGAACACTCGAGCAGAAAGTAGTTTCTGATGGCACATAAGAAGGGCCTCGGCTCCTCCCGCAACGGCCGCGACTCGAACGCTCAGCGTCTGGGCGTCAAGCGCTTCGGCGGCCAGCTCGTCAACGCCGGCGAGATCATCGTCCGCCAGCGCGGCACCCACTTCCACCCCGGTGACGGCGTGGGCCGCGGCAAGGACGACACCCTGTTCGCCCTGCGCGCCGGTGCCGTCGAGTTCGGCAGGAAGCGCGACCGCAAGGTCGTCAACATCGTCGAGCCGGTCTCTGCCTGAGACCGACCTCAGCAGTGGGCGTCCGGCTACGGCCGGGCGCCCTTTCGCTTAGAGCCGGGCCCCACCGCGAGGACCCCGGCCAACACACCAGCCCAGGGAGGCCCCAGTGGCAGACTTCGTCGATCGCGTGGTCATCCACGCCGCAGGCGGCAACGGCGGCAACGGCGTGGCCTCGATCAAACGCGAGAAGTTCAAGCCCCTCGCCGGCCCCGACGGGGGCGACGGCGGCAACGGCGGATCCGTGATCCTCGAAGTCGACCAGCAGGTGACGACCCTGCTGACCTACCACCGCAGCCCCCACCAGCGCGCCCAGAACGGCACGCCCGGCATGGGGGACTTCCGGCAGGGCAAGAACGGCCAGGACATCGTCCTGCCCGTCCCCGAGGGGACCGTCGTCAAGGCCCGCGACGGTCGGCTCCTCGCCGACCTGACCGGCGCCGGGGCCCGCTACACGGTCGCCGAGGGCGGCCGCGGGGGCCTGGGCAACGCCGCGCTCGCCTCGAAGGCCCGCAAAGCCCCCGGCTTCGCCCTCCTCGGCGAGCCGGGCGAGGAGCGCGACGTCGTCCTCGAACTCAAGTCCGTCGCCGACGTCGCCCTCGTCGGATTCCCCTCGGCCGGCAAATCCTCCCTCATCGCGGCCATGTCGTCGGCCCGACCGAAGATCGCCGACTACCCGTTCACCACGCTCATCCCCAACCTCGGCGTCGTCCAGGCCGGGGAGGAGCGCTACACGATCGCCGACGTGCCCGGCCTGATCCCCGGGGCCTCCACCGGCAAAGGACTCGGACTCGACTTCCTGCGCCACATCGAGCGCTGCGCCGTCATCGTCCACGTCCTCGACACCGCCACCTACGAGGCCGACCGCGACCCGGTCGCCGACCTGAGGACCATCGAGTCCGAACTGGCCGCCTACCAGGGCGACCTCGGCGAGGTCGAGGGGTACGTCCCGCTGATGGAACGGCCCCGCGTCATCGTCCTCAACAAGATCGACGTGCCCGACGGGCGGGACCTGGCGGAGATCACCCGTCAGGACCTCGAGGCCTTCGGCTGGCCGATCCACGAGGTCTCCGCCGTCACCCACGAGGGGCTGCGCGAGTTCTCCTTCACCCTGGCCCGCATCGTCGGCGAGCACCGGGCCGCCCTGCCGGCCATCGCCCCGGCCCGCCCGGTGATCCGCCCCGCGGCCGTCGGCTCGCGCGACAAGGTCGCGGTGACGCCGGTCGACGTCGACGGCGAGCGCGTCTACCAGGTCCGCGGCGAGAAGCCGGAGCGCTGGGTCCGCCAGACCGACTTCTCCAACGACGAGGCCATCGGCTACCTCGCGGATCGGCTGGCCGCCGCCGGCGTCGAGGACGCCCTCATGCGCGCCGGCGCCGTCGCCGGGGACACCGTCGTCATCGGGGATCTCGACGACGGCGTGATCTTCGACTGGGAGCCGACGCTGACAACCGGGCCCGAGCTGCTCGGCCACCGCGGCACAGACCTGCGCATCGACCAGCCCTCGCGGCCCACCCGCAAGGAGAAGAGGGAGATCTACCATCAGGTCATGGACGCGAAGTCCGCGGCCCGCGACGAACTGTGGAACGAGCGCCAGTCGGGCCTGTGGACCGACGCGAACGGGGGCGACGGCCGGTGAGGGGCCTGACCGACGCCAGGAGGATCGTCGTCAAGATCGGCTCCTCGTCGCTCACCCGTCCCGACGGGGGCCTCGACCTCAACCGGATCGACTCGGTGGCGCGCCTCATCGCCCGCTGGCGCCTCGGGGACGGGACGGACGAGCGGGACGCCGTCGTCGTGTCCTCCGGGGCGGTCGCCGCCGGCCTCGACCCCCTCAGGCTCTCGCGCAGGCCCCGCGACCTGGCCTCCATGCAGGCGGCGGCCGCGATGGGCCAGGGGCTCCTCGTCGCCCGGTGGACCGCGGCCTTCCACGCCCACCACCTCGACGCCGCCCAACTCCTGCTGACCACCGAGGACGTCATGCGCCGCGAGCACTACACGAATGTGCGCGCCGCCCTCGACAAGCTCCTCGGCTTCGGCGTCATCCCCGTCATCAACGAGAACGACGCGGTGACGACCCGGGAGGTCCGCTTCGGGGACAACGACCGACTCGCCGCCTCGATCGCCCAGATGATCCAGGCGGACGCCCTCGTCCTGCTCACCGACGTCGACGGCCTGTACACCGCGCCGCCCTCGCACCCGGGCGCCGAGCTCATCCGCGAGGTCCGCACGACCGACGACCTCCACTCGGTCCTCGTCACCGGGGCGGGGTCCGCCGTCGGCTCGGGCGGCATGGCGACGAAGGTCCAAGCCGCGTCGATGGCCGCCAACTCGGGGATCGGCGTGGTCCTGACCAGCGCCGATAACCTCGGCGAGGCCCTCGCCGGCGAGGACGTCGGCACGTGGTTCGAGCCGTCGCGCACGCGCCCGGCGTCCCGTCGGCTGTGGATCGCCCACGCCGCCCCCTCGCGCGGGGAGGTCGTCGTCGACGAGGGGGCCGTGCGCGCGATCATCGACGGGAAGAAGTCCCTGCTCGCCGCCGGGGTGACGAGGGTCCTCGGGCACTTCGAGGCGGGGTCGGTCGTCGACGTCGTCTCCGAGGCGCGCCTCATCGCCCGGGGCGTCGTCGCCTACGACTCCGATTCGCTGACGTCCATCGCGGGGATGAGCGGCGCCGACCTCGTCGCCTCGGGCTGGGAGCACCCGCGCCCCGTCGTCCACCGCGACGACCTGGCGCCACTGGTCTGACGCGGCTCCCCGCCCGAGGCTCTCCCCGGGCGGAGAGGGGCCGACCGGGCGGGCCGGTCCCGTCGGGCGTGCGCGCGCCGCGGTATGGGATCATGAACGGGTGAACGACACCACCGTTGATATCAGCGCGTTGACAGACGCGGCGCGCGCCGCGTCCCGGGTCCTGTCGCGCGCCCGGTCCGGGCGCAAGAACGACGCTCTCGCGGCGATCGCCGCCGCCCTCGTCGACCGTTCGGGGATGATCCTCGACGCGAACGCCCAGGACGTCGAGCGGGGGCGGGCCGCGGGGATGAGCGATGGGCTGCTCGACCGCCTCGCCCTCGACGAGGCCCGGCTGCGCTCGATCGCCGCGTCCGTGCGCGACGTCGCCGCCCTGCCCGACCCGGTCGGCCAGGTGCTGCGCGGATCGACGAACGACCTGGGGCTGCGCATCACCCAGGTGCGCGTCCCCCTGGGGGTCGTCGGCATGATCTACGAGGCGCGCCCCAACGTGACGGTCGACGCGGCGAGCCTGGCCCTCAAGGCCGGCAACGCGGTGATCCTGCGGGGAGGCAGCGCCGCCGAGGCGTCGAACCGGGCGATCATCGCCGTCATGCGCGACGCGTTGGCCGGCGTCGGCCTGCCCGCCGACCTCGTCCAGACGGTCGACCCGTGGGGGAGGGCCGGCGCCCAGGCGATGATGCGGGCGCGCGGCGGCATCGACGTCCTCATCCCCCGCGGAGGAGCGGGGCTGATCCGCGCGATCGTCGAGGAGTCCCGCGTGCCCGTCATCGAGACGGGGACGGGCAACTGCCACGTGTACGTCGACGACGGCGCCGACCTGGCGACCGCCGAGGACATCATCATCAACGCGAAGACCCAGCGGGTCGGCGTGTGCAACGCCGCCGAGACGCTCCTCGTCCACCGGGCGGTCGCCGAGGACTTCCTCGCCGCGGCCCTCACTCGGCTGACGACGGCGGGGGTGACGATCCACGCCGACGAGGAGGCCCGCCGGATCGCCGCGGGCGATGCATCGATCGATGCGGGGATGATCGTGGCCGCCACCGAGGAGGACTGGCGGACCGAGTACCTGTCGATGGACCTGGCGGTGCGCGTCGTCGACTCGCTCGACGAGGCCATCGACCACATCCGACGCTATTCGACGGGCCACACCGAGGCGATCTGCACCCGGTCCCTCGAATCCGCCCGCCGCTTCACCGCCGAGGTCGACGCCGCGGCCATCGCCGTCAACGCGTCGACGCGCTTCACGGACGGGGCCCAGGTCGGGTTGGGGGCCGAGATCGGGATCTCGACGCAGAAGCTCCACGCGCGCGGGCCGATGGGCCTGGAGGAGCTGACGACGTCGACGTGGATCATCGAGGGCGCCGGGACGGTCCGCCCGTGAGCGCCGAGGCCGGCCCCACGGCCCCCGCCCAGAGCGAGGGCGCCGACGGGGGGCGCCGCCGCAGGATCGGCATCATGGGCGGCACCTTCGACCCGATCCACCACGGGCATCTTGTGGCGGCCTCGGAGGTCATGGACGTGTTCGACCTCGACCAGGTCGTGTTTGTGCCTGCGTCGATGCAGCCCTTCAAGACGGGGCGCCGGGTGACCCCCGCCGAGCACCGCTACCTGATGACCGTGGTCGCGACCGCCTCGAACCCGCGTTTCACGGTGTCGCGCATCGACATCGACCGCGCGGGGACGACGTACACGATCGACACGCTCACGGACCTGGCGGATGAGTACCCGGAGTCGGACTTCTTCTTCATCACGGGGGCGGACGCGCTCGCGCAGATCCTCCAGTGGAAGGACTCCGACAGGCTCTTCGAGATGGCGCACTTCATCGGGGTGACCCGACCCGGCCACATCCTCACCGACCACGGGCTGCCCTCGGACGCGGTGTCGCTGCTGGAGGTGCCGGCGATGGCGATCTCGTCGACGGACTGTCGTCGCAGGGCGGCCCAGGGGCAGCCCGTGTGGTATCTCGTGCCCGACGGCGTCGTCCAGTACATCAAGAAATACGACCTCTACCGGGCGGCGGAGGCCGCGCCGGTGGTTGAGGAGGAGAAGTGACCCTGCCCGCCCCCATCCGCGACCTGGCGGTCGTCGCCGCCACGGCCGCCTCCGACAAGCTCGCGTCGTCCCCGGTGCTCGTTGACGTGTCGGGCCGGCTCGCGCTGGCCGACGCGTTCCTCGTCGTGTCGGCCCCGACGTCCAGGCAGGTCCGGGCGATCGGCGAGGAGATCATGGACCGCTTGGCCCGGGAACGGGGGGTTCGGCCCCGGAGGATCGAGGGGCGCGCCGAGGCGACGTGGATGCTCATCGATTACGGGGATCTGGTCGTCCACGTGTTCGGCGATGAGGAGCGCGAGTACTACGCGTTGGAGAAGCTGTGGGGCGATGGCCTGGCGGAGGATCTGACGGCGGAGGTGGAGCCGGGCCCCCGTCCGGCATCGGGTGCGGCGGTGATCGCGTGAGCGCGTCGCGCATCGTCTTCGTGCGCCACGGCCAGACGGATTTCAACGTCGAGCGGCGTTTCCAGGGTGTCGTCGACCGTCCGCTCAACGAGGTCGGGCGCGGTCAGGCGCGCAGCGCGGGCGCGGTGCTGGCGTCGCGGCTGGGCCGGGAGTCGGCGCAGATCGGCGTCGGCCAGGTGACGGCGTCGGGCGGGGGCGTGCGGGTCGTGTGCTCGCCGTTGTCGCGGGCCCGTGAGACCGCTGAGATCCTCGTTGCGGCGTTCGACGAGGCGGGGGTCGCGTGCTCGCGCCCGGTGGACGACGATCGACTGATCGAACGGGCCTACGGCGTGTTCGAGGGGCTGACGGTCGATGAGATCGTCGTCGGCCACGAGGCGGAGCTGGGGCAGTGGCGGTCGACGGGCGAGTGCGCTCTGGCGGGGATCGAGGCGTCGGACGAGGTCGGGCGGCGCGTCCACGAGGCCGCGTGCGAGGCGGCCGGGGCGTGCGAGGACGGGGAGGCGCTGGTCGTCGTGTCCCACGGCAGCGCGATCGTCAGGGGGCTGGTGACGTTCTTGGGGTTGGATCCGTTGGCGTTCGACGGGCTGCGGGGGTTGGACAACTGCCACTGGTCGGAGCTGGTTCTGGCCGGCGGCGGGGGCTCCGGCGCGTCGGGGGAGGCGAGGTGGCGCCTGGCGGCGCACAACGTCGGGCACCGCGAGGACGTCCTGGGGGCGTGAGGCGGGGGCGCCGGGTCCGGGGGCGGGTGCGTCGGTCGGGTGCCGAGACGGCCGCGTCGGGGGCGGGCGAGAGTCGGGTCGGGGGCCCCGGGGTGCTGTCCGATCGTCGTCCTGCGGTGATCTGGGGGGCGGTAAGCCCCTAGTCGTGGTGTGGCGGTGTCCTCCTCGGCGATGGGGCTTCGCGCTGCGAGTGCGGGCATCTGGGTATCGGTGGTGGGGTCGGGTGTGGCGACCGGCATAGTCGGCTGATTTTGCACATCGCGGATCGGACCGGTATCTTTATCAAGTCGTCCTGAGAGGGACGATGAACTGAATACGGGGCTATGGCGCAGTTGGTAGCGCGCTTCCATGGCATGGAAGAGGTCGGGGGTTCGAATCCCCCTAGCTCCACCGGCGTGAGGTCTCGGGACATCGTGAACGGATGTCCCGAGACTTCGTTTATTTCCCGGGTCGTCGTGGGGCTTCTGTGTGTGCTCGGGGTTTTCGCGTGCCCGGGTGAAGCCGGCGAGTCGTCCCGTATCGGCGCTCAGGGGCCTCGGTGGCATGGGTGTCCTGGGCACCGCCTAGCGGTTTCCCCGGAAAACGAAATTCTGGGCCCGTTTTTCGCAGGAAATGTTCGTTTTCGGGGGAAATCGTGGGAAGGGTGGGGCGGTGAGCGGGCTGGTGGCCGCCTCGTACGTCCCGTGTCCTGTTGCCTCTGTGCGCGGTCTTTTCGCGTGGTAGTCGATGCATGAGGTTGTCGGGCATGAAGCGGTTTTTCGTTACCACCGCCGACCGCAGGCGCCTGTCCTGCGTGAGCGTGGGTGCAGCGGACACGCTTGTTCTTTTCGAGGCCGGGCTCGGCATGGGGGCGCGCTACTGGGGGCCGGTCACGCGGATGCTCGCTGAGGACTACCAGTGTGTGTCCTACGACCGGTCCGGATTCGGGAGCAGCGATCCCGATCCGCAGCCTCGCACTCTCGACCGGCTCGCCGACGACCTCATGACGGTGGTCGGTCGTATCCCTCACCGCGTCCTCATTCTCGTCGGGCACAGCTGGGGAGGTCCGATCATTCGTGCGGCTTGCGCCCGCCCCGGGTATTCCGACCGCATAGCGGGGCTCGTCCTGGTCGACCCCAGTGATGAGACCCTGACCGACGAGTACGCGGCGTGGCAGCTCGCCCTCATGCGGCCCCTGACGGTCCTTGCCGCCCGGGTGAAGCTGCTCGGCAGGTCGGTCGACCCCCTTGTGCGGGGCCTGCCCGATGACGACCGACGAGTGCTTCTCGCCTCGTGCACCACGGTGTCGGCGGCGCGAGAGGTCTCTTCGGAGCTGAAAGAATTCTTGCCTGAACTACGACGCCTCGACGGCGTGGAGCCCCACGTGCCCACGGTGCTCATCAGCGGGGCCACGACCGACCGGGGGGGAAGAGAAGCGATCGCTGCGCGACCGCATCCACCGGGCGCATCGGATGAGCGCGCGACGGTGGGGCGCAACGTTCATTGCGGCTGCGGAATCGGGCCATCGTGTTCCCGTCACGGAACCGGGGCTCATCGCGAATGCGGTGCGTGAACTGGCCCGGACGATCGACGGCGGACCGCGGCCCTGAGCCCCCGAGCCTCGAACGGCCTCACGCACGACGACGGCCGGGCAGCTCACCTGCGACGAACTGAGTTTCCATAGAATTCCCCGGGGTTGAGCACACGATGATTGTTTGCGCCGACAATGGTGCTGACCATGAATAAAGCGCCGATGGCTTCGACGCGATCACCAAGTCGCTTCAGCGCGCCTTCCCGGTTGGAGAATATGTCGGCTCGGTCGAGTCGCAGCTGAACGGATCGGGCATCTGGTTGACGACAACCGGTGGAGCAGTCGTTGTCGTTGTGACTTCGACGAATGTGTGTGTCGCTTCCGCGTGACCTCCTCATCGTGCGGGGCGCGGGCGACGATGGCGGCCAGGACGGGGCGTCGACAGTTCGCTCGTCCGGTGAGAGGGGATAGGCGCGCGACGCGGCCCGTCAGGTGGAGGTGGAAGGCGGTCGTCGAGGGCGCGGCCGGGCGAGCCGGGGATATGGGATCAGAACGGATGCGCCCAGGGTTGGTGTCCGGCGAACCCGCGGTTCTCGCCAGTGAAGTCGGCGCGGTCGCCGCGGGAACAAAGCCGTTCGCGAGGCCGCTGATGCGCTGGTCGTGCAACGGGGGACCAAGTTGTCAGACAACTGATCTATTCTTTGGTACTGCGGTACTGAAGATCAACGAAGGAGTTATCTGATGAAAAATCGCGTCCGATGCTGGACAGCCGGCATCGCCGCCTCACTGCTCATCGTCTCGGGCCTGGCGACGCCGCCGGCCCCGGCGGTCGCCGACGACGCGGGAGCCCCTTCCTCGCGAGGGGCCGACCAGCCCACGGTCAGCGTCGACGAGAAGACGATGACCGACCGGCACGCCCTCGCCGAACGCGTCGACGGAAAGGTCTACTACCGTATTCCGTCGATCACGGCCACGCCGAAAGGCGACCTCATCGTCGCATTCGACGAGCGCCCCCTCAGCGCCAACGACCCGGGCAAGCGGGCCACCGAGGGATTCAACGGCGAGGACTGGTTCCTCGGGATGAAGGAGCGCGGAATCGCCACGTGGAAGAACGGCGAGGACTCGCCCAACCCCAATTCGATCAAGCAATGGCGCTCCACCGACGGCGGTCGCAACTGGACCGACGACGGCTACATCTGCCGAGGGAACCCCGTCGGCGACTGGTCGCAGATCGCGGGATGCTCCGACCCGTCCTACGTCGTCGACTGGGAAACGGGCAACATCTTCAACTTCCACGTCCTCTCCTACGAAGCCGGGCTCCAAGAATCCCAGCCGGGCAACGACGAGACCAGCCGGAACGTCATCCAGGCCCACGTGGCGAAATCGACCGATGACGGTCGCACCTGGACGACGAAGACCATCACGGCGACAGTGACCCCCGACCCCCGGGTCGCCTGGCGATTCGCGGCCTCGGGCCAGGGCATCCAGATCCGCCACGGAAAGCACGCCGGACGACTCGTCCAACAATTCACCCGCACCTACAAGCACGGAGGAGCCCAGGAGGCGTTCTCGCTGTACTCCGACGACGGCGGCGACACCTGGACTCCCGGCGCCCCCATCGGTACCGAGATGGACGAGAACAAAGTCGTCGAGCGCTCCGACGGATCGCTGCTGATGAGCTCGCGCGACCGCACGGGGAACAACCGCGTGCGGTGGCAGGCCGAATCCTTCGACGGCGGCGCGACCTGGACCAACGTCCGCGCGGCGGCCGACATCGTCGACGGCAAGACCAACGGCCAGCCGATCCGAGCCTTCCCCAACGCCGCCCCCGACGACCCGCGCGCGAAGATCCTCCTGTTCGCCAACGCCCAGACCCTCGTCCCGACGAACAACCGCCACAAGGGCACCATCTGGATGTCGTGCGACGACGGGCAGACCTGGCCGATCTCCAAAGTGTTCAACACGGATTCGACCGGCTACGCGACGATCGCCGTCCAACCCGACGGGCGCATCGGCCTCGTCACCGAGGACGGGAGCGGCAACACCAAGGAACTCGGGATCTACTACCGCTCCTTCGGACTGGGGTGGCTCGGCTCCTCGTGCGCGTCGATGCGCGCCGACGACGTGACCGTGAAGGGGGTCCCGGGGAGCGCCGTCATCACGGCGAGCGTCGACGCGCTCGGCGCGGACCCGACCGGCACGGTCACCGTGGAGAACCTCCCGGCCGGTTGGACAGCCGCCCCCGGCGAGGTGAGCGAGCAGAACGCCGGCGCCGTCACGATCCCCGTCGAGCTCTCCCGGGAGGCCAACGACGGCGTCTACGACCTCTCCCTGCGCTACACGAGCAAGGCCGGCGCGGTCGCCGGCGCCTCGATCCGCGTCACCGTCGAGGACGAATCGCGACTGGCCGCAGAGCACATCGCCTCCGTATGGGCGAACTCGGAGGACGCCGTCGAGGACAAGCCCATCGGGAACGCCTTCGACTCCGATCCGGCGACCTTCTGGCACTCCCAGTGGAAGAACAAGCCCGCATCCATTGAGAACAACCACGAGATCGTCATCACCTTGGACCAGCCCCACGACCTGACGAAGGTCACGTATCTGGCCCCGCAGCGCGATCTGGCCAACGGCGCGTTCAAGACGTACGAGGTGCTCGTCGCTCCTCTGGCCGACGGCGCCCGGTGCGCGGATGCCTCGTCGTGGACGACGGCCGGGTCGGGGACTTTGCCCTACGACCGACAGAACTACCTGCCGATGCTGCTGGAACCGCAGGCCGCCTCGGGCGTTCGCTGCGTGAAGATCCATGTGACGGGTGAGCAGACCGCGGGAACGAATGCCGCTGCGGCCGAGATCCGACTGTATGGAGAGCCCACGGGCGAGCCGGCGGCCCCGCTGGAGCCGGCGATCGTCTCGCGCGGGCACGTGTTCGTCGACTCGTCGCGGGTCGAGGCCGGGTCGACGGCGACATTCACCGGCTCCGGCTTCGCCGCGCACGAGCGCATCACGATCATGCGCAGCGCGGTCGAGCCCAAGGGAGATGCTCCCGGCGGAGCCCGGGGTCTCGGGGCCGCGGAGGAGATCGTCGAATTCGAGGGCGAGGCCGACGACGAGGGCGCGCTGACCTATGCGTGGAGGGTCGACGAGAACGAGGAGCCCGGTGTCCACAGCGTTCGTTTCGTCGGCTCGTACTCGAGCGCGCAGGCCGACGTGACGGTCGTCCGCGCCGTTGCGCTGACCCCGCTTCAGCCGGCCGAGCCGGTGGGGCCGGGGACCGCGCCGATGGCTCCGGACTCGACGACGCAGGACGTGGGGACGAATCCACGGACTCGCGACGAATCGACTGCCCAGGCCTCGTCCTCGACGGGGAAGACGAAGCGGTCCCTGGCTCATACGGGCGCCTCGGTCGATCCGGGCCTCGCCCTGGCGGCGATCCTCCTCCCGGTCGGATCCGGCGTCGTCCTGCGGCGCCGACGGGCCTGACGAGCGGACGAGCGCGCCGCTAGGCACGAGGACAGGGGCGGCATCCAGTTCACCGGGTGCCGCCCCGCCCATGGCGATCATCCACGACCCCCGAGCGGGCCCGCCGGGGCGAATGCGTCGAGAGCCGACGGGGGCCTCAGTGGGTGTTCTATCCCCTCCGACCCCTGGCGCCCCATCCGTCCGGCTCTCCGTCGAGGCCGAACCGAGCAAAATACCGCTGATCGGATCGATTCCGACAGCGCGCTCGCGGGAGACGCTCTACTCGGATCGCCCTCAGGGACCCGAGCCCCCTTGTCGGCGTGCCCGCGAATGGGGAGGAAGACCCGGGGGCGAAGAGGTGGGCCCGGCCAATCGGCCGGGCCCACCGTCATGGCTCCGCGGGGAGCAGCGGCCTCAGGCGGCCGGGGACATGTAGCCCTCGGTGACGACCGGCTTCTGCTCGGGGCGCCCCTCCATGAGCTTCGACAGCGCCAGGTGCAGGACGAAGGTGAGGATCAGGGCCCCCAGTCCCGCCGGGAAATCTCCCGGCAACGGCAACCGGTACTGGAAGGCGATGCCCGCGATCGCGCCGACGACGAACGAGATGACCGCGGGCCAACGCACCGCCGGCAGCCTCGTCGGATCGGCCGTCGCGTACTCGCCGGGGCGCACGACGTAGAAGTCCGCGAGGATCGGACCGGCGAGCGGGACGAACGCCGCCCCCAGGATCGTGATGAAATCGCCGAAGAACAGGGAGTAGAAGCCGAGCGCGCCCAGGACGGTGCCGAGCGCGCCCACCACGATGACGATCCGGCCGCGGCGCAGCCTCCAGCCGACCGCCTCGGCCGCCGGCCCCAGGTACAGGGCGTTGCAGTACAGCTCCGACATGTTCGTCGTCCACAGGGCGATGACCCACAGGGCCACGCCCAGAACCGTCAGGACCAGTCCGTTGTCGACCATCCACGAGATGAAGTTCGAATCGCCCGTCGCGATCGAGCCCGTGTAGCCGATGAGGTTGAGCAGCGGGTTGGTCAGGATGAAGCAGGCGCCCGCCCCGATGAGGACGTGCGTCGAGCGCTTCGCGTACCGGAAGATGTCGACGCCCATGATGACGCCCGCGATCCACGCGCCGATGATCACCGTGATCGCCGACCCCAGAGACAGGCCCGCCCGGGTCCCGGCCTCGTCGAGGACCCGGCCGAAGCCGCCGAACTCGCCGACCATGAGGACGGCGACGACGACGGCGACGACGAGGACGAAGGGGGCCGCGGCCGCCGAGATCTTCTCGATCGCCGAGATGCCCTTCCACGCCGACCACGTGAACACCGCGCCCCAGAACAGGCACAGGAGGACGTACTCCAGCGTCAGCCCGTTGACGACCGTGATCCCCGTCAGGTCGCCGACGGCGACGTCGAAGATGTCGCCGACCATGCCGACGATCGACGCGAACCAGCCCAGCGTCAGCATCGCCATGATGAGCATCGGCAGGACGATGCCCGTGCGCCCGTAGGAGAATCGGGAGATCAACGACAGGTTGAGGCCCGTGCGCATCGCCGCGTACCCCAGGGCGAAAGTCAGGGCCAGGAGGATCCCCTCGCCCAGGAGGATCGCCGCGACCGCCTGCCCGAAGGGCATGCCGGCGGCCCCTCCCTGCCCGGCGAGCTGCCCGCCGACGATCAAGCCGGTCGGCACGTAGCCGAAGCCCACCCAGATGGCGAACATCGACCACCATGAGCGCCTGGCGGCGCGCGGCACCGGTTCGAGCATGTACTCCTCGTGGTCCTCCGCGACCGGGGCGGGGGAGTCGATGGGGGAATGACTCATAGGGGTTCCTTCCAGTGTGATGGGATCAGAGCCGCCCTCGCAGCGCGAACTCGTCGGCGATCTCCTCGCGTGTCGCCCTCGTCGAGACGAGGACCGACAGGAGGAGTCGGGATTTGCGGGCATCAAGCCATCCGGCGCCGATGAGGCCCCGGCGCAGCAGGTCGACCTCTGAGCCCGGGTACCCGTACGAGTTGCGGGTCGTCGTGCCCGCGCCGGTGCGCGACGCGAAGACGACGGGGATGCCCGAGGCGACCGCCTCCTCCGCGGCGTCGGCCATGGCGACGGGCACGTGGCCCGATCCCATCGCCGAGATGACGAGGCCGCGCGGGCGGGACGCGCAGATCGCCCGGATCGCCTCGCCATCGTCGTCGAGGCCGGCCATGAGGATCGGGATGCGCGGGGCGTCGGGCGGGGGCAGCGGCAGGGGACGGGGACGGCCCACCGGCGCGTAGGCGACGACGACCTCCCCTTCGACGACCTTGGCGACGGGGCCCCAGCTCGTCGACTTGAACGCGGTCAGGGCGTTCGCGTCGACCTTGGTGACGAGGGACGCCAGGTGCGCCTCGTCGTTGAGGACCGCGAGCGCCCCCATCGATCGGATCCTCGGTTCGAGGGCGACTCGGACCGCGGCGACGAGATTGCCCATCCCCTCGGCTCCGGGGTCGTCGCTGGCGCGCATCGCGCCGGTGACGATCAGGGGCTCGGGGCGATCCCATACGAGGTCGAGGAGGTAGGCGACCTCCTCCAGGGTGTCGGTCCCCTGGACGATGACGACGCCGCGCGCGCCCTCGTCGACCGATCGACGGGCGAAGCCGATGACGCGCACGACGTCGGCGATCGTCAGTTCGGGGGAGCCGAGCCGCGCGAGGGTCGTCGACTCGATGTCGACGCCGGGGAGCCACGTCGACAGGGGAGCGGCGAGCTGCTCGCCCTCGACGGCGACGGCCACCGGCCCGTCGGGGCTCGAGGCCGCCATGGAGATCGTGCCGCCGGTGGTGCCGATGGCCACGCGTGGACGCATATCCGAGAATCCTCCGAAAATTGATGCGCGCTTGGCGCGTTCTTGAATGAAACTCTGGCAGGATTTTAACTGCTGTGTGAGCGCTCGCATAATACAGTGGCATCACGACACGCAACTCATCCCGGCAGAGAGGAAACCATGACCGATCAGTCCCAGGTTGGAAAGAACCACTGGTACCGCAACGACGACATCCCCGGCGTCCCCGGACCCGACCGGGAGATCATCGGCTACGGCGAGAAGCCCCCGCGCGTGCGCTGGGACAACGACGCCAAGGTCGCCATCAACATCGTCATCAACTACGAGGAGGGCTCCGAGAAGACCTTCGCCATGGGCGACGCGTGCAACGACGGCATGTACGAGCTGCCCTTCGAGGTCGACGACCAGCGCGACCTCGCCAAGGAGTCGATGTACGAGTACGGGTCGCGCGCCGGCATCTGGAGGATGTTCCGCACCTTCGACCGCTACGACGTCCCCGTCACCGTCTTCGGCGCCGCCGTCGCCCTCGAGCGCAACCCCGAGGTCGCCCGCAAGATCAACGAGCGCGGAGACGAGATCGTCGGGCACGGGTACCGGTGGATCGACCACTACGAGTACTCGCGCGAGGAGGAGAAGGAACTCATCGACCTGGCGATGGACTCCTTCCAGAAGACCCTGGGCCGCCAACCCGAGGGATGGTACTGCCGCGAGATGTCGGTCAACACCCGCGAGCTGCTCGTCGAGGACGGCCGCTTCCTGTACGACTCCGACTACTACGGCGACGACCTCCCCTTCTGGACCTTCGTCGGCGACAAGCCCCACCTCGTCGTGCCCTACTCCCTCGTCGTCAACGACTGCCGGTACATCATGGGGACCGGGTTCGCCGCCCCCTCGGACTTCGTCGAGGTCGCCAAGCGCACCCTCGACCAGCTCCTCGACGACGGCGACGACTGCGGCCGCATGATGTCCATCGGCATCCACCCGCGCATCACCGGCAACCCGGCCCGCATCAACGGCCTCGCCGAGTTCATCCGCTACGCGCAGGCCCAGGAGGGCGCGGTCTTCATGACCCGTTCGGCCATCGCCAAGAAGTTTATCGAGCAGGTCCCCGCGCCGGCCTCGGCCCAGGAGCGGCTCAACCGCTGACCCGCGGCGCCCCGAGCAATCGAGGCGCGAGCGGCCGCCCGGAGGCGTATGCCCCCGGGCGGCCGCTCATATCCGGAGCCCGGACCCCGCGGGCCCGCGTCGTCCCCGGTCCCGTCACAGCGGTCGATCGCCGGTCATCCGGGCCGCCGTCGCGGTCAGCTCGCGCTCGGCCGCAGCGGGGTCCTCGGCCCGCAGTCGCCGGATGTAACGCGCGTAGACGATCCACGCCCCGCCCAGGAACACGACGACGCCGCCGATGTTGTAGACCAGCGTCAGCCAGACCTCCTGGCCGTAGGGCAGCGTGCCCGTGATGAACACGAAGGTGAACACCACCATCATGAACGCCGCCATCGACATGCCGAAGGCGCGCGAGCCCACCCGGAACGACCGGGGGACCGAGTCGTAGTTCTTGCGGAAGAAGAAGTACGCCAGGTAGATGAACAGCGGCGGGATCAAGGCGGTGGCCGCCGTCATGTTAATGACGATCTCCAGCAGGCCGTTGATCGAGTCCGATCCCAGGGCCGGGATGATGAGGATGGGGACGACGATGAGGAACTGGAGCCACGCGGCGCGCCACGGGATCCCCTTGTCGTTGAGCTCGACGAGCCTGGGCCCGAAGACCCCCGAGGGGATCTCGGAGAAGAAGATCTTCACCGGCGTGGCCGTCCACATGAGGAGCGAGCCGAGGGTCGCGGCGAGCATGACGAAGCCGATGACCCGGTTGACGAGCCCGGCGTCCAGGCCCAGGTAGGCTCCCAGGCCTCCCATCGTCTGGAAGATGCCCGACGAGTACTCCAATTCGCCGGCGGGGACGAACACCGTCATCAGCAACGAGGCCACCGCGTACAGCAGGCCGATGAGCAGGCCGGCGAAGATGATCGTGCGGATGAAGGTCGTCACGCCGCCCTTGAGGTCGTTGATGTACACGCCGACGGACTCGGCCCCGCCCACGCCCTGGATGATCCATGCGAGCGTCCCGAAGAAGGCCCACATCGTCGCGAAGGACGACATGTCGGGGGCCATCGCGCCCACGGTGATCGGCGTCGCCGGCTCGAGGCCGCCGGCCAGCGCCCCGACGGTGAGGACGACGAAGGCCAGGGACATCGCCATCATCAAGGTGGCGCCCACGTTCGTCACCTTCCCGATCCACGTCGCGCCCTTAGTCGACACCCATGTCGCCAGGGCGAAGATCGCGATCGAGATGACGGTGATCGCCGTCTGCGAGAACACCTTCTCCTCGCCCCAGAAGGCGTAGGACGAGTAGACGAGGATGATCGGCAGGAGGGAGGCGAAGTAGAAGAGGTTGACGAACCAGTAGGAGAAGGCGCCCAGGAAGGCCCAGCGCCCGCCGAGCGACGTCTTGACCCATCGGTAGTCGCCGGATTCGGAGTCCTTGTTGAGGGCGACGAGCTCGGCGATGATCAGCGTGTACGGCAGGAAGTACAGGAGCGTGGCGAACAGGAAGGCCGGAGCCGAGGCCAGGCCGATCGACACGGAGTTGTTGATGACGTTGCGGAAGTTGAAGACGGCTGCCACCGTCATCGTCAGCAGCGCGTAGGTTCCCACGCGCGCGCGGGTTGTCTCGCTCATGATGGTGTCCTTCGGGAGGGTGTTACTTGTTGTGGAAACTGCGGCCCTCGACGGTGACCCGCAGGAGGGCGCCGGAGAAGTCCGGGGCGGGCACGAGCCGCGTGGCCTCGTGGATGTCGACGAGCAGGAGGGCGCCGGCGCCGAGGAGGATGGGCCGGTCGGGGCCGTCGGCCCCCTGCCGGTCGGACAGATCGCTGTAGGGGCAGGTGGGCGCCCAGTCGTCGCTGATGCGCACCTCGATGGACCCGGTCGCGCAGTAGACGACGCGCAGGTAGCGCCTCGAGGCTGTCAGCGACTCCTCGGCGCATTCGGGGCCGACGCCTCGCCAGGTCAGGGAGTC
Source organism: Actinomyces sp. B33 (assembly GCF_028437565.1). Classification (GTDB taxonomy): domain Bacteria; phylum Actinomycetota; class Actinomycetes; order Actinomycetales; family Actinomycetaceae; genus Pauljensenia. Next base: position 155,869 of record NZ_JAMRYR010000003.1, read on the forward strand.
GCCCACCGAGTAGGCGATGCCGTGGGGCAGCCGGGCGGACGCGTCGATCGCCTCGAAGGCGCGGTCCCATTTCTTCTCGCCCGCCAGGTGGGCGCGGGCCTCATCGAGGGTGGTGAAGATCCTCATGATCGGCCTCCGGGGGCGACGGTGGACAGGGTGAGGCGGTGGTCGAAGGCCCTCCACCGCACGCGGTAGGAGTCGAGGACCTCCGACCCCCACGAGTTCGATCCCAGTCCGAGCAGCTCGGGGTCGATGTTGACCTCGATGAGGTCCTCGGGGGCGAGCTCGTCGAGGTGGCGGGCGGCGTCGAGCTGGGCGTCCGAGTACGGCAGGGCGCGGACGTTGAGCGGCCGTTGCGCGGCCTCGACGCGCAGCCCGTACCCGTCGTCGCCGGTCAACTCGGCCCATTCGACGTCTCCGCGGTTGCCCATGTCCTGGGGGACGACGTAGGGGGTGACCAGGTCGCGGACGCGGCTGCGGTGGACGCCGATGAGGTTCGCGCGCGCCGAGTCGGGGTAGTTCTCCCCGGGCCCGCGCCCGAGGTACTCGATCCGGTCGAGGCCGCCGGGCACGGCCAGGCGCACCCCGATGCGGGGGATGATGTCGTCGTAGTCGCCGTAGGGGAGTCCTGAGATCCTCAGGTGCGCCCGGCCGTCGGGGGAGATCCGCCACCGGTAGCGGCAGCGCATCCCGAAGTCCTGGGTGGGCGGGGCGATGGTCGAGGACACGTCGACGAGGACGGCGCCGTCCTCGCGGGTCCAGGAGACGCCTCGCGTGGCCTCCTGGCACAGGTGGAGCAGGCGCGGCAGCCACAGCTCATCGGCCTCCTGCCGGTGGTTGTCGATGATCGCGTGCCAGAAGGACAGGCGGGGGGCGCGGGCCAGGAGGGGGCGCCCGTCGCGCTCGATGCCGGTGAGGGAGCCGTCGACGAGGTCGAAGGAGAAGACGGCGGGTCCGGCCTCGATGACGAGGGCCTGGGCGGACGCGTCCTCGTGAACGGCGCACGCCCCGTCGGCGCCGGCCGATGGTCCCGACGGCGCCGGCGCGTGGGGGACCGGGGAGCCGAGGGGGAACTGGTCATGGGCGACGACGCGGCCGATGGGGGAGTAGGGCGTCGGCGCGGTCCTGACGACGCGGGCCGTCAGCCGGCGTGTCCCGTCGGCGCCGGTCTGGCGGGCGCTGCGTTCGGCCTCGTCGATGAGGTCGTGGACGTCGAGGTCCTCGGAGCAGCCGGGGCCCAGCTCGGGGCAGTCGATGACGCGCTCGGCCAGGGGGCGCCCGTCGGCGCTGACGTCGAGTCGCAGGGCGAGGCCCCGCAGGGGCTCGAACCACTGGCTGGAGGCGACCGTTAGCAGCCGGTCGCGCAGTTCCAGGCGGACGGGGGCGATGACCGCGGCGTACTCGGCGAGCCCGGGGCTGGGCTCGCGCCAGGGGAAGACGAGGCCGTCGATGCAGAAGTTGCCGTTGTTCGGCTCGTCGCCGAAGTCCCCGCCGTAGCGGTAGGACTCGACTCCGTCGGCGTCCACGACCCGCACGGCGTGGTCGATCCACTCCCACACGAAGTGGCCCTGGATCGAGTCCCAGCGGTCGAAGACCTCCTGGTACTCGCTCAGGCCGCCGGGGCCGTTGCCCATCGCGTGCCCGTACTCGCAGATGATCCGGGGCTTGGGGTGGGGGTGCTCGCCGAAGTCGTTCATCTGGGAGACCCGCGAGTACATCGTCGAGACGACGTCGACGACCTGCGCATGACGGTCCTCCTCGTAGTGGACGGGGCGGATCGGGTCGAGCGCCTTGCAGGCCCCGTACATCGCTCGGATGTTGCAGCCGAAGCCCGATTCGTTGCCGAGCGACCACATGATGATCGACGGGTGGTTGCGCTGGGCGAGGACGTGCCGTTCGATCCTGTCGACGTACGCGTCCTGCCAGGCGGGGTCGTCGGTGATCCTCGACAGGTCGCCGACGGTGGCGAAGCCGTGGCTCTCGAGGTCGGTCTCGGCGACGACCATGAGGCCGATGCGGTCGCACATCGTGTAGAAGCGGGGGTCGTTGGGGTAGTGGGCGGTGCGCACCGCGTTGATGTTGTGGTCCTTCATCAACTCGAGGTCGCGGGCGACGGCGTCCATGGGGATCGCCCTGCCCGCGTCGGGGTCGTGGTCGTGGCGGTTGACGCCGTGCATGACGAAGTAGCGGCCGTTGAGCAGCAGGCGGCCGTTCTCGATGCGGATGTCGCGAAAGCCGATCGGCTGGGCGACGACTTCGTCGGTCGCCGGGTCGTCGAGGCCGCCGATTCCCAGGGCGAGCGTGTAGAGCGCGGGGCTCTCGGGATTCCACCAGTCGACGTCGTCGACGAGTCCGGTGATGCTCCCGCGGCCCTGGGGGTCGACGGGGATCGTTCCGGAGGCGATCTCGCGGCGGCCGCGCCGGTGGTCGAGGATCGCCCAGGACACGTCCGCCCGGGCGATGCCGGCGACGCGGACGTCGAGGTCGATGCGGGCGGCTCCGGAGTCGTCGAGGCGCGTGCGGATGAAGAAGTCCTCGATGCGGGCGGCCGGGCGGCGCAGGAGGCCGACCTCGCGGAAGATCCCGGAGGCCCACCACATGTCCTGGTCCTCGATGTAGGTCCCGTCGCAGTACTGGCACACGACGACGGTCAGCAGGTTGTCCCCTTCGACGAGGGCGTCGGTCACGTCGAACTCGCTGCCCAGGCGCGATCCCTTGGTGAAGCCGATGGGGGAGCCGTTGACGAAGACCTCGGCGTAGGATTCGACGCCGTCGAAGCGGAGGATCCACCGGTGATCGGCGTCGAGGGAGTCGATGACGACGTCCTTCTGGTAGACGCCGGTGGGGTTCTGCGAGGGGACGAGGGGCGGGTCGATGGGGAAGGGGTAGCCCTCGTCGGTGTATTGGAGGCGACCGTGGCCGTCCATCTGCCACAGGTGGGGGATGGTGACGGTGTCGCTGTCGGGCATCGGGGCGCACCGGACGCCCGGGGGGACGCGCAGCGGGCTGTCGTAGAGGCGGAATCGCCAGGTCCCGGACAGGTCGAGGTAGCCGCTGGTGCGCTCGCGGCTGGGGATGAGTCCTTCCGAGTCGAGGCCGTCGAGGGCCTCGGCCAGGGTGGGGTAGGGGGTGAAGTGAGCGTGCGCGCGCAGTCTTCCCCGGTGGAGGGCGGCGGGGTTCTCCCACGGGTGGGCGGTCATGGCGGTCCTTGTCGTCGGTGACAATCACTCCGGTAGAAACCGGTCTCTATTATGAGGCGTCCCATCTTCACGTGATAGAAACCGGTTGTCAAGAGGGAGGAGGCGCGCCGCCGAGTCCACGTCGCGCGAGACGGGCGGCACGGGCGCCGCAGGGGCCGCGGACTCTTCTCCTGCGAACTGCCCGGGAAGCGGAACCGAGGGATCGGGCCCGGTGAGTACGAGTCGAGCTCTCGGGCGAGGACCGCCGCAGCGCACACGCCGATCCGCCGGCGCGGTGCCGCCGAATCGACACGTGTCGGGGCAAGGGGCGGGCTCGCCGGCGCGGGCGTCCTCGCATCGGCCGAATCGCCTCGCCCGGGGAGTCGGCACCGCGTCGTTCGAGCCGCCCGGGGGCGGTGCCGTCGAATCTGCGCGCATGAGGGACAATGGAGGCCGATACCGGTGCGAGCGCAGGAGTAGAGCCACACGACATGAGCAGGCGGACGACGATCAGCGATGTTGCCGCGCGCGCGGGCGTCTCCAAGGCCACGGTCTCGCGCGTCCTCTCGGGGACCTACCCCGTGTCGGAGCGAACGGCCCGCGCCGTGCGCCGCGCCGTCGACGACCTCGACTACACGGCCTCCGCCCGGGCTCGCTCGTTGGCCACCGGACGAGCCGACGCGATCGCCGTCGTCGTGTCCGAGCCCCTCGACGTGTTCTTCGCCGATCCGACCTTCTCCCGGATCCTCCAGGGGATCGCCGACGAGTTGAGCGGGACGGAGACCGTCCCCGTCCTCCTGCCCACCGCGACCCGCGCCGAGCAGCGCAAGGCCCTGCGCCTCGTCCTCAACCAGAGCGTCGACGCGGTCGTCCACCTGTCGCCATGGGTCGACTCCGGACTCCTCGACGAGCTCATCGACCATCGCGTCCCCGTCGTCCTCTGCGGGCAGGACGACGACCCCGAGCGGATGCGGCGCTTCTCCCTGGTCTACTCCGACGACCGCCTCGGCGCCGCGGACGCCGCCGAGCACCTGGTCCGGCGCGGCGCGCGCCGCCCCGTCGCGATCCTCGGCGTGCCCGATCAGCCGGCCGCCGTCGACCGCCTGTCGGGATACCGCCAGGCCTATCCCGATCTCGACGGGAGCCGGATCCGCTGGGGAGGCTGGTCCGAGGCCGCCGGGGCGCTCGCGATGCGCGAGCTCCTTGACGCCGGGGTTGATTTCGACGCCCTCCTGGCGGGATCGGATCGGATCGCCCGCGGCGCGATGTCGGTCCTCAGGGCCGAGGGGCTCGACGTCCCCGGGGACGTCGCCGTCATCGGATACGACGACCACCCCGTCGCCGTCGAACAGGCCCCTCGGCTGACGACCATCGCTCAGCCGATGCACCTCCAGGGGAGGACCGCGTGCCGCCTCGCTCGCGAGATGGTCGCCGGCGGGGAACCCCGGACGATCGTCCTTCCCACCGAACTGCGCGTTCGCGACACCGCCTGACGCCTCGTCCGCCCGGGTCGGTCTCTCGGACCGGTCCCCCGTCAGTCCTCGGCGACGGGATCGGGGCCGATCGGGGTGGAGAGCCGCACGAGGACCAGGGGCAGCGTTCGTTCGAGGAGCCCGGCCAGGTCGCCGTCGTCGCAGGACAGCCCGTCGAGCATGGACTGGTCGGCGATCCCCATGATCGCGGCGGTCAGATCCTCCAGGGGTAGGAGGCAGCGCCGCCCCAGCCGATGGAGCTCGCGATCGAGCAGGAGCGTCACACGGCTCTTGAGGGAGTCCATCCCCCTGCGCAGCCGTGTCGAGGCCTCGCCCTCCAATCGGGCGGCGTAGAGGTCGAACTCGGAGATCAGGAGGTAGAAGTCGCGCGTCAGCGGCAGGGACTCCTCGAAAAGGCCCCACAGGCGCGACAGGCCCTCGAGGGCTTCGTCCTCGGAACCGAGGGCGCCGGCGTCCTGCGACGCCGCGTCGAGAGCCGATTCGGCGGCTTCGATAACCCTCTCCCAGTGATCGGCGGCGAGCACCTGGACGAAATGGTCCTTGTCGGTGAAATTCGAGTAGAAGGCGCCGCGGGTGAATCCCGCTCGGGCGCACAGGTCGCCGATGCTCGTGCCGAGGATCCCCTGGGAGACGAAGAGCTCGCGGCCCGCATCGAGGAGGAGGCGCTGGGTCTGGGCCCGGCGGGGCGTGGCGGGCGCGGCCGAGATCCTCGCAACGGCCTGGCGCCGTTGCGACGGCTCGGGTCGGCGGGCGTCGTCGGATGCGGCTGCGGCGGTGTTCTCGGGAGCCATGTCCCCCCTTGGTGTGGTCGGCATCCACCCGAGGGTAATCGAGATCAGGGGCGCACGAGGAGCCGACACCTGATGGATGCGTTGGTGTATCCGCCGCCGATGGGATCCTGGCCCGAGGATCCGCGCGGATGCGCTCGGCGCGCACGCGGGCGCGAATGAGCCGACCGCGATTCGGATCGGGGACCCGTCATCCGCGGTCGGCTCCCGGCTTCACGCCCTCGCCGACCGGCGGAGCCCGTCGGCGAGAGCGCGGAGTCGCTCAGTGCTCGTCGTAGTGCTCCCCGTGGACGGCGTGGCGGTGCCCGTCGTGCAGGTAGTCGACGTGGTCGCCGTGCTGAACGGCTTCGTGGCCGCAGCCCTCGCCGTGCGCGTGCTCGGCGACGGTGTGCTCGGCGACGGCCTCGTGCTCGTCGTAGTGGTCCCCGTGCAGCGCGTGATGGTGGGTGCCGTGGACGTAGTCGATGTGGTCGCCGTGCTGAACGGCTTCGTGGCCGCAGCCCTCGCCGTGCGCGTGCTCGGCGACGGTGTGCTCGGCGTGGATGTCCTGCTCGGTCATGATGTCTCCTGTGTGTCGTGGCTGTGGCGGGGGTCCGCCAGGGCGTCGGTGATATGGGTGAACGCGTCGCCGACGACGTGTGCGACGTGATGGTCGTCGAGCGAGTAGGTGACCGTCTGTCCCGTTCTGGTACTGGCGATCAGATGGATCTGGCGGAGCACTTTGAGGTGCTGGGACACCAGCGGCTGCGACATCCCGGTGATCTCGACGAGTTCGCTGACGGTGCGGTCGGAGTCGATGAGGGCCTGGACGAGGCGCAGGCGCGATTCGTTGCCCAGTGCCTTGAAGAACTCGGCGACCTCGCGATGCACGTCCGGTGATGTCATGGCCTCAGCCTACGAGAGATATAAGGATATTGCAATACTTTGATTTATTGGGAACGGGGACGAGAACCACTCTCATCGACCCGCGAATCCTCGGCACGGCGCGCAGCCGCGCCCCGCCCCCTGTCCCACACGGGCAAAGCCGGTCCCACCGGGCGAATGCGAGCGCCGACCCACCGGCATCCGCCACCCCTGGGAGACGGCGACGGGCCCGCCGACCGGGACGAGGCCCCGATCGGACGGGCCCGCACGCGTGCGCCCGTGCGCGCTCGACTCACACGTCGGCGCGCTGGTTGGCCACCTGCCGCTCGCATACCGCGATCTGCTCGCGGATGATCCGCACCGTGCCCGCCGAAGCCTGCGGGTGGGCCTCGATCCACTCCCGGCCCATCTGCGCCGGATCCACCCCGTCCACATACCCGGCCAGATCCGACGGGAACAGCAGGACCGTCATGTCCTCGGCCGTGTGGAAGGTGTTCTCCGCCCACACCCGCTCGAGCGACGCGAAGTAGTCCTCGGCGAAACGCGCATAAGACCGCGGAGCGGTGCGCGCATGGGACCAGAAGCCCGAGATCATCGCCCACCGGGTGTCGTTGGGGATCGACTGATCCCGCACGACCAGCTCCCACACGCTCTCGCGGACCTCGTCCGAATCCAGGGCCGCCCGCGCGCACGCCGCGTTCTGATGCCCCGTCATCGTGTCGTCCTCGGCCTCCATCGCCGCGATCGCCTCCTCGTCGGCCAGGCCTCCGCGGACCAGGGCGATGAGCAGCGTCCACTTGACGTCGACGTCCAGATCGAGCCCCTCAAGGGTCTCCTCTCCCGAGTACAGGCCCCGCAGCGCCTCGAACTGCGCCGGCGAGGACGCGTTGCGCGCCGCCGCTTCCACGAGCATCCTCTGGGAGTCCGAGCCGGCCGCGGCAGTGCGGGCCAGGAGCATGAGGCGACGGCCCACCGCCTCCTGGGCGGCCGCCCGCGCCTCGGGGGCGACGAAGGTCCGCACCGTCTCGTCGATGTGGCGCAGCGTCAGCGTCAGCAGCTGCATATTCGTCTCGACCGGCACCGAGGCGAGAGCCAGATCCAAGTAGGCGCGCGCCGGCATCTGCGCGTCGCGCGTCATGTCCCACGCCGACGCCATGATGATCCCGCGCGTCAGGGAATCCGCGATCTTCGTGATGTTCGCCGTCGCGAACGCCAACGACTGCTCGTCCATGCGGACTTTCGCGTACGCCAGATCCCCCTCGTTGATGAGGATCATGTCGGGGCGGGGAAGACCCGCGGCCGACGCGACCTCGGTGCGCTCCCCCTCGACGTCGAGCTCCTCGACGAACACCCGGGACACGGACCCGTCCTCGCCGGCCGAGTAGCCGGCGACCGCCAATCGGTGCGGGCGCAGGCTCGCGCCCGGGGAGAACGCCTCCTGGACGACCGCCAGCGATCGCAGCGCCCCGTCCTCGTCGACCTCGATCTGCGGGCGCAGGAGCGTGACCCCGGCCTCCTCCAACCACACCCTCGACCACGCCGCGAGATCCCGGCCCGAGGCCTTCTCCAGCTCCCCGAGCAGATCCGCCAGCGTCGCGTTCGCGTAGGAGTGCGCCGTCAGGTACTCGTGCAGCCCCTGGAAGAACGCCTCGCGCCCGACGTAGGACACGAGCTGGCGCAGAACCGAGGCGCCCTTGGCGTAGGTGATCCCGTCGAAGTTGACCTCCACATCCGCCAGATCCCGGATCTCGGCGGTGATCGGGTGGGTCGTCGGCAGCTGGTCCTGCTTGAGGCCCCAGTCCTTGCGGACCATGAAGCCCGTCCACCCCTCGGTGAACTGGGTGCCCTCGGCCAGGGCCAGGTGGCTCATGAACTCGGCGAAGGACTCGTTGAGCCACAGGTCGTTCCACCACTTCATCGTCACCAGGTCGCCGAACCACATGTGCGCGAGCTCGTGGAGGATCGTGTTCGCCCGCGATTCGAGCTGGGCGTGAGTCGGGCGGGTGCGGAACACGTAGGCGTCGCGGAAGGTCACGCAGCCCGCGTTCTCCATCGCGCCCGCGTTGTACTCGGGGACGAAGATCTGATCGTACTTCGTGAACGGGTAGGCGATGCCGTACTGGGCCTCGAAGAAGGAGAACCCCTTGCGGGTGATGTCGAGGATCTCCTCGGCGTCGAGGTGCTCGACGATCGAGGCGCGGCAGTACACGCCCAGGTCGATCGTGCGCCCGTCGGAGGAGACGAGCGAGCCGGTGACCCCCTCGTAGGGGCCGGCGACGATCGCCGTGATGTACGTCGACATGCGCTCGGTCTGGGCGAAGCGGTAGACCCACGCGTCGCCGGCGGTCTCGGGCTCGGGCGTCGGGGCGTTGGAGAACACCGTCCACCCGGCCGGCACGGTGACGGTCAGCGTGAAGACGGATTTGAGGTCGGGCTGCTCGAACGTCGTGTAGACCCGGCGGGCGTCGGGCACCTCGAACTGCGAGTAGCAGTAGGCCCGCGAGTCCGCGGGGTCGACGAAGCGGTGGAGGCCCTCGCCCGTGTGCATGTACTGGCAGTCCGCCTCGACCTCGAGGACGTTGCGGGGGGCCAGGTCGTCGAGGGGGATGCGGGAGTCCTGGTGGATGATCGGATCGAGGCCGCGGTCGTTGAGGCGGATCGAGCGGATGTTGGAGGACACGAGATCGGCGAAGGTCGAGGCCCCCTCGACCGCCTCGAACTCGATGCGCGTGCGCGAGCCGAAATCGGTGTCGCCGCGCGTCAGATCGAGGTCGATGTCGTAGCTGATGACGGAGGTGATGACGTCCGCGCGGGCGCAGGCCTCGTCGCGCGTCAGATTCAAGCCCGGCATGGGATGCCTTTCGTGTCGTCGACAGGATGGGGCGACCGCGCGCCCGCGAGGGGCGCCGTCGGCCGCTGTCGAGGTGATCTTCTCATGTTCTCGCTGTTCGCGCGCCGAATGCGGGCGCGCCGGACGGGCCCTACCAGATGGCGATGCGCTCGGCGGGGTCCATCCACATCCCATCGCCGGGGCGAACCGCGAAGGCCTCGTGGAAGGCGTCGAGGTTCTTGAGGACCTGATTGCACCGGAACTCGGCGGGGGAATGGGGGTCGATGGCGAGCATCTGCACGGCGAAGCGCGGGCGCGAGGCGGTCCGCCAGATCCGCGCCCACGAGTAGAAGAAGCGCTGGGGCCCGGTGAGCCCGTCGATGACGGGGGCCGTGTCGGGGGTCAGCCCCTCCTCGGCCAGGGCCGCGGCCCACGCCTTCCACGCGATGGCGAGCCCGCCGAGGTCGCCGATGTTCTCGCCGATCGTCAGCGCCCCGTTGACGAGGTGCTCGGCGGGGGGCTCGTCGGAGTCGGCTGGCAGGGGCTCGCCCTCGGCGTCGGCCCCGACGAGGTCGGCGGGGGTCAGGGCGCCGTACTGGTCGATGAGGGCGCGGGTGCGCTCCTCGAAGCGGGCCCGGTCCTCGTCGTCCCACCAGTTCTCGAGGTTCCCCTCGGCGTCGAAGCGCGACCCCTGGTCGTCGAACCCGTGGCCGATCTCATGGCCGATGACGGCCCCGATGGCGCCGAAGTTCACCGCGTCGTCGGCCTCGGGGTCGAAGAACGGGGGCTGGAGGATCGCCGCGGGGAAGACGATCTCGTTGAGCGTCGGGTTGTAGTAGGCGTTAACCGTCTGGGGGGTCATCAGCCACTCGTCGCGGTCGACTTCGCGTGCGAGCTTGCGCCATTCGCGGTCGGTGCTGAAGGCGCAGGCCGCGCGCAGGTTCTCGACGAGCGTCCGGTCGGCGCCGACCTCCAGCCCGTCGAGGGGCTCCCACTTCTTCGGGTAGCCGATCTTCGGGTTGAAGGTCGCGAGCTTGCCCAGGGCCCGAGAGCGCGTCTCCTCGCCCATCCAGTCGAGGCCCTTGATGGACGCGGCGTAGGCGTCGAGGAGGCGGGAGACGAGGGCGTCCATGCGCTCTTTGGCGGCCGGGGGGAAGTGGCGGGCGACCCAGATGCGCCCGACGGACTCCCCGGCGACGGAATCGACGAGGCCGAGGGCGCGCTTCCACCGGGGGCGCAGTTCCTGCGTGCCGGCGAGGGCGCGGCCGTGGAAGTCGAAGTTCTCCTCGACGAACTCGCTCGATAGGAGGGAGGCGCGGGCATCGATGAGGGCGGCCCTCATCCACGCCTTGAGATCGGCCAGATCCGCGTCCGACCACAGTCGGCAGGCGGCCTGAAGGAAGTCCGGCTGGTCGATGTTGACGACGAGGCCGGGGACGACGGGCAGGCGGATCTCCCGGGCCCAGGCGCCCCAGTCGAATCCGGGGTGGTCGGCGACGAGGTCGGTCCACGCCGTGGGGTTGTCGCAGGCGAGGGGATCGCGGTTGGCGACCGCGTCGCGGTGGTGCGAGGCGATGCGGGTCTCGAGGTCCATGATCCGTCGGGCGGTCGCCTCGGCGCCGTCCGGGTCGGCGGCCCCGGCCAGGTCGAGGAGGCGGGCGACGTGGGCGACGTAGGCGTCGCGGATCGGGGCGTACTGCTCCTCGCGGTAGTAGGCCTCGTCGGGCAGCCCGATGCCCGACTGGACGATCGACACCATGTGGCGGGTCGAGTCGTGCGGGTCGGTGCCGACGTAGGCGCCGAACACGCCGCCGACGCCCTCGCGCATGAGCCGGCCCGACACGGCGGCGAGCGCGGCGGCGTCGGGGGCGGCGTCGATGGCGTCGAGGTCGGGGAGCAGCGGGGAGGCGCCGAGCGCCTCGATGGCGTCCTCGTCCATGAACTGCGAGTACAGGACGGCGATGATCCGGGCGTCCTCGTCGTCGAGGCGGCCGGCGACCGCGTCCTCGGCGATGGCGCGCTCGCGGTCCTGGGACAGGTCGCGCAGGGCGTGGAAGGCCCCGTCGATGGGCCGGTCCGCGGGGATCTCGTGCGCGTCGATCCAGGCGCCGTTGGCGTGACGGTAGAAGTCGTCCTGGGGGCGCGTCGCGGAGTCGGCGCTGGAGGTCTCGTAGACGTGGGCGAGGAGGGTGTCGGTCATGCGCCCCACTCTAGGCGGCGCGATCGGCGGGTGGCGCCGGGGGTGATGCAGACCCCGTTTTTCGTCATGTGCACATGATGATATTCCTGGACTTTTCCGCATGGGGGCGCCGAAAACGTGAACATGTCGAGTCGGTCGGCAGAGCAGGTGCACGTTTGTTCTGTCAGCGTGAACGATTCGATCATTCTTGTTGCGCAGAGGCACTATGGCATCGGCGAAGGGGCCGCGGGCCCGAACCCGAGCGAAGGGAGCGTGCTGTGAAAACCATCCGCACCGACGTCGTCGTCATCGGCGGGGGGTCCACCGGTGCGGGCGTCGTCCGAGACGTCGCCATGCGCGGCTACCGGGCCGTCCTCGTCGACCGGGCCGACATCGCTCAGGGCACCTCCGGGCGCTTCCACGGCCTCCTCCACTCCGGCGGGCGCTACATCGCCTCGGACCCCGAATCCGCCACCGAGTGCGCCCAGGAGAACGAGATCGTCAAGCGCATCAACGCCAACGCCGTCGAGGCCACCGGCGGGCTCTTCGTCGTCACCGCCGACGACGACGAGGACTACGCCGACCAGTTCCTCCACCGAGCCGCCGCCGCCAAGGTCCCCGCCCACGAGATCACCGTCTCCCAGGCCCTCGCCCGAGAGCCCCGCCTCGACCCGCGCATCAAGCGCGCCTTCGAGGTCGACGACGGGACCGTCGACGGCTGGCAGATGTGCTGGGGGGCGATCCGCTCGGCCCAGGCCTACGGCGCCACCATCCTCACCTACCACCGCGTCACCAGCATCGAACGCGACGGCGACCGCATCAGCTCGGTCCTCGTCCACGACGAGCGCGGAGGGGACGACCTGCGCATCGAATGCGCGTTCGTCCTCAACTGCGGCGGCCCCTGGGCCGGGCAGATCGCCGCCATGGCCGACTGCCACGGCGTCGACGTCGTCCCCGGCGCCGGCATCATGATCGCGATGAACCACCGCCTGTCCAACACGGTCATCAACCGGTGCATCTGGCCCGCCGACGGCGACATCCTCGTCCCCGACCACCCCGTGTGCATCATCGGCACCACCGACATCAAGGCGGAGGACCCCGACACTCTGTCGATCCCCGCCGACCAGGTCCAGCAGATGCTCGACGCGGGCGAGGCGATGATCCCCGGGTTCCGCAACGCCCGCCCCCTCCACGCCTGGGCCGGCGCCCGCCCCCTCGTCAAGGACTCCCGCGTCTCCGAGGCCGACACCCGCCACATGGCCCGCGGCATGAGCGTCATCGACCACCGCAGCCGCGACGGCGTCACCGGGATGCTGACCATCGCCGGGGGCAAACTGACGACCTACCGGCTCATGGCCGAGCGCATCGTCGACATCATGTGCGACGACATGGGGGACCGCCGCCCCTGCCGCACCGCCGACGAGGCCGTCCCCGCCGCCGAGGACCGCAGGCTCTACACCATCGGGCACCGCCTCGACGAGCTCGAGCACGGCAACGACGCCCCCAGCCGCCAACAGGTCGTCTGCGAATGCGAGCTCGTCACCCGCCAGATGCTCGAAGACGTCATGGACGCCCTGCCGGGCGCCCAACTCGACGACGTGCGCCGCCAGATCCGCCTGGGCATGGGCCCCTGCCAGGGGGGCTTCTGCTCCCAGCGCGCCACCGGCATCGCCCACGAGCGCGGCGACATCGACTCCGCCCGGGCCAACTCCCTCCTGCGTCTCTTCCTCAAGAACCGCTGGATCGGCCTGTGGCCCATCCTCTACGGCAAACAGGCCCGTCAAGCGGCCCTCGACAACTGGATCCACGAAGGGACCCTCGACGTCGAGCACCTGCCCGTCCCCGCACAGGAGGTCGTCCGATGAGAGACGCCGTCGTCATCGGAGCCGGCCTCGCCGGCCTCGCCGCAGCCATCAGGCTCGCCCGAGGAGGAGCCCGCGTCACCCTCGTGACGAAGGGGATCGGCGGCCTCCAACTCGGACAGGGCACCATCGACATCCTCGGATACAGCGGCGACCGGCGCATCGAGCACCCCCTCGACGCCATCGGGGACCACGTCGCCTCCCGGCCCACCCACCCCTACGCGCACTTCTCCCCCGAGGAGATCGCGGCGGCCGCCTCGTGGATCGCCGACCTCCTCGGCCCCGATCTGCTCGTCGGCGACCCCGCCCGCAACGTCCTGCTGCCCACCGCCGTCGGCGCCCTGCGCCCCACCGCCGTCTACCAGCCGTCGATGGCCGCCGGCATCCCCGCCGCCGGACGCGACTACGCGATCGTCGGGCTGGAGCGCCTCAAGGACTTCTACCCCGCGCTCGTCGCCGAGAACCTCTCGATGCAGCAGGGGCCCGACGCAGCGCCGATCCGGGCCCGCGCCCTGAGCCTCGACCTGGAGATCCGCCCCGGAGAGGCCGACACGACGAGCACCAATCACGCGCGCGCCCTCGACGACCCCGCCCAGCGCCAACGGCTCGTCGACGCCCTCGCCCCCCTCCTGCGCGACGGGGAGATCGTCGGCCTGCCCGGCGTCCTCGGGCTCGACGACACCGGCGCGTGGAGGGACATCGCCCGGCGCCTCGGCCACGAGGTCTTCGAGATCCCCCTCCAACCCCCCTCGATCCCCGGGATGCGCCTCAACCGGGCGCTCACCGCCCTCGTCAAGAAGGACTGCCGATTCATCCTCGGCTCGGCCGTCGCCGGCTTCTCCTCGCGCGACGGGAGAATCGTCTCCGTCGACATCTCCACCGCCGGGCGCACCACGACGATCGAGACCGCCACCGTCGTCCTGGCGGGAGGAGGATTCGAATCCGGGGCCCTCGACATGGACTCCCACGGGACCGTCTCCGACACGATCCTCGGGCTGCCGGTCCTCGGCGCGCAGGGGCAGCTGCTCCACGGCGACTTCTGGGGCGCCGAACAACCCCTGTTCCTCGCCGGACTGGCCGTCGACCGCGCCATGCGCCCCGTCGACGCCGCCGGGGCCCCCGTCTACGCCAACGTCTACGCCGCCGGCGCCAACCTCACCGGCTCCACCCGCTGGCGCGAGAAGTCGGGGGAGGGCATCGCCCTGGCCTCCGCCCTCCGCGCGGCCGACGACATCCTCGGGAGGATCGCATGACCATCGACCACTCGTCCGTCCTCGACCTGACCAGCGAGGAGCACGGCCTGCGGGCGAGCCTCGACGCCTGCGTCAAGTGCACGATCTGCGAGACCCAGTGCCCCGTCATGCGCGTCACCGACCTGTTCCCCGGACCCAAGTACTCCGGCCCCCAGGCCGAGCGCTACCGCAAGGACGGGGCGATCGTCGACAAGTCCATCGACTACTGCTCCTCGTGCGGCACCTGCTCCCTCGTGTGCCCCCAGGGGGTCAAGGTCACCGAGATGATCCACCACGCCCGCACCGACATGAAGAAGGCGAAGGGCGTCCCCTGGCGCGACCAGCTCATCGGCCGCACCGGCTTCATCGGGACCGTCATGACGCCGGTCGCCCCCATCGCCAACTGGGCGCTCGACGTCAAGCCGATACGCCTGGCCATGGAGAAGATCATCGGCGTCCACCGGGCCGCCCCCATGCCCCGGGCCGCCGGCCGCACCTTCGAGGGGTGGTTCGCCAAGCACACGCCGCTGCCCGGCTCGGGCACGAAGGGGCAGGTGATCTTCTTCCACGGATGCGCCGGCCAGTACTTCGAGGTCGAGACCTCGATCCACTCCGTCCAGGTCCTCGAGCACCTCGGGTACGAGGTCCTCGTCCCCAAGCACGGCTGCTGCGGCCTGGCACTGCAGTCCAACGGCCTGTACGACGAGTCCCGCGCGTACGTGTCGAAGCTGACGAACGACCTGCGCAAGGCCAACCGGGAGGCGCCGATCATCTCCTCGTCCGGGTCGTGCGCGGGGATGCTGCGCCACGAGGCCAAGGAGATCCTCGAGATGGACACCCCCGAGCTCGAGGACGTCGGCTCGCGGATGTGGGACATCTGCGAGTTCCTCATGCACCTGCACGACCGGGGCGAACTCGACCTCGACTTCCAGCGCATCGACGTGACGATCCCCTACCACGCCCCCTGCCAGCTCAAGAGCCAGGGATTGGGGATGCCCGCCGTCGAGCTCATGGAGCTGATCCCCGGCGTCCGGGTCGAGGAATCCGACCAGCCGTGCTGCGGCATCGCCGGCACCTACGGGATGAAGAAGGAGAAGTACGACATCGCGCAGGCCGTCGGCAAGCCCGTCTTCGACTTCATCACCCAGGTGAACGTCGAGCTCGCCGCCTGCGACACGGAGACGTGCCGCTGGCAGTTGCGCACCGCCACCGGGGCCAACGTCGTCCACCCGATCTGGCTCGTCCACAAGGCCTACGGCCTGCGCTGACCGGTCGGCGCTCCCGATCGGGCCGCCCGACCGGAGCGGACGACGGGGGAGGGGTTGCGATTCGGGGACGGAATACGGGATGTCGTCCCGCCTCGCGCCCGTTCCTGGCACGATCGAGCCATCGACGGCATCTCGGAGGTGGCCCATGACAACGTGCACGACGATCGCGCGAGCAGCCGGCCTGGCGCTCGTCCTCGGCTTGGCGGCGGGCGGGACGAGCGGATGCTCCTCGTCGGGGGCCGACTCGTCGGCAGCCCGCGACGCCATGCCGGCGGTCGGCTCGGGCCCCGCCCCCGCGTCCGAATGGGCCTTCGACGAGGAGCCGATCGGCCCCGAGGTGTCGGTCCAGCCGCAGATCATCGTCTCCGGGTCGATGCGGCTGAGCGTCGACGATCCGAAGAGCGCGCTCGACGAGGCGACGGCGATCGCCGCCGAGCACGGGGGGCAGGCCTCGACGACGGACCTCGTCGATCACGGCGACCGAATCCGTGCGACGGCGACCCTGCGCATCCCCTCCGACTCCTACGAGGAGGCGGTCGAGCAGATCTCCGGCCTCGGCGTCGTCGTCGAGCAGACGACGACCAACGAGGACGCCGGCGCCCAGATCGCCGACATCGACGCGCGCATCGCGGCCCTGACGACCTCGATCGACCGACTGAGCGGACTCATGTCCGACGCGCAGACGACCGCCGACCTCATCGAGGCCGAGCGCGAGCTGACGAGCCGCCAGAGCGAGCTCGACGCGCTCAACGCCCAGCGCGCCTGGTACGCCGATCGGGTCGCCTACTCGACGCTCGACGTGACCCTCAGCTCCGCGGCGTCGGCCGACGTCGCCTCCCCCTCGTCCTGGCAGCGCTCGTGGAGGGCCTTCGTCGAGGGGCTCGGACTCATCGCCTACATGCTCATCATGCTCGCCCCGTGGATGCTCGTCCTCGTCCCGCTGGCGCTCCTCGCCGGCTGGCTGTGGAGGAGGCGCCGGCGCCGGGGCACGTCCGGCGGGCCCGGGGCGGTCCCCCCGCCGCCCTCGGCCGCGTCCCCGATGGCCGCCCCGCCGACGTCCCCGAGCGCGGATACACTTCGAGACGACGAACCCCCAGCGGACGGACGAGGAGGCCACGGCCATGAGTGAGACCAGGAGAGCAGTCGTCACCGGAGCCTCGACCGGGATCGGCGAGGCCACCGTCGAGGGGCTGCGCGCCCTCGGATGGGAGGTCGTCGCCGTGGCCAGGCGCGAGGACAGGCTCAAGGCCCTCGCCGAGCGCACCGGATGCGACTATCGGGCGTGCGACCTGCGCGACGCGGAGGCGGTCGAGGAGATGACCCGGTCGATCCTCGCCGACGGCCCCGTCGACGCCCTCGTCAACAACGCCGGGGGAGCGATCGGCGTCGACCAGGTCGCCGAGGCCGACCCCGCCGTGTGGTCGGCGATGTACGAGCGCAACGTCCTCACCGCCCTCAACTGCACCCGCGCCCTCCTGCCGGGGATGCGCGAGCGCGGCGGCGACCTCGTCTTCCTCACATCGACGGCCGGTCACGACACGTACCCCGGGGGCGGCGGCTACGTGGCCGCCAAGCACGCCGAGAGGATCATCGCGAACACGCTGCGCCAAGAACTCGTCGGGGAGCCGGTGCGGATCATCGAGATCGCCCCGGGCATGGTCAAAACCCCGGAGTTCTCCCTCAACCGGCTCGGCTCCCAGGAGGCCGCCGACAAGGTGTACGAGGGCGTCGCCGAGCCCCTCGTCGCCCGGGATGTCGCCGACGCGATCATCTGGACACTCACGCGCCCCCGCCACGTCAACATCGATTCGATGATCGTACGCCCCGTCGCCCAGGCGACGAACACGCTCGTCGCCCGCGAGGACTGACCGCCGTCCGCACGTTGCGATAACAGCGTCCCGGTGAGAGCCGGCGCATCCTACGGAAGGCCCTCTATGCTGACCCTGGCCGATCTGAGGATCCCGATCATCGCCGCCCCCATGGCCGGCGGCTCCTCGACACCGGGGCTGGCCGCCGCAGTCGCCCGCGCCGGGGGGCTGGGTTTCCTCGCCGCCGGATACCGCAGTCCCGACGATGTCGCCCAGCAGGTCGAGCGGATCCGCGAGTCGGGGGTCGATCTTTTCGGCGTGAACCTCTTCGTCCCGGATCCTCGTGGCGCCGACCTGGAGGCAGCCCGCGCCTACCGTCGGCGCCTCGAGCCGATGGCCGAGGAACTCGGCGTCGACCTGCCGGACCCCCATCCCGATGACGACGGATGGGAGGCCAAGGTCGAGATGCTGCTCGGCCTCGACGTCCCCGCGGTCTCCTTCACCTTCGGATGCCCGCCCGCCGACATTGTCACGGCCTTCGTCCGACGGGGGACGCTGACGATCGCGACCGTCACCTCCGCTGAGGAGGCGTCTCAGGCGGCTGAAGCCGGAGTGGGGGCGCTCGTCGTCCAGGGACCCGGTGCCGGAGGACATCGGGCCGTTTTCGACGCCCTGGCGGATCCTCCCTCCCAGCCTCTTGAGGAACTCGTCGCGGCCGTGGCCGCGCGCATCGACCTGCCGCTGATCCCCACCGGGGGGATCACCTCAGCGCAGGATGTGGACCGGTGGATCCGACGGGTGCCCGCCGTTCAGCTGGGCACCGCCTTCCTCGACGCAGACGAGGCCGGAACCCATCCGGTGATCCGCACGGCGCTGCGGGACCCCCGCTTCACGAGGACGGTCGTGACCCGCGCCTTCTCGGGTCGATGGGCGCGCGGTCTCGATAACGACTTCATCGATGAGCACTCCGATGCCGCCCCCGCTTCGTATCCAGCGGTCAACCAGGTGACTGCGCCCCTGCGCGGCGCGGCTTGTGCCGCGGGAGACGCCGAGAAGATCTCGCTGTGGGCGGGAACGGAGTGGAAATCGGCGCCCCGCGGTCCCGTTTCCTCGATCATCGAAGGGCTCCTCGCATGAGAGTCGTGCAACCGCGCCATCAGTCGACGGCGTTCCTCGTCGTCGGAGGTCCCACCGTCGTCATCGACGTCGCCGGTCTGCGCCTCGTCACCGACCCGACGTTCGACGGGCCGGGCGACTACGGGGCGCTGCTCAAGACGGAGGGGCCGGCCATCGACCCCGCTGAGGTCGCCGACGCCGATGCCGTCCTCGTCTCCCACGCCGACCACGCGGACAACCTCGACGCATCGGGACGCGATTTCGCACTGGCCGCGCCCCTCATCGTCACGAATCCGGGGTCGGCTCGGGCACTGGGAGGCGCTGCCAGGGGGCTCTCCCCCTGGGAGGGGGTCGATGTCGGACGAGGGGTGCGCGTGACCGCGGTGCCGGCGACGCACGGGCCGGCCGATGGGGAGCTGGATGCGCGAGGGTGGGTCAACTGCGAGGTCACCGGCTTCGTCATCGAGGCCGGACGGGAGAGGATCTACGTGTCGGGCGACAACACGTCGATGGCGCACGTCGGGAGGATCAGGGACCGCTTCGGATCTTTCGATCATGCGGTCGTCCACGCCGGTCGCGCAACGGTGCCCGGCAAATTCTCGGGGAGGCCGCTGTCCTTGTCGTCCGAGCGCGCCTCGGCGGCCGCCCAGCTCCTCGAGGCCCCGCATGTCGTCGTGGTCCATCAGACCGGCTGGGCGCATTTCGTCGACGGGCCGGGGGCGACGATCAGGGCGTTCCGGGACGCCGGCATCCTCAACGTCCTCGATATGGCGCCGCACGGGCGCTGGTCGTCCGCCGCCCGCTGACCCGGTGCGCCGGTCGGGTGCCGGCGCACCGGCGCCGCGTCAGCGCTGCGGGGAGCGGGACTCGACGAGTCCGACGAAGGCCTCCAGGCGTCGGGCGAGGAAGTCGCGGGTCGTCGCGACGAACGCATCCTCATCGCCCTCGAAGAGGGACGGCGAGGAGGAGAGGAAGACCTCCGGCTGGCCGAGCATCGGCATGTCGAAATAGGACAGGGCCAGGAGCAGGTTCTTGTGGGCGCTGTAGCCGCCGATCCTGCCGACGGAATGACTGATGACCGTGCACGGCAGCGATGTCCAGGCCACGTCCGAGTTCGGCTTGGAGCCGACGTCGATCGCGTTCTTCAGGCACGCGGGGATCGTCCGATTGTTCTCGGGGGTGATGAAGACGATGCCGTCGCACGCCCGGACCGCCTGGCGGAACTCGACGTAGGCGTCGGGAACGGGAACGTCGGCCATGTTCGGGTCGTCGTAGTCGAAGCTGTACAGGGGCAGGGAGTCGATGGGGATGACGACGGGCTCGCAGCCCTGGGGCCACAGGCCGGTCAGGGCGCGGGCGATCCTCTTCGAGATCGCGTCTCGCCGCAGGCTGCCGATGATGATGCCGATTCTGCGGGTCATGGGAGGTCCCTCCTCGTGTGGTCGTGCCGCGGGCGCGCGCGGGCTCTAGTGGGCGTCGGGTGCGAACGGAACAACGATTCTTCGGCATGTCGAATAGTGAAGTTCGTTCCGCCTCACTTAAAGTACCACTTCGTCGCCGACACTAGATCTAGTGGTTGAGCGACCCTGTTAATCGAACATCTAGTGATGGTTGTGATTGTGAGAGGAGAACGCTCCATGCCCCAACCCCCCGGGCGCCCCCGCGCCGACATCGCGATCAAGCACCTCAGCCCCGACGAATCCCCCGACCTCGTCTACTTCTCCAGCGCCTCGGAGAACACCCACCGATTCGTCCAACGGCTCAACCGGCCCGCCGTGCGGATCCCCCTGCGCCCCCGGATCGACGGCACCATCCGGGTCGCCCGCCCCTACGTGCTCCTCGTCCCCTCCTACGGGGGAGGGGACCCCCGCGGCGCGGTGCCCCGACAAGTCGCCCTCTTCCTCAACGACCCCGCCAACCGGCGCCTCCTGCGCGGCGTCATCACCTCCGGCAACACGAACTTCGGCGAGCACTACTGCATCGCCGGACCCACCATCGCCGCCAAATGCCGCGTCCCCGAGCTCTACCGATTCGAACTCCTGGGGACCCAGCGCGACATCGACCTCGTCCGCGAGGGCCTCGACGCCTTCTGGAACGGGATCGGCGCCGACGAGCCCCCGACGGAAGACCCGCCGGGCCCCCGCAGACCCGCCCCCGACCGGGAGGCGTCCACCGCCACGTGACGGCGCGAACCACCGCCGCGCCGCCGCGCGCGAAACTGCCAGAACCACCACCCCAGGAGGACCAATGAGCACGACCCCCCAGCCCCTGACCGCCATCTCCGCGACCCCGCCCCACTACCGCCTCGACCCGACCGTCCGGCTCCGACCGATCAACTGGAACCGCATCGACGACGACAAGGACCTCGAAGTGTGGAACAGGCTGACCGCCAACTTCTGGCTCCCCGAGAAGGTCCCCCTGTCCAACGACCTGCCCTCCTGGCAGGCGATGACCGACCAGGAGCGGACCCTGACGATGCGCGTCTTCACGGGGCTGACGATGCTCGACACCGTCCAGGCCACCGTCGGCGAGATCTCCCAGATCCAAGACGCCAGGACCGAGCACGAGGAGGCCGTCTACACGAACATCGCGTTCATGCAGTCCGTCCACGCCCGCTCCTACTCCTCGATCTTCTCCACCCTGTCGAGCACCGAGCAGATCGACGACGCCTACCGGTGGGCGGTCGACAACGACCTCCTCCAACGCCGGGCCGCCACCGTCCTCGCCCACTACTACGGGGACAACCCCCTCAAGCGCAAGGCCTCGTCGACATTGCTGTCCTCCCTGCTCCTGTACGCCGGCTTCTACCTGCCCCTCCACTTCTCCGTGCGCGCCACCTTGATGAACACCGCCGACATGATCCGCCTCATCCTGCGCGACAAGGCCGTCCACGGCTACTACTCCGGATACAAGTACCAGCGGGGCCTCGAAACCCACTCGGCCGCCGAGCAGCGCGAGATGGACGAGTTCGTCCACTCCCTGCTCGCCGACCTGTACGCCCTGGAACTGGAGTACTCCGGGGAGCTCTACGAGCCCTTCGGCCTCATGGACGACGTCGCCGTGTTCGTCCGCTACAACGCGAACAAGGCGCTGATGAACCTCGGCTACCCCGCCTACTTCGCGCCCGAGACCACCGAGGTCAGCCCCGAGATCCTCGCGGCCCTGGCCCCCGGAGCCGACGAGAACCACGACTTCTTCTCCGGATCCGGCTCCTCCTACGTCATCGGCAAGGCGGAGGAGACCCGCGACGACGATTGGGATTTCTGACCCCGCAGAGCCCCGCGTCCCGATGCGGCCACCCGGTCCGGACCCGCAGACCCGCGCGGGCCCGGGCCGGCGCGGGTCTGCGCGTCAGATCCAGCCTTTGGCCCGGGCGGCTTCGGCGGCCGCGTGGCGGTTGGGGGCGCCGAGCTTGGCCATCGCGCTCGACAGGTAGTTGCGCACGGTCCCCGGGCTCAAGCAGACCCGCTCGGCGATCTCCTCGACGGGGGCCCCGTCGGCCGCCAGTTCGAGGACGTCGGACTCTCGCGGGGTCAGCGGGGAGTCGCCGGCGGCGATCGCCTCGGCCGACAACGCGGGGTCGACGTAGCGCTGACCGGACTCGATCCGACGGATGACGTTGGCGAGCTCCTTGCCCGACGTCGTCTTGGGGACGAAGCCCCGGGCCCCCGACCCCAGCGCCTTCTTCAAATAGCCGGGGCGGGCATGGCTGGTGACGATCAGGCACTTCGTCTCGGGGGCCGTCTCGGCGACGGCGCGCGTCACCTCGATGCCGTCGGCCGCGGGCATCTGCATGTCGAGGACGGCGACATCCGGGCGGGTGCGCTCGATGAGGGCGATCGCCTCAGGGCCGGACGCGGCGACGCCGACGACCTCGAGGTCGTCCTGCAGGGACAGGAGGGACTCGAGGGCGTCTCGCAGCAGGGTCTCGTCGTCGGCGACGATGACGCGGATCATCGGGGGCCTCTCTTCCTCACGGCGGTGGGCGACTCGGGCACGAACGCCTCCAGGCTGAAGGAGTCCCCGTTCATCCGCCACTCCAGAGTGCCGCCGGCCTCCTCGATCCGTCCGCGCAATCCGACCAGCCCCGATCCGTCGGACGAGGACGAGGCGTCGCGGGCGGCGTCGTTCGTCAGCTCCACCCCGTCGCCGTCGGGCCCGGTGCGCAAGCGGATGAGGGCGGTGCTCGCCGCGCAGTGGCGGACGATGTTCGTCGCCCCCTCGCGGACGACGAGGGCGAGCAGGGCGCCCGCCCGGGCGCGCACCCGAACGGGGTCCCCGACGACGCGAACCTTGGCGCCGGCCGAGGACAGGAGCGCCGCCGCGCCCGCCACCTCGGCGGCCAGGTCGGGCTCGCGATACCCGGCGATGGCGGCGCGCACCTCCGTGAGGGCGCTCCCGGCGAGCTCGTAGACCGCGCGGGATTCGGCGGCGGCGCGCGCCGCCCCCTCCGCGTCGGCGAGTTCCGCGGCGAGGTCCGACTTCAGGGCCACGGCCGTCAGCGTCCGGCCGAAGATGTCGTGCAGGTCCCGGGCGATGCGCAGGCGCTCGTCGGCGACCGCCAGGTCGGCCCTCATGCGGTCGAGGCGCTGCTGGGACTCGACCTCCCCGATGACGGTGAACGAGGTCTTCATCGTCGCGGGGGTGACGACGAGGACGAAGAGGTCGATCGCGAAGGCCGGCAGGACTCCGGACGTCACATCCGCGACCTGCGCCGGGTCGAGGAGGCGGGCGATGAGGATCGAGGCCGTGATGACGACGGCCCCGCCGACCCCCATCACGGCGTTCACCCGGTTCGAGAAGATCGGGGCGAGCGTCATGAGGAGGAGCAGCGCCGAGATCAGGAGCGCCGTGTGGAGGGGGGAGATCGGGCCCGGGCCGGGCGCGAACCCGAGGACCCCCGGGACGATGGACGCCCCGGCCAGGGCCGCCGAGGAGCGCGGCGGCCACCGGCGCGGCTGGGATCCGTCAACGAGGCGGCCGGTGACGTCGTGGATCGTCAGCGCGCAGGCCGTGGCGAGGAGGAAGTTGATGACGAGGAACAGGAGCGTCCACCCGTTGATCTCCTCCTGGCGGGCGATGTGCCCGGCGACGAAGAACGGCGCCGACGCGAGGAGGGCGAGAGCCGCCCACTCGGTCGTGTTGCGCAGTTTGCGCATGCTCGCGGTGAGCGGGGCGGGCGACGGCGAACCGCTCGCGCCCGATCCGGCGCCGCGCGTCATGGCGCCCATGGTCGCGTCCTCGCCCGTTCGAGTCGTCCCGATGGGGCTCACCGGCGCCGTCCGAAGCGCATGGTGGCCCTGGCCAGGAGGATCGCGAGCACCGTCCAGGCGCAGAGGACCACGAGGGGGCGGACGGCGGCGCCACAGGTGCCGAGGAACCCCGGGACGGCGTCGCCGCCGGTCAGGCCGATCCCCGTCAATCCGATGCCGATGAGGTCGTTGACCGCGTGGAGGGGGCTCATCGAGAAGGCGACCGCGACGCCGTGGGGCAGCAGACCCGCGGGGACCACCGTCCCGGAGGCGAGGAAGAGCACGATGAGCAGGGGAATGGTCGTGAACTGGGCGGCGGCGACATCGCTCGTCCACGAGGAGGTCCACGCGGCCGCCGCCGCCATGAACACGACGCCGCCGACGATCCCCGCGAGGGCGAGGAGCGGATTCGGCCAGGGGAACGGGAAGAGGACGAGGGCCGACGCGACCGTTCCCAGGAGGACCTGGACGACGACGATGACCGCCGAGGGCGCGCACGCGGCGACGAACGCCTCCCAGGGCGTCGCCTGCCCGGTCGCCATGCGCTGGTAGACGCCCTCGTTGCGCCGGGTCACGGCGATCATCGTCGTGTTGTAGTAGACGACGAGGAGCAGCGCCCACGAGGCGAGCGACTGAACGAGATAGGCGGAGAACGCCGTGCCTTCGAGCCGGGAGCCCAGCTGGGGTCCGAGGAGGAGGACCATCACGGGGCCCAGGAGCAGGGCGGGCAGGAGGATCAGGGGCTTGCGCAGGTAGAGGAGGACCTCGGCGCGGGTGATCGCGCCGAGGCGCTGGAGCGAGGAGCGCCGGCGGAGGCGCGGGGCCGGCGAGGGGGCGGATGCGGTGATCATGGTGGTCCTGTCGGTTAGGGGCGCGGGGCGTGCGGGTCGGCGGTCAGTGAGAGGAAGGCGTCCTCGAGAGAGGCCGAGCGGGCGTCGAACTGCTCGAGCCGCGCCCCGCGGGCGGCGGCGTAGGCGACGAGCGCGGGGACCGTATCGGCCAGGTCGGAGCTCGACACGAGGGTGCGCCCCCGTTCGTGCACCGGGGCGGCGACGACTCCGGGCAGGGACGCGAGATCGCGGTCGACGAGGGCCGGGGCGTCGGCGAAGGACACGGTCGAGGAGCGCGACGAGGCGAGGTCGCGGGGGCTCCCCTCGGAGACGATCCTCCCGCTCTCCATGATGAGGATCCGGTCGGCGAGCTGCTCGGCCTCGTCCATGTAGTGGGTCGTCAGGACGACGGTGGCGCCCTCGGCGAGCATCGAGGAGACGAGATCCCATGTGCGTCGGCGCGAGGCCGGGTCGAGGCCGGTGGTTGGCTCGTCGAGGAAGAGGACCTCGGGCCGACCGAGGATGGCCATCGCGAGGTCGAGGCGGCGCTGCTCGCCGCCGGACAGGGAGCCGACGCGCACGCCCGAGCGGTGGGCGAGCCCGGTGAGTGCCAGGGCCTCGTCGAGGGGCCGCGGGGCGTCGAGCGTCCCCGCCCACATGCGCAGGGTCTCGGCGACGGTCAGGTCGGCGGCGAATCCGGCCTCCTGGAGCATGATCCCCGTACGGGATCGGACGTCGCCGCGGTCGCGCACGGGGTCGAGTCCGAGGACGCGGACCGTCCCGGAGTCGGCCGGGGCGAGTCCCTCGAGGACTTCGACGAGGGAGGTCTTGCCCGCCCCGTTGACGCCGAGGATCGCGACGAGCTCGCCCGCGTCGATCCGCAGGCTCACCCGGTCGACGGCGGTGAACGCGCCCGGCCCCCTGCCGTAGACGCGGACCACGTCCCGTGCCTCGATAACGCTCATGTCTTTCCCTTTCCATCGTCGGTGACCCTATCCTCCCGTCGTCCCGGCAGCGCCGGTAGTGAGCCGAGTGAGGATTTCCCGTGGAGAGTGCACGACCCGCCCATGACATATGTCAGGCGAACTCGTTCACGGGTCTGCGAATCCTCGGATGCAGACGCGTGCTGCGCCGGATAGGGACGGGCATTGAGGCGCGGCGCCCTCCCGTCCTCATCGTCGGTGTCACCGGAATGGAGCGGGAGGGGAGCACGTGGAACGGCGTCATCGCTCTCCCGCTTCGACCGCTCGAGCCGTGAATCCTCCCGGAGCGCTGCCACCCACGACAGGAGCGGCATCGCGGTCGTCATAATGAGGGGCATGACTTCATGGAAACCGCCCGCCCGCGCCGACGCCGGCGCCCCGCTCATCCCCGTTCCGGGAGCGAAGGCGCTCGCGGCCCTGCCCTCGACGGGGCGCATGCCGATCCTTCAGGGGATCGTCCTGTTCTTCGGCATGGTCGCCGTGCAGATCGCTACGGGTCACCTCGTTCCGGCGCTCGTCGGCGGGTTCGGTCCGAGCGTCACGACCGTGGTGCGAGCCGCGGTCTCGCTCGCCCTCGTCATCGGGGTGTTCGTCGTGGCCGTCCGGCTGATCGGCGCACGGCCGACGACCGACTTCGAGAAGGACGGCTGGGCGGGGGAGCTCGCTGTCGGCCTCGTCCTCGGGGCCGTCCTCATGACCGCCGTCGTCGCGGTCGCCTGGATGATGGGCGCCTACCGGATCGACGGGATCAACGGGCACGCCCTCGTCGTGCAGGCCGCCGCCCAGTCGGTCCTCGCAGGCATCACCGAGGAGATGTTGTTCAGGGCGGGACTGCTGCGCCTGATCGAGCACCGGCTCGGGACGTGGTGGGCCCTTGCCCTGACCTCCCTTCTCTTCGGCGCCGCGCACCTCGCCAATCCCGAAGCCGGGGTATGGGCAGGCCTGGCGATCATGCTCGAGGCGGGCCTCCTGCTCGGCGCCTGCTACGTCGTGACGCGCCGCCTGTGGATGGTCATCGGCGTCCACGCGGCGTGGAACTTCGTCCAAGGGGGAGTGTTCTCCTCCGACGTGTCGGGAACGGGACAGGAGAACACGGGCCTGTTCGCCGCGACCATTGACGGGCCGTGGTGGGTGACGGGGGGCCAGACGGGCTTCGAGGGGTCGGTGACGGCGGTCGTCGTCTGCCTCGTCGTCGCGGTCGCGTTGATGAGGGTCGCGCATCGGCGTCGCCTCATCATCCCAGTCGGGGCGTTCCGCCATGAGGCCATCGGCCCGTGCGGTCCCATCGATCCGACCGAGGGGGCGTGCGCGCGGTGACGTTCTCGTCCTCCCGCTGCCAGCGGTACCCAGGACGCGAATCCCGCGGAAGACATCGACGCCGCGGTGGCGATCAAGGGGGCGTGGGCGATCGGTGAACCCGCTCCGAGCAGGGCGGCGCCGTCGCGATCCCGCTGCCGCTACGCCGCACCGGTGCTGAAGCACAGGGTCGGCCGTCTTCCCGGAATCGGGCATCCCCGCTGAGGCCAAGGGCACGCCGCCCGATGCGGACGCCGGCCCCGCAGTCGGCTAGAGTGAGGCGCGACAGCGATCCGGCCCCGCGCACGCGCGACGGGGGCATCACCGGGGAGTCATCCGGAAGAACGGGCCGCCTCCACGGGGCCTTACTAGAACCGGACGGGCCGGCCCGACACAGCCGACAACGAAGCGGCCCCGCCCTCGTCGACCGACGGGGAACGGGCAAGCGGGGTGGTACCGCGGGTCCCGGCGTCGCCGGTCCTCGTCCCTGTACGACGACCAGACGAGGACACCATGACGAAGCACGGCTTCTACCCCCGCCACCGCGACACCGAGGTGGACGCGAGCCCGTCCTTCCCGCAGATGGAGGGCGAGACCCTGGCCTTCTGGGCCGCCGACGACACCTTCCGCAGGTCCATCGCCTCCCGCGACGCCGGCGCGAACGGCTCCAACGAGTTCGTCTTCTACGACGGGCCCCCCTTCGCCAACGGCCTGCCCCACTACGGGCACCTCCTCACCGGCTACGTCAAGGACATCGTCGGCCGCTACCAGACGATGCTCGGCCACCGCGTCGAGCGCCGCTTCGGATGGGACACCCACGGCCTGCCCGCCGAACTCGAGGCCCAGCGGGTCCTCGGCATCGACGACGTCACCGAGATCACCCGCGACGGCGGCATCGGCATCGAGAAGTTCAACGAGGCGTGCCGCACCTCCGTGCTGCGCTACACCGACGAGTGGGAGGACTACGTCACCCGCCAGGCCCGGTGGGTCGACTTCTCCAACGACTACAAGACCCTCAACCCCGACTACATGGAGTCGGTGATCTGGGCGTTCAAGACCCTCTACGACAAGGGCCTGGCCTACCAGGGCCACCGCGTCCTGCCCTACTGCTGGCACGACCGCACGCCGCTGAGCAACCACGAGCTCAAGATGGACGACGACGTCTACCAGGACCGCCAGGACAACACCGTCACCGTCGGCATGCGCCTGACCGAGCCCATCGTCGAAGGCTCCGAGACCGGCGAGCTCGTCCTCATCTGGACGACGACCCCGTGGACCCTGCCGTCGAACCTCGCCGTCGCCGCCGGCCCGGCCATCGACTACGTCGTCGTGCGCGTCGCCGCCGACCTCGACTCGCCCGTCTCCGGCCAGGACGTCGTCCTCGCCGAGGCGCGCCTGGGCGCCTACGCCAAGGAGATCGGCGAGAACCCGCAGGTCGTCGCCCGCCTGACCGGGACGGAGCTGGCCGGGCGGCGCTACCACCCGATCTTCGACTACTACGACACGCCCGAGCGCCGCGCCGAAGGGGCCGCTCCCGGCCCCGACGGCTGGACGATCATCCCCGGCGACTACGTGTCCACCGAGGACGGCACCGGCCTGGTCCACATCGCCCCCGCATTCGGCGAGGACGACATGTTCGTCTGCCAGGAGCGCGGCATCCTCCCCGTCATCCCCGTCGACGAGGGCGGCTGCTTCACCTCCGAGGTCCCCGACTACCAGGGCCTCCAGGTCTTCGACGCCAGCAAGGCGATCACCGTCGACCTGCGCGACTCCACCGGCCCGCTGGCGCGCGTCGCCGCCGAGCGCCGCGCCGTCCTCGTCTCCCAGAAGTCGTACGTCCACTCGTACCCCCACTGCTGGCGCTGCCGCAAGCCCCTGATCTACAAGGCCGTGTCCAGCTGGTTCGTGCGCGTCAGCGCGATCCGCGACCGCATGGTCGAGCTCAACCAGGAGATCACCTGGGTCCCCGAGCACACCAAGGACGGGATCTTCGGCAACTGGCTGGCGGGCGCGCGCGACTGGTCGATCTCGCGCAACCGCTTCTGGGGCGCGCCCATCCCCGTGTGGCGCTCCGACGACCCCGCCTACCCGCGCGAGGACGTCTACGGGTCCTTCGCCGAGCTGGAGCGCGACTTCGGCGTCGAGGTCACCGACCTGCACCGGCCCTTCATCGACTCCCTCGTGCGCCCCAACCCGGACGACCCGACCGGAAAGTCGATGATGCGCCGCATCCCCGACGTCCTCGACTGCTGGTTCGAGTCCGGGTCGATGCCCTACGCGCAGGTGCACTACCCGTTCGAGAACCAGGAGTGGTTCGAGTCCCACTACCCGGGCGACTTCATCGTCGAGTACATCGGGCAGACCCGCGGATGGTTCTACACCCTGCACGTCCTGGCGACCGCCCTCTTCGACCGCCCGGCCTTCACGAACGTCGTCTCGCACGGCATCGTCCTGGGCGACGACGGGCGCAAGATGAGCAAGTCGCTGCGCAACTACCCGGATGTCACCGGGGTGTTCGACTCCTACGGGTCGGATGCGATGCGGTGGTTCCTCATGTCGAGCCCGGTCGTGCGCGGCGGCAACCTCATGGTGACGGACGCGGGCATCCGCGACACGGTCCGCCAGGTCCTCCTGCCGCTGTGGAACACCTACTACTTCTTCACCCTGTACGCGGGGGCGGCGAACGCGGGCGCGGGATTCGAGGCCGTCGAGCTCGACCTGGCCGATCCCGGGGTCGTCGCCGGCCTGGACCAGATGGACCGCTACCTGCTGGCCCACACGCGTCGCCTCGCCGAGCGGATGCGCGCGTCCTTGGACTGCTACGACATCGCTCAGGCGTGCGAGCTGGTGCGCGACCACCTGGACGTGTTGACGAACTGGTACGTGCGCACTCAGCGCCAGCGCTTCTGGGACGAGGACGCGGCGGCGTTCAACACGCTGTACACGGCGCTCGTGCGGCTCATGGAGCTGGCGGCGCCCCTGCTGCCGCTGCTGACCGAGGAGATCTGGCGGGGGCTGACGGGCGGGGAGTCCGTGCACCTCGTCGACTACCCGGTCGTGCCCGAGGCGGTGGCCGACGACGCGCTCGTCGCCGCGATGGACGAGGTCCGCGAGGTCGTGTCGACGGCTCACGCGCTGCGCAAGGCGAATCGGGTGCGCGTGCGCCAGCCGTTGGCGTCGATGTCGGTGGTCTCCGAGCAGTGCGCGGCGCTGCGCTCCTTCGCCGGGCTCATCGCCTCCGAGGTCAACGTCAAGGAGGTGCGCCTGACGACGCCGGCGGAGTCTGGCCTGTCGGTGACGACGGAGGTGTCGCTCAACCCGCGGGCGTTCTCGCCTGAGATCCGCACACTCACCTCGCAGCTGTTCCAGGCTCAGAAAGCGGGGGAGTGGCTGGTGTCGGAGGACGGGGCGTCCTGCACGTTCCCGGGGGTCGAGGCCGAGGGCGGGCCCGTGGTCCTGTCGGGCGAGCAGTTCTCCGTGTCGACGTCGGTCGACGCGCAGGAGGGGCAGGTCGCCGATGTCCTCGCGTCGGGCACGTTCGTGGTCCTCGACACCGAGGTGACCGCCGAGTTGGAGGCCGAGGGGTATGCGCGCGACGTGGTGCGCGCCGTCCAGGACGAGCGCAAGAGCGCGGGCCTGCACATCGCCGACCGGATCGACCTGGCGCTGACGGTGCCGGCGGATCGGGTCGCGGCCGTCGAGGCGCACCGGGAGATGATCTGCCGCGAGACCCTGGCTCTGGCGCTGTCGGTCGAGACGGGCGAGAAACTGGTCGTGGAGGTCGCCAAGCACTGAGCGGCGCGGCCGGTAGGGCCGCGAAGCCGGTGGAGCGCCGGCGCCCCGCGCGGGGCGCCGGCGCTCTGCTTTTGCGGCCTTCTCCCATGTCGGGGACCCTTCGTCCGAGAGCAGTCGCCTATGGCCTCGACTACACTCCTGTGCGGTGCGATTCCCGACGGCGTGAGGAGTGGCGTGGGACTGATCGACAACGTGAATACGCGTTTCGGCGATGTGCTGAAGGCCGAACTCGATGGCGGGTCGAAACTGCGCATCATGGCGGCGACCTTCTCGATCTACGCATTCGAGGCGCTGCGCGACGAGCTGGAGAAGATCGACGACCTCGAATTCATCTTCACCGACCCGGCCTTCGCTCCCGAAGAGGCGACTGATCGGATCCATAAGGAGAAGAGGACCTTCTTCATCCCCGGTCTCGCCGAGTCGTCGATCGCGGGTTCTGAGTTCGAGGTCCGGCTGCGCAACAAGCTCACCCAGAGGGCGATCGCGCGCGAATGCGCGGCGTGGGTCCGCCGCAAAGCCCGCTTCAAGGCGAATACGAGCGGCCAGCACATGCAGCCGGTCGCCCTCGTCGACGAGCGCACGACCTTCACCGGCCTGTCGGGCTTCACCTCGGCCGACCTCGGGTACGAGCGCACGAACGCCGTCTCGAACTTCGTCCATCAGACGGATGAAGGGGCGGTGTCCCGCCGGTACATCGACCTCTTCGATCAGATCTGGGCGTCGCCGGAGAAGGTCGCGGACGTGACGGAACGGGTCTGCGAATACATCGAGACCGTCTACCGGGAGAACTCCCCGGAGCGCGTCTACTTCCTCATCCTCTCCTCGATCTTCACGGATTTCCTCGAGGACATCTCCGAGGACGTCCTGCCGAATGATCGGACCGGCTTCAAAGAGACGAAGATCTGGAACACGCTCTACAACTTCCAGCGCGATGCGGCGACGGGCATCATCAACAAGCTCGAGACCTACAACGGGTGCATCCTCGCCGACTCGGTCGGCTTGGGGAAGACCTTCACGGCCCTCGCCGTCATCAAGTACTACGAGCTGCGCAACAAGTCGGTCCTGGTCCTGTGCCCGAAGAAGCTCGCGGAGAACTGGACCGCGTACAACTCGAACCTCAGGACGAATTTCCTCGTCGAGGACCGCTTCACCTACGACGTCCTGTGCCACACGGACCTGTCGCGCACGAAGGGCGAATCCCTGGGGATCCGCCTGGATCTGGTGAATTGGGGGAACTACGACCTCGTCGTCATCGACGAGTCGCACAACTTCCGCAACGCCGACTACGCGGAGGAGAAGGAGTCCCGCTATCAGCGCCTCATGCGCGAAGTGATCCGCGAGGGCGTGAAGACGAAGGTCCTCATGCTCTCGGCGACCCCGGTGAACAACCGGTTCAACGATCTGAAGAATCAACTCCAGCTCGCCTACGAGGGCGATTCTGAGAACTTGTCGAAGGCGCTGACGCTGTCGACGTCCGTTGACAAGGTCTTCTCCCAAGCCCAGGCGGTGTTCAACGAGTGGTCGAAACTGGCTCCGGCCGAGCGCACGACCGACCGGATCCTCGAGATGCTCGATTTCGACTTCTTCACCCTGCTCGACGCGGTGACGATCGCCCGCTCGCGCCGCCACATCCAGACCTTCTACGACACGACCGAGATCGGCCCTTTCCCGACGCGCTTGAAGCCGTTGGCGATTCGCGAGCCCCTGACGGATCTCGAGGGTGCTCCGACCTTCGACGAGATCTACGAGGCCCTCATCCACTTGACGATGGCCGTCTACACGCCGCTCGCCTACGTCCATCCGAGCAGGCGGGCGATGTACGAGGAGATGTCCGCCGTGACGGCCGGCAATGGACGGTCGAACATCGGACAAGGTGGCCGCGAGCAGGGATTGAAGACCCTCATGACCGTGAACCTCCTCAAGCGCCTCGAGTCCTCGGTCGCCGCCTTCCGCCTCACTCTCACTCGCGTGGCGGATCTCGTCGACCTGCGTCTTCGGCAGCTCGATGAATTCGCCGCGGCTCGGGGGACGGGCGCGGCGAACGCGACATTCGGCGGCATCGATTTCGATGCGGAGGATGCGGAAACAGTCGAGATGATGCTCGCCGTCAACGACTCGGTGCAGATCGATTTCCGCGACATCGACGACGAGTCGTGGAGGAGGGATCTTCGGGCCGATCGGGAGAGCCTGCGCGCGCTCATCGCCCAGATCGAGGGGATCACGCCCGAACACGATCTCAAGCTGCAACGGCTTCGGTCGCTCATCCGCGAGAAGCAGGAGAACCCGATCAATCCGGGGAATCGGAAGGTCATCGTCTTCTCGGCCTTCGCCGACACCGCGGCGTATCTGTACGCGAATCTCGCGCCCGCCCTGAAAGAGGCGGGTCTCGAAACGGGCCTCATCACCGGAGGGGGTGCGGGTGCGAGGACGACACTCGGTACGGGTATCGATTTTCAGACGGCGATGACCCTCTTCTCCCCGATGTCGAAGCATAAGGACGCGGTCCTCCCGAACGATCCACGCGAGATCGACGTCCTCTTCGGCACGGACGTCATCTCCGAGGGCCAGAACCTCCAGGACTGCGATTACCTGGTGAATTACGACATCCACTGGAACCCGGTGCGGATCATCCAGCGCTTCGGTCGCATCGATCGCATCGGTTCGCGCAATTCGACGATCCAAATGGTGAACTTCTGGCCGGACATCTCCCTCGACGAGTACATCAACCTCAAGGAGCGCGTCGAGAACCGCATGGTCATCGCCGACATCGCGGGCACGGCAGACGACAACGTCCTCACGTCGGAGAACGCCGATGCGCAGTTCCGCAGGGAGCAGCTGCGCAGACTCCAGGACGAGGTCATCGAACTCGAGGACGTGCGCACGGGCGTGTCGATCACGGACCTCGGGCTCAACGACTTCCGGATGGACTTGCTCGGCTACGTCGATCGTTACGGGGATTCGGCGCACTCGCCGAAGGGCCTGCATGCGGTCGTGCCCGCGGACCGGGAGAAGGGCCTGGTTCCCGGCGTGATCTTCGCGCTGCGGAACATCAAGGCGGGGGACCGGCTCAATCACGGCAACCGGCTGCATCCGCATTACCTGGTCTACCTCGACGAGGACGGGGAGGTCGTCGCGGATCATTCGGAGGCGAAGCGCCTGCTGGATCTGCTGCGCGCCGGCTGCCGACCGTATTCGGAACCGGTCGGTGAGGTCGTGAGGCTGTTCAACGTGGAGACGAAAGATGGTCTCGACATGCGTCGCTATTCGTCGCTGCTCTCGGAGGCGATCCGTTCGATGATCGAGGTCGACGAGGAGCAGTGCTTGGATTCCCTCTTCTCGCCGGGACCGACGAGGGCGGCGTCCGAGATCACGGGACTCGACGACTTCGAATTGACGGCGTTCGTCGCCGTCATTGATCCGGAGGATCGGGCATGACCGCAGATTCGGTGTTGTTCGCGTGGCCGGGGGAGTCTCTGGGCAGGAGGATCCCGAAGGAGCGGGTGTACACGGAGTCTGTTCAAGCCCGGCGCCTGCGCGAGAAGCTCGTCGGAGAGGTCGAGAGCCTCACCTGGAGTCGTCGTTTGAGCGAGGACTCGGTGAACCTCCCGGGCACGACGAAGGTCTGCGAGATCGAGGTGCTCGAGGTCGTCCTCAAGGGCGAGGAGGTCTCCGATGGTGTCCTCGAGGCGATCGATCGCGCGATTCCCCATCCTGTCGTCTTCGAGTTGCGGCGGATCCTCGGAGGTCTGGAGGAATCGCGCCAGCTCGTGGTCCTTTACGGCGCCGCCGGTGCGAAGGCGAAGCAGCGTCCGATCCTCGGGACATCGTGGGTGCCGACGGCTTCGCCTCGTACGGGTCTGCCGGTGGCTCTCGATCTGGAAGCCCTGTATGTGCGAATCGCCGCCGTCCTGGGCGGCCAGGAGGCTCGGGCGGGGGAGACTATCGCCCAGTACGGCTCCCGGATCGAGCGGATCCGGCGCCTACGAGCCGAGATCGATCGCGCGGATCGGAGGATCCGCGCGGAGAAGCAGTTCAATCGCAGGGTTGAGCTCAACGAGCGCCGCAAGGCCCTCGCTGCCGAGCTCGATGCTCTCACGAACGGAAGAATCGGAGCACACTGATGGACAAGATGAGGATGACGTCGCCGGATCTGATCGAGGCGAATATCGACAAGATCGCCGAGCTGTTCCCCTCGGTAGTCACTGAGATGTCGAGCGGGGGGGGGGGGAGCCTCGAAGAGGAATTGACTTCGACCTGCTAAGGCAGGAGCTCTCCGACCACATCGTCGAGGGCCCGCAGGAGCGCTACCGGCTGGAGTGGCCGGGCAAGCGCAAGGCCGCACTCGCGGCGAACACCCCGATCGCGAAGACCCTCCGACCGGATCTCGAAGAATCGGTGAACTTCGAGACGACGAAGAACATCTTCATCGAGGGCGACAACCTGGAAGCACTGAAGCTTCTGCAGGAGTCCTACCTCGGCAAGGTGAAGCTCATCTACATCGACCCGCCCTACAACACGGGCCATGACTTCATCTACAACGACGACTTCGCCGAGACCCGCCAGGAGTACCTCGAGCGCTCAGGCCAGGTCGACGACTCCGGCGCGCGCCTCGTCGCCAACACCGAGTCGAACGGACGCTTCCACTCCGACTGGCTCTCGATGATGTACCCCAGGCTGAAGCTGGCGAGGAACCTCCTGAAAAGTGATGGAGTGTTCGTCATGTCGATCAGTGATGTCGAGGTGGCGAATGCTAGAAGCCTACTTGATGAGATATTTGGTGAAAGAAATCTTGTTTCTCAAGTGGTAGTCAAGGCGCGTGCTTCGATTTCGAATGACAAGATCATTTCGGAGAGTCATTCGCACCTTCTGATTTATGCTCGCGATGTGACTGAACTGGATTCTCTGCGTTCATCAATTGGGATTGATCCTGACTTGTCTGGATTTTCGAATCCCGATGGAGATTCGAGAGGGGCTTGGAAAGCTGTGCCACTGGATGGTCCTGGTGGAGCGAAGAAGGGTAATCCTTATTATGAGTTTCTTGGAGTTAAAGGATTCTGGCGATATTCGGAACGTACGATGCAAGAAAAGTATGAAGAGGGTTTGATTGTTCGTTCAAAGAATGGGTTGCAACAGAAGTACTTTCTCTCTCAGGCTTGCGCGAAGAGGAAGACTGTTTCGTCATGGTGGGATGATTGTGGTTTAAATTCGACGGCGACTCGACGTCTCTCTCTGTTGATGGGAGGTAGTGTTTTTGATACTCCGAAGCCGTTGGAACTCTTGGTGAAAATAATTAAAATGTTTACGTTTGGTGAAAGTGTCCCTATTGTCTTTGATTTCTTTTGCGGTTCTTCCACGATGGGACATGCGCTTTTGTCTGTAAATGCGGAAGATGGTGCGAGGAGGCGCTTCGTCATGGTTCAACTCGATGAGAAGACTGATCCGAAGTTAGAAGCGGCAAAGGCTGGATATTCGACGATCGCAGAACTCTCTCGTGAGCGTATTCGCCGTGCGGGACGGAAGATCCTCGAAGAGTCTGGGAAGAGCGAGGACGAGCTCGACATCGGGTTCCGCGCGTTCAGAATCGATTCCTCGAATCGTCTCGACGTGCAGAAGAGCGCGGATGAGACCGTGCAGTCCGATCTTCTGTCCCTCACTTCGGGGATCGAGACTGAT
The DNA here is from genome assembly GCF_028437565.1 of Actinomyces sp. B33. Classification (GTDB taxonomy): domain Bacteria; phylum Actinomycetota; class Actinomycetes; order Actinomycetales; family Actinomycetaceae; genus Pauljensenia. The sequence continues at coordinate 192,317 of NZ_JAMRYR010000003.1, forward strand.
CGCACCAGCCTGGACCTCCTCATCCAGGTGATGCTCGAGTGGGGCCTCGAACTCTCCCTTCCGATCGTGCGCGACGACCTCGCCGGCCGCGAGGTCTTCTTCGTCGCGGACGACGCCGTGGCCGCGTGCTTCGAAGAATCCGTTGCCCTCGACCTCGTTCGTGAGATCGCCGAGCGCCAGCCGCTGCGCGCCGTCTTCCGGGATGACGCCTTCGCCTCGGACGCCGAGAGGATCAACGTCGAGCAGGTGTTCCGCGAGCTCTCGCCCGTGACCGACCTCAAGGTGATCTGATGACCGGATATCGACCGCTTGGTTTTGATGCTTCATCTTATTTGACGGAGCGAGAATACTCGATTAATGCGTTGACTGCAGATGATTTCTATAGGCGGATTGCTAAGGTGCTTGATGGGCTGACGAGTCATACGTCGCTCAATGCTCAGCTGGGGGGATCGTTGGGCTCGGCAAAGAAGCTTCTTTTGTATCGGGGTCAGGCTGATGAGAATTGGGCTTTGACTTCGAGCCTATATCGTAGAATTGTTGATAAATTTGGCTCTTATGTCTCTGTCGATGAAGTTGAGAATGTGATGCGACGTGTTGAGAATGAGATGCTTGAAAAGTGTGAAAAAGATGGTTGGCTTCGAGGGTTTAAGTCCTTTGAAAGACTTGCCGTGATGCAGCACTATGGTGTCCCCACGAGGCTTCTAGATGTTACATCTGATTGGCGAGTGGCGCTCTATTTTTCCTGTGAGTTTCTGTCGGATTGCCCTGATATTGACGGTCGTCTGTTTTTGTTGACGATCAATGTGAGGAAAGGTGAGCGGAGTAAGTCGTGGATCTCGTCTGATGACGCTGATCCAATGCGTTCAAATAATGTCTCTTGGGTTGATAAATATGTATCGGATCACTCGGCTTGGCCGGTTCTCCTTACTCCTTTTGATAGTCGCATTGCCGCTCAAAGAGCCTCTTTTCTTGTTGGTGGTTTGAGGTTGCCAAAGATTGATTCTGGGAGTAACCTTAGGAGGTGGCTTATCGGAAATGTTCAAAAGGAAGAGTCGGAAGTACTTGTTTCCGCCTTGCCGATTAATTTCTTACCTCCCGGACCATTACGTTTTCGGGAGTTTTCGAGTGGTGTTAAAGATCTTCTTCGCGTGTCACCTGGATATGGCGAAGAATCCTTGAAGGTCTGGTCGGCTTCTGCAATTAGCCTTAGGGTCCCTTCGAGATTTAAGGCCTCTCTCTGTGAGCTTCTGCGTAAAGATGGGGTGTCGCGCGAGGTCCTGTTCCCCAATGTTGAATTGCAAATGAACGGCTTGTCTGAATTTGTGGAAGCTGCAGTTGTTCAACTTGAGAGTGGGAGATATAGTCGATTTCAGCGGAAATTTAGAGAGTCGATGGGGGAATTTTTGCTGGAAGGTAAGAAGAGTTTGCGTTTAAGCTCTTCGGAATCTTCTTCGGGAATGTGAGCGCGGGGATTCTAATGCAACTGAAATTCAAGAATCAGAGGTATCAGAGCGATGCGGTCTCTTCGGTCGTCGATGTCTTCGTCGGTCAGCCCCGAGTTGAGGGGATCAACTACCGCATCGATCCTGGTGTGGCGAGTATGGACCCGGACGGCGGTGTGCAGTCGGCATTCGACGTGGATGAAACTGCGTCTGGCCTCCGGAACGAGGAAATCCAACTCTCCGCCGCCGAGCTCCTTGCGAACATCCAAAGCGTCCAGAGGCATCTACATCTCGCTCCGACAAAGTCGCTCGCTCCATCGAAGCCGGGCGCGCCCGTGGTGCCGAACCTCGACATCGAGATGGAGACCGGGACGGGCAAGACTTATGTCTACATCAAGACGATCATGGAACTCCACCGCCGCTACGGATGGTCGAAGTACATCGTCGTCGTCCCCTCCATCGCGATCCGCGAAGGCGTGAAGAAGACCTTCGACATCACCGCCGAGCACTTCCAGCAGCTCTACGGCACGAAGCCCCGCGTCTTCGTCTACGACTCCAAGCGCCTGCACGACGTCGAGCACTTTTCCGCCGACGCGGGCATCCAGGTGATGATCATCAACATCCAGGCCTTCAACTCGACGGGCAAGGACAACCGGCGGATCTACGACGTCCTCGACGAGTTCGCCTCCCGCAGGCCCATCGACGTCATCAAGGCGAACCGGCCGATCCTCATCATCGACGAGCCTCAGAAGATGAGCGCCAAGAAGTCGCTTGAGTCGCTCGCAGAGTTCAACGCCCTCATGGTCCTGCGCTACTCGGCCACCCACAAGATCGAGCATGTGAAAGTCCACCGACTCGACGCCGTCGACGCCTACAACCAGAAGCTCGTCAAGAGGATCGCCGTCCGCGGCATCACCGTCAAGGGCCTCGCCGGCACCACCGCCTACCTCTACCTCGAAGAGATCGAGGTGAAGAAGGGCTCATCTCCCCGGGCCCGCATCGAACTCGAAGTGCAGACCGGCAGCGGGATCAAGCGCCGGGTCAAGAGGATCGACAAGGGGACGAACCTCCACGACCTCTCGAACGGCCTCGAAGCGTATCGGGGCCTTGTCGTCACCGACATCGACGCCGTCCGCGACCTCGTCGAACTGTCCAACGGAGACGTCCTCATCGCCGGCCAACTCGCCGACCGCGACGCCACCGAGGAGACGAAACGGCGCATCCAGATCCGCGAAGTCGTCCGCGCGCACCTCGACAAGGAACGCCGACTCTTCAACCGCGGAATCAAGACCCTGTCGCTCTTCTTCATCGACGAAGTCGTCAAGTACCGCGACTACTCGCGCGAGGACACCCTCGGCGACTACGCGCGGATCTTCGAAGAGGAGTACACGGCCGCCCGCGAGGAGATCCTCGGCGAACTCGACCTCGACGACGACGCCGTGAACTACAGGAAATACCTCGAGCGCGACGAGGTTCGCGCGGTCCACCAGGGGTACTTCTCCATCGACAAGAAAGGGCGCCTCGTCGACGGGAAGATCTCCGGCCGCGGCGACGACAAGGGACAATCCAGCGACCAGAGCGCCTACGACCTCATCCTCAAGGACAAGGAGCGCCTGCTCTCCTTCGAGGAGCCCGTCCGGTTCATCTTCTCCCACTCGGCCCTGCGCGAAGGATGGGACAACCCCAACGTCTTCGTCATGGGCATGCTGAAGAAATCCGACAACACCGTCTCCAGGCGCCAGGAGATCGGACGCGGCCTGCGCCTCGCCGTCGACCAGAACGGCGAGAGGCAGGACTCCGCGCAAGTCGGCGACCGAGTCCACGAGATCAACGAGCTCACCGTCGTCACCGACGAGTCCTACACGGACTTCGTCGACGGACTTCAGAAGGAGATCGCGGAGACGCTTTCCGCCAGGCCCCGCAAGGCGGAAGCCGCCTACTTCGAGGGCAAGACCGTCGAGAACGCCGAAACCGGCGAAGAGCACACGATCACCCTCGACGAGGCGAAGCGCCTCCATCACTGGCTCGTGCAGAACGACTTCATCGACTACGACGACGAGATCACCGACACGTGGCGCGCCCGCGCCGACCTCGAGGAGATTCCCGAGCTGCCTGCCGAACTCGCGCCCTACCACTACCAGGTCGCCGCCCTCGTCGACTCCCTCATCGCCGACATCCCCCTGCCCGTCGATGGGCGCAAGCCCAAGGCGATCCCGCTCAACGAACGCAACTTCGCGCGCAAGGAATTCCAAGCCCTCTGGAAGCGCATCAACCACCGCGCCGTCTACCAGGTCGAATTCGACTCCGACGAACTCATCGCCAAAGCCGTCGCGCACCTCGACAAGCACCTGCGCGTCGACCCCCTGCGCTACCTCGTCGAATCGGGCGTCCAGCGCGACGAACTCGACGCCGACGACCTCGCCAAGAGGACCGGCTTCACCGCCTCCCGCACGCGCACGCGGCAGGAGACCGTCAGCGCCTCCTCCTCCGTCCGCTACGACCTGCTCGGCGAGATCGCTGAGAAGACGCGCCTCACCCGCCGGACCTGCGCCGAGATCCTCACCCGGATCCGCCCCGAGGTCTTCGCGCACTTCAAGCGCAACCCCGAGCAGTTCATCACCGACGCGGCAAAACTCATCAACGAGCAGAAGGCGACGACGATCGTCGAGCACCTCGCCTACGACGCCCTCGACGAGACCTTCGAATCCTCGATCTTCACTGAGAACCAGAGCAAGGAGGACTTCACGAAGGTCGGGGAGAAGCTCGAGAAGCACATCTACGACTACGTCGTCACCGACTCGGCCGTCGAGAGGCGGTTCGTCCAGGCGCTCGATAGGAGCGCCGAAGTCGCGGTGTACGCGAAACTGCCCAGGGGCTTCGTCATCCCGACGCCCGTCGGCGACTACACCCCCGACTGGGCGATCGCCTTCACCGAGGGCAGCGTCAAGCACGTCTACTTCGTCGCCGAGACGAAGGGCTCCTTGTCGACCCTCCATCTCAAGGGCGCCGAGCAGGCGAAGATCGAATGCGCTCGGCGCTTCTTCGAAGCCGTGAGTCGCAAGAACGGGGGAGAGGTCGTCTACGACGTCGTCACCGACTACGACGAACTCCTCAGGCTCGTCGTCGGCTGACACCGAGGGAGCATCGGGGCGCGCGTGGGACGATCCGCTTGCACCGCTCTTCTGATCCTGTTGCTCGCGATCGTCGACGGACCGTTCTCAAGATTATAGCATGTGCTATATTCGGAGTGTGGAGGAGACCCTGAGCGAGATCGCCGAGCGCTGCGACCGCGCCGTCGTGGACGCGCGAGCCGAGCTCGTCGCCGCCATTCGCCGCAGCAGGCGTCAGGGCCTCACCCAGGAGCAGATCGCGACCGCGACAGGGCGCAGTCAACCGGAGATCCACAGGCTCCTGCGCTTTCACGGCATGACCCCCCTCGGCAAACGAGTCGCTCGGCATCGCGGGCGTATCGAATCGACGGTCGCGAGCCTGGGAGGAAGCGACCCCCGCATCTTCGGCTCGGTCGCAACCGGACGCGACGATTCCGATTCGGACGTCGACATCCTCTATTCGGCCGGATCCGCGGTGTCGATGCTCGCCCTCGCCCGCGCGCAAGAGGAGCTCTCGAAGGCCATCGGCACCCCTGTCGAGATCATCGCGGAATCAGACCTCGCTCCCTGGGCGAAGCGGCGGATCCTCGAAGAGGCCGTGCCGCTATGAGTAGGGAACGCAGGGCGCCCGAGCAACTCGTCGCCGAAGCGCTCTTCCGCTTCGCCAAGGCCGTGGCCTATGCGGATTCCGGACTCGATGAAATGGCGATCGAAGGGAATGGCGTGCCGGATCCGAATAAGGACATCGCCGTCCCGCTTGGGCGAAAGACCGCTGCGCCCTCGGCGAGCATCGCGCGAGCGGTCGGGTCATCGCGTCGTCGCCAGGCGCCTCGAGATCCCCTCGCAGTGGGAGCGCAATAGCTCCTCGACATCGCGGATCCGCGAAAGGGACTCCGCAGGCGCGGTGTCCGAGAGCTCTTCGACGGCGATCGCGAAGGCCTCCGGGACGACAAGCGCACAAGCGGCGACGAAATCCAGGAGCGAATCCCCGTCGACATCGAGCGCCTCCGCGAATCGCAGAACATGGTCGCGGCGTACCTGCGACATCGCTTTCTTGCCGCCGATCCCCATCGCGAGCTTCTCGTAGGGGATCGACTGACCCAGGCCGGTCGCGACGTCGTACATGTGTGCGAACACCGCGGATCCATCGGTGAGGATCGCGGAGAAATTCTTCGCATGCCCGTCGGGAGCGGCGACGATCCAATTGAGAAGGACGCCTCTGGCGAAGAGGTCGATCTGCTCCTCCGCGGTGCCTGTCCTGCGGAGAGCGGAGACGATTCGGGTGGGCGTGACCTCGTACTTGCGGTCGGGAAGGGTCGAGGTCGATTGGCAGAAATCCTCCTGGTGGAGCCTGTAGAGAGTCCCTGCGTGATCTCGGTAGCGGTCGTAGCGGGTCACAACGATCGTGGGGATGTTGTCGAAGAGCTTGAAAGCCGACTCGGCGATCAACGGGAAGGGCATCGTCGGACCCAGTACGCGCCCCGCGAGGAGGAGTGCTCGCATGGTGAGATGCTCCAGGAGGGCGTGATCGTTCAAACCTGGGATTCCCGGCTTGAAGATGTGCGTTGTCGCCTGGGAACCGCGCGCCTCGAACCATCGGTCGTTCTCCAGGCGCAACGCGAACTTGCTCTGCTGGCCTCCAAGGGACCAGTGCTCGCCCTCGGCGATCCAGGGACTCGCCGGGCTTGAAACGCTCTCTCGTAAGCGGGCGGCGATCCGTTCCTCGTCGATGGGGACGAGGGCATCGTCCTCGTTTCGGCCCGCCGGATCTTCTGGGATGAATTGGACGGCGCCGGGGCAGTCCATGCCGATCTTCTCCAAGAGGGAGAAGGGGTTGTTCGCATTCGCCCCCGTCCGGCGCGCGGTGGCGGAACGGACCTCGGAGTTCTCCGGCAGGAGTCCTTCGATATAGGCCCGTGTGAGGCGGGGCGGGATCGGGCGCGTCGAGGGCTCGAAGGCCAACGATAGACGCGGAACGCCCTCCATCGGGGGAGCGGTGAGAGTCGTCTTCCCGCGGTCGTCTTGATCGAGGTGCCCGATCGTGCGGCCGTTCATCACCATGAGGAGGCGCTTCATCGGCGGCGACCCGTATTCTCGTCGGCAAGCGCGTCCTCGGCCGTCGCGGTCCGTGTCGAGAACGAGCGGAGCGCCGCGTTGATCGCCCTCGAAAGCTCCTGCGTCGGCGGAAGAGAACTCTCGCTCGTTCGCTGGGCGTCGTCCGCGCTTCCGCCTGCTCGTCCGATCGCTTCCCGCAGACTGTCGGTCTGGAGGGGCGCGGTCGACCGTGCGAATCGAGTGGAATCCGCGCCCCGAGTCCTGGCCTCCGCGAGGGCCCTGCGCGTCGCCTCGAGGGTCGTGAGGACGGGGGCCACGGTCTTCGCGGGCGCCGACGTCGGGGTGCCGGCCGGATACGGGCCGCTCGTGTCGTCGCCCTCCGAGGACGATCGAAGGATGATCTCCAGCTCGAGAGCGCTGAGGACCCGCAGGACCTTCGACAGCTCGGCGCCGGCGCGTTCACCGCGCTCGACCCCGGAGAGCCATTCACGCGACACGCGTGCCATGGACGCCAATTCGGCTTGGGTGAGTCCCCGCTCGAGGCGCTCCTCGCGAATCGCAGCGCCGATGCCCTGCGTGCCGCTGAGTCGTCGTGATCGCATGGTGTGATGATACGTCCACATTCAACGTATGTGTACGTTCATGCGCATTCATGTCGTGTTGACGTACTGTCACATCTCTTGCCCGCTCCGCTCGGGTGACGACTACGCGTCAGGGGGGGAGCACGCGACCGTCCTCGACAATCACTTCGCGGACGGTGGAGTCATCACCTCGCGTGAAGAGGGGAGAGCAGCGCGCGGACGGGCGGGATAGAATCGTCAACCGCGCCCGCGCCGAACGGAGGGCTACCCCGGAACGTTCGAGCGCGAGCCCTCGCCGAGGGCTCGCGGCGCCCGACCCCAAGACGCCTTCGCGGCGGCCGGGTCCCGAAGCGATGGAGGACGAGATGGCGAACGAGCACCCCGCATTCTTCGGCGACGACGAGGACGCCCACGGCCACGGCGACCGCGTTCCCCCCGCGGAGCCGGGCGGCATCCCCGCCGACCTCCTCCCGTACCTCGACGCCGCAGACGAGCCCGACGACGCCCCCGACTCCGACGCGCCCGACGACGGCCCCGACCCCGAGGCCGAGCGCGCCGCCGCCCTTCGGGCCCTCGTCGAGCACTCCCTCCTCGTCGGCCCCGACCCGTCGATCCTCGCCGAGATCGACGGCGACGCCGACGACGACTGGGACGAGGACGACGCGACGACGGGGGAGGAGCCCACCGGCCCCTCCGCCCACGACCGGGCCCTCGACGCCGCCCAGGCCGCCGTCGCCCTCGACGCCCGAGTCGACGAGATCTACCAGTCGATCATCGACCGCGCCCCCGAGCACAGGGTCCAGCCCTCCCTCGACCGCGTCCGCACCGCCCTCGACATCCTCGGCGACCCGCACACCGCCTACCCCGCCATCCACATCACCGGCACCAACGGCAAAACCTCCACCGCCCGCATGGCCGACGCCCTCCTCACCGCCTTCGGCATGCGCGTCGGGCGCTTCACCTCCCCACACCTCCTCGACGTGCGCGAACGGATCAGCCTCGAGGGCGAGCCCATCAGCCGCGAAGGATTCATCGCCGCCTGGGAGGACGTCGCCCCCTACATCTCCATGGCGGACGACGCGTCGACGGCCGACGGAGGGCCCCGCCTGTCCTTCTTCGAGGTCTTCACCGTCATGGCCTACGCGGCCTTCGCCGACTACCCCGTCGACGCCGCCGTCGTCGAAGTCGGCATGGGCGGGCAATGGGACGCCACCAACGTGCTCGACGCCGGAGTCGGCGTCATCACCCCCATCGGCCTCGATCACACCGCCTGGCTGGGCCCCACCATCGCCGACATCGCCCGCGAGAAAGCCGGGATCATCGCCCCCGGCCAGATCACCGTCATCGCCGAGCAGCCCGACGAGGCCCTCGACGTCCTCCTCGAGCGCGCCCGCCGATGCGACGCGATCGTCCGCCTCGAAGGCCGCGACTACGAGGTCCTCGACCGCCAGATCGGCGTCGGCGGCCAACTCGTGTCGATCCGCACCCCCGCCGCCGTCTACGAGGACGTCTTCATCCCCCTCTTCGGCGAGCATCAGGCCCGCAACGCCGCCGCCGCCCTCGTCGCCGTCGAGGCGTTCATGGGCGGGCGCGCCCTCGACCCGAGGATCGTCGAGCAGGCGATGATGACCGCGACCTCGCCCGGGCGCCTCCACGTCGTGCGCACCTCCCCGACGATCCTCGTCGACGCCGCCCACAACCCCGCCGGCGCGCGGACCCTGCGCGGCGCCCTCGACGAGTCCTTCGGATTCGCCCACGCCGTCGGCGTCTACTCCGCCATGGGAGACAAGGACGCCGAAGGGGTGCTCGCCGAGGTCGAGCCCTTCCTCGACCACCTCGTCGTCACCCAGATGCCGGGGGAGCGGGCCGCCGACGTCGACGATCTGCGGGCCGTCGCCGAGGACGTCTTCGGCCCCGACCGGGTCGACGTGCGCGAGGGCCTCGCAGACGCCGTCGACCGGGCGGCCGAGCTCGCCGAGGCCTCCACCGACCCCTCCGACCGCTCCGGCGTCGTCGTCTTCGGCTCAGTGGCCCTCGCCGGGCAGATGCTCGCCCTGGCGGGCAAACGCCCCTGAGAGGACCGCCGAGCGGTCATTCGTGCCGTCCCCATGACCATCGGCCCGCGAGATGGCACGATGGACGGTGATCGACCACTTGATCGTTGCAAGGAGGCATCATGAAGAAGCTGGTCAACGACGTCCACGACGTCGTCAAGGAAACCCTCGAGGGCTTCGCCCTGGCCCACGCCGATCTCGTCGACGTCCGCCTCGACCCCGACTACGTCGTCCGCGCCACGCCCAAGGCCGACGGGAAGGTCGGCATCGTCTCCGGCGGCGGCTCCGGTCACGAGCCCCTCCACGCGGGATTCGTCGGCGAGGGCATGCTCGACGCCGCCGTCCCCGGCGCCGTCTTCACCTCCCCCACCCCCGACCCGATCCTCGAGGCCACCAGGGCCGCCGACCACGGGGCCGGCGTCCTCCACATCGTCAAGAACTACACGGGCGACGTCCTCAACTTCGAGACCGCCGCCGAGATGGCCGAGATGGACGACATCGAGGTGCGCACGGTCGTCGTCAACGACGATGTCGCCGTCGAGGACTCCCTGTACACGGCGGGGCGCCGAGGCGTCGCTGGCACCGTCCTCGTCGAGAAGATCGCCGGGGCCGCCGCCGAACGCGGGGACGACCTCGACGCGGTGACCGCCGTGGCCGCGCGCGTCAACGACTCCATGCGCTCGATGGGCCTGGCCCTGGGCCCCTGCACCGTCCCCCACGCGGGCGCCCCCTCCTTCGACCTGGACGACGACGAGATCGAACTGGGCATCGGCATCCACGGGGAGCCCGGCTACCGCAGGGGCGCCATGGAGTCCGCCGATGCGCTCATCGCCGAGCTCTACGCCAGAGTCCGCGACGACCTGGGCCTGACGTCCGGCGACAGGGTCGTCACCCTCGTCAACGGCATGGGCGGCACCCCCTCCTCCGAGCTGTACATCTGCCACCGGGCGCTCGCACGGCTCCTCGAGGCCGACGGCGTCGAGATCGCCCGCTGCCTCGTCGGCGACTACGTCACCTCCCTGGAGATGCCCGGCGTGTCGGTGACGCTCCTGCGCGTCGACGACGAGCTGCTCGACCTGTTCGACGCGCCGGCGACCACGCCGGCCTGGAAGTGAGGACATGATGATTCTGGACGCCGATTGGGCCATCCGCTGGATGATGGCGGCCCGTCAGGAGGTCGCCGCGCAACGCGACTACCTCATCGACCTCGATCGCCGGATCGGCGACGGCGATCACGGGGAGAACCTCGATCGGGGCTTCTGCCGGGTCGGCGCCGTCCTCGAGGCGGACCCCCCGTCGAGTGTCCAGGGCGTCCTCACAGTCGTTGCGAAGACCCTGATGTCGACCGTCGGCGGGGCCGCCGGCCCCCTCTACGGGACGGCGTTCCTGCGGGCGGCGAAATCCTGCGCCGTCGAGCCCCTGACGGGCGCCGGCGTCGCCGACCTCATCGCCGCCGCCCTCGAGGGCATCCAGGCCCGGGGCAAGGCCGAGCGCGGGGAGAAGACGATGGTCGACGCGTGGGGCCCGGCCGCGGACGCGGCCCGGGCCGCCGCGGACGCCGGGTTGGACGGGCCCGCGGTCCTGCGGGCCGCGGCCGACGCCGCCGAGGAGGGCGCTCGGGCGACCGAGCCGATGAAGGCGACGAAGGGGCGGGCCTCCTACCTGGGGGAGCGCTCGATCGGGCACCTCGACCCGGGATCGGCGTCCTCGGCGATGATCCTCGTCCAGGCCGCGCGGGCCGCGGAGGAGCACCGATGATCAAGGTCGCGTTCGTCATCGTCTCCCACTCCGAGCCGCTGGCCCGAGGGCTCGCCGAGTTGGCCGCCCAAATGGCCCCGGACGTCCATTTCGAGGCCGCCGGCGGCACCGACGACGGCGGGCTGGGCACGTCCTACGACAGGATCGAGTCGGCCGTCGACCGCGCGCTCGCAGCGGTCGACGACGGTCCGGGCTGCGGCGTCGTCGTGTCCACCGACCTGGGGTCGGCGACGATGACGGCCGATGCCGTCGTCGAGATCCACGACGAGGCCGGGCGGATCGCCCTCGTCGATGCGCCCATCGTCGAGGGGACCATCGCCGCCGCCGTGCGCGCTCAGCTCGGCGACCCGTTGAAGGCGGTCGCCGCGGCCGCGACGAGCGCCTGGATGTCGAGGATCGACGGCGAGGGGGCCGACGGCCCCGACGGCGCGGCCGATCCCCAGGACCCGGCTCAGGAGGAGGCGACCCGGCCGTCGTCGCCCGACGGGCAGGTGCGCGCCGACGCGGTGGTCGCCGACCCGGTGGGGCTGCACGCCCGCCCGGCCGCCCTCCTGGCCAGGCTCGCGGGGACCTTCGACGCCCAGATCACCGTCGATGGGGCGGACGCCGCGTCGGTGCTGGAGATCATGGCGCTCGGCGTCCCCCAGGGGCGCACCGTGTCGGTCGTCGCCACGGGCAACGAGGCGTCGGAGGCGGTCGCGGCTCTCGTCGACATGCTCGAGGGGCGGACCCCCTGACGGGCCGCTCGGCGTCGGATCGGGAGGAACCGATTCCCCACCGCGAATTGTTACGCGCGTCTCAAAAGCGCGGCTGGGGCCGGATCGGGGCCCGGGACGTTTATCCTAATGATCCTCACCCATCGATGGATCTTCAGAGAGGACGACCCGCATGCCCCAGCACCTGCCAGATGACGCTCCGGAGCGCACCCTGATCCTCGTCAAGCCGGACGGGGTCGCCCGCGGCCTCACTGGCGAGATCCTGCGCCGCATCGAGGCCAAGGGCTACGTGCTCAAGGGGCTCCGGCTCGAAGTGGCCCCGCGCGAGACCCTCGAGCAGCACTACGCCGAGCACCGGGGGCGCCCGTTCTACGAGGGGCTCGTCTCCTTCATGGGATCCGGTCCGCTGGTCGCCGCCCTCGTCGAGGGCGAGCGCGTCGTCGAGGGGATGCGCGTCCTCATGGGGTCGACCGACCCGACGCTCGCGCCTGCCGGCACGATCCGCGGCGACCTCGGGCGCGCGTGGGACACCCCGCACATGGAGAACCTCATCCACGGCTCCGATTCGGTCGAATCCGCGCGGCGCGAGATCGCCCTGTGGTTCCCCGAGGCCGACTGACCCGGCTCGACGACGGCCCGTCGCCGAGCCCTCGGGGCCCCGGCGGCGGGTTTTCGCCGCGCCCAAGCCGTATCCTGGGCCCGTGCACCTCAAGACCCTGACGCTGCGAGGATTCAAATCCTTCGCCGGCGCGACGACCCTCCGCCTGGAGCCGGGGATCACCTGCGTCGTCGGCCCCAACGGGTCGGGCAAGTCGAACGTCGTCGACGCCCTCGCCTGGGTCATGGGGGAGCAGGGCGCGAAGACCCTGCGCGGCGGCCAGATGGCCGACGTGATCTTCGCCGGGACGAGCGGCCGGGCGCCCCTGGGCCGCGCCCAGGTGGACTTGACGATCGACAACTCCGACGGGGTCCTCGACATCGACTACTCCGAGGTGACGATCAGTCGGACCCTCTTCCGCGGGGGCGGCTCGGAGTACCGGATCAACGGGGCGCCCGCGCGCCTCCTCGACGTCCAGGAGCTCCTGTCGGACACCGGCATGGGCCGCCAGATGCACGTCATCGTCGGGCAGGGCCAGCTCGACGCGATCCTCTCGTCCACCCCCGAGGAGCGCCGGGGCTTCATCGAGGAGGCCGCCGGCGTCCTCAAGCACCGGCGGCGCAAGGAACGGGCCCTGCGCAAGCTCGCCGACATGGACGCCAACCTCGTCCGCGTTCTCGACCTCACCGAGGAGATCCGCCGACAACTCGGCCCCCTCGCCCGCCAGGCGAAGACCGCCCGGCGCGCCTCGCTGATCCAGGCGCGCGTGCGCGACGCCCGCGCCCGCCTCCTCGCCGACGACCTCGTGACCACCGGCGAGCAGCTCGCCTCCCAGACCGCCGACGACCGGGCCCTCGCCGAGCGCCGCGCCGCCCTCGAAGAAAGGATCGCCGCCGCCCGCGCCGACCTCGCCCGGATCGAGGCCGCCGAGGCCGCCGCATCGCCCCGCGCCGACGAGGCGATGCGCGCCTGGCAGGAACTGACGACCCTCCACGAGCGCCTCAAGGGCACGAGGATGGCCGCCGAGGAGAGGATCGCCCTGCGCTCGCGCCCCGAACCCGAATCGGAGGGCGAGGACCCGGAGGAGCTCGACCGGCGAGCCCAGGAGTCCTCCGACGAGGACGTCCGCCTCGCCGAGGAGGTCGAGGCGGCGCGCACCGCCCTGGCCGAGCAGACCCGCGCGCGCGAGCGCCTCGAGGAGGCCGACGCCGCCGCGAACGCCGACCTCGCCCGCGTCAACCGCGACATCGCCGACCGACGCGAGCAGATCGCGCGCCTGACCGGAGACGTGTCCTCCGCGGTGTCCCGCCACGAGGCCGCCGTCGCCGAGGCCGAGCGGGCCGGCGGGGCCGCCGCCGAGGCTCGCGCCCGCGCCGCGTCCGCCCAGGCGCAGGCCGACGCGACGGCCGCGCCCGACGACGAGGGCGCCGATGAGGGCAGCGCGGCCGCGGCCCACGCGGCCGCCACCGCCGCCAGGGACGCCGCCCGGGCGCGCGTCGACGAACTCCTGGGCGCCGAGCGCGCCGCCCGCGCCGACCGCTCCCACTGGGAGGCCCGGCGCGACACCCTCGCCCAATCGCTCGCCCCGGAGGACGCGACCGCCGACCTGCTCGGCGGTCCCGGCGCCATCGACCAGGTCGCGGCCCTCCTGCGGGCCCAGACCGGGTTCGAGGACGCGATCGCCGCGCTCATCGCGCCCTTCTCGGATGCGGTCGCCGTCGAATCCGATGCGGCGGCCCGAGCGAACCTCGCGCACGCGCGGAAGCGCGGCTCGGGGATGATCCGCATGGTCGTCGCCTCCCCGTCGGACCGCCCCGGGACGGGATCCGACGGCGCGCGACGAAGGGGTCTGCCCGGGGCGGCCGTGTGGGCGCGGGACGCCGTCGAGCTCGACCCGCGCCTCGACGCCGCCCTCGCCGACCTCCTCGACGGGGCCGTCGTCGTCGACGACCTCGACGGGGCCGCGGGGCTCGCGGACCGCGACGACGTCACGGCGATCGTCACCCGCCGGGGGGATGTGCTGCGCCGGGGGCGCATCACCGGCTCCGGCGTCGAGGCGGCGTCGATCCTGACCCTGCGGGCCCGCTACGACGAGGCCCGCGACGGCGCCGACGGGGCCGCGGACCGTCAGCGCGCCGTCGAGGCCGACCTGGAGGAGGCCAGCGCCGCCCTCGACGCCGCGATCAGGGCCGCCAACGAGGCGCTGCGGGCCCTGCGCGACGAGGACGCCCAACGCGCCCGAGCCGCCCAGGAGTCCGCTCGCGCGCACTCCGCGGCCGCCGCCGCCCAGGGCGAGGCCGAGCGCGCCGAGGCGATCGCCGCCCGCGCCGCCGAGCAGGTCGAGTGGACGCGGGCCCAGGTCGACGACGCGCGCGCCCGGCTCGACGCCGCCGACGGGCTCGACGCCGGCGAGGACCTCGACGCCGCGGAGACGGCCGCGCGCCGGGCCTCCGCGGCCGCGCGCGCCGCACGCGAGGAGGAGACCTCGATGCGCCTGGCCCTGCGGGCCCTCGAGGAGCAGTCCCGTCAGGTTCAGGGGCGCGCCCGCTCCCTGCGCCAGGCGGCGGCCCGGGAGCGCGAGGAGCGCCGCCAACGGGCCCGGCGCGAGGCCCGGCGCCGAGCCGAGCTGGCCGTCGCCGAAGAGGTCGCGGCCGGCGCCGGCCTCGCCCTCGACGCGGCCTCCCGGGCCCTGGCCGACGCCGAGGCGGAGCGCCGGTCCGCCCAGGAGGAGCGGGCCAGGGCCTCGACGGCGATCGCTGACGCGCGCCGCTCGATCGACGCGATGAACGTCGAGCTCGCAGAGCTCACCTCCGCGTCTCACCGCGATGAGATCGCCCGCGCGCAGACGCAGATGCGACTCGACCAGCTGCGCCAGCGCAGCCTCGACGACCTGTCGATGGAGGCCGACGCCCTTGTCGAGGAGTACGGCCCGCACCTGCTCGTCCCCGTCCTGCCCAACGACCCCGACGCCGACCCCGATGAGGCGCCGGACCCGGTCGCCTACGTCCGCGCCGAGCAGGAGAGGGCCCTCGAGGCTGCGATGAGGGACCTCGAGCGCCTCGGCCGCGTCAACCCCCTGGCCCTGGAGGAGCACGCGGCGTTGGCCAAGCGCCACGAGTTCCTCGTCTCGCAGGTCGGCGACCTGAAGAAGTCGAAGGCCGACCTCCTGAGGATCGTCGAGGACGTCGACCGGCTCGTCGAGGAGGCCTTCGCCTCGGCGTTCCGCGACACCCGAGAGCAGTTCGCCCACACCTTCGAGGTCCTCTTCCCCGGCGGGCAGGGCGACCTCGTCCTCACGGACCCGGACTCGATGCTGACGACGGGCATCGAGATCGAGGCCCGACCCGCGGGCAAGAAGGTCAAGAGGCTGTCGCTGCTGTCGGGAGGCGAGCGCTCGTTGGCGGCGATCGCGTTCCTCGTGGCGATCTTCAAGGCCCGGCCCTCGCCGTTCTACGTCATGGACGAGGTGGAGGCCGCTCTCGACGACATCAACTTGGGGAGGCTGCTGGCGATCTTCCAGGAGCTCCAGGAGGAGTCTCAGCTCATCGTCATCACCCATCAGAAGCGGACGATGGAGATCGCGGACGCGCTGTACGGGGTGACGATGCGCGCGGGGGTGACGACGGTGGTCTCCCAGCGCCTCGACGCGTGAGGCCCGGGCGCGGTCCGGTGCCGGTCGGATCGGCGAGGGCGGACGGGACGCTTCCGGGACGATCCTGCCCGCGATATAATTGTTAACAATGTTGATCGATAGTTGATCGACACGGGTTCGAGCTCGACTCGCACGGAGGCCGTCGACGACCACCCTGCCCGCCGACCCGCCCCACGCCCCGCCCCATCAACCGAGAACGGAACCCAGGGAAGATGCCCCAGACCCTGAACGTCTACATCGCGCGCCTCCTGACCGACAACGTCCAGGAGCGCCTCGCCTCCATCGACGACGTCGTCTTCGACGTCGGGCGGATCGAACCGCCGAGCCGCGAGGAGCTCCTGACCCGCGTCGCCGGCAAGGACGCGGCGATCGTCACCCTGACCGAGAGGATCGACGAGGAGTTCTTCCAGGCCGCCGGTCCCCGGCTCAAAGTCGTCGCCAACGTCGCCGTCGGCTACGACAACATCGACGTCGAGGCCGCCGCCCGCCACGGCGTCGTCGTCACCAACACCCCCGGCGTCCTCGACGGGGCGACCGCCGACCACACCTTCGCCCTGATCCTCGCCGTGTGCCGCAGGATCGTCGAGGCCGACGCGTTCGTCAACGAGGGGACCGAATGGATCTGGGGCCCGAGGATGTTCGTCGGGCTCGACGTGTCGGCCGGGGCGACCCTGGGGATCATCGGCTTCGGGCGCATCGGCCAGGCTGTCGCCGCCCGCGCCGCGGCCTTCGACATGAAGGTCGTCGCCGCCGACGCGACCCGCGCGGTCGGCGACGTCGTCGAGGGCGTCGAGATCGTCTCCCAGGACGACCTGCTCGCCCAGTCCGACGTCGTCTCCCTCCACGTCCCCCTCCTGGAATCGACCCGCCATCTGATGAACGCCGAGACCATTGCGAAGATGAAGAAGGGCGCGTACCTCATCAACTGCGCGCGCGGCGGGGTCGTCGACGAGCAGGCGCTCATCGACGCCATCGACTCCGGCCATCTGCGCGGGGCCGGCATCGACACCTTCGAGGGGGAGCCGACGATCAACCCCGGGCTCAAGGCCCGCCCGCAGATCGTGTGCACCCCGCACACGGCATCCGCCGGCGAGGCGACCCGCGACCGGATGGGGGACCTCGCCGTCGACAACGTCATCGCCGTCCTGCGCGGCCAAGAGGCGCTGACGCCCGTGCGCTGACGCCCGCGACCTCCCGATATGCGCGAGGGGGCGGGACCATGCGGTCCCGCCCCCTCGGATTGCCGGAGGACGAGGTCAGCCGACCTCGTCGGCGATGAGCAGATGCCGCTCGTCGAGGACGTCGAGGGCCGAGCCGACCATCGCCTCGAGATGACGATTCGCATGGTGGGCGCAGAAGAAGAGCCGGCCCCCGGACGCGAGGGTCACGCGCACCCACGCTCGCGCGCCGCACTGATCGCAGCGATCGGCGGCGGTCAGGACCGGTTCGGCGGTCGTCGGACGTTCCAGGGTCAGTGCGTTCATACCCTCATCACACACCATTGACGGCTCCCGCGCACGGCGCGACCGCCGATGTTCACCCGCGGCGCAATCCGCCCCCGCCCGGACCCTCCCCGCAGGATCAGCGCCCTTGTGCCGAGCCTCCCGCCCGGCCCTCGCCTCGTCCCCTCGCGCAGGACAGCGGCGCGCCCGACGGGGCGTCGGGCCCGGGGCCGCGGTCAATCGTCCCGGCCCCGGCGGGGCCTGGGGCATCGGGGCCCGCGGTATCCCTACAATGCCCGGGTGAGTCCTGCCGCCGTTCCCGCTTCCGACTACTCCGCCCGCCACCTCTCGGTCCTCGAAGGGCTCGAAGCCGTGCGCAAGCGCCCCGGCATGTACATCGGGTCCACCGACCACCGCGGACTCATGCACTGCCTGTGGGAGATCATCGACAACGCCGTCGACGAGGCCCTCGAAGGGCACTGCGACACCATCGACGTGCGCCTCCACCCCGACCACTCCGCCTCCGTGTCCGACAACGGCCGCGGGATCCCCGTCGACGAGGTCCCCGGGGTCGGCCTGTCCGGCGTCGAGGTCGTCTTCACCAAGCTCCACGCCGGCGGCAAATTCGGGGGAGGCTCCTACGCCGCCTCCGGCGGCCTCCACGGCGTCGGCGCCTCCGTCGTCAACGCCCTGTCGGCCCGCATGGACGTCGAGGTCGACCGCGGGTCCAAGACCTGGCAGATGTGCTTCCGGCGCGGCGAGCCCGGAGAATTCGACGACACCCGCCAGCGCACCCCGAATTCGCCCTTCACCCCCTTTACCGACTCCTCCAGGCTCAGGACCGTCGCCAAGGTGAAGAAGGCGACGACCGGGACGCGAGTGCGATTCTGGGCGGACTTCCAGATCTTCCCCGCCGACGAGGGCTTCTCGTGGGAGACGCTGCTCGCCCGGGCCCGGCAGACCGCGTTCCTCGTCCCGGGGCTGACGATCAACTGCTGGGACGAGCGCGGAGACACGGAAGCCCACGAGTCCTTCCGCTTCGATGGCGGAGTCGTCGACTTCGCGAACTGGCTGGCCCCCGACGGCCCGGTCACGGACACCTGGCGCATCACCGGTCAGGGCTCCTACACCGAGACCGTCCAGGCCCTCGACCCCGACACCGGCCACCTGACCCCCACCGAGGTCGAGCGCACCTGCGAGGTCGACTGCGCGCTGCGCTGGGGCATCGGCTACGAGACGAACGTCCAATCCTTCGTCAACATCATCGCCACCCCCAAGGGGGGCACCCACGTCGCAGGCTTCGAGCAGGCCGTCCTCAAGGTCCTGCGCGCGCAGATCGACAAGAACGCCCGCAAGCTCAAGGTCGGGGCCAAGGACGGGCGGCCCGAGAAAGAGGACGTCCAGGCCGGCATGACGGCCGTCGTCACCGTGCGCTTCCCCGAACCCCAATTCGAGGGGCAGACGAAGGAGGTCCTGGGCACCCCGCAGGTGCGCGCCGTCGTCGCCCGCGTCGTCTCCGACTGGCTGGCGGCGAAGTTCTCCTCCTCCAAGCGCGACGACAAGCAGCAGACCTCCCTTCTGATGGAGAAGGTCGTCGGCGAGATGAAGGCCCGTGTTTCGGCCAGGATCCACAAGGAGATCTCCCGCAAGAAGAACGCGCTGGAGACCTCCTCCCTGCCCGCCAAACTCGCCGACTGCCGGATGGAGGACGCCTGGAACACCGAGTTGTTCATCGTCGAGGGCGACTCCGCGCTGGGGACCGCCAAGGCCGCCCGTAACAGCCAGTACCAGGCGCTCTTCCCGATCCGCGGGAAGATCCTCAACGTCCAGAAGTCCTCGACCGCGGACATGCTCGCCAACGCCGAGTGCGCGAACATCATCCAGGTCATCGGCGCCGGTTCGGGGCGCACCTTCGACCTCGACTCGGCCCGCTACGGCAAGGTGATCCTCATGACGGACGCCGACGTCGACGGCGCCCACATCCGCACCCTCCTGCTCACCCTGTTCTTCCGCTACATGCGGCCCATGGTCGAGGCCGGGCGCGTCTACGCGGCCGTCCCGCCCCTGCACCGCATCGAGGTCGCCGGCAAGGGGCGGCGGGCCCGGGAGTTCGTGTACACGTACTCCGAGGAGGAGCTCCACCGCACGCTGGCGTCCCTGCGCAAGTCGGGCCGCACGTGGAAGGAGCCGATCCAGCGCTACAAGGGCCTGGGCGAGATGGACGCCGATCAGCTGGCCGAGACGACGATGGACCGGGCCCACCGGTCGCTGCGCCGGATCACCCTGGCCGACGAGGAGGCCCTGCGGCGGGCCGAGGACGTGTTCGAACTGCTCATGGGATCGGTCGTCGGCCCTCGGCGCGACTTCATCGTCGAGGGGTCGGCGGCCCTCGACCGCGAGAGGATTGACGCCTGAGGACGCCCGCTGGCGGGCCCCGCCTCCCGGGAGCCCGACGCATATGTGACCTTGGGCCCGGTCTGCCCGTATCATGTGACGCATGACAGGACTTGCCGAGCGACTCGCGCCGCCCGAGTCCGTCCCATACCCGGGGGAGCATCTGGGACTGCGATGGCGGACGTTCACCGCGTCCGACGCGCCGGCCGTCTTCGACCTCATCCGATCGGTCGAGCACGCCGACTCGTCGTTCCGGCGCACCGGGGCCGGCGAGATCGCCGACATGATCGAGGGGCGCTTCGGGCGCGACTGGGTCGACACGATCATCGGCCTGGACGCCGACAGGCGGATCTGCGCCGTCGGGATTGTCAGGGTCCTGAGGGCGGTCGACGACGGGGCCCACGCCGTCATCAACGCCTTCATCCACCCCCATTGGCGGGGCCGGGGGATCGGACGGGCCCTCCTGTACTGGCAGGACGGACGCGCCCGGCAGATGCTCGTCGAGGCCTTCGGCGGCCAGTCCCCGATCCCCGCGTCCATCGCGAACTTCGTCGACGCCCACATGACGGACCGGCGCCGCCTGTACATCGCCGCGGGCTTCTACGCCAAGCGGACCTTCCAGGTGATGTACCGCGAACTGACCGGCGGGGAGATCATGCCCCAGGCTCGCCACGGCTACCGCGTCGTCGGATGGGACGACGCCCCCATCGACCGTGTCCGCGATATCCACCTGCGGGCCTTCCGCGATCACTTCCACTCGCAGATGAGCCCGGTGTGGTGGGACGAGGCGATGAACGAGCTCGACCCGCGCTGGTCGTTCATCGCGCTGTCTCCCGAGGGCGAGCCCGTCGGCTACTGCTTGACGGGGCGGCCCGCCGACCGTTGGGCCGCGACCGGGCGGACCGAGGCCTACGTCTCGCTCCTGGGGGTCGACCGCGATCACCGGGGCAAATCCCTGGCGCGGGTCCTCCTGGAGTCCTCGGCAGCGGCCGCCGCGGCCAACGGCATGACGAGGATCGGCTTGGACGTCGACACGCTCAGCGCCTCGAACGCCCATGGCATCTACGAGCATCTCGGCTTCGTCGACGACCAGGCAGAGGTCTATTACACGATCGATCTGTGAAAGGGACGCCGTCATGAACGACTACGCGCCCCCGACCGGCGAGATCCCCCTGGCGGTGCGCGCCGGCGCCGCCGAATCGGTGCCCATGCCCGACAGCCACCACGGCGTCGTCTGGGAGGACCTGACCGAGGGGCACCTGTACGCGCTGACGTCCCTCCTGGCCCGCATCGAGGCGCAGGACAATCCGGCGTACCGCACGTCGCGCGACGAGGTCGCCGAGATGCTCGCGGACACGGCCCGATGGCGGGGGATCGCCGGATTCGCCACCCGCGGGATGGCCCAGGGGAGGATGGTGGCCTTCGCCCAGGTCGCGCTCCGCTTCCCCGGTCACGTCGAGTGCGTGTGCCAGGGCGGGGTCGATCCCGCGTTCCGGCGCGTCGGCCTGGGGGGGACGCTCGTCGACTGGCAGGAGGCGACGGCCCGCCAGATGCTCGCCGAGATCCCCGGTTCGCCGCGCGCCCAGATCGTCGCCCACGTCGAGGCCGGGCAGCACGACCTCGAGGAGCAGCTCAAATCCCGGGGCTTCCACTGGGCGAGGACCTACTACGAGCTGCGCGCCGACCTGGCGGACATCCCCGAGCCGCCGATGCTCGGACGGTACCTGTCGATCGAGCCGTGGGCCGACGAGTGGGAAGAGCCGGCTCGGCGCGCCGCGAACCTCCTCAACGAGCAGGAGTGGGGCAGGCCCCCGATCACCGAGGAGCAGTGGCTTCAGGGGCGCACCTCCTTCGCCCCCGAATGGTCCTTCGTCGCCGTCGACCGGCAGGGGGACCGGCCCCGCATCGCCGGGTTCCTCCTCGCCTCGCGCTACGAGCAGGACTGGGCGGCGCTGGGATGGAAGGAGGGCTACATCGACCAGATGGGGGTCCTCGAGGAGTGGCGGCTCACCCACGCGGTCGACGCCCTGATCCTCGCCTCGATGAGGGCCCAGGCGCGCGACGGCATGGATCGTATCGGCGCCGGCCTGGGCTCGGCGAACCGCTCGGGGGCGCTGGCCGTCTACGACTACCTGGGCTTTAGGACCCTCGGGCAGACGCGCCTGTACGCCATCGAGGTCTGAGCCCGGCGAGAGCCCGGGTCGCGCGGACGCCGGTCGGCACGACGTCGGCGTCCCGGACCGCGCCGACGGGGCCGCCCCTCAGCCGATGGAGGCGATGGCGAAGGTCAGGGGGGATCCGGAGCCGTCGCGGCGCTCGTCGAGATCCGGCAGCTCCACGGGCGCCCCATCCGCGGAGGCGGCCCGCGCCGGCGCCTGGCCGACCCACCCGATGTCGAGGCGGTCCTCCCCGCGCAGGAAGCGCTGAGCGCGCACCCCCTGGCCGCCGCGGCCCTTGGACGGGTAGAGGGCCAGGGGCGTGACCTTGGCCGTCGTCTGCCCGGTGCCGGGCAGCGCCCCCTCGGCGGCGGCGACCGTGACGACGACGGCCTCGTCGGGGGCGTCGACGACCCAGAAGCCGATGACGCAGGCCCCGTCGGAGACCTTGATGCCGGCCATGCCGCCGGCGGTGCGCCCCTGGGGTCGGACTTTGGCCGCCGGGGTGCGCAGGAGCTGGGCGTCCGACGTGAGGAACACGAGGTCGGAGGCGTCCGAGGAGGGGCCCGCGCCGACGAGCCGGTCGCCCTCGTCGAGGGAGATCACCTCCCATTCGTCGCGCTGGAGGACGTCGGGGCGCAGGCGCTTGACGACGCCTCGGGCCGTGCCCATCGCGATGACGGACTCCCCCTCGGGGTCGAGGAGGCCGACGGCCGGGGAGTCCGAGTGGAGGAGCAGGGAGGCGGGGGTGGCGGCCGCCAGGGACAGCCCCGTGTCGAAGCGGGGGAGGGCCGGCAGGGAGACGACGTCGATCCGGCGGGCCAGGCCGTCGGCGGTGATGACGGCGACCTGGGAGCGGGCCGTCGAGGGGAGCTGGGCTCGCCAGCCGTCGTGGGCGGCGCGGGGCCCGGCCTCGAGCGGGTCTCCGCCCTCGATGCGGGCCAGGGCCCCCGCGGCGGACAGGACGACGACGCACGGGTCGTCGGGGATCTGCAGATCCATCCCCTTGCCGGAGCGGGACACGGCGGGCAGGGCGGCGAGGGAGGCGTCCGAGCCCGCGACGTCGGCGGCGGCCTCGGCTCCCGTGGACGCCAGGAGGAGGGTGCGCCGCGGAGTGCCCAGGCGGGCGGACACGTCGGCGAGCTCCGTCTTGACGAGGGCGCGCAGCAGGTGGGGCTGGTCGAGGATCTCGCGCAGCTCGGCGATCCGGGCGGCCAGGTCGTCGCGCTCCGACTCCAGTTCGATCCGCGAGAATTTCGTCAGGCGGCGCAGGCGCAGTTCGAGGATGTAGGACGCCTGAGCCTCGGACAGGTCGAAGGCCGTCATCAGGCGGGCGCGGGCGGTCTCGGCGTCGTCGGAGGAGCGGATGATCGCGATGACGTCGTCGATGTCGAGGATCGCGACGAGGAGGCCCTCGACGAGGTGGAGCCGCTCCTCGTGGCGGGCGAGGCGATGCCGGCTGCGGCGGGTCGTCACGTCGATGCGGTGGTCGACGAAGACCCGGAGCATCTCCTTGAGGCCGAGGGTCTGCGGCTGGCCGTCGACGAGGGCGACCGCGTTGATCGAGAAGGAGTCCTCCAGGGGGGTGCGCTTGTAGAGCTGCTGGAGGACGGCCTCGGGGTTGAACCCGTTCTTCACCTCGATGACGAGGCGCAGCCCGTGGATGCGGTCCGTGTAGTTCTGGACGGCGGAGATCCCCTTGAGGCGCCCGGCCGACACGTTCTCCTTGATCTTCTCGATGACCTTCTCCGGGCCGACCATGTACGGCAGCTCGGTGACGACCAGGCCGGTCTTGCGCGCGGTGATCCGTTCGACGGCGACTTTCGCCCGGGTCCTGAAGGCGCCGCGCCCCGTCTCGTAGGCCTCCTTGATCCCGTCGAGGCCGACGATGACGCCGCCCTCGGGCAGGTCGGGGCCCGGGACGAATCGCATGAGGTCGGCGACCGAGGCGTCGGGGTGGTCGAGGAGGTGGATCGCGGCGGCGATCGTCTCGGCGAGGTTGTGCGGCGCGATGTTCGTCGCCATGCCCACGGCGATGCCGGAGGCGCCGTTGACGAGGAGCTGGGGGAAGGCCGCCGGCAGGACGTCGGGCTGCATGAACTGGTTGTCGTAGTTGGGGACGAAGTCGACGGTGTCCTCGTCCAGGCCCGTGACGAGGTCGAGGGCCGACGGGGCCATCCGCGCCTCGGTGTAGCGGGCCGCCGCCGGCCCGTCGTCGAGGGACCCGAAGTTGCCGTGCCCGTCGATCAGGGGGACGCGCAGGTTGAAGGGTTGGGCGAGGCGGACGAGGGCCTCGTAGATCGCGGAGTCTCCGTGGGGGTGGAGCTTGCCCATGACCTCGCCGACGACCCGCTGGGACTTGACGTGCCCGCGGTCGGGGCGCAGCCCCATCTGATCCATCTGGTAGAGGATGCGGCGCTGGACGGGCTTGAGGCCGTCACGGGCGTCGGGCAGGGCCCGGGCGTAGATGACGGAGACCGCATATTCGAGGAAGGACCCCTTCATCTCGGCGGAGACATCGATCTCGGAGATGTGCTCGTCCTCGGGCAGGTCGACGATCAGGTCCTTCTTCGGCATGATCGGCATTATCCCGAGCCTGGTGGAGCGGTTTCGACTCCCACGCCGCTCGACGGCACAATGGGTGGATGGACACATGGGAGAGGATCGAGCGGACGGGCTTCTACCCGCGGGTCGTCGCGCGGGCGCTCGCCCGGGCCCTCGCGGGGGACGAGCCGCTGGCGAGCGTGTGCCAGGTCGACGCGGCCTTCGACCGGGGCTCGGTCTTCCGCCACCTGACGGTAGCGGTCCTCACCGAGCGGAGCCTGATCCACGTCCACGTCGACGAGCTCGACGGCGGGGGAGCGGGCCTGGCGTCGTCGGTCCACCCGATCGGCAGGATCGGCGCCGTGTCGACGATGGAGGTCCTCGACGACCCGGAGGCCGACGGGTCGGTCAGCGAGCTGACGATCGCCATCGACCTGGGGGGCCAGCGCCGCACGGAGGTCGAGCCCGCCCAATGCGACGATCCCGAGTGCCCCGCCGATCACGGCTACACGGCCTCGTCCTTCCCCGACGACCTGACGCTGCGCGTGTCGGCGGCGGCCGACGGCCCCGACCTGCTCGCCGAGGCCGAGCGCTTCGTTGACGAACTGCGCCGGGTGATGGGAGGGGCCCGTGCGTGAACGGCCCGTCGGACTCGACCTGCCCGGCGCCGACCTGCCCGGCGCTGACGCGCTGCGCCTGACGGACGTCCTCCCGGCCGCCCTCGCCGTCCTCGACGGGGGACTGCCCGGCGCGGACGCGGCGGCCCGAGACGCCCTGGGGCTCGACGGCGGCGCCGACCAGCTCCTCGTGGTCCTCGTCGACGGCCTGGGCCTCGTCCCCCTGATGGACCGCCTCGGGCACGCGCCGGTCCTTCGGTCCCTGCGCGACGAGTTCCGGACGGCCCACACCGTCGCCCCGTCGACGACGGCGGCGGCGATCACCGCTTTCGGCACCGGCGCGTTCCCGGGCGCCACCCGGATGACCGGCTACTCGGTGCTCTACGACTACCGGGTGATGAACCTCCTCGCCTTCGAGGGCGGGCCCGTCGTCGAGGAATGGCAGGCGCTCCCGACGCTCTTCGAGGGGCTCGCGGGCGCGGGGGTCGACTCCGCGGTGGTCTCCCCGTCGAGCTTCGCCGGCTCGGGCCTGACCCGCGCGGCCCTGCGCGGGGCCCGGCACGTCGGCGCCCTGTCCCTCGACGACCGGTGCGACGCGGCTCTGCGGGAGCTGCGCGCGGGGACCCGGGTCGTCTACCTCTACTGGTCGCAGATCGACCACGTCGGCCATGCCCACGGCCTCGCCTCGCCCCAGTGGGAGGACGCCCTGGAGGAACTCGACGGGGCGATCGGCGCGTTGATCCGTCGGGCGGGCCCGCGCGTGCGAATGGTCCTGACCGCAGACCACGGGATGGTTGACGTCGCCGCCTCCGGCCTCATCGACGTCGCCGGGGACGCGGCGCTGTCCGACGGGGTGCTCGCCATCGCCGGGGAGACCCGCGCCGTCCACCTCCACGCGGAGCCGGGGCGCGCCGACGAGGTCGTCGCCCGGTGGCGGGAGGTCCTCGGCGAGCGCGCGTGGATCGTCGGATCGTCCGATCTGGCGGCCGTCCTGGGCGAGGGGCCGGGTGCCGATACGGTCGGCGACGCCCTCGTGTTCATGCGCGGGCGCCACGGGGTCGTCGATTCGCGGACCCAGTCGGCGCACTCGATCGCCATGCCCGGGGTGCACGGGTCGTTGACGTCCGACGAGATGCTGATCCCCGTGCTGCCCCTGACCTGAGGTGCGTCCGGTCGGGCCCGTCCGGGACGGCGCCGGACACGCGGGATGCCCGGGCCGACGTCTTTCGATCGGGCCGGTCGTCGGCCGGGCCGACTACTTGGGCTTGGACCCGAAGACGATCTCGTCCCAACTGGGGACCGACCGCCGCTTCGACTTCGCCTTCCTCGACGGCTCCTGCTCGTCGAGGTCCTCCATCCCGGGCAGGGCCCCCGTCCGGGGCTCGTCGATGACGCGGATCGAGGGGGCGGTCGCGGCGGGAGGGACCGGCGCAGCGGCGGGCCCCTCCACGGGATCCGGCTGGTCGTCGGCGCCGGCGGTTTCGGTGGGGTGCTCCGGCCGGGAGGGCGCGGAGGCGGTCAGCCAGAACGCGGTCGTGTCGCGGGAGGCCGGGGCCCTCTCGTCGTGGTCGTCCACAACGAGAGGCTCCTCCTTGGTCCGCGCGTGGGCCAGCGAGTAGATCCTCGCCGAGATCGACGAGGGCTCCGCCTCGGGGGAGGCGGGCTCCTCATCGACGGGCGCGGCCTCGTCCCGAGGGTCGTCGTCGAGGTCGTACTCGATCTCCTGGCGCTTGCCCCGGGCGGCGTTGAGCCGGTCGAGGATCGCTTCACGGGACCGGACCTCCTCGAGGTCGGCCTCGTCGCGCTCGGGCGCGGGCAGCGGGGTGAAGATCGAGGCGGCCGGCGTCTGCGAGACGGTCTCGGTGATCCACCGGGCCTCCTGGTCGACGGCCTCGAGGGCCCCCGACGCGGTGAACAGCCAGTGGGCGCCGTGCTCGGCCGCGCCCTGGACGAAGGTCAGGCAGATCTGCCAGGGGCCCGAGGCCTCGCGCTGGGCGCTCCATTCGAGGGAGTCGGGGGAGACGCCGCGGGCGGCGAGCCGGTCGATGACGAGGTCGCGCATCGTGGGCCCGTCGGACTCCTGGCCGATCCGCGTCGCCAGGGCGCGGGAGAGGGCGTAGTCCTTCTCGGCGGCGACCGGGGCCTCGAAGCGCTGGACATGGCGCAGCTCCATGCCGTGGCGCGAGGCGATGTCCTCGGGGGTCGCGCCGGCTCGCAGGAGGGCCTGGATCTCGCCGGGGCGCAGGACCGGTCGGGCGAGGTCGGGGGCGGCGTCGATCCTCGGGCGATCCCGGCGGACCGAGCCGCGCAGTTCGTCGGTGATCTGAACGCTGTACCGCTCCCCCTGGCGATCGGTGAGCACCAGGGTCTCACCGTCGCCGCCGATACCGAGCAGTTCGAGCTCGATCATGGACACCTCCTGGACGTCGTCATCGGAATCGTCTCAAATGAAGAGAGGCCTCGCTCGGTCTCGTCTCGCGTGTCCGCAATGTCGATGGCGCCACACCCCGTCAAGTGTTATCCTCCCTGCGCCGAGACCCGTAAGGGAGGGAACGACCATGGCCACCGATTACGACGCACCGCGTAAGAACGAGGACGATGTCGCCGAGGATTCCATCGAGGAGCTCAAGGCGCGTCGAAATGATGCCGGTTCCGCAGAGATCGAGGAGGACGAGAACGAGGCGGCGGAGAACTTCGAACTGCCCGGCGCCGACCTGTCCAAGGAGGAGTTGACGGTCCACGTCGTGCCCCGTCAGGACGACGAGTTCACGTGCTCGATGTGCTTCCTCGTCCACCACTCCTCCCAGATCGCTTACGTCGACGACGCGGGACTCCCCGTGTGCACCGAGTGCGCGGGCTGAGGCGAGAACATGTTCTCCCGGTCGAAGAGGAACCCCCCCGTTGACGAGGCACCCGTCGTCGAGACGAGGGCGCTGCCGACGCTGACGGACGACGACCCCGTGTGGTCGCGGCCCGGCCCGCGCACGATCCACGAGGTCGACCCCTCTTCCGGCTACGTCGACATGGGAGCGATCCGCATCCCCGCGATCCAGGGGATGCAGCTGCGCACCCAGGTCGCCGACGACCAGAAGACGGTCCTGCGGGTCCTCGTCGTCCTGGGGGCGTCCGGCATCCAGATGAGCGTCGCCGCGGCCCCCCGGTCCGGCGGCGTGTGGGACGAGCTGCGCGAGCAGATCCGCCAGTCGCTGGTGAGCGACGGGGCGACCGTCGAGGACGTCGACTCGCGCTACGGGCGCGAGCTGCTCGCCGACATCCCGGTGTCCATGCCCGACGGGCGCACCGCGACCTCGAAGATGCGGATCATCGGGCGAGAAGGCGACCGGTGGTTCTCCCGCATCGACGTCCTCGGACCCGCGGCCGTGTCCCCCGAGGCCGGGGCCGAGCTGGAGAAGGTCATCGACCGGATCGTCGTCGTGCGCGACGACCAGCCGCGCGCGCGCCTCGACCTCCTGCCGATCCACGTGCCCTCCGGAGCCGTCGAGGTCCCCGGTGCCTGACGATCAGCCCCGGTTCTCGCTGCTCGACCGCCTGTCCGACCTGTGGGGCAGCGACTCGAGGCTGGCCGACGAGGCCGAGGACGAGGACCGTTCGCGCCGCAACCGCGGGACGATCCCGATCGCCGAGGTCGCCGACCGCCAGCGCGTCACGCTCTTCGGGTCCCTCCTGTCGATGACGTTCCCCCCGGCGTCGGCCCCCGCCGTCCTCGTCGCGACCCTGTACGACGGGACCGGGTCCATCGAGTTGCGCTGGCCGGGTCGCACGCACATCCCGGGGCTGAGCGTCGGCGTCCACATCGAGGTCGAGGGCACCGCCGGCTTCCAGGGCGACCAGCTCGTCATCGTCAACCCCCTGTACCGAGTCGTCACCGCCGAGTCCGCATGAGCGCCCCCGAATCCCCCGAGAACGCGTCCCCGGGCCGGGCGGGCGCATGGACGAGGGTCCTCGACGAGGACTCGTTCTCGTGGCGGGACGCCGTCGGAGGGGCCCGCGGCGTCGTCGAAGCGGTCGCCCCCGGCCTCGTCTTCGTCGTCGCCTTCGTCGCGACTTCGCGACTGTGGCCGACGCTCATCGCCAGCGCGGCGGTCGCCCTCGTCGCCTGCGCGGTCCGCCTCGTCCAGCGCCAGCCGCTGACCCAGGCCCTGTCGGGCCTCGTCGGGGTCGGCATCGGCGTCGCATGGGCGGCCCTGTCCGGGCGGGGCGAGAACTACTTCACGTGGGGGCTCATCACGGCGACGGCCTTCCTCGCGGCCATCCTCGTATCGGTCCTCGTCGGCAGATCGGCGGCGTCGATCGGGGTGGGCCTCGCGTGGGAGCTGCCCGACGGGTGGAGGTCCGATCCGCGGATGCGCCCGCTCGTGCGCCGCTGCACGCAGGTGTCGCTCCTGTGGGCGGCGATGTTCGCGATCCGCCTGGGCATCCAGCTGCCCCTCTGGTGGGCGGGGATGGTCGCGGAGCTGGGGATCGCCAAACTGGTCCTCGGACTGCCCCTGTTCGCCCTGGCCTGCTGGGCGACGTGGGCGGGGTTGCGCCCCTTCGCCCCCGCGGCCGGGCGTCCGGGGCGCTGAGCGGCTACCGGCCGTCGGCCTCTAGCTCCTCGTCCTCGTCGGGTGCGGGGGCGATGAGCCCGGTCAGGCGCGGCACCGCCGTCTGATCGGTGTCGGAGATCAGCAGGAGCAGTTCGTCCCCGGCTTCGAGGAGGTCGTCGGCGCTGGGCGTCAGCGGGCGCCCGTCGCGCAGGATCGCCGTGAGGACGGACCTGGGGGGCAGGTCGAGGGAAGCGACGCGGGTCCCGGCCACGGGCGAGTCGTCGGGGACGACGATCGCGTACATCGACACCTCGGCGCTGTTGAAGGAGAAGAGACGCACAGGCGTGCCGATCGACACGGCCTCCTCCACCAGCGCCGTCATCATCCTCGGGGTCGACACGGACACGTCGACGCCCCAGGACTCGTCGAAGAGCCACTCGTTCTTCGGGTTGTTCAAGCGGGCGACGACGCGGGGGACGGCGAACTCGGTCTTGGCCAGGAGGGACACGACGAGATTGACCTTGTCGTCCCCCGTGGCGGCGACCATGACGTCGGCCTCGGCCAGCCCGGCGTCACGCAGGGCCTCGGGGGAGCAGGCGTCGGCGAGCACCCAGTCGGCGTCGGCCACCGAGGCGACGCGCAGCTGATCGGGCTGGTTGTCGATGAGGGTGATCTCGTGGTCGTGGTCGAGGAGCTCGAGGGCCACCGATCGACCGACGGAGCCGGCTCCGGCGATGACGATCTTCATGTCAGGCCTCCAGATTCGGGGCGTCGGTCAGGAGGTTGCGCAGCGGGGCGGCGTCGGTCCCGGTGATGGCGAAGTACAACTGATCGTGCTCCTGGACGACGAGTTCGGGCGAGGCGGGGCGGATGATGCCCAGGCGCGAGGCGAAGGCGATCCTCGCCCCGGCGAGCTCCTCGACGGTCGAGAAGGGGATCCCGTACCAGGAGGGCGCGGGGGTGGCGTTGACGAGGGAGACCTCTCCCGTCGGATGCGTCCAGGTGACGGCGGCGTCGGGCGGCAGGAGGCGGCGCATGACCGATTCGGTGGTCCGCTTGACGGAGGCGACCGTGGGGATGCCGAGGCGCTCGTAGACGTAGGCGCGGGCCGGGTCGTAGATGCGGGCGACGACCCGCTCGACGTGGAAGACCTCGCGGGCCACGCGAGCGGCGATGATGTTCGAGTTGTCCCCCGAGGACACGGCCGCGAAGGCGTAGGCGTCCTTGATGCCGGCCTGGCGCAGGGCGTCGCGGTCCATTCCCAGTCCCGTGACGCGGCGCCCGGAGAAGTCCGGGGGCAGGCGGTTGAAGGCCTTGGAGTCGATGTCGATGACGGCGACGGAATGGCCGTCGGCGTCAAGCGTGGCGGCGAGTCGGGCTCCGACGCGTCCGCATCCCATGATGACGAAATGCACGGGACCAACGTACTCGCCCCGGCGCCCCGTTCCAATCCCGCGGGCGGATGAGGGCGGGGGCGCGGGAATGGATCCCCGCGCCCCCCGCCGGGTGGCGTCCGCCCGCCGGCGTCAGGACCTGCGGCGCCGACCCGCGAGGGCCGCCAGGCCCAGGACCGCCAGGGCGGATCCGGCGGACAGGGCCAGTGCGGAGTCCGCGCCGGTTACGGCCAGGGGCCTGGACCGCCCGGTCGTGGCCGCGCTCGAGGGCCGGGCCCCGGGGGCCGACGGTTTCGCGGACGGCGCGGAGGCGCCTGATCCGGGTCCGGGAGTCGCTCCCGGACCCTCATCCGAGGGGACGGGCGTGGCCGGGACGAGCGGCGTCCAGGGGACGGATGTCGGTCCGTCGTCCGGCGAGGCGGTGAAAGGCCGGGCCGCCGGGGAAGACGAAGACGATGGGCGCGGCGTCGGCAGCGGCGGGTCTAGGCTTGCCCTCGTGCTGCACAACCTCCTGACCCGCACCAAGCGGATCCTCATCGGGCGCCCGATGCGCTCCGACGCCATGGGGCACCAGCTGCTCCCCAAGAGGATCGCCCTGCCGGTTTTCGCCTCCGACGCGCTCTCGTCGGTCGCCTACGCGCCCGACGAGATCCTCCTGACCCTCGCCCTCGCCGGAGGACTGGCCGCCCTCCAGTCCTTCTGGGTCGGCGTCGCCGTTGCCGGCGTCCTCGCGGTCGTCGTCCTGTCCTACCGCCAGACCGTCCACGCCTACCCATCCGGCGGCGGCGACTACGAGGTGGTGACGACCAACCTCGGGCGCACCTGGGGCCTCGTCGTCGCCTCCGCGCTCCTCGTCGACTACATCCTCACCGTCGCCGTGTCGATCTCCTCGGGCGCCGCCTACATCACGACGGCGGTCCCCGCCCTCGACGGCTACGAGGTCCCCATCGCCGTCGTCCTCGTCGTCGTCCTCGCCGTCCTCAACCTGCGCGGCACGAGAGAGGCCGGCGGGGCCTTCGCCGTCCCGACCTACCTCTACATGTTCTCGATCCTCCTCATGGTCGCGGTCGGCGCCGTCGAATGGGCCACCGGAACCCTCGGGGAGGCGCCGACCGCCGCCTACGACCTCGTCCCCGACGCCGTCCACGCCGACGGCCTCGTCGGACTGGGCGGGGCCTTCCTCCTCATGCGGGCCTTCTCCTCCGGGTGCGCGGCCCTGACCGGCGTCGAGGCGATCTCCAACGGCGTCCCCCTCTTCAAACGTCCTAAGTCGGCCAACGCGGCCGCCACCCTTGGCCTCCTCGGCGCGATCGCCGCCTCGATGATGCTGTCGATCCTCCTGCTCGCCCGCGCCACCGGGCTGAAGATCGTCGACGACCCCGCCTCCCAGCTCACCCTCGACGGCGCCCCCGCGCCCGAGGACACCCCCGTCGCCCCCGCGATCTCCCAGATCGCCACCGCGGTCTTCGGCCAGGGGTCCCTCCTCTTCCTCCTCATCACCGTCGTCACCGGCCTGATCCTCGTCCTCGCCGCCAACACCGCGTTCAACGGGTTCCCGACCCTGGCGTCGGTGCTCTCCAAGGACTCCTACCTGCCGCGCCAGATGATCCGCCGGGGCGACCGCCTGTCCTACTCGAACGGCATCGGCATCCTCACGGTCGCCGCGATCGCCCTGATCGTCGGCTTCGAGGCGGAGACGACCCGCCTGATCCAGCTCTACGTCGTCGGCGTCTTCATCTCCTTCACCCTGTCCCAGCTGGGGATGATCCGGCACTGGAACACGATCCTGCGGACCCGCCAGACCGGCGTCGAACGAGGGCGCGTCCTGCGCTCGCGCGCCGTCAACGTCATCGGTTTCATGATGACCGGGATCGTCCTCGTCGTCGTCCTCGTGACGAAATTCGCCCACGGCGCGTGGATCACCCTCCTGATGATGGCGGTGGTGCTCCTCACCCAACTGCGGATCCACCGCCACTACGACACGATCCGACGCCAGCTCAAAGTCGAGGACTGGTCCGCCAAGCGCGCCCTGCCCTCGCGCGTGCGCGCCCTCGTCCTCGTCTCCAACCTCTCGCGCCCCTCGATGCGCGCCGTCGCAGCGGCCCGCGCCTCCCAACCCTCCGCCCTCGAACTCGTCTGCGTCGTCGCCGACGAGGCCGAGGAGCGCAAGATCCGCTCGGAGTGGGTCGAATCCGGACTGCCGATCCCCCTGACGATCCTGTCGAGCCCCTATCGCGACCTGACGACGGTGATCCTCCAGTACATCCGAGGCAGGCGGCGCCGATCGCCGGGGGAGATGCTCATCGTCTACATGCCCCAGTTCATCGTCCGGCGCTGGTGGGAGAACGCCCTGCACAACCAGACGGCCCTGCGGCTCAGACGCGCCCTGTTCGACGTCCCCGGGGTCCTCATCACCCTGGTGCCCTGGAAACTCGGCGAGGACGACGCCGTCGAGGGCCGCCAGCTCGTCAACGACCCCTTCAAACGACCGGCGACGACTGCGGCCGAACCCGCCCCGTCCGACGCCTCGACGACCCCCGCACCGGAGACCCCATGAGCCCGCGCCCCCGACCTCGCCGCGCCCCCCGCCCCCGTGCCGATCGGGGCGCCGGCGATATCCTCGACCTCGTCCTCGCCGAACCCGCCCACGGAGGGGCCTGCGTCGCCCGGGACCGCGATGGCCGGGTCGTCTTCGTCCGCCACGGCCTGCCCGGCGAGAGGGTCCGCGCCCGCGTCACCTCGACCCGTAAGGCCCTCGCCTGGGCCGACGCCGTCGAGGTCCTCGACCCTTCGCCCGACCGCGTCGATCCCGCGTGGCCGCAGGCCGGGCCCGGAGGCGTCGGCGGGGGAGAGCTCTCCCACGTCGCCCCGCCCGCGCAGCGCCGATGGAAGGCCGACGTCCTGCGCGGCCAGCTGCGGCGCATCGGCGGGCCGGACCTGGCCGCGCGCGTCGACGAGATCGGCGGCGCCGACGTCCTGCCCGCCCCCGGCGACGAGTCCGCCGACGACCCCCTGACGGGCCGGCGCACCCGCATCGAACTCGTCATCGGCGCCGACGGCCGCCCCGGGATGCGCACCCACCGCGGTCACGATGTCGTCGCCCTCGACGACATGCCGCTGGCGGTCGAGTCGATCCGCGCCCTGGGCCTCTTCGACGCCGATTCCCCGTGGCGGCGCGTGTGGAAGGTGGGCGACCGCATCCGGGTCGTCGCCGCGAACGGCGCCGATCCTCTGGTCCTGACCCCGCAGGGCGCCCGCGACGCCCGGATGCGGCTGGTCGACGTTGATCGGCTGACGTGGAGGATCCGGGCGGGGGGCCGCGACTACTCCTATGGTGTGCGCCCGCGGGGGTTCTGGCAGACGCACGTGCGCGGAGCCGAGGCCCTCGCCTCGGCCCTCGTCGACCTGGCGGTCCCGCGGACGGGGGAGGCCGTCGCCGAGCTGTACTCCGGGGCGGGGCTCTTCTCCGCGGTCCTGGCCGACGCGATCGGGCCGTCGGGCTCGTTGGCGTGCCTGGAGGGGGATGAGGCCGCCGTGGCCGACGCGGCCGAGAACCTCAGTGGGGCCGCGTGGGCGCAGGCTTTCGTCGGGGCCGTCGACGCGTCGGCGGTCGGCGAGCTCGTCGTGGAGCTCGGACGCTCCCCGGACCTTCTCGTCCTCGACCCTCCGCGTGCGGGGGCCGGGCGGGGCGTGTGCGAGGCGATCGGTGCGACCGGCGCCGGGCGGGTCGTCCTCGTCTCCTGCGATCCGGCGGCCGGCGCGCGCGACCTGCGCGCCCTCGTTGACTCCGGTTACCGGGTCGACGCGCTGCGGGCCTGGGACCTGTTCCCCCACACCCATCATGTCGAGACAATGGTGTTGCTACAAAGAGAAGTCTTGTAGAAATCCTTAGATTTAGACACTTTTTGCCTCCTGCAGGAAATGCTTGAAAAAACAGGTGTGATCGAGGGGAATGTTCACAGATTTTATATCGGGCAAGGAAAAGCTGAAAGGCAATCTGGAAGCTGAAGGAGGTGTCATGGCGGCAAGGGATGCTTTAGAGGCCTTTTTCAAGGCTGAAAATGAGCGAGATTGGGATGCTTACCGGCAGTTCTTGCATGAGGAAATCGTTTGGAGGCTGTTTGATAAAGAGGAAAGGCGCATTTGTGGCATACTGAATTATATGCAGACGATGCAGAAAGTCTATGAGAACTCGGATGTTCGATTTCGTTGCCAAGATATGCAGGTGTCTAACGAGGGGAATAGGGTCGTTGCCTACTTGATAAATGATTTTGGAGCTCGATCGTTGGACATTTTCGATTTCAAAGATGGTCTCATCTATCGAGAATATGAATTTATATTAGATTGATATCCTCTCGTTTTGATAATCGCCAGAAAGAAAAGCGGTCTTCAGGATGTCATCTCCCTCTCTCTAAAAACTGAATAATCGCCGCTCAAAATAGTGGTGCAAAAGCAGTAAGTCTTGAAAAAGATTCGCTGCTTTTTGTGTCTATTTTGGCATTCTGGAAATCAAGTTGAATTAAAGGCGCTAGAAAAAATTGAAGAAACGTGCTCCCTGTGAGAATAGGTGCCCCTGTCTGCCGTTGTAGTGACGAAAGGAAAAGGTGGAAAAGTGGGTATGCAGCGGCCTTACGGGTGTTGTCTTAGCAGAAGGAAAAAGCTTTTTAAAACCGCCTTTTCTTGCTTTGGTCGATTGTGCTGATAATGATGGAAGCGGGGGTGGGAGAAGTCTGTAGAAGTCGCAGAGTAGGGTTTTGTCGAGGTGTCATAATTTACTTTCCGATCATTTTGCCATCTCCGGAATCTTGTTAGGGAATTCCTTTATTAGGCTCGACACATGTCGAGACGATGACCCTGCTGACCCGGGCCGGTTCCCGAAGATCCTGCCCGCCGCGGGCCCGTATTTGCCACGCGAGGTGTTGCGTAAAAAGCGGTGAGATCGGTGCCCCGAGGAGGACGAGGGACGCAGGAATCGTTGGAATCCCGCGCCTTGTCGGGGGAGGGGGTGAGCTGTTGCGGGCCCTTGGCCGCTTAGATATCTTGATTTCGAGATAAATGTTCCTAGGCCCGCACGGGAGACCACGATGAGTATCGACACCTTCGGCGCCCGCTCGACCCTCGACGTCGGCTCGCGCACCTACACGATCTACCGACTCGACGCCGTCGACGGCCTCGACCGCCTCCCGTACTCGCTGAAGGTCCTCGCCGAGAACCTCCTGCGCACCGAGGACGGCGCCAATGTCACCGCCGACCAGATCCGCGCCCTCGCCGCCTGGGACCCCGACGCCGAACCCGACACGGAGATCCAATTCACCCCCGCCCGCGTCGTCATGCAGGACTTCACCGGCGTCCCCTGCATCGTCGACCTGGCCACCATGCGCGAAGCCGTCGCCGACCTCGGCGGGGACCCCACGCGGATCAACCCCCTCGCCCCCGCCG
The DNA here is from genome assembly GCF_028437565.1 of Actinomyces sp. B33. Taxonomy (GTDB): domain Bacteria; phylum Actinomycetota; class Actinomycetes; order Actinomycetales; family Actinomycetaceae; genus Pauljensenia. Next base: position 228,816 of record NZ_JAMRYR010000003.1, read on the forward strand.
AGATGGTCATCGACCACTCCGTCCAGATCGACGTCGCGGGAACCCGCCTCGCCTTCGAGGCCAATATCGAGCGCGAGTACGAGCGCAACGGAGAGCGCTACCAGTTCCTGCGCTGGGGGCAGGGGGCCTTCGACAACTTCCGCGTCGTCCCCCCCTCGACCGGCATCGTCCACCAGGTCAACATCGAGCACCTCGCCCGCACCGTCTTCACCCGCGACGAGGCCGACGGGACCACCACCGCCTACCCCGACACGTGCGTCGGCACCGACTCCCACACGACCATGGTCAACGGGCTCGGCGTCCTCGGCTGGGGCGTCGGCGGCATCGAGGCCGAGGCCGCCATGCTCGGCCAGCCCGTCTCCATGCTGATCCCCCGGGTCGTCGGCTTCAAACTGTCCGGATCCATCCCCGCCGGGGCGACCGCCACCGACGTCGTCCTGACGATCACCCAGATGCTGCGCGCCCACGGCGTCGTCGGCAAATTCGTCGAGTTCTACGGCGACGGCGTCTCCCACGTCCCGTTGGCCAACCGCGCGACCATCGGCAACATGAGCCCCGAGTTCGGCTCCACCGCCGCGATCTTCCCCATCGACGACGTCACCCTCGACTACCTGCGACTCACCGGTCGCGCCGAGGAGTCCATCGCCCTCGTCAAGGCCTACGCCCAGGAGCAGGGGCTGTGGCACGACCCGGCCCACGAGGCCCGGTACTCGGAGTACCTCGAACTCGACCTGTCCACCGTCGTCCCCTCGATCGCCGGGCCCAAGCGCCCCCAGGACCGCATCGACCTGGCCGAGTCCAAGGACTCCTTCGCCCGGACGATCCCGTCCTACGCCCCCGATGGGCCCCGGCCAGACGTCCCCGTCGACCTCGCCGACGGCACGCGCACGCGGATCAACCACGGGGACGTCGCCATCGCCTCGATCACCTCGTGCACGAACACCTCGAACCCCTCGGTGATGATGGCCGCCGGCCTCCTCGCCCGCAACGCCGTCGCCCGCGGACTGTCCTCGAAGCCGTGGGTCAAGACCTCCCTGGCCCCCGGCTCGATGGTCGTCACCGACTACTACGAGAAGGCAGGCCTGTGGAAGGACCTCGACGCCCTCGGCTTCCACCTGGTCGGCTACGGGTGCGCGACCTGCATCGGCAACTCCGGGCCCCTGGCCCCCGAGATCTCCCGGGCCGTCGCCGACAACGACCTCGCCGTCGTCTCCGTCCTGTCGGGCAACCGGAACTTCGAGGGACGCATCAACCCCGACGTCAAGATGAACTACCTGGCCTCCCCGCCCCTCGTCATCGCTTACGCGCTCGCCGGGACCATGGACTTCGACTTCGAGACGGAGCCCCTGGGAGTCGACCCCGCGACCGGCGAGGACGTGTTCCTGCGCGACATCTGGCCCGACCCCGCCGAGGTCCAGGCCGTCATCGACGCCTCCATCGACCGCTCGATGTTCGAACGTGGCTACGCCGACGCCTTCACCGGCGACGCCCGATGGCGCGGGCTCGACACCCCCGAGGGCGACACCTTCGCCTGGGACGAGGACTCGACCTACGTGCGCAGGCCCCCGTACTTCGAGGGCATGACCCTGACCCCCGAGCCCGTCTCCGACATCCGCGGGGCCCGGGTCCTCCTCAAGCTCGGCGACTCCGTGACGACCGACCACATCTCCCCGGCCGGAGCGTTCTCCCCCGAGACCCCCGCCGGGCGCTACCTCCTCGCCCACGGCGTCGACCGGCGCGACTTCAACTCCTACGGGTCCAGGCGAGGCAACCACGAGGTGATGATCCGCGGGACCTTCGCCAACATCCGGATCCGCAACGAGATGGTCCCCGGCGTCGAGGGCGGCTTCACCAAGGACTTCGTTCGCGGCGGCGAGACGACGACGGTCTACGAGGCCGCGCAGGACTACCTGGCCGCTCGGACCCCCCTCGTCGTCCTCGGCGGCAAGGAGTACGGCTCCGGGTCGAGCCGCGACTGGGCCGCCAAGGGCACGTCCCTGCTCGGCGTGCGCGCGGTGATTTGCGAGTCCTTCGAACGGATCCACCGGTCGAACCTCATCGGGATGGGCGTCCTGCCCCTCCAGTTCCCCGCCGGACAGACCCGCGACTCCCTGGGGCTGACCGGGGACGAGGTCATCGACATCACCGGCATCGAGGCCCTCAACGAGGGGAGGACTCCGGCGACAGTGTCCGTCGTCGCCGTCCGCGAGGGCGCCGACCCGATCCGCTTCGACGCGGTCGTGCGCATCGATACCCCCGGGGAGGCCGACTACTACCGCAACGGCGGCATCCTCCAGTACGTGCTGCGCGACCTGGCGACCCGGGGCTGAGAACCCCCGCCGACCGGCGCCCGATCAGCGCGGGCGGTGGCGCTCCTGGAAGCGCGACCCCCACGACGACTGCCGACGCGCGTCGATGGCGCGGCGCTGGTCCCGGTACATCCGGTCGACGAGGTCGCGTTGACTGACCCATCCGACGACCCGTCGATCCTCGCCGAGGACCGGCAGGGCCGTCAGCCCCGTTCGCCGGAGGCGCTCGAGGACCGTCGCTGGCCCGTCCGACTCCCGCGCGGCATCCGCCCCCAGTGGGAGCTCGGCGAGCGGGGAGTTCGCCGAGGCATCCTCGTGGCGCAGCACCGCCGCGTCGAGGGCGCTGATCGTCCCGACGAAGGCACCCGACCCGTCGACGACCGGCAGGGAGGGCTCGCGCGTGCGCCGCAGCGCCTCCACCGCCGCCGACAGCGGCAGGGACGAGTCGAGAGCCTCGGGAACGGGCCCCATCCATTGGGCGACCGGTTTGGCGCCCAGCAGCGTCCCCTCGACCGGGTCGTCGAGGACGTCGCCGCGCCGGCGCAGCTTCTCGGTGTAGATCGTCGAACGCGTGAGGAAGCGCGACGCCCCCGTCGCCACGACCACCGCGAGCATCATCGGCATGATGAGGGAGAACTGCCCCGTCATCTCGACGATGATGAGCACCGCCGTCATCGGGGCGCGGGCCGCCCCCGCGAAGGCCGCGCCCATGCCGATGACGCCGAACACGCCGACGTAGGAGTCCGCCACCGGGTCGATGATCCTGCCGTAGGCGGCTCCCGCCATCGCCCCGATGAACAGCGTCGGAGCGAACACCCCGCCCGATCCGCCGATGCCGATCGTGTACGAGGTGTACAGGGCGCGGCCCGCCATGAGCAGGAGGAGGAACCCCACCGAGTACTCGCCGGCCAGGGCCGCCTCCTCCAGGGGGTACCCCGACCCGTACATGTGGGGGAACGCGACGAGGCCGGCGCCCAGGCCGATCCCCAGGACCGCCGGGCGCGACCACTCCGGCAGTCCCGTCCTCGTCCACACGGCGTCGATCCCGTCCTCGACGAGGTAGAGGAGCTTGGAGAAGCCCAGGCCCGTCAGCCCGGCGACGAGTCCGAGGAGGGCGACCCACCACATGTCCGTCAACGACGAGAACTCCAGCGGTCCGGCGACGGCGATGACGACCTCGTCGCCCTGGACCGCCCGGGCGACGACCGACGCGGTCACCGCCGACACGACGACGAAACCGAAGGACTCGGCGGTGAAGCGCGTGAGGATCACCTCGAGGGCGAACACGGCGCCGGCCAGCGGGGCGTGGAAGGTCGCCGCGATCCCCCCTGCGGCTCCGCACGAGGCGAGCAGGACGATCCGCGAGGTCGGCAGGCCCAGCCGAGTCGCCAGCGCCGACCCCAGCGACGCGCCGACCTGGACGATCGGCCCCTCGCGCCCCGCGGACCCGCCCGCCCCGATCGTCAACGACGAGGCGATGAGCTTGACGACCGCGATCCGCCCCGGAATACGGCCCCCCTTGCGCCTGACCGCGAGCATCACCTCGGGGATGCCGTGCCCCCGGGCGCTCGGCGCGAAGCGCTGAACGAGGGGGCCGTAGACGAGGGCGGCCGCCACCGGCGACAGGAGGAGCACGACCCACGCCGGCCACCCCCACAGGCCATGATCCTGACCGATGTGGCGCGTGTACTCCTCGAACCCCGTCGAGGCCCGCGTCCACCCGCGGATCATCGCGTCGAAGAGGACGGCGGCGGCGCCGACGAGGACTCCGACGACGGCGGCCGCGACCCCCAGGAGCAGACGATGATCGGCGACGAGGCGCCCCGCTCGGGTGAGGGGACCGCCGAGGGCGCGGCCCTCACCGGGATGCTCGACTGAACCGCTCATCGGACGGAGGGCGCCTCCTCATCGCACTGCAACCCCCACACGCGCCGGTAGAACGCCAATTCCGTCTGCCACGCGTCCTTGATGTGCTCCGCGCTGCGGAAGCCGTGCCCCTCGCCCTCGTAGATCTTGAGCTCCACGTCGGCGCCGCGCGCCGCCATCGCGTCGTGCATCGCCGTCGCCTGGGACGGGGGAACGACGCGGTCCTCCGAGCCCTGGAGGAGCAGGAGGGGGGCGGTGATCCGGTCGATGTGGGTCAGCGGCGAGCGCTCCTGCCACACCGGGTCGTCCAAGTCCTCGGTGCCCAGCAGGCGGAACGCGTAATGGGATTCGAACTTGTGGGTCTCGCGCGTCAGCGCCCGCAGGTCGGCGACCCCGTAGAACGAGGTGCCGGCGGTGAAGACGTCCGTCGTGGCCAGGGCGCCGAGAGTCGTGAACCCGCCTGCCGATCCACCGCGGATCGCGATGCGCCCAGGGTCGACGAGGCCCCGGTCGACGAGGTACCGGGCCCCGTCCGCGCAGTCCGACACGTCCATGACCCCCCAGTTCCCGTTGAGGCGCTCCCGGTAGGCCCGGCCGAAACCCGTCGACCCCCGGTAGTTGACGTCGAGGACGGCGAAGCCGCGGCTCGTCCAGTACTGGAAGGGCACCTGGAGCCCGGGCCGAGAGGCGGAAGTCGGGCCCCCGTGGACGTGGACGATCAACGGGGGCAGATCGCCCTCGGGGGCCTTGAAATCCGGGTTCGTCGGGGGGTAGTAGAACCCGTGGGCCTTCTCCCCGTCCGCGGTCGGCCACGAGACGATCTGCGCGGCGGAGATCAGCCCGGCGTCGACCTCGGCCTCCGTCGACGGGCGGATGACGCGTGTCTTCCCGTTCTTCACCTCGACGATCGCCGGCGAGCTCGTCGCGGAGTCGGCGAGAAAGACGACGCGCCCGTCGCAGGAGGCGACGTTGCCGATCGGCCACCAGCCGGTCGCCCATTCCTCGGCGAGGCCGTTGTCGATGCGGACCGTCCCGATGTGCCAGGTGAGGTCCTCGGCCCATGAGCACACGAGATGGTCGGCGTCGAAGGTGTCGAAGGAGTGCAGGCCCAGCTGCCAATGCGGGTGGGAGAAGGCCCGGGCCCCGGGGTGCATCGAGCGGGTCCTCAGACGCCCGGTCCACGCCGACGGATCGTCGTCCTCGGACTGGTCGAAGCCCTCGGTGCGGAAGAGGTTGGCCCATCCTGTCGAGTCGTCGACGTGGATGAGGTCCCCCGACAGGGTCCATCGCGGCTCGTACACGCACACGTCGGGCGCGTCGACGATCGTCACCGTGTCGACGAGGAGGCCCTGGATGTCGAGGGAGGCGACGCGCAGGCACGAACGGGTCCACGGCATTTCGGGGTGGTCCCACGTCAACCACGCGAGCTTCGTGCCGTCGGGCGACAGCGCGGGGGCGGCGACGAAGTCCGTCCCCTCGAAGACGCGGATCACCGCGTCGTCGGTGCGGCCGGCCGATCCGTCCAGGGGGATCGCGACGAGGCGGTTCTCCGGCTCGCCCTGCCCCGAGTGGTCCTCGGCGACGGCGTAGGCGAGCCCCCGGACCTCGTCGATCTCGAAATCGCCGTAGCGGGTCTTCGACAGCATCGTCAGGGGGACGATCCCGCGCGAGGGGTCGTTGACGTCGAAGCGGTAGACCCGCGAGTCGAAACCGTCGGAGAACACGACGAGGCCGTCCTTGACGGCGTAGGCGCGCCCGCCGTACTCCTGGACCCTCGTGCGCACGTCGGGCAGGCGCACGCCGTCGATCATCGGCAGGACCTCGCTCGTCTCGCCCGACGCCAGTTGGCGCAGGAGGGTCCCGCGGCCGTTGTCCCGGGGATGCCCTTCGACCCAATAGGTGTCCGGACCGTCGACTCGAACCTGGGAGAGGGTGACGGAGCGTGCGGTGAAGGAGTCGCCAGTGATCGGCGACGCCCACTTCCCGTAAGGGGCGACGGTGACGGACATGAGGCCTCCTGGATCCATGGACGGCGCGGCTGCGCGCCTGATCAGATCCTAGTCCGATCCTGACGGGGCTTCGCCCCGGCGGTGCCGGTGCCCGAGGCGGAGACATTAGGATTGGGCTCATGTCGTCGTCCCCCGAGCCCCGGTCCCTCCTCGCGCGCATCCACGAGCCGGCAGACCTCCAGGCCCTGACCCCCTCCGAGCTCGTCGACCTCGCCGCGCAGATCCGCGAGTTCCTCATCTCCTCGGTGTCTCGCACCGGCGGGCACCTGGGGCCCAACCTCGGCGTCGTCGAGGTGACGATCGCCCTGCACCGGGTCCTGGACTCGCCGACCGACACCCTGATCTTCGACACCGGTCACCAGTCCTACGTCCACAAGCTCCTCACCGGGCGGCACGACTTCTCCCGCCTGCGTTCGGCCGGGGGCCTGTCGGGGTACCCGTCGCGGACCGAATCGGTTCACGACGTCGTCGAGTCCTCCCACGCCTCGTCATCGCTGGCCTGGGCCGATGGGATCTCCCGGGAGAAGCGCCGGGCGAACGACCCCTCGTGGACGGTCGTCGTCATCGGGGACGGCGCGCTGACCGGCGGTATGGCCTGGGAGGCCCTCAACACGATCGCCGCCTCGCGCAACCGCCGGGTGATGATCGTCGTCAACGACAACGGGCGCTCCTACGCGCCGACCATCGGCGCGCTGTCGCGCCACCTCGACGCCCTGCGGACCTCGGAGGGCTACGAGCGGGCGCTCGCCTGGGGCAAGCGGCATCTCCTGTCGATGGGGGAGCCCGGCAAGGCCGCCTACGACGCCCTCCACGGGCTCAAATCGGGCCTCAAAGACGTCTTCCTGCCGCAGGCCATGTTCGAGGACCTCGGCCTGAAGTACCTCGGCCCCGTCGACGGTCACGACATCGTCGCCCTTGAAACCGCGTTCAGCCGCGCCCTGGGAGTGGATGCCCCGGTCCTCGTCCACGTCATCACCGAGAAGGGGAGGGGGTACACCCCGGCGGAGGAGGACATCGCCGACCGCTTCCACGCCGTCGGGCCCATCCATCCCGAGACGGGGCTGCCGGTGGCCCCGGCCCGATTCGGCTGGACGAGCGTCTTCGCCGAGGAGATCGTCGCGATCGCCCGGGAGCGCCCCGATGTCATCGGCATCACCGCTGCGATGATGGAGCCGGTGGGGCTCGCCCCCTTCAAGAGCGCCTTCCCCGATCGCGTCGTCGATGTCGGGATCGCCGAACAGGAGGCGATCGCCTCGGCCGCCGGCATGGCGTTCATGGGAGCCCACCCCGTCGTCGCCCTCTACGCGACCTTCCTCAACCGGGCCTTCGACCAGTTGCTCATGGATGCGGCCCTCCACCGCGCGGGGATCACCGTGGTCCTCGACCGGGCGGGGGTCACGGGGGTCGACGGGGCCTCGCACAACGGCGTGTGGGACATCGCGATGTGCCAGATGATCCCGGGGCTGGCGATGGCCGCCCCCCGGGACGAGGCGACTTTGCGCGAGGAGCTGCGCGAGGCCGTCGACGTGGCGGACAGGCCGACCGTCGTGCGCTATCGCAAGGGGGCGCTGCCCGAGCCGATGCCGGCCCTGTGCCGAGTCGGCGGCGTGGACGTCCTCGTCGAGCCGGATGAGGGGGCGCCCGCCCGGGTCCTCCTCGTGGCGACGGGGGCACTGGTGCCCGGGTGCGTGGAGGCCGCCGGACGCCTGGAGGAGGAGGGCGTCGCCGTGCGGGTCGTCGATCCGCGGTGGCTGCTGCCGGTCCCGGAGGCTCTTGTCGGGTTGGCCCGCGGATGCGATCTCGTCGTCGCCGTCGAGGACGGGGTCGTCGCCGGAGGCTTCGGCTGGGCCGTGCGGGATCTGCTCGACGGGTCGGGGCCGCGCACCGTGTGCCTGGGGATCCCCAGGGAGTTCATCGATCATGACGAGCGAGAGGCGATCCTTGCGCGCTGCGGTCTCGATGCCGATGCGATCGCGGAGTCGATCCGGGGGGCTCTGGGCGATCGCTGCGCGTGATCCGGGTCGGCGCGATCCGGACCCTGATCGGGGGCGCGGTGGAAGGGGCTTGGATCGGAGGCCCGATGCGGGGGCGCTGCGCATCGCTTCGCGTGGTCGCGCTCGTCATCCTGGCCGTCGTCACGGCGGGGCCTGCGGGGCGTCGCCGTCGAGTTCGGTGGGGCGGCGCGGGAAAGGAGCCGGGCATATGTGCGCGCCGTCGGATCCGGGGTGAGCGGATCATCCGATTCCGGGTATCCCCCGGGGGATTTTTGGGGGAAAAATCAGGGATTCGCACATCTTGCCGTATCGCATGACGATCATATGATGATGGCGCTTCAAATCCTGTTTGAGCTGGTCATACCGGTGCTTTGAGCCGGGTCGATCGTGCTGGTGCGCCCTTGGTGGTGCGCCGTTATTGGCGTTTCGATCGTCGGGTCGTGATCCGGTGGGGATTCGCTCTGCCTCCCAGAGGCCGATTCAGGCGTTCGAATGCTCGTGTCGTTAATCGTGTGTGGAAAGGTGTGACGTGCGTATTTCTTCCGGAGTCCGGGGAACAACGGTCAAACGAAGGATCCTCGGGTCCTGCGCCGCAGTGACCTGCGGCGGTCTCTTGATGTTCGGCCTGGGCCATGGGGCTTTCGCCGCCGACGGGCCCGTGCCCGCGGCTCCGGCCGAGGCGGGCGAGGAACAGCCCGTTGAGGAGGAGCAGGAGGGGCTTTTGCTCCTCGATCTCGTCGACGAGAACGGCCGCTCAGAGGGGCCGGATCAAGCCCCCGTCCTCGAGGTCGGCCAGCGCAAGAGGATTCAGTTGCTGTTGAAGAATGGGGGAAAGCTTCCCCTCGACAGGGTGAATGTATTCGATATCACCGTCCCGCCGTTCCTCGAGCTCGTTGCGAAGGCGTGCGACTCGAAGCAGGGGGACCTGTTTTCCCCCGATTCCCAGGTGCGGCTCGATCCCGGTCAGATGATCTCGTGCGACCTCGACGTCGAGGCGAAGTCCGCCGGGGCAGGCGCGATCGCCCTGGGGGCGCTCGGTGTTGATCCCGGTAAGAACAACACGGGTTCATATCGCAGCTTCTCCATCAAGGTCAAGGACAAGGAGCCCGAGACCCCGGAAAAGCCCGAGGCTCCTGAGAAGCCGGAGGCTCCGGAAAAGCCTGAGGCCCCCGAAAAGCCTGAGACCCCGGCACCGGGAAAGCCTGAGGTTCCTGAGAAGCCGGAGGTTCCGGGTAAGCCTGAGGCTCCCGCTCCGGAAAAGCCTGAGACCCCCGAAAAGCCAGAGGTTCCCGCTCCGAACAAGCCCGAGGCTCCTGAGAAGCCGGAGGTTCCGGCACCGGAAAAGCCTGAAGTTCCTGAGAAGCCGGAGGTTCCGGGTAAGCCTGAGGCTCCCGCTCCGGAAAAGCCTGAGACCCCCGAAAAGCCAGAGGTTCCCGCTCCGAACAAGCCCGAGGCTCCTGAGAAGCCGGAGGTTCCGGCACCGGAAAAGCCTGAGGTTCCTGAGAAGCCGGAGGTTCCGGGTAAGCCTGAGGCTCCGGCTCCGGAAAACCCCGAGACCCCGGAAAAGCCCGAGAAGAAGCCGGAGGCTCCGGAAAAGCCCGAGAAGAAGCCTGAGATCCCGGAAAAGAAGCCGGAGGCTCCGGAAAAGCCCGAGACCCCGGCCCCGAAGAAGCCCGAGGCCGCTCCGGCACCCGAAAAGCCCCGGACGGATCAAAAGACCCCGTCGGTCCACTCGGACGCTTCCCCCACGACCTCCCCGAAGACGACGGCCAAGCTCGCGCGAACGGGTTCCGACTCCCTCGCCATCGCATCCGGCGCCGGACTCATGGCCCTCCTCGGCCTCGCCCTGCGACGCACCATGAAGTGACCCGTACCACCGATCCATGAATGGACACATACGCCGGGGGGCGCGAGTTCGATGCTCGCGCCCCCCGGCGCTTCGCCGTCCCCTCCCCGATAGGAGCGGGTCACGCCTCGAGGGCGTCGCAGATCGGATCGAGGCAGACGTCCATCTGCCAATCGCGCGCGCCGTGATCGTACATGCGCTCCTCGACCTCGTCGCCGGACTCCCGGGACGGGTCCAACGGCGCCCAAGCCACGTACCGTTGAACCCGGGGCTCGAGGACGATCTCCGGGGCCAGGCCAAGGCGATCGGCAATACCGGACACGGCGTCCCGCACGAGCGCCAAACGTCGAGCGGCCTTCTCGTCGATGCGCCCCCAGTGACGCGCATCGGGCACTGACCCGGGGACGTGAGGACGGTGGACGCTGGGGAGGCGATCCTCCTCCATCTGCATCGCCCGGGTGATCGCCCTCATCCACGTGTCCGCGTATTGGCGGGCGCGGGGGGAGCGGAACTCCGACAGGGACATCAGGGCGCGCTGATTGCGGGGAGGCTGCTGGGCGGCGCGCACGAGCGCGGCATTGCGGATCAAGCGCCCCGGGGACAGATCGATGCGCTCGGCAACGGCCTCGCGGGCCTCCCACAACTCGCGCAGAACGGCCAACGACCGGCGCGAACGGATCTTGCCCGCCCCGGGGAGGCCGCGCCATCGGTCGGGCTTGGGCTCGGGAGCTGGGCGAGACGCCGCATAAGCGAACTCCTCCAGGGCCCATTCCCAGCGGCCCATGTCGTGGAGGGACACCGACAGGTGTCGATACAGCTCGGTCAGCAGCTCGACGTCGAGGGCCGCGTAGCGCAGCCAGTCTGGGGGCAGGGGACGGACCGACCAGTCGGAGGCCTGGTGGTCCTTGACGAGCGCGAGGCCGAGGACCTGCTCGCACACGGCGGCCAGACCGAAGCGGGTCAACCCCGTCAGGCGCGCGGCGATCTCGGTGTCGAAGAGCTGGGGGCAGGCCAGCCCCGTCGAGCGCAGATTCGGCAGATCCTGCTCGGCGTTGTGGAGGATCCACACGTCGTCGACCCCGGCCTGGAGGGGGGACAGATCCGGCAGCGCGGCGGTGTCGATGAGGTAGGTGCCCACGCCCTCGCGCCGGATCTGCACGAGGTAGGGGTCGGCGCCGTACCTGAACCCCTGAGCCCGTTCGACGTCGAGGGCGATCGGGGAAGAGCCCGTCGCGAGCTCCTCGGCGGCGCGCGCCAATCCCGTCGGCGAATCGATGATCGCGGGGACCCCTGCGCGAGGGGCGGCGATGAGGACGGGGTCCTCGGTATCGCCCTGGGGGAGTCCGTCGCGATTGTCGATGAGCACGAGGAATCAGACTCCTTCGAGGAAGTGTTCGGTGACGACGCCGCAGATGCGGCACATGAGATCGGACCAGCCGCGGACGTGCTCGCCGAGGTGCTCGGTCGTCGGCGTCCACGAGGCACGCAGCTCGACGTGGAGGTTCGTCCCCCTCAGCGTCAGGCCTCCGAAGGACTCGGACAGGTCGCGCGTCACCGTGCCGGTCAGGTCGTGCAGGCCGGCCCCGGCCTCGTCGAGGCACTCGGCCGCCCACCCCCATAGGGCTTCGCCGAGCAGCGGATCGGTGCCCATCTCCGGATCGACTGGGGATCGGAGTTGGGCGACGATGCGGAAGCGCCCGTTCCACCCGGGTTGCGTCGCCGGATCGTGGAGGACGACGAAGCGGCCGGAGGCCAGCGGCCGATCGAATTCCTCCTTGACAGTGCGCAGGGCGAGGGCCGCGGTGAAAGGGGCGAGGCGCCGGGGAGGGGGGATCTCCTCGATGAGGACGTGCGGGTGATCGGCGGCGTCGCGCAACGAGAGCAGCGCCGTGACGAAAACGTCGGGCGGGGTCTGCTCATTCACGGATTCAGCCTAGGAGCCGTCGTCAGCGGGAGGGCGGACGGCGCGCCGTCGAGTGCGAGATGACCAGGCCAGCCGGTGATTCGCAGGAAGCACCCGCGTCATGATGAAGACTCGCACGCGCCTGTGGCCCGGGGCATCCGGCGGCGCACCCCCCGCCATCGCCCGAGAAAAGAGCCGTGCGCCTGCGGCCCCGTCGGTCGTGCAAGGCGGATGTGATCGATGCGACAGGCGGCGTTCGGACCGCGGGGATTGGCGAGTCGGCGAGGTCGCCACGATGATCCGGCGGTTCGAGGGGGGCTGCCGGCCGCCCGGCGATGGAGTCGACTGGTCCGCCTGAGGCTTGAAAGAGCGGGAATCCCGTGGGAAAACCGTGGTCGAGAAGGATTCGGGCCGTCGTGATTTCACATTCGGGGCGGGAACCTGTTAGGATTCTATTCCGTTGGAACGGACCCCACGGGTTCGGAACACGACGCGGATGTGGCTCAGTTGGTAGAGCATCACCTTGCCAAGGTGAGGGTCGCGGGTTCGAGTCCCGTCATCCGCTCGGGCGATTGGCGCAGCGGGAGCGCGCTTCCCTGACACGGAAGAGGTCACTGGTTCGATCCCAGTATCGCCCACTGTCGTTCCGGATCAACCGGAGTCGGCGGGGCAGGTCCCCAGCCGCTGGTGCGGTTTTCGCGGATGTGGCTCAGTTGGTAGAGCATCACCTTGCCAAGGTGAGGGTCGCGGGTTCGAGTCCCGTCATCCGCTCGTTCACCTCTGGGAATCCCTGATCCCCACGGTGGCGTGGTGGGTTGGCCGAGAGGCGAGGCAGCGGCCTGCAAAGCCGTATACACGGGTTCGAATCCCGTACCCACCTCGGGCGATTGGCGCAGGGGTAGCGCGCTTCCTTCACACGGAAGAGGTCACTGGTTCGAAACCAGTATCGCCCACGAGATGCCGGGCCCGGATCCACACAGGATCCGGGCCCGGCCTCGTCGAAGGGCGCTCCCACCCGCGGGAGGGCCGTCGCCCGCGCGGGCCAGGAACTGCTCCGCGCCCCGGCCGTGCGGGGCGGCGCCGCCGAGGACGCTCGGGGAGGGCCTCCCGTCCGGCGACTCTCGGGGATTCGGGAGCCCGACCGAGAGACATCGGGGCAATCGGTCGAGCCGGGCAGAACGGCCGTCCCGCGACCTGACGCGCCATCGGCCGGGGAGGCCCCCGATGGATTCCGTCCTAGGCTTGGCCTAGTGTGTTCGCAGCGAGAGAGGCGGTCCTCAATGAATCCCAGCGCGTCCGACGCGCCCCTCCTCCCGGTCATCCTCGGAGGGGACTTCGGGGTCTACGGCATCGGGAGGTCCTTCAACGAGGCATTCGGCTGCCGCTGCCTGTGCGTGGCCAACGCGCCGACCGAGGCGATCACCGGATCCGAATTCTTCGACGTGCGCACGATCCGCGCAGGCATCGACGACGCGGGCCTCCTGGCCGAACTGCGGGCCATCGCCGCCTCCCACCCCGACCGCAGCCTCGTCCTCATGGCGAACCACGACCTCCACTCCTCCTTCATCGCCCGCAACGCCGAGGCCCTGGGGCACGATTACGCCCTGCCCTTCCCCTCCCTCGACGTCATCGAGCGCCTGACGGACAAGGCCGCCTTCGACCGAGCCTGCCGCGAGCGTGGGATCGACACCCCCGGAACCGTCGTCGTCGATTTCTCCGGGGCTTCCGACGACTCGTGGCGCGCCCCCGAGATCCCCTTCGACTTCCCCGTCGTCGCCAAGGCGGCGCGCGGCGACGCCTACGACCGCTTGGAGTTCGAGGGCAAGCGCAAAATCTGGTTCATCGAGGACGCCGACGACCTCGAGCGCCTGTGGGACGCCCTGAGGGGCGCAGGGTTCCGCGACGCCTTCCTCGTCCAGGAGCTGATCCCCGGCGACAACACGGCGATGCGCTCGATCACCGCGTACGTCGACTCCCGCGGCCAGGTGGCCCTCATCGGCTCGGCACGCGTCCTCCTCGAGGATCACGCGCCCACGATGATCGGCAACCCCGTCGCCATGATCACCGAGCCCTTCCCGGAGCTGTGGGAGCAGGCCACGCGCCTCCTCGTCGAATCCGGCTACCGGGGATTCGCCAACTTCGACGTCAAGATCGACCCCCGCGACGGACGGGCCGTCTTCTTCGAGGTCAACCCCCGCATCGGCCGGAACAACTGGTACATGACCGCCGCCGGGGCGAACCCCATGACGGTCATGGTCTCCGACCTCGTTCTCGGCGAACGGGTCGCACCCGTCCAGGCGCGCGACGAGGCCCTGTACTCGATGGTCCCCGACCGCCTCCTCATGCGCTACCTGCGCGACGACTCCCTGCGCGAGCGCGTGCGCCGCCTGATCCGCTCGGGCAGGCGCGTCGACCCCCTGCTCAACCCGGTCGAGCGCAACCCGCGCCGAGCCGTCATCGTCCTCCTCCAGAAACTCAACCACTACCGCAAGTTCCGGCGCTTCTACCCCGAGGCGACGGATCGATCCTTCTGAAAGGCCGCCCACCCCATGACGACGACCACCAGACTCGAACCGATCGACGCCCAGCAGATGCGGGCCGCCGCATCGGGCGCCTCCGGGCTGCCCGTCGAGCAGTCCGAGGCCTGGGAGCGTTTCGAGATCTCCCAGGGCCGCGGCTGCTGGGGGCGCTTCGCGTGGTTCGAGGGGTCCAAGCGCGTCGCCGTCATCGCCCTCTACGAGTACCGGGTGCGCAACTGGCGCTACCTGTGGGCCAAATGGGGGCCGGTGTGGATCAAGGAGGCGACGCCCGAGCGCGAGGCCGCGCTGAGAGCCGACCTGGCCGCCCACGCGCGAGCCACCGACCCGGGCCTGACCTTCATCCGGCTCCACGCCACCTATTCCGCCCCGGACCTGCGCCCCCTCCTCCAGACGATGACCTTCGACCGGACCATCGTCGTCGACACCTCCTCCGGCACCGAGGAGGGGATCCTCGACTCGATGCCGACCGACGGCAAGCGCTCGATCCGGCGCGCCCTCAAGCGAGCGGACGAGGAGTCCCTGACCCTCACCGAGGACACGGGGGTCGACGAGGCCGGCTTCGCCGAGCACTACGCGGTCCTCGTCGAGACCGCCGAGCGCGACGGATTCAGGCCCCACCCGGCCTCGACGTACCTCTCGATGCTCGACACCCTCGGGCCCGAGCACGCCCGACTCTTCTCCATGCGAGACGCGCAGGGCCGCGTCCTGTGCTGGGACATCGTCCTCGTCAACGACCGCCGGGCCCAGGCCGAATACGGCGCCTCGACCGACGCGGCCCGTCGGCTCGGCGCCCCCCCGCTCCTGGACTACAGGGTCGCCGCGATCCTCGGGGCCGAGGGCGTGCGCGGCTTCGACCTCATGGGCATCCACTCGCCGCGAGTCCCCGAGCTGTTCGGCGTCGGCAAGTACAAGAGCGCCTTCGCGGCCCGCTACACCGACGTCCCCGGGGGATGGGATATGCCTCTCAAGGAGCGCACCTACGCGATGCTCGTCTCGCTCCTGCGCCTCAAGTACCGCGCCCGCTGACCCCGAGCCCCCGTCCCGGGGCGGCGCCCCGCACCCGGGCGGGCAGCACGGGTAGCATGGGCCCGGAGACCACACGACACCGAGGAGACCACGTGCCCACCATCGAGCTCACCATCGACGGAACCCCCCAGACCATCGAGGTCGGCACGACCGGCACGACGTGGTACGCGCAGCGCAGGGACGTCGTCGCCGTCAGCGTCGACGGCCAGCCTCGCGACCTCGACACGGCGCTGACCGCGGGGACGAGCGTCGAGGCGATCACCCTCGAGTCCGAGGAGGGCCTGCAGATCCTGCGCCACAGCGCCACCCATGTCCTCGCCCAGGCAGTCCAGGACGTCTTCCCCGACGTCAATCTCGGCATCGGCCCGTTCATCACCGACGGCTTCTACTACGACTTCGGCAACATCGACGCTGTGACCCCCGATCTGCTGCGCGACCTCGAGAAGAGGATGAAGAGGATCGTCAAGGAGGGCCAGGCGTTCCGCAGGCGCGTCATCACCGAGGACGAGGCCCGCGTCGAATTGGCCGACCAGCCCTACAAGCTCGAACTCATCACCACCAAGGGCGGCGGCGCCGAGGGAGCCTCCGTCGAGGTCGGCGGCGCCGAGCTGACGATCTACGACAACGTCCGCCGCGACGGCACCGTCGCCTGGAAGGACCTGTGCCGCGGCCCGCACCTGCCGTCGACGCGGCTCATCGGCAACGGGTTCGCCTTGACGAAGGCCTCGGCGGCCTACTGGAGGGGCGACCAGTCCGGCGACCACCTCCAGCGCATCTACGGGACCGCCTGGGCCTCCAAGGACGACCTCGTCGCCTACCAGGAGCGGATCAAGGAGGCCGAGCGCCGCGACCACCGCAGGCTCGGCGCCGAACTCGACCTGTTCTCCTTCCCCGAGGAGATCGGCCCGGGCCTCGTCGTCTTCCACCCCAAGGGCGGGATCCTGCGCCACGAGATCGAGTCCTACGTCATCGATCGGCATCGCCAGGCCGGATTCGACTTCGTCCACACGCCCGAGATCTCCAAGGGGGGGCTGTTCCACACCTCGGGGCACCTGCCGTACTACGCCGACACGATGTTCCCGCCGATGCTCGCCGACGAGGAGCGCGACGCCGAGGGGAACATCACCAAGGCCGGCCAGGAGTACTACCTCAAGGCCATGAACTGCCCGATGCACAACCTGATCTTCCGATCGCGCGGGCGCTCCTACCGAGAGCTGCCCCTGCGGTTCTTCGAGATGGGCCGCGACTACCGCTACGAGAAGTCCGGCGTCGTCCACGGTCTGACCCGGATGAGGGGCTTCACCCAGGACGACTCCCACACCTACTGCACCCCCGAGCAGGCCGGCGAGGAGATCCGCACCCAGATCAACTTCTTCCTCTCGATCCTCCAGGCCTTCGGCCTCGACGACTTCTACCTCGAGCTGTCGACCCGCGACGAGGACGGCAAGAAGAAGGACAAGTTCATCGGCTCCGATGAGGACTGGGACAACGCCACTCGGGCGCTGGAGGAGGCCTGCGCGGCCACCGGGCTCGACCTCGTGCCCGATCCGGGCGGCGCCGCCTTCTACGGCCCGAAGGTCTCCATCCAGGTCAAGGACGCCATCGGCCGGACGTGGCAGATGTCGACGATCCAGTACGACTTCAACCAGCCCGAGCGCTTCGACCTGGAGTACACGGCCCCCGACGGCTCCCGGCGGCGGCCCGTGATGATCCACTCGGCCAAGCTCGGCTCCGTCGAGCGGTTCATCGGGGTCCTCACCGAGCACTACGCCGGCGCCTTCCCCGCCTGGCTCGCCCCCGTTCAGGTCCGCCTGATCCCCGTGGCCGAGGCCTTCGGCGCCTATGCGGACGCGATCGCCGCGAAGCTGCGCGAACGCGGGGTCCGGGTGGAGGTCGACCACTCCGACGACCGCTTCGGCAAGAAGATCCGCAACGCCTCGAAGGACAAGATCCCCTTCACCCTCATCGCCGGCGGGGACGACATGGACGCCGAAGCGGTGTCCTTCCGCTACCGCGACGGCGTGCAGGACAACCAGGTCCCCCTCGAGCAGGCGATCGACCTGATCGTCGACCACATCCGTTCGCGGTCGAACTCGGATCGCCTGGCCCACGACCTGTCATGACCTCGGGCGACACGGCGGGAGCAGCGCTGCCCGTCGAGGACGCCCGTTCGATGGCGGGCATCCCGGACGGATTCGGGCGATTCTGGACCCCCTACCGGATGGCCTACATCCACGGGGAGGGCAAGCCGGCCGACTCCTCCGCCCGGGACTGCCCGTTCTGCGCGGCCCCCGGCAAGAGCGACGAGGAGGGGCTGATCGTCCACCGCGGCGACTCGTGCTTCGTCCTGATGAACCTGTACCCCTACAACTCCGGGCATCTCCTCGTGTGCCCGTACCGCCACGTCTCGATGTACACGGACCTGGACGCCGACGAGCGCGCCGAGTTCGGGGAACTGACGGCGACGGCGATGCGCGTCGAGCGGGCGACCGCCGGATGCCAGGGCTTCAACCTGGGGATGAACCAGGGGGAGGTCGCCGGGGCCGGCATCGCCGCCCACCTGCACCAGCACATCGTCCCCAGGTGGTTGGGCGACGCGAACTTCCTGCCGATCATCGCGCGCACGAAGGCCGTCCCCGAGCTCCTGGAGGACGCCCGCGCGCGGCTGGCGGCGGCCTGGCCGGGGGAGGACTGACGTGCTCGGCGCCCATGGACGATCGATCACCCGGGCCCTCTTCACCCCCTTGGCCCGTCTCCTGGCCCGCCGGGGAGTGACCCCCGATGCCGTGACGATCGCCGGCACGGTCGTGTCGATCGGCACGGCCGTCGTGGCCCTCCCCCTCGGGTGGGTCTGGCAGGGGGCCCTCGTCCTGGCGGTCGTCCTGTTCCTCGATTCCGTGGACGGCACCCTCGCGCGGATGACGACGGGGGGCACCCCCTTCGGGGCGTTCCTCGACTCGACCCTCGACCGCCTCTCCGACGGCGCCGTCTTCGCCTCCCTCACGGCGTTCGCGGTCTTCTCGATGAGCGAGGGGCCGGCGCGCACGGCGGCGATCATCGCCGGGCTCGTCGCCGTGGTCGGCGCCGCGACGGTGCCCTACGCCCGGGCCCGCGCCGAATCGGTGGGGGTGTCGGCGGCGGTCGGGATCGCCGAGCGCACCGACCGGCTCGTCGTGGCCCTGACGGGCGCGTTCCTCGCGGACGTGGGGCTGTCCGACTGGTTCGTGGCGGTCGGCCTGATCTGGGTGGCGTTCGCCTCCCTCGTCACCGTCGTCCAGCGGATCGCGGTGACAGCCCGGGAGCTGGGCCGATGAGCGCGCGGGCACGGGTCGGCGGGGTGCGCATCGACTCCTGCGCCGGGCCCGCGGGACGGGTGAGCCGATGAGCGGGTTAGGCGACGAGTGGCCCGTCGACGAGGACGGGTACCCCCATCGTCAAGCCGCCCGCGTCGTCCTCTTCGACGATGACGGGAGGGTTCTCCTGGCCAGGGGGCACGACCGCGACGAGCCGGATCGGCATTGGTGGTTCACCATCGGCGGCGGTATCGAGACGGGGGAGAGCCCGCGCGAGGCGGCGGTCCGCGAGATGCGCGAGGAGACGGGGATCGACCTGGATCCCGAGGAGCTCGTCGGTCCGGTGCTCCACCGCAGCGCCGAGTTCGACTTCCTCCGGGTGACGGCGCGTCAGGACGAGTGGTTCTTCATCGCCCGCGCCCGTGCGCAGGAGACGAGCGACGAGGGGTGGACGGATCTCGAGCGGGACGTCATCGACGAGCAGGCGTGGTGGGATCTCGACGAGTTGGAGGAGGCCAGCGCCGGCCAGGAGGTCTATCCGCGCCGACTGGTGGATCTCGCGCGGAGGTGGCGGCTCGGGTGGGACGGCGTCACGGAGTGGATCGAGGAGAGGCAGTCCTGAGCGGCGCGGCCGTCCGATTCATCCGGACAGGCCGAGGGGCTCGATGAGGACGTCGAGGCGCCGGACGTCGACCCGGTAGGGGACGCGCTCGCGCACCGCGGGCTTGGCGCAGAAAGCGATCCCGGTCCCGGCGGCGGACATCATCGCGATGTCGTTGGCCCCGTCCCCGATGGCGGCGGTGCGGGCCGGGTCGATGCCGTGGAGCCGGGCCCATCGGCCCAGGCGCTCGGCCTTGACGTCGGCGGTGACGATCTCGCCGACGAGGCGCCCGGTGAGGGTCCCGTCGCGGACTTCCAGGCGGTTGGCGCACCAGTGGTCGATCCCGAGCCTGCGGCACAGGGGGGCGATGACCTCCTCGAAGCCCCCGGAGACGACCCCGAAGACGCCGCCGGCGCGGTGGACGGCACCGATGAGGTCGGGCGCCCCGGGGGTGACGTCGAGGGAATCGAGGACTGCGGCGAAGGCGGACCGGGGGACGCCGGCGAGGGCGGCGACCCTGGCCCGCAGGGAGGCGGCGAAGTCGAGCTCGCCGTTCATCGCGCGTTCGGTGATGCGGGCGACGTCGTCGCCGACGCCGGCGAACGCGGCGAGCTCGTCGATGACCTCCTGGGCGATGAGCGTCGAGTCGACGTCGGTGACGACGAGGAGGGGGCGCTCGGCGGAGGTCAGGCGGGGGACGAGGACGGCGCCGGCACGGGGAGCTCCGGCGCTCACCTGGTGACGACCGAGCCCTTGGGGACGATCGTGATCCCCGAGTCGGTGACGGTGAAGCCCCGTTCGAGGTCGCGGTCGCGGTCCAGCCCGATCGAGGCGCCCTCGTGGACCTCGACGTGCTTGTCGAGGATCGCCTTGGAGACGACCGCGTGACGGCCGATGCGCGACCCGTGGAGGAGCACCGAGTCCGTGACCTGCGCCCACGAGTGGATGTAGGTGTTGGGGGAGACGATCGAGTGGTAGACCTCTCCGCCGGAGATGATGACGCCGGGGGAGACGAAGGAGTCGACGGCGTGGCCCATGCGCGAGCGCTCCGCCCCGTAGACGAATTTCGCCGGCGGCAGGGCGCCGTCGATCATCGTCATCGTCGGCCACGCCCGGTTGTAGAGGTTGAACACGGGGTGGACGCTGATGAGGTCCATGTTCGCCTCGTAGTAGGCGTCGAGGGTTCCGACGTCGCGCCAGTAGTCGCGATCGCGGTCGGTCGAGCCGGGGACGTCGTTGTCCTTGAAGTCGTAGACGCCGCATTCGCCGCGCTCGACGAACCAGGGGATGATATCGCCGCCCATGTCGTGCTTCGAGGAGTCGTCGGCGCCGTCGACGCGCAGGGCGTTGACGAGGGCGTCGGTGGTGAAGACGTAGTTGCCCATCGAGGCGAGGACCTTCGTCGGGTCGTCGGCCAGTCCCTCGGCGTGGGCGGGCTTCTCGTGGAAGTGCTTGACGTGCCCGTCGACCGCGTCGATGACGCCCAGGGCGGGGGCGAGCTCGATCGGCTGGCGGATGCCGGCGACGGTGGCGGGCAGGCCGGAGTCGATGTGGTGCTGGACCATCTGGGAGAAGTCCATGCGGTAGATGTTGTCGGCGCCGATGATGACGATGTAGTCGGGGCGCTCGTCGTCGACGATGTTGAGGGACTGGTAGATCGCGTCGGCGCTGCCGAGGTACCAGTGGGGTCCGCGGCGCTGCTGGGCGGGCACGGGGGCGATGAAGTTGCCCAGGAGGGGGGAGGTATACCACGTCTTCGTCACGTGGCGGTCGAGGGAGTGGGATTTGTACTGGGTGAGGACGACGACCTTGAGGTAGCCGGAGTTGACGATGTTCGACAGAGCGAAATCGATGAGTCGGAAGTGCCCCCCGAAGGGGACCGCGGGCTTCGCGCGGTCCTGCGTCAGCGGCATGAGGCGCTTGCCCTCGCCGCCGGCCAGGACGATCGCCAGTACGTTGTTCTTCGCCATGCGCATACTTTAAGCGCCGGTGTGGCCCAGCGCACGTTCGGCTCGCCAAGTGGCGCAAGTCACATTTTTGGACGTAGGCTCTCCCTGTCCATCGGATCCCCTTCGCCCCCGGACCCGGCGGCGTCCGGCTAGGCTCGATCCCCGGACGTGTCCCGCGCCGAAAGGAAGCACATGCGCATCGACCTGCTGACCCGCGAGTACCCGCCCCACGTCTACGGGGGGGCCGGGGTCCACGTCGTCGAACTGGCCAAAGTCCTGCGCGGCCTCGTCGACGAGGTGCGCGTCCACGCCTTCGACGGGCCCCGCGAGCCCGGCGGCCCCGGCGCCGACGCAGGAGTCCTCGGGCACCGCGACCTCCCCGAGCTCGAAGCCGCCAACCCCGCCCTGCGCACCTTCGGCGTCGACCTCCTCATCGCCGAGGCCGCGGCCGGCGCCGACCTCGTCCACTCCCACACGTGGTACGCGAACTTCGCCGGGCACCTCGCCTCGCTCCTGCACGACGTCCCCCACGTCGTCTCCGCCCACTCCCTCGAGCCCCTGCGCCCCTGGAAGGCCGAGCAGCTCGGCGGGGGGTATCGGCTCTCCTCCTACGTCGAGAAGGCCTCCTACGAGGCCGCGGCGGCGATCATCGCCGTGTCCAACGGGATGCGCGACGACATCCTGCGCTGCTACCCGGGCATCGACCCGGACCGCGTCCACGTCATCCACAACGGTATCGATCTCGACGCGTGGAAGGCCCCCGCGACCGACGACGAGAGGGCCCTGCAGGCCGCCGTCCTCGACGAGCACGGGATCGACCCGGATCGGCGCACCGTCGTCTTCGTCGGGCGCATCACCCGGCAGAAAGGACTGCCCCACTTCCTGCGCGCCGCCCGCCGCCTGCCCGACGACGTCCAGATCGTCCTATGCGCCGGCGCCCCCGATACCCCCGAGATCGCCGCCGAGGTCGACGCCCTCGTCGCCGACCTGCGCGCCCAGCGATCCGGAGTCGTCCTCATCACCGAGATGCTCCCCAGGCCCCACCTGACCGCCGTCCTCGACGCCGCCGACGTCTTCATCACCCCCTCCGTCTACGAGCCCCTCGGCATCGTCAACCTCGAGGCCATGGCCCTGGGCCTGCCCGTCGTCGGCACCGCCACAGGCGGCATCCCCGACGTCATCGTCGACGGCCAGACCGGCCTGCTCATCCCCATCGAGCAGGAATCCGACGGCACCGGAACCCCCCTGGACCCCTCCCGATTCGAGGCCGACATGGCCGATCGCCTCATCGCCGTCCTCGACGACCCCGAGGGCGCCCGGCGCATGGGGCAAGCGGGTCTGGAGCGGGCCAGGGACCTCTTCTCCTGGCAGTCCATCGGGGAGCGGACCGTCGACCTGTACCGCGCCCTCGTGTGAGCCCCTCCCCACGGCCGCCCCGGCGGCGATAGGCTGGGACCCATGACCCATGTCCTCGAACTCGACCGGGCAGTCGTGTCCCGCAACTCCACGACGATCCTCGACAGCGCCTCCTGGGCGACCGACAACGACCAGCACTGGGCGATCCTCGGGCCCAACGGCGCCGGCAAGACCACCCTCCTGCGCGCCGCCGTCGGACGCGAGCCCCTCGACTCCGGCACGGCCTCGTTCGCCGGCGCCCCCGTCACCGACATCGACCCCGCCGAGCTCGCCACCCGCATCGGCTTCGCGTCGTCCTCCCTGGCCCCCCGGGTCCGCCCGCGCACCCTCGTCGGGGAGCTCGTCCGAACCGCCGCCTGGGGAGTCCACGTCGGACGCGGCCTCGACTACGAGGACGTCGACGACGAGCGCGCCGCCGACCTCATGGCGGCCTTCGGCGTCTCCCCGCTCGCCGACCGCACGTTCTCCAGCCTGTCCCAGGGGGAGGCCCAGCGCGTCCTCCTCGCCCGCTCGCTGATGACCGACCCCGAGGTGCTCGTCCTCGACGAGCCCACCGCCGGCCTCGACCTGGGCGCCCGCGAGATGCTCGTCGCCGCCCTGACCGAGATCATCTCCGGCCCCGCGGCCCCCCAGATCGTCCTCGTCACCCACCAGGTCGAGGAGATCCCCGAGGGCATCACCCACGCCGCGCTGATGAGCGGCGGGAGGATCGTCGCCGCCGGCCCCATCGAGGAGACCCTCACCGGCGTCGCCCTCTCCCACGCCTTCGCCCTGCCGCTGACCGCCGGGCGCTCCGACGGCCGCTGGTGGGCCCGCGGCATCTGACCGATCACACGCAGGAGAAGGAGAACCCATGTCCATCGGCTGGTGGCTCGCCATCGCCCTCGTGCTCGTCATCATCGAGGTCCTCACCGTCGACCTCGTCTTCCTCATGCTCGCCATCGGCACGCTCGCGGCCGCCCTCGCCGGCTACCTCGGCGGAGGATTCGCCGTCCAGGTCGCCGCCCTCGCCGTCGTCTCGACCGCCCTCCTCTTCCTCGTCCGGCCCGCGATCAAACGCCACCTGACCGCGGGCGGCGTCGAGACCAACGCCCTCGGGCTCGTCGGCGAGACCGGGACGCTCACCCGTCCGATCGGACAGGCCCCCGGACTCGTGCGCCTGCCCGGCGGCGAATGGACCGCCCGCACCCCCGACGACGCCCCTCTCGCGCAGGGAACGACCGTGCGCGTCGTCGCCATCGACGGGGCCACCGCCCTCGTCGTCCACGAACCGACCGACTGACCCCCGACCGAAAGCAGGCCCACATGCTCCTGACCGAACTCGCCGCCGGCGTCGGAGGATTCGTCCTCCTCCTCATCGTCGCCCTCGTCGTCATCGTCCTGGCGCGCGCCGTCCAGATCGTCCCCCAGTCGCGTGCCCTCGTCATCGAGCGCCTCGGGAAGTTCCACTCGGTGATGTACGGAGGCTTCCACGTCGTCATCCCCTTCATCGACAGGATCGCCAACCGCGTCGACCTGCGCGAGCAGGTGACGAGCTTCCCCCCGCAGCCCGTCATCACCGCCGACAACGTCGTCGTCTCCATCGACTCGGTGATCTACTACCAGGTCACCGACCCCATGCACGCGACCTACGAGATCGCCAACTACATCCAGGCCATCGAGCAGCTCACCGTCACCACCCTGCGCAACGTCATCGGCTCCCTCGACCTGGAGGCGACCCTGACGAGCCGCGACTCGATCAACTCCCAACTGCGCGGCGTCCTCGACGAGGCCACCGGGCGCTGGGGGATCCGCGTCAACCGCGTCGAGCTCAAGGCCATCGACCCGCCGCCGTCGATCCAGCAGGCCATGGAGCAGCAGCTGCGCGCCGAGCGGGACAAGCGGGCCGCGATCCTCACCGCGGAGGGCGTCCGCCAGTCCCAGATCCTCAAGGCCGAGGGCGAGAAGCAGGCCGCGATCCTCACCGCCGAAGGCCAATCCCAGGCGGCCATCACCCGCGCCCAGGGCGACGCCCAGGCCATCCAGACGGTCTTCGACGCCATCCACGCGGGCAACCCCACCCCCGACCTCCTGAGCTACCAGTACCTCCAGATGCTCCCGCAGATCGCCCGCGGAGAGGCGTCGAAGGTGTGGGTCGTCCCCACCGAGCTCACCGCCGCACTCGACTCGATCGCCAAGGGCTTCGCCCCCAAGGCCGACTGACACGACACCGGAGACCAGGACATGGACGCCCAGCACGACAAGGTCATGCGCGAGGTCGCCCAGCGCGACATCCGCTTCATCCGACTGTGGTTCACCGATGTCGCCGGCGTCCTCAAATCGGTCGCCATCGACCCCGGGGAGCTCGAGGCCGCATTCGACGAGGGCATCGGCTTCGACGGATCCGCCATCGAGGGCCTGACCCGCGTCCACGAGTCCGACATGCTCCTCAAGCCCGACCCCTCGACCTTCCAGCTCCTGCCCTGGAGGTCCGAGAACGAGGCCGTCGCGCGGATGTTCTGCGACGTACTGACCCCCGACGGCCGGCCGGCCCGCTCCGATCCGCGCGGCGCCCTCGAGCGGGCCGTCCAACGCGCCCACGACCTCGGGTTCACCGTCATGGTCCACCCCGAGATCGAGTTCTACCTCCTGCACCAGCCCTTCACCATCGACCACATGGTCCCCGTCGACAACGCCGGCTACTTCGACCACGTCGCCCGAGGGGACTCCAACGACTTCAGGCGCCGGGCGATCCAGATGCTCGAGGCCATGGGGATCCCCGTCGAGTTCTCCCACCACGAGGGGGGCCCCGGGCAGAACGAGATCGACCTGCGCGCCGTCGACGCGGTCGCCGCCGCCGACAACATCATGACGGCCCGGACCCTCATCGAGGAGGTCGCGCTGCGCGAGGACCTCGTCGCCACCTTCATGCCCAAACCGTTCATCGACCACCCCGGCTCGGGCATGCACACCCACATCTCCCTCTTCGAGGGGGGCGAGAACGCCTTCTACTCGGCCTCCGGCGAATACCAGCTCTCCCGCACAGGCCGGTGCTTCATCGCCGGGCTCCTCCATCACGCCTCCGAGATCTGCGCGATCACCAACCAGCACGTCAACTCGTACAAGCGCCTGTGGGGCGGGGGAGAGGCGCCCTCCTACGTGTGCTGGGGGCACAACAACCGCTCCGCCCTCGTGCGCGTCCCCCTGTACAAGCCCAACAAGCGCGCCGCCGCCCGGATCGAGTACCGGGCCCTCGATCCCTCCGCCAACCCCTATTTGGCCCTCGCCGTCCTCATCACCGCCGGCCTCGACGGCATCGAGCGCGGCCTCGACCTCATGCCCGAGGCGGAGGACAACGTCTGGGACCTCACCGATCGCGAGCGCCAGGTGCTCGGCATCGAGGCGCTGCCCGCCTCCCTGTCCTCGGCGGTCGCCGCGATGCGCGGCTCGGACCTCGTCGCCCGCGCCCTCGGGGAGGAGGTCTTCGACTACGTCCTTCGCAACAAGGAGAAGGAGTGGATCGAGTACCGCCACCAGGTGACCCCCCAGGAGATCCGCCAGTTCCTCAAGGTCAACTGATGCCCCCCGACCCCAAGCCCCTGCGAGGCGCGGGAGTCGTCGACGCGGGGAGGGCGGCCGAGCTCCTCGACGCGCTCCCCGGCCCCCGCCCGGAGTGGATCCGGGCGCTGGGCGCCTGCGCCGACCCCGACCTCGCCCTCATCCAGGCCCTCAGGCTCTCCGATGCGGCCCCCGGCGCGACCGCCGACGCGGCCTCGAACGCGGACCCGGAGCGGTTGAGGAGGCTCGTCGCCCTCCTCGGAGGCTCGCGCGCCCTCGGGGACCTCGTCATCGCCGCTCCCCGCGAGCGCCTGAACGCCGTATGGGAGGATCCCACCGACCCCCGGCCCCTCCTGCTCGCCGCCGTCGGGGCCGACCCCGGGGAACCGGATCCCATCGCGGCCCCCGGGCGCTCCGGCGACGACCTGCGGCGAGCCTACCGGCGGGCCCTGATCCCCATCGCCGTCGACGATCTGACCGCCCCCGACGTCGCCGCCCGCATGCCCGTCGTCGGGCGGCGCCTCGCCGACCTCGTCGACGCCGCGCTCGCCGCGGCCCTGGCCCTGGCCCGCCGGGACATCGACCCCGGGAGGACCGCCCGTCTCGCCGTGATCGCGATGGGCAAGACCGGGGCGCGCGAGCTCAACTACATCTCCGACGTCGACGTCGTCTACGCCGTCGAGCCGGCTCCCGGCCAGGACGAGCGGGAGGCCGTCGAGATCGGGACTCGACTGGCGGCGATGCTCACCCAGGCCTGCTCGGGGGCGGGGGCGGAGCCTCCGCTGTGGACCATCGACGCGAATCTTCGGCCCGAGGGGCGCAGCGGAGCCCTCGTGCGGACCGTCGAGTCCTACCGGTCCTACTGGGACGCGTGGGCGCAGACGTGGGAGTTCCAGGCGCTCCTCAAAGCCCGGGCGTGCGCGGGCGACGCGCGGGTGGGACGGGCCTTCGAGGAGGCCGCCGCCCCCTACGTGTGGAGCGCGGCCGGCCGCGAGGGGTTCGTCGACTCGGCGCGACGGATGCGAGCCCGCGTCGAGGAGACGATCCCCAGGCGCCAGGCGGACCGTGAGCTCAAGCTCGGACGAGGCGGGCTGCGCGACGTCGAATTCTCCGTCCAGCTCCTCCAGCTCGTCCACGGGCGGGCCGACGAGGAGCTGCGCGTGCGCTCGACGCTCGACGCGATCGATGCGCTGTCCCGCGGAGGCTACGTCGCCAGGACCGACGCCGCGGAGCTCGCCGACTGCTACCGGTTCCTGCGCGCCATCGAGCACCGCGCCCAGCTGCCGAGGATGCGGCGCACCCACCTGATCCCCTCGGACCCCGAGGAGCTGCGGATCATGGGGCGGGCGGTGGACCCGCGCAGCTGGAGCGCGCCGGGCGCCCTCGCCGACGAGATCGCCCGGGTGCGGGAGAGGGTCCGGGCCCTCCACGAGGACCTCTTCTACAGGCCGATCATCTCGGCGACCGCGGGCCTGAGCCCCGACGAGGCCCGTCTCGACGAGGACGCCGCCCGCGCCCGCCTGGCCGCCGTCGGCTACCTCGATCCGGCCGGGGCCCTCTCCCACATCCGGGCCCTGACCTCGGGCACGAGCAGGCGCGCGACGATCCAGCGCCACCTCCTGCCCGTCTTCATCTCCTGGCTCGCCGACGGCGCGGACCCCGGTCTGGGGCTCCTCAACTTCCGTGCCCTGTCGGAGCGCATCGGGGACTCCCACTGGTACCTCGCGCTCCTGAGGGACTCCGGGGTCGCCGCCCAGCGCCTGTGCCGGATGCTCCCGAACTCCAAGTGGATCGCCGACGCCCTGGCGACCCGCCCCGAGGCCGTCGCGTGGCTCGACCGCGACGACGACCTCGCGCCCGCGCCCGTCGACCGCCTGCGCGCCGAGGTGGCCTCCCTGGTCTCGCGCCACCCCGATCCCCAGGACGCCGCCGCCCGCGTGCGCGCGGTCCGCTCGCGCGAGGTCGCCCGCCAGGCGATGGCCGACATCCTCGACGGATTGCGCGCCGGGCGCCGGGCGATATCTGAGGCGACCGACGCCGCCCTCGAGGGGGCGCTCGCCATCGCCGAGCGCGAGGACGCGCGGGCGCACGGGGGGGCCAGGGCCGAGGTGGCCCTGGTGGCCATGGGCCGCTACGGGGGCCGCGAGTCCTCCTACGCCTCCGACGCCGACGTCATCGCCGTCCATCGGCCCGTCGCCGGCGCCCGCGAGGACGAGGCACTCGAATCGGCGACCGCGATCGTCACCCGCGTTAAGGCCCTCCTCGGGGAGGTGACGAATCAGATGAGCGTCCTCGTCGACCTCGGCCTGCGCCCCGAGGGGCGCAACGGGGCGATGAGCCGCACCTGCGCGTCCTACGCCGACTACTACGGGAAATGGGCGTCGACGTGGGAGCGACAGGCGCTCGTCCGCGCCCGCCGGGCGTGCGGCCCCGACGACCTCCTCGACTCCTTCTTCGCCGTCGTCGAGGGGCACTGCTACGGATCCGCGCTCGACGAGCCGTCGGCCCGCCAGATCCGCCTCCTCAAGGCCCGGATGGAGTCCGAGCGCCTTCCTCGCGGCATCGAGCCGAGCCGTCATGTCAAACTCGGTCCCGGGGGGCTCAGCGACGTCGAGTGGGTCGTCCAGCTCCTCCAGCTGCGCCACGGCCACGACCTGCCCGAGCTGCGCACCCCGTCGACGCTGGGGGCGCTGAGCGCGCTGGAGGCCGCCGGTCTCGTCGCCGGCGCGGACGCCGCGGCGCTGCGCGAGGCGTGGGAGCTGGCCTCGCGGATCCGCGCGGGCAACGTCCTGACGAGCGGCCGGACCTCGGGGCCGCGACTCGACGTCCTCGCGCGCGAGGCGAAGGACCTCGTCCCGCTGGCCCGGATGCTCGGCTACCCCGCGGGCCGGGAGAATATCCTCGAAGAGGAGTGGCTGCGCGCCGCTCGACGCTCGCGGGCCGTGATGGACCGCCTGTTCTGGGAGTGAACCCGTATGCTCATCGTCCTCGTCCGCCACGGGCGGACCTACGCGAACGCGCTCATGGCGCTCGATACGGCCCGACCCGGGCTCCCGCTGACCGAGGAGGGACTGGCCCAGGCCTCGCGACTGGCTGAACGGTGGGAGTCGGAGGTGGCCCCGGCCCCGTCGGTCGTCGCGGTCTCCCCGTTGACGCGCACGCGGCAGACGGCGGCGCCCCTGTGCGCGCGCTTCGGCGTGGAGCCGATGATCCGGCCGGGGCTGCGCGAGCTGCGCAGCGGCGACCTGGAGATGAACGACGACCTGCTCTCCGATCTGGGGTACCACACGACCGTGGGGACCTGGTCCTGCGGCGGGACGGGGACCCGGATGGGGGGCGGGGAAACGGGGGACGAGGCGCGGGCTCGGGCCCTGCCGGTCGTCCGCGAGGTCGGGCGGCTCGTGCGCGAGCGGGCGGGGGAGGAGGGCGTGGGGGCGCTCATCGCCCACGGGGCGTTGATCCGGCTCCTGGCGTCGACGCTGGCCGACAACATCGACGGCGGCCTCGTCATGCGCCATTTCATGGGCAACACGGGCACGGTCGTCCTGCGATGGCCCCGCGGGCTCGACCCCGAGGGGCTGGAGGGGCTGGTGGGGGCCCTGCACGCGCTGACGTGGAATGATCGGCCCGTCGGGGACTGGACCTAATGGTAACGGTGATAAATTAAGCAAAAGCGCTTCATCTAGTATTGTTTAAGTGAAACAGCTTAATCTAAGCGAATGGTCGCCGGGCCACTCGCAGAGGGGAGGACGGATGATCGTCGTGACGATCGACCAAGAGAACTCGCGCCATCGGGGAGACCGCGTGGACGATCTCCTCGCGGCCTTCCGCTCCGACGGGCCCGACCCGGTCCTCGAACGGACCGCCGGCGACGAGGCCCAGGGGGCCTTCGAGGAGCCCGCTGCGGCTCTGAGCGTCGTCCTGTGGGCCCTGCGCGACGGCGGCTGGCATATCGGCATCGGAGCGGGCGCGGGACGGCTGTCCCCCGATCGCAGTCCGCGCGCGGGGACGGGCCCGGCCTTCATCCGCGCGCGCGAGGCCGTCGAGGCCTCGAAAAAGGCCCCGATCTCGATCGCCGTGCGCTCCGAGGAGCGAGAGGAGCGGGCGGGCCTGCTCGAAGGACTCCTGCGCCTCTACGGCGTCCTCTCCCAGCGTCGGACGGCCCGGCAATGGGAGATCATCGACGCCTACGCGAAGTCGCACAGCGCCAGTGAGGCCGCGTCGGTCCTCGGGATCAGCGACCCGGCCGTCTCGCAGTCGCTGCGCTCGTCGGCGTGGCGGGAGGAGTCGGCGACCCACCCCCTCGCCGTCGAACTGCTCGGGGAGATCTCGCGATGACCCCGATCGGAATCGCCGTCAGCGTCGCCGGGGCGCTGCTGTCCATCGGACTCGGATGGCTCGTCACCCTCCTCGTCCTCAGGATCGCCAAAGTCGTCGACTCCGCCCCCGACACTGTCGGCGCCGCCGACGGGAGGGCGAGGCTCCTGAGAGGGCCGACCGCGTCGTCGCACGTCCTGCGCGGCGGGACCTGGATCGGCATCCTCGAGCGCCTCGCCGTGTACACGGCGATCCTATCGGG
Organism: Actinomyces sp. B33; assembly: GCF_028437565.1. GTDB lineage: Bacteria > Actinomycetota > Actinomycetes > Actinomycetales > Actinomycetaceae > Pauljensenia. Next base: position 259,684 of record NZ_JAMRYR010000003.1, read on the forward strand.
CCAACCGATGCTGATCTCCGCGGTGATCGCCGTCAAGGGCCTGGGCCGCTACCCCGAGCTCAGGGAGAACCCCGCGGCCGCCGAGCGCTTCCTCATCGGCACCGGGGCCTCGATCCTCACCGCGGTCCTCGTGGCGATCGGCGCCGCTGGGGCCCTCGACGCCCTCGCCTGATCAGCCGTCGGCCCCGTCCTGCGTCCGCAGATCCTCGATGGGGACGAATTCGTAGGGGAACGACCGGTACCGCATGTAATCGGCGAGGAAATCCACGTGCTCGGGGCAGGCGAGCCACGTCTTCGTCCGATGCCGCGGGATCGACGGGTTGCGCCAGCGGATCGCCGTCGTCGCCCCCTCCCGGCACCCGCGCGCCGAGCACGTCAGGTCCCGCGGTCCGTGAGTCAGTGCCATCAACGCCTCCTCGTCGGCTGACACTGTACCCTGGTCGGCATGGCGCGCCGCACGCTGATCCTCGTCCGCCACGGGCACGCGAGTCCCGGCGCCGTCGACGCCGACCGCCCGCTCGACCGGCGCGGCCAGGGCGAGGCCCGCGCCCTGGGCCTCGCCCTGGCGGCTCTCGTCCCTGCCGTCGACCAGTGCGCCTCCTCCGACGCCCGCCGGACCCGGCAGACCGCCGCCGCGATCCTCGATCGCGTATCGGCCGCCGTGTCGTGGGCCGACCGGTCCCTCTACCTGTGCGCCGCCGCCGACCTCATCGACCTCGCGCGGGGATTCGAGGGGGAGACGGGGATCATCGTCGGGCACGAGCCGTCCTTGTCGCTCGCGGTCCTCGACCTGTGCGGGCCCGATGCTGGCCCCGTCGTCGACGCGGGAGTGGCGACCGGCACCGCGGTCGTCATGACGTTCGACGGGCGGTGGGAGGACCTGCGGCCCGGATGCGCGCGGGCGGCGCGGCGGATCGACCCCGCCGAGGCGCCGCGCTGACCGGATCGGCCCGGACGGGACCCGTGAGGACACGCCGCCGGGCCCGTCCCCGATTCGGGCGCTGCGGCGGCGGGCGGGTACGCTGACGACGTATGTCGAACCATCCCAAGGGGGAGCACTGATGTCGGGACACTCCAAGTGGGCGACCACCAAGCACAAGAAGGCGGCGATCGACGCCAAGCGGGGCAAGCTCTTCGCCCGCCTCATCAAGAACATCGAAGTCGCGGCCCGCACGGGCGGGGGTGATCCGGCCGGCAACCCGACGCTGTACGACGCGATCCAGAAGGCCAAGAAGAACTCCGTCCCGGCCGACAACATCGACCGCGCCGTCAAGCGCGGATCCGGCGCCGAGGCCGGCGGCGCCTCCTACGAGACGATCATGTACGAGGGCTACGGGCCCGGCGGCGTGGCCCTCCTCGTCGAGTGCCTCACCGATAACAAGAACCGCGCCGCCTCCGACGTGCGCCTGGGATTCAACCGCTCCGGCGGGTCGCTCGCCGACCCGGGGTCGGTCTCCTACCTGTTCTCCCGCCGGGGGGTCGTCGAGGTCGCCGGCGGCGACGGCGTCGATGAGGACGCGATCATGGAGGCCGTCCTCGACGCCGGCGCGGAGGAGGTCACGTCGACCGGCGACGGATTCGTCATCGAGTCGGAGCCCCAGGACGTCGTCGCCGTGCGCACCGCCCTGCAGGAGGCGGGCATCGACTACGAGTCCGCCGAGGTCCAGTTCGTCGCCTCGACCGAGGTCGAGATGGACCTCGAGGGGGCCCTCAAGGTCCAGCGCCTCATCGACGCCCTCGAGGAGTCCGACGACGTCCAGAACATCTACACGAACATGTCTCTTCCCGACGAGGTCCGCGCCCAGCTCGAGGACGAGGACTGATCGACGCGGGAGGATCCCGGGCGGAGCGAAGCGCGGGCGACCGGAGGAGCCGGCGCCCGCGCGCGCGTTCCCGGGGCGACGGGCCGATGGCAGGAGGGGGCGCGGCGTGCGAGTGATGGGGATCGACCCGGGACTCACGAGGTGCGGCCTGGGAGTCGTCGACGTCGACGGGTCGCGCCGCGCCTCCCTCGTCTACGTCGGGGTCGCCCGATCCGACAAGGACCTGGCCACCCACTTCCGATTGCGGACGATCGCCGAGGCCATCGACGCCGTCATCGAGGCCCACGCCCCCGAGGTCGTCGCCATCGAACGGGTCTTCGCCCAGGACAACCTCCAGTCGGTGACGACCACCATGCAGGTCATGGGTGCGGCGATGACGTGCGTCGGCCGGGCCGGCCTGCCGATGGCGGTCCACACCCCCTCCGAGGTCAAGTCCGCGGTGTCCGGGAACGGCAACGCCGACAAGGCCCAGATCCAGGCGATGGTCACGCGCATCCTCGGGTTGTCCCGGCCCCCCAAGCCGGCCGACGCCGCCGACTCCCTGGCCGTCGCCATCTGCCACGCGTGGCGGGGGACCGGGCTGCTGGGGGCGGGGGACGACTCCCAGGTGTCGGTGTCGCTCTCGGGGAGGCTGACCTCCAAAGGGGACCTGACCCCCGCTCAGCGGGCGTGGGCCGAGGCCGCCGCCGCGCAACGCCGCACGGGCGCGGTCGATCCGCGCCTGAGGCGCGGGTAGGATCGTACATGTGTTCGCCCCGGTGTGATGACGCCGGGCAGGGAGGGAATCAGTGATCGCACAGTTGCGCGGGACCGTCGAGTCCGTCGGTCTCGACGAGATCGTCGTCCTCGTCTCCGGGATCGGCTTCGCCGTCCGCGTCGCGCCCGTCCTCGCCCAGGGCGTCCGCGCCGGTCAGGAGGTCGTCGTCCACACGTCGATGGTCGTGCGCGAGGACTCGATGACCCTCTTCGGCTTCAGGACCGCCGATGAGAGGGCCGTCTTCGAGACCCTGATGACTGTCAGCGGGATCGGCCCGAAGATCGCCCTCGCCGCGCTCGCCGTCCTCGCCCCCGACGACCTGCGCCGCGCCGTGCGGGACCAGGACATCGCCGCCCTGCAGAGGATCCCCGGGGTCGGCAAGAAGTCCGCCCAGCGCATGGCCCTGGAGATCGGCGACAAGCTCGGGACCCCGGCGGCCCTCGACGGGACGGCCCCAGCGCCCTTGTCGGCCCCCTCCGGGCAGGTCGAGGCCGAGGTTCGGGCGGCCCTCGTCGGCCTGGGGTGGACCGAGGCGGTCGCCGCCAAGGCCGTCGACTCGCTCGGAGGCAACGGCCTGGGGGCCTCGGACCTCCTCAAGGCCGCGCTCGTGACGCTCGGGGGCAGCCGTGGCTGAGCCCTTCGACCCGATGTCCTCCGACCTCGCCGATTCCCTGCGCGTCGTCGCCCCCGACGCCGGGGAGCTCGAGCGCGCCGCCGAAGCTGCCCTGCGTCCCAAGCGTCTCAGCGAGTTCGTCGGCCAGCGCACCGTCCGCGACCAGCTCCAACTCGTCCTCGACGCGGCGCGCGGCAGGGGGACCCCCTCCGACCACGTCCTCCTGGCCGGCCCCCCCGGGCTCGGCAAGACGACGCTGGCGATGATCATCGCCGCCGAGATGGGCACCTCCCTGCGGCTCACCTCGGGGCCCGCCATCCAGCACGCCGGCGACCTCGCGTCGATCCTCTCGGGACTTCAAGAGGGCGACGTCCTCTTCATCGACGAGATCCACCGCCTGGCCAGAACCGCCGAGGAGATGCTCTACCTGGCGATGGAGGACTTCCGCGTCGACGTCGTCGTCGGCAAGGGCCCGGGGGCGACCTCGATCCCCCTGACCCTGCCGCCCTTCACCGTCGTCGGCGCGACGACCCGGTCGGGCCTGCTGCCCGCCCCGCTGCGCGACCGGTTCGGTTTCACCGCCCACCTCGAGTTCTACGAGACCGACGAGCTCGAATCCGTCGTCACCCGCTCCGCCTCCCTCCTCGGCGCCCCGCTCGATCGGCGCGCCGCCCACGAGATCGCCTCGCGCTCGCGCGGCACGCCCCGCATCGCCAACAGGCTCCTGCGCCGCGTCGTCGACTTCGCGCAGGTGCGGGGCACCGGCGAGCTCACCCTCGACGCGGCCCGCGGCGCCCTCGACCTCTTCGAGGTCGATGCCTCCGGCCTCGACCGGCTCGACCGGGCGGTCCTCGAGGCCGTGTGCGCGCGCTTCGCCGGAGGACCCGTGGGCCTGACGACCCTGGCCGTCACCGTCGGCGAGGAGGCCGAGACCGTCGAGACGGTCGCCGAGCCCTATCTCGTGCGCGAGGGGTTCCTCGTGCGCACGACCCGCGGCCGGGCGGCGACCCCCAAGGCGTGGGCCCATCTGGGCCTGACCCCGCCTCAGGACGGCGCCCTCTTCGCGTAGGCCGGCCCCCCGGGCTGTGAGAACCGGCCCAAACGGGCGGCGCGTCGCGTCGGGCCCCGCGGACGCACTACACTGCAACGGGCGCGTATTCGCGCGCACGAAGGACGTCGACGAAAGAGGCTGTCAGTGGCCGAGGTCTTCCAGCAGTACTCGCTGTACATCATCATGGGCATCGTGCTCATCGGCATGATGTGGTTCAGCTCCAGGTCCCGCAAGCAGATGCAGGCGCAGCAGGCCGAGCGCGAGCGCTCGATGGCCGAGAACATGGTCCCCGGCGCCTGGGTCCACACCGCCGTCGGCTTCTGGGGACGCTTCGTCGACGCGGACGGGGACGTCATCGTCCTGGAGACCGCCGACGGCGTCGAGATGTACTGGGACCGCTCGATGATCCGCGAGGTCGGCACCGAGCCTCCCTTCGCCGCCGATCCCCAGGACGAGGAGGAGGCCGACGACGCGCCCGCGGTCCTCGGACTGGACGAGCCCGCGGACCCGCAGGAATCGGACTCCGCCGAGCAGCGCTGAGCCCGAGGGACCGAAGGAAGAAACGAGTAACGTGGCAACGAAGAAGCGCCGACCCCTGCGCTCCCTGATCGTCCTCCTCGTCGCGATGATCGCGGCCGCCGGGACGCTCGTCTACGGGAACATCGCCAAGGGAGTCTCCTACATCCCCGACCTGGCCCTCGACCTGCAGGGCGGCACCCAGCTGATCCTCACGCCGACCTCGACGCAGGAGGGCGAGCGGGCCATCACCGACGATGACATCGCCGAGGCGATCAGCATCATCCGCAACCGCATCGACGCCTCCGGCGTCGCCGAGTCGGAGATCGCGTCGCTGGGGACGTCGAACATCGTCGTGTCGATCCCCGGCACTCCGTCGCAGGAGACCCTCGACCTCATCCGCCAGTCCTCGCAGATGAACTTCCGGCCGGTCCTCAAGGTCGGGGCCGCGATGATGGCCCCTCCCTCGGCGGACTCGGCGGCGGTCGACGCGCCGCAGTCGGGCGAATCCGCCCAGTCGGGGCAGGCCCCTCAATCCGGTCAGCCCGCGGAACCGGCGAACGGGGAGCAGTCCGGAGCCGTCGCCGAGGACGAGCCCCAGTCGGCCGTTGACGGGCCCCAGTCGACCGGCGTCGAGGCCGCCGCCCCCGTGACGACCGCGATGGACGAGGCGACCGCGATGTCCCTCGCCGATTCCGACCAGGACGGCGTCCTGTCGTCCGAGCCCGCGACCGCCCCCGAGAACGCGTCCGACCTCGCGTGGATCACCGAGCAGGCGCTCTACGACTTCTACACCCTCGACTGCGTGGCCGCCGTCCGCACGGAGGGCCCCGCCGACCTGCCGTACGCGGCCTGCGACACGACATCGGGCCTGAAGTACCTCCTCGGCCCGGTGACCGTCCCCGGCTCCGACCTCGAATCGGCATCCGCCGGCCAGGTCTACAACTCGACGGGTCAGACGACCGGCGAATGGGGCGTCGACCTGCAGTTCAACCAGGCCGGCACCGAGGCCTTCGCCGAGTCCTCCGAGATCCTCTACTCCTTCCATGACGCCGACGCCGACGGATCGACCTTCTTCACCACGCCCGACCGCAACCACTTCGCGGTCGTCCTCGACGGCTCGGTCATCACCGCGCCCTCGATGAACGCGATCATCAGCTCCGGCCAGGCCCAGATCACCGGCTCCTTCACGGCCTCCAGCGCCTCGTCGCTGGCCAACCAGCTGAACTTCGGCTCCCTTCCGCTGAACTTCGACGTCGAGTCCGAGCAGCAGATCTCCGCCACGCTGGGATCCGATCACCTGCGGATGGGCCTGTGGGCCGGCCTCATCGGCCTGCTCCTCGTCGTCGTCTACCTCATCTGGCAGTACCGGGGGCTGGCGATCGTCTCCGCCGGATCCCTCGTCATCGCCAGCGTCATCACCTACCTCGTGATCTCCCTGCTCTCGTGGTGGATGGGCTACCGACTGTCCCTGGCGGGCGTGGCCGGCCTCATCATGGCGATCGGCGTGACGACCGACTCCTTCATCGTCTACTTCGAGCGCATCCGCGACGAGGTCCGCGACGGGCGCCCGCTGGTCGCCGCCGTCAACGAGGGCTGGGACCGGGCGAAGCGGACGATCGTCGTGTCCGACGCGGTGAACCTCGTCGCAGCGGCCGTCCTCTATTTCCTGGCCGTCGGCGGCGTCCAGGGATTCGCCTTCACCCTGGGCGTGACGACCGTCATCGACCTCGTCGTCATCTTCCTCTTCACCCACCCGGCGATGGAGCTGCTGATCCGCACCCGATTCTTCGGCCAGGGCCACAGGCTCTCGGGCCTGGACCCCGAGCACCTCGGAGCGAAGAACTCCCTGGTCTACGCCGGTCGCGGCCGAGTCGTCGCCCGCGGGGACGCCGCCTCATCGGCCCCCGCCGCGGCCGCCCCGGCGATGTCCCTGGCCGAGCGCCGCCGCCTCGAGCGGATCGAGGCCGAGCGCGAGTCCGCCCAGGAGCGGAGCGCGGCCGACGGACCGGTGACGGCCGTCGACGCGCCCGCCGACGAACAGGAAGGACAGAAGCGATGATGAGCTTCGCCCAGTGGGGCAACGCCCTCTACTCGGGGGAGAAGTCCTACCGAGTCGTCCCCAACCGCAGGATCTTCGCCGGCGTCGCCGCGGCGGTCATCGTCCTGGGCTTCGCCCTGGCCGCGATCATCGGCCTCAACCGGTCGATCGAGTTCACCGGCGGATCCCAGTTCGACGTGACGAACATCTCCGATCAGTCGGAGTCGGCCGCGGCCGCGGCGGTCAGGGGAACCGGCCTCGTCGACGACGTGCGCGTGACCCTCGTCGGCTCCGAGGGCGTCCGGATCCAGACCCCGTCCCTGGACTCGGCCTCCACCGCCGCCGTGCGCGACGCCCTCGTCTCCGCCTACGGCGTGTCCGACGCCGATGTCCAGTCCTCCTCGATCGGCCCCTCGTGGGGCGCCTCGGTGACGTCGAAGGCCGCCCAATCGCTGGTGATCTTCATGATCCTCGTCGCGATCCTCATGACGATCTACTTCCGCTCGTGGGAGATGGCCGCCGCCGCCCTGCTCGCCCTCCTCCACGACGTCGCCGTCACCGTCGGCGTCTTCGCGATCGGCCAGTTCGAGGTCTCCCCGGCCACCGTCATCGGCTTCCTGACGATCCTCGGGTACTCGCTCTACGACACCGTCGTCGTCTTCGACAAGGTGCGCGAGCTGACGACCGACGTCTACGACCAGAAGCGGTACACCTTCGCCGAGTACGTCAACCTCGCCGTCAACCAGACGATGGTCCGGTCGATCAACACCTCGGTCGTCGCGCTCCTGCCGGTCGGGGCGATCCTCTTCATCGGCCTGGCCACCCTCGGCTCGGGGACCCTGACCGACATCTCCCTGGCCCTCTTCACCGGCATGATCGCGGGAACCTACTCGTCGATCTTCATCGCCTCGCCACTCCTCGTCCTGTTCCGCGAGCGCGGGACCCGCACGCGCGAGCACGACGCCCTCGTCGCCCGCTCCCGGGCGGCGTCCTCCGAGGACGGGGCCGCCCCCGCGCCGGTCCGCGTCGCCCCGATCACCCCGGGTCGCCGCCTGAGCAACGACCACCAGCCGACGAGGAAGAGGACCCGCCGATGAGCGCCGAACTCGGCGAGAGGATCGCCCGCCTCGTCTCGGACAACCTCGGCCTCGTCGAGGACTTCCCCGAGCCGGGCGTGCTCTTCCGCGACATCACCCCCCTGATCGCCAACGGACCGGCCTTCAAGGAGCTCATCGACCTGCTCTGCGACCGCTACGCGGGCAGGATCGACGCGGTCGCCGGACTCGAATCGCGCGGATTCATCCTCGGAGCCCCCGTGGCGGCCCAGCTGGGCATCGGGATGCTGACCATCCGCAAGGCCGGCAAGCTGCCGGGTCGCGTCATCGGCGTCGACTACGCCCTCGAGTACGGCACCGCCCGGATGGAGATCCACCCCGAGGCCGTCGAGGAGGGCTCGCGCGTCCTCATCGTCGACGACGTCCTGGCGACCGGCGGGACCGCCGGGGCCTCCGTCGAGCTGCTCCGCCGCTGCGGGGCCGAGATCGAGGCGATCGCCGTCCTCCTCGAGCTCGAGGCCCTCCGGGGGCGCGACGCGCTCCCGGGAGTCGCAGTGGAGTCCGCTCTTCTCGTCTGACGAGGGACGAATGTACCGCAGGTCACACCCGGGTATCATGGAGCAATGAGCGACCACGACACCTCCCAGGGGCCACGGATCCCCGCCGCCAGCTCCTTCGTCCGCTCGGGGCTCGTGTGGTTCGGAGCCCGGTCGCGCGCCTCGATCCCCGAGATCGAGCCCCTGATCCGCGCGCTGCGCGCCAACCACCCCAAGGCCGACGTGTCGGTCATCGAGCGCGCCTACCGCACCGCCGAGCTCCAGCACCGCGGGCAGATCAGGAAGTCCGGCGAACCCTACATCACCCATCCCGTGGCGGTGGCGACGATCCTCGCGGAGATGGGGATGACGACGCCGACGCTGGTCGCCGCCCTCCTGCACGACACCGTCGAGGACACCGACTACACCGTCGAGGAACTGACCGCCGACTACGGGCAGGCCATCGCCGCCCTCGTCGACGGCGTCACCAAGCTCGACAAGGTCCAGTACGGGGCGGCCGCGCAGGCCGAGACGCTGCGCAAGATGCTCGTCGCCATGAGCCACGACATCCGCGTCCTGCTCATCAAACTCGCCGATCGCCTCCACAACGCGCGGACCTGGCGCTTCGTCCCCGTGGGATCGGCGAAGAAGAAGGCCCAGGAGACCCTCGAGATCTACGCGCCCCTGGCCCACCGCCTCGGCATGAACATGGTCAAGTGGGAGCTCGAGGAGCTCTCGTTCAAGACCCTCTATCCGGAGATCTACTCCGAGATCGACCACCTCGTCGCCGAGCGCGCCCCCCAGCGCGAGGTCTACCTGCGCGACGTCATCGCCCAGATCGAGGAGGACCTGCGCCGTTCGGGCACCAAGGGCACGGTCACCGGCCGCCCGAAGAACCACTACTCGATCTATCAGAAGATGATCGTGCGCGGCAAGGCCTTCGACGAGATCTTCGACCTCGTCGCCGTTCGGGTCCTCGTCGACTCCATCAAGGACTGCTACGCGGTCCTCGGCTCGCTCCACGGCCGCTGGAACCCCATCCCCGGGCGTTTCAAGGACTACATCGCGATGCCGAAGTTCAACCTCTACCAGTCCCTCCACACGACGGTCATCGGCCCGGGCGGCAAGCCCGTCGAGATCCAGATCCGCACCTTCGAGATGCACGAGCGCGCCGAGCACGGCGTCGCCGCCCACTGGAAGTACAAGCAGAACCCGAACGCGACCTCGGGCGCCGACCCGGACAAGATGAGCTCGGAGGAGCAGGCGAACTGGCTGCGCTCCCTCGTCGAGATGGAGCGGGAGACCGGGGACCCGGAGGAGTTCCTCGATTCGTTGCGCTACGAGATCGCCGGCGACGAGGTCTACGTCTTCACCCCCAAGGGCGAGGTCGTCGTCCTGCCGGCCAGGGCCACGCCCGTCGACTTCGCCTACGCCGTCCACACCGAGGTGGGGCACCGCACCGTGGGGGCGAAGGTCAACGGGCGCCTCGTCTCCCTCGACACCCGGCTCGAATCGGGAGAGACCGTCGAGGTCGTCACCTCGAAGTCGGACAAGGCCGGGCCCTCGCGGGACTGGCTCGCGTTCGTCGCCTCGCCGCGCGCCCGATCGAAGATCAAGTCGTGGTTCTCCCGCGAGCGCCGCGACGAGGCCATCGAGGAGGGCAAGGAGCACCTGGCCCGCGCGATGCGCAAGCAGAATCTGCCGCTTCAGCGGCTGATGAACCACGACTCGGTGATGTCGGTGGCGACCTCGCTGGGCTACTCCGACGTGTCGAGCCTGTACGCGGCCGTCGGGGAGAACCAGATCTCCCCGCAGAACGTCGTGTCGAAGCTCGTCGAGATCCTCGGCGGCGGCGACGGGACGGAGGAGACCCTGGCCGAGGCGATCACCCCCTCGACGGCGCGAGCCCGGTCGGGCGCTCACGAGACCGGCGGCATCGAGGTCTCCGGTATGGACGCCAACGAGATCTGGATCAAGCTCGCCAAATGCTGCACGCCGGTGCCGGGCGACGAGATCGTCGGCTTCATCACCCGCGGCCAGGGGGTGTCGGTCCATCGCAGCTCGTGCCACAACGCCGTCCGGCTCGAGGAGCTCCAGCCCGAGCGCTTCGTCGACGTCGCGTGGAGCGCCGACCGGACGGGAACGCCCTTCAGGGTGCAGATCGAGATCCGCGCGCTCGACCGGGGAGGGCTCCTGTCGGATCTGACGAGGGTCCTGTCCGACTACCGGGTGAACATCCTCTCGGTGGCGATGCGCACCTCGGCCGACCAGGTGTCGACGGGCCGGTTCGGCTTCGAGTTGGCGGACCTGGGGCATCTGGACGCGATCCTGTCGGCGCTGCGCCGCGTCGACGGGGTGTTCGAGGCCGTGCGCTTGACGGGGGAGCAGCGCAACGGGGCCCAGACCGCGAAAGTGTGACCTGCGCGGGGTTTCGCCTCGCCTCGTTCCGGCTTTCGAACCGTTGCGACTACCATAGGAGAGGTGTGCCACACTGGCACTCGGCGTGCCCGCTCATCCGGGCGCGCAGCACCGCGCCCGGGCATTACGCCCTCGTCAATATTGTGAGGAACATCGTGACCACGACGTCGATTCCGCAGGCCAACGACCCCGACACCTCCGAACCGCAGCAGAGCGCCGCCGCGTCGGAGGAGGCGGCGACCCCGATCGACTCGGCTCCCGCGGCCGAAAGGGACGACCAGGCCCCGGCCTCACCGGCCCCGCAGACCTCGACCGAGGACGCGGCCGCCCCCGTGACGCCCTCCTCCGACGACCAGGCGCCCGCGCCCGCCCAGCCCGCCACCGCCGCCCTCGACGCGGGGTCCGCCGTCTCGGACGAGAAGATCGCCTGGAGCGATGTCCCCGCCCACCCGTTCGCCCGCATCGATGAGGCCGGCACCGTCTACGTCGTCGATGACGGCTCCGAGCGCGTCATCGGCGGATACCCCGAGGGCATCCCCGCCGCCCCCTACGCGCTCTACGAGCGGCGCTTCGCCGACCTCGAGGCGACGATCCGCCTCTTCGAGGACCGCCTGGCCTCCCTGGCGCCCAAGGAGATCGACCAGACCCTGACGACGATCCGCGAGGCCGTCGTCTCCCCGAACGCGATCGGCGACCTGGCCGGCCTGCGCGCGCGCGTCGAGGCCCTCGGGGCCGTCGCCGAGCAGCGCAAGGAGCAGGCCCGCGAGGAACGCAGGGCCGCGCGCGAGGCGGCCCTCGTCGAGCGCACCGCGGTGGTCGAGAGGGCCGAGGCGATCGGCTCCCAGGACCCGGACAAGACCCATTGGAAGCAGTCCGGGCAGGCGCTGCGCGATCTCCTCGACGAGTGGAAGACCCTCCAGAGGCGCGGCCCGCGCCTCGACAAGTCGACCGAGGACGAGCTGTGGAAGCGCTTCTCCTCGGCGCGCACCCAGTTCGACCGCCGACGCCGCCAGTACTTCTCCGCCCTCGACCAGGCCCAGGCCGAGGCCAAGCACATCAAGGAGGCGCTCATCGCCGAGGCCGAGGCCCTTCAGGGCTCGACCGACTGGGGGGCGACCTCGGGGGCCTACCGCGACCTGATGAACCGGTGGAAGGCCGCTCCGCGGGCCTCGCGCAGGGAGGACGACGCCCTGTGGGCGCGGTTCCGCGCCGCGCAGCAGGTGTTCTTCGACGCCCGACGCGCCAAGGACGAGGCCACCGATTCGGAGTACCGGGCGAATCTGGAGGCGAAGGAGGCGATCCTCGTCGAGGCTGAGAAGATCCTCCCGATCACCGACCTCGAACAGGCCAAGTCGCAGCTCCGCCAGATCCAGGACCGCTGGGACGAGGTCGGCCGCGTCCCCTCCGCCGACCTGCACCGCATCGACGCGCGATTGCGCGCCGTCGAATCCGCGGTCCGCCAGGCCGAGGAGAAGGAATGGCAGCGGACCAACCCCGAGACGCGCGCCCGCGCCGAGGGGATGCTCGGCCAGCTCGAGGACCAGGTCGCCCAGCTCGAAGCGGACGTGGCGCGGGCCCGGGCCGAGGGCGACGACAAGAAGGCCGCGAACCTCGCCGACGCCCTGTCGACGAAGAAGGCATGGCTCGACCAGATCCGCGCGTCGATGGCCTGATCCCCATGCGGATTCACGTGATCCCGTCGCCGTACTACGCGGCGAACTCCCTCGTCCTCGTCCCCGGCGGGGGCTCACAGGCCCTCGTCGTCGACCCCTCGGCGGGAGTGCGCGACGAGCTCCGCTCGGTCCTCGACGAGGCCGGCGCCCGTGCGGCGGCCGTCCTGGCCACCCACGGGCACCCGGATCACGTGTGGGACTGCGCGGAGGTCGCCTCATGGGGCGGGGACGGTCGGGACGCGCCGCCGGCGCCGGTGTACGTCCCCGGCCCGGACCTCTACCGGATGGACGACCCCCTGGCGGGCGTCCCGATGGAGCCCCCCATCGAACTCGGGCCGTGGCGCAAGCCGGAGGATCTGCGGGCCTTCCCCGCGGGCTCGGTCGAGATCGTCGAGGGCGTCTGGCTCAAGATGATCCCGGCCCCCGGTCATTCCGAGGGGTCGGCCGTGTTCATCGGCCACTGCGACATCGAGGTGCGCGTCGGGCGGGAGACCTTCGTCCGGGCCGACACCCCGGTCCCGTGGGCGATGCCCGGGGACGTGATCTTCGCCGGCTCGGTCGGCCGCACCGACCTGCCCGGCGGGGACGAGACGCAGATGCGCCATTCGCTGCGGACGATCTCCAACGCCCTCGACCCCCGGACGATCCTCATCCCCGGCCACGGCCCGGCCACGCGGCTGTCGGACGAGATCACGACGAACCCGTACCTCATCCGCGCCCGGACCCTCGGCTGACCGCCCGGGCCGGCGGAGCCGGCCCGGGGCCCGTCCGGTTCGGGTCGGCGGGTCCGCCGTGGAAGAATGGCCTCATGGCACGCACGTCTCTTTCCGGTTTCCCCGAATGGCTCCCCGACGGCCGCATCATCGAGCAGGCCGTCCTCGACCACCTCCGCCGGGTCTTCGAGCTCCACGGCTTCAGCGGGATCGAGACCCGCGCCGTCGAGACCCTCGACCAGCTCGAGGCCAAGGGGGAGACCTCGAAGGAGGTCTACGTCCTCGACCGCCTCCAGGCCCTCAAAGAGGCCGAGGCCGGACGCCGCTCCTCGAAGGAGAGACGCATGGGCCTGCACTTCGACCTGACGGTGCCCTTCGCCCGCTACGTCGTCGAGAACGCCAACGAGCTCGACTTCCCCTTCAAGCGCTACCAGATTCAGAAGGTCTGGCGCGGCGAGCGCCCCCAGGAGGGCCGGTTCCGCGAGTTCACCCAGGCCGACATCGACGTCGTCGGCAACGGCGACCTGCCCTTCCATTTCGAGGTCGATCTGCCCCTCGTCATGGCCGAGGCCCTCAACGGGCTCCCGATCCCCCCGGTGCGCGTCCTCGTCAACAACCGCAAGGTCGTCCAGGGCGTGTGCGAGTCCCTCGGCGTCGACGACGTCGAGGCGGCCCTGCGCGGCCTCGACAAGATCGACAAGATCGGGCCCGAGGGCGTCGCCGAGGAGCTCGCCTCCTCCGGGATTGGCGCGGATCAGGCGCGCGCGCTCCTGACGATGGCGCAGATCCGCTCCGAGGACCCCGGGGAGGTCCGTCGTCGCGTCCTCGCCCTGGGAGTCGGCGGCGAGCTGCTCGACGAGGGCCTGGGGGAGCTGTGCGCGCTCCTGGAGGAGGCCGCGACCCGGATGCCCGGGGCGGTCGTCGCCGACCTGAAGATCGCCAGGGGCCTGGACTACTACACCGGCTCGGTCTACGAGTCGATGGTCGAGGGGCACGAGGACCTCGGGTCGATCTGCTCGGGAGGGCGCTACGACTCGCTCGCCAAGGACGGCAAGCGGACCTATCCGGGCGTCGGCCTGTCGATCGGCGTGTCCCGCCTCGTATCACGGATGATCTCCGCTCCGATGGTGCGCGCGACCCGCAAGGCGCCCAGCGCCGTCGTCGTGGCCGTCGTCGACGAGGCCGACCGCTCCCGGTCGGACGCGGTCGCCGCGCAGCTGCGGGCCCGCGGTATCCCCGTCGACGTCTCCCCGTCGGCGGCCAAGTTCGGCAAGCAGATCAAGTACGCGGACAAGCGGGGCGTCCCCTTCGTCTGGTTCCCCGGGGAGGGGGGCGCGGCCGACACGGTCAAGGACATCCGCTCGGGCGAGCAGGTCGAGGCGGACGCGGCCTCGTGGGACCCGCCCGCCGACGACCTCCATCCGCGCATCGTGGCGGTGTGACCATGGCCGACGAGCGCGGGCTCGCCGCCCTGCGGGACGCCCTCGCCGGCGTCGGGCCGGTCCTGCCCGTCGACGCGCGCGAGGACGGCGAAGCGGCGAGGGCCCGTGCGATCCGACGCCTCGACGACCACGTCCTCCCCAGGCTCGCCTCCCTCGACGCCCCGCTCCTGGGCGTCGTCGGGGGATCGACCGGGGCCGGCAAGTCCGCCCTCGTCAACTCCCTCGTCGGCCGCGTCGTCTCCCGGTCGTCGGCGGTGCGCCCGACGACCCGGCGCCCCACCCTGATCTGCCGGCCGGAGGACGCCCACTGGTTCCTCGACGCGAGGATCCTCCCGACGCTCGCGCGCGTGCGCGTCGATGAAGGGGCCCCTGCCGGGGCCGTCGAAGACGAACGGGCCGGTTCGAGCCTGGCCGTGACGACCTGCGAGGGGCTCGCCGACTCCCTCGCCCTCGTCGACGCCCCCGACGTGGACTCGGTGGCGGCCGAGAACCGCCGGCTCGCCGGCCAGCTCCTCGACGCGGCGGACCTGTGGATCTTCGTCACCACTGCGGCGCGCTACGCCGACGCGGTGCCGTGGCGCCATCTGGACGAGGCGGCCGCGCGCGGCGTCGACGTGGCGGTCGTCCTCAACCGCGTGCCCGCGGGCGCCCGGGACGAGGTGGAGGCGGACCTGCGGCGCATGCTCGACGAGCGAGGCCTCCTCGCCGCCCCGATCTTCCCCGTCGACGAGCAGGACCTCGTCGATTCCCTGCTGCCGACCGGAGCGGTCGCCCCGATCGCGCGGTGGCTGGGCTCCCTGGCGGCCGACGCCTCGGCCCGGGCCGAGGTCGCCAGGAGGGCCCTCGACGGGTCGATCCGCTCGCTCGCGGATGACGCCGCCGTCGTCGTTGAGATGGTGGCCGCCCACAACGAGGCGGTGCGCCGCGGCGAGGGGATCCTCGACGAGGCCGTCGCCCACTCCCTGAGGCGGATCCGCCAGGGGCTGGGGGACGGGGCGCTCCTGCGCGGCGAGGTCCTCGCCCGCTGGCAGGAGGTCGTCGGCGCATGGGACATCAGCAGGACGATCGACCGCACCGTCTCGTCGCTGCGCGACCGCCTGTCGGCGGCCCTCAGGGGCCGGCCTTCTCCGGTGGCCCCCGTCGAGGAGGCTCTCGAGGAGGGGCTGGCGGGGGTGATCCGCGAGGAGCTCCTGCGGGTCCGCGAATCCGCCGAGGAGGCGATGCGGGGGGATCGGGCCCTCGCCGCAGTCTCCGCGACCGCCGACTCCCCGTCGGACGCCCTTGCCGACGAGGCCGCGCGGGAGACGACCGTCGCCTGGCAGCGGGCGCTCCTCGGCCTCGTGCGCGAGCAGGGAGGGTCGCGTCGGACTCGGGCCAGGGTCCTGGCGGTCGGCGTCAACATCGTCGCCGTCGCCCTGATGATCGTCCTGTTCTCCGCGACCGGCGGGTTGACCGGGGCGGAGGTCGGCGTCGCGGGGGCGTCGGCGGTCCTCGCCCAGCGGCTCCTCGAAGCGGTCTTCGGCGACCAGGGGGTGCGGACGATGGCGGCCCGGGCCGAGTCGATGCTCGACGAGATGTGCGCTCGCGCCCTGCGCGACCGGCTGGAGCCCCTCGCCCGAGCCGTGCCGGGGCCGATCGACGCCTCGGCCATTGACGAGGCCCTCCGGGCGGTCGAGGGGGAGGGGCGATGAGCGCTCTCGCGCGCGACGGGGCTCCTCGTCAGGAGCCGCCGGACCCCGTGTCCCGGCTGTCGGAGGCCCTCGACCTGACGCGGGGGGATCTCGCCCCCGACGTCGCCGATGAGGCCCGGGCGCTGATCGACGCCGCCGGCGAGCGCAGGGTCCTCGGCGCCGAGACGACGGTCATCGGCATGCTCGGCGCGACCGGCTCGGGCAAGTCCTCTCTCGTCAACGCGCTGACGGGGGCCCGGGTCGCGCGCCCCGGCGTCATCCGGCCGACGACGACCAGCGCCCTGGCGGTGACGACGGGGGAGGCCCGGGCCGATCGGCTCCTCGACTGGATCGGCATCCCCGACCGCGTCGAGCTCGGCGCGGAATCGCGTCTCCCCGACGGCGCCGTCCTCGTCGACCTGCCCGACATCGACTCGGTGTCGACGTCGAACCGCGGGCTCGCGGCTCGCCTCGCCGAGCGCCTCGACCTCGTGGTCTGGGTGGTCGACCCGCAGAAGTACGCGGACGGGGTGATCCACGAGGAGTGGATCGCGCCCCTCCACGAGCGCCTCGCCTCCTCGGTGGTCGTCCTCACCCACGCCGATGCGCTGGGGGAGGAGGACCTCGCCCTCGTCATCGCCGACCTCGAACGGCTCGCGGTGCGCGACGGCATCCCGAGCGCCCGGGTGATCCCCGTCTCGTCGACGACCGGTCGGGGGATCGACGACCTGCGCGTCCTCATCGGGCGGGAGGCGCAGGAGAACCGACTGCGATCCACCCGCGATCGGGCGCGCCTGCGGGCGGCGGCCGACCTGATGGCCGACGGCCTCGACCTCGACGCCCCCATCCGGGCGGTCGACACCGGGGGGCTCGCCGACGCCCTCACCGGGATGGCCGGGGAGGTCGTCGGAGCTGGGCGCGTCGTCGACGCCGTCCGCTCGTCCTACCGCCATCGCGCGGGGCGCCGCGTCGGCTGGCTGGCCCTGCGGTGGCTGCGCACCCTGCGCGCCGACCCGTTGGCCGCGATGGGGCTGAGGGGAGGATCGGGCTCCGGCCCGATCGAGGATCTCGCCGTTCCGAGCCTCCCGGCCCCGTCGGCGCCCGCCCGCGCGGCTCTCAACCGGGGGCTGAGGGCGGTCGTCGAGGAGACGACGCGGGGCCGTCCGCAGGTGTGGCGCCGCGCGATGCTCGCCCGGGTCCTGGGGGCCTCGGACCGGCTGGCCGACGAGCTCGACGTGTCGGTCGCCTCGGCCGACCTGGGACCCGGACGTGCCCCGGCGTGGTGGGCGTGGGCGGACGCCGTTCAGTGGCTCGGCTGGCTCGTCGGAGCCGTCGGCGCGGGGTGGCTCGCGGCGATCCACCTCATCCGCTCGTTCCTGCTCGTCTCGTGGGAGCCGCCGCAGTGGCGGGGGGTTCCCGTCCCGGTCCTCCTGGTCGGGGCCGGACTGGCGTGGACGGCGGTCGTTGCGGTCATCGCGCTGGTCGCGGCCGGGATCGCCGCCGGCCGGGTGGGACGCCGGGCGCGGCGGAGCATCGACGGGAGGATCCGCGCGGCCGTGGAGCGCACCGTCGTCGCCGTCATCGAGGAGGAGGACCGGCGCCAGGGGGGTGTCTGCGACGCCCTCGCAACGGCGATCCCCCGGGAGGAGGAGTGGGGACGAGGAACCGCCCGGTGAGGGAATTCACCGGGGAGGGGGGCGGGAGACGACGGAGCCCCCGATAGGCTGGGGGGACGATGAGGCGCAGCCCCCTGTGATGGTGCCCGGATGATCCGGTGAGTGTTGTTGTGGAGATGCGAGGCGGCGCCGAAGGTCGACCCCGACCCGGCCCCGATCCCGAGGGGCCTCGATCCAGACCGATCCCGATGAGGACCACCTGTGCCCATGCATGACGCCCCCTCCCTGTTCGACGACGCCCCCGAACCGCGCGCGCTCGACGCCCAGACTCGAGAAGATCCCGTCGAGGCCCCGATCCCGGCGGCCGATCCCGAGGACTCGCAGATCCCCCCGACCGACGAGACCCCGGGCGGCGCGGAGGACGGGGGGCCGTCCGTCGCGGATGGCGCCGACGGGGCGGACGATCCCGGCGATCCCGGGGAGGATGGAGCGGACGATCCCGACGACCCCCGGGAGGACGAGGAGGACGACTCCGAGGACGATGAGGAGGGCGCCAACGGGGACGAGGGCGTCAGCTTCGCCTCCCTCGGCCTGCCCGAGGACATCCTCGCCGCCGTCACCGACATGGGCTACCGGACGCCCACGCCGATCCAGGAGCAGGCGATCCCCGCGCTCCTCGACCTGCGCGACGTCGTCGGCATCGCCCAGACCGGCACCGGCAAGACCGCCGCCTTCGGCCTGCCGATGCTCGCCATCGTCGAGGCCGCCGAGAAGAGGGTCCAGTCCCTCGTCCTCGCCCCCACTCGCGAACTCGCCCTCCAGTCGGCTCAGGCCATCGAGGACTTCGCGGCCCAATCCCGTGGACTGGACGTCGTCGCCGTCTACGGCGGATCGCCCTACGGCCCTCAGATCGCCGCGTTGAAGAAGGGGGCGCAGGTCGTCGTCGGGACTCCCGGCCGCGTCATCGACCTCATCGAGAAGGGGGCCCTCGATCTGTCCGGCATCCGCATGCTCGTCCTCGACGAGGCCGACGAGATGCTGCGGATGGGGTTCGCGGAGGACGTCGAGACGATCGCCTCGTCCGCCCCGGCCGAGCGCCTGACCGCGCTCTTCTCGGCGACGATGCCCGCCGCCATCGAGCGGGTCGCCAACACGCATCTGACCGATCCGGTCAGGATCGCCGTCTCCGACGAGTCCTCGACTGTCGACACGATCCACCAGACCTACGCGGTCGTCCCCTACAAGCACAAGATCGGCGCGCTGACCCGTGTCCTGGCCACCCGCGCCCAACACATCGCCGAGGGGCAGGAGGAAGCCGACGCCGCGATCGTCTTCGTTCGGACCCGGGCCGACGTCGAGGAGATCTCGTTGGAGATGGCGGCCCGCGGTTTCCGAGCCGCCGGGATCTCCGGGGACGTCGCCCAGGCCGAGCGCGAGCGCATGGTCGAGCGCCTGCGCTCGGGGACACTCGACGTCCTCGTCGCCACGGACGTCGCCGCGCGCGGGCTCGACGTTGAGCGGATCTCCCTGGTCGTCAACTTCGACGTGCCCCGCGAACCGGAGGCCTACGTCCACCGCATCGGCCGGACGGGTCGCGCTGGGCGCGCCGGCAGGTCGCTGACGTTCTTCACCCCCCGGGAGCATGGGAGGCTTCGGCGGATCGAGAAACTCACCGGGGCGCCGATGGAGGAGGTGGCGATCCCCTCGCCGGCGGCGGTCTCGGAGTTCCGGGCCCGGCGCCTCCTCGAGGGGGTGGGACGACGGATCAAGCGCGGCAGGCTCGACATGTACAAGAGCCTCCTCGCCGATCTGCGGGTCGGGGACGGCGCCTCGTCGGACGGCGGAGGGGGCGTGGACGTCGTCGACGTCGCAGCGGCGCTCCTCGCGCAGGCCGTGGGGGACGAGGGGCCCGCGCCCCGGATCGACAAGGACCGGCGGGGCCCGGCCAGGACCCGCCGCGAGGAGGAGGTCGACGAGTCCGGGGAATTCCTCGGCGCCTCCTTCGAGGGCGGGCGGGACAAGGACCGCCCCCTCAAGCCCGGGCGGGACCGCAAGCGCTCGGCGTCGCGCCCCTCCGTCGGCGCCGGGATCCGCTATCGGGTCGAGGTCGGCAAGAAGGACCGGGTCAAGCCCGGATCGATCGTCGGAGCCATCGCCGGCGAGGGCGGGGTCGACGGCAAGGACATCGGCCATATCGAGATCTTCCCGACCTTCTCCCTCGTCGAGATCTCCGGCGACCTCAGCGAGGACCAGATGCGCCGGATCGGCAAGGGCTACGTCCAGGGGCGCCCGTTGCGCATCCGCGTCGACGAGGGGCCCGGCCAGCGCGGCGCCCGAGACCGCCGTCCCGGGTGGGACCGCTCGGAGCGGGGGGAAGGCGTCGATCGCCCCGATCCCGCGGACCGCGAGGGGAGGGCCCCTCGCGATCGGGAGGGGGCCCCGACTCGTCACCGGTCGGTCCGATCCGAGCGCTGGGAGCGCGAGATCCGCAAGGGGCGGGACGAGCGCTACGGCGAGGAGAGGCGCGCGTCGGGGGCCCGGTCCTTCAAGGCGGCTCGCGCCGGGCGCCGGGAGCGCGACGACCGAGGGTCGACCGGCAGGGCATTCGGCACGAGGCCTCGCCACCGCTGACGGTGGGAGTCGGGGGTCGGGGCTGCTCAGCCCGGCCCCCCCATTTCCCCTCGGCGGCCTCGGGCATGTGCGTCCGGGGGGTGGGATCGCTCAGCTCAGCCCCCATTTCCCCCGAAAACGAACATTTCCCACCTGACCCGGTAGGAAATGTTCGTTTTCGGGGGACGTCCCTAGGGGGTGTGTCAAGCGGCGGCGGTCAGTGATGGTGCGGGTTGTGTGTTGTAGAGGGCGCCGTCTCGGATCATGGCGTGCACGGCGAGGACGCGGCGATGGGCTCAGGCCGACCGGTTCCTCCGCGCGGGTCGAGCTGGAACAGTCCGGGCGAGAAGCAGTGGTGGGCTCAGGCCGGCCGGATCCTCCGCGAGGAGGCGAGCGCCGTCGCCCCGATGACGAGGGCGACGACCAGGGCCGGGGCGTAGGAGAGCCCCCCGCTCGCCCCCGTCGCGGCCCATGCCGCCATGAGGATCGACACGATCGCCAGCTCCACCGACGAGCCGGCCGAGTCGGCGACTTGCAGCCAGCTCGAGACCTTGCCGTGCTTCTCTGCCGGCATCAGGCCCAGGGCCAGGACGGACAGCGTCGAGTGCATGAGTCCCACTCCGGCGCCCATGATCATCCATCCGATGAGGGCCGGCCACGCGGGGGCCGAGCCGGAGAGGAGACTGAGGACGGGCAGCATCCCGCCGACGATCAACGAGGTGCCGATGACGGGCAGGCGCAGCCGGACCTCGTCGTTCGACACCCGCGACTGGATGAACGCACCGGCCGCCCACGACACCGTCCCCAGGGTGACGGACAGGGACGCGGCATCGGGCTGCCAATGGTGGATCCTCTGGAGGACCAGCGGCAGGAACGCGCCGACTCCCGCCTGGACGCCCATCGCGAGCATCCGGGTGAGGATCGCGGAGGGCACCCCCCGGCGCATGGAGAACGCCCCGCGGGGCATGAGGCGGGGGAGCGCCCATCCGGTGAGCACCAGACCCGCGAGAACGAGGACGGCGAAGACCGTGCCCGTCACGGCCCCGGACAGCTGGAGGAAGAGGACGCCCAGACCGGCGACGAGCGCCATCAGGGACAGCGACCGGAGTCGGGGCGGAACCGCGCCCGAGCGGGATCCGAGCCTGGACAGGACGGAGATCAGGGGGATGGTGGCGACGGCGACGAGGATGGGCACGGCCCAGAACACCGGCCGCCATCCCGCACGGGCGACGACGATCCCGGCGATGGCCGGGCCGACGAGGGAGGGCAGCACCCACGCCAGTGAGAACGCCGCGAAGAACGAGGGGCGGTGCGGGGCGGACACGACCGATCCGACGAGGACGTACAGGGGGACGATGAGGAGCCCGGCGCCGAGGCCCTGAACGATCCTGCCGATGACGAAGAGCAGGATCGTCGGGGCCCAGGCGGAGGCGAGGAGCCCGGCGGCGAAGAGCCCCAGCCCGGCCAGGAGCACCGGGCGCGGCCCCTTCCAATCCGCCAGGGCTCCGGCGATGACCGTCGCGGTCAGCTGGGCGGCCAGCGATGATCCGGAGGCGACGGAGAACCAGGATTCGGCATCGAGGTCCTCGACGACGCTCGGCATGATCGTCGTCGTCGCCAGTCCCTCGAAGGCGCACAGGGTGATGAGGAGGACCGAGCCGAGCATGAGGGACGACTCGAGAGGGGTCCAGGGGAGATCGCGGCGGCGGGGGGAGATGAAGGGCACGCGCGATTATCCCACCGGTGATTCTCGACCGGCAACGCCGCTGACGTACACTCGCGATGCCGCCGCCCGTCTCGCGGATGGCACCGACGAAAGGACTACCAGTGCTTCGCACTCACACCATCGGAACGCTCGGCACCGATCTCATTGGGCAGACCGTCACCCTGACCGGCTGGGTCGATCGACGCCGCGATCACGGGGGCGTCGCCTTCGTCGACCTGCGCGACGCCTCGGGCATCGCCCAGGTGGTCGTCCGCGACGAATCGGTCGCCCACGACCTGCGCTCCGAGTTTGTCCTCAAAGTCACCGGTGAGGTCTGCGCCCGCCCCGAGGGCAACGAGAACCCGAATCTGGCCACCGGCGCCATCGAGGTCATGGGCGACGACATCGAGGTCCTCAACACCTCCGCGCCCCTGCCGTTCCAGGTGTCCTCGAACGCCGAGGACTCCGGCAACGTCGGCGAGGAGACCCGCCTGAAGTACCGCTACCTCGACCTGCGCCGCGAACCGGAGCAGTACGCGCTCCGACTGCGGTCGAGGGTGTCGCGGGCGGCTCGCGACACCCTCTACGAGCACGATTTCGTCGAGATCGAGACCCCGACGCTCACGCGCTCGACCCCCGAGGGCGCGCGCGACTTCATCGTTCCGGCCCGCCTGTCGCCCGGATCCTGGTACGCCCTGCCGCAGTCGCCCCAGCTCTTCAAGCAGATGCTCATGGTCGCCGGAATGGAGCGGTACTTCCAGATCGCCCGCTGCTATCGCGATGAGGACTTCCGCGCCGATCGTCAGCCGGAGTTCACCCAGCTCGACATCGAGATGAGCTTCGTCGATCAGGACGACGTCATCGCCGTCGCCGAGGACGTCATGAGAAGGGTGTGGGCGCTCATCGACTACGACCTGCCGACCCCGCTGCCGCGCATGACCTACAGGGACGCGATGGAGAAGTACGGGTCGGATAAGCCGGATCTGCGCTTCGGCCTCGAACTCGTCGATCTCACCGACTACTTCGCGGACACGACCTTCCGGGTCTTCCAGGCGCCGTACGTCGGCGCGGTCGTCATGCCCGGCGGGGGCTCGCAGCCGCGCCGGACCTTCGACAAGTGGCAGGAGTGGGCCAAAGCCCGCGGTGCCAAGGGCCTGGCGTACGTGACGATCGGCGAGGACGGAACGCTCGCAGGCCCGGTCGCCAAGAACATCACCGAGGCCGAGCGCGAGGGCCTGGCCGCCGCGACAGGGGCGGCCCCCGGGGACTGCGTCTTCTTCGCGGCGGGTCGGCCGACGCCCTCGCGCGAGCTCCTGGGCGCGGCGCGACTCGAGATCGGCAAGCGCTGCGGCCTCATCGACCCCGATGCCTGGGCGTTCACCTGGGTCGTCGACGCGCCTCTGTTCAAGCCGGCCGGCGAGGCCCAGGCCGAGGGGGATGTCGCGCTGGGCGATGGCGCGTGGACCGCGGTCCACCACGCCTTCACCTCGCCCAAGCCCGAGTGGCTCGACTCCTTCGACGAGGATCCGGCGAACGCCCTGGCGTACGCCTACGACATCGTGTGCAACGGCAACGAGATCGGCGGCGGGTCGATCCGAATCCATCGCCGGGACGTGCAGAACCGCGTGTTCAACGTCATGGGGATCGACGACGAGCAGGCCCAGGAGCAGTTCGGGTTCCTCCTCGACGCCTTCAAGTTCGGCGCCCCGCCGCACGGCGGCATCGCCTTCGGCTGGGATCGGATCGTCTCCCTGTTGACGAAGTCGGAGTCGATCCGCGATGTCATCGCCTTCCCGAAGTCGGGCGGCGGCTACGACCCGCTGACCGAGGCGCCGGCCCCGATCACGGTGGCCCAGCGCAAGGAGGCCGGCGTGGACGCGGTCCCGAGGAGGAGGGGCGAGGAGTCGGCGTCGGACGAGGCCTGATCGACGATTCCAGCGGTGGGGGGTGCGGGACGGATCCGTCCCGCACCCCCCACCGCTTCGTCGATATGCGTTTCATGAATGAAATAGTCTTGTCATTGGACTATTGCGAGTATATGCCCATGACATGGGACGTTCATTGACGCACAACTCATTCTGGATCCTCACGGCGCTGGCCGACGGGCGCAGGCACGGGTACGACATCCTGCGCGAAGTGTCCTCCCTGTCCGACGGCGCGGCGGCCCTGCGCCCCACGACGCTGTACGCCGCGCTCGAGCGCCTCGAGAGGGAGGGGCTCGTCGTCGTCGACTCCGAGGAGATCGTCGACGGCCGCGCCCGGCGCTACTACAGGCTCACCGACGAGGGGCGCGACGCCCTCGGCGAGGAGAGCGCGGCCCTCGAAACGATGGCGCGCACCGCCCGGGCCCGTCTTCGAGCCCGGCCCATCGCCCCGGCGCACCGGTGGGCCGCGCCATTGCGCGCCCGGAACGGCTCGGGACTCGGGAGGAGGCCCTCCCATGCCTGACGAGCGCGCATTCGCCCGCCTGCTGCACTGGTACCCCCGACGGTGGCGCGAGAGCAACGGCGACGTATTCCTCGCCACCGTCCTCGCCGAGGCCCGCGAACGCGGCTCCCGGGAGCCCGACGCCCGGCTGAGGGCCTCCTCGATGCTCCACGGAATCGGGATGAGGCTCAACGGCTGGACCGTCGGGATCTGCCTGATCCTCATCGTGGGCTCCGTCTGGGGATGGTCGCTGATGACATTCTCGCCGGTTCGAGACGGGTCCGGGCAGGGCCCGTGGGAGTGGGTCGACGTGGCCCTCAGGGGGCTCGTCCTCCCCGGCGCGATCGTCGTCGCCGGCGCGGCCACCCTGCGAGAACGCGGCCTCCTGGGTCCGGTCCGGGCCTGCGGGGCCCTGGCGGCGGGAGGGGCCGCCGTCGTCGCCAACGCCGTCGCGCAGGGGCTGTGGGTGTGGGGCCCTCTAGTCGGGGCAGAGGCGCCGGTGCTCGCCGACCCGATGGCGTGGACGCTGCGGACGATCGCGTGGGGGCTCTTCGCGGTAATCGGCGCGGCCGTCGCCGACGAGTCCTCCCGGCCCCGGTTCGCGAGCCGCGCGGTTGGTTGGGCCGTCGGGGCCGGGGTCGGCTGGTCGCTCGGTGGGATGATCGTCTTCACCTCCGAATTCCCTCCGCTCGGCCTCCTGTGCGCGGCCGTGATCGCGGTCGGGCTCCTTCTGCGCAGGAGCCGTTCCCGCGTCGCGCGTCGTGGGGAGCCCCTGACGGGCCGGGTTCGAGGGGCCGTCACCGTCCTCGCGCTGACGGCCCTGCTCATGATGGTGGGGGCGAACGCGCTCCTGCTCCCCGGTGCCGGGGATCTTCTCGCCCCCGTCCTGGGCATGCGCGCCGACGAGCTGTCGATGTGGGCGCTGGTCCCCTGCTCGTCGCGTAGGGGATCATGGAGACGGCCGTCACCCGCAGATCCCGGGTGGGGATCTGGGCGATGCTCCTCCTCGTTCTCGTCTCGTGGATCCCCGTCCTCCTGCCGGTGTCGACCGTGCCCTGGATTGGGGAGGCTATCGCGCAGATCGGCGAATCCGTCTGGGGGCAGTACTACGGGAGTGCTCTCGTCCTCTCGCCGGCGTCGTGGATCGGCGTGTCGTGGCTGATCTGGCCGCGCCTTCCCGTAGGTCGGTGGGCGCGCGCGGCCGTCCTCGCCGGTCTTGCCGCAGTCTGGTCCCCACTGTTCCTCATCGTCGCCCACGTCGGACCGTTCTTCGTCTTCCCCGTACTCGCGATCGTCCTGGGCGCATGGGCGTGGACCGTCCGCGTGCCGGTCGTCGACGCCTGAGAGCTGTCGTCGGGAGCATCGGAGGAGAGGGAGGCTCGCCGTCGTCTGCACGCAGGAGTGATCTGGGGCACAATAGAGGCATGTCCTACGTCGAAATGCATCCGGTCAATCCTCAAACCCGTTTCCTCGCGAGGGCCGCGGAGATCATCCGCGGCGGGGGAGTGATCGCCTTGCCGACCGACTCCGGCTACGCGATCGCCTGCCGGTTGGGCAACAAGGAGGGGATGGACGTCATCCGCTCCGTCCGCCGCCTCGACGACAAGCACAACTTCTCCCTCCTGTGCCGCTCCTTCGCTCAACTCGGAGAGCTCGTCATCATCGACAACTCGGCCTTCCGCGCGATCAAGGCGCTGACTCCCGGCCCCTACACGTTCATCCTCCCGGGGACCAAGGAGGTCCCTCGGATGACGCTCAACAAGAAGAAGCACACGATCGGCGTACGGATCCCCGATCATGCCATCGTCCAGTCGCTCCTCGACGAGCTCGACGAGCCGCTCCTGTGCTCGACGCTCATCCTGCCGGGGCGGGAGGATCCGATGATCGACGGATTCGAGGTCGACGAGGAGATCGGTCATCGGGTGGATCTCGTCCTCGTCGGACCGGTGGGGGACGGCGGGGCGACGACCGTCGTCGATTTCACATCGGGGGGCCCGCAGGTGGTGCGCCGCGGAGCGGGCGACGTCTCGCTCTTCGAATGATGCCGGCGGCGGGCTCCGCAACGGTCGGGGGAGGAGCGCTGATAGGCTGAGTCCGACTGTCGAGTGGTCCCGCGCTTCGTGCGGCGACTTCCATTGACGGGCCCGAGGAGGCGACGGTCGGAGGGGATGGGATCGTGGCGGGACAGGCGAGGCGCGTGCGGGTCGGTCGTGGGATCCGTGCGGTCGCCGCGGCTCTCCTCGTCGGTGTCATCGCGAATCCGGGAGCGGCTCGCGCCGCTGATGAGCCCTCGCTCGTGCCTTTCGTCATTCCTCAGGCCCTGCCCTCGGTCTCCGTCGTCGGGACCTGCGTGCCTGAGGAGGGCTCCGTGGCCTATGCCGTGGGGATCGCCGATGGCGGTTTGGTGACCTCGCCGGGCGGCCTCATTAACCCGGCGACGAACGGGACGATCGACGACCGGACGGTTTGGGCCGTGGCCCCGGTTGACGAGGACGGGGGCTACGAGATCGAGCTCCTCATTCCCGATGGGAAGAACACTCCGTCCGGCATCGAGTGGGGTCTGGGGGAGACCCACATCTTCGACGTCTCTATTCATGCGGTGTCGGGCGATCTCCTGTGCTCGTCCCGATGGAGCATCGTCCGCGAGGCCGGGAACCCGGACTCCCCGGAGCCCGCTCCTCCCGTTGATCCGGTGGAGCCGGTCGAGCCTGTCCATCCGGTAGAACCCGTTGATCCGGTCGTGCCTGTTGAGCCGGTGGAGCCTGTTGAGCCGGTGGAGCCTGTTGACCCCGTCGTGCCTGTTGAGCCGGTGGATCCTGTCGAGCCTGTTGATCCCGTCGTGCCTGTTGAGCCCGTCGTGCCTGTTGAGCCGGTGGAGCCTGTTGACCCCGTCGTGCCCGTTGCGCCGGTGGATCCGGTCGAGCCTGTTGATGTGGAGCCCGTCAAACCGACTGCCCCTGCCGTGCCGGAGGAGCCGGCCATCCTCATCGAGCCCGCGGTTCCTGCTGAAGAACGCCGCCGAGACCCACCGGCAGCACCGGGGAACGAAGAGGTCGCGACGCCCGCCGACCCCACCGGACGCGAAGACGACGGGAGGAGGGCCTCATCCGCCGCAGCCGAAGGCGGGACCGATCCCGCCGCGGCGACCGGTTTCTTCAGCCGATGGCCCCAGCGGGCCCCCGTTGACGGCCTCAACGAGATCGACGTCATAGACGTCGGCGCCCCGCAGCCCTCCCGGGCGAGCGAACCCGCGGGAGCCCCGGGGAAGACCGCGATGCGCCCGACCGTCGACGCTCGCGCGCTTGTCGCCGCCCACGACGGGTCCCTCGCCCGAGCAGCCGCGTCGAACAGCCTCGTCGTCCTCAACTCCTCCCTGTTCTTCGCCGGCGCCGCCCTCCTGCTCCTCGGGGGAGGAGTCGTCCTCAGAGTCCTCAACCGGTCCTTCGCCCCCTCCTCGCGGTAACGGGCGCGCCTGAGCCGATTAGTCTTGACGCATGGACCTTTTCGAGACCCAGGGGATCGCCGACACGGGGATCCCCGCGTATTCGCCCGACGCGCCCCTGGCCGTGCGGATGCGCCCGACGAGTCTCGACGAGGTCGTCGGCCAAGGGCACATCCTCGCCGACGGAGCCCCTCTCAGGCGCCTCCTCGAGCCCTCCTCCAACGGGTCGCCCGGCCTGTCCTCCGTGATCCTCTGGGGCCCTCCCGGCACCGGCAAGACGACGCTCGCCTATCTCGTCGCGCGCGCCTCCCAGCGCCGCTTCGCCGAGATCTCCGCGGTGTCCGCCGGCGTCAAGGACATCCGCGAGGTCGTCGCCTCGGCCAAGCGGAGAACCGCCGCGACGGGCGAGGACACCATCCTCTTCGTCGACGAGGTCCACCGCTTCTCCAAATCCCAGCAGGACGCCCTCCTGCCCGCGGTCGAGAACCGGTGGGTGACGCTCGTCGCCGCGACCACCGAGAACCCCTCGTTCTCCGTGATCTCCCCCCTCCTGTCGCGCTCCCTCCTCCAAGTCCTGCGCCCCCTCGACGAGGACGCGATCCGAGCGCTCCTCGACCGGGCGGTCGTTGATCCGCGAGGACTCGACGGGGACTACGGGCTCGCCGACGACGCGCGCGACGCCCTCGTGCGACTGGCCGGATCCGACGCGCGCAAGTCCCTCACGCTCCTCGAGGCCGCCGCCGGGGCCGCCGCGCAAGCCGGTGACGCCCTCATCGGTGTCGATCACGTCGAGACCGCCGCCAATCAGGCGCTCGTCCGGTGGGATCAGGACCAGCACTACGACGTCGCCTCCGCCTTCATCAAGTCGATGCGCGGCTCCGACGTCGACGCCGCCCTCCACTACCTCGCCCGGATGATCGAGGCCGGCGAGGACCCGCGCTTCATCGCCCGCCGGGTGATGATCAGCGCCGCGGAGGACGTGGGGATGGCCGCCCCCGAGGTCCTCGCGACGACCGTCGCCGCGGCGCAGGGCGTCGCGATGATCGGGATGCCCGAGGCCCGGATCCTCCTCGCCGAGGCCGTCGTCGCGGTCGCCACGGCGCCCAAGTCCAACGCCGTCTACCTGGGCGTCGACGCCGCCCTCTCCGACCTGCGCGCCGGCAAGGGCGGGCCGGTTCCGATGCACCTGCGCGACGCCCACTACTCAGGCGCCAAGGACCTCGGGCACGGCGCCGACTACATCTACGCCCACGACGCCCCCCACCACGTCGCCGCCCAGCAGTACCTGCCCGACGACCTCGTCGGCACGCGCTACTACGAGCCCACTTCCAACGGGAATGAGGCGATGCTCACCAAGCGTCTCGCCGCGCTCAGAGACCTCCTCGGCATGCGCTAGGCTGTACGGGCCGTCGAGTGACGGCGCCTGGGGTCCTAGCCGAAGGACGCGAGTCCGGGAGTCGACCCCATGCCCGCAGCGCCGTTGCGGGCATGACACGAGCAACAGGAAAGAAGAGCACAGAGCATGGCTCAGAACCGTTCCCGCAAGCAGGTGCGCGAATCGCGCGCCCTCGGCCTGGCCCTGACCCCCAAGGCCGTCCGCTACTTCGAGAAGCGCCCCTACGGCCCCGGCGAGCACGGCCGCTCGCGCCGCCGCCAGGAATCCGACTACGCCGTCCGACTCAAGGAGAAGCAGCGCCTGCGCGCCCAGTACGGCATCCGCGAGGCCCAGATGCGCCGCGCCTTCGAGGAGGCCCGCCGTATCGAGGGCCTGACCGGTGAGAACCTCGTCGAGCTCCTCGAGATGCGCCTCGACGCCCTCGTCCTGCGCGCCGGCTTCGCCCGCACGATCCAGCAGGCCCGCCAGTTCGTCGTCCACCGCCACATCCTCGTCGACGGTAAGATCGTCGACCGCCCCTCCTTCCGCGTCAAGCCGGGCCAAACCCTCCAGGTCAAGCCCAAGTCGCAGACCACCGTCCCCTTCGAGATCGCCGCGCAGGGGATCCATCGCGATGTCCTGCCCGCCGTCCCGGAATACCTCGACGTCGACCTCGAGCGCCTCAAGGCGACCCTGGTCCGCCGTCCCAAGCGCGCCGAGGTCCCCGTGACCTGCGACGTGCAGATGGTCGTCGAGCACTACTCGCGCTGACCCCTCAGCGACGCCCCGGAAGCCGAGGACTTCCGGGGCGTCGCCGTCTCCGCCCCCGCCTTCGGGCGCGATGTGCTTTCGCCCCCGGGGCCCGACTACGATGAGGCCTCATGCGTACCTCTGAGATCCGCTCCCGCTGGCTCGACTACTTCGCCTCGAAGGATCACGAGATCCGTCCCTCGGTCTCCCTGATCTCCCCCGAGCCGTCGATCCTCTTCACCGTCGCGGGAATGGTCCCCTTCATCCCCTACATCCTGGGGACCGAGCCCGCCCCGTGGCCCAGGGCCGCATCGGTGCAGAAGTGCATTCGCACCAACGACATCGACAACGTCGGCAAGACCACCCGGCACGGGACGTTCTTCCAGATGAACGGCAACTTCTCCTTCGGCGACTACTTCAAGGAGGGGGCCATCGGATACGCATGGGAGCTGCTGACCTCCCCTCAGGCCGACGGCGGCTACGGCTTGGACGGGGACCGCCTGTGGATGACGATCTGGGAGAACGACCAGGTGTCCTGGGACCACTTGACCCGAGTCATCGGCGTCCCCCCCGAGCACGTCCAGAAGCTCCCCTTCGCCGAGATCTCCTGGTCGACCGGGCAGCCCGGTCCGGCCGGGTCGTGCTGCGAGATCCACTACGACCGGGGCCCCGACTACGGCCCGGACGGCGGCCCCGTCGTCGACGTCCGGGGCGACCGCTTCCTCGAGATCTGGAACCTCGTGTTCGACGAGTTCGTCCGCGGAGAGGGCGAGGGCCACGACTTCGAACTCATCGGCACCCTCGACCAGACCGCGATCGACACCGGTGCCGGCCTCGAGCGCCTCGCGTTCGTCATGCAGGACAAGCCGAACATGTACGAGATCGACGAGGTCTACCCCGTGATCGCCGCCGCCCAGGAGATGAGCGGCAAGACCTACGGACTGGGCGCCGCCGGCCCCTCGGCCGGTGACGCCTACATGGACGACGTGCGCATGCGCGTCGTCGCCGACCACGTCCGCTCGGCCCTCATGCTCATCGGCGACGGCGTGCGCCCCGGCAACGACGGGCGGGGCTACGTCCTGCGCCGTCTGATCCGCAGGGCCGTCCGCTCGATGCGCCTCCTCGGCGTCGACGAGGCCACCCTACCGACGCTGCTCACCGCCTCCAAGGAGTCGATGAAGCTCTCCTACCCCGAGCTCGAAACCGCGTGGCCGACCATCAGCGATGTCGCCTTCGCCGAGGAGGACGCCTTCCGGCGCACCCTGAGCTCGGGGACGACGATCCTCGACGCGGCCGTCGCCAAGGCCAAGGAGTCCGGAGCCCCCGTCCTGCCCGGTGCCTCGGCGTTCTCCCTGCATGACACCTACGGGTTCCCCATCGACCTCACCCTCGAGATGGCCGCCGAGCAGGGCGTCAGCGTCGACGAGGAGGGCTTCCGCGCCCTCATGCAGGAGCAGAAGGACCGGGCCCGCGCCGACGCCCGGGCCAAGAAGAGCGGGCACACCGACGTGCGCGTCTTCCAGGAGATCGAGAAGCAGGCGGGCGCGGGAACGGACTTCCTCGGGTACACCGAGACCGCCGCCGAGGCCAGCGTCGTCGGCCTCCTCGTCGACTCCTCCTCCGTCCCGGCGGCCAGTGCCCCCGCCGAGGTCGAGATCATCCTCGACCGGACCCCGTTCTACGCCGAGATGGGCGGACAGCTCGCCGACCACGGGACCATCCGCCTGGCCGACGGCGGGGTCGTCGAGGTCCACGACGTCCAGGCGCCGATCAAGGGCCTGTTCGTCCACCGCGGGACTCTCACCGAGGGGACGGTGACCCTCGGATCCAAGGCCTACGCCGAGATCGACTCCGAGCGGCGGCTCGCCATCGCCCGGGCCCACACCGCCACCCACATGGTCTACGCGGGCCTGCGCCGCATCGTCTCGCCCGATTCCGACCAGGCGGGCTCGGAGAACTCCCCGTCGCGCCTGCGCTTCGACTTCACCCACGGGCAGGCCCTCGCGTCCTCCCAGCTCAGCGACATCGAGGCCCTCGTCAATGAGAAGCTCGCCGAGGACCTGGCGGTCACCACCGAGATCATGTCGCTCGACGAGGCGCGCGCCAGTGGCGCTATCGCCCTCTTCGGCGAGAAGTACGGCTCCAGGGTCCGCGTCGTCACCATCGGCGACGGGTTCGACAGGGAGCTGTGCGGCGGCACCCACGTGCCGACCACCGGTCACATCGGCCGCATCGCGATCCTCGGAGAGGGGTCCATCGGCTCGGGCGTGCGCCGTATCGACGCCCTCGTCGGCGACGGCGCCTACGAGTTCCAGGCCAAGGAGCACGCCCTCGTCTCCCAGCTGTCGACGATGATCGGCGGCCGCCCCGAGGATCTGCCCGCCCGCATCGAGGCGCTGATGACGAGGCTGCGCGACTCGGAGAAGGAGCTCGAGAAGATCCGCACCGAGGTCGCCCTGTCCCAGGCCTCCGACCTCGCCGCGCGGGCCGTGCGCCTCGGGCCCGCCCTCGTCGTCGCCGCCCCCGTCGGCGCGATGCCGTCGGCCGACGCCCTGCGCACCCTCGCCCTCGAGATCCGCGACCGGCTCGGGCCCGACCAGCCGGTCGTCGTCGCCCTCGTCGGACTCGTCTCCGGCAAGCCGTCGATCGTCTCGGCGACGAACGAGGCGGCCCGCGACCGCTCCCTCAAGGCCGGCGCGCTCGTGCGCCTCGTCGCCCAGCGCCTCGGCGGGGGCGGCGGCGGGCGCGACGACATCGCCCAGGGCGGGGGGAGCGACCCCTCCGGGATCGACGCTGCCCTAGAGGCCGTGCGACAGGAGATCGACTCGCTGTGAGCCCGCGCCGAGGAGTCCGCATCGGCGTGGACGTCGGAACGGTCCGCGTCGGGATCGCCCGATGCGACCCCGACGCCATCATGACGTTCCCCGTCGTCACTCTGCGCCGGCGCGACGACTGGTCCGACGTCGACGAGCTCGCGCGGATCATCGACGAGCACGAGGCCATCGAGGTCGTCGTCGGCCTGCCCCGGCACCTGCGCGGCGCGGAGGGCGTGTCCGCCAAGGGGGCGCGCCGTTACGCGCGGCGCATCAAGGACTTGCGCCCCCACATCCGCGTCGCGATGGTCGACGAGCGCCTAAGCTCGACTCAGGCCCATCAGCGCCTGCGGGAATCCGGAGTGGCCGAGCGGGATCACCGCGCGGTCATCGACCAGGTCGCCGCCCAGGTCATCCTCGAGCACGCCCTCGAACTCGAGAGGATCGGCGGGCGCCCGCCCGGATCCACGATCGACGCCACCGACCGGAAGGACAGCCAGTGAGTGGTTCCGCCCACCAGCCGCCCAGGCGCCCCCGACACGGAGCCCCTCGCGGAGGCGACCGCACCCGCGTCGCCGGACGCTCCTCCGTTCATATGCTCCCCGGCTCCGCGCCGGAGACCTCGGGGATGAGGGCGCGCCGTCTGGCCCACGAGCGCCGGCGCGCCCGCAAGCGGCGCTTCTGGAAGCGCGTGCGGGCCTTCATCGTCCTCCTCCTCGTCCTCGGGCTCGTCGGCTCGGCGGCGTGGTTCGCGTGGACCCAACTGACCGGGGACCAGACGCAGAGCGCCCAGAGCAGTGACGACTACCCGGGGCCGGGCGTCGATCCCGTGGACGTGACGATCGAGCAGGGCCAGTCCGGCGCCGATATGGGGCAGATCCTCGTCGATGCCGGCGTCGTCAAATCCGTCGACGCCTTCATCCGCGCATTCCAGGCGAATAAGGCGGCCTCGTCGATCCGGCCGGGCACCTACACCCTCAAGACGCAGATGAGCGCCTCCCAGGCGGTCGCGGCCCTTCTCGACGAGGCGAACCGCTCAGACAACACGGTGACGGTCGTCCCCGGTCAGACCGCCGAGCAGGTGGCCGACAGGATCGCGCAGGTCACGGGGATCTCCGCGGCGGACATCGCTGCCGCCATGGCGGACACCGCGTCCCTGGGCCTGCCCGAGGAGGCGGGCGGCGTCCTCGAGGGGTGGCTGGCCCCCGGCTCGTACGAGGTCGGCTCGGCCGATACGCCGACGAGCCTGCTCTCCCAGATGGTGGCCGGCACCGTGGCCGAGCTCGACCGGCTCGGCGTGGCGGCCGCGGACCGCCAGACCGTCCTCATCAAGGCGTCGATCCTCGAGCGCGAGGTCAACATCGACGAGTACCTGCCGATGGTCGCCCGCGTCATCGAGAACCGGTTGACCAAGCCCGACGCCGAGACGCGCGGACTGCTCAACATGGACTCCTCGGTCCTCTACGGCGTCGGCAAGACCGGCGGGGTGCCCACGGTCGACGACACCGAGGACGACAACCCCTACAACTCCTACCTCTACCCGGGGCTGCCGCCGACGCCGATCGCCCAGCCCTCCGTCGAGGCCATCGAGGCGGTGCTCCACCCGGCGGACGGGGAGTGGCTCTACTACGTGACGATCGACCTCGACACGGGCGAGACCCTCTTCGCGACGACGCTGAGCGAGCAGGAGGCGAACGTCCAGAAGTTCCGGGACTACTGCTCGGCGAACCCGGGGAAGTGCTGAGACCGTGCCCTGGGCAGCGGTGATCGGCTCGCCGATCGAGCACTCCCTCTCCCCGGTCCTCCACCGCGCCGCGTGGGACTCCCTCGGCCTGGACGGGCGCTGGGAGTACCGGAGGATCCGGGTCGAGGCCGCCGACGCCGCCGAGCTCCTCGCCGGGCTCGACGACGAATGCCGTGGGCTGTCGGTGACGATGCCGTGCAAGCAGGCGGTGATCCCCGCGCTGACGGCGCTCGACCCGCTGGCCCGCGCCGTGGGGGCCGTCAACACGGTGATCCCCTCGGCGGGGATCCTCACGGGGTTCAACACCGACGTCCACGGGATCGTCGAGTCGATCCGAGCGGCCCGCCGGGCCCGGGGTCTCCCCCCGGCCCGCTCGGCCCTCGTCCTCGGCGCCGGGGCGACTGCTTCATCGGCGCTGGCGGCCCTGGGGACGCTCGGGATCACCCGGTCGACCGTGGCGGCCAGGCGCTTCGCCGGCCACGGCTCGGTCGTCGCCGCCGCCATGAGGCTGGGCGTCGGGATCGACCAGGTCGCGTGGGCGGATCTGCCGGCGGTCGCGCGGGCCGCCGAGGAGGCCGACGTCGTCGTGTCCACCGTGCCCGCGGGGGTCGCCGACGTCCTCGTCGACCGGTGGCGGCCGCGGGAGGATCAGGCGGTCCTCGACGTCGTCTACTCCCCGCGAGACACTCCGATGCGGCGCGCCTGCGAGGAGGCCGGAGCCTGCGTCGTCGACGGGACGCAGATGCTCGTCCACCAGGCGGCCCTCCAGGTCCGGCTGATGACGGGCGCTGACCCGGACGTCGACGCGATGCAGTCGGCCCTGGCCGAGGCGCGGGGATGATCCGCGACCTCCTCCCGGCGTCGATCTCCGAGGACGCCCAGCTCATCGCCGGCCTCGTCACCTGGGCGTCGATCCTCCTGTGGATGTACCTCTCCGGCTGGAGGATCCAGCGCCGCTACTTCATCGAGGCGACCCGCGCCCCGCTGCGCCGCAACGGGATCGTCTGGGCCTGCGCGATCATCGGCGCCGTGATCGTCGTCGCCGCCCAGGAGCGCCCCGCGGCCCCCGCCGCGGTGTCCGTGTCGATGATCGGAGCGCTCTCGGCGTTCGTCGACGCGCGCACTCACCGCCTGCCCAACGGCTACACGTCGGCGATGGCGGTCGGCGTCGCTTTCGGCCTGGCGTGCGGACTCCTCGTCCACCCGGATCCGGTCGGCATGGGCGTCGGCGCCGCCGCCGGGGCTCTTATCTGGTTCTTCCCGGCCCTCCTGCTCAACCGGATTCGCGGGGGATTGGGGATGGGCGACGTCAAGCTCGCCCCGGTCCTCGGGACGGTCGTCGGAGCCGTCGGCGTCGACGCGGCCGTCGGGGGCTTCGTCCTCGCCTTCGTCGCGGCGGGCCTGGCCGCGCTGTGGAGGATCATCGTCGGCTCGGCGGGCACCGACTCGCGCATGCCGATGGGGCCGTGGCTCATCGGCGCCGCGATGAGCGCCCACCTCCTGTGGGGCGTCGTCCCCGACTGGCTCTGAGCCCCGTTCGCACGACGGGAGGACGACGAGTCGGCGCCCCGGGACTGGCACAATACCGGCATGAGCCTCGATCCCGCGATCGCCGCGCGTCTGACGCGCAACCAGGACGGCCTCGTCGCAGCCGTCGTCCAGCAGTACGACACGCGTGAGGTCCTCATGGTCGCGTGGATGGACGACGAGGCGCTCGCCCGGACCCTGACCGAGGGGCGCGTGACCTTCTGGTCGCGCTCGCGCCGGGAGTACTGGCGCAAGGGGGACACGTCGGGGCACGCCCAGTACGTCAAGTCGGTGGCCGTCGACTGCGACGGGGACGCCCTCCTCGTCCTCGTCGACCAGGTGGGGGCGGCCTGCCACACCGGGCTGCGGACGTGCTTCGCGGCCGGGGGAGATCTGGGGGCGGCGGTGGGGGAGCGGCCGCCCGGAGGCGGAGCCGGGCCCCGGGACGCCGATCCTGCCGATTGTGAGCCGTCGCCGACGGGCGTATAGCATCGACGAGTCGCAGGAACGAGGAGGTGGCTGAGATGACGGTGCTCGACGTCATGATCGCGGGGGTCCTCGCCGACCTGGAGGCCCGCCAAGCCGCCGTTCCGATGGACGAGGTCAAGCGCTCGGCCCTGCGCGCCTCCGACGCCCTCGACGCGTGCGCGGCCCTGCGGTCGCTTCCTGGCGCCGTCAAGATCATCGCCGAGGTCAAGCGGGCCTCCCCGGTCAACGGGACGCTGGCCCCGATCCGCGACCCGGGGGAGCTGGCCGCCAGGTACGAGGAGGGGGGCGCGGCGATCGTCTCGGTGTTCACGGAGCCGCGCGCGTTCCTCGGCGCCCTGAGCGACCTCGATGCGGTTCGCGCGAGCGTGGACGTGCCGGTCCTGCGCAAGGACTTCATCCTCACGCCCTATCAGATCCACGAGTCCCGCGCTCACGGCGCGGACCTGGTCCTGCTGACTGCGGCCGTCCTCGAGCAGCCGGCGCTCGTCTCGCTCCTCGAGAGAGTCCACTCCCTCGGGATGGAGGCGATCGTCGAGGCCCATTCGCGACTCGAGGCGCTGCGCGCGGTCGATGCGGGGGCGCGGGTCATCGGCGTCAACGCGTGCGACCTGACGACGTTGGAGATCGATCGCGACGTCGTCGAGCAGGTCATCGACGTGATCCCCGAGGACGTCATCGCCGTCGCCGAATCCGGGGTGCGAGGGCCCCACGACGTGTTCGAGTACGCCAAGTCCGGGGCGGACGCGGTCCTCGTCGGCTCTGCTCTGGTCACGTCGGCGACGCCCCGCCAGTGCGTCGCCGACATGGTGGCGGCCGGCCAGCACCCGGCGCTCCTGTCCGACCGCAAGGCCCGGGTCCGGGCGGCGCACCGGGTCGGCTGAGGGGTATGATCCCGGTGCCCGCCGCCTCAACGCCCCTCTGAAGGGAGTCCCCGTGCTCGTCGCATCGATCCCCTCGCCCGATCAGGGCGTGTGGTACATCGGACCCGTGCCGCTGCGCGCCTACGGCATTCTCATCGTCGTGGCGATGATCGTCGCCGTCCGGTGGACGTCCAGGCGCTACGCCCGCAGGGGCGGGGATCCCGATCTCATGTACGACGTCGCCCTGTGGGCGATCCCCCTGGGCATCGTCGGCGCGCGCCTCTACCATGTGGTGACCTCTCCGGGCGCCTACTTCGGCGAGGGCGGCGACCCGCTGCTCGCCCTGCAGATCTGGCGAGGGGGATTGGGGATCTGGGGGGGTGTCGCCCTGGGGGCCGTCGGCGCGTGGATCGCCGTGCGCCGAGCGGGGCAGAGGCTCGGGCCGATCGCCGATTCCCTGGCGCCGGCGCTCCTCGTCGCCCAGGCCATCGGCCGGTGGGGGAACTGGTTCAATCAGGAGCTCTTCGGCTCGGCGACGACGCTGCCGTGGGGCCTGGAGATCGACGACGCCCACCTGCCCCCCGGATTCGCCTCCGGGACCCTGTTCCACCCGACGTTCCTCTACGAGTGCTTGTGGAATCTGGCGATGGCGGCGCTCATCGTCGTCGTCGATCGCCGGTTCCGCCTGCGAACCGGTCAGGTCTTCGCCCTCTACCTCATGGCGTACACGGCGGGGCGGGCGTGGATCGAGGCTCTGCGCATCGACGAGGCCCAGCTCATCGCGGGCCTGAGGCTCAACGTGTGGACCTCGCTGGCGATCTTCGCCCTGGGGGCCGTCGTCTTCGTCGTCGCCGGGCGCCTCGGGCGCTCAACCCGGGTCGAGGCGGGCGAGCGCGCCGCGGAGCCGGAGGAGTCGGTTCTCACACGGGGGCCGCGGGCCGATCGTGTTCTCGCAGATGCGGGAGAACCCCATGGGCTTGATCACGTCGCGGACGACGAGAAGATCAGGGAATAAGGTCCCGGCTCGCGGTAGAATCTCAGGCATGCGCCGAGCAAAGATCGTCTGCACCATCGGACCCGCGACAGCCTCGTCCGAGCAAATCCAAGCCCTTGTCGACGCCGGAATGGACGTTGCGCGGATCAACCGCTCCCACGGCTCGACCTCGGAGCACGAAGCGGTCATCGACAAAGTGCGTAAGGCCTCGACGACGTCCGGCCGCGCCGTCGCGATCCTCGTCGATCTCCAGGGCCCGAAGATCCGCCTGGAGACCTTCGCCGAGGGCCCCCAGATGCTCCAGATCGGCGACACGTTCACCATCACCACGCGCGACGTGCCCGGGGACAGCGAAATCGTCGGGACGACCTTTAAGGGCCTACCGGGCGACTGCGCCCCGGGGGACCGCCTCCTCATCGACGACGGCAACGTCGCGGTGCGCGTCATCGAGGTCACCGATACCGATGTCGTCACGCGCGTCGAGGTGCCGGGCGTCGTCTCTGACCACAAGGGCCTCAATCTGCCCGGCGTCGCCGTGTCGGTCCCCGCGCTGTCGGAGAAGGACAAGG
Source organism: Actinomyces sp. B33 (assembly GCF_028437565.1). Lineage (GTDB taxonomy): Bacteria > Actinomycetota > Actinomycetes > Actinomycetales > Actinomycetaceae > Pauljensenia. The sequence goes on from NZ_JAMRYR010000003.1 coordinate 298,913, forward strand.
AGGACCTGCGGTGGGCGATCCGCCAGCAGGCCGACTTCATCGCCCTGTCCTTCGTGCGCAACGCCGCCGACATCGAGGACGTGCACGCGGTCATGGACGAGGAGGGCAAACGGATCCCCGTCATCGCGAAGATCGAGAAGCCCCAGGCGGTCGAGGCGCTGACCGAGATCGTCGACGCCTTCGACGCGATCATGGTGGCCCGCGGGGATCTGGGCGTCGAGATGCCGTTGGAGTCGGTGCCGCTCGTTCAGAAGAGGGCGATCGAGTTGGCCAGGCGAGCCGCCAAGCCGGTGATCGTCGCCACTCAGGTGATGGATTCGATGATTAAGAATCCGCGGCCGACGCGCGCCGAGGCCTCGGACTGCGCGAACGCGATCCTCGACGGGGCCGATGCGGTGATGCTGTCGGGGGAGACTTCCGTTGGGGCCTTCCCGATCGAGGCGGTTCGGACGATGGCGCGGATCGTCGAGTCGACGGAGGAGAACGGCGGGGAGCGGATCGCCGCGCTGCCGGGTTTCTTCGTCTCGGATCGCGCCGGCGTGATCTGCGAGGCGGCGGGATCGATCGCCGAGCACATCGACGCCAAGTACCTCGTGACCTTCACCCAGTCGGGTCAATCGGCGCGACTGATGTCGCGGCTGCGCCGCCCGATCCCGATGCTCGCTTTCACCCCTCTTGAGGCGACGAGGCGCAGGCTCGCCCTGACCTGGGGCATCCAGACATACCGGGTCCCCCAGGTGCAGCACACCGACGACATGGTCTGGCAGGTGGATCAGGTCGTCCAGAACACGCGCCTGGCCGAGATCGGCGACGACCTCGTCATCGTCGCCGGCATGCCCCCGGGGACGGCGGGCTCGTCGAATATGCTGCGCATCCACGAGGTCGGGGACGAGGTCGACTACTCCATCGGGGGAGCCTCGAACCGCTGATCCGGATGACGCGAGCGATGGCGCCGGCCCGTGGGGTCGGCGCCGCTCCTTTTGCGCGGTCCCGTCGATCGTGGAATAATAGGTCGAATGCGGCGTTGAGACGTCCGTGAGGGAGGCGGTGTCCCGCCGGCCCGACGACCAGCCGCACGCAGACGTGCGCCACTCGGATTGCCTGTGCTACCCGTGCACATATCCGTGGGCGCGTTGAAGAAGAAGGAATGATGGAGAAACAGATGAATACCACCACTCGGACCGTGTCGGTCCATGACACCCTGTTCGGCCGTCAGGCGAACAATCTCGATGTCGCCCAGCTCTCCGAGGCCGTCAAGCCCTGGTACGCGGACTGCGCCGACTCGAAGATCGCCCAGGCGATCGAGGATCTGCGGGCCCCCGAGCTGCGCGGCGACGCCGCGCGTTTCCTCGGCCTGGAAGTGATCCCGGTCGCCTGAGACGAGAATCCACGCGGCGGGGGCGCAGGATCCTTCGATCCTGCGCCCCCGCCGCGTGGTGCGTCGCACCGGCGACTCGCGCCGCCGCGTCCGGCGTGGGCCCTCGTCGGCGCTAGAATCGGCGTGAAGAGCCGACTGGCGGTACCCCGAGTGGGATTCGAACCCACAACAAGCCGGGTTTGAGCCGACCGCCTCTGCCAGTTGGGCTATCGGGGCTAAGCGCCGGGCGCTCACCCACAATAGGATAGGCCCTCATAAGCCACCAAACCGAGGACGGGAAACATGACTGCAGAAGCAACGACCGAGCCGCGCCGCGTGCTCGTCGCCGAGGACGAGGGACTGATCCGTCTGGACATCGTCGAGACGCTGACGTCAGCCGGCTTCGAGGTCATCGGGGAGGCCGCCGATGGCGAGGAGGCCGTCCAGCTGGCCCTCGAGCTCGAGCCCGACCTGTGCGTCATGGACGTCAAGATGCCGAAGATGGATGGGATCACCGCTGCGGAGAAGATCCTCCAGGAGCTGTCCTGCGCCGTCGTCATGCTCACCGCCTTCAGCCAGACCGAGCTCGTCGAGCGCGCCCGCGACGCCGGCGCGATGGCCTACGTCGTCAAGCCCTTCAGCCCCGCCGACCTGATCCCCGCCGTCGAGATCGCCTTCTCGCGCCACCAGGAGATCGAGTCCCTCGAAGAGGAGATCGCCGACCTGTCGGACCGCTTCGAGACCCGCAAGCTCGTCGACCGCGCCAAGGGCCTGCTGATGAAGAACATGGGGATGACCGAGCCCGAGGCCTTCCGCTGGATCCAGAAGACCTCGATGGATCGGCGCCTGTCGATGCGCGAGGTCGCCGACGCCGTCATCGACCAGGTCGAGGACTGAGTCTCCTCGCCGTCGAGCAGGCAGGGCCCCGATCCGGCGCGACAGCCGATCGGGGCCCTCGCCGTCCGGCGCGGGGCCGGACTTATCCCCGGCGGCGCCGGAGGACCCGGTTGGTGACGCGGCCCGTCGCGATGAGGCGGCCGTTGTCGTCGACGACCTCGACGAGATGGACCGTCTGACCGCGCCCCAGGCGCACGGCCCTCGCCCGGGCGGTCACCGACCCGGAATCCACCGATTCCAGGTGGGATACCGACAGCTCGGTGCCGACGGCGAACCCGTCGTCGGCGCCGTGGACATCCCGCGCGTGGAGCTGAGCGGCGAAGGAGGCCGCGGTCTCGACGAGGGCTCCGGTCGCCCCGCCGTGGAGGATCCCCGCCGACTGGCGGTTGCCGTCGACGGGCATCGTGATCTCGGTGAGGGAGGCGCTGTGGGCGATCACCTCCATGCCCATGCGCTCCATGAGGGAGCCGGGCCAGTGCTTGCCGACGAAGCCGCCGGGGGCCGTCGGATCGTGGAGGGGGGAGCGCCGGGGGGTCATCGGGTCGTCGTGGCTCATGGGATCTAGGGTGTCATGTGTGAGTGAGACCCTGCTGATCATCGACGGCCATTCGATGGCGTTCCGCGCCTTCTACGCCCTGCCCGCTGAGAACTTCACGACCTCGACGGGCCAGTGCACGAACGCGGTCTACGGATTCACGACGATGCTGATCCGCCTCCTGGAGACCGAGCGCCCGACCCATGTGGCCGCCGCTTTCGACGTCTCGAGGCACTCGTTCCGAACAGACGAGTACCCCGAGTACAAGGGGACGCGCGACGCCACGCCCGAGGAGTTCATCGGCCAGGTGGAGCTGATCCGCCAGGTCCTCGATGCCATGGGGATCGTGTCCTTGACGAAGGACGGTTACGAGGCCGACGACATCCTCGCCACCCTCGCGCACCGGGGCGCCCGGGCCGGTCAGCGAGTCCTCGTCGTCTCCGGGGACCGAGACTCGTTCCAGACCGTCACCGACTCCGTCACCGTCCTCTACCCGGGCACCGGCCCCGGGGACCTGCGGCGGATGACGCCCGAGGCCGTCGAGGCCAAGTACGGGGTCGTCCCCTCCCGCTACCCGGAGGTCGCCGCCCTCGTCGGAGAGGCCAGCGACAACCTGCCGGGGGTCCCCGGCGTCGGCCCGAAGACCGCCGCCCAGTGGATCGCCGCATTCGACGGCCTCGACAACCTCCTGAGCAGGGCCGACGAGGTCCGCGGCAAACGGGGGGAGGCCCTGCGCGCCCATATCGACGACGTGCGCCGCAACCGCCGCCTCAACCGGCTCGTCACCGACCTCGACGTCGGCGTCGGGATCGACGACCTGCGCCGCCGCCCGACTGACGTCGCCGCCGTCGACGCCCTCTTCGACGCGCTCGAGTTCTCCTCGCTGCGCTCGCGCGTGCGCGGCGCCGCGCAAATCGGGTTGGAAGAGGACGAGGCCGGGGCCTCCGCAGGCCCGGCCGTCTCCTCGGACGAAGTCGATCTCGTCGTCGCGGACTCCGACACCGACCTCGCCGCCTGGGCGTCCGACGGGTTCGAGGCCCTGTGGATCGACGGCGTGGGACGGGCTGGGCGCGCGAGGATCGACCTCCTCGCCCTGGGGGCCGCCGGGCGGGCCCTCGTCGTCGACCCCTCCCTCCTGACCCCCGAGCAGGAGTCGGCGCTCGCCGGCCTCCTGGCCGAGACCGCCGTGACCGTTCACGACTCCAAGGGCTGCGCCCACGCGCTGGCCGCCCACGGGTGGGGGGCGCCGACGATCGGCTTCGACGTCCAGCTCGGCGCCTACCTCGCCCGGCCCGACCAGCGGTCGTACGAGATCGCCGACCTCGTGCGCCGCTACCTCGGCGAGGACCTCGATGCCCCGAGGACGGACGGCGACTCCGACGCCCTCTTCGACCTCGACGCCCCCGAGACCGGGCCGACCCCGACTCAGCTCCGAGCCGGGCGGATCGCGACCCTCCTGATGCCCGTGCGCGCCGCCGTCGAGTCCGAGCTCGCCGCCTCCGAGGAGCTCGAACTCCTCCTCGCCGTCGAGCAGCCCGTCGCCCGGACCCTCGCGCGTATGGAGGGCATCGGCATCGCCGTCGACTCCGCCGTCCTCGATGCCCTGTCCGACGAGCTCGGCGCCGATGTCGAGGCCGCGAGGGACGCCGCCTACGCGGCCCTCGGACACGAGGTCAACCTGTCGAGCCCCAAGCAGCTCCAGCACGTCCTCTTCGAGGAGCTCGGCCTGCCGACGACCAAGCGGACGAAGACGGGGTACACGACGAACGCCGAGGCCCTCGAGGGGCTGTGGATCGCGACCTCGGCCCGCGGCGGCGCGGGCCACGAGTTCCTCGGGCACCTCCTGGCCCATCGCGACCGGATCAAGCTCAAGCAGATGGTCGAGACGCTGCGCGGCGCGGTCATGGACGACGGGCGGATCCGCACGACCTTCTCGCAGGTGGCCGCCGCGACCGGGCGGCTGGCCTCGTCCGACCCGAACCTGCAGAACATCCCGGCGCGCAGCCCCGACGGGATGAGGATCCGGGAGGCATTCGTCGCCGGACCCGGCTTCGAGGCGCTGATGAGCGTCGACTACTCCCAGATCGAGATGCGGATCATGGCCCACCTGTCGCGCGACGCAGGGCTCATCGAGGCCTTCGACACGGGGGAGGACCTCCACCGGACGATGGCCGCGATGGTGTTCGACACGCCGCTCGACGCGGTGACCGGCGAGCAGCGATCCCGGATCAAGGCGACCTCCTACGGCCTGGCCTACGGCCTGAGCGCCTTCGGCCTCTCGCGCCAGCTGTCGATCCCGGTGCCCGAGGCGTCGGCCCTGCGGGACCGCTACTTCGAGCGCTTCGGCGGTGTGCGCGACTACCTCGAATCCCTCGTCGAGGGTGCGCGCCGGGACGGCTACACGCAGACGATGCTCGGCAGGCGCCGCTACCTGCCGGATCTGCGCTCGGACAACCGCCAACGCCGGGAGATGGCCGAGCGCGCCGCCCTCAACGCGCCGATCCAGGGGTCGGCGGCCGACATCATCAAGATCGCGATGGTCGACGTCGTCGAGGCGCTCGACGCGGCGGGACTGTCCTCCCGGGTCCTCGTCCAGATCCACGACGAGCTCCTCGTCGAGGTCGCGCCGGGGGAGCGGGAGGAGGTCGAGCGGATCGTCCGGGCGAAGATGGCCTCGCCGATCCCCCTCGACGTCCCCCTCGACGTGGCCGTGGGCGTGGGGCGCTCGTGGAAGGACGCCGCCCACTGAGAACGGGCCCCGGGATCGCGGGCCGTCCGTCGTCGGACGGCTCCCGGGAACCGGGGTTCAAGGAGGGGGCGAAGACTGGTAGGCTATTCCGCGGTGAAGTGGATCCGGCGCGCCCACGGGAGCGCCCCGCCTCGCCGAGCACTGTCCACCTACTATCCAGTCCGTTTCGGAGAACACACCTACATGACCACCAACACGCCGCAGGTCGCGGTCAACGACATCGGGACCGAAGAAGACCTGCTCGCCGCCATCGACGCCACCATCAAGTACTTCAACGATGGCGACATCGTCGAGGGCACCGTCGTCAAGGTCGACCACGATGAGGTCCTCCTCGACATCGGCTACAAGACCGAGGGCGTCATCCTCTCGCGCGAGCTCTCGATCAAGCACGACGTCAACCCCGACGACGTCGTCGCCGTCGGCGACAAGATCGAGGCCCTCGTCCTGCAGAAGGAGGACAAGGAAGGCCGTCTCCTCCTGAGCAAGAAGCGCGCCCAGTACGAGCGCGCCTGGGGCCAGATCGAGAAGGTCAAGGAGGAAGAGGGCGTCGTCACCGGCACCGTCATCGAGGTCGTCAAGGGCGGCCTGATTATCGACATCGGCCTACGCGGCTTCCTGCCGGCGTCCCTCGTCGAGATGCGCCGCGTCCGCGACCTCCAGCCCTACATCGGTCGCGAGCTCGAGGCCAAGATCATCGAGCTCGACAAGAACCGCAACAACGTGGTCCTCTCCCGGCGCGCCTGGCTCGAGCAGACCCAGTCCGAGGTCCGCACGAACTTCCTGCACACCCTGCAGAAGGGCCAGGTCCGCACCGGCAACGTGTCCTCCATCGTCAACTTCGGCGCCTTCGTCGACCTGGGCGGTGTGGACGGCCTCGTGCACGTCTCCGAACTGTCCTGGAAGCATATCGACCACCCGTCCGAGGTCGTCGAGGTCGGCCAGGAGGTCACCGTCGAGGTCCTCGACGTCGACATGGATCGCGAGCGCGTGTCCCTGTCGCTCAAGGCCACCCAGGAAGACCCGTGGCAGGCCTTCGCGCGGACGCACGCCATCGGCCAGGTCGTCCCCGGCAAGGTCACCAAGCTCGTCCCCTTCGGCGCGTTCGTCCGCGTCGAGGACGGCATCGAGGGCCTCGTCCACATCTCCGAGCTGGCCCAGCGCCACGTCGAGCTGCCCGAGCAGGTCGTCAAGGTCGGCGACGACGCGTTCGTCAAGGTCATCGACATCGACCTGGAGCGCCGCCGCATCTCCCTGTCGCTCAAGCAGGCGAACGAGGGCGTCGACCCGACGTCGGAGGAGTTCGACCCGTCGCTGTACGGCATGGCCACCGAGTACGACGAGGACGGCAACTACAAGTACCCCGAGGGCTTCGATCCGCAGACCCAGGAGTGGATGGAGGGCTTCGAGGCCCAGCGTGAGGCCTGGGAGGCGCAGTACGCCGAGGCCCAGGCCCGGTGGGAGGCCCACAAGGCCCAGGTCGCCAAGGCCCAGGAGGAGGACGCCGAGTCCGTTCCGTCGGTCGAGGAGCAGGCCTCCTACTCGACGCCGGTCGACTCCGAGGGCACCCTCGCCTCCGATGAGGCGCTGGCCGCTCTGCGCGAGAAGCTGACGAACAACAACTGAGCCGGTTCGCCGGGAGCACCCGGAGGACCGTTCATCGGGCGGGGCCCGCAGGAGTCTCCTGCGGGCCCCGTTCGTGTCGTCGGCGGAGTGCTCGCGCGCCCCGGAACGCGGAGGCGCGGGCGCGTCGGCACTTGGTGTTCATCGAGGGGGAACTGCCCGCGCGCGGGTCCGCCCGTACACGCGCGAGGCCCCTGGGCGACGACCCGGGTGCCGCCGATGCCTCCGGTCCATCGGTGCGCGCGGGGGCGTCAAGGTCTACGGTGGCGGCGTCGATGAGCCTTCGGGTCCGTCCGTGCGCGCGGGGGTTCGCCTGCGATGGGGACGGACGGGCTCTCAGCGACGGCGCCCTCGTTCGGCCGGGGACGCCCCATCCTGGATGGGAGAACGCGCGGAACAACGTTGAGCCGATCCGCGGCGTCGACGGCGGGGGAGAGGGCGTGTGCCTGGTCTTAGCGCCGCCTGCGCCCGACGGTCAGGTCGATGAGCAGGCCGACGGCCGCGGCCACGAGGGTGGGCGCGATCCACCCGAGGCCGAATCGCTGCCCGGGCGACCAGGAGAGGAGCGCCGTGAAAATGTCCGTCCCCCATCCCAGGCCGTAGACCGTGTCGCACGCCGACCAGATCGCCGCGGTCCACGCGCTCAAGCGGAAGGTCCACGTGCACGGTGAGGTCAGGCGCAGGGGGTGGCCGATGAGAGTCGTGAAGATGATGGTGATCGCGATGGGGTAGAGGAACCCGATGATCGGGCCGGCGACCGCCAGGACCTGGCTGAGCCCGGCCGAGGCCAGGGCGAAGGAGATCGCCGCGAACGCCACGAGCCACGTCCGGTAGGCGATCGAGGGGAGGAGCCGCTGGAAGAACTCGCTCGTCGCCGCGAGGAGCCCCACGGCGGTCGTCATGCAGGCCGTCAGGACGATGAGTCCGAAGGCCCCCTGCCCGATCCTGCCCATCGTCAGGTGCGAGGCGTCGGCCAGGAGCAGCGCCCCGTCCTCGTACCCCTGCCCTTCGGGGATCAGCCGGCCGACGAGGCCCAGCCCGATGTAGACGACCGCGAGGAGGGCGCCCGCGATCGTGGCGGCGGCGGCCGTCCGGCGGACGGTCTTCGCGCCGACGACGCCTCCGGCACGCCCCAGCGAGGTGACGACGATGATGCCGAAGGCCAGGCCCGCGATCGAGTCCATCGTCATGTACCCGGCGAGGAGCCCGCCCGTCAGGGGATGGTCCTCGTAGGGGCCGACGGGCGCTCCCGGAGCGCCGTCGAGGGTCGTCAGGGACAGGGCGACGAGGAGTGCCAGGAGGCCCAGGAGGATCGGGGTGAGGATCTTGCCGAGCTTGTTGATGATGTCGCTGGGGTTCCACGCCAGGTACAGGGCCAGGCCGAAGAACGCGGCGTTGAAGAGGATCGAGGCGGTCGTCGAGTCCCAGCCGGTCAGCGGGACGACGGCCGTGGAGAAGCTCACCGCGCCGGTGCGCGGCAGGGCGTAGAACGCGCCGATCGACAGGTACGCCAGGCAGGAGAAGACGACGCCGAACACCCGGCCCGGGCGGCTGGCCAGGTCGCGCAGATCGGTGCCCGACAGGGCGACCGCGATGATGGCGACGACGGGCAGGACGACGGCCCCGATGAGGAAGCCGATGATGGCCGGGGTGAAGCTGGTCCCCGCCTGGGCGCCCATGATCGGCGGGAAGATCAGGTTGCCCGCCCCGAAGAACATGGAGAAGAGGGTGAGCGAGGTCGCGATGAGCAGGCCCGTCGAGGAGGGGCGGCCGGTGGAGGGGACGTGGGACGGGTTCACGTGGCGTCGATTCGTTCGTCGGAGGGTGGTAACGGTGGATCATCCCATGTCGGATCCATCGATTCCAAACGCCGGGCGGATGACTGCCCCGTGGATCGTCTAGTGTCGCATCGTGGACAGGATGATGATCGAGGGCGGCGCGCGGGCGCGGCTCCTCCAACGGATCCGTCGACGCCCCGATGGGCGGGGCCCGCGGCTCGTCGTCGCCGTCACGGGCGGCATCGGCTCGGGCAAGTCGACCGTGACCCGGGGCCTCGCGCGCGCGGGGGCCGTGGTCGCCGACGCCGACGCCATCGCCCGCGAGGTCGTCGAGCCGGGGACCGAGGGTCTGGCGGCCGTCGTCGAGCGCTTCGGGGACTCGGTCCTCGATGCTCGCGGAGGACTCGACCGAGGGCGCCTCGCGGACCTCGTCTTCTCCGAGGCCGGGGCCCGAGCCGACCTCGACGCGATCCTCCATCCGCTCATCGCCGAACGGGCCTGGACGATCCTCGACGCGGCCCCGGAGGGCTCCCTCGCGGTCTACGACATCCCCCTCCTCGTCGAGACGGACTCCGCCGCCCTGTTCGACGCGGTGATCGTCGTCGACGCCCCCGACGACGCGCGGATCGAGAGGCTCGCCGCCCGGGGCGTCGATCGCGCCGACGCCCGGCGTCGGATCGGCGCTCAGGCGGACCGGGACCAGCGGCTCGCGATCGCCTCGATATGGATCGACAACGAGGGCAGCATCGCCGACCTCGACGCCCTCACGGGGAGGATCATCGCCTCCTGGCTCGTGTGAGCACGGGGAGCGCGCGCGTCCCCGCAGTCGGCCCGCGAGCGGAGTCGCCGTCCCCGTGGCCGCGGGCTCGTTCCGGGCGGTCTTCGGGGACGCCGGGCGGCGAGCGATCGAGTCGACCGGGGAGCTCCGCGAGTATCCGGGACGGGCCGAGGCGGATTCTGCGCGGGGCACCCGTCGATGAGGCTTACCCCTGGCTCTTCGGATTGATCGCGAGTCCCTGGACGGACATGTCGTATTCCCTGAGGACTCCGGCGTCTTCGATCGTGAGGACCTCGTCGCGGGCGCCCGTGGCGAATGAATAGCGCGACAGAGCGAAGGCGGGGCCTTCTTCACCGTCCCCCTGGTTGAGGATGTACGCGTAGTCGTCGGTCATGGCGAAGACATCGATATGCCCTTCCCCGTCCGTGCGATCGACGACGAGATCGCATTCGGTGACGCCGGTGGCCAGTTCGGTCGAGCAGATCGAACGGGTCTGGCGGGTGATGAACACGTACCGACCGTTGACGAATCTCCCCATTGGCACGGTGAAGTCGTCCTCCGTCAGGTCGAGGAAGCCCCCCTCGGGGGTGACCAGATCGATCACTGTCGCGGTTCCGTCGGTCGTGTTCCACGCCTGCAGGGCAGCGTGGCCCGCTTTCGCATCGAGTCCGGAGTCCTTGTCGACGTGCGCATGGTCCCTGAGGAAGATCGGGCGGTAGATCACGCCCTCGGCGCAGGGCATGTCCTGGTTGCCCCCCGTCACTCTTTCGTCTTCGCGAGCAAGGCCGACGATGCTCGGGTAGTGACTCGTCGTCTCGGGGTAGACGCGGACGAGCACCTCCTGCGCGGGCATCGTCGCTCGATTCGGCAGTGCGGTTCCCCTGTCCCGGGCGAAGCTCGTGACGTCGTCGAGGATTCCGGGAGTCAGGCGCGTGCTCGTGATGGCGTAGGCGCTCTCCTCGCACATCCCCATGTCCATGTACTGGCCGTGGACGTCGATCTCCCGGACGCCGTCGGCGTTGCCCAGGGTGAGGCGCTGGAGGATCTCCCCGTCGACGAAGCCGTAGCTCGAGAAGGAGAGGAAGCCGTTGACGTCGGGCAGGGGCCAGCGCATCAACTCGTGGGCGACGGGGTTGGGGCGGGGCAGGCGGGTCAGGCCGTCGTCGGTGACGAGCATCTCCTCATCCGTCGCCGAGAAGAACAGGCCGTCCTCGGTCCACACGGGCGTGGCGCCGACGTTGGGGCCGACTTCCATCGCGATCCCCGTCCCGTCCTCGCGCACGGCCGCGATGTACCCGCGGTTCTTATAGCCGGCGTTGTAGGGCGGAGAGCTCACCTGGAATGCGGCGACTGCGCCCGCGGTGGTGAATTCCTCCGTGCTGACGACCCGGATGGAGGACGGGTGCGGAGCGATCATGGCGCATGCGGCTGCGAGAGGGGCGGTTAGCAGGGCCGCGGCGAGGCCTGCGAGTCGCCGGCTCTTCCCGCGCGGGGATCGTGAAGGCTGCGGTATGGTCGTCCCCTCCCGGCCGGGTGGTCGCCCTATACGGCGCGCACGTGAGTGTTCCTTCGCTGATGAACGGCCACCGCTTGTGATGAAGGTCATGATACCTGTGCGGGGGAGGCGGATCCACGGGGCTCTGGCCAATGCGGAGGAAACGTCTGCGGAAGGAGGAGCCGCGCGCTCCTCGTACGGGCAGCAGCCCATCCCCGAGGCGGCTCGGGAGACTGGGCTCAGGCGGGAGCGCAGGCGATGGGAGGGCCGTTCGCCGGGTGCCTCGGCGGTCCTGTCGGGGGCGAGGGGCTCGGGAGGATCGGGGGAGAGGGCCTGAGACGCAGACGCCCGCGGGGGCGGCTACCGTAGGAGGGTGAGCGAACGTCCCGTCCTGCGCCAGGAGAACCCCTTCGAGGTGATCTCCGAGTACACGCCCTCCGGCGACCAGCCGAAAGCCATTCGCGAGCTCGCCGAGCGCATCCGCGACGGGGAGCAGGACGTCGTCCTCATGGGCGCGACGGGCACCGGCAAGTCCGCGACGACCGCGTGGCTCATCGAGGAGCTTCAACGCCCGGCCCTCGTCATCGAGCCGAACAAGACCCTCGCCGCCCAGCTCGCCGCCGAATTCCGCCAGCTCCTGCCCAACAACGCCGTCGAGTACTTCGTCTCCTACTACGACTACTACCAGCCCGAGGCCTACATCCCCCAGACGGATACCTTCATCGAGAAGGACTCGTCGATCAACGACGAGGTCGAGCGCTTGCGCCACAGCGCGACGAACAACCTCCTGACGCGCCGCGACACCGTGGTCGTCGCCTCCGTGTCGTGCATCTACGGCCTGGGCACGCCAGAGGAGTACGTCGCCCGGATGGTCGAGCTCTCCCGCGGCCAGCGCATCGACCGCGACGACCTCCTGCGCGCCTTCGTCGCGATGCAGTACGTCCGCAACGACATGGCGTTCACCCGTGGGACCTTCCGCGTGCGCGGCGACACCATCGAGATCATCCCCGTCTACGAGGAGCTGGCGATCCGCATCGAGATGTTCGGCGATGAGATCGACGCCCTGGCGGTCCTCCACCCGCTGACCGGCGACGTCATCGACGAGGTCGACCACACCTACCTCTTCCCGGCCAGCCACTACGTCGCCGGGCGCGAGCGCATGACCCGCGCCCTGGCCTCGATCGAGGAGGAGCTCGACGAGAGGGTCTCCTGGTTCGAGTCCCAGGGGAAGCTCCTGGAGGCCCAGCGCCTGCGGATGCGCACGACCTTCGACCTGGAGATGCTCCGCGAGATCGGCTCGTGCGCCGGCGTCGAGAACTACTCGCGCCACATCGACGGGCGCGGGCCCGGGACGCCCCCGCACACCCTCCTCGATTACTTCGCCGACGACTTCCTCCTGATCATCGACGAGTCACACGTCACCGTCCCCCAGATCGGCGCGATGTTCGAGGGCGACATGTCGCGCAAGCGCACCCTCGTCGACCACGGGTTCCGGCTGCCGTCGGCGATGGACAACCGGCCGTTGACCTGGGACGAGTTCACCGAGCGCATCGGGCAGACCGTCTACCTGTCCGCCACGCCCGGCCCCTACGAACTCGACCGATGCGACGGCGTCGTCGAGCAGATCATCCGCCCGACCGGCCTCGTCGATCCGCTGGTCATCGTCAAGCCCACCCACGGGCAGATTGACGACCTCCTCGAGCAGGTTCGCGTGCGCGTCGAGAGGGATGAGCGCGTGCTCGTGACGACCCTGACGAAGAAGATGGCCGAGGACCTGACCACCTACCTCGCCGAACGGGGCATCCGCGTCGAATACCTCCACTCCGACGTCGACACCCTGCGGCGCGTCGAACTCCTGCGGGAGCTGCGCACGGGGGCCTTCGACGTCCTCGTCGGCATCAACCTCCTGCGCGAAGGACTCGACCTGCCGGAGGTCTCCCTCGTGTCGATCCTCGACGCCGACAAGGAGGGGTTCCTGCGCTCGACCCGCTCCCTCATCCAGACGATCGGCCGCGCCGCCCGCAACGTGTCCGGCGAAGTCCACATGTACGCCGACGCCGTCACCGACTCGATGCAGGCCGCGATCTCGGAGACGATGCGCCGCCGCGAGATCCAGATCGCCTACAACCGCGACCACGGGATCGATCCGCAGCCGCTGCGCAAGAAGATCTCCGACGTCACCGAGATGCTCGCCCGCGAGCAGGTGGACACGCAGACGCTCCTCGAGGGCGGCTACCGCAAGGAGACTCCCGCCTCCCAACGGGCCCGCAGCGGATCGGGCTCGCCGGGAGCGCGGGCCGAGGCCGACCTCGCCGCCCTCATCGAGGAGCTCTCCTCGCAGATGATGACCGCCGCCGAGCGCCTCCAGTTCGAGGTCGCCGCGCGCCTGCGCGACGAGATCGAGGACCTGAAGAAAGAACTGCGGCAGATGCAGCGCGCCCATTGACGCGTCGAGCGCCCGCCTCCCCTCGGCGCGGTCGAGGAGGAGGGCGGGCTGAGGGACGAACACCACAGCGCCGGGGCCGGCCCGCGCGGCGACCCGGGGCCTCCACCCGATAGACTACAAGGGTCCAGTCGGAGGGGAGTACTCCCACCAACGGCGGCGTCGTCATCACGGCGGAGGGTCTCGACCAGCCTCCGGCGCCGCAGGCCATGAGCGCGACGACCGGCGGCCGGAAGGCCCGGTCCGGCTCACGGCGGGAGGAGACCTCCGGTACCCCGAGCACCCGTACCGGAGGAACAGCCCGTGGATGTCCACGCCCTCGGATGGATCGCGCTTGCCGCCATCATCCTGACGATGATCACCATCGACATCGTCGGCCACGTCAAAACCCCGCACGAACCGACGATAAAGGAAGCGGCCTGGTGGTCCATCGCCTACATCGCGATGGCCGTCGTCTTCGGCCTCATCGTCTGGTGGATCTGGGGAGGCCACTACGGCCAGCAGTACTTCGCCGGCTACATCACCGAGAAGGCCCTGTCGATCGACAACCTCTTCGTGTTCGTCATCATGATCGCCGCCTTCCGGGTCCCCCGGAAGTACCAGCAGGAGGTCCTCCTCGCCGGCATCGTCATCGCCCTCGTCCTGCGCCTCGTCTTCATCCTCGCCGGAGCGGCCCTCATCGAGAACTTCTCCTGGATCTTCTACCTCTTCGGCGGTTGGCTCCTGTGGACCGCGATCTCGCAGGCCCGAGAAGGCATCGAGACGCCCGACGAACACGACGCCGAGGAGTACCGGCCCTCCGGTTTCGTCAAGCTCGTCGCCCGCATCATCCCCATGACCGACGGCTTCATCGGCGGCAAGGTCCTCCACCGCCACGGCGGCAAGACCTACATCACCCCGATGCTCCTGTGCATCATCGCCATCGGGACCGCGGACGTCATGTTCGCCGTCGATTCGATCCCCGCGATCTACTCGCTGACCTCCGAGCCCTACCTCGTCTTCGCCGCCAACGCCTTCTCCCTCCTGGGCCTGCGCCAGCTCTACTTCCTCATCGACGGCCTCCTCGACCGCCTGATCTACCTCCACTACGGGCTCGCCGCGATCCTCGGGTTCATCGGCTTCAAACTCATCAACCACGCGCTGCACACCAACGAACTGCCCTTCATCAACGGCGGGCACCCGTGGGAGCTCATCCCCGAGCCGACGATCAGCGCCTCCTTGGGATTCATCGTCGTGACGATCCTCATCACGGTCATCGCCTCGGTCCTCGCATCCCGTAGGATGGCGCGGGACGGCGCCAACGGCGCCCACGACGACTCCCTCGACGCACCGCGAGACGAGATCAGCGACCCCGCCTGAACCCGATCACGCCCGTTGAGGAAGGACGAGAATGACGACTCTCGCCGCCCACCCGCTCGGTCTGACCGCCGACGAAGTCGCCCAGCGCGTCGCCCTCGGACAGACCAACGCCGTCGAGCAGCGCTCCTCGCGCTCCCTCGGGTCGATCATCCGCGAGAACGTCCTCACCCTGTTCAACGCGATCCTCATCGGCGCGATGGTCCTCGTCCTCGTCTTCGGCCACTGGCAGGACGCCGTCTTCGGCGGCGTGATGATCATCAACGCGATCGTCGGGATCGTCGCCGAATGGCGCGCGAAGAGAACGCTCGACGCCCTCGCGATCGTCGACGCGCCCCACGCCGAGGCTCGCCGCGACGGCCAGCGCGTGCGGATCGGGGTCGACGAGGTCGTCCTCGACGACGTCCTCGACCTGCGGCTCGGCGACCAGATCTGCGTCGACGGCGACGTCCTCGACTCCACGGGCCTGGAGGTCGACGAATCGCTCCTCACCGGCGAATCCCGGCCGGTGCGCAAGAACCCCGGCGACCGGGTGCTCGCCGGCACCTCCGTCGTCGCCGGATCGGGCGTCATGCGGGCCACCGCCGTCGGGCAGGACGTCTACGCCCAGGGGATCTCCCGCGCCGCCCGGGTCTTCCAACGGACCCGCTCAGAGATCCACGTGTCCATCAACAAGGTCCTGCGCGTCGTCCTCGCCCTCCTGATCCCCACGATCGCCCTCACCATCTGGTCCCAGACCCGTCTGGCCGCCGACGACGCCACATGGCAGCACGCGATCGTCCTGGCCGTCGCCTCCGTCGTCGGCATGATCCCCCAGGGGCTGATCCTCCTGACCTCGATGAACTTCGCCCTCGGATCGGCGACACTGGCCCGACGCGGCGTCCTCGTCCAGGAGCTGCCCGCCGTCGAGGTCCTCGCGCGCGTCGACGCGCTGTGCGTCGACAAGACCGGGACGCTGACCACCGGCGGCATCCGCGTCCGCCGGATCATCCCCCTCGACGGGGCCGGGCCCTCCGCCGTCGACCGGGCCCTCGCCGCCCTGACCGCCGACCGGGCCAACGCCACGGCGGACGCCATCGCCTCCGCCCTCGCCGACGAGGACGCGCCCGCCCGAGCGACGGCCCCCGAATGGTCGATCCCCTTCTCCTCGGCGCGCAAATGGGCCGCGTGCGGGGACGCCGCGAACGCCTGGATCCTCGGCGCCCCCGAGATCGTCCTCGACGCATCCACCCCCCCGGGGGGCCAGGCACTG
This sequence comes from Actinomyces sp. B33, assembly GCF_028437565.1. GTDB lineage: Bacteria > Actinomycetota > Actinomycetes > Actinomycetales > Actinomycetaceae > Pauljensenia. The sequence goes on from NZ_JAMRYR010000003.1 coordinate 315,173, forward strand.
GCACGCGCCCAGGAGGAGGCATCCTCCGGCGCGCGCGTCGTCGCCCTCGCCCACACACCCCACGCCCCACACGAGGACCGGCCCATCACGGGGACCCGGCCCATGGCCCTCGTCGTCCTCGAGGAGGACCTGCGCGACGACGCCGCCCAGACCGTCGACTACTTCCGCCGACAGGGCGTGCGCGTGCGCGTGATCTCCGGCGACAACCCGGCGACCGTCGGCGCCCTCGCCGCGCAGGTCGGTCTTCACGGACCCGACGGCGCCGCCCCCGCCGTGTGCGACGCCCGCCTGCTGCCCGACGACCTCCTCTCCGACGAGTTCCAGGCCGCCGTCCTCGCCCACGACGTCTTCGGGCGCGTCACCCCCGAGCAGAAGCGGGCGATGGTCCAAGCGCTCCAAGCCGCAGGCCACTGCGTCGCGATGACCGGCGACGGCGTCAACGACGCCCTCGCCCTCAAGGACGCCGACCTGGGCATCGCCATGGGCAACGGGGCCCCGGCCACGAAGGCCCTCGCCCAGGTCGTCCTCGTCGACTCGAAGTTCTCCGTCCTGCCCGGCGTCCTCGCCGAAGGCCGCAGGATCATCGCGAACATGGAGCGCGTCTCCGCCCTCTTCCTCGCCAAGACGACGTACGCGGCGATCATGGTCCTCGTCTGCGCCGGCGCCGGATGGGCCTACCCGTTCCTGCCCCGCCACTTCACCTACGTCGACGTCCTGACGATCGGCATCCCCGGGTTCTTCATCGCGATGGCGCCCAACGCCCGCCGCTACGTCCCCGGATTCCTCCGGCGCACGCTATCGCTGGCGATGCCCGCCGGAACGGCCCTCGCGGCCGCCTGCCTGACGGCCTACGCGCTCGTCGGCATCGGGAGCACCCCCGGGCGCACCGCGGCCGTCCTCGCCCTGACCGCCGGGGCCCTGTGGCTCCTGTCGATCACCGCGCGCCCCCTCGTCGGCTGGCGCATCGGCCTCATCGCCGTCATGGCGTCCGGCGCGGTCCTCGGCGTCTTCGTCCCCGTGATCCGCGAGTTCTTCGCCCTCGCGTGGCCGGCCCCGGAGCAGTGGCCGCTGATCGTCGGCATCGGCGCGTCCGCCTGCCTCCTCATCGAGGGGGCCCATCGCGGCCTCCACCTGCGCGGCCTGCGCGCCGCCGAAGCGATGGCCGCGACCGGCCCGGAGGAGGGCGGGCCGCGGCCGTAAGAGGGCGGGGCGATACGCCGGAAATGCACTGGCACACCGTCCCGTTGCGCTGGTGCTTCTCAGGGGAACGATGGATAGATGTCGATGACGGAGCCCGCTTCGGCAACGGTGTTATCACCGCTTTGCCAGGTGGAGTCGTTGACGAGTGCTTTGAGATTGATGGGGGTTCCCGCCGGGATCCTTTCGGTCTCATAAACCCACACATCGCCTTCGGTCCAGCGCGCCGCCCGGCCCGAAGACCAGGTGAAGGGGTACGCATCGCCGCGGATCGCAATGGCGTTGCCGTAGCCAACATTGGCATGGACGCGCACGGTGGTCACAGTATCGTGGCTCGGCGAGTATGCGTCGATTGTTCCGATGGGCGAATAGATCGCCGTGTCATGCCCGTCGACGGTCACCGTGATCTGGCGTCCGGTGGCGCCACCTTTTTCGATCGTCGCCTTTTGATCGGTGTTCATGGCGTTGACCAGGACTGTTCCGACGGGTAGGGAACTCTCCGATCGGATGGGGATCGTCCTCGTTTGAGGATTCCAGGAATTGGTCGATACGATGACTGCCTCATCGCCGCTGGCGTCATCCCTGCGGGAGAAGGAGTAGACGGTGGGATCGCTCCACATCTCTCGTTGCGTTCCGGTCTTGAGCGCGGGCACGGAGTCGCGCACGCTCGTCACACGTTGGATATGGCGATAGATGGTGGCGTCGGTGTCGAAGGACGGCATGTCCTTGCGGTTGTCCTTATTCGCGATCGGCACCTCGTTGCCGTTACCGTTGCCGTCGTCTGCTTGTTCGGTCCCGTAGTAGATCACTGGGACGCCGCGCGAGGAGAGCAGGAACGTCAGGGCGGAGCGCAGCCGTTGATAGTCGTCATTCGCCCACGTCAGGAAGCGCGCGCGATCATGGTTGTCGATGAATGTTTCGAGGCGATTGGCGTTGACGTACGCGGAGTCCTGATCGAAGAGGGTCTTCAAGGCGCGCATGTCTGTATCAGCTGAGAACACTTCTCGAACGGTGAAGAAGTAGGGGAAGTCCAGTTCGCCCCATTGATAGTTCTGATAGTCGGCGACGTAGTCGACGTCTCCAACGAAGATCTCGCCGAAGGATGGGACTCCCAGTCCCTCTTCGAATTTCTTCAGCCAGGGCTTGGGAACCGAGCGGGCGGCATCTACGCGAACGCCGTCAAAGCCCATGTCCACCCAGTCCCTATAGGTGGTTATCAGGTAGTCGGAAACGGCGGGATTGGACTGGTCGAGATCGTCGAGGCCACCTAGATCGCAATTCTCGATTTGCTCCTGCGATTGTGTCCCGTCGAATGCGCAGTCGCCATTGTGATGGTAGTAATTCGCATCGTTCAGTGGCGGTGCCGGCTGGTAGGCGGCTGAGGTGTACGATGTCGCTCCCGCGTCGAGATAATCGGCGGTGTGATTCGGAACGACGTCGAGGATCATCTTCAGTCCCTTGGAATGGGCGGTGTCGATGAGTGTTTGCAACTCCGTCGCGGAGCCGAAGTGAGAGTTGGGAGTCGCGAAGTCGCGAGTGAAATAGCCGTGGTAGCTCCCTTCTTTTCCGTCCTTTGAAACGGGTTGCTGTTCGGAGACCGGGGAGAGCCAGATTGCCGTGACGCCCAAGCCTGAGATGTAGTCGAGCTTGTCGGTCAGCCCCTTCCAGTCCCCTCCGTGGTAGAAACCGAGATCCTGGGGGTCGTACTCCCCGTTGCCGGTGTCGTTGTTGGAGGAGTCGCCGTCGGCGAAGCGGTCGACGACGACTTGATAGATGACGTCGCCCTCGGCGAGCGGGCCTGGGGAGGATGCTGGAGCGGGGGAGGGGGCAGGGTCGGCCGCGGATGGCGAAGGTGATGCGGTGCTGAGCAAGGCCGATAGGGCGACGACTGCTACCGCACCGGGTAGGAAAACGCGCGGGGGTGTGGATCTCATAGGGGTGACCTCCTTGTCATGAAATGGGTGACGTCGACAGAGGCCGACGTGATGTGTACAATAGTAAAACGATGCAACATGGACAAGTGTCCCTGCGACCGTCCTGATGAGGCATCGCGATACGACGACGCAACAAAGGAGTTGGCGACATGAAGAAACACACCCTTCTCGTTTCGTGCGCTGCGGTTCTGAGCGCGACGCTGCTCGGGGCCTGCGTTCCCGGCGCCTCACCGCGCTCTTCCTCCACTGGATCGCAGGACCGCTCGTCGGAAGTGACGATCTGGCATTACTGGGACGGTGCGAACGCAGATGCTTTCGACGCTGCTGTTTCCGCCTATCAGGAGCAGCATCCCGATGTGAAGATCTCAGCTGTCACCGTGCCCAATTCGGAGCTGCTCACCAAGATCCAGACGGCAGCGCAGACCGACACTCTTCCCACAATGGTGATCGGAGACCTGGTGTGGGCACCGAGGATCGTCGCGACCGGCAAAACCGCTGACCTGTCCCACCTGCTTCCCGACCAGACCGTGGAAGCTCTGTATGACAACCTGCGAACTTACGGGACGGACGCGAACGGCGCGCTTCGATCGGTCCCCGTATCGGCGAACAACCTCGGCTTCCTCTACAACAAGGATCTGTACGCGCAAGCAGGGGTAACCTCGGCCCCTGACACGTGGGAGGAACTCATCAGCCAGGGTAGGACGATTCTCGAGAAAACGGGAAAGCCTCCATACGAGCTGTACACACGAGCAGGAGACACTGGCGAGGGGTTGACCTGGAACTTCCAAGTCAACCTGTGGCAGGCCGGCGGGGAGTTCCTCAATACCGACAACACGTCGGCCGCATTCAACACGGAAGCGGGAAGACGGGCCCTTGACTTCTGGATCGACCTGCTCGACGAAGGACTGGTGCCCTCGGCCACGACATCATGGGGAGAATTCGAGAAAGGCTCGGCGGCAGCCGCCCAGGAAGGCTCGTGGATGGTTGGCATATGGCAGAACGACCCTCCCTTCCCCTTTGAATCGGCGCAAGCGCCCCACCCCGCCTCGGGCACGGCCGCGACGAATCTCGGCGGGGAACAGGCGCTCGTCTTCGACGGAGCGCAGGCTCCGGCTGCTGGAGATTTCCTCGCGTGGTTCCTCAGCGAGGAGCAGGTTCTGGAATGGTGCCAGAAGACCGGGTTCCTCCCAGTGCGTGAAGACGTAGCGGTATCGGCCGACTACACCGACTGGGTGGCTGATACCCAGCCGCTATTACGCCCCTACATCGATGCCATGCCCACGGCCCGCACCCGTCCGGCGACCCCCCTGTACCCGAAGATCTCTTACGCCTTCGCCACCGAGATCGAGAAGGCCCTCAACGGGACGACCACTGCCGCTGACGCCCTCGACGCGGCGGAAAGCGCCGTCAACAAGATCCTCATGAAAGGGGAGTGAGACAGATGCGCGGGGTCGCCCCAGCGGGACGAGCACGATCATCCACCGGGGTGGGCGACCGTGCGCTTCCCTCGTTCTTCTCGGATCCGAAACGCGTGGAACGGACGACAGCCGCGATCTTCCTCGCTCCAGCACTGCTGGTGCTCGCGGTCTTCGTCGTCTACCCGCTCATCTCGGCGGCCTACCTGTCGGCGACGAGCTGGGACGGATTCGGGACCGACCAAAGGTTCATCGGCCTGAACAACTACATCCGTCTCATCCACGATCCAGCGGTGGCGAACTCCCTACTCGTCACTGTTCTGTACGCGGCCGGAGTCGCACTGCTGTCCGTCGCCTCAGGGATGACCATCGCCCTCCTGCTCGACGCCCCCATTCGAGGTCGGACCCTGTACCGCGGAATCTACTTCCTCCCCACCGTCACCTCCTCCGTGGCCGCCGCCATCATCTGGAAGTATGTTCTCGACCCTTCCGGAATCCTCAACACCCTGCTCGATCGGATCGGGATCGGCGGATTCGACTGGCTCGGCGATCGGTGGACGGCACTGGGCGCGTTAACCGCCTTGACGGTTTGGAAGAACCTGGGATTCAACGCGATCATGTATCTATCCGCCCTTCAGGCGCTTCCGGTCTCGTGCTACGAAGCCGCCGCCCTCGACGGGGCCGACACCTGGCAGCGCATACGCCACGTCACCATCCCATTACTGCGGCCGATGACGTTCGTCGTCGTCGTCCAGGCCCTGATCACGGCCTTCCAGTCCTTCGACCTCGTATACGTGCTCACCGGAGGAGGGCCCACGGGCGGGACCGATGTCCTCGGGATGCTGATGTACCGAACGTCGTTCCGCCTCGGGGAGTACGGCTACGGCTCCTCCATCGCCTTCGTCTGCCTTGCCCTCGTCCTCGCAGTGACCGCGGTGCAGTGGAAATGGTCGGGTTCGGGCGAATCCGACCTGGCCTAGAAGAACGGAGGAACCATGAACGCACATCACCGCGCATGGCCGCGCCACCTGCTGCTCAGCGCCGGCTCTCTCACCGTGCTGGCCCCCTTCGCCTGGATGCTCCTCACGAGTGTGAAGAGCCGAAGCGAGGTCTTCACGACGATTCTGCCGACATCCTGGCACTGGGAGAATTACGCCCAGGCGTGGCAGGCCGCCCCCTTCACCCGTTACTACATCAACTCGATCATCATGACCGTCGCCATCGTCGCCGGACATCTGCTCTTGGACGCGATGGCTGCCTACGCTTTTGCCCGACTGGACTTCCCTGGCAAGAAAACGCTGTTCTTCGTGCTACTGGCCACGATGATGGTGCCCACTTTCGTCACGATCATCCCGGCGTTCGCCCTCATCACCGTCCTGGATTGGATCGACTCCTACGCCGCGCTCATCGTGCCGCGCCTGGCCGATGTGTTCGGAATCGTCTTGCTGCGTCAATACATCGCCACCATCCCGCGAGAGCTTGAAGATGCGGCGCGCATCGACGGGTGCACGCGCTTCGGGGTCTTCGTCCGCATCGTCCTCCCGCTCGCGCGCCCGGCACTGGCCACCCTGGCCGTCTTCTCGATGCTCTTCGCCTGGAACGACTTTCTCTGGCCCCTACTCGTCACCAACGATGACGGCATGCGCACCATCCAAGTCGGATTATCTGTCTTCCAGGGCAGGTATGGCACCTCCTGGCACTTGCTCATGGCCGGTACTCTCACCGCGACCGCGCCCACCGTTCTCATGTTCCTCATCTTTCAACGATCTCTCATCCGCGGCCTGACCGCCGGCGGAGTCAAGGAGTAACCATGTCGATGCATACCGCTACCCCCGCATCCCGCGCTCGTCTCTCACCGCTGGTGCCGCAATGGCTGACCGATGCCGTTTTCTACCAGATCTTTCCCGAGAGATTCCGCAACGGCGACCGCACGATCGACCCCGATGAGGTTCAACCCTGGGGAGCCGTACCTACCCGCGACAACTTCTGCGGCGGAGACCTGTGGGGCATCATCGAGGGGTTGGATCATATTGCCTCCATAGGCGCCAATACGCTCTACCTCACCCCCGTCTTCACGGCCACCACCAATCATCGCTACGACGGCATCGACTACTTCTCCATCGACCCGCTCCTCGGCGGCGACGCCGCCTTCGATGCCCTCATCAACGCCTGTCACGCGCGCGGCATGCGAGTAGTCCTCGACGGGGTCTTCAACCACTGTGGCTCGGACCACCCGTACTTCCAGGACGTCATCGCCCATGAAGCCTCTTCTCCCTACGTCAACTGGTACATGGTCGACGACTTCCCCGTGCGCACGGTCCCCGAGCCCAATTTCAAGACCTGCTCGGGATGCGTCTACATGCCCAAATGGAACACCCACAATCCCGACGTACGCGATCATCATCTGCGCGTCGCCGTGCACTGGTTGGAACGAGGAGCCGACGGATGGCGCCTGGACGTGCCCTGGTTCATCAATAAGAACTTCTGGCGCCTGTTCCGCACGACCGTCAAAGAGCGCTTCCCCCAGGCCTGCCTCATCGGCGAGGAATGGAAGACTCCCACCCACTGGCTGCACGGAGACACCTTCGACGGCACGATGAACTACGGTCTGCGCGATCTCGCCCTCGACTTCACAGCGCGCCGGATAGCGGACGGCGCCGCCACTGCCGATGCCGCACTCGCCCTTCAACGTTCCATCCCCCCGTCTGCTGCGCCCGCGATGATGAATCTTCTCGGCAGCCACGACACTGACCGCGTGCGCACCGTGCATTCGGAGAACACGGCCGCCCAAGCCCAGGCCCTCGCCATTCTCTTCGCCTATCCCGGGGCCCCCATGATCTATTACGGGGACGAGATCGGCGTCACCGGCGAGGACGACCCCGGCTGCCGGGCCTGCATGCCGTGGGATGAGAGCACCTGGAATCGTCAACTACTCGACATCGTCACCGCATTGGCAGCCGCTCGACGCGACTGCCCAGCTTATGGCCGGGGCAGTCTGGACACGCCCTTCGCCGCCGGCGATGTCCTCATCCTGCGCACTACCCGCACGATCGGCGCCGCCGCCTGCTCGTCGACCACGGTGATCAACCGCTCCCCATCCCACACCGCGATTCCGCGTACCGCGATTCCCGTCGATGGACGCATACTGGTGAGTGTGAACGATGGACGCCTGAGCACGAATGAGGCCCTGAGTATCGAGGGCGAATGGGTCGTCGTCCCCGGACTCTCGGTCCTCGTCATGGAGGGGTCCTGATGGCCCGCGCGCGAAACCGGGCGACGATGAAGGATGTCGCTCGACGGGCGGGAGTGTCCGTCTCGGCCGTCTCATTCGCGTACAACAACCCGGCGCGTCTCTCCGATGAAACCGTCAAGGTCATTCAAGAAGCTGCCGAAGAGCTGGGTTACGTGCGCGACCCCGCCGCCCGTACGCTGCGCACCGGAACGACCCACAATCTCGGCCTTCTCCTCCCGCAATCCATCGGAGCAGTCTTCTCCAACCCCTACTATTCCGAACTTGTGTCCGGCATCGGGCAAACGTGCACGCGCGAGGGACTGTTCCTCCTCCTCATCCCGCCGCTTAAAGGCTCCATGGCGAAAGCCGTCCCCGTATCGACCGTTGACGGATTCCTCGTCGTCGGGCTCGAATCGGACCGCTCCGAGATCAAGGCCATTCGCCGCCAGCACACCCCATTCATCGTCATCGACGGAGACCCCCAACCCGGCATCCCCACAGTCGGCCTCGACGAGGAAAGGGCAATGGGCGAAGTCGTCGAGCACCTTCTCGCCCTCGGTCATCGTCGGCTCTTGCTTCTCGCCTTCGAATCGGGTCACGACCGCGGGGTCGACGCCTGGCACGGCTCCCTGAGGCGGCGGTACCAGGGGGTCATCGCCGCTATCGAGGCCCGTGGTCTTATCGACAATGTCCGGCTCGAGATCGCTGAGATCCCCTTGACGAAATCAGCCGCCCATCGTGAGATCGTCCGCCGATGGACGAGTAGAGGCCCCCATCCCACCGCTGTCGTCTGCTTCTCAGACATCCTCGCCCTTGGCGCCATCGGAGCGTTCACCAGCATGGGAATCGCGATTCCCGACCAGGTCTCCGTCACCGGTTTCGACGACATCCCCGAGTCCGAATGGGCGCGCCCTGCTCTGACCACCGTGCGCCAATCCATCCGGAGCAAGGGCAGAATCGCCGCCGACCGCCTCGTCGAGGCGATCCTCGCACAGCGCGGCGAATCGTCCTTCGAGGAGTCTGAGCACCACGAAGTCCCCGGCGTTCTCATCGTTCGAGACTCCACCGGTCGCTCCCGCCGATCAGCGGCCGGCCCGGAGGAGGGCGGGCCGCGGCCGTGAGAGGGCGGGGGAGCAGCGGTCAGAACGAGCGGATCACCGGATCCCACTGGCGGATCGGGCGATCGAGGATCACGCCCGCCGTGTAGAACGGGTCCTCGTCGAGGACCGAGAAGACATCCTCGACACTATCCGCCTGGACGACGATGAGCGCGCGGCCGGCCCCGACGAGGGGCCCGGAAGCGACGACCAGTCCCCGATCCCTGCACGAAGCGAGGAACGCCCGATGGTCGGGGCGCAGCCGATCCATGAGCTCGGACTGATCGGTGTCGTACACGTACTCGAGTGCGAAATATGCCATGCCCCCACGGTAGAGCCTCGCCCGGGCTGAGGAAAGCCCCGACGGGTAGGATCGGGAAGGTGCACGAACATCTGATCATCAACGGGGCCCGGGAGCACAACCTCAAGGACGTCGACCTCGATCTGCCGCGCGACGCGATGATCGTCTTCACCGGCCTATCCGGGTCCGGCAAGTCCTCCCTGGCGTTCGACACGATCTTCGCCGAGGGGCAGCGCCGGTACGTCGAATCCCTGTCCTCCTACGCCCGTCAGTTCCTCGGCCAGATGGACAAGCCCGACGTCGACTTCATCGAAGGGCTGTCGCCCGCCGTGTCCATCGATCAGAAGTCCACATCGCGCAACCCCCGCTCGACCGTCGGCACGATCACCGAGATCCACGACTACCTGCGCCTCCTGTACGCCCGCGCCGGCACCGCCCACTGCCCCGAATGCGGCGCCCGGATCCAGGCCCAGACCGCCCAGCAGATCGTCGACCGGGTCCGCGCCATGGACGAGGGCACGAAGTTCCAAGTGCTCTCGCCCGTCGTCAGGGGCCGCAAGGGCGAGTACCAGGACCTCATCGACGAGCTCAAGACCTCCGGCTACACGCGCGCGATCATCGACGGACAGGCGGTCCGCCTCGACTCCGCGCCCGTCCTGGAGAAGAAGCTGCGCCACACCATCGAGGTCGTCGTCGACCGCCTCGTCGTCCGGGAGGGGATGCGCCAACGCCTGACGGACTCCGTCGAGACCGCCCTGCGCCTGTCCGACGGCCTCGTCGTCATCGACTGCGTCGACCTCGACGAGGACGATCCCGAGAGGCGCCGCCGCTACTCGGAGAAGCGGGCGTGCCCGAACGACCACGTCCTCGCCCTGGAGGAGATCGAGCCGCGCACCTTCTCCTTCAACGCCCCCTACGGGGCCTGCCCCGACTGCTCGGGGCTCGGCTCGCGCCTGGAGGTCGACCCGGACCTCGTCGTTCCCGACGAGGAGCTCACCCTCGCCGAGGGGGCGGTCATCCCGTGGAACTCGAACTTCAAGTACCACAAGCGGCTCCTCGCCTCCCTCGGGAAAGAACTCGGATTCACCGTCGACACCCCGTGGAAGGACCTGCCCGACGAGGCGCGCGACGCGATCCTCTTCGGCAAGGACTACGAGGTCCAAGTCAAATTCCGCAACCGCTGGGGGCGCGAGCGCTCGTACACCACGGGCTTCGAAGGAGTCGTCACCTACATCCAGCGCAAGAAGGAGGAGACCGAGTCGCAGACCGTCGTCGAGCGCATGGACGGCTACATGCGAGAGGTCCCATGCCCCACGTGCCTCGGGGCGCGCCTGCGCCCCGAGGTCCTCGCCGTCACCATCGGGTCCCTGTCGATCGCCGAACTGTCCGACCTGTCGATCACCGACGCCCGCGACCACCTCGTCGACCTCGACCTCGACGTCCGCTCCGCGTCGATCGCCGCGCCCATCCTCACCGAGATCCGCGCGCGCCTCGACTTCCTCGTCGATGTCGGCCTGTCCTACCTCACGCTGTCGCGGGGCGCGGGAACCCTGTCGGGGGGCGAGGCCCAGCGCATCCGCCTGGCCACCCAGATCGGCTCGGGACTCGTCGGCGTCCTCTACGTCCTCGACGAGCCGAGCATCGGACTCCACCAGCGCGACAACCGCAAGCTCATCTCGACCCTCCAGCGGTTGCGAGACCTGGGCAACACCCTCATCGTCGTCGAGCACGACGAGGAGACGATGGAGGCCGCCGACTGGATCGTCGACATCGGCCCGGGCGCCGGCGAGGCCGGTGGGTGGATCGTCCACTCGGGGACCCTCGACGAGCTGCGCGCCAACCCGAAGTCCCTGACCGGCCAGTACCTGTCCGGCAGGCGGACGATCCGCGTGCCCGCGACGCGCCGGAGCGTCGACCCCGACCGGGTCATCACCGTCAAGGGCGCCCGCGAGCACAACCTCAAGGACGTCACCGTCGAGTTCCCCCTCGGGTGCTTCGTCGCCGTCACCGGCGTCTCCGGATCCGGCAAGTCGACCCTCGTCAACCAGATCCTCTACCGCTCCCTCGCCTCGCGCCTCAACGGCGCGCGCCTCGTGCCCGGACGGCACCGCTCGATCACGGGCACCGCCGACCTGGAGAAGGTCGTCCACGTCGACCAGTCGCCCATCGGCCGCACCCCCCGGTCCAACCCCGCGACGTACACGGGCGTGTGGGATCAGATCCGCAAGCTCTTCGCCGACACCCAGGAGGCGAAGGTCCGCGGTTACGGGCCGGGGCGCTTCTCCTTCAACGTCAAGGGCGGGCGCTGCGAGTCCTGCAAGGGCGACGGCACGTTGAAGATCGAGATGAACTTCCTGCCCGACGTCTACGTCCCCTGCGAGGTCTGCCACGGGGCCCGGTACAACCGCGAGACCCTCGAGGTCCTCTACAAGGGCAAGACCGTCGCCGACGTCCTCCACATGCCGATCGCCGAGGCCGCCGAGTTCTTCGCGCCGATCTCGCGGATCGCCCGCCACCTCAACACCCTCGTCGAGGTCGGGCTCGGCTACGTGCGCCTCGGGCAGAGCGCGACGACCCTGTCGGGCGGCGAGGCCCAGCGGGTCAAGCTCGCCTCCGAGCTTCAGCGCCGCTCGTCGGGGCGTACGGTCTACGTCCTCGACGAGCCGACGACGGGCCTGCACTCGGAGGACATCCGCAAGCTCCTCCTCGTCCTCCAGTCGCTGGCGGACAAGGGGAACACGGTGATCGTCATCGAGCACAACCTCGACGTCGTCAAGAGCGCCGACTGGGTCATCGATATGGGGCCCGAAGGGGGGTCGGGCGGCGGCACCGTCGTCGCCCAGGGGACTCCCGAGCAGTTGGCCGAGGTGGAGGAGTCCTTCACCGGCCGGTTCCTCAAGGACGTCCTCGCCAAGGACGCGGCCCGAGCCGAGCAGGCGGCGGGGGTGGCCTGAAGGGCGGCATCGGCCGAGTAGCACGGGCCCCTGCGGCCACCCGTCGACGACCAGGAGGAGCCGGCGGGCCCGGCGTTCCCGGGAGGCGGAGGAGGGACCGTCAGCCCCTCTGCTCGCTCGTCCTCATGTGGACCTCGTCGACGTTCGTCGTCGAGGGCATGTCGAGGGCCAAACGGATCGAGCGGGCGACGTCGGCGGCGGACATGTGCTGCGCGGGGTCGTACGGGAGCCCGGAGGCGGCGACGAGGTCGCGCTGCATATCGGTGTCGATGCGCCCCGGGTGGACCGAGACGACGCGCAGCGCCCCGCGCTCGGATTCGCGCAGGCAGTCGCCGAACGCCTTGAGCGCCCACTTCGACACCGTGTAAGCCGCGTCCTCGGGGTAGATGCGCACGCCGGCGCCCGAATTGATGAGGACGACGGTGCCGCGGTTGGCCCGTAGATGGGGCAGGAGCCGGGTCGTCAGGTCGGCGACCGCGACGACGTTGGTCGTGAGGATCTCCTCCCAGTCGTCGCGCGTCGTCCGCTCGATGGGCAGCCGCCTGGCGATGCCCGCGTTGTTGACGAGGACGCGCAGCGCGCCGAGTCTCCCTGAGGCGTCGGCGAGCGCCCGGTCGAGGGAGCCGGGGTCGGCGAGATCGGCGACGAAGGGCGAGGCGGACGGCAGTTCGGCGACGCGCCGCTCGACCGCACGGGGATCGCGTCCGCCGACGAGGACGTGGTGGTCGACGGCCAGAGCATCGGCGATCGCCGAGCCCAGGCCGCGCGTGGCGCCGGTGACGAGGGCGACGGGGAGCGCGGCGCTCATCCGCGCGTCCCGGACTGGGCGCCGTCGGCGTAGAGGGCGTCGACCTCGGCCGCGTAGTCGCGCAGGACGGCGCGGCGCCGGAGTTTGAGCGAGGGCGTGAGATAGCCGTTCTCGACGGTGAAGGCCGCGTTGATGATCCGGTAGCGGCGGATGGACTCGGCTCGCGAGACCCGCTGGTTGGCCCGGCCGATGGCCCTCTCGAGGGAGTGGCGGACCTCGGGCAGATCGGCGGCGCGCGCGGCGTCGACGATGGGCAGCCCGTGAGAGCGCAGCCAGTCGGGGAGCATGTCCGTATCGAGGGAGATCAGCGCCCCGATGTAGGGGCGGGCGTCGCCGACGACGATGACGTTGGCGATGAGCGGGTGGGTGGCGAGCGCGTCCTCAAGGACCTCGGGGGAGACGTTCTTGCCGCCCGCGGTGACGATGAGCTCCTTCTTGCGGCCCGTGATCCGCAGGTGCCCGGTGTCGTCGATGCTCGCCAGGTCGCCGGTGCGGAACCATCCGTCGACGAAGGACTCGGCGGTGGCCTCGGGGAGGTTGTGGTAGCCGGTGGTCACCGAGACGCCGCGGACGAGGAGCTCGGAGTCCTCGGCGAGCTTCATCCGGTTGCCGGGCCAGGGGAAGCCGACCGAGTCCGGCGGGTAGTCCTCGGGGGTCTCGACGGCGATGGGGCCGGTCGTCTCGGACAGGCCGTAGCCCTGGAGGAGGGTGACGCCCAGGCCCCGGTAGAAGTTCGCGAGGTCGGCGGCCAGGGGGGCTCCGCCGGAGATGATCGTGTGGAGGTTGGGCCCGAGGATCGCCTTGACCTTGTTGAGGACGAGGGCGTCGGCGACGCGCGCGCGGACTTTGAGCGCCAGGCTGGGCCCGGGCGAGGGGGTCGCGGTGATGTCGGGGACGGGCGTCGTGTCGGGCAGGGGCAGGTCGAGGTGCCCCTCGGGGGCGGGGGAGTCCGCGTAGGCGGTGGCGCGGGAGACCTGCCGGGCCTGGTTGGCGGCCCACGAGAACATCCGCCCCTTGAACCCGCCGCCGGCCTTCGCCGACGCCGCGTTGTAGACCTTTTCGAGGACGCGGGGGACGACGAGGAGCATCGTCGGCTTGAAGGTGGCGATGTCGGCGACGAGGTTGCTCGTGTCGGGGGCGAAGGCGACGACGCCCTGGCCCGACAGGAGCGCGTACATGACGAATCGGGCGAGGACGTGGGCGACGGGCAGGAAGAGGAGCGAGCGCGACTTCGGGTCGTTGATGAGGACGGGGAGGAAGTCGTAGGCCTGGAGGAAGGTCTCGATGAAGTTCGCGTGGGTGAGGACGACGCCCTTGGGCACTCCGGTGGTGCCGGAGGTGTAGATGATTGTCGCCTCGTCGTGGAGGCGAACGGCGTCGGTGCGCTCGTCGACGAGGGAGGCGTCGACGGCCAGGGCCGCCGACGCGACGACCCGTTCGGCGCCGCGGTCGAGGGACAGGACCATGCGCACGCCGGGGGTGCGGACGGATTCGACGAGGTCGGCCTGCTGGGAGGTCGCGGTGATGACGAGGCGGATGTCCGCGTCGGCGAGGATGTGCTCGATCTGAGTGGCCGAGTCGGTCTCGTAGATGGGCACGGTGATCGCGCCGCAGGACAGGGCGGCGTAGTCGAAGAGCGCCCACTCGTAGGAGGTGGGGGCGAGGATCGCGACGTGGTCCCCGGCTTCAATGCCCAGGCCGATGAGGCCGCGCGCGGTGGACATCACGTGGTCGCGGAACTGCTCGATGGTGACGGGGCGCCAGGTGCCCACGGAGTCGCGCCTCTCGATGGCGACCTGACCGGGGTGGGCCTGGGCGCGCCGCTGGAGCATCCGGGGGATGTTCATGCCCTCGGCGGCGTGCTGGGTCGCGGGGGACTCCCAGGATCCGTCGGCGAGTCTGCGTACCACCATGGTGTCGTGCCTTTCCTCGTGCGCGGCCCGTCGTGGCCGCCTCGTCGAGACTACTAGGGTTCGCCGTCAGCTCCGACGGGCTCCGCGGCCTTTCGGGTCCTCGGCGTAGAGGGCGTCGACCTCGTGGGCGTAGGCGGAGAGCACCGCGGAGCGACGCAGCTTCATCGAGGGCGTGACGAATCCGTTCTCGACGGTGAAGGAAGCGTCGATGATCCGGTAGCGGCGGATGGACTCGGCTCGCGAGACCTGCTTGTTGGCCCGGGCGATCGCGCGATCGAGGGAGTGGCGGACCTCTGGCAGATCGGCGGCGCGGGGGGCATCGACGATGGGCAGCCCGTGGCGGCGCAGCCAGTCGGGCAGGGCATCGCGATCGAGGACGATGAGGGCGCCGATGTAGGGGCGGGCATCGCCGACGACGACGATGGTGGCGATGAGCGGGTGGGTGGCGAGGGCCTCTTCGAGGATCCCGGGGGAGACGTTCTTGCCGCCCGCGGTGACGATGAGCTCCTTCTTGCGGCCCGTGATCCGCAACTGCCCCCTGCGGTCGATGGTGCCGAGGTCGCCGGTGCGCAGCCATCCGTCCGGCATGGCTTCGCGCGTCTGGTCGGGCAGGTGGTAGTAGCCGGTCATGACGGACACGCCGCGCACGAGGATCTCCCCGTCGGGGGCGATCTTGATCGAATTCCCCGGCAGGGGTGTGCCGACGGTACCGACGGGCCGGTGCTCGATGGTCTGGACGGCGATGGGACCGGTGGTCTCGGACAGGCCGTAGCCCTGGAGGAGGGTCAGGCCGGCGCCGGCGTAGAAGAGGGCGAGGTCGGGGGCCAGGGGGGCGCCGCCGGAGACGATGTACTTGATGTTGGGCCCGAGGACCTGGCGAACCTTGGCGAGGACGAGAGCGTCGGCCAGGCCGTGGCGGGCGCGCTGGAGGGGGCCGGGACCGAGCCTGGTGTCCCGGGCGCTCGCGTAGCGTCGGGCCTGCTTGGCGGACCAGGAGAAGAGCTTGCCCTTGAGGCCGCCCCCGGCCTTGGCGGAGGCCGCCGTGTAGACCTTCTCGAGGACGCGGGGGACGACGAGCAGGGCCGAGGGCTGGAAGGCCTGGATGTCGGGCAGGAGCGAGGAGATGTCGGGGGAGAACCCGAGCACCCCCCGGCCCGACAGGATGACGTGCATGACGAGGCGGGCGAGGACGTGGGCGACGGGCAGGAAGAGGAGGAGGCGGGTGTCGGGGGAGTCGATGACCTCGCCGAGGACTTGTCGGGCGCCCTGGATGGTGCCGACGAAGTTGCGGTGGGTGAGGACGACGCCCTTGGGGATTCCAGTGGTGCCGGAGGTGTAGATGATGGTGGCGATGTCGTCGGCGCGGATCGCCGACCGGCGGGTCTCCAGGTCGCGGGCCGGGATGGGGCGGGCGGCGCGGGAGAGGAGGTCGAGGGCGCCGCGGTCGAGCGCGTCGACGGCGCGCACCGCCGCGGTGGCGACGGATTCGACGAGGTCGGCCTGGGACGCGGTGGCGGTGAAGACGCGGACGACGCGGGCGTCGGCGAGGATGTGGGAGATCTGGGAGGCGGAGTCGGATTCGTAGATGGGCACGGTGACGCCCCCGACGCTGAGGATCGCGAGGTCGAGGAGAAGCCATTCGTAGCTGGTAGGGGCGAGGATCGCGACGGCGTCCCCGGGTTCGACGCCCAGGCCGATGAGCCCGCGGGCGGCGTCTTCGACCTGGGAGAGGAGCTCGGCGGCGGTGATGCCGCGCGAGGCCCCGATGCCGGTGCGCTGCTCGACGGCGATCTGGTCGGGGTGCGCGGCGGCGCGCGCCATGAGCATCGAGGGGATGGTGTCGGAGTCGTCGATCCGGTATTTCGGCTTGACCGTGTACGAGCCGTCGCGCAGGCGCTTCATGGGTCTCCCATCGCCGTATGATCTTCAACTCTTGAAAGGATATGGGGCGGAGCGGCGGATCGCGCAGAGAACCGCGCGCGCGTCGGCGATCCCGCTCAGGCGGGGATCGCCCGAGCGGTCGCCGTTCACATCACAGGTCGTAGTACAGCTGGTACTCGTAGGGGTGGGGGTACATCCGCATGGGCGCGACTTCGGTCGTCTCCTTATAGTCGAGCCAGGTCTCGATGAGATCGGGGGTGAAGACGTCGCCTTCGGTGAGGAAGTCGTGGTCGTCGCGCAGGGCCCCGAGGGCCGCCTCCAGGGACGAGGGGAGCTTGGCGATGTCGTGGTACTCCGCCGGCGGCAGCTCGTACAGGTCCTTGTCGATGGGGGCGGCGGGCTCGATCCGCCGGCGGATCCCGTCGATGCCGGCCATCAAGCAGGCCGAGAACGCGAGGTAGGGGTTCGCCGACGGGTCGGGGACACGGTATTCGACGCGCTTGGCCTTGGGGGAGGTGCCCGTCACGGGGATGCGGATGCAGGCGGAGCGGTTGCGGGCCGAGTAGACGAGGTTGATCGGCGCCTCGAAGCCGGGGACCAGACGGCGGAAGGAGTTGACCGATGGATTGGTGAAGGCCAGGAGCGCCGGCGCGTGGTCGAGGAGGCCCCCGATGAACCAGCGGGCCGTGTCCGACAGGGAGCCGTAGCCGCGCTCGTCGTAGAACAGGGGCTCCCCGTCCTTCCACAGGGAGATGTGGGTGTGCATACCCGAGCCGTTGTCGCCGAAGAGCGGCTTGGGCATGAAGGTCGCCGAATGGCCAAACTCGGTCGCCGTGTTCTTGATGACGTACTTGAACTTCATCATGTCGTCGGCCGCCCGCTGCAGGGTCGCGAAGCGGTAGTTGATCTCCTGCTGGCCGCCGGCGCCGACCTCGTGATGGGCGCGCTCGACGGTCAGGCCGACCTGGGAGAGCCTGCGGCACATCTCGTCGCGGACGTCGCAGTAGATGTCGTTGGGGGCGACCGGGAAGTACCCGCCCTTGAGGGGGACCTTGTACCCGAGGTTGCCGCCCTCCTCGCGCCGACCGGTGTTCCAGTACGCCTCGGGGGAGTCGACCGAGAAGAAGGTGCGCTGGGGCGACACCTCGTAGCGGACGTCGTCGAAGAGGTAGAACTCCGCCTCGGCGCCGATCGAGCACTCGTCGGCGATGCCCGTCGATCGCAGGTAGGCCTCGGCCTTGGCCGCCACCTGGCGGGGGTCGCGGGAGAAGGGCTCGTCGGTGAAGGGGTCGACGATCGAGAAGTTGACGACGAGGGTCGGGGCCGTGCGGAACGGGTCGACGAAGGCCGAGGAGACGTCGGGGACGAGCTTCATGTCGGATTCGTGGATCGCGGTGAACCCCCGGATCGAGGACCCGTCGAACATCAGCCCGTCGTCGAGGGCGCTCGAGCAGAACTCGGCGGCGGGGATCGTGAAGTGCTGCTGGACGCCGGGGACGTCGCAGAAACGGACGTCGACGAACTCGACCCCCCGCTCGGCGATGAAGGCGGCGGCTTCTTCGGTGGAGGTGAACATGAGCGCCCTTCCGGGAGATGACTGTCGACGGCCAGTCCCCACGGTCAAATCTTCTTCAACCGGTGACCAAAAGAAGTATAGGACCTGATCGCCTGGTCGCAGACGGGTCTGACACCCGTCGAGTCGACGGCCCCCATGACCCGCTAGGCTGGGGCGGTGGCTGATCCGGCGACCTACCGACCGCGCACCGGGGAGATCCCGACGTCCCCGGGCGTCTACAGGTTCTCCGACCCCCAGGGCCGCGTCGTCTACGTGGGCAAGGCGAAGAACCTGCGCAACCGCCTGACCAGCTACTTCCAGGACCCGGCGAACCTGCACCCCCGGACCCAGCAGATGCTCCAGTCGGCCGCGCGCGTCCAATGGACCGTCGTCAACACCGAGGTGGAGGCCCTCGCCCTCGAATTCACGTGGATCAAGGAATTCGACCCCCGTTTCAACGTGATGTTCAAGGACGACAAGTCCTACCCCTACCTCGCCGTCACCATGGGCGAGCGCTACCCCCGCGCCCACGTCACCCGTCAGGCCAAGCGCCCCGGCACCCGTTACTACGGGCCCTACACCCAGGTGTGGGCGATCCGCGAGACCATCGAGCAGCTCCTGCGGGTCTTCCCCGTGCGCACCTGCGCCCCCGGCGTGTTCCAACGGGCCCGCGCCCAGGGGCGCCCCTGCCTCCTCGGCTACATCGACCGGTGCTCGGCCCCTTGCGCCGACAGGATCGACGAGGCCGGCCACCGGGCCCTCGCCGAGGGGTTGTGCGACTTCATGGAGGGGCGCGCGGGCCCCTTCATCCGCGAGCTCGAGGAGAAGATGCGCGGCGCCTCCGCCTCCCTCGACTTCGAGGCAGCCGCCCGCTACCGCGACGACATCGCCGCCCTGCGCACCGTCCTCGAGCGCAACGCCGTCGTCCTCGACGACGGGACCGACGCCGACGTGTTCGCCCTCGTCGCCGGCGACCTCGATGCCGCCGTCCACGTCTTCCACGTCCGCGGCGGCCGCGTGCGAGGAACCCGCGGCTGGGTCGTCGACCGGGTCGACGACGCCGGGGAGCCGGAGCTCATGGCGCGCCTCCTCGAGCAGGTCTACTCCCAGATGCCGCCGCACCCCCACCCCCGGCGCGGACGCCCCCGGGACGACGAGCGCGCCCCCGCCGCATCAGTCGACGACGTCGCCCACACCCCAACCTCGGCGATCCCCCGCGAGATCCTCGTCTCCGTCGAGCCCGAGGACGCGCCGACCATCGCCCGCTGGCTCACCGGGCTGCGCGGAGCGGCCACCCGGATCCGCGTCCCCCGGCGCGGGGCCAAGGCCGCCCTCCTCGGGACCGTCGCCGAGAACGCCCGCCAGGCCCTCGCCCTCCACCAGACCAGGCGGGCCGGGGACCTCACCGAGCGCTCGAAGGCGCTCGAGCAGCTCGCCGAGGAACTCGACCTGCCCGCCCCGCCGCTGCGCATCGAGTGCTACGACGTCTCCCACACCGGCGGGGCCCTCCAAGTCGCCTCGATGGTCGTCTTCGAGGACGGAGCCCCGCGCAAGGACGCCTACCGCTCCTTCAACATCCGGGGAGTCGACGGGGCGGGGACTCCCGACGACACGAGCGCCATGACCGAGGTCCTGTGCCGGCGCTTCTCCCGGCTCCTCGCCGAGGAGGCGGGCCTCGACGGCGAGGACGAGGACGGGGTCGCCTACGACTCCGGCCCCGTCGACGCCTCCACCGGCAGGCCCCGGCGCTTCTCCTACCGGCCCGACCTCGTCGTCGTCGACGGCGGACTGCCGCAGGTCAACGCCGCCCGCGCCGCCCTCGACGACATCGGCGTCGACGTCCCCGTCGTCGGCCTGGCCAAAAGGCTCGAAGAGGTATGGATCCCCGCGGAGGAATTCCCGCTGATCCTGCCGCGAACCTCCGCCGCCCTCTACCTCCTCCAATACCTGCGCGACGAGTCCCACCGCTTCGCCATCACCAAGCACCGGACGCGCCGGGGCCGCGCCCAGACCAGATCCGCCCTCGACTCCGTTCCCGGACTGGGCCCCTCCCGGCAGGCCGCGCTCCTCAAACGATTCGGATCCGTTAAGCGCCTGCGCGAGGCCGACGCCGACGCCATCGCCCAGACCCCCGGCATCGGACCCGTCCTGGCCGCCCAGATCCACCAGTCGCTCCACCGCGACCCGTCCGACCCGCCGAACCCCGAGGAGGCCCCCGCATGAGCGCTTCGCCCCGAGTCCCCCTTCCCGCCCGCGTCCTCCTCCTCGGCTCCGGGGAGCTCGGCAAGGAGCTGACGATCTCCCTCCAGCGCCTCGGCTGCCACGTCGTCGCCGCCGACTCCTACCCGGGCGCCCCCGCCATGCAGGTCGCCGACGAGCAGCGAGTCCTCGACATGACCGACCCCAGGGCCCTCGACGCGCTCCTGGAGGAGTGCCGCGCCGACCTCGTCGTCCCCGAGGTTGAGGCGATCGCCACCGACCGGCTGGCCCGGGCCGAGGAGGAGGGCCTGCGGGTCGTCCCCAACGCCTTCGCCGTCCGGGCGACGATGGACCGCCAGCTGATCCGCTCCCTGGCGGCCCCCCTCGACGCCGTGCGCACCTCGGCCTTCCGATTCGCCTCCGGCGCCGACGAGATCCGCGCCGCCCTGGAGGTCACCGGCCTGCCCGCGTTCGTCAAGCCGACGATGTCGTCGTCGGGGCACGGGCAGACGCGCATCGACTCCGCCGACGAGGCCGAGCGCGCCTGGGAGCGGGCCGTCCGCGGGGCCCGCGCCGACACCGGCCGAGTCATCGTCGAGGAGGGCGTCGACTTCGACTGCGAGATCACCCTGCTGACGGTCCGCTCGTGGGACGAGGAGACCCGGCGGATCCGCACGTCCTTCTGCGAGCCCATCGGCCACCGGCAGAAGGACGGCGACTACGTCGAGTCGTGGCAGCCGGCCGACGTCAGCCCGGCGGCCCTCGACGCGTGCCGGCGGATGGCCCGGGCCGTCACCGACGCCCTGGCCGACGGGGGAGGGGGGAGCGCCCTGGGGCTCTTCGGCGTCGAGTTCTTCGTCGCGGGCGACGACGCGTGGTTCTCCGAGCTGTCGCCGCGCCCCCACGACACCGGCATGGTCACCCTGGCGACGCAGCGGCTCAGCGAGTTCGACCTCCATGCGCGGGCGATCCTCGGGCTGCCCGTCGACACCTCGCTCTCGCGCCCCGGGGCCTCCGCGGTCGTCAAGGCCCCGCGCCCCGTCGAGCGCGCCGTCTACGAGGGCGTGGGGGAGGCCATGGCCTCCGGAGCGGATGTGAGGATCTTCAACAAACCCGTCACCCGGACGGGCCGCCGCCTCGCCGTGTGCCTCGCCGACGGCGAGGACGCCCAGGCGGCGCGGCGCACGGCCCGAGGAGCCGCCTCCCTCATCCGCGTGATCGAGGACCCGCGCGGCGATGCCGCGGCCCCCGCCGTGGCATCCTTGGACCATGACTGACACTGCGATGAGCGAGCCGGGGCCGCAGACCGTCCCCGAGGGGATCCCGCTCCTCGACGCCCGAACGCCCCGGATCCCGCCCCCGGTCAACGAGATCCTCATCATCACCGGGCGCTCGGGGGCCGGACGGACGAATGCGGCGCGCGCCCTCGAGGACCTCGACTGGTACGTCGTCGACAACCTCCCCCCGTCGATGCTCCCGGCCCTCGTCGGGATGATGTCGCCGGAGGGCGGGGGCGTCCACCGCCTCGCCGTCGTCGTCGACGTCCGATCCCGCGCCTTCTTCGCCGACCTGTCGGCCGCCCTCGAGCAGCTCAAGTCCGCGGGAGCCTCGCACCGCGTGATCTTCCTGGACGCCGACCGGGAGACGATCATCCGCCGCTACGAGGCGAACCGCAGGCCCCACCCCCTTCAGGGCGCGGGCACGCTGATGGACGGGATCCTCGCCGAGGAGCGGATGACCGAGGCTCTGCGCAGGACCGCCGACGAGGTCATCGACACGTCGAAGATGAGCGTCCACGACCTGACGCGCCACATCCGCGACGTCGTCGCGGGCGAGGGCGACCGCCCCCTGCACCTGACCGTCGAGTCCTTCGGTTTCAAGTACGGGCTGCCGCTGGACGCCGACCACGTCCTCGACGTCCGCTTCCTCAAGAACCCGTACTGGGTCACCGAGCTGCGCCACCTGACCGGGCGCGACGAGCCGGTCGCCGCCTACGTCCTCGACCAGCCCGGCGCCCGCCAGTTCGCCCTCGACTACGCGGACCTGCTCGCGTCGATGCTGCACGGCTACCTCACCGAGCTCAAGCCCTTCGCGACGATCGCGGTCGGATGCACCGGAGGCAAGCACCGCTCGGTGGCCTGCACCGAGCTCATCGCCTCGCGCCTGCGCGAGCACGGGTACCTCACGCGCGTCGTCCACCGCGACATGGGGAGGGAGTGACCATGACGTATCTCGACGCCGCCGGCTGGACCCAGCGCGGCGAATCTGGGCAATCCGTCGTCGCCCTCGGCGGCGGCCACGGCCTATCGGCGACCCTGCGGGCCCTGCGCCACATCACCCGGGACCTCACCGGGGTCGTCACGGTCGCCGACGACGGGGGGTCGTCCGGGCGCCTGCGCCAGGAGATGGACGTCCTGCCCCCCGGGGACCTGCGGATGGCGCTGGCCAGTCTGTGCGAGGACACCGAATGGGGACTGACCTGGCGCGACGTCATGCAACTGCGCCTGAGAACCACGGGCCCGCTCGACGGGCACGCCCTGGGCAACCTTCTCATCACCGGCCTGTGGCAGCTCCTCGACGACCCGGTCGCCGGCCTCGACTGGGTCGGCAGGCTCCTCGGCGCCCAGGGGAGGGTCCTGCCGATGGCGGTCGACCCGATCGACATCGAGGCCGATCTGGAGGACGAGGGCCGGCGCTACACCGTGTCGGGCCAATCGAGGGTCGCCGTCGCCCCGGGCCGCGTCACCCACGTGCGGATCCACCCGGAGCGTCCCCGCGTCCCCGACGCCGTGACGACCGCGATCGACGGGGCCGACTGGGTCGTCCTCGGCCCGGGCTCGTGGTACACCTCGGTGATCCCCCACCTGCTCGTCCCCGACATCCACCGGGCGCTCGTGACGACGAACGCCCACAGGGCCCTGATCCTCAACCTGTCGCCCCAGCGCGGGGAGACCGACCGGATGACGACCGCGGACCACATCCGGGTCCTGCGCGAGCACGCCCCCGACCTCAAGCTCGACGTCGTCATCGCCGACCCCACCGCCACCGACGACATCGACGACCTGATCCTCGCCGCCGAGGAGCTCGGCGCCCGCGTCGTCCAGCGCCAGGTCCGCACCGGGGACGGCGCCCCCCACCACGACCCCCTCCGCCTGGCCGCGGCCCTGCGAGACGCCTTCGACGGGTTCCTCGGGGAAGTCGGGCGCGCGGAGTCCTGGCTGTGACGGATCATCGACTCGACTCAAGGGAGCTCCCGTGTCACTGACATCGGATATGAAGGACGAACTCGCGCGCACCGTCGTGACGACGCAGTCCGAGATGGCCGCCGAGGTCGCCACCGTCCTGCGCTTCGCCGGGGGACTCCACCTCGTGTCCGGCAGGATCCTCATCGAGGCCGAGCTCGACTCGCCCGTCGCCGCCCGCCGCCTCGTCGCCTACCTGCGCGCCCTGTACAACGCCGAGTCCTCGGTCGTCGTCGTCGCCGGGGGGTCGCTGCGCCGCGGCAAGCGCTACGTCGTGCGCGTCGTCCACAAGGCCGACGAGCTCGCGCGCCTGACCGGGCTGGTCGACGCCGCCCGGCGCCCGGTGCGCGGGCTGCCCGCGACGCTCGTCGCCTCGGGGGCCGCCGAGGCCGCGGCCATCTGGCGCGGGGCGTTCCTCGCCCGGGGGTCCCTCATGGAGCCCGGCCGCTCCTCGTCCCTGGAGATCACGTGTCCCGGCCCCGAGGTGGCCCTCGCGATGGTCGGGTGCGCGCGCAAGCTCGGCGCCGCGGCCCGGTCGAAGGAGGTGCGCGGCGCGGACCGGGTCTCGGTGCGGGACTCGGAGGCCATCGGCGTCCTCATCGCCGCGATGGGCGCCGAGGCGACCCACCGCGCCTGGCAGGAGCGCCGCGAACGGCGCGAGGCCCGCGGGTCGGCGAACCGCCTGGCGAACTTCGACGACGCGAACCTGCGCCGCTCCGCCCGGGCGGCCGTCGCCGCGGGCGCCAGGGTCGAGCGCGCCTTCGAGATCCTCGGCGACGACGTGCCCGAGCACCTCCTCGAGGCCGGGCGTCTGCGCCTGGAGCACAAGCAGGCGTCCCTCGAGGAGCTCGGCAAGCACACGAACCCGCCGCTGACCAAGGACGCGGTCGCCGGGCGCATCCGCCGTCTCCTCGCGATGGCCGACAAGGCCGCCCACGAGCGGGGGATCCCCGACACCGAGGCGGCCCTGACCCTCGACATGCTCGAGGAGGACTGAAGTCCCGAGGGGCCGGGGAGATTCTCCCCACGTCCTTCGAGACCCCCCGGCCGTGCCGCCGACGCCGTCCCGGGTGTAGATTGGCAGGGCTGGAACCGCAGAGACCTGCGGGCCGGGCTTGCACCCCGCAAGAGCCGGTTGCATCGAGAATCCGTGCCCCGCGTCGGGCACGAGCAGGAGGACAACAGTGACCACCCGCGTTGGCATCAACGGCTTCGGCCGCATCGGCCGCAATTTCTTCCGCGCCGCCCTCGAGCAGGGCGCGGACATCGAGATCGTCGCGGTCAACGACCTGACCGACAACAAGACGCTCGCCCACCTCCTCAAGTACGACTCGATCCTCGGCCGCTTCGGCGGCGAGGTCTCGTACGACGACGAGTCGATCATCGTCAACGGCAAGAAGATCACCGCCCTGGCCGAGCGCAACCCCGCCGACCTGCCCTGGGGCGACCTCGGCGTCGACGTCGTCGTCGAGTCCACCGGCTTCTTCACCGACGGCGAGAAGGCCAAGGCCCACATCGATGCCGGCGCCAAGAAGGTCGTCATCTCCGCCCCCGCGAAGAACGTCGACGGCACCTTCGTCATGGGCGTCAACGAGGCCGACTACGACAACGAGACGATGAACATCGTCTCCAACGCCTCGTGCACGACCAACTGCCTGGCCCCCCTCGCCAAGGTCCTCCACGCCGAGTTCGGCATCGTCCGCGGCATCATGACGACGATCCACTCCTACACGGGCGACCAGCGCGTCCTCGACGCCCCTCACTCGGACCTGCGTCGCGCCCGCGCCGCCGCCCTCAACATGATCCCGACCAAGACCGGCGCCGCCCAGGCCGTCGCCCTGGTCCTGCCCGAGCTCAAGGGCAAGTTCGACGGCCTCGCCGTCCGCGTGCCCACCCCGACCGGCTCCCTGACCGACCTGACCTTCCAGGCCGAGAAGGAGGTCACCGTCGAGGCGATCAACGCCGCCGTCAAGGCCGCCGCCGAGGGCGAGCTCAAGGGCATCCTCGAGTACACCGAGGACCCGATCGTCTCCACCGACATCGTCGGCGATCCGCACTCCTCGATCTTCGACGCCTCCGAGACCAAGGTCATCGGCGACCTCGTCAAGGTCCTGTCCTGGTACGACAACGAGTGGGGCTACTCCAACCGCCTCGTCCAGCTGACCGCCCTGGTCGGCTCCAAGCTCGCCTGAACCCGTCACTGATCCAGTGATCGGCTCACGGCGGACGCCCGCGCATGTCGATGCGCGGGCGTCCGCCGCATCTTCCGAAGGAACGGGCGGCCACCGCCCCCATCCCCGAAAGGCTGGTTCCATGAGGACCATCGAATCCCTGGGCGACCTGCGCGGCACGCGCGTCCTCGTCCGCTCCGACTTCAACGTCCCGCTCAAGGACGGCCAGATCACCGACGACGGCCGCATCCGAGCGGCGCTTCCGACCCTGAAGACCCTCGTCGACGCCGGGGCCCGCGTCGTCGTCATGGCCCACCTGGGCCGCCCCAAGGGCCAGGTCGACCCCGCGTTCTCCCTCGCCCCCGTCGCCGCCCGCCTCGGCGAGCTCATCGACGCCCCCGTCGCCTTGGCCGAGGACGTCGTCGGGGAGTCCGCCAAGTCCGTCGTCGCCGGGCTCGAGGACGGCCAGATCGCCCTGCTCGAGAACGTCCGCTTCGACCCGCGCGAGACCTCGAAGGTCGACGAGGAGCGCCAGGAGCTCGCCCGCGCCTACGCCGAGCTCGGCGACGCTTTCGTCTCCGACGGCTTCGGCGTCGTCCACCGCAAGCAGGCCTCCGTCTACGACATCGCCCAGCTCGTCCCCTCGGCGGCCGGCCTCCTCGTCTTCAAGGAGATCGACTCGCTGTCGCGGGCCACCGACGACCCCGAGCGCCCCTACGGCGTCGTCCTGGGGGGCTCGAAGGTCTCCGACAAGCTCGGCGTCATCGCCAACCTGCTGAAGAAGGCCGACATGCTCTTCATCGGCGGCGGCATGGCCTTCACCTTCCTCGCGGCCCAGGGCCATTCGGTCGGCACGTCCCTCCTCGAGGAGGATCAGATCGAGGCCGTCAAGGGGTACCTCGCCGAGGCCGCCGAGCGCGGCGTCGACCTCGTCCTGCCCGTCGACGTCGTCGTCGCCCCCCGGTTCGCCGCCGACGCGCCCGCGACCGTCGTCCCCGTCGACGCCATCCCGGACGACCAGATGGGCCTCGACATCGGGCCCGAGTCCCAGCGGCTCTTCGCCGAGAAGATCGCGGCGGCCAAGACCGTCGCGTGGAACGGCCCCATGGGCGTCTTCGAGTTCCCGGCCTTCGCCGGCGGGACCGCCGCCGTCGCCCGGGCCCTGTCCGAGGGCGACATGTTCTCGGTGATCGGCGGCGGCGACTCGGCCGCGGCCGTGCGCACCCTCGGCTTCGACGAGGAAACCTTCTCCCACATTTCCACCGGCGGCGGCGCCTCCCTCGAACTCCTCGAGGGCAAGGTCCTGCCCGGCATCGCAGTTCTGGAGGACTGATCGACATGACACGCACCCCCCTGATGGCCGGCAACTGGAAGATGAACCTCGACCACCTCGAGGCCAACCATCTCGTCCAGGGCATCGCCATGGAGCTCAAGGACCATCACCACGACTACGACCGGTGCGAAGTCGTCGTCTTCCCGCCGTTCACCGACATCCGCACCGTCCAGACGATCGTCGACGCCGACGAGCTCGGGATCAAGTACGGCGCCCAGGACGTGTCGATTCACGACAACGGCGCCTACACCGGCGAGATCTCCACGGCGATGCTCGACAAGCTCGGCTGCTCGTACGTCATCATGGGCCACTCGGAGCGCCGCGAGTACCACGGCGAATCCGATGAGCTCGTCGGCGCCAAGGCCCGCAAGGCCCTCGACGCGGGCTTCACCCCGGTCCTGTGCTGCGGCGAGGCGCTCGAGGTCCGCAAGGCCGGGACCCACGTCGAGTTCGTCCTGGGCCAGATCCGCGCGGCCCTGGCCGGATGGTCGGCCGAGGACGTCGCGGCGATCGTCGTCGCCTACGAGCCGATCTGGGCGATCGGCACCGGCGAGACCGCGACCTCGCAGGACGCCCAGGAGGTCTGCGGGGCGATCCGTCAGGCCCTGCGCGAGGACTTCGGGGACGCCACCGCCGACGCGACGCGGATCCTGTACGGCGGCTCGGCCAACCCGGGCAACATCAAGGAGCTCATGGCCCAGGCCGATATCGACGGCGCCCTCATCGGCGGCGCGTCGCTCAAGGCCGAGTCCTTCGCCGAGATGGCCCGCTTCTACGCCTGATGCTCGGACGAGTCCGAGGGGGCCGACCGGTGCGCCGGTTGGCCCCCATCGGCTCCCACCCACTAGACTCTGCGAAGACCGATCAGATGTCGCGCTCCATCCGGTGCACCGACACGATCACCGCTAGGAATCGGATACACAGTGACTGCCCTGAAGATCACCCTCATCGTGCTCATCGTCATCACGAGCATTCTGCTGACCCTCACCGTCCTCATGCACAAGGGGCGCGGCGGCGGCCTGTCCGACATGTTCGGCGGCGGCATCTCCTCGACGGCGGGCTCGTCCGGGGTCGCCGAGCGCAACCTCAACCGGATCACCCTCGGCGTCCTGCTGATCTGGGCCGTGTCGATCGTCGGCTACGGCCTCCTGCAGAAGTGGGTGTTCTGAGCCCCGCCGCTCACGTGATCCCGCCCCGATCCTGACGGATCGGGGCGTCATCGTCTCAGAGGAGCCTCACGAGGGTCGTTCGTTCCCCCGCTCGGCGACCGTGAGCAGCTCCCGGGCCGCCTGGGCGTCGAGGACCGCCTCGGCGCCCGCATCGAGGAGCGCAGCCGCGGGGCACTCCTGCGGGTGCGCCCCGCCGTAAGCCCGCGACAGGGCCCGGGCCTTCGAGGAACCGCACGCCCCCAGGAGGATCCGCCGGGCCGACGTCAGCACCGGCATCGACAGGCTGATCCGATTCGGCGGGGGCTTGGGGGACCGGCGCACGGCCACGACGTCCGGCCCCGACTCCATCGACCACGGGAAACCCGGGAAGAGGCTCGCGACATGGCCGTCGGGCCCCATGCCGGCGACGACGAGGTCGAGGCGGCGCCCCGCCATCTCCCGCGCCCACGTCCCCCCGAACTCCCGGACCGCCTCGTCGAGCCCCTGCGAACGGTCCGCCGGCATCCGCATCAGGCGGGCCCCGGGGACCTCGTCGAAGAAGGACGCGATGGCCGCCAGGTCGTTGCGGTCCGGGTCGTCGGCGGCGACGAAGCGCTCGTCGACCCACCACACGCGCACGCGCGACCACTCGACCTCGTTCGCGCGCGCCCGCATCGCCGGCAGCACCCGTTCGCAGACGAACCCGCCGGCGATGGCCGCGTCGACGCGCCCGCCCGAGGCGCAGGCCCCGGCGAGCGCGTCGATCGCCAGGTCCGCGAGGCGGGCGGCGGCCTCGTCCGCGGTGGGGACGACCACCGGCCGGCGCATCAACGGCCTCCTCCGGGAGCGAACGCCGCGAGGTCCTCGGTGATGAGGCTCCCGTAGTAGACGTCCGGGTCGAGGCGGCGCAGCTCCTCCATCAGGCAGTCCTGGACACGGCGGCGCGGGAGGTTGACCGACGCGGGGTCCAAGCCCTCCCGGTGGACGAAGGCGACCGAGGAGTCGGCATCGCGCTCGAGACGGACCCGCGAACCGTCCTCCAGGTCGAAGGACACCCGGGTGAGGGTCTGGGCGCTCGGGTCGGTCTCGCGCTCGACGGGGACGCCGAGCTCCCGGCGCAGCCATGCGGCGATGAGGAACGACGAGGGGTGGGTCGCATGCCCGTGGACCCTCGCCGACACGGGAGCAGAGCCGAAGTCGGCGACGAGGGCCGCCAGGAGCGCCCGCCACAGCGTGACCCCCGACCAGCCGAGGTCCGTATCGCCCGGCGCGTAGGAGCGGGCCAGGTCGAGGAGGGTGGACACGGGGCACTCGCTCCCGCGCGAGTCGGTGATCCGGCGGATGGCGATCCTGCCGAGGGGGTGCTGGCCGGGGCTCGGCGGCGGCATCCCCGGCCAGTAGGCGACGACCGGCGTGTCCGACAGGAGCAGCGGGGCGACGAGGAGGTCGAGGTCGTCGGCGTCCAGACCCGAGGGGACGAGGACGACGACATCGGAGGGGCCGGCCGCATCCCCGACCCTCAGCTCGGCGTCGAGGCGGGGCTCGATGGAGCCGGAGGGGGAGGGGCCGGTCGCGGGGGAGTCGACGACGACGATGACGCGGCACGGGTGCTCGCGCGAGGCCGCGTCGCAGATCGCGATCGCGTCCTCGACCTCGTCCGCGGAGGGCACGACGACGAGGAGGGTCATCACCCGCCCGAGGGCGGACGCCCCCTGCTGGTCGCGCAGGGAGACGAGGCGCGCGGCGATCCGCGAGGACGTCGTGTCCTTCAGGGGAATGATCATGGGAGCCTCCAGGCGCGCCCGTCGCGGGCCATCATCTCGTGGGCGGACGCAGGGCCCCAGGAGCCCGGCCGGTACGGGTCGGGCGCCCCCTGGGACGCCCAGAAGTCGAGGACGGGGTCGAGGATCCGCCACGACAGCTCGACCTCGCGCTGGTGGGGGAAGAGCGGGGCGGCCCCGGCGAGGGCGTCGAGGATCAGCCGCTCGTACGCCTCCGGGGAGTCCTCCGTGAAGGCGTGGCCGTAGCCGAAGTCCATCGTCACGTCGCGGACCTGCATCTCCGTGCCCGGCACCTTCGCGCCGAACTTGATCGTCATCCCCTCGTCGGGCTGGACGCGGATCACGAGGACGTTCTGCCCGGACTCGGCGACGTCGGAGTTGTCGAAGGGCACGTGCGCGGACTTCTTGAAGACGACGGCGATCTCGGTGACCCGCTTGCCCAGGCGCTTGCCGGCGCGCAGGTAGAAGGGGACGCCGGCCCAGCGGCGCGTGTCGACGAAGAGGGTGATCGCCGCGAAGGTCTCGGTCGTCGAGTCGGCGCCGATCCCGTCCTCGTCGAGGAACCCCTTGACGGGGCCCCCGCCCTGGACGCCCCGCGAGTACTGGCCCCGGGCCGTGGACGACGCGAGGTCGTCGGGCAGGCGCACCGCCGACAGGACCTTCTCCTTCTCGGCGCGCATCTGCTCCTGGTCGAAACGCACGGGCTCCTCCATGGCCGTCAGGGCGAGGAGCTGGAGGAGGTGGTTCTGGATGACGTCCCGGGCCGCCCCGATGCCGTCGTAGTACCCGGCGCGCGTGCCTATCCCGATGTCCTCGGCCATGGTGATCTGGACGTGGTCGACGTAGTTGGCCTTCCACAGGGGCTCGAACATCGTGTTGGCGAAGCGCATCGCCATGATGTTCTGCACCGTCTCCTTGCCGAGGTAGTGGTCGATGCGGAACACGTCGGACTCGTCGAAAACCCGGGAGACGACGTCGGACAGCTCGCGGGCCGACGCCAGGTCGTGGCCGAAGGGCTTCTCGATGATGACGCGGCGCCATTCGCGCCCTCGGCGGCGGTTGAGCCCGGTGTCGGCCAGGCGCTGGCAGACGACCGGGAACCACGACGGCGGGATCGACAGGTAGAACGCGTGGTTGCCGCCGGTGCCGCGGGACCGGTCGAGGTCGGCGACCGTCCGGGCGAGCGCCTCGTAGGCGTCGGGGTCGTCGAAGGTTCCCGATACGAAGCGCAGCCCCGCGCGCAGCTGCTCCCAGGTCCGTTCGTCGAACCCGGTGCGCGTGCCCTTCTCGATGGCGTCGCGCACGTAGGACTCGAAGTCCTCGGGCCCCCAGTCGCGGCGGGCGAACCCGGTCAGGGCGAACGCGGGGTTGAGCAGCCCCCGGTTCGCCAGGTCGTAGACGGCCGGGAGGAGCTTCGTGCGGGCGAGGTCGCCGGTGACGCCGAAGATCACGAGGCCGCAGGGCGGGGCGATTCGCGGGAGCCGGCGATCGAGGGGGTCGCGCACGTCGACGGGCAGTCGTGCCACGGGGTGTCCTTCAGGGTCGATGTGAGGGGGCCGCAGGGACGGGCAGTCCCTGCGGCCCCGGGGCGGGAGGGCGCTCAGGCCCGGACGGCGGCCAGGGACTCCTTGGCCGCCTCGACGACGGCGGCCGCGTGGATGCCGTACTCCTCAAAGAGGAGCTCGCCGGCGGCGGACGCGCCGAAGTGCTCGATGGACACGGCGCGGCCGGCCTCGCCGATCCAGCGGTACCAGGGGGCGGCCAGGCCGGCCTCCACGGAGACGCGGGCCCTGACGGACGAGGGGAGGACCTCCTCGCGGTAGTCCTCGTCCTGCTGCTCGAACCAGTCGAGGCAGGGCACGGACACGACGCGAGCCGCGATGCCGTCGGAGGCGAGGGCCTCGCGGGCCTGAAGAGCGACGCTCACCTCGGAGCCGGACGCCATGAGGATGACGTCGGGCGCGCCCTCGGTGTCGGCCAGGACGTAGGCGCCGCGCACGAGGCCGTCGGCGCAGGCCAGGCCCGTGCCCTCCCCGCGCGCCGGGTTGGGCAGGTTCTGGCGCGACAGGACGAGGGCGGCCGGGTGGGACTGCTCGAGGACGGCCTTCCACGCGGCGACGGTCTCGGTGGCGTCGGCCGGACGGATCAGCGCGAGGTTCGGGATCGCCCGGTAGGCGGTCAGGTGCTCGATGGGCTGGTGGGTGGGGCCGTCCTCGCCGACGCCGATGGAGTCGTGGGTCCACACGTAGGTGACCGGCAGGTCCATGAGGGCGGCCAGGCGCACGGCGCCGCGCATGAAGTCGGAGAACACGAAGAACGTCCCGCCGTAGGGGCGGGTCGGGCCGTCGGCGGCGATGCCGTTGAGGATCGCGCCCATGGCGAACTCGCGGACGCCGAAGTGGAGGTTGCGGCCGAACTCGTTGCCCTGGAAGGCGGTGGAGGAGGCCCCCTCGGGCAGGAACGACGGATGGTTCTTCATGTACGTGTTGTTCGACCCGGCCAGGTCGGCGCTGCCGCCCCAGAGCTCGGGGAGGACGTCGGCGATGGCGTTGAGGACCATACCGGAGGCGGCGCGGGTGGCGACGGGTGTGCCGTCCTCGAAGACCGGCAGCGACTCCTCCCAGCCATCGGGCAGGGCGCCGGACTCGAGGCGGGCCAGGAGGGCGGCGCGCTCGGGGTTGGCGGTCTTCCACGCCTCGAAGCGGGCGTCCCAGTCGGCGCGGTAGGCGGCGCAGCGCTCGGCGACGTTGCGGCGGGCGGCCTCGACGGCCTCCAGGTCGGCGTCGAACATCGCGTCCTCGTTGAGGCCCAGTTCCCGCTTGAGGCCCTTGAGGGCCTCGTCTCCGAGCTTGGCGCCGTGGATGCCGCCCGTGTTCTGCTTGACGGGGGTGGGCCAGCCGATGATCGTGCGCACGGCGATGAGCGAGGGGCGGGCGGTCTCGGCCTTGGCGGCCTCCAGGGCGGCGTCGAGGGCGGCGACGTCCTCGCAGTAGGACCCGTCCTCGCTCAGCCAGTCGACGCGCTGGACGTGCCAGCCGTAGGCCTCGTAGCGGGCGAGGACGTCCTCGGTGAAGGCGATCTTCGTGTCGTCCTCGATGGAGATGTGGTTGTCGTCCCAGATCACCGTCAGGTTGCCGAGGCGCTGGGTGCCCGCCAGGGACGAGGCCTCGGAGGAGACGCCCTCCTGGAAGCAGCCGTCGCCGGCGATGACGTAGACGTTGTGGTCGAAGACCGACTGGCCGACGGGGGTGTCGGGGTCGAGGAGGCCGTGGAGGCGCCGGGCGTTCATCGCGAAGCCGACGGCGGAGGCGATACCGGTGCCCAGCGGGCCGGTCGTGATCTCCACGCCCTTGGTGTGCCCGTACTCGGGGTGGCCGGGGGTCAGGGACCCCGCGGTGCGCAGGCCCTTGATGTCGTCGAGTTCGAGGCCCATCCCGGCCAGGTAGAGCTGGATGTACTGGGTGAGGGAGGAGTGGCCGGCGGACAGGATGAAGCGGTCGCGGCCGATCCACCGGTCATCGGACGGATCGATGTTCATGTGCCGCTGGTAGAGGAGGTAGGCGGCGGGGGCGATGGAAATCGCCGTGCCCGGGTGGCCGCTGCCGGTCTGCTCGACGGCGTCGGCGGCGAGGATCTTCGCGGTGGCGACGGCACGGTCGTCGATCGGGTCCCATGTCAATGTCACGTCTAGGCCTCCAGCCTGTCAGGGCCCCGTCGTCGGGGCCGGTGTGGGTATCCGCGACCAGTTTAGCCGGGTCCGCCCCCGACATCGGGACCGGGGCCGCGAACTCATGTCCACCGCGCTGGAACGATTCTTCGAGGCATGGGGGAGCGGGGCGCGGGAGCGGCGATAGGGTGGGCGCGTGAACGAGATCGAGGAGGCCGCCGCCGACTGGCTCGACCAGTTGCGCGTCGAACGCGGGGCCTCGCCCCACACCGTCTCCAACTACCGGCGCGACATCGACCGCTACATCGCCGACCTGGAATCCCATGGGATCACCGCGCTCGCCGGGGTGTCCCCCGTCGACGTCGAGCGCCACCTCGCCGACCTGTCCGCCGGCCGGCTGACGGGCCGCCCGGCCGCGGCCTCGTCCGTGGCCCGGGCCAGCGCCTCGATCCGCGGCCTCCACCGTTTCGCCGTCGTCGAGGGCCTGACCGCCGACGACCCCGCCGCGAGCGTCCGCCCGCCCCGCCAGGGCGATCACCTGCCCAAGGCCCTGGGGGTGGACGAGGTCGCCCGCCTCCTCGACGCGGCCCGCGCCGGCGAGGGGCCTGCGGGCCTGCGCGACTGGGCGCTCCTCGAAGTGCTGTACGCGACCGGGGCCCGCGTGAGCGAGGCGGTCGCCCTGTGCGTCGACGACGTCGACCTCGACGACGAGCTGCCCGTCGTCCGGCTGCTCGGCAAGGGGCGCAAGGAGCGCCTCGTGCCCCTCGGGCACGTCGCCAAGGAGGCCCTCGGCGCCTACCTCGTGCGCGCCCGCCCGGGGCTCGCCGCCCGGGGCAGGGGAGGGGCGAGGATCTTCCTCAACGCCCGCGGGGCGCCCCTGTCGCGCCAGAGCGCCTGGGAGGCCATTCAACGGTGCGCCGAGCGGGCCGGCCTCGACCGCCGGGTATCGCCGCACACGCTGCGCCACTCCTTCGCCACGCACCTCCTCGAGGGCGGGGCGTCGGTGCGCGACGTCCAGGAGCTCCTCGGCCACGCCTCCGTCCAGACCACGCAGATCTACACGCGGGTGACGGCCACGACGCTGCGCGAGATCTACCGGTCGAGCCACCCGCGCGCCCGCGCAGGGGCCGCGACGGGGGCCGATGGCCTAGAATCGGGGACGTGACGACCCCAGCGCAGCCCACCCTGACCGGCGAGATCCCCACCGATCCCGAGGACTTCCCCGTTCCCGCGCCGTTGAGCGGGCACGGACCGGCCCGCGTCATCGCCATGTGCAATCAGAAGGGCGGCGTCGGGAAGACGACGACGACGATCAACCTGGGGGCCTCCCTCGCCGAGTACGGCAGGCGCGTCCTCATCGTCGACTTCGACCCGCAGGGCGCCGCCTCCGTGGGCCTGGGCGTCAACACCCTCGACATGGACCAGACGGTCTACACACTCTTGACGAACCCGAAGGCCGACGTGCGGGCCACCGTGTGCCCCACATCCGTCGAGGGGCTGGACATCATCCCCGCGAATATCGACCTGTCGGCCGCCGAGGTCCAGCTCGTCAACGAGGTGGCCCGCGAGTCGGCGCTCGCCCGCGTCCTGCGCCACGTCGAGGACGACTACGACGTGATCCTCATCGATTGCCAGCCCTCCCTCGGTCTCCTGGCCATCAACGCGCTGACCGCCGCCCACGGCGTCATCGTCCCCGTCGAGGCCGAGTTCTTCGCCCTGCGCGGCGTCGCCCTCCTCGTCGAGACCATCGAGACGGTCCGCGACCGCATCAACCCCCGCCTGAAGATCGACGGGATCGTCGCAACGATGGTCGACCAGCGGACCCTCCACTCGCGCGAGGTCCTCGACCGGCTCGGGGACGCCTTCGGCGACCTGGTGTTCACGACGAGGATCGGCAGGACCATCAAGTTCCCCGACGCATCGGTCGCCACCGAGCCGATCACCACCTATGCGCCCAACCACCCCGGGGCGCGCGCCTACCGGAGACTGGCGCGCGAACTCATCGCCCGTGGCGACGCCGCCTGACGCCGGGGTCGCCGCCCAGGTCCCGATCGACGAGTTCCAGGTCGCCCTCGACGTCTTCGAAGGGCCCTTCGACCTGCTCCTCCAGCTCATCGCCCGCAAGAAGCTCGATATCACCGAGGTCGCCCTGTCCGAGGTGACCGACGAGTTCATCGCCCACATGAGGCTCTTCCCGGACCTGTCGCGCACGACGGAGTTCCTCGTCGTCGCCGCGACCCTCCTCGATATGAAGGCCGCGCAGCTCCTGCCCTCGCCCGAGGGGGCCGACGACCTGAGAGCCGAGGACCTCGAGGCCCGCGACCTCCTGTTCTCCCGGCTCCTGCAGTACCGGGCCTTCAAGATGGCGGCCGCCCGCATCGAGCAGGCCCTCGACTCGACCTCTCGCGCCCACCCGCGCCACGTCCCCCTCGAACCCCACTTCGCCCAGCTCCTGCCCGAACTCGTGTGGGTCGCCTCGCCCGAGGACCTGGCGCGGGTCGC
The DNA here is from genome assembly GCF_028437565.1 of Actinomyces sp. B33. Taxonomy (GTDB): domain Bacteria; phylum Actinomycetota; class Actinomycetes; order Actinomycetales; family Actinomycetaceae; genus Pauljensenia. Next base: position 351,503 of record NZ_JAMRYR010000003.1, read on the forward strand.
GGCCGAGGCGCTGAGCTCCCAGCCGCCGACCGTGGCGGTCGCCCACCTGCACGACCCGGTCGTCCCCGTGCGCGAGCAGGCGCTCATCGTCTCGCGCAGGCTGAGGGCGGCCGGCCGGGCGACCTTCCACGATCTCGTCGCCGACGCGGCTTCGACCGCCGTCGTCGTCTCCCGTTTCCTCGCCCTCCTCGAGCTCTTCAGGCGCGGCGCCGTCGAGTTCATCCAGGAGGAGGCGCTGGGGAAGCTGACGATCTCATGGACCGGCGGCGACGAGGACGTGGACGTAGACGTGGATGACGACTACGGCGCGCACGCGCCCGGGAAGGAGACGCGCGATGGACGCGCAGACGACTGACGACCGCGACGCCCTCGCCTCGCTGGCGGTGCCGATCGAGGCGATCCTCATGATCGCGGCCGAACCCGTGGACGCCGGTCAGATCGCCGAGGCCCTCGACGTCGAGGCCGGCCTCGTCGAGGAGGCCCTCGAGGCCCTCGCCGACGAGTACCGGGGCGCCCGCGGCGGCCGGCCCCGGGGCTTCGAGCTGCGGCGGGCCGCCGGCGGATGGAGGATCTACTCGAGCCCCCGGTGGGCCGACGTCGTCGGGCGGTTCGTCGTGGGCTCCGGTCAGTCGCGCCTGTCCCAGGCAGCGTTGGAGACGCTGGCGGTCGTCGCCTACCGCCAGCCGGTGTCGAGGTCGCGCATCTCGCACATCCGCGGCGTGAATGTCGACGCCGTGGTGCGTACCCTGGTCACCAGAGGCCTGATCGAAGAGGTCGGGGAGTCCGAATCCGGCGCGCGCCTGTACGCGACGACGCGCGTCTTCCTCGAGAGGATGGGATTCGATTCCCTCGACGACCTGGCGCCGCTGGCGCCGTTCTTACCCGCCAGCGACGAGCTGGACGAACTGGAGGAGCAGCTGTGAGGAACGACCCCTACGTCGAGGGCGGCGTGCGCCTGCAGAAGGTGCTGTCGCAGGCCGGCGTCGCCTCGCGGCGCGCGGCCGAGCAGATGATCGCCGACGGGCGGGTGACGGTCGACGGCCGGGTCGTGCGCTCCCAGGGGGTGCGCGTCGACCCCCAGTCGCAGGCGATCCACGTCGACGGGGACCGGCTGATCCTCGACGAGGCCAAGCACGTCGTCCTCGCGGTCAACAAACCCGTCGGCGTCGTCTCCACCATGAGCGACCCCGAGGGGCGACCCACCCTGGCGGACATGATCGTCGACTACCCCGAGCGCCTCTACCACGTGGGTCGCCTGGACATCGACACCTCCGGTCTCCTGCTCCTGACGAACGACGGGGAGCTGGCCAACCGCCTGACCCACCCGTCCTACGAGGTCCGCAAGACCTACGTCGCCCGCCTGCACGGCGAGGTCAAGCCCGGCGTCAAGCGCCGGCTGCTGGAGGGCATCGAACTGGAGGACGGGCCGATCGCCGTCGACTCCTTCCGCGTCGTCGACACCTACGGGGACATCACGACCGTGGAGATCGTCGTCCACGAGGGCCGCAACCGCCTGGTCCGGCGGATGATGGACGCGGTCGGGTTCCCCGTGCGCGAGCTCGTGCGCACCGGGTTCGGCCCCATCGGCCTGGATCGGCTTCAGCCGGGCACGACCCGGCGCGTCAAGGGCAACGCCCTCGTCGCCCTGTACTCGTCGGTCGGACTGTGAGCCGATGACGCCGACGCCCGCCCGCCCGATCGCCACAGCCGGCCCCGTCCTCATCATCGGATCGGGGCTGCTCGGCGCCTCCCTCGGACTGTGCCTGCGCGCCAGCGGCGTCGACGTCTACCTCGAGGACGCCTCCCCGACGGCCCTGCGCCTCGCCCAGGACATCGGCGCCGGAACCCCCCTCGTCGACGCGCCCGACGCGCGCCCCCGCCTCGTCGTCGTCGCCACGCCCCCCGACGTCGTCGACGCGTGCGTCGTCCGCGCCCTGGCCGCCCATCCTCAAGCGGTCGTCACCGACGTCGCCTCCGTCAAGGACGCGGTCGTCGAGGGAGTCCTCGACGAAGCCGCGCGCACGGGGGACGCGTCGCTGGCGCGGCGCTACGTCGGGAGTCACCCCATGGCCGGGCGCGAGCGCTCCGGCGCCGGGGCGGCCGACGCCGACCTGTTCTACGGGCGGCCCTGGGTCATCGTCTCCCACGCGCAGTCCTCCCCCGAGGCCGTCCTCGCCGTGCGCGCCCTCGCCGGGGACGTCGGCGGCGTCGCCCTCGAGATGGACGCGCGCACGCACGACCGGTGCGTCGCCCTCGTCTCCCACGCCCCCCAGCTCGTCTCGTCGATGCTCGCCGCGCGCCTCGTCGACGCGCCCGCCGAGGCCCTGGGGCTGGCGGGTCAGGGGCTGCGCGACACCGCCCGCATCGCCGCCTCCGACCCCCGCCTGTGGACGGCGATCCTCGCGGGGAACGCCGGGCCCGTCGCCGAGATCCTCGCTGCCGTGCGCGCCGACCTCGACGACCTCATCGTCCATCTCGAGGCCGCCGCCGAGCGCGGGCCGCTGCGCGGCGGCAGCGTCGGAGCCGTCAACCGGGTGATGGAGGCCGGCAACAGGGGAGTGGCGCGCATCCCCGGCAAGCACGGCGGGGCGCCGAGCCGCTACGCCGAGCTGGAGGTCCTCATCCCCGACGCGCCGGGCGAGCTCGGGCGGCTCTTCACCGAGCTGGGCGAGATCGACGTCAACATCGAGGACCTCGTCCTGGAGCACTCAGCCGGCCAGAGCGTCGGCCTGGCGCGCGTCATGCTCGACCCGGCGCGCCTGGGGGACGCGTCCGCCGAGCTGGAACGGCGCGGGTGGAGGATCATCCCCCATGCCGGCTGACCGCCCGGGCCACGAGCGGCGTCCGGCCGCGCGCACGGCGCCCGGGGAATCTTCGAGGAGGATCATGTGAACGACCAGGAGCGCCGCGAGCGCATCGCCCGCATCGGCATCACCATCGCCATCGACGGCCCCGCCGGATCGGGCAAGTCGACGGTGTCGAAGCTGCTCGCCGAGCGCCTGGGCATCGGCTACCTCGACACGGGGGCGATGTACCGCTCGCTCACCTGGTACGCGCTGGAGTCGGGGATCGACCTGGCCGACGAGGCCGCGGTGGCCGGAGCCGCCGACGAGATGCCCCTGCGCATGGACTCCCACCCGCGCAACCCCCACTACTGGGTCGGGGACGCAGAGGTCACCTCCGACATCCGCGATCCGCGGATCGCCCTGGCGATCCGCCACGTGTCGACGAATCTGCGGGTCCGAGCGTGGATGGCCCGCGAGCAGCGGGCCCGGATGATGGCGGCCCGCGAGCAGGGATCGGGGATGGTCGCCGAGGGCCGCGACATCACGACGGTCGTGTGCCCCGACGCCGACGTGCGGATCCTGCTCCTGGCCGATCAGGAGGCGAGGCTGCGGCGACGGACCCTGGAGCTGTACGGGGACGCCTCCGAGGAGCACATGGCTGCCGTCCGCGAACAGGTCGAGGGTCGCGATCGCGCGGATTCGGCGGTCTCGGAGTTCATGGAGCCCGCGCCGGGGGTCGCGGTGGTCGACTCGACCGGGCTGGATGTCGGGGGCGTCGTCGAGGCGGTCCTCGCCCTCGTCGACGAAGACCTGCTGGCGCGGGGCTGAGGAGCCGAGCTCAGAGCGCCGGGTGGGCCCGGGCGAAGGCCGCGTAGACCTCCTCGTTGAGCCCGCGCATGAACGCCGGATCGACCTTGGTCACCCTCCGGTCGTAGGTCATCAGCCCGTTGGTCTCCTGCTCGACGTCGCTGACCTGCGTGTAGGTCGAGGCGGTCAGCCCCTTGCGGACGAGTCGCAGAAGCTGGGTGCGGTACAGATCGGCGAGGGCCTCGGCCAGCGCGTTCGCATCGGGAAGGAACCTGTAGCCGAACGCCGTTCCGGGGCTCCACAGGTGCCCGTCGACGGCGAGGTTGAAGCCGCCGAACTCGGAGAGGTAGTAGGGGCGGGGGTCGCGCTGCGTCGGCGGTTTGAGCGCGAGGACGTAGCGGTGGCGCGAGCGGAAGTCCCCGCAGTCATGCCCCTGGTCGAACCATCCGGAGGCGGCGTCGACGAGGCGGGTCGGATCGGTCCTGCGGGTCAAGTCGGCGACGCGGCGGGCGTCGAACTGCCCCCACCCCTCGTTGAACGGCACCCACACGAGGATCGACGGGTGCGCCTCGAGGTGGTGGATGGTCGCGATCCAGTCGTGGAGGAACTCGGCGCGATCGGAGGCTTTGGAACGCCCGGTCCTCCACGCGAAGAACCGGGAGCGGTCGGGGCTGGTGATGTCCAGGCCCTGGATGACGCCCGACAGCTTGATGCCCAAGGGGGCCTTCGCCCCCGAGACGGCGTCCTGGACGAGGACCATGCCCATCCGGTCGGCCAGGTGGTAGAAACGGCGGGACTCGACCTTAATGTGGACCCGGACCCCGTTGAACCCCATCTCCTTCATCGTCCTCATGTCGTGGACGAGGGCGTCCTCGTGGGGCGCGGTCATCCCCGATTCGGGCCAGTAGCCCTGTTGGAGGGGCGCGTTGACGAGGAGGGGGCGCCCGTTGAGGAGGATGTGGCGGCCCTGGCCGGACTTGCGCCGACGGATGCCGGGGCGGCGAGGGTCGGGGTCGGAGATCGCGACGGTGCGCACGGCGATGTAGGAAGAGGTCTCGTCGTCGGCGGTGGTGACGGTGACGGGGTAGAGGTGGGGATCGTCGGGGCTCCACGTCCTCGCGCCGGGGATGACGACATCAGCGGGGCGGCCGGTGCGCACGACGGCGACGACGTCGTCGTGGGATCTGCGGTGGATGCGCACGGTCGCGTCGGCGGGCGGCCCGTCGGAGGAGACGAGGAGGGTGAGGGTCTCGAGGTCGTCGTGGGCGCGCGCGGCGACGCGGGTGAGGGCGGCGGCGGGCAGGGGCTCCATCCATACGCTCTGCCAGATGCCCGAGGTGGGCGTGTACCAGATGGTCTCGGAGGACAGCGCCTGCTTGCCGCGCTGCTGCATCCCCGTGTCCGTGGGGTCGGTGACCTCGACGCGCAGGCGCACCCGGTCGCGGCGGGTGTCGGGGATCTCCGCGGTGAAGGGGAGGTAGCCGCCGGTGTGGGCGACGACGAGGCTTCCATCGATCCAGACGCGCGCGTGATAGTCGACGGCCTCGAAGGTGATGGCGATGCGGCGTCCGCGCCAGTGCCGGGGGAGGGCGACGGTGCGCTCGTAGACGAGGACGTCGGCGGGCGTCAGCGGGCGCTGGACTCCGGAGGCCGCGGTCTCGACGGCGAAGGGGACGAGGATCGTGCCGTCCCACTGGTCGATGGGCAGCGGGTCGGGGGAGGCGGCGTCGGCGGCGCCCGGGACGATGGCGTAGTCCCATTGCCCGTTGAGGCTCTCCCACTGGTCGCGTCGGAGCATCGGGCGCGGGTATTCGGCCAGGGGGGTGTCGGTGGGGGAGGGCGCCCATGGGGAGGCCAGTGTCGTCGCCTGGGTCATGGGTCTGATCGTAGCCGGGACGGGCGGCGAGGCATTCGGGGCGTGCTGGTGCCGATTGGTCTTCGAGGGCCCTCGTGGGCTATCATTTCCGAGTCGCCGCGCGATGCGGTGAGAAGTGAATACGGGCTGTGGCGCAGTTTGGTAGCGCACTTGACTGGGGGTCAAGGGGTCGTGGGTTCAAATCCCGCCAGCCCGACAAGCGAAACCCTTGTAAATCAGCGAATACGGGCTTTGGAGTGCTTGCTCTGAGGCCCGTTTCTTCATCGTGGCGCGATGGTGGCGCGGGATAGGACCAGATCATCGACCGGCCCTCACCGGACGCGCCCCGTCACGACGTGAGCGCGCCGCGACGGCTCGGACATTGGTGCCCTGGGCAGTCACCCAGATCCTAGGATGATCTCCATGGTCGACGTCGTGGTCGTGGAACTCGGGCCAGAGCGCTCGGAGCTGCTCCGTCGCGCAACCCTCGGGAACATGAACTGGTGCGCGGAGCGGTTCACCATGCAGGACGTGTTGAGTAACCCGGAGCTCGTGCACTACACCGAGTTTCGGCCCTCCCGTGGCGACTTCGGCGTCGTTGCCAGGACCGGGACCGAGGAGGTGGGCGTCTGCTGGGCGTCGTTCCTTCCGGGAACAGATCCTGGTTATGGCTTCATCGACGGCAACACCCCGGAGGTCAGCCTGTGGGTGGCGGCAGCGTTGCGAGGGCAGGGCGTGGGCCGACGTCTGCTCGTTGCGCTTATCGAGGGGGCGCGTCAGCGAGGCATTGAACAGATCAGCCTGAGCGTCGAGAGCGACAACTACGCGAGGCGTCTCTACTCGTCCTGCGGCTTCGAGGAAGTCGTCGGCCGGGAGGCTGATGGAGTCATGCTGCTCCGCCTTGATCCGACCACCCCCTAGGTATATTTCCCTGTGACGTGGTGAACGTGTTGTGAGGGGTGGCCGTTGAGACTGGTGTGGGATCGATGGTGGTGATTGTCATATAGCGTAGGTGGCAGTGCGTTCGGTTTCGCTAGTGTGAGGCTGAACGCAAGCCCACTAATACCAATAAATCCAAAAATATGCACCAAGATTTCACAAAGTTGGGCTGGTGGGATTTGACCCCACGACCGTGACTCGAAGGCTTCAACCGGATCCGGTGGTCTCTCCATTCGACTTGCGGCTACTCGACTGCCGCTTGACGGACACCGAAATCGCGACGCAGCAGCACGATGCGGCGGTGATGATCGCGGTGGCGCAGCAGAGGGCGAGGGCGGTTGACGAAGTCGAACCCGACCCGGGTCCGCCTACTTGCGGCGGCGCTCGCGCACGCGCACCGAGATCTGGATCGGGGACCCCTCGAAACCGAAATCCTCGCGCAGGCGCCGTTCGATGAAGCGGCGGTACCCCGGGTCGAGGAACCCCGTCGTGAACAGGACGAAGCGCGGGGGACGGCTCGACACCTGGGTGCCGAAGAGAATTCGGGGCTGCTTGCCGCCGCGCAGCGGATGCGGGTGGGCGGCGACCAACTGGCCGAGGAACGCGTTGAAGCGCCCCGTGGGGATGCGCGTGTCCCACCCCGCCAACGCCGTGTCGAGCGCCCGGGCGATCCGGTTCGTGTGCCACGTCGTCTTCGCCGACAGGTTGATCCTCGGCGCCCACTGGACCTGGACGAGTTCGCGCTCCAGCTCCGCTGAGAGCTCCTTCTGGCGCTCCTCGTCGACGAGATCCCACTTGTTGTTGACGATGACGAGGGCGCGCCCGGCGTCCACCGCCTGCTGGACGACGCGCACGTCCTGCTCGGTCAACGGCTCCGACCCGTCGAAGAGGACGAGGGCGACCTCGGCCTTCTCCAGGGCGGCCTGCGTGCGGATCGACGCGTAGTAGTCGGCACCGGTCGTCCGGTGCATCTTGCGCCGCACGCCCGCGGTGTCGACGAACCACCATTGGCGCCCGTCCAGCTCGATGAGCTCGTCGACGGGGTCGCGGGTCGTCCCCGCCAGCTCGTTGACCACGACCCGCTCGGACCCCGCCACGGCGTTGAGCAGCGACGACTTTCCGACGTTGGGCCGACCGATGAGGGCCACGCGGCGCGGGCCCCCCTCGGGCAGGGCGGAGGCGATCGCGGACTCGTCGGGGAGGACCTCCATCACCGCGTCCAGCAGGTCCCCGGTCCCGCGCCCGTGGAGGGCCGACACCGGGTGGGGCTCGCCCATGCCGAGGGCCCACAGGTAGGAGGCGTCGGCCTCCTGCTGAGCCGAATCGACTTTGTTCGCGGCGAGCACGACCGGCTTGCCCTTGGCCCGCAGCATCGTGACGATCCTCTCATCGGAGGCCGTCACCCCTACGGTCGCGTCGAGGACGAGGACGACCGCGTCGGCCAGGTCGACGGCGATCTCCGCCTGGTCGGCCACCGACCGGTCCAGCCCTTTGACGTCGATCTCCCACCCGCCGGTGTCGACGAGCGTGAAGTCGCGCCCGGCCCACTCGGCCCGGTACGACACTCGGTCGCGCGTCACCCCCGGGGTGTCCTGGACGACGGCCTCGCGCCGACCGAGGATTCGGTTGACGAGCGTCGACTTGCCGACATTGGGTCGGCCCAGGACGGCCAGGACCGGCAGGCCCGCCGCGGCCTCGTCCTCGGACGGGTCCTCCATCCGGCCCGACAGGATGGCCAGGTCCTCCTCGTCGAGGTCGAACTGGTCGAGGCTGGCGCGCATCGCGCGGGCCCGCGCCTGGGCGTCCTCGACCGGCTCCTCGACGGGGGCATCGGTCACGCGGGCGTCAAGATCGGCTTCGAAGTCGTTCACCCCGCCATCCTACGGGGTGGCGGGGTCGACGGCCGTCCGGCTCGTCAGTCACATACGCGCCAGCGGCGCGCAGGCGAGGACCTCGCGGGCGACGTCGACGTCGTTGTACGCGTGCTTGACGCCCTCGACCTCCTGATACCACTCGGCGCCCTTGCCGGTGACGATCACCGTGTCCCCGGCCCCGGCGGCCAGGATCGCCTTGCGGACGGCGTCGCGCCTGGACGTGACGATCTCGACGACCCCCTCGAGGCCGGGCCGCTGGCTCGCGACGCCGCGCATGAGCGCGTCCCGGATCCGCTGGGGGTCCTCGGTCCGCGGGTTCTCATCGGTCACCCACAGGACGTCGGCTCCCCGGGCGGCGACCTGCGCCAGGTGCTCGCGCTTGGAGGCGTCCCGGTCCCCGTCGGTGCCGAAGACGATGACGAGGCGCCCGCGGGTCAGCTCCCGGGTCGAGCGCAGCGTCCACTCGAGGGCCTCGGGCGTGTGCGCGTAGTCGACGATGACGAGAGGCTCGTCACCGGGGGAGGGGTTGACCTTCTCCATGCGCCCGGGGATCTGGTCGGCGGCCTCGACGGCGCGGATCGCCTCGTCGACGTCCAATCCGATCTGGACGGCCGAGACGATCGCGAGCGCCGTGTTCTGGACGTTGACGTCGCCGAGGATCGGCATGGCCACCGGTCGGCCCTGCCCCCGCGGGTCGACGAGGGTGAACACGGTCCGGCCGATCGCCGGGTCCGGATGCGTGTCGCGGACCATCCAGTCGGCCGGTTCATCGGTCAGCGCCGAAACGGTCGCCACCGGGATCCGGGACTCGACGGCCAGGCGGCGCCCCCACTCGTCGTCGACGCAGACGACGCCCCTGAGGGCGCGCTCGGGCGTGAACAGGCCCTTCTTCGCCTCGAAGTAGGTCTCCATATCCCCGTAGTAGTCGAGGTGATCGTGCTGGAGGTTGGTGAAGCCGACGACGTCGAGCACCGCCCCATCGATCCGGTGGAGGGACACCGCGTGCGAGGATGCCTCGACGACGGCCGCCCCCAGGCCCTTCTCGTCGGCCAACGCGAGGAAGCGCTGGACGACGGGGGCCTCGGCGGTGGTGCGGGACGAGAGGAAGGACAGGTCGCCGATGCGGGTCTCGATCGTCCCGCACAGCGCGGGGTCGGCGAAGCGGGCCCGCAGGGCCGCGCGCATGAGGTACGAGGTCGTCGTCTTGCCGTTCGTCCCCGTGACGCCCATCGTCGTCAGGCGCGACGCCGGATGCCGGTAGACGTTCGCGGAGATGACGGCCGCCGCCGCGCGCGGGTCGTCGACGACGACGACGGGCAGGCCCCCGGAGGCCGTGTGAGCCTCGCCGGCCCCGGCCTCGTCGGTGACGACGACGTTCGCCCCGGCCCGGCGGGCGGCCCCCGAGAAGCGGGCCCCGTGCCGGACGAGGCCGCCGATGGCGACGAACGCCCACTCGTCGTCGCAGTCCTCGCTGGACACGGTCACGCCGCGGACGCTGACGGCCCCGGGGACCAGGGACTCGTCGGACCCGCTCGCGCCGATGAAACGTCGGACGCCGACGCCGTCGAGCGCGTCGACGAGGTCGATCAGGGGGACGGCTGGGCGGATGTCGACAACGGAAGCCATGGGCCCCACTGTAATGCGCCCGAGTCCGGGACCCGCTGGGGCGGACGGCGGGTGTCGACCACACCCGCTCGTAGACTCGTCGGCATGCAGATCCTCACCCGCGCCGAGGCCCGCGAGCGCCGCGCCGACGTCGACGTCCACTCCGTCGACGTCCACGTCGACCTGAGCGGCGCCGCCGATGTCGACCGGCGCGCCTACCCCGTGACCTCCTCCTTCTCGATGACGTGCCGCTCGGGGAGGACCTTCGTCGACGTCGTCGGGGAGGTCGACTCCGTCCTCCTCGACGGATCCCCCCACGCCTTCGATCGGCAGGAGGACCGGGTCGAGATCGCCGGCCTACCCGGGGACCGCCCGTTCCGCCTCGACGTCGTCGCGAGCTGCCGCTATTCGCGCACCGGCGAGGGGCTCCACCGCTACGTCGACCCCGAGGACGGGCGTGTCTACCTCTACACCCAGTTCGAGCCGAACGACGCCCACCGCGCCTGGCCCTGCTTCGACCAGCCCGACATCAAGCCCCGGTGGGCCGTCGACGTCATCGCCCCGGCCGATTGGACGGTCGCCTCCAACGGGGCGGAGCGCTCGCGAGAGGAGCGCCCCGACGGGACGGCGCTGACGTCCTTCACCCGGACGGGGCCCCTGTCGAGCTACATCACGGCGCTCGTCGCCGGCCCGTGGGAGGTCGTCGACGGCGGCCGGTGGAACGGCGGGGCCGGGGACGGCAGGACCGCCGACGTGCGCCTGCGCCTCCTATGCCGCCGGGCCCTGGCCCCCTACATGGACGCCGACGACATCCTCGCGGTGACCCGGGCGGGCCTCGACTTCTTCCACGCGCGCTACGGCACCACCTACCCGTGGGGGGACTACGACCAGGTGTTCGTCCCCGAGTACAACCTCGGGGCGATGGAGAACCCCGGGTGCGTGACCTTCAACGAGACCTACCTGTCCCGCGAGCGTCCGACCTTCGCCGAGCGCCAGCGGCGCGCGAACACGATCCTTCACGAGATGTGCCACATGTGGTTCGGCGACCTCGCGACCCCCGCGTGGTGGGACGACCTGTGGCTCAAGGAGTCCTTCGCCGAGAACCAGGGGACCGAGGCGGCCTCGACGGCCACCGAGTACGCGGGGGAGTGGGCGTCCTTCGCCATCGGCCGCAAGGCCTGGGCCTACGAGCAGGACCAGTTGCCGACGACCCATCCGATCGCCGCCGACATCCCCGATGTCGCCGCCGCCAAGACGAACTTCGACGGCATCACCTACGCCAAGGGCGCCGCCGTCCTGCGCCAGCTCGTCGCCTGGGTCGGCGAGGACGCGTTCTACGCGGCCGCGCGCCGCTACTTCGCCGAGCACGCGTGGGGGGCCACAGGGCTCGACGACCTCATCGGCGCCCTCGAGGCCGAGACGGGGCTGCCCCTGGACGGGTGGCGCCGCGCCTGGCTCGACACCACCGGGCCCTCCGTCCTCACCGCCTCCTGGACGCCCGGACCGGACGGCCAGGTCCGCGACTTCCGCATCCGCCAGGAGCCCACCGACCCCGACCGGACCCTGCGCCCCCACCGCGTCGTCGTCTCCACGTGGGCGATGAGCGACGGGCGCCTGGAACGGACCGGGCGCTTCGACGTGCGCCTCGACGGCCCCGACGCACCCGTCGACCCCGACGGCCTCCTCGACCGGCCGGGCGCGACCGGGTCCCTCGATCTCGTCGTCGTCAACGACGAGGACCGGACCTACGCCGTCGCCCGGCTCGACGAGCGCTCCGCCGACACGGCCCTCGCCTCGATCAGCGCCTGCGACGACCCCCTGACCCGCGCCGTCGTCTGGGCCTCCCTGTGGAACGGCGTGCGCGACGGGCTCCTCGACCCCGAGCGCTTCGCGGACGCCGCCATCGCCCACGCGCCGTACGAGACCGAGGGCGCGGTGCGCGACCGTCTCCTCGCCCTCGCCCACGAGGCCGTCTCCTCCTACCTGCCCGGCCCGAGGCGCGCGGCCCCGCGCGCCCGGATCCTGTCCGCCGCCCGCGACGCGGCCCAGTCCACGAGCGGCGACGAGCGGCGCGCGTGGACTCGCGCCCTCGTCCTCGAGTACCTGGCGACCGGCGACGCCCCGACGACCCCGCTCATCGAGTCCCTCGCCGACTCCGACGACCTCGACCTGGCCTGGCGCGCCCGGATCGCCCTGGCCGCCCACGGCCGGGCCGACGGGGCTCGCCTCGACGCCTGGCTCGCCGCCGATCCGACGGGGGAGGCGAAGCGCCACCGCGCGCGGGCCCTCGCCGCCATCCCGACCGCTCCGGCGCGCGCCGCCGCATGGGAGGAGGTCCGCGCCGGCACCCTGTCCAACGATCTGATGACGGCCGTCCTCGCCGGGCTGGCCGACTCCTCGTGGGACGGCCCCGACGACCGGGGCCCCGCCCTCGACGAGATGAGGCGGTTCTGGGAGGAGCACTCGATCGGTTTGGGCATCCGCTACGTGCGCGGCGTCCTCGACCGGGGGCTCGACGTCGCCGACCCGGCGAGCGTCGAGGCGACCGCCGGCGCCCTGCGGCGCTGGCTCGACGGCAACGCCGACGCACCCGATCAGTTGACCCGCCTCGTCGTCGAGGCCCTCGACGGCTTCGAGCGGCGCATCCGCGTCCAGGATGCCGCCCGATGACCGGGCCGGAGGACCCCCTCCACGGGCGGGGCGGGGGAGAAGGGGACGCGCCGCCCGCGTCCGATCCGGCGGCGTCCATGTCGCTGCTCACCCGGCTCCTGGCCAATCCTCTCGACACCGGATACACCAGCTACGAGGGGCCCGAGGCCGCCGACGGCCGAGAGCCGACGCGCCTCCTCGTCCTCCTGCTCGCCGCCCTCCTCGGCTTCACGTCGATCGTGGCCGTCCGCTCCCTGCGCGTGGCCGACCGGGCCGATGTGGTCGGCGAGCTCCTCGACCACGCGCAGTCCCAGCAGGCGCTCATCTCCTCCCTCGACGGCGACGTGCAGTCCCTGTCGACGAGGATCCGCGGCTACGACGCCGCGTCCGCCGCCTCCGTCTCCGACGACCCGGCGCTGGCCGTCGCCACGTCGACCGCCGAGGTCGCCGGCCCCGGACTCGTCGTCACCCTGAGCGACGGCAGCGACGCCGCGGTCCTCGCCCGCGGCCTGTCGGGCGCCGTGCGCGACCAGGACCTCAACGTCGTCGTCAACGCCCTGTGGTCCGCCGGCGCCGAGGCCATCGCCGTCAACGGCGTGAGGATCGGGCCGGGGACCTTCATCCGCACCGCGGGCTCGGTGATGCTCATCGACATCGAGCCCATCCGCTCGCCCTACGAGGTCCAGGCGATCGGCGACGCCAACGCCCTGTCCGTCGCCCTCGTCAGGGGGGCGACCGGCGACTACCTGTCGAGCGCCCAATCGCTCACCGGAATGACCATGACCACCGCGGGCTCGCGCGAGCTCGTCCTGGGGGCGAGGGACCCCCGGGCGACCCGCTACGCCGTCCCCGCCGACGCCCCATCAGGAGGCTGACGTGCTCGCCATCATCGGACTCGCCGTGGGCATCGCCCTCGGGTTCTTCTTCGACCCGACGGTCCCCGCCTGGCTCCAGCCCTTCCTGCCGGTCGGCGTCGTCGCCGGGCTCGACGCCCTCTTCGGCGCCGCCCGCGCCTGGCTCGAGGGGGCCTTCCACGACCGGGTGTTCGTCATGTCGTTCTTCTGGAACGTCGTCGTCGCCTGCCTCCTCGTCTTCCTCGGCCAGCAGCTCGGCGTCGGCTCGGCGATGACGACCGCCGTCGTCGTCGTCCTGGGCATCCGCATCTTCTCCAATACCGCGTCGATCCGGCGCCTGATCTTCAAGGCCTGACCCGTGGACGAATCTCCCCGCACGAGACGGTCCGACGACGCGCACGCCCGCCACTCCTTGCGCCGCCGGCTCAGGCGCGCGTTCTTCGCGGTCCCCCGCGGCTTCCACCTCCTCCTCGTCGTCATCACCCTGCTCCTGGGATTCGCCCTGGCGACCCAGGTCCGCGCCCAGCGCGCGGACCCCCTCGAGTCGCTGACCCAGGACGACCTCGTCGTCCTCCTCAACGAGCTCAACTCCCAGGAGGACGCGCTGCGCGCCGAGCGCGCCGAGCTCCAGTCCCAGCTCGCGGACTTGGAGGCCGCCGCCTCCGAGCAGGAGGCCGCGGCGGCGGCCGCAGACAAGGCGCGCACGCAGGCGCTCATCAATTCCGGACGGGTCGGCGTCCACGGCGAGGGGGTCGTCATGACGGTCGTCGACCCCCAGGGGGCGTTGACCTCCACTCCGTTCGTCATGACCCTCGGAGAGCTGCGCAACGCCGGCGCGGAGGCCATCGAGCTCAACGGCGTGCGCCTGTCGGCCAGGTCCTCGTTCCTGTCCGACGATTCGGGGATCAGCGTCGACGGCACCCCGGTGTCGTCCCCCTACCAGTGGCGGGTCATCGGCGCCTCCCACACGATCGCCACCGCCTTGGAGATCCAGGCGGGGTCGGCCGCTCAGATGCGCGCCAAGGGAGCGCAGGTGACGATCGACGAGGAGTCGGACGTCGTGATCTCCTCGCTCGCCGAGCCGTTGACCCCACGGTACGCGACGGTCCGGTAGGCCCGTGGGCGTCGCCAGCGCCGACGATCGGCCGAGGTTGGGTCGGACGGGGCGTCAGCGCCTACACTGATCCTCGTACGCACCCGTCAGTCGAACGCCCGGGAGGAGCAGGATGGACGCCCAGCAGGATTTCGATCCGACGGCCACATCGATCTTCGGCATGAGTGGCGCCGATGAGGCCGATGCCCCTGTCGCCCTGTCGGCGCGCGACCGCGAGGCCGTGGAGGCGCTGCCCGCTGGGTCGGCTCTCCTCATCGTCCAGCGGGGCCCGAACACCGGCGCGCGCTTCCTCCTCGACCCGGAGGTGACGAACGCGGGGCGCTCGCCGAGGTCCGACATCTTCCTCGACGACGTCACGGTGTCGCGCAAGCACTGCCAGTTCCTCGCCGAGGACGGCGGCCACGTCGTCCGCGATTCCGGATCGCTCAACGGCACCTACGTCAACCGGGAGCGGGTCGAGCAGGCGCGGCTCCAGGCCGGCGACGAGGTGCAGATCGGCAAGTACCGGCTGACCTATCAACCCTCCCCGCGTCGGGCATGAGTCTCGCCGTCGAGCTGGCCGACGAGGGGCGCGAGGCGGATGCGGGGCCGTGGCCCCGGGGCGTCTCGCGCGACCCGGTGCTGTCCATCGGGCAGGTCGTCGACGATCTGAGGGCGGAGTTCCCGGCGATCACCTTGTCGAAGGTCCGTTTCCTGGAAGACAAGGGGCTCGTGTCGCCGGCGCGCACGGGCGCGGGGTATCGCAAGTACTCGCGGGCCGACGTCGAGCGCCTGCGCTACGTCCTCGTTCAGCAGCGGGACTCCTTCACCCCGTTGAGGGTCATCGGGGACCAGTTGCGGGCATTGGACGCCGGGCACGAGGTCGCCGCCGCCCGCGCGGCCCGGATCGTCGCCTCCGAGGGGAGGGTCGTGTCGGCCTCGCGCGAGTCGATCCCGGTGCGGGACCTGTGCGATCTGACGGGCGTCGACGTCGAGAAGATCGAGGAGTACGTGCGCCTGGGGATCATCGCCGCCGATATCGGCGGTTACTTCCCGGCGCGGACGGTCCAGGTGGTCGGGCTCGTGGTCCAGCTCGAGGCGATGGGCTTCGACGCCCGTCAGCTGCGCTCGGTGCGCAACGGCGTCGAGCGCGTGGCGGACATCATCGATCAGACGGTGTCGTCTCAGGTCTCGCGCACGAGGTCGGGGGATC
This sequence comes from Actinomyces sp. B33, assembly GCF_028437565.1. Taxonomy (GTDB): domain Bacteria; phylum Actinomycetota; class Actinomycetes; order Actinomycetales; family Actinomycetaceae; genus Pauljensenia. Next base: position 367,178 of record NZ_JAMRYR010000003.1, read on the forward strand.
GGGAGAGGGCGTCCGCCCTGGCGGGCGAATCCGGGGAGGTCATGGCCCAGTTGCATCGGGAGATGCTGCGGGTGTCGCTGGCGCGTCTGGTCGGACACGCCGGATAGGTCTCACCTTCTACTTGAAGGTCAGGCGCGCCGGTAGAATCGTTGACCGGGGCCTCCGCCCCGCCTAGCGTGGGTCCATCGACATCGCACATCCGAGGAGCATCAGTTGAGCGCCGAACCTCTCGAAGCCGCCCCCCAGCGGCAGGCCATGCTGTTCGGCGATCCTCTGGAGGGGATCGACACCGACGAGGTCGGCTACCGCGGTCCGGTGGCGTGCGCCGCCGCGGGCATCACCTACCGCCAGCTCGACTACTGGGCCCGAACGGGCCTGCTCCAACCGTCGATCCGCGCCGCCCGGGGGTCGGGGTCGCAGCGGCTCTATTCCTTCCGCGACATCCTCGTCCTCAAGGTCGTCAAGAAGCTCCTCGACGCGGGGGTGTCCCTCCAGCAGGTGCGCATCGCGGTCGCCCAGCTCCAGAACAGGGGAGTGGACGACCTCTCGGCGATCACCCTGATGAGCGACGGCGCTTCCGTCTACGAGTGCACGTCGACCGATGAGGTGATCGATCTGCTCCAGGGCGGCCAGGGCGTTTTCGGCATCGCGGTGGGGCGGGTATGGCGCGAGGTCGAGGGGTCGTTGGCGGATCTTCCGGTCGAGCATTCGGAGGACCGCTTCGTCGATGAGCTCGCCGAGCGGCGCCGCAAGAGGCTGTCGGCCTCCTGATTTTTCTTCCCCGGCCGTTCCCGTTTTCCTCAGGGGAGGCCCAGGCGCGTCGTGATCCGTTCCTCCTGTGTTCCCATGGCGCGATCCTTTCGCGCGCCGAAGCGGGGGAGGGGCGGGGTCAGCCCGGGGTTCCGGGGCCGATGAGGGCAGGCTCGCGGTTGTCCACGCCGGGGGAGTCGTGCCGGGGCCGATCGGCGGCCCCGGGGTCGCCGAGGCTCCAGGCGATGACCGCTGCGGCGCCGAGCGCGAAGAAGACGATGCCGCCGACGGCGTCGAGGACGTAGTGGTTGCCGGTGGCGAGGATCACCCAGATGGTTGTCAGGGGGTGGAGGGCGAGGAGGAGTCGCTGGTACCAGCGCTTCCAGACGAAGGCCCCGAGGGCGACGGCGACCCACACCGACCATCCCGTGTGCATCGACGGCATCGCCGCATAGGGGTTGGCGAGCTCGCCGAACATCTTCGAGTAGCCCGATCCGACGGTGGATCCGGTGGCGACGAGGTCGGCGTAGGGCCCGCCGGGCAGGAGGCGCGGCGGCGCGAGGGGATACGCCCAGTAGACGATCATCGCGCCGCCGGTCATGAGGAACAGGGCGTTGCGCGCCATCCGGTAGCGATCGGGACGGTGGATCCACAGCACGATCAGGGCGCCGAAGGTCATGAGGAAGAACGAGGAGGAGTAGAAGAGGCCGGCTGCGGCGCTCAGGTGGGGGCGGCCGGCGAGCCAGGTGTTGAGGCCGAGCTCGACGTCGATGCCGAGGGACTGTTCGAGGCGCAGGATCTGGCGCGCGTGGGAGAAGGCCCGCGAGGCGCTGGCGGGGGCGAGGTCGCAGAGCACGGAGTACATCAGGCAGCACACGGCCACGAGAGCAGCCTCGGCTGCGGCTCCGCGCGAGAGGGCCTGTCGGCCGCTCCTGGGCGGTACCGCGGTCGCTGAGGTCATGGGGGCTTCTCGTTCCTGTCGGGGATGCTCGATGATTCTATGCGCCCGGGAAACGGTCGAGGAGGAGTGGGGCTGTGGTTCAGGGCTCAGTCAGGGATCTCCCCACCCTCATAAATGACATAATGTACATTATCGGATAGTTCGGTAGGGGTCGGCGGGTCCGGTAGAATGGCGCCGTTCGTTCGTTGGCCTCAGGAGGGCACTTACTCATGGCAGATCGCGCGCTTCGCGGAATGCAGATCGGCGCCAAGTCGATGGAGTCCGAGGATGGCGTCGTCTTCGCCGACCGCGTGTCGGTGCGCTACCTGTGCCCGAACGGCCACGAGTTCGAGGTCACTCTCTCCGTCGAGGCCGTGCCGCCCGCGTCCTGGGAGTGCCGCTGCGGAACGACGGCCGAGCTCATCGGCGAGACCCAGGAGGACGAGGAGACCAAGCCCGTCAAACCCGTGCGCACGCACTGGGACATGCTCCGCGAGCGGAGATCCCTCGAGGAGCTCGATGTCGTCCTCAACGAGCAGCTCGCCCTCTATCGCGAGGGGCGCCTGCGCCCCGAGGGCCACTACCGCAAGGGCTGAGGCCCTCCTTCCCCGATCCGACGAGGGGAAGAGCTTCGCGAATATCTGACATAATGTTTATTCGCCGGTGTAACCCGTCGAATCGCGATCGGAGTCTCCCCCTCGCCTGAGCGCCAGTCCCGCTCCCGCCGACATCAGGACGAACACCCCCGTCGCCCACACGACGACCCGACTCGGCCACGGATCGAGGACCGCCGCCCATGTCACCGAGGTCCGCAGCGGAACCGTCGCCACCAGCGCATCCGCCGCCTGCGCCTCGGTGACCGCCTGGACCGACCCGTCGGGCCGGATGACGTACGACCTGCCCGTCGTCGACGCCTGGATCGCCGAGCGCGAGTACTCCATCGCCCTCATCCGCAGGAGCTGGCCCTGCTGAGCCGACTCCGACGACCTGCGGAAGTGATAGTTGTTCGACGGAGTGACGATCACCTGGCCGCCCAAACGCACCCCCTCGGCGATGAGATCGGCGTAGGCCGACTCGAAGCAGATGCCGACCGCCATCGGGACCGTCCGGGATCCCGACACCCGCGCCTCCATATAGCCCGGCGCGGACCCCGCGGCCATATCCATCCCGACCTGCGCGGCCTCGGTGGCCAACGCCGACACCACCGACCGGAAGGGGATGAACTCGCCGAAGGGCACCGGCCTCTGCTTGGCGTACAGGGAGGACTCGTCCAGGCCCGACCCCGGGTACCACACGCCCAACCAGTTCCACCGCTGCGCGCCCCGCTCGTTCGCGAACCCGATGAGCATCGGGGCGCCGACGCGATCGGCCGACACCGAGACGATCCCCTCCACCAGGGCCGACTCGCGCGGATCACGATCCGCGCCCGTCTCCCCCCAGATCACGAGGTCCACCCCCTCCCCCGCTCGAGCGATCTCGTCGGTCATCGCCGCATTGAGAGAGGCCACCTCGCCCTCGCGCGCGAACGCCGCCGGACCCGGCAGGGGGACGTCCCCCTGGACGACGCCCACTCTCAGAGCGCCCGCCTCCTGGCCATTGGGCAGCACGAGGGCCGCCGGGGCCACGAACAGGACCACCGCCCCCGCCAGCAGGAGCGGACGCCCCCACCAGCGGACGACGTCCTGGAACCGCGACAACGAGAACGCCCTACGGACGAGGACCGCGATCGCCACCGTCATCATCGCGACGCCCACATGTCCGCCGTAGGGGGCAACGTGACCCAGAGGGGAATCCACCTGCGGCAGGGCGACGCTCCCCCACGGGAACCCCGTCCACGGCGTCGAGGAGCGCAACTCCTCCACCCCCGTCCACGTCACCGCGTAGACGAGGGCCTGCCCGACCGGCCCCCTCGTCCACCGCCACACGCGCACGAGCCTCGCCACGAGCGCCCACCCCAAGAGGAAGACGATCTGCGAGCCGGCCAGCGCCGCCCACGGAAGCCATCCCCCGCCGGTCGCCAAAGGAGCCCACGAGATCAACGGCAGCCAGAAAGCCGCGCCGAACGCCCCCGCGTTGACGAGAGCGCGCGGCGCCGACGCCGTGTCGACCCGCGAGAAGAACACGGCCAGCGCCGGGATCGACGCCCACCACCACGACAGCTCCGGGAACGACGCCCACAGTGCCGCCCCCGCGACGGCGCTGACCGCGACGTCGACGAACCCCCGCACCCGGCTCACAGGTTCGACCACGACACCACCCCCCGCACCAGCGATCGGCGAGCCGACTGCGCCACCGTCGCCAACGGCTCGCGGTCGATGCGGCGGAGCTGATCGAGGGCGTCCATCACCTGGCGGACCCACCGGACGAAATCCCCGCCCTGGAGGTCGCAGGCGGCCAGGGCCCGCGTCAACGGCTCCCCCCTGGCCCACGCCAGGCATGCGAGCATCATCCCCGCGTCGATCTGAGGAGTCAGGGCCGCGCCCGCGCGCCGCTCGGCCCGATGGACCCTGCCCATCGCCGCCGCCGTCGCCTCCCATGCCTCGTCGAGCGCGGCCCCCAGCCCCGCCGGAGGGGCCGCGGGCCCCGGCTCGTCCGACCGCGACTCGAAGACGCACGCCGACACTATCGCCGCCAGCTCCGCCGGGCCCAACCGGTCCCAGGCTCCCGAGGACACCGCCTCCATCGTCACCAGGCTCCGCTCGCCGAAGACGCGACGCAGCGCCCGCCCCGAGGCCGTCACCGCCTCGCCGTCGAGGAACCCGAGCTCGTCGAGGACCGCGCACACCCGGTCGAACTCCTTCGCCACCGAATTGGTCCGAGCATCGATCGACGCCGCCACCTGGTCGGCCTCGCGCCTGGCCCTCGCCCACTGCGAGCCCGCCCGCGCGTGCTCCTCGCGATGCGGGCAGCGGTGGACCGGGTGGGCGCGCAGACGGCGCTCCGCGTCGGCCGTCCCCTCCCCCGCGCCCGATCCGGTGCGCGGCATCGGCGCCAGGGATCCCGAGCGGACGAGTCGCCGCAGGTCGTCGCCGATCCGCGTACGGGCCTTGTTCCGGTTGAGAGCCGACCCGCCCGGGATCCGCATCGATCCGACGACCCCCATCCCGCCGGACACGTCCTCGGCGAGCAGGGGGTGGAGCTTCCCATCGGTCCCGACGACCTGCGGGACCCGGGTCCCCGACGCCGTGCGCGCGACGACCGCGACGACCCCGTGGAGCTGACGGCGCCCCGACCGGTAGGCGACGACGTCCCCGGGGCGCACGCGGCTCAGCCGGTCGAGCGCCTCCTCCCGGGTCCTCCGGGCCCTCTCGCGGGCCCCCTCCTTCTGGGCCCGCGAGATGCGGTCCCGCAAGTCGAAGTACTCGCGGGCGTCCCCCGCGTCGCACGACATCTCCTCGGCCAGCCGGGCCATGCGTTCGTCGAGACGGCGGGCCCGGGTCGCCAACTGGACGACGGCCCCGTCGGCCTGGAACTGGGCGAAGGACGTCTCCAGGACGTCGCGGGTCGCCGCCCGAGACGAGTGCTCCAGGAGGTTGACAACCATGTTGTACGTCGGATGGAAGGCGCTGATCAGCGGATACGTGCGCTTCGAGGCGAGGGCCGCGACCTCCTCGGGGGCCACCGACCCCCGGTGCAGGACGACCGCGTGCCCCTCGACGTCGATCCCGCGCCGTCCGGCCCGGCCCGACAGCTGCGTGTACTCCCCCGGGGTCACCTGGACGTGCTCGGCGCCGTTCCACTTGCGCAGCGCCTCGATGACGACCGTGCGGGCCGGCATGTTGATCCCCAGCGCCAGGGTCTCCGTCGCGAACACCTGCTTGACGAGGCCCTCGGCGAAGAGGTGCTCGACGACCTCCTTCATCATCGGCAGCATCCCCGCGTGATGGGCCGCCACTCCCCGCTCCAGGCCCCGGGCCCACCGGTCCAGGCCCAGGACCGCGACGTCGGCCGGGTCGACGACGGCCATCGCCGCGTCGACGTACTCGCGGATCCGAGCGGCCTCCTGCCGGCTCGTCAGGACGATCCCCGAGGCGAGGACCTGGGCGACCGCGTCCTCGCACCCGGCGCGCGAGAAGATGAAGGTGATCGCCGGCAGGAGCCCCGCCCGGTCCAGGGCGATGAGGGTGGACGGGCGCGATTCGCGGCGCGCGGGCCGACGACGGCCCCCGTCCTGCCTGCCGCGCCCTCCCCCGCCCCGGCCCCCGAGCGCCCCGGGCGAGACGGCGGCGAGGAGCTCGGGATTGAGCCTGTCGGCCGGCGCCGCCCCCCGGCGCGTCGGCGCGTACAGGTCGAAGAGCTCGTCGCCGACGATCATGTGCTGGTACAGGGGGACGGGGCGGGTCTCCGAGACGACGATCCGGCACGAGCCGCGCACCTCGTGGATCCACGCGCCAAACTCCTCCGCGTTCGACACCGTCGCCGACAGCGCGACGATCTGGATGCGCTGGGGCAGGTGGATGATGACCTCCTCCCACACCGGGCCTCGGAAGCGGTCGGCGAGGTAGTGGACCTCGTCGAGGACCACGGAGTCGAGGTCGGCCAGATCAGCGCCCGCGTAGATCATGTTGCGCAGGACCTCGGTCGTCATGACGACGACGGGGGCCTGCGGATTGATCGACGTGTCCCCCGTCAGCAGCCCGACCCGGTCCTCGCCGAAGCGGGCGCGCAAGTCGAGGAACTTCTGATTCGACAGGGCCTTGATCGGCGTCGTGTAGAAGGAGCGTCGCCCGCGCACGAGCGCCAGGTGGGTGGCGAACTCGCCGACGACGGTCTTGCCGGCTCCCGTCGGAGCGGCGACGAGCACGCAGTCGCCCTCCTCGACCGCGCGCATCGCGTCGACCTGGAAAGGATCGGGCGAGAACCCCAGGGACTCCGACCAGGATCGGCGCTCCGAGGCCTCCTCCGCCTGCTCGGCCCGGAACGCGGCGAAGCGCTCCGACGGGCTGGGGGCGGTGCGCTCCGGCTCGCCGGCCGGCATCGAGGCGCGGCGGCGCCGGCGCGACGGGGTCATCGTTCCCGCTCCTTCGTCCACTCGGGGTCCGTCCACACGGCCAGGGCGGCCCGTGCGCGGGCGCCGGCGCGGCGCAGCGCCGACTCGGGGGCGTCGAGGAGGATCGGCGCCAGATCGATGAGGAGGGAGTCGAACCAGTGCTCGTCCCACACCGCGATCTCCAGATCGAGGCCGCCGTCGGGCGACTCGGACAGGACGCGGGCGCCGAACTCGTCGACGAGCCACCTCCCGCCGCTCGACACGCGGATCCTGCGGACATCCGCCGGCTCCTCGGCCACCACCGGCCTGATCGGCGCGATCTCCCCGGTCCGCGTCAGGCCGCTGATCCTGTCGATGCGGAACCTGCGGGGCGCCTCCGCCGCGCGGCACCAGCCGTCGAGCAGCCACCCGGAGGCCCCCCGACGGACCTCGTGCGGCTCGACGACCCGATGCGTCGTCCCCCGCGGCGAGGCGTAGTCGAACTCGACGACCGCTCGCGTCGCGACCGCGTCGAGGAGGGGATCGACGGCTGCGGTCCGGGAGCGCGGCCGGCTCGGCAGCAGAGCCCCCGGCGCGGAGGACGGCGCAAGGGCCGCGACCGTCAGGGCGATCCTCGGGATCCGCTCGCGCAGGGCGTCGTCGAGCCCGTCGGCGATGGCCTGGAGGCCGACGAGGATCGCCGTCGCCTCGGCCTCGGTGAGCCTGGGGGGCAGATCGGCACCCAGCGTCGTGCGCACCGACAGGCGCTGCTCGCGCTCGTACAGGTCCCAGTCCACTTCGAACGAGCGGCCCGGCAGGGAATCCCCCACCTCGCCGAGGTACTCGACGTCGCGGCGCAGCTGGCGCGTCGAACGGCCGAAATGACGGGCGGCCTCGTTGACGCCGGCCCCCGGGTTCTCGCCGATCCACGACAGGAGGGACAGGAGGCGGGCGATCGAGATCGGAGTCGATTCAGGCATCGCAGTCCTCCCACCCGGCCGCCGCCGTCAGCCGCGAGAGGACCTCCTCGCGCAGCGACGCCGGCTCGACGACGACCACCCGGTCGGGGGCGGAAAGGACCAGCGAGATCCAGGCGCCGACCTCGTCCTCCTCGGCGAGGACGGCCTCCCATCCCCCGGGCGACGACCCGGCCGCGTCGGAGGGGGCGCGACCGACCATCCGGGAGGCGACGGCCCCCGGGGCGTCGGGGGCGAGGGCGAGGACGGGGGCGACGAACAGGTCGGCGAAGGGGTCGGCGGCATCGCCGGGAGGGCCCCCGGCGTCCCCCGGCTCGCCGAGGACCTCGACGGGAGCGGTGATCCGCGAGAGGCGGAAGACCCTCGGGGCCGTCCGATCCAGGTCCATGCCCCACAGGTACAGGGCCCGGCCCCGGACGATCAGCCGCCACGGCTCGACGGCCCGCTCGGCGACCCCCGACCGTGAGGCGTAGGTGAAGGACACGGGGCGGGCATCGCGGATCGCCCCGACGAGGCGCGCCACGAGATCGGCTCCCGCCAGATCCAGACGGGGGGACGCCGCGGCCGCGGGGGCGGGGGCGTCCGCCAGGGCGAGGATCTTGGGGGCCACGGCCCCCGGGGCGACGTCGCCGCCCGACCACGCCCGGACCGCCATGTGGATCAGCGCGAGATCCGTCTCGTCGAGGGGGGCGTCCGCGGCCGGCGCGAAGGACTCGATCGACACCCGGTAGTGCTCGCCGAGGGGGCCGTGCTCGACCTCGACGACGATCCCGGACTCGCGCAGCGCGTCCTTATCGCGCTGGAACTGGGATTCGAAGGCGCTGTCGGACAGCCCCGCGTACCCGGGCAACTCCCGGACGCGCGCCTTCGTCCGTCCCCTCGCCGAGGCGAGGAGGTCGAAGAAGAGCCCGAGCACCCGGGCGTTGGTCGACGGCTCGCTGATCACCGGCCCAGCCTAAGCCCTGCCGGTCCGTCGGACCGGATCACAGGCGCGAGGCGGTGAGCTCGGTGACGATGATGCCGCGGGCTCCCGCGCCGTGAAGGCGATCCATGACGAGGTTGACCCCGTGGGAGGGGACCATCGCCCGCACGGCCCGCCAGCGGGGGTCAACGAGGGGGCTGATCGTCGGCGAGTCGAAGCCCGGCGTGATGGCGATCGTCCGATCCAGGTCGTCCTCGTGGACGTTGTAGTCGATGAGCACGTAGGAGCGCGCCACCTGGACGCCCTCGAGACGCCGATCGAGGGTCGCCAACGCCGGATCGTCGCGCAATTCGGGCCGGGTGATGAGGATCGCCTCGGATTCGAGGATCGGCTCGCCGAAGACCTCGAGGCCGGCGGCCCTGAGCGTCGACCCCGTCTCGACGACGTCGGCGATGAGATCGGCGACGCCCAGGCGCACGGAGGACTCGACGGCCCCGTCGAGGTGGACGACCTCCGCCTCGATGCCCTGACCGGCGAGGTAATCGCGGACGAGCAGGTCGTAGGAGGCGGCGACCCGCTTCCCGCCGACCTGCTCGAGGCAGGTGACGGCCCCCGCGGGCGCGGCGAAGCGGAAGGTCGATCGGGCGAAGCCCAGGGCCCGGTGCTCGACCGCTCCTGTCCCCGAGTCGAGGAGGAGGTCACGGCCGGTGATCCCCGCGTGGATCGAGCCGCGGCCGACGTAGACGGCGATGTCGCGGGGGCGCAGGAAGAACAGCTCGACGTCGTTCTCGTGGTCGGTGAGGACCAGTTCCCTGCCGCGGCGACGCGCCTGGTAGCCGGCCTCGGACAGGAGGGAGACGGCGGGGTCCGACAGGGAGCCCTTGTTGGGGACGGCGATGCGCAGCATATCGGGCCTCACAGGTGCGTGTAGACGTCGTCGAGGGTCAGCCCCTTGGCGATCATCATCACCTGCGCGTGGTAGAGAAGCTGGGAGATCTCCAACGCGCAGTCGTCGAGGCTCTCGTACTCGGCCGCCATCCAGACCTCGCCGGCCTCCTCGAGGATCTTCTTGCCGATGAAGTGGACGCCCCGGTCCAGTTCGGCGACGGTCCCCGACCCCTCGGGCCGGGTCTGGGCTTTCTCGGACAGCTCGCTGAAGAGGTTCTCAAAGGTAGTCACGCGGACAAGCCTAATGCCTGGGGGCCTGCGCCCGGGGACGCCGCCCGGCCTCCAAGACCGGACGGCGTCCCCGGGGCGTCAGCGCGACGGGACGAGGTTGACGGCCGCGGCCTCCGCGTCGGGCCTCGTCTGGACGAGCCCGGGAATCGAGGCGAGGAAGTCCGCCATCGCCTCCCACGCGGCGAGGTCCTGCTCCCCGAGGGCCTGGCCCTCGGGCGCGCGCATCAGGCGGATCGTCTCGTCGAGGACCGCGCGCGCCGTGTCGAGGCGCTCCTCATCGGTCAGGGTCTCGTCGCGCGTGCGCGTCGCGTCGATCGCGGACTGCGGGTCGGCGATGGTCGCGTCGATGCCGGCGGCCGTGGCGCGCACGACGGCGGCCGCCTCATCCGGATGGGCGTCGAGCCACTGGCGGGTCGTGATGATCGACGCGCCGACGAGGGGCACGTCCCCGGGGGCCAGGTCGATGGCGCGCACGTCGAGTCCGGCGCGGCGCATCTGGACGAGGTCGTTGTTCGTGAATCCGAGGACGGCGTCGACCTGGCCCTGGGCGATCGCGGCCTGCTGCGTGTAGCCGATGGAGACGATGTCGACGTCCTCGGCGGTCAGGCCGCCGGCCTGGATGGCCGCGAGGGTCGCGTACCAGTTGGACCCGTACTCCCCGGGGATGCCGATGGAGCGGCCTTCGAGGTCGGCCAGGGAGCGGATCGGCGAGTCCGCGGGGACGATGACGGCTCCCGGGTAGGTCCGGTAGTAGGCGCCGATCGACACGAGGTCCATCCCCTGGTCGCGGGCGGTCATCGCCTCGTCCCCGGAGGCGATGACGACGTCCTCCTGACCGGAGACCAGGGCGGTGAACAGCCCCTCGTCGGAGCCGTGGTGGCGGATCGTGGCGTCGAGGCCCTCGGCGGCGTACAGGCCGTGGTCCTCGGCGACGTAGACGGGAGAGAACTGGACGTTGGGGATGTAGGTCAGCCCGATCGTCACGGCATCGGCGTCGGCTCCCGCGGCCGCCGTTCCCGGGGACTGCGCCGCCCCGGACTGGTCGGGGGCACCGGGATCTGCGGGCTGGGGAGCGCACCCGACGAGTACGGCCCAGCCGAGGGCGAGGAGGGCGACGAGGGGACGGAGACGGGTCATGCGGATGTGCCTTTCACTAGTCGATGTCGTAGCGCCGCGAGCGTTCGATCCGGTAGATCGCCAGGTAGACGATCGTCGCCATGAGGCACAGGACGATGATCGTCACGAACATGCCGGCGGTGTCGACGTTGGTTCGGGACTGCGTGAGCACTTGACCGAGGCCGTCTCCCCCCATGACCATCTCCCCGACGACGGCGCCGGTCACCGACAGGGTGACGCCGTTGCGCAGCCCTCCGAGGATCGCGGGCGCCGCCAGGGGCAGTTCGATGGACATCGCCATCGTCGCCCCCGTCGCCCCGTCGAGCTCGGCGGCCTCGAGGACCTCCCGGTCGAGATGGCGCAGGCCGACGACCGTGGAGACGAGGATCGGGAAGAAGACGAGGAGGGTGCACAGGGCCGCGATCGACCGCATCCCGTACCCGATCCACAGGACGAGGAGCGGGGCGAGGGCGATCGCGGGCAGCGCCTGAGTGGCGCCGAGGAAGGGCTCCACCGCGGCCTGGACCAGGCGGGAGCGGTAGATGACGTACGCCAGGGGCAGCGCGATGACGGCGCCCATGGCCGAGCCGGCGACCGCTTCGACGGCGGTCGTGGCGATCCTCCTCCACATGGAGGCCTGCGCGAGCATGACGACCGCGCGGTCCCAGGTGGCCCCCGGCGAGGGGAGCCGCCAGGACTCGATGCCGGTGAACGCCGTCGTGGCCCACCATCCGCCCAGGCAGATGAGGAGGAAAACGATCGGCGCGACGACGGTCATCAGACCGGTCGGCCTGGATCGACGAGCCACGGGGCACCCTTCCGGCATCCGGGTACGCGCGGCGAAGCGCGCACGGCAACGCGTGCACGCTGCGCTCCTCCCATCCGGACTCTCACCGTCGGTGCCGGAATCCCACCGGCTCAGCCGCCCGATAGCGGGCGGGTCGCGGACTATCACCGCCGGTTCGGACTTTCACCGACCCCGGAGCACTCGCCGGCCATTGTGCCACGGCCTGAGCCCCGCGCGCGAGACGGCGCTGCGGGTGTCCCCCACCGGCGGCCGGCAGTCAGTGGCAGTGACGGGCGGCGAGCTCGCGCAGCGTCGCGATCTCGGCGCACGCGTCATCGGCCGTGAAGACCGCCGACCCGGCGACGAAGTTGTCGGCGCCGGCCTCGGCGGCCCTCTCGATGGTCCGGCGCGAGACCCCGCCGTCGACCTGGACGGACACCTCCAGTCCGGCGGCGTTGATCGCCTCGCGGGTCCGGCGCACCTTGGGCAGCATCGAGTCGATGAAGGACTGCCCGCCGAAGCCCGGCTCGACGGTCATGACGAGGATCATGTCGAATTCGGAGAGGATGTCGACGAAGGGGGCGATGTCGGTGGCCGGGCGCAGTGCCAGCCCGACCCTCGACCCGATCCTGTGGAGCTCGCGGGCCAGCCGCAGGGGCGCGGCGGCGGCCTCGGCGTGGAAGGTCACGGACTGGCAGCCGATCTCCGCGTAGGACGGGGCCCAGCGGTCGGGGTCCTCGATCATCAGGTGGGCGTCGACCGGCAGGATCTTCGAGGCGACGACGGCCTCGGCGACGGGCAGCCCCCACGACAGGTTGGGGACGAAGTGGTTGTCCATGACGTCGACGTGGGCGACGTCGGCGCTGGAGATCTTCGTCAGCTCGCCGCGCAGGTCGGCGATGTCGCAGTTGAGAATCGAGGGGGAGATGGTCGGTTTCATGGGGCCATCGTATCGGCGCGGCGCGCTCCCGTTCCGGCTCTTCGTCAGATGCGGCGCATCACGGCGATGAACATGAGGTCCGTGCCGTGCCGGTGATCCCACAGCTGGAGGGTACGGCCCCCTCCCCCGCCGGCGACGCGACCGGCCCCGGCCGGCAGTTCGAGCGGCTCGGGGGTCAGGGCCCCTGCGATCGCCGGGGCGTCGAGGAGCTCGACGGTTCCGGAGGCGAGGAGGCGCTCGACCTGGGCGCGCGTTTCGCGGGCGTGGGGCGAGCAGGTGACGTAGACGAGGACGCCGCCCGGGCGGACGAGGTCGACGGCGCGATCGAGGAGCGCCTCCTGGAGGGCCGTGAGGTCGTCGAGATCGGACTCGGTCCGTCGCCACCGGGATTCGGGGCGCCGGCGCATCGACCCCATGCCCGAGCACGGCGCGTCGACGATCACCCGGTCGAAGGACCCGAGGGGCCAGGCCGACCGCGGTCCGCCGAAGGACCTGCCGTCCCCCGAAACGACCTCGACGTTGTCCAGGCCTCGCACGGTCCGCTCGATGAGACGCGCCCGGTGGGGGTGGACCTCGTTGGCGACGAGGCGAGCCCCCCGCCCGGCGCCCAGCGCGGCCAGGAGCGCGGCCTTGCCGCCGGGACCGGCGCACAGGTCGAGCCACTGACGGTCCTGCCCGTCGACGGGCGCGGACGCGGCGACGAGCGCGGCGAGCTGGGAGCCCTCGTCCTGGGCCCCCGCGAGCCCTTCGCGCACCGACGGCAGGAGGGCGGGGTCCCCGGACTCGATGAGGACCGCCAGATCGGAGACGAAGCCGCGGGCAACCCGGGTCCCGAGGACCTCCAGGGCCTCGTCGGCCAGGTCCTCGGGATCGATGAGGCCGGGGCGGGCGACGAGGGTGACGACGGGGGCGACGTTGTCGGCGTCGAGGAGGTCGTCGAGCTCGTCGGCGCCGTACCCGTGGGCGACGAGGGCCTCCTCGAAGGCGCGGACCATCCACTGCGGGTGGGAGGTGCGGACGGCGAGCCGCCCGACGCGGTCCTCGATGCCGTCGATCATCTCGTCGACGGCGCCGGGCTCGAGACGGGTCAGGGCGCGCAGGACGGCGTTGACCATCCGGGCCGGGCCGTCGGTCAGGTGGCGCCGGGCGAGGTCGACCGTGGTGGAGACGGCCGCGTGGTCGGGGACGCGCATATCGACGATCTGGTGCGCCCCCAGGCGCAGAAGGTCGACGACCGCGGGGTCGGTCTGGGCCAGCGGCCTGGTCAGGTGCCGTTCGATGAGCCAGTCGAGGCGCCCCTGGGCGCGCAGGGTCCCGTGGACGAGCTCGGAGGCGAAGGCGGCGTCACGGGCGTCGAAGCGCTTCTCGCGACGGATGCGCCGCAGGGCCTTGGGCAGGGCGATGTTCGCGAAGGCCCCGTCGGCGCTGACCTGACGGAGGACCTCGTAGGCGAGCGCGCGGGGGGCGTCGACGTCGCGCAGGGAGCGGTAGCCGTCGGAGTAGCGGCGGGTCGCCATGTCAGCGCCCTCCCGTCGTGGAGCCGAGGACGGCGCCGGCGTCCAGCCGGGCGCCGCGCCCCCAGGCCGGGGCGTCCATCCACCCCTTGCCGGCGGGGGCGACGAGTCCGAGCCTGACCTCGCCCGAGGCGCAGCCGACCCTCACCTCGTTCTTCGTCACGGTGAGGACCCCGACCCCCGGGGAGTCGGAGTCGACGGCGTCGACGGCGCCGAGCTTGAGGCGGCGCCCGTCCGGCAGGAGCGTGTGGGCCCCGGGATTGGGGCTGACCGCCCGGATCCGCCGGTCGACGGCGTCGGCGGGGGCGGCGAAGTCGATGAAGCCGTCGTCGGCGTCGAGGCGCCGGGCGTGCGCGAGGCCCTCGGCGTCCTCCTGGGGGACGGCCCGGGCGGTCCCATCGGCGATGGCGTCGACGACGTCGAGGACCTGGTCGGCGCCCAGGCGGGCCATCCGTTCGAGGAGCTCGCCGGCGGTCTCGTGCCCGATGTCGACGCGCAGGCGGGAGAAGACGGGGCCGGTGTCCAAACCGGCCTCTAGTTGGAAGACGCAGGAGGCGGTCGCCTGATCGCCGGCGAGGATCGACCATTGGACGGGGGCGGCGCCGCGCCATCGGGGCAGGTCCGAGAAGTGGAGGTTGATCCAGCCGTGGCGGGGCATGTCGAGGACGCTCTGCGGGACGAGGGCGCCGTAGGCGACGACGACCGCCAGGTCGGCGTCCAGGGCCTCGATCCGGCCGGCGATCTCGGGGCTCTTGAGGGACGAGGCCTCGATGACGTCGAGTCCGGCGGACCTGGCCCGTTCGGCGACGGGCGAGGGGGTCAGCCCCCTCCCCCGGCCGGACCGCGCGGGCGGGCGGGTGAGGACGGCGACGACCTCGTGATCGGAGGAGATCAGGGCATCGAGGGTGGGGACGGCGGCGCCCGGCGTCCCGGCGAAGATCAAGCGCACCCGGACAGCCTAGTCGAGGGGCGCGCGGTCAGAACAGCTCGGGCGGGTTGACGGTGGCCTTGACGACGCCGAGGCGGCGCGAGGCCCGGGCGCTCTGGGCGTCGGCGAGCGCGGCGAGCACCCGGTCGGCCTCGTCGCGCCCGGCCCTCAGGAGGGCGCGCACCAGGGGCGTCCCGTCCGGGGCGGTCCCCGTGTCGACGGTACCGAGGATCTCGGCGCCGACGAGTCCACAGACCTGGGAGACATCGTCGGCGGCGCCGTCCAGGGCGATGATCGAGGCCGCGGGGAAGAAGCCGAGGGCCTCGCGCTCGTCGAGGAGGCGGTCGGCCGCGTCGACCGGGTCCCACCTGACGAGCGCCTGTCCCATCGCCGGCTCGACCGCGCCGACGAGGAGCCCGTGGGCGCCGGGGGCCAGCAGCGAGAAGGCGTTGAACCAGCGGCGCATCGCCTCCTGGGGGGCCCACAGCTCCGAGCGCCCCGCGATGGCGTGGGCATCGAGGACGACGACCCCCGCGTATCCGCCGTCCGCCTCGGGCTCGGCGCCGGCGGTCGCGACGACGACGACGGGCTCGGCGCCGATCCGGCGGGTGATCTCGTGGGTGGAGGAGGATTCGAGGACGTCGTGGCCGGCGAGGGTGCGGGCGATCTCCTCGGCGGTTCGCGCCGATCCGACGCGGGCGGCGCGCATCCGTGTGCCGGAGCAGGCGGGGCATCGCCATTCCAGGGGCTCCCTGCCGCACCATCGGCACGAGTAGGACCCGTCGCCTCCCCCGCCCAGAGGACCGGAGCATTGGGGGCACCGGGCGAGCGCCCGGCATCTGTCGCACGAGACGATCGGCGCGTACCCGGAGGAGGCGACCTGGATCAGCACGGGGCCGCGCTCGAGGGAGGAGCGGATCAGGCGCAGCGCCCCCGAGGGGATCCGCATCCTCCCCCCGGCGCCCTCGCGCTCCGCCTCCGTCTGCCCGTGCAGGTGGATCTTCGGGGCCAGGGCCCTGCGGGCCCCGGGCGCCGGCTCGAGGGAGGCCGCCCATCCGGAGCGCACGAGGGCCTGGGCCTTGACCGAGCGCGCGTACGCCCCGCACACGAGGGACGCCCCCTCCAGGTGGGCGCGCTGGACGGCGACGTCGAGGGCGTCGCACCGGGGGCTGCGCTGTTCGAGAAGGCGGTCGTCGCCGTCGTCCCACACGAGGATCAGGCCGAGGCCGCGCACCGGCGTCCACACGGCCGACCGGGTACCGACGACGAGTCGCGCCCGCCCGAGCTGGGCGTCGAGGTGGAGCCGGTACCGGTCGGCGGCGGACTGGTCGGATCCGGCCAGGCGCGCATCCGGGTAGGCGGCGACGAGGCGGGCGTGGAGGTCCTCGGCCTGGCGGACGGTCGGGACGACGACGATCATCGAGCGCGACGAGGCGAGGCAGGCGGCGACGAGCTCGTCGATCTGCTCGAGGCGGTTCGGCGCCAGGGCCGACCAGACCGCTCTGGGCGACTCGCCGCTGGCGATCCTGCGGATCAGCGCGGGCCCGGCCCCGTGGGAGGCCCATGCGGCGCCCGCGGGCGGGTCGGGGGCCTCGGCGGGCGGCGGCGGGGCCTGGGCGAGAACGGCCCTCTCCGTGGCCGCGTGGCGGGCGGGGACCGCTAGGGACAGCACCTGGGGCATCGTCGACGCGTGACGGTCCGCGATGCGCCTGGCGAGGGCGGCGGTCGACGGGGCGAGGACCGGCAGCGAGGAGACGACGGCCTCCACCGGCTCGAGGCGACCGGCCGGGACGATCCGATCCCGCGACAGGATCCACCCGGTCCTGCGGCGCCCGGCCAGGCGGATCCTGACGAGGCGGCCCGGTTGAGCGGAATCGTCGAGCTCGTCGGGGACGCGGTAGTCGAGGGGCCGATCGAGGTGAGGCAGATCCGTGTCGACGAGGACGCGGGCGACGTCGACGGGCCGAGCATCTGGGCTCAGTCCGTCGAGGGTCTCCTGCACGTCCATGCCCCCATTGGACCACGAGGCGCGGGCATCTGCGTCGCCTCAGCTCAGGAGATCGACCCCGTAGCCGGCGACGAGCATCGCGGCGATGACGAACAGGACGAGGCCGGTGATCGCCCAGTCCAGGCCCTGCCCGACGAAGCGACGGACGGCCGGAGCCGCCGGGATCACGCCCTCGCGGACGTTGATCCGGGTCAGGCCGGCGAACACGAGGGTCGTCGTCGCGGTGATGAGGAGGCACCACGGGCACAGCGCGTGGATGACGAAGTACGACTGGCTGAAGAGCCAGTAGGCGAAGACCAGGGCGACCGTGTACAGGAGATTCGCCCCGAGCATGTACCACCGGGGGAATCGCACTCCCGCGAAGAGCGCCACCGAGATCGCCAGGACCACCGACTCGAAGAGGATCCCGAGGAAGGCGTTGGGGAACCCGAAGACCTGCGCCTGGGGGGTCAGGGCGACCGTCGAGCACGACAGCACCGACGAGACGTCGCAGGCGAAGGTCGCCGACGAGTCCTGGGCCAGGCGCCACGCCTCGATCGACAGGACGAGGGACGCGATCAGCCCGAGAACCCCGGAGACGGCCATCTCCACGGCGGTGCGCCGGCGCCAGCGCAGCTCTCGGTCATCCCACCCGCCGGGCGCGCTCATCGCATCGCCCCGATCAGGGCGTCGACGCGCGAGACGTCCTCCCACGGCAGGCCCTCGCGCCCGAAGTGCCCGTAGGCGGCGGTGCGCCGGTAGATCGGCCGCTTGAGGTCGAGGTCCTCGATCATACCGAGGGGCCGCCAGTCGAAGACCTCCTCGACTGCCCGGGAGATCGCCGCGTCGTCGGCGGCTCCGGTGCCGAACGTGTCGATGTACAGGCCGACAGGTCGGGCCCGTCCGATGGCGTAGGCGAGTTGGATCTCGCAGCGCGAGGCGAGTCCGGCGGCGACGACGGTCTTGGCCGCCCAGCGGGCCGCGTAGGCGGCGGAGCGATCGACTTTCGACGGGTCTTTGCCGGAGAAGGCGCCGCCCCCGTGGCGGGCCATGCCGCCGTAGGTGTCGACGATGATCTTGCGCCCGGTCAGGCCCGCATCGCCCGTGGGCCCCCCGACGACGAAGCGCCCCGAGGGGTTGACGAGGACGTCCATGCCCGACGTCGCCAGATCGAGGCCGCACCCGTCGACGACGGGGCGGACCACGTGGTCGCGGATCGCCGCGTCGAGCGCGGCCCGGGAGAGGTCCTCGTCGTGCTGGGTCGACACGACGACGGTGTCGATCCCAATCGGTCGGCCGTCGGCGTAGGCGAGGGTCACCTGCGTCTTCCCGTCGGGGCGCAGGCCCTCGACCTCACCGGATTTGCGCACGGCGGCGAGGCGCTCGGCGAGACGGTGGGCGAGCCAGATCGGCGCGGGCATGAGGTCGGGGGTGTCGTCGCAGGCGTAGCCGAACATCAGCCCCTGGTCGCCGGCCCCCTGGGCGTCGCGCGGGTCGTGGGAGGTCCCGTCGCGGACCTCGAGGGAGCGCGACACCCCCCCGTCGATGTCGGGGCTCTGCTGGCCGATGGAGATGGACACGCCGCAGGAGGCGCCGTCGAAACCGACGCGCGAGGACGTGTACCCGATGTCGAGGATCTCCCGCCGGACGATCTCGGGGATCTCGACGTACTCCGAGCAGGTGACCTCGCCGGCCACATGGACGAGGCCCGTCGTGACCATCGTCTCGACGGCGACCCTCGACTCGGGGTCCGCGGCGAGGAGGGCGTCGAGGATCGCATCCGAGATGCGATCGCACACCTTATCCGGGTGCCCCTCGGTGACTGACTCTGACGTGAAAAGCTGGCGACTCACCGTGCCATCGTAGCGAGTCGATCGGCGATGAGCGCCATCAACCCCTCGGCGACCTCGTCCTTGCTCCCCGTCAGGCGGGCGGCCCGTCGCCCGTCCGCGTCGACGACGACGACCTCCGTGGGCACGTCCCCGAACCCCACCCCCGGGCCGACCCGGTTGATCGCGAGGAGGTCGGCGCCCTTGCGCCGCGCCTTGGCGATCCCGCGGTCGAGGACCTGCTCGTCGGTGCCGGTCTCCGCGGCGAAGCCCATGACGACTGCGGGCCGGTCCTCGCCGTTCGTGATCGCGGCGAGGACGTCGACGGTCCGTTCGAGGACGATCGTCGGCGCGTCGGTCGAGGACGGGTCCTTCTTGATCTTCTCGGGGGCAACGCTCGCCGGCCGGAAGTCGGCGACGGCCGCCGCCATGACGACGGCGTCGCACGAGGCCAGGCGGCTGAGGACCTCCCTCTCGACGTCCGCGGCGCGGGGCGCCGCCACGACCTCCACGCCCGGCGGGAGGGCGGACAGGACGTCGGCGCCGACATTCGACTCGATGAGGACCACGTGGGCGCCCCGAGAGCTCGCGGCCGCGGCGAGGGCGACGCCCTGGCGGCCCGACGAGGAGTTGCCGATGAAGCGAACCGGATCGATCGGCTCGTGAGTGCCGCCGGCGCTGATGAGGACCGTGCGTCCGGCGAGGTCGGCGGCCGGGGCGTCGTCGAGGAGGCGGATCGCCCGATCCGCGATCCGCTCGGGATCGGGCAGGCGCCCGACTCCGGAGTCCCCCGAGCCGAGGGGCCCCGAATCGGGATCGAGGACGGTCATCCCGCGGGCCCGCAGGACGGCGACGTTGTCCCGGGTCGCGGGGCTCAGCCACATCTGCGTGTGCATCGCGGGGGCCAGGAGCACCGGGCAGCGGCTCGCGAGGATCGTCGTCGTCAGGAGATCGTCGGCCATTCCGGCGCGCAGACGGGCCATGAAGTCGGCGGTCGCCGGGGCGACGACGACGAGGTCGGCGATCCGGGCGAGTTCGACGTGGTCGGCTCCCGTCGCGTCGAAGACCCCGGTGGGCGCCGGCCGACCGGTCAGCCCCTCCCAGGTGGCCGAGCCGACGAACTGGAGGGACGCCGGGGTCGGGACGACCCTGACGTCGTAGCCGGCGCGCTGGAAGCGCCGAACGAGGAAGGCGCCCTTGTAGGCCGCGATGCCGGCGGTGATGCCGACGACGACCGTGGGCGCCACGGGGATCAGGCCTCGGACGCCTCGAGGGTGAGCATCCCCTCGTTGATCTCGCGCAGGGCGACGGCCAGGGGCTTCTCGTCCGGCTCGACGTCGACGACGGGGCCGACGAACTGGATCATGTTCTGCTCGAGTTGGAGGTTGTAGGAGTTGATCTGCCGGGCGCGGCGGGCCGCGAAGATCACGAGCGCGTACTTCGAGTCGACGTGCTCGAGCAGGTCGTCGATCGGCGGCGACGTGATGCCTTCGGGCTGGGCAACGATTCCGGACATGCGGCTCCTCCTCACACGGTGGCCACTCGGCCACGAGCTGGAAGTCTACTCCAGGCCCATGAGGCGGGCCAGTTCCGCCACGGCCTCGTCCACGTCGTCGTTGATCACAATCGCGTCGAACTCCCCGCTCGCGTCCATCTCGATCCGGGCGGTCTCCAGGCGACGGGCCCGCTCCTCCTCGTCCTCGGTCCCCCGCCCGACGAGGCGCTCGACGAGGGCCTCCCACGAAGGAGGCGCGAGGAAGACGAACTGGGAGTGCGGCCGGGAGGCCCGGACCTGGCGGGCCCCGTCCAGATCGATCTCGAGGAGCACGGGACTGCCCGCCTCCAGGGCCTCCTCGACGGGGCGCCGGGGCGTCCCGTACCGGTGGGCACCGTGGACGAGCGCCCACTCGAGCATCCCCCCGGAGGCGACGAGGGCGTCGAACTCGTCGTCGTCGACGAACCTGTAGTGGACCCCGTCGACCTCGCCGGGCCGGGGCCTGCGGGTGGTCGCCGACACCGACACGACAACCTCGGGGTGGCGGCGGCGCAACTGCGCGACCACTGTCCCCTTGCCCACGGCGGTCGGGCCCACGAGCACGGTCAGCTGAGGATTCTCCATGGGCCGATTGTGCCACCGGCTCGGATGTCAGCCGAATCGCGAGACGAGCCCCCGCCGCTGGATGTGCCCGAGCCCGCGGATCCTGCGTGAGGGGGCGATCCGGTACTCCTCCATCAGCGCCGCTGCGGTCGTCACGCCGACGCGGGGCAGGGACTCGAGGAGGTCGACGACGCGCATCTTGGCGATCGCCTCGTCCTCGTCCGCCAGGTCGAGGACCTCCGAGAGCGCGAGTTCGCGCCCCTTGAGGCGGCTCTTGATCTCGGCGCGGCGGCGACGGGCGCGTGTCGCCTTCTCATTGGCCAGGGCACGTTGTTCTGCGGTCAGATCGGGAAGCGCCATCGTCTTCTCCTCTCACGTGTGAGTCGTGTCCACACCTAATTATGGCATAATTCACAGTTCGTGGAGAGGGGAACGAAACGCCGGCTCCGCTCGTCTCACAGCCCGGATCGAGCCGCCTCGTAAGCCGCCCGCAGCCCCTCGACCGACGGCCCCGCCCGCAGGACCGCCCGCGACGACGACGCGAGGACCGCGTGCCCCGCGCCGGCGAAGACCCGCCGCACCTCCTCGGGGCCCGCCCCCTGCGCGCCGACGCCGGGCGCCAGCAGAGCCCCGTGCAGGCCCGCGAGATCCACCCCCAGGTCCGCCACCGCAGACCCCACCGTCGCCCCGACGACGACCCCCGCCGGCCCCAGGGACTCGTAGCCGCATTCGGCGTTGAAGGACGCGAGCTCGTCGACGACCGCGGCCGCCACCGACCGGCCGTCCGCCCCCCGCGCGTGCTGGACGGACGCACCCTCCGGATTCGACGTCAAGGCGAGGACGAACACCCCCCTGCCCGTACCGGCAGCCGCCTCGAGCGCCGGGCGCAACGACCCCACCCCCAAGTACGGAGACAGCGTCACGGCGTCGCCCGCTAACGGCGACGAATCCGACAAGAACGCCTGCGCGTAGCCGTCCATCGTCGAACCGATGTCCCCCCGCTTCGCGTCGACGATGCACAGGGTCCCGGCCTCGCGGCACGCCGCGACGACCTCCTCGAGTACCGCGACGCCGCGCGAGCCGAACCGCTCGAAGAACGCCGCCTGCGGCTTGAACGCCGCGACCCGTCCGCCCAGGGCCTCGACGACCCGCAGGGAAAACTCCCGCGCGCCGCCGGCGTCGTCCGCCAGCCCCCACCCGCCCAGGAGGGAGGCGTGTGGGTCGATGCCGACGCACACCCGGCCGTGGGCGCGCATCGCCGCGGCGAGACGATCGCCGAACCCGAGCCCGCCGCTCATCGCTCCTCCTGCCGGCGCAGGGCGTCCCACTCCTGGAGGGACCGCACCCGGTAGTCGCCGCGCAGACGGACCTCGATCGCCTGGACCGCGGCGTTGAACGCCTGGAGCGTCGAGATCAGCGTCCGGTCGTTCGACGTCGCCGCCGCCCGGATCCGATAGC
This sequence comes from Actinomyces sp. B33, assembly GCF_028437565.1. Taxonomy (GTDB): domain Bacteria; phylum Actinomycetota; class Actinomycetes; order Actinomycetales; family Actinomycetaceae; genus Pauljensenia. Next base: position 389,572 of record NZ_JAMRYR010000003.1, read on the forward strand.
CGTCGCGACGATTCGACGCCCGCTGAGGCGTGTTGACCACCAGATCGACGAGGCCGTCGCGGATGAGGTCGACGACGGTGGGCTCCCCGTCGGGCCCGCGCCCGTCCGACGACTTGCGGACGACCTGCGCCTCGATCCCGTTGCGCCGCAGCACCGACGCCGTCCCCTGGGTCGCGAGGATGTGGAAGCCGAGCTCGGCCATCCGAGCCGCGGGGAACACGATCGCCCTCTTGTCCGTGTCCGCGATCGAGATGAACACCGTCCCCTCGGTCGGCAGCTCGCCGAACGCCGCCGACTGCGACTTCGCGAAAGCCGTCGGGAAATCGCGATCGATCCCCATGACCTCCCCCGTCGAGCGCATCTCCGGACCGAGGATCGTGTCGACCATCTCCCCGTCCGCCCGGCGGAACCTGCGGAACGGCAGGACCGCCTCCTTGACCGCGATCGACCCCGAATCCGGGATCAGCCGCGCGTCGACGCGCGGGAGCGCCCCCGACGCGCGCAAGGAGGCGATGGACTCCCCCACCTGGATCAGGGCCGCGGCCTTCGCGAGCTGGACGCCGGTCGCCTTCGACGCGAAGGGAACGGTGCGCGACGCCCGCGGGTTCGCCTCGATGACGTAGAGCGTGTCCGACAGGAGCGCGAACTGGATGTTGATGAGGCCCCGGACCCCGACGCCGCGGGCGATCGCCTCCGTCGACGCCGTGATCCGCTCGACCTCCCGCCCCGACAGCGTCATCGGCGGCAGGACGCACGACGAGTCTCCCGAATGGATCCCCGCCTCCTCGATGTGCTCCATGATCGCCCCCATGAACAGCTCCTCGCCGTCGTACAGGGCGTCGACGTCGATCTCGATGGCCGCGTCGAGGAAACGGTCGATGAGCAGCGGGCCGCGGGCGAACAACCGGTCGATATCGGGACGATCGAGGTAGTCGACGATCCCCGCCTCGTCGTTGACGATCTCCATCCCCCGCCCGCCCAGGACGAAGGAGGGCCGGACGAGGACCGGGTAACCGACGCGCTCGGCCACCTGAACGACCTGCGCCGGCGAATGGGCGACGTCGTGGGCCGGGGACGGGCAGCCGGCGGCCTCGAGGACCTTGCCGAACTCCTCGCGATCCTCCGCCAACTCGATCGACGACGGGGTCGTCCCCAGGATCGGGACCCCCGCCGCCTCCAGATCGGCCGCCAGGGAGAGCGGGGTCTGCCCGCCGAGCTGGACGATCATGCCCCGCACCGGTCCGGCCTGGCACTCGGCGCGGTAGACCTCCAAGACGTCCTCGAGCGTCAACGGCTCGAAGTACAGGCGGTCCGACACGTCGTAGTCGGTCGAGACCGTCTCGGGGTTGCAATTGACCATGACCGTCTCGAAGCGCTCGCGCAGGGCCATCGCCGCGTGGACGCACGAGTAGTCGAACTCGATGCCCTGACCGATGCGATTCGGCCCGGCGCCGAGGATCACCACGGCCTCGCGCTCGCGCGGGCGGACCTCGGACTCCTGGTCGTACGTCGAGTAGTGGTACGGGGTGAGGGCCTCGAACTCGGCCGAGCAGGTGTCGACCGTCTTGAAGACCGGGTGGATCCCAAACGCGCCTCGCACCTCCCGAACCGTCGTCTCCGACAGGCCCCTCATGGCCGCGATCTGGCGATCGGAGAACCCGTGGCGCTTGGCCTCCTCGACGACCTCGCGGCTCAGGGCCGGGGCGGCGAGGACGCGCCCGGCGACCTCGTCCAGGAGGAACATCTGGTCGAGGAACCACGGGTCGATCGCCGTCGCCTCGACGAGCTCCTCGAGCGACGCCCCGCCGCGGATCGCCTGCTGGACCTGGACGAGGCGCGCCTCGGTGGGGACCCGGGCCGCCTCGACGAGGGCCGCCGTCTCCTCGGCCGTGGGCTCGGGGCCCGTCCAATGGAGCTGGACCCCTCCCTTGTCGATCGACCGCAGGGCCTTCTGGAGGGCCTCGGTGTACGAGCGGCCGATCGCCATCGCCTCACCGACTGCCTTCATCGAGGTCGTCAGGGTCGGATCCGCCGAGGGGAACTTCTCGAAGGTGAAGCGCGGGACCTTGACGACCACGTAGTCCAGGGTCGGCTCGAAGGAGGCGGGCGTCGACCCGGTGATGTCGTTGGGGATCTCGTCGAGGGTGTAGCCGGTGGCCAGGCGGGCCGCGATCTTCGCGATCGGGAAGCCCGTCGCCTTCGAGGCCAGCGCGGAGGAGCGGGACACGCGCGGATTCATCTCGATGACGATGACCCGGCCCGTCCCCGGGTGCACCGCGAACTGGATGTTGCAGCCGCCGGTATCGACGCCGACCTCGCGGATCACCGCGATCCCGATGTCGCGCAGGCGCTGGAGCTCGCGATCGGTCAGGGTCAGCGCGGGGGCGACGGTGATCGAATCGCCCGTGTGGACGCCCACAGGATCGACGTTCTCGATCGAGCACACGACGACGACGTTGTCCGCCTTATCGCGCATGAGCTCGAGCTCGTACTCCTTCCACCCGAGGATCGACTCCTCGAGGAGGACCTCGCTGGTGATCGACGCGGCGAGCCCCTGGCCGGCGATCCGGTCGAGGTCCTCGGGGGTGCGGGCCACTCCCGAGCCCAGGCCGCCCATCGTGAAGGAGGGGCGCACGACGAGGGGGTAGCCGAGCTCCGCCGCGGCCTCGTGGCACTCCTGGAGGGTGTGGGCGATGAAGGACCGGGCCACCTCCGCCCCGCACCTCTCGACGATCTTCTTGAACTCCTCGCGGTCCTCGCCGGCGCGGATCGCGTCGATGGAGGCCCCGATGAGCTCGACGCCGTAGCGCTCGAGGACCCCGGACTCGGCCAGGGCGACCGCCATGTTGAGCGCCGTCTGGCCGCCGAGGGTCGGCAGGAGCGCGTCGGGCCGCTCCTTGGCGATGATCGAGGCGACGACCTCGGGCGTGATCGGCTCGACGTAGGTGGCGTCGGCCATCTGCGGATCGGTCATGATCGTCGCCGGGTTGGAGTTGACGAGGACGACCCGCAGGCCCTCCTCCTTGAGGACCCGGCAGGCCTGGGTCCCGGAGTAGTCGAACTCGCAGGCCTGACCGATGACGATCGGGCCGGAGCCGATGACGAGGACGGATGTCAGGTCGGTGCGGCGGGGCATCAGCGGGTCTCCTCGGCGGTGCGGGTGCGCGCGTGCTCGCGCATGAGGTCGACGAAGCGGTCGAAGAGGCGCTCCCCGTCGTGGGGCCCTGCTGCGGCCTCGGGATGGTATTGGACGGAGAACGCGGGGATGTCGAGGGCGCGCAGCCCCTCGACGACGCCGTCGTTGAGGCCGACGTGGCTGACCTCGACGCGGCCGTAGCGGCCCGAGTCGAAGGGAGCGATCGACGCCCGCCCGATGGGGGCGTCGACGGCGAACCCGTGGTTGTGCGCGGTGATCTCCACCCGGCCAGTCTCAACGTCCTTGACGGGCTGGTTGATCCCGCGGTGGCCGAAGTCGAGCTTGTACGTGCCGTACCCCAGGGCCCGCCCGAACAGCTGGTGCCCGAAGCAGATCCCGAAGTACGGGATGCCGGAGTCCAGGACCGCCCGCAGCAGGTCGATCTCGTGCTCGGCGGAAGCCGGGTCCCCGGGTCCGTTGGAGAAGAACACCCCGTCCGGGTCGATCGCCTGGATGTCGGCGAAGCTCGCCGTGTGGGGGACGACGTGGACCTCGACGCCGCGGGCGGCCAACTGCTTGGGCGTACGGGATTTGATGCCCAGGTCGACGGCGACGACGCGGGCGACGGGCGCGCCGGCGAAGGGCCCGGTCGGCTCGATGACGTAGGCGCTGGGGGTCGAGACCTCCGAGGCCAGGGCCGCCCCGCTCATCCGGGGCTGGTCGACGACGATGCGCACGAGGGCGTCGCGCACCTGATCGCCGAGGTGCTCCGCCCCCGCGGGAAGGGCGTCGCCGGAGAAGATCCCGGCCCGCATGGCGCCGTGCGAGCGGATATGGCGGGTGACGGCCCGGGTGTCGACGCCGCTGATGCCGACGATCCCCTGGTCGACGAGCTCGTCGACGAGCTCGCGGCGAGCACGCCAATTCGACGCGCGGCGGGCGGGCTCGCGCACGACGAACCCGGCGACCCAGATGCGCCCCGACTCGGGGTCTTCGTCGTTGACGCCCGTGTTGCCGATGTGGGGGGCGGTCATGACGACGATCTGGCGGTGGTAGGAGGGGTCTGTGAGGGTCTCCTGGTACCCGGTCATGCCGGTGGAGAAGACGATCTCCCCGAGGGTCCTGCCCGTGGCCCCCCACGCGCGTCCGGGGAACACGGTCCCATCTTCGAGGACGAGGAGCGCGATGCCGGTCATCAGCGGTCCTCCTTCGCGATGGGCGTGGCGTCGACGACGGTCAGCTCTCCGCGGTGCATCGTGTGCACGACGACTCCGGGGAGCTCCATGCCCCGGTACGGGGAGTTCGACGAGCGCGTCCACTGGGAGCCGGGGTCGACGACGCGGCGGGCCCGCGGGTCGACGAGCGCGATGTTCGCGGGAGCCCCGATACCCAGCCCCCGGCCCTGCCCGGCGACGCGACCGATGCGAGCCGGTCCCGTCGACATCACGCGTGCGATGTCCTCCCACGTCATCCGGCCGGTCTCGACCATGGTCTTGATGAGGATCGGCAGGGCGGTCTCCAGGCCGGTCATGCCGAAGGCGCCGGCCTGCCACTCGCAGTCCTTCGCCTCGAGGGGGTGGGGCGCGTGGTCGGTGCCGATGACGTCGATCGTCCCGTCGGCCAATCCCTCGCGGACCGCCTCGACGTCCTCGGAGGTGCGCAGCGGTGGGTTGACCTTGTACAGCGGGTCGTAGGTCGCCGCGAGGTCCTCGGTGAGGAGCAGGTGGTGCGGGGTGGCCTCGGCGGTGACGTCGACACCCATGCGCTTGCCCCACCGGATGAGGTCGACCGACCCCGCGGTGGACAGGTGGCACACGTGCAGGCGCGAGCCGACGTGCTTGGCCAGGAGGATGTCGCGGGCGATGATCGCCTCCTCGGCGACCGCCGGCCACCCGGCCAGGCCGAGCTCGCCCGACAGCGGGGATTCGTTCATCTGCGCCCCCTCGGTCAGAGCGGGGTCCTGGGAGTGCTGGGCGACGACGCCGTCGAAGGCCTTGACGTATTCGAGGGCGCGCCGCATGAGCACGGGGTCGGCGACGCATGTGCCGTCGTCGGAGAACACCCTGACGCGCGAGCGCGAGTTCGCCATCGCCCCCATGGAGGACAGGTGGGCGCCGTCGAGCCCCTGAGTGACGGCTCCGACGGGGCGGACCTCGACCCATCCGGCCTCCTCCCCCAGTCTGAGGACCTGGTCGACGACGGAGGCGGTGTCGGCGACGGGCGTCGTGTTGGCCATCGCGTGGACGGCGGTGTAGCCGCCGACGGCGGCGGCGCGGGTGCCGGTGTAGACGGTCTCGGCGTCCTCCTGGCCGGGTTCGCGCAGGTGGGTGTGCATGTCGACGAGGCCGGGCAGGGCGATGAGCCCCTCGGCGTCGATGATGCGCGGGTCGACGGCCTGGGCGTCGGCGTCGGCGCCGCGGGCGATGATGCGCCCGTCGCGCACGAGGATCGATTCGACGCCGGTGCCGACGAGGTCGGCGCCGAGGATGAGGATGTCGCGGGTGTCAGTCACGGGTAGAGCCTTCCGGTGCGAGGAGGAGGTAGAGGGCGGCCATGCGCACGGAGACGCCGTTGGCGACCTGTTCGACGATGACGGACTTGCCGGAGTCGGCGGCGTCGGCGCTGATCTCCAGGCCGCGGTTCATCGGTCCGGGGTGCATGACGATCGCGTCGTCGCGCAGGCGCGAGAACCGCTGGGAGTCGAGGCCGTAGGCCGTGTGGTACTCGCCCGGCGAGGGGAAGAACCCTCCGCCGGCGGCGCTCATGCGCTCGCGCTGGACGCGCAGCATCATCACGGCGTCCGGCTCCTCGCCCAGGGCCCGGTCGAGGTCGTAGTCGACGTCGCAGTGCCACCCGTCGACGCCCACGGGCAGGAGCGTGGGCGGGGCGACGAGGGTGACGTGGGCGCCGAGGAGGGTGAGGAGGTCGACATTGGACCGGGCGACCCGGGAGTGGAGGACGTCCCCGACGATGACGACGCGCGCCCCCGCCAGGTCGGTTCCGGGAGCGAGGGGCTCGGCGTCGGGGGCCGACGGATCGCGTCTGAAGTGGCGGCGCAGGGTCATCGCGTCGAGGAGCGCCTGGGTGGGGTGCTGGTGGGTACCGTCGCCGGCGTTGAGGACGGGCAGGTCCATCCATCCGGCGTGGGCGAGGCGGTGGGCGGCCCCGGAGGAGGAGTGGCGGACGATCACCGCGTCGGCGCCCATCGCTTCGAGGGTCAGCGCGGTGTCCTTGAGGGATTCCCCCTTCGACAGGGAGGACCCCTTCGCGGAGAAGTTGATGACGTCGGCGCTCAGGCGCTTGGCGGCGGCCTCGAAGGAGAGGCGGGTGCGCGTGGAGTCCTCGAAGAAGAGGTTGACGACGGTGCGGCCGTGGAGCGTCGGGAGCTTCTTGACGCGGCGGGACTGGGTGGCCGCCATCTGCTCGGCGGTATCGAGGAGCAGGACGGCCTCGCGGTAGTCGAGGTCGCGGATGGAGATCAGGTGGTCGAGGCTCATCTCAGGCGCCCCTCCCCAGGAGGACGGCGTCGCGCCCGTCGGTCTCGGTCAGGAGGATCGTCACCGTCTCCTGGCGGGAGGTCGGCAGGTTCTTGCCGACGTAGTCGGGGCGGATCGGCAGTTCGCGGTGCCCCCGGTCGACGAGGACCGCCAGCTGCACCGAGGCGGGCCGCCCGATGCGGGTGAGCGCGTCGAGGGCGGCCTTGATGGTCCGCCCGGTGTAGAGGACGTCGTCGACGAGGACGACCGTGCGCCCCTCGATTCCCCGGTCGGGGACGATCGTCTCCCGCGGAGCCCTCAGGGGGCGCGAGGCGAGGTCGTCGCGGTCCATCGTCGTGTCGATGATCGCCAGGTCGGGGGTGGGGCCGCCGACCTCGGTGATCCTCGTGACGAGGCGGCGGGCGAGGACCGCGCCTCCGGTCGGGATGCCGGCGATGACGAGATCGTCGCCCCCGCCGTTGCGCTCGATGATCTCGAAAGAAATGCGGGTCAGGGAGCGGGCGACGTCGTCGGCCCCCAGGACTTCCTTGCCGCGGTTCGCTCGTTCGTCGGATGGGTGCACGGATCTCATGCGGATCTCCTTCCCCGCCTCACGGGACGGTGGTTAAAGGACTGCTTCCGCTGCTCAGCCTACACAGACGGCGGTCGCGGGTCCGAGGGGCGGACAGTGGAACACGCCACCGCCTCGGGGATCGTCGGGGAAAGCACCGGAGCCCACGCTCGTCGGGCTGGAGGTCGACGGGCGCGGGCCCCGGGGGCTCAACTAGCGATCAGGCGAGCAGCTCCTTGGCGGCTGCGACGATGCCGTCGACGGTGATGCCGTTCATCTCGAGGAGCTCCTCGTAGGTGGCCGACTGGCCGAACTGGTCCTGGATGCCGATCTGGCGGACTCGGGCGCCGCCGACCTCGGCGACGACCTGCGACACGGCCGCTCCCAGTCCGTGCATGATCGTGTGGTCCTCGGTCGTGACGATCCTGCCGGTCTCGATGCAGCGGAGCACCTCCTCGCGGTCGAGGGGCTTGATCGTGTGCATGTCGACGAGGCGCACGGACACGCCCTCGGCCTCGAGCCGCTCGGCGGCCTCGATCGCCAGGCGGACGGTGTCACCATTGGCGATGATCGCCACGTCGTCGCCCTCCCCCAGCACCTTCGCCTTGCCGATCTCGAAGACCTCGTCCTCGCCGTAGATCGCGGGGACGGCGTCGCGGGTGAAGCGCAGGAACATCGGCCCCTCCCAGTCGGCGGCCTCGCGCACGAGCTTGCGGGTCGAGTGGTAGTCGGCGGGCATGACGACGGTCATCCCCGGCAAGCCGCGCATCGTCCCCATGTCCTCGATGGCCTGGTGCGAGCCGCCGTCGTTGCCGGGGGTCAGCCCGCCGTGGGAGCAGGCGATCTTGACGTTGAGGTTCGGGTAGCAGATCGACTGGCGGATCTGCTCGGCCATGCGCAGGGAGCCGAAGACCGCGTAGGTGACGACGAAGGGGATCTTCCCCGTCGTCGCCAGGCCCGCGGCGACGCCCGCCCCGTTCTGCTCGGCGATGCCGACGTTGACGTGCTGGTCGGGCAGCGCCTTGGAGAACGCGGTCGTCTGGCAGGACTTCGCGATGTCGCAGTCGACGACGTAGACCTCGGGCCGCTCTTTACCCAGTTCGACGATCTCGTCGCCGAAGGCGTTGCGGGTGGGGAGCTTGTCGTCGTAGTTCACCTGGTACTTCACCGGTCGAGTCCCTTCTCGAGTTCTTCCATGGCCTGCTCCCACTGCTCCTGGTTCGGGGCGGCGCCGTGCCACGCGGCTTGGTCTTCCATGTAGGACACGCCCTTGCCCTTGATCGTCTTGAGGATCACGCCCTTGGGCTTGCCGTTCTTCAGCTCGCGGAGGCGGTCGAAGGCGTCGGAGATCGCCTGCATGTCGTGCCCGTCGATCTCGACGGCGTCGTAGCCGAAGGCCTCGAGCTTCTTGACGAAGTCGAGGTTGGGGCTGATCTCGTCGCAGTAGCCGTCAATCTGGAGGTTGTTGTCGTCGATGATGACGGTGAAGTTGTCGAGCTCGTAGGAGTTCGCGCACTGGATGGCCTCCCAGACCTGCCCCTCCTGCGTCTCCCCGTCGCCCAGGAGCGTGTAGACGCGGGAGTCGCGCCCGTCGCGCTTGAGGCCGAGGGCCATGCCGACGGCCGCGGAGATCCCCTGGCCGAGGGACCCGGTGGAGATCTCGATGCCGGGGCATTTCTTCGAGTCCGGGTGGCCCTGGAATGGCGAGCCCTTCTTGCGCAGCGTGTGGATCGTGTCCATGGGGACGAACCCCGTCAGGGCGAGGGCCGAGTAGACGATCGGCGCGACGTGCCCCTTCGACAGGACGAAGCGGTCGCGGTCCTCCCACGCGGGGTTCTTCGGGTCGAATCGCATCTCCCGGTAGTAGAGGTTCGCGATGACGTCCGCGGCGGACAGGGAACCTCCGGGGTGGCCGGACTTGGCCTCGTACACCATGGTCACTGCGGTTTTGCGCAGTTCCTTGGCACGCTCCTTCAGTTCGTCGGTCGAAATATTGTGCACCATGTGCGTGCTCTCATTTCTTCGGTGTCGGGGATTGGGCGGAGGTGGAGGCCCCCGGGGCGAGCGCCCCGGGGGCGCCTGGATCACTGGGTCGGGATCAGCATGATGCCGGGCAGGTAGGCCACGGCCAGGACGAAGACCGCGATGAGGAGGTAGAAGAGGGTGAGCTCTTTGGTGACCCTGTTGATCCCGACCCGGCCGATGCCGGCCGAGATGTACAGGGTCGTGCCCACCGGCGGCGTGTACAGGCCCATGGCGAGGGTGCACACCATGAGGATGCCCAGGTGGATGGTCCCCATGCCGATCTCCTTGGCCAGCGGCATGAGCACGGGGGTCAGGAGGAGGATCGCGGGGGCCATGTCGAGGAACATGCCGGTGACGACGAGGATGATGATGATGAAGAGGACGAGGACGAAGTAGTTCTCGGTCGTCGACAGCATCCACGTCGCGAGCTTCTGCGGGGCCTCCTGGATGGTCAGCAGCCAGGACAGCGCGGCGGAGAACATGATGAGGATCATGACGACCGCAGTAGAGGCCGCCGACTCGGCCATCGAGCGCATGAAGGACTTCCACGTCAGGTCCCGGTACATGGTCACGCGGATGAGGATCGCGTAGACCGCGGCCAGGACGGAGACCTCGGTGACCGTCGCCGTCCCGGTGAATAGGAAGACCCGGATGAGGACGACGGGGATGAGGATCGCGGGGGTGGCGATGAGCAGGTCCATGAGGAGCTTCTTCATCGTCAGCTTGGCGCGCACGCGCGGGTAGTTGTGCTTCCACGCGATGAACCAGCAGGCGAACATCAGGACGACGGCCATGACGAGCCCGGGGATCAGGCCGGCGTTGAAGATCGCCGCGACGGAGGCGCCGGATGCCGCCGAGAAGAGGATCATCGGAATGGACGGCGGGATGATGACGCCGAGGACGGAACTGGAGGCGTTGACGGCGGCCGCGTACTGGGCCGGATAGCCGATCCTCTTGGTCCACGGGATCATCACCTTGCCCAGGCCGGTCGCGTCGGCGACGGCCGAGCCCGAGACGCCGGCGAAGACGGCGTTGGTCAGGACCGAGGTCATCCCGACACCCCCGCGGAAGCGTCCGACGAGGCGGGTGGCCAGACCGATGACCTGGGCGCCGAGCCGCCCGGAGAAGAGCAGGTCGGCGGTGAGGATGAAGAAGGGAATGGCGAGCATCGAGTAATCGGTGGCGCCTCCGAAGGACTGTTGGGCGAGGGCCTCCATCGGCAGGGAGCCGATCGCGAAGAGGCCGACGATGGTTCCCGCGATGACCGAGAAGGCGACGGGGACGCCGATGAGCAGCAGGGCGATGAAGACGAAGATCGCGAGTCCGACCTCAAGCATCGTGGGCCTCCTTGATGTTCTCCGCTGCCGCCTGGTCGTAGGTGACCTCGATCGAGCGGATCGCGCCGTCCTTGTGGAAGTACCAGGCGCGGACGATGGACTGAATGCACAGGCACGTCGTCATGACGATGAAGGCCGCGAAGGATCCGAGCTGGGGCCATCCCATGATGGGGGTCTCCTGCTGCGACATCGGGCCGGCCATGTAGATGCCGAGGTAGGTCATGTACGCCATGAGGACGGCGACGAAGACCCAGATCCCGGTGGCGATCCTCTGATACGCCTTGCCCTGGAACTTCTCGAGGAAGAAGTTGACGCCGACGTGGGCCATCTGGGCCTGGGCGACGACGGCTCCCGCGGCGATGAGCCACGGCAGGAGGTACGAGGGGGCCTCGGAGGCCAGATCGATCGACGAGTTGAAGATGTAGCGCATGGCGACCGCGACCGTGACCAGGAGGATCATGACGATGGTCAGCGCGCAGGCGAACCAGGATCCGACCCGCAGGAACCACTGGTTGATCGGGTCGGTGGCCTCGAGCGGCTCGTCGAGGACGGACTGCGTGTCGAGTGCGGCAATGTCGTCTTCGGTGATGACGGCGCCATGGGGTGTCGTATCGCTCATCGGTCACTCCTTCCCTGCGAAATCGGCGCGGTTGGCCTGCGCGGCCTCGGTGATCTTCTGGAAGAACTCGGGGTACTTGGCCTGCCACTGGTCGTAGACGGGTTTTGTCGCCTCGCGGAACGCGTCCTTGTCGGGATGGGTCACGGTCAGCGACTGCTCGAATTCGTCGTAGATCGCCTCGGTCTGCTCGGCCATGAGATCGCGCTGATAGTCGCGGGCCTCATCGGCGGCCTCCTGGATGATCTTCTGCTGGTCGGGGGTCAGCCGGGCCCACCGCATCGTCGAGATGACGAAGGGGTTGGTCTCGTACTTGTGCCCGGTGGAGGCCAGGTGGGGCTGGACCTCGTTGAGCTTGGAGCTCTTGATGTTGACGACGGGGTTCTCCTGCCCGTCGACGGCGCCGGTGCGCAGGGCGAGGTAGAGCTCGCCGAAGGCCATGGGCGTCGGGTTGGCCCCGAGCTGGTTGAAGATCGAGATCGTCATCGTGTCGTCGGGGGTGCGGATCTTCAGGCCCTTGAGGTCGTCGGGCGTGTTGATCTCGCGCTTGGAGTTGGTGATGTCGCGCAGGCCGTTGTCCCAGAACCCGAGGACGTGGAAGCCCGCGGGCTCGGCCTCCTCGGCGAGGTAGTTGTGGATCTCGTCGTCGTCAACGATCGAGTAGGCGTGCTCGGAGTTCTCGAAGAGGAAGGGAAGGCCGATGAGGGCGGCCTCGGGGACGTAGGTGGCGAACGGTCCCTGCGAGTTGATCGACATGTCGAGAGTGCCGGAGGACACCGAGACCATCATCTCCGAGTCGGATCCGACGGCCTCCTGACCGAGGATCTGGACGTCGATCGTGTGGTTGGATTTGGCCTCCACGAGCTCCTCGAACTTCAGGGCGGCTTCCGATCGGGGGTTCCCGGGGGCGGCGCCGTGGCCGAGGATGATGCGGATGGAGTCCGTGGCGCGGGGGCCCGCCCCGCCGGCGCAGCCGGCGAGGAGGGTCGTGGCGGCGATGACAGCGGCAAGGCCGCTGACGACGGATGTGCGTCGCAGCATGGCATCGTCTCCTTTGACGGTGGTGATGGGAAGGGGGCGCTCGAGGCTCAGGAGATGTAGGTGCCGCCGTTGATGGAGTGGGTGCAGCCGGTGATGTAGGCGGCGTCCTCGGAGGACAGCCAGCAGATCAGGGCGGCGATCTCCCACGGCTCGGCCTGGCGCCCGAGCGGAACGGCCTCGGCGAGCTTCTTCTCGGTCTCGTCGTCGCTGCCGACGCGGATCTCGGTGTTGACGACGCCGGGGGCGACCGCATTGACGGTGATCCCGTATTCGGCGAGTTCACGGGCCATTCCGCGGGTCAGGCCCAGGACGCCGGCCTTGGCTGCCGCGTAGGAGGTCTTGGAGAAGACGCCGCCACCGTGCTGGGCGGTGACCGAGGAGGTGTTGACGACGCGACCGTACCCGTTCTCGATCATCAGGGGCACGAGGGCCTGGGCGAGGAGGAAGGAGCCGGTGAGGTTGACGGCGAGGACCTTGTTCCAGGTGGCCAGATCGAGCTCGAGGAAGCCCATCGGCGAGGGGATGCCGGCGATGTTCGCCAGGGCTCCGACCGGGGGGAGGTCGGAGGCCGTAATGGCCTCGACGACGGCGGTCACGGACTCGGGGTCGGCGACGTTGACGGCGAAGGCCTGGACCGGGGCCTCGGGGACTTCGGCGCGAACGGCCTCGGCGGCGGCTGTGGCGCCTTCCTCGTTGATGTCCAGCATCGCGACGCCCCAGCCTTCGCGGGCGAAGCGCAGAGCGGTCTGGTATCCGATGCCCTTCAAGGACGATGTTCCGGTGACGACAGCGGTGCGCTGTCCGACTCCTGTGCCGTAGCTCATTGATTCTCTCCACATCAGTGTGACGGCGAGCACCATCGCCCACCGCTGTTAACAGTAAACAATATGAGGAAACATTGTCAACAATAGATGTGGAGGATAGTGCAGAAGCCCTTCTTCACCCGGAAGGCGAGCGGATCTCCTGCGCTCCACACCCCGGCCAGGGGCGTCAGAACCGACTCATTCGATGCCGACGATGTCCCGGGGATCCTGTGCGCGCTTCTGCCATACGCCGCCGGAGTTGCGCATATGCTCGACGATCGCATGACGGGCCCGCTCCGAATCCCCAGAGCGCAGCGCCGCGATGATCGGACGATGATAATCGGTGTCCATCAGCCGCGGCCGCTCGTCGGACTCGTCGGCGAGGACGGCGACGCGCATCCGATCCTGGAGTTGGCGCCACATGTCGAGCAGCACCGTGTTCCCCGAAGCCGCGCACAGCGCCTCATGGAAGCCCAGATCGATGTCGAGCCTCTCGTTAAGGGTCATCCCCGGTTCGAAGGCCGGCAGCTTCGCCTCGATCTCGTCGACCAGCTCGTCGCACCGAGGCGACTGGACGATGTGGACGGCGGCCAACGCCTCGAGCGCGCCGCGGACTTCGTACAGCTCGACGACCTCCTCGGCGCTCTGCTGCGTCACCCGCAGGCCCATCCTGTCCTCTCCAACGACGAGGCCGGACTGCTGAAGGCGGCGCAATGCCTCGCGGACCGTTCCCCTGCTGACCCCCAGCTGCTCGGCGAGATCGACTTCACCGAGTCGTTGCCCAGCACTCAACCGCCCCTCGAGAATCGCAGACCTCAAGGACTCCCAGACCTGCTCGCGCAGCGTCTGACCGCTCACACTTGGAATGCTCAACTCAACCGCCTTCTTCATTACGCCCTGCCCTGCGCATGTGCTGGACCGCTAGACGTAGTTAAACACTCGCGGAGTTCATCCTGACGCAACACGATCACGCAGGCGAGTGCGCCGCGGCATGCAGCCCTCTTTATCTGCGGGAGGAAGCATAGCCGCAAAACAGTTAAAACTGACCAATAAGTCAGTTTTTTGACCATGAGGTCAGTCCTCTGATGACGCGGAACACCTTTGACATTGTGTTACAGCGCACATATTGTCAACAGTAAGCAGTTAACCAACTGTTTCAAGTCATGAGTTTCTTCCGGGCACACTGTCGTAACCGGTAGCCCTCCTAAAGGTTGTCATCAGTCGCGCCAGGAAACAGTCAAATAAATCTGCCTCATGACAGCAGCAATGGCGCTGCCACCATCAACAGTGGAAGGACCACCCCATGTCGACACGTCGTGTCTACTCAGCCACGCTGACCCTCATGGCTGCCACAGCCCTTGGAATCTCAGCTTGCGGCGGCGGTATCTCTGAGACCGCAACCCAAAGCTCAACAGGCTCAACTCCATCAACGAAGATCCAGGCCGCGGCTGATGGCGTAGTGCTGAGCTATACGACACAGCACACGGAGAGCACTCCCTTGAGTCGCGCCATTCAAAAGTACGGCGAACAGGTAGCGGAAGCCACAGAAGGTCGGGTCACATTCGAAAACTACTACTCTGCGCAGCTCCTTCCCGCGGCAGAGGTCGTCAACGGCATCGGTGATGGCCGCGCCGACACCGGCTACGTCGTTGACGTGATGTTCGCCGATCAACTCCCGCTCACGAACTCTTCCTCCATTCCCTTCGATCGAACGAATGGGGTCGCCCAGGCTCAGGCGTACCAGAAAATGTATGAAGAGAATGAAGCTTTCAAAGCAGAGTATGAGAAGCTCGGGCTTCACGTCCTTAGCTTTTTGCCCATGGGGGAAACCATCCTGGGAAGTACTTTTAAAGTCGATACCCTCGAAGACCTTAAAGGGCATTCGGTTCGCTGCCTAGGATTCATCTGCGAAGCATATGAAAAAATCGGTGGGCATCCTGCGGCAATCGCTTCGAACGAGATATATGAAGCCATGGATCGGAAAACCATCGACGGTTGGGCAGGATATCCTTTCATGGATGTTCCCGCTACACAGCTCCAGGAAGTCAGCCCAAATATGACACTTATCGGTCTTGGGCAATACTCCCAGGGAGTTTTCCCAATCAGCGAAAGTGTCTGGGAGAAGATCTCTCCGGAAGATCAGAAAGTGATGACCGAACTCGCTTCCAAGCTCCCCGAAATGATCGCCGAAGAGAACCTCAAAGCCGAAGGAGAAGCATGCGAGGTGACCACTGAGGCGAATGTGACCCTCTCGTCAATGGCTGACGAGGAAGTCAACAAGTGGAAAGAGGTCGTCTACGGCCCCATCTACGACAAATGGGTAGAAGCAGCGAGTCAGAAGAGCGGAACAGACGCCGACGCCTTTTACAAGGACCTGATGAGCGCATATGAGGAAATCTTGAAGGAAACGAACTTCAAATCCTCCTTCGTCGAGTGCTCTGAAAAATCTCAGCGATGAGGTTGCATGAGGGTTCGGGGCCCTTTAATAAGGGCCCCGAACCCTCATCGATGGAAAGCAGGCCAACTTGATTATTAAATCACTTGTCCAACGCGCATCCCAAGCCTTGGGACTCATTAGCGCAATTGCGACTCTATTCCTAATGCTCTTGACTGTTACTGACGTCATTAGTCGATTGATCACTGGAGGATCAGTTCCAGGTCTCCTGGAGTTTACTGAAGTAGCTCTCGTTTTTCTCGTATTTTGCGGTATTGCGTACGGTCAGCAACAGAAAACGCATGT
The DNA here is from genome assembly GCF_028437565.1 of Actinomyces sp. B33. Lineage (GTDB taxonomy): Bacteria > Actinomycetota > Actinomycetes > Actinomycetales > Actinomycetaceae > Pauljensenia. The sequence continues at coordinate 405,317 of NZ_JAMRYR010000003.1, forward strand.
TGCCGTTACCCTCGTCACCTCTCGCCTACCCGAGAGGATCGGCCGAACGGTTGTAGTCCTGGGTCTTTTGATCATTCTTGCTCTATTCGCCTGGGCCACTTTTGCGACCGGAAGTCAAGCACTCGATTCCGTCATGCGACAGGAAGCACGTTTCGGTCTCGCCGCTGTTCCTATTTGGCCTGCTCGAGTTGTCCTCCCGATTGGATTCTTCTTGCTTTTTGGTGAAACCCTAATACAATTACTCAATGTCATCGGCGGCCGCGAAAAAATTCGAGAGGAATCTCTTCCCGTAGAAAGTGAGATCCTCTCATGAGCGGTGAACTTATTGCCATCATTGCTATAGCAATTCTTCTTGTCCTCCTCGCAGCTCGCGTTCCCGTTGGTTTCAGTCTGCTAACCGCTGGCATTGCCGGCCTTTTCATGCTCAACGGATTCAGTATTGCCAATACCGCACTTGCAACAGAAACCTATACAGCAGTCGCCAAATCGACGATGGTCGTTATTCCAATGTTCATCCTCATGGGGATGTTCGCCATGGAATCCGGAGTTGCCGTCGGAGCTTTCCGTCTAGCAAACAAGGTCGTTGGAAAACTTCCCGGTGGTCTCGGAATCGCGACGGTTCTCGTCTGCGCAGTATTTGCTGCGGTATCCGGTTCCAGTCCGGCCACGGTCGCGACGGTGGGACGAATTACCATCCCAGAAATGCGCAAGGCCGGATACTCTAGGGAGTTCACTGCTGGAATCATCGGAACTGCGGGGACTCTGGGCGTCCTCATCCCTCCGAGTATTGTCGCCGTAGTCTTCGGGGTGACCACCGAAGTCTCGATCGGAAAGTTGCTCATCGGAGGAATCCTTCCGGGTGTCGTTTCAGTGCTGGTGATGTCGACGTACATCGTTGCGACTGCGATCCGGCATCCCGAGAAGGTCAATGACCGTTCCTATGTGTCTTCCAGAAATGAAGACCTCTCAGAAAAGAGTTCTCGAGAGGATCTTTACGCTCTGATCGGCGTTGGAATAATGTTCGTCGTTGTTATCGGAGGAATTTATACCGGTCTGACGACGGCAACCGAATCTGCAGCTTTTGGCGCACTCGCCGGACTTTCGGTTCTCATTGTCGCGCAGATCAAAAAAGGATGGCGAGCCCTGTACAGCGCCTTTGTGAAATCTCTGAAGGAGGCCGCTGCCACAACAACAATGATCTTCGTAATCATGATCGGCGCTAGTGTTTTCACAAACTTCCTCGTCCGCTCCGGAGCTACGAAGACCGTTGCCGATGCCATTCTCGGTCTGGGCCTCTCTCCATATCTCCTCGTTTTGGGAACTCTGATCATTCTCATCCCGCTGGGCATGTTCCTCGAGACTGTTTCAATTATTCTCATCACGATGCCAATTCTCTGGCCGATGCTCGAATCCGTCGGCGTCAATGGCGTTTGGCTCGGAATCATGACCATCATCATGATTGAAATCGGACTCATGACTCCCCCAGTAGGAATCAACGCCTTTGTTCTGACCGGAATCGCAGAAGATATCACTCTCGGACAAACATTCAAGGGCTTGACTCCTTTTGTCCTCGTTCAGCTTGTCATCGTTGGATTAATTTTCTCCTTCCCTGGAATCGTGACATTGCTTCCAAGCTTGATGCGATAGAGACTGAGAAGAGATCTCTGCCTTCCAATGAAGGGAATCTAAAGACAAGGATCGTTAATCATGGTTGAAAAAGTTACATTCGTAGGCATCGGAGCCATCGGACTCCCAATGGCCGTAAGAATTGCAGAAGCGGGCTTCTCAGTTATTGGAGTGGATCCCTTCGAGGCACAGCGAGAGCTCGCATCGTCTCATGGTCTCGTTGCAGAAATGGACTCACGATCGGCTGCAGATGCTGATACGGTCGTCTGCATGGTGGCCACGCCAGCACAACTTGTCAGTGCCACCCTAGGGTCCAAGGGCCTTTTGGAAAGAATGCGGGCTGGATCTACATTGATCGTGATGAGCACTGTCGGCCCTGATGCTATTACTCAGTTGATTCCTGCAGCAGAACAAAATGGGGTTCATTTATTAGATGTCCCGGTCACAGGCGGAGTGGCCGGAGCCAAAAAAGGTTCCCTCACTCTCTTCGCATCTGGATCCCCTGAAATCATTGAGCAAAACGCTCCTCTTTTGACTTCGATGGGAAGAATACTCGACTGCGGTGCAACTCCAGGTCGAGGGCAATCATATAAGATCGTCAATCAGCTTCTCTGCTCTGTTCATATCGTTGCAGCCGCGGAAGCACTTGCCTTTGCGGAAAAACTCGGTCTGGAACCAGCAAATGCATTGGCTGCTGTTGAAAAAGGAGCCGGAGGCTCCTGGATGCTGTCGGATCGCGGTCCCAGAATGCTCGAAGGACTTGACGCGGAAGTGACAAGCGCCATTGATATCTTCGTCAAGGATTCGACTCTTGTATCCGATACGGCTGATCGCATTGGTTTTGACGCACCGCTCGTCAAATTGGCGCAACAGAAGTATCAGCAGATGCATGATCTTGGGCACGGAAGAAAAGACGATTCTCAGGTCATCCAGACATATCGGAACTAGGGCCGAAAAGTGGGGGGCCTCCGTCGGACGCCCCCCACTTTTTGGATGAATAGATTGAAGACGATTCAGTACTCGTCGAGCAATTCATCGAGCTCGTCGAGGTCCTCGACGGACAACCCCTCATCGGACGAAACGCCTTCCGGCTCGACGGCAATAGGATCGGCGCCTCCGCCGACCCGCGGGTCCTCGTCGACGCGCTCCGCGATGAAAAGATCCCCCGTCTCGTCGGCATCCAGGACCGTGTCGGCCCGATCCCCCTCGACGTCCTCCGCCGAATCCTCGGCGCCGGCCGATCGGCGCGACCACGCCGGGGACTCGATGTCCCGCCGCACCGCGTCGAGAACCGCGTTGACGAACGCCGGCGACGTGTCCGTCGAGATCGACTTGACGATCGCGATGGCCTCATCGATGGCGATCACCGGCGAGACGTCCTCGGAATTCTCCAGCATCTCCCACACGGCCACGCGCATGACCGCCAAGTCGACGGCCGCGATCCGATCGAGCCCCGAGACCCGGGCGTGCGCCGCCAGCAGATCGTCGATCGACCGCAGACGGTCGGCGACCCCCTCGATCAGACGGATCGAGTACTCCGGCAGCGGGGTCAGCGCGGCCGTGACGACCTTTCGCTCGCGCAACAGATCCCGCAGGACCTGCGGATTGCGGCCCATGCCGCGCTGATCCGCCTCGAAGACCACATCGGCAGCGCGCTTGCGCGCCTTCGTCCGAGAGGTGAAGCGGTGCTGCTTCGACATCAGTCGGTCACACGACCCGAGTAGGAGCCATCACGGGTATCCACCTTGACCCGCACGCCCTCCTCCATGAAGAGCGGGACCTGGATCTCGTACCCGGTCTCGAGGACCGCCGGCTTGGTGCCCGCCGACGAGCGGTCCCCCTGCAGGCCCGGCTGGGTCTCAGTGATCGTCAGGACCACCGTCGCCGGGAGCTCGATGAACAGGACCGTGCCGTCGTGCTGGGAGACGATGACGTCCTGGTTCTCGACCATGAAGTTCTTCGCGTCGCCGACGACCTCGGCGGAGACCGTGATCTGATCGTAGGTCGACTGATCCATGAAGACGTAGTCCGCGCCGTCCTGGTACAGGTACGTCATATCGCGACGATCGACGGTGGCCGTCTCGATCTTGATGCCGGCGTTGAACGTGCGGTCGACGGTCTTGCCCGACATGATGTTCTTGATCTTCGTGCGCACGAAGGCCGGCCCCTTGCCGGGCTTGACGTGCTGGAACTCGACGACCTGCCAGAGCTGGCCATCGATGACCATGACCATGCCGTTCTTCAGATCATTCGTCGTTGCCACAGGAATTACCTCGCTTCGGGGGGATGTGAATCGCCCGCCAGTCTACACGCCGCGATCACCTCATCGGCGACCCGCTCCGGGGTCACGCCGTCCGTCCCCACTGAGTGATCCGCCACGGCAGTCGCGGCCCCGTGGACCTCGGCGATCATGCCCGCGAGCACCGCGCGCGGAGCCCCCAGGGCCGCCGAGCGCGGGGCGTTGAGCCCCATCCGGCGGGCCACGTCCGCGATGGACACGGACAGCTCGACGACCAGCGCCCCCGCCGACCTCGCCCTGCCCAGCGACTCGACGACCACCGGGTCGAGGACCTGCGACGCGCCGATCGACACCACCGCGCCCGAACGCGACAGGGCCTCGAGGGCCGCCCCGCGGCGCGCCTCGTCGAAGCCCTCCGCCCCATGGATGATGAGCTCGGCCACCGGCGCGCCCATCCGCTCGGCCACCAGTGCGTCGGCCTCGACGAACCCGACCCCCAGGCGCTCGGCGACGAGGGCCCCGACAACGGTCTTGCCCGCCCCCGACGCCCCCACGAGGACGATCAACGGCGCCTCACTGCCCACCACGAGCCCCCTGCTCGAGGACGGCGGACACCTCATCGGCGGCCACGGGCTCGACGACGGGCCGTTGGAGCCCGTCGAGCAGGACGAAGCGCAGAACGCCACCGCGGACCTTCTTATCGGAGGCCATCGCGTCGAGCAGGCCCTCCGGATCCCCCTCGTACGACGTCGGCAGACCCACCCGGGAGAAGAGCCCGACGTGCCGATCGACCTCAGCCTGCGAGAGCATCCCGCGTGAGGCGGCCAGACGGGCCGCGAAGACGCAGCCGACGGCGACCGCGTCGCCGTGCCGCCACGAGTAGTCCTCGCAGCGCTCGATCGCATGAGCGAGGGTGTGACCGTAGTTGAGGATCTCCCGCAGCCCCGCCTCGGTAAGATCGGCACCCACGACCCGCGCCTTGACGAGCGCCGACCGGTGGATCAGCTCGCGCAGCACCGAGGAGCCGGGATCGATGAGCTCCGAATCCCCGGCGCCCTCGACGAGATCGAGGATCCTCGGGTCGTCGATGAACCCGCACTTGACGACCTCGCCCAGTCCGGCCCGCAGATCGGCCGCAGGAAGCGTCTCGAGCATCGTCAGATCGCACACGACCCGGCGGGGCGAGTGGAACGAGCCGACGAGGTTCTTCCCCGTCGCCGTGTTGATCCCCGTCTTGCCGCCGATCGCCGCATCGACCATCGCCAGCAGCGTCGTCGGGATGTTAACGAGGTCGACGCCGCGCAGCCACGTCGCCGCAACGAACCCCGCCATGTCCGTCGTCGCCCCGCCGCCCAGCGCCACGACCGCGTCGGCCCGGCCCAGGCGGAAGCGCCCGGCCTCGTCCCACAGGCGGGCGACCGCCTCCAGGGTCTTGCCCGCCTCGGCGTCCGGGTGGTCGGCGAGACTGACCGCCAGCCCCCTGTCCTCGAGGCCGCGCGCGAGTCGGCGCGCGGGCCCCTCCAGGGCTCGGGCGTGGACGACGAGGACGCGCGTCGCCTCGGGCCTGAGGACCTCGGTGACGAGGCCCGCCTGGTCCCCGCGCCCGATGAGGACGTCGTAGGGAGCGGCCCCGCCCACGCGCACCCGGCCCCACGCCGGGTCGACGGCCTCCAGGATCCGATCGGCGACGTCGCGCGCGGGCCCGGAATCGGAGCGCAGGCGCAGCGTCTCGACCTGCTCGTACAGCGGCGAGCGCTCGGCCCTCAGGCGGCGCAGGGCGCCGGCCGGGTCGTCGCGCAGCAGCGGTCGGTGCGACGCGCGGGAGGTCCGGCGCACCAGCTCGTCGTGCTCGACGTCGAGGTGGACGACGTCGTGGCCGGCGAGGAGCTCGCGCACCCGGGGGGTGACGACGGCGCCCCCGCCCAGGGAGACGACGGCCCGCATCCCCAGGGCGCGTTCGACGGCGCGGGCCTCGCGGGCGCGGAAGCCCTCCTCGCCCTCGGAGGCGAACACCTCGGCGACGCTCATCCCGGCCTCGGCCTCGACGAGCGCATCGGTATCGACGTGGGGCGCCCCCAGGTCGGCGGCGACGAGGCGGCCGACCTTCGATTTGCCGGCGCCGGGCAGTCCGACGAGGACGACGGGCAGGCGGAGGCGGGCCGTCATGCCCGCTCCCCCACCCTCGCCAGGTAGGCCTCGAGGTTGCGGCGCATCTCGGCAACCGAGTTCCCGCCCGCGTGATCGGAGAGGGCGTCGGCCAGGACGAGGGCGGTCTGGGCCTCGGCGATGACGGCCCCCGGGACGACCTGGCAGGTGTCGGAGCGCTGATGGAGGGCCGTCGCCTCCTCGCCGGTCGCCAGATCCACCGACCTCAGGGCCCGTGGAACCGTCGAGATCGGCTTGAACGCGGCCCGCACGACGATCGGCTGTCCGTTCGACGTGCCGCCCTCGATGCCGCCGGCCCGGTTCGACGCCCGGGTCAGGCGCCCGTCGGGTCCGCGAACGATCTCGTCATGGGCGCGCGAGCCGGGCAGCGCCGCCTGGGCGAAGCCCTCGCCGATCTCGACCCCCTTGACTGATTGGATCGACATCAGGGCCGCCGCCAGCCGCGCGTCGAGTCGCCGGTCCGCCTGGACGTGGGTCCCCAGGCCCACGGGCACGCCCCAGGCGACGACCTCGACGACTCCGCCGATGGTGTCGCCCGCGGCCTTGGCGGCATCGACGGCGGCGACGAAGCGGTTCTGCGCGGACGGGTCGAGGGTCCTCATCGGCGAGGCGTCGAGGGCCTCCTCGTCGGTGGGAACCGGGAGGGGGAGGCCCGGCTCGGCATGCTCGCCGCCGACGGACACGACGTGGCTGACGAGCTCGACGCCGGCGACCTGACGCAGCAGCTCGGAGGCGATCGCCCCGAGGACGACCCGGGCAGCCGTCTCGCGGGCGCTGGCCCTCTCGAGGACCGGACGGGCCTCGTCGAGGTCGTAGGAGAGCATCCCCGGCAGGTCCGCGTGGCCGGGGCGCGGCCGGGTCAGCGGCCGGTTGCGGGCGATCTCCCTGCCGTCCCCGGTCCCCGCGTCGACGAGGAGATCGGCGGGGTCGACGGGGTCGGCGGACATGACGACGCGCCACTTGGGCCACTCCGAGTTCGCGATCTGGACGGCGATGGGAGCGCCGGTCGTCGTCCCGTGGCGCACCCCTCCGAGGATCGTCACCTCGTCGCGCTCGAAGGACTGACGGGCCCCCCTGCCGTAGCCGAGGCGCCGTCGCGCGAGGGCCGAGCGCAGGACGCCGGTCGTCAGGTCGAGGCCCGCGGGCATCCCGTCGATCGTGGCGACGAGGGCGGGGCCGTGCGATTCTCCAGCGGTGAGCCATCTGAGCATGGGCCCAGTGTCCCACAGGCCCGGAGGGGCCGGAGGAGCTGCTCAGATGCGAACGGGTAGGCCCGCGCTCTCCATTTCCGCCTTGACCTGGCCGATCGTCAGCGTCCCGAAGTGGAACACGGAGGCGGCCAGGACGGCATCGGCCCCCGTGCGGGCGGCCTCGACGAAGTGGGCGGCCGCGCCCGCCCCGCCCGAGGCGATCAGGGGGATCCTCACGCGCTCGCGGACGTCCGCGAGCATCTGCAGGTCGAAGCCCGAGCGCACCCCATCGGCGTCCATCGAGTTCAGGAGGATCTCCCCGGCGCCGAGTTCCTGGGCCCGAACCGCCCATTCGACGGCGTCGACGCCGGTCGACCGTCGTCCCCCGTGGGTCGTCACCTCGTAGCCCGAAGGGGTCTCGACGCCGTCGCGGACGCGTCGGGCGTCGACCGACAGGACGATCACCTGGTCGCCGAAGAGGTCGGCGACTCGCGAGATCAGCGATGGATCGGCAATGGCCGCCGTGTTGATCCCCACCTTGTCCGCGCCGTGTCCCAGGAGGCGCGCGACGTCGTCGACGCTGCGGACTCCTCCGCCGACCGTCAGGGGGACGAACACCTGCTCCGCGGTCGCGGCGACGACGTCGAGCATCGTCGCGCGGGCCTCGACGGATGCCGAGACGTCGAGGAAGGTGATCTCGTCGGCGCCCTCGGCCCCGTACCGGGCGGCGAGCTCGACGGGGTCGCCCGCGTCGCGCAGGTTCTCGAAGTTGACGCCCTTGACGACGCGACCGGCGTCGACGTCGAGGCAGGGGATGATGCGCAGTGCTACCGACATGGGGCGATCCTACGCGGACCGGGGCGCCGGATGCGGATCCGGGTCACGGCCCAGACGCCGCCCCCGCCCCCCCGGTCGACTGGGGCGCCGCCCCCTGCGACTGCGGGGAGTCGTCGTCCGCGGGCCCGCCGTGCGCCGGCTCGACGCCGAGGAGGTCGATGACGACGCACAGCGTGTCGTCCCCGTCGGCCATGTCCGGGGGGATGGTGATGGCCAGGCGCGACCCGATCCGCTGGTCGACGAGGGCCTGGCGCAGCCCCGGCATCGCCCGCTCCAAGACGATGAGCTCGGGGACTCCCGTCGTCCACGTCGACGAGCGCACCATACCGTCGGCCCATCCGACGACCGCGAACTGGGCGACGAGGGCGTCGTCCTCGCGCACCTGCCCGCCCCCGCCGGCGACGAGAGTCTGGATGGTGATCCCCCCGGGGGGCTCCTCCCCATGCCGGATGACCGGACCCTCGGGACTCATCGTCACCTGGAGGGCCCCGATCTGCTCGCCGATGACCTCGTCGCCGTAGGCGATGGTCGCGAGGACGTCGACGACGTCGACCTCCACCGCCGGGGCGTCCGGGCCGTCCCCGCCGCCGATCGGGCGGACGACGAGGAGCCGGGTGCCCTCCGGCTGCCCGATGACCAGCCCCGCCAGGTCCTCGCCGAGGTCGGCCTCGCCCGCCGCGCCGACGACGAGCTGCGGCCTGCCCTGGGGCGAGAGGTTCTCCCCGGTGGCGCCGTCGAAGGCGGTGACGGCCAGGAGCACCGGGGAGTCCGGCGTGATCTGCCGCCCCGCCCCGGTGGCGATGACGCGGGATTTCAGGGCGGTGACGCGCGCGGGGGATTCGAGGGCGACGACCGGGGTCGCCCCGACCCGGCCCGACACGGCGACGACGTCGAAGACGGATGCGGCGGACTGGGGATCGACGCCCGGCGAGTCGCCGCGCCCGCGGTGGATCGCCCACATCGCCGCGGCGATGCCGACGGCCAGGAGGAGCGTCGCGGCGATGACGACGATCGCGGCGCGCGCCCGGCCCGGCCGGCTCATGCAGGGAGCTCCGTCGTCGACCGGCCGATCGCCGCGATGAGGGCGTCGACGCGGGGGTCCTCGCAGGCCAACGGGTCCTGGAGCGACAGGGGGACGGCGGAGCGGTCGTCGAGACGGACGTGGACCCAGTCGGCCGTCAGGTCGACGCGCGCGTCCTCGGCGGCGGCGATGATCCGCCCCCGCAGGGCGGCCCTCGTCGTGGCCGGGGGCTCCCCCGTCGCCTGTGCGACGCGCTGGGGGCTCGTCAGCCTCTTGACGAGGCCGGCCCTCTCCATCCTCTCGAGGAGGCCGTCGCCGGTGATGTCGTGGTACGACAGGTCGAGCCGGGCGACCCGGGGGTCGGCCAGGCCCACGCCCTGGCGGGCCGCGTAGGACTCGAGGAGGCGGCGCTTGATGGCGATGTCGAGCTCGGTCTCCACGCCCGTCCAGTCGCCGGACTCCAGGGCGTCCAGGCCCCGCTCCCACAGGTCGAGGACGTACGCGTGCAGGTCGTCGAGGCCGTCGGCGCCGACGGTCCGCACGACCCGGTCGCGCACCTCCCGCTGGACCGCGACGGGCGTCATGGTCCTGCCGTCGGCGAGGTCCAGGCGGGTGCCGGCGCTCAGATCGGCGTTGATCTCGCGGATCGCCCGCATCGGGTCGGCCAGCGCGAGGTCCTCGATCCTCAAGCCGTCCTCGAGGGCGGTCAGGAGCATCTCGGTCATCCCGATCTTCAGGGCGGTCGTCGCCTCGCAGACGTTCGTGTCGCCGACGATGACGTGCATCCTGCGGTACGATCCGGAGTCGGCGAGGGGCTCGTCGCGGGTGTTGATGATCGGGCGGGACCGGGTCGTTGCCGAGGAGACCGCGTCCCACATCTGGTCGCCGCGCTGGGAGAAGCACAGGGACGCGCCTGCCGGCCCGTGCTTGATCCACCCGTTGCCGACGAGGATCTGACGGGTGATGAAGAAGGCCACGAGGGCGTCGGCCACCTGCCGGAAATCCCTGCGTCGATGGAGCAGGTAGTTCTCGTGGCAGCCGTAGGAGTGCCCGTGGGAGTCGAGGTTGTTGCGGAAGAGGTGGAGGCGCTCGTCCCTCCCCTCGGCCTCGAGGGTCTCGTCGGCCCGCGCGGCCAGGTCGGCGAGCATCAGGGAGCCCGCGCGGTCCTGGGCGAGGAGGTCGTCGAGACGATCGCATTCGGCGGTCGCGTACTCGGGGTGCGACCCGACGTCGAGGTAGAGGCGGCCGCCGTTGCGCAGGAAGAGGTTCGACGACCTGCCCCGGCTCAGGAGGGGGTCGAAGAGCCTGCGGGCCGCCTGGTCGGCGTCCATCGTCGAGGCGGCACCCGTCGTCGGGGCGGCCGTCAGCCCGTACTCCGTCTCGATCCCGACGACTCGGCGCCTCACGTCACTGGCCGCCCTTCTGGACGAAGCCCTGAACGAAGGCCTGGGCGTTCGTCTCCAGGACGGAGTCGATTTCGTCGAGGAGGGAGTCGATGGACTGGCTGCGGGCCTGGACGAGGCCGGCGGCGTCGTCCTCGTGGTCGTCGGCCGGTCCCGAGCCGGCGAAGATCTGGGTGTTCGGCATGCGTGTGCTCCTTCGGTGGGCTTTCTCGCCCGGTCAGAGGGCGCCCGCGTCGCGGGCGTCGGGCAGGGGGCGTCGGATGAGGTCGCCGTCCCCGGGGTCGATGACGAGGCTGGTCCACGAGGCGCGGACCAGCTGCGGGTCCTCGGCGACGGCGCGGCCGCGGACGGCGGCGCGCGTATTCGTCGGGGGTTCGTCGGCGGCGCGCTCGACCTGCTCGGGGGTGAACAGGCGCCGGACGAGTCCGGCGGCGTCGAGGCGCGCGACGAGGCCGTGGTCGGGGCGCAGGTCCGCCCACTGCAAGTCGATGGCCGCCAGGCGCGGATCCGACCAGCCGAGCCCGGCGCGCTCCTTCTGACGGGTCAGGAGCTGGTACTTCCCGACCCATTCGACGTCGGCGGCCACGGAGAACAGATCGGAGCGCATCCGGTCGAGGACCGACTGCCACAGGTCGAGAACCCGCCGGTCCTGGGGGTCCGGTTCGATCCCGGCGCGGTCGAACGCGGCCAGGACGAGGTCGAGGTAGACCTGTTGGAGCTCGGCCGCGGTGTACGAGCGCCCTCCCGCGGTGGCGGCCCGGTAGTCGAGGTCGGGATGGCGGGAGTAGTTCCACGTCTCCTGAACCGGGTCGTCGAGGGCCAGGGCGTCCCATTCGAGGCCGATGCCCTGCTCGATCGCCCACAGGACGAGCGAGGTCGTCCCCAGGCGCAGGAGGGTCGAGATGTCGAACATGTTGCCGTCCCCGCCGATGACGTGGAGGCGCCGGAATCTCGACGGGTCGGCGTGGGGTTCGTCGCGGGTGTTGATGATCGGCCGGTTGAAGGTCGTCTCCAGACCGACCTCGTTCTCGACGAAGTCGGCGCGCTGGGACATCTGGAAGCCGGCGGCCTGCGACTTCTGCCCGATGCCGACCCGGCCGGATCCGCAGATCACGGGGCGCGACACCATGAAGGGGGTCAGCCCGCGCACGATGTCGTCGAAGTCGACGTCGCGGCGGATCTGGTAGTTCTCGTGGGTGCCGTAGGCGGCGCCCTTGCCGTCCGTGTTGTTCTTGACGAGGACGACCTCTCCCTCACCGGAGCGGCGGACGAGGTCCATGATGCGCGCGGCGACGACCTCCCCCGCCCGGTCCCACAGGACCGCGTCCTCGGGGCCGAGCGTTTCGGGGGCGGAGTACTCCGGGTGGGCGTGGTCGACGTACAGCCGCGCCCCGTTCGTCAGAACGGCCGCCGAGGCCGCCGGCAGGGCGAGCTCCTCGGGGGTCGGCCTGGCGACCCGTTCGACGCCGCCGGAGGGGGCCAGGTGGTAGGGGTCGTCGGTGAGCAGCGACGGGTCGGCGGCCGCCCGCGACATCCTCATGCCGCGCAGGTCGTTGAGGGGGTCCTCCGCCGTGTAGTCCCAGCGCACCGGAGGCGCCGAGGCGGCAGGGCCCGAGCCGCGGGAGGTGCGCGCGTAGGCCCTGACCGCCTGGGTCGACAGGGCGACGGGGTTCGCCCACGGGTCGCCGGGCCGGTAGACGCCGTACTCGGTCTCGGTCGAGATGATCCTCTGCCCGCTCATCGGCCTACCCCCTCGACCGGGCGGATGGCGACGACGTCCTCGCGCAGGCCGATGGTACGCGCCCAGTCGTCCGGCGAGGAAGTCGCGGCCAGTTCGATGGACTCGCGCGTCTCCTCGTCGACGCCGCGCATGAGGTGCTCGAGGGACAGGCCCGGGGCGCCTCCCTCGAGGGCCTCCTTGATCGCGTGCTTCTTCGCCCGTTCGACGATGCCCGCGATGAGCGCGCCGGAGACGATGTCGGCCAGGTGGATCGGCCGGACGGTCCCCGAGGCGAGCGTCGCCTCGAAAAGGGTCGTCGACTCGTCGACGGCGTAGAGGCGGTCGACCGCTGCCGTGATCATCGCGGCGGTGGCCCGATCGGCGCCCCCGGCCGCGGCCGCCTCGTCCGCGCGGATCGGCAGGTCCCCGGTCAGGTACTTGGAGAAGATGTCGACGGCCCCGTCGCGGTCGGGCCGCTCGACGCGGATCCTCACGTCGAGGCGCCCGGGCCGCAGGACCGCCGGGTCGATCATGTCGGCGCGGTTGGAGGCGCCGATGATGACGACGTTGTCGAGGGCCTCGACCCCGTCCATCTCGGCGAGGAGCTGGGGGACGATCATCGTCTCGACGTCGCTGGACACGCCGGTCCCGCGCGTGCGGAACAGGGCCTCCATCTCGTCGAAGAAGATGACGACGGGGACGTCCCCGGCGGCCAGCGATCTGGCGCGCGAGAAGATCGCGCGGATCTGCCGCTCGGTCTCCCCGACGAACTTGTTGAGCAGCTCGGGGCCCTTGATCGACAGGAAGTAGGTCCGGGCCTGGGATCCCTGTCGGGTCAGGGAGTTCGCGACGGCCTTGGCGATGAGGGTCTTCCCCGATCCGGGGGGGCCGTACAGGAGGATCCCCTTGGGGGGCCGCAGCCCGTAGGCGCGGTAGAGGTCGGGGTGGCGCAGGGGCAGTTCGATGGCGTCGCGGACCTGCTGGATCTGCGCGTCGAGGCCGCCGATGTCGGCGTAGGTGGTCTCGGGGGTCTCGGGAGTCAGGAGCTGCTCGACGTCGGAGCGGACGATCCGCTCGAAGGCGATGCCCGAGCGCAGGTCGACCATGAGGGAGTCCCCGGGGCGCAGGTTCCCGTGGCGCAGGGGCCCGGCGAGGTGGAGCAGGTGCTCCTGCCCGGCGTCGCCGGCGACGAGGACCCGATCGGGGCCGACGAGCTCGAGGACGGAGGCCATCGAGCCGGTGCGGGTGAAGGAGTCGGGGGCGACGGCGATCATCTTGTCGTCGACGCGGACCCACTGGCCGTAGGACAGGGCGGCGAGGTCGAGGGCGGGGGCCACGGCCAGCCTCATGCGCCGCCCGTTGACGACGGCGTCGATCTGACGCGAGGACTGGTCGGCGCCGAGGAACATCGCGAGGGTCTGCGGGGGCCGGTTGACCTCGTGGAGCTGGGCCTGGAGGCGGACCAGCTCGCCGCGGACCTGGGTCAGCGCCCCGGACAGCCGTCCGTTCTTCTCCTCCAGGGAGACGACGAGGCGCTGGAGCTCGTCGATCCGGTCGGCGCGGGCGTCACTGCTCATCGTCGCGTCCCTCCTCGCCGCGGCCGGCGACCCAGGTGTCGGCCTGGGCGACGGTGTCGCGCCTCACCTTGCGGATCTTCTTCTCCGAGGAGATCCGCTGCCCGACGGCGTCGAGGGACCAGCCCTCCTCGGCGTCCCACTGCCCGCCCAGGCCCTCGGAGGCCTTCGACGGGCGAGTCGAGCGCTCCTGGGGGACGACCCCGGGGGCGAGGCGGCGGGCGATGAGGAGGAAGCCCGTGTGAGCGACCATCCGGTGCTCGGGGCGCACGGCCAGTCCGTCGAGGTGCCATTGGCGGCGCATGTCCTCCCAGGCGACGGGGTCCGTGAAGTCGCCGGTGGCGCGCAGGTCCTCGACGAGGCGGGACATCTGAGTGACGGTGGCGACGTAGCAGACGAGGACGCCGCCGGGGACGAGCGCCCGGGCGACGGCGCGCAGGTTCTCCCAGGGGGCGAGCATGTCGAGGACGATCCGGTCGACCCCTCCCTCGTCGAGGGAGTCGAGGACGGCCTCGACGTCGCCGACGCGCAGGTCCCACGCGGGGTGCTCGGCGCCGAACCACAGGTCGACGTTCGCCTTGGCAATGTCGGCGAAGTCCTGGCGGCGCTCGACGGAGATCAGATGGCCGCAGGGGCCGACGGCGTCGAGGAGCGCCAGGGAGAGGGCGCCGGAGCCGGCACCCGCCTCGACGACGGTCGCCCCCGGGTAGATGTCCCCCATGTGGGTGATGACGCCGGCGTCCTTGGGGTAGACGACGGCGGCGCCGCGCGGCATCGACATCACGTAGTCGACCTGGAGGGGGCGCATGACCTGGAACTGGCGGCCCTCGTCGGTCGTGATCACCTGGCCGTCGGGGCGCCCGATGACGTCGTCGTGGTCGAATCCTCCGCGGGTGGACTGGAAGCGCCCGCCGGCGACGAGGATCAGCTGGTGGAATCGGCCCTTGGGGTCGCGCACCTGGACGCGGTCCCCCTCGCGCAGGGGGCCCCGCCTCGTCTGCTGGCCGATCGGGGCGGTGGTGGTCTTCTCGTCTTTCATCGGTGGAATCCTATCGCGCCTGGGCCCAAGGGCCCGGGGAGGACGCAGATGCGGACGGCGGACGATAGCGTTGACCCCATGACCGCCCCCTCCCCCGCCCCTTCGCGCCTGCCGGCCCTGTCGGCCTCGCGCGCCAAGGAGTACCAGCGCTGCCCCCTCCAGTACCGCCTCCACGTCGTCGACCGGATCGTCGAGCCCGCGACCCGGGCGACGGCCATGGGCACCCTGATCCACTCCGTCCTCGAGGACCTCTTCGACTTCCCCGCCGTCGAGCGCACGGACGAGCGCGCCCAGGAGATCCTCGGCTCGCGGTGGGAGCAGATGTCGCAGGACCCCGGGGTCGCCTCCCTCTTCGAGGACGACTCCGATCGCGCCTCGTGGCTGGCCTCGACGCGGGAGGTCCTCGCCGGCTACTTCCGCGTGGAGGACCCGACGCGCCTCGAACCGGCGGCCCGCGAAGAGCGCATCGAGGCAGTGACCCCCGAGGGGGTGCGACTGCGCGGGTTCGTCGATCGGATCGACGCGGCCCCGACCGGGGCGCTGCGCGTCGTCGACTACAAGACCGGCAAGGCGCCGAGCCCGCGCTTCCAGGACGAGGCCCTCTTCCAGATGCGCTTCTACGCGCTCCTCCTCCAGCTCACCCGCGCGCTCCCGGCGCGCACCCAGCTCCTCTACCTCAAAGCCGGGCAGGTCCTGACGATGGACCCGCGCGCCGACGACATCGACCGGTTCCGCCAGCGGATCGTCGACCTGTGGGGGAGCATCGAGGCCGATGCCCGTCGGGGGGAGTTCCCCCCTCGGCGCAACCCCCTGTGCAACTGGTGCGGGGTACGGGCCCTGTGCCCGCTCTTCGAGGGGACCCCTCCCCCGCTCGACGAGCGCAGGATCGAGTGGCTCCTGTCCACCCGCGTCGCGTAGGCCCGCAGCCTCAATCCTCGAACTCGTCGATGCGCTCGCCCGCGGCGAGGCGTTCGAGGACCGTGGCCGTCAACGACTCCAACGACGTCAGGCGCGAGTAGTCGGCGCTCGGCCCGATCGGCAGCACCCCGGGGATGACGACGACGCGGGCCCCGGAGGCCAGGCCCGCCCGGATCCCCGTCGGGGAGTCCTCGACGACGAGGCAGTCGCCGATGGGGGCTCCCAGCCGACGGGCGGCCTCGAGATAGGCGTCCGGCGCGGGCTTGGGCCGATCGACCTCGTCGCCGGCGACGACCAGGTCGAAGCCCCCCGCGGGTGCGCCGTCGGCGACGGTTCGGGCGATCCGCGCCCACGCGGAGGTCACCAGGGCCAGGGGGATCCCCAGGGAGCGGGTCCTCGCGATGAAGTCCGGGGCCGCGGGCATCCACGGCGGTCCCGAGGCCTCGATCTTCGCGGCGACCCGCTCGACGAGGTCGATCTCCATCTGCTCGGGGTCGCGGGTTCGGGCGGCCGCGGCGAGCATGACGTCGATCGTGCGGCGCAGGGGGCCTCCGATCATCTGCTCGCGCATCCGGGGCGTCAGCGTCCCCCCGAGCTCGGCCAGGAGCGCGGCCTCGGACTCCTCCCAATAGGGCTCGGTATCGACCATGGTGCCGTCCTGGTCGACGAGCAGGGCCGCGGGCAGGCTCATGCGAGGGCCCCCGCGGCCTGCGCAAGCGCGACGGGCGAGGCCCCCCCGGCGTCCAGGACCCCCGTCAGGAGGAGCACCGCGACGACGAGCGCCAAAACGATGCGGTACCACACGAACGGCATGTACGACTTCGTCGAGATCAGCTTGAGGAACCAGATGATGCACGCCCACCCGACGCCGAAGGCGATGACGGTCGCGACGGCCGTCGGACCGGCGTCGACGCTCTCCCCACCGGCGACGACCTTGACGACCTTGTACAGCCCCGACGCGAAGACCGCGGGCATGGCCAAGAGGAACGAGTAGCGGGCGGCGGCCTCGCGCGTGTAGCCCAGGAGGCGCCCCATGGTGATCGTCCCCCCCGAGCGGGACACCCCGGGGATCAGCGCCATCGCCTGCGCCAAGCCGAAGAGCACCGCGTCGCGCCACGTCATCGCGTCGAGGGTCTGAGTCTGCCGGCACAGTCGGTCGGCCGCCCCCAGGAGGATGCCGAAGAGGGCGAGCATGCCGACGGTGATCCACAGGTTGCGGAACGACGAGTCGATCCAGTCCTCCAGGAGGAGCCCGAGGACGGCGATGGGGATCGACCCGACGATGATCATCCACCCCATGCGCGCATCCGGGTCCGACGAGGGCAGCCGCCTGTCGGTCGGCACGACCGGCAGCGCCCGGGCCCAGCGCCCGATGATCCGCACGATGTCCTTCCAGAAGACGATGAGGACGGCCGTCTCCGTTCCCAGCTGCGTGATCGCGGTGAACGCGGCCCCGGGGTCGGCCGATCCGACCAGGTCGCCGAAGATCCGCAGGTGCGCCGACGAGGAGACCGGGAGGAACTCGGTCAGGCCCTGGAGGAGGCCGAGGAGGATCGCATCGAGCCAGTTCATGCGACACACTCTACGGGCCGACCCATCGCCCGGTGCCCCGCCGATGGCGGCGCGGGACTGTGGGAACCCCCACGACGTAGGCTGGGCGCATGCGGATCAGACACTGCGGATCGACGGGCCTGCGCCTGTCCGAACTGGGCCTGGGGGCGGCGACGTGGGGGCGCGACACCGACGCACTCGAGGCCATCGACATGCTCAAGCTGTTCCTCGACGCGGGGGGCAGCTTCATCGAGGCCTCCGGTCTCGCCGGCAACGGCATGGCCGTCGACGTCGTCGCCCAGGGACTGGCCGCCTGCGGGCGCCACCGGGTGTCCCTCGTGTGGCGCGGGGGCGTCCGGCCCGACGGCCCCGGGGCGTGGGCGGCCTCGGGAGGGCGAGGCGACATGCTGCGCTCCCTCGACGACTCGCTGGCCCGTCTGGGGACCGACTACGTCGACGTGTGGCTCGGCGAGCCCGATCCGCGCGTCCCCCTGCACGAGACCCTCGAGGCCCTCGAAACGGCCCGCCGCTCGGGGCGCGCCCACTACGTCGGCCTCTCCCATGCGCCGACGTGGCCCCTCGTCGAGGCCCTGGTCCGCGCCGAGCTCACCGCAGAGGCGCCCCTGGCCCTCGTGGAGGACGAGTTCTCCCTCCTGTCGACCGGGGCCGCCCCGACCGTCGGCGCGCTCGCCGCCAGGGGCGTCGGCTTCCTCGTCCACTCCCCCCTCGCCGCTGGAGTCCTCACCGGCAAGTACCGGCACACCACACCACCGGATTCCCGCGCGGCCTCGTCCCACCTGCGCGCGAGCGTCGACCCCTACTTGGGAGAGGCCAGCCGGGGCGTCGTCGAGGCCGTCGTCCGGGCCGCCGAGGGGCTGGACCGCGCGCCCCTGGACGTGGCCCTCGCGTGGGCCAGGGACTTCCCGGGGGTGTCCTGCGTGGTCGTCGGGCCCCGAACGGTGCGCCAGCTCGACCAGATCCTTGAGGCCGACGGGCCGCTGCCCGCGCCGATCCGCCAGGTCCTCGACGAGGTCGCCGGCGTGGGGGCCGCCGTCGTCTGAGAGGACGGAGCCCTCATAATGCCGCGGGGCGCCGTCCCGGGGTCCCGGGTCGGCGCCCCGCGGGCGTTCGCCTGCGGTCAGTCGTCGATGTCGACGAACTCGTCGTCGTCATCGGGGTCGAGGTCGTCCCCGTCCTCGTCCTCCTCGTCGTCAAGATCATCGTCGAGGTCGTCGTCGAGCAGGTCGAAGGGCAGCTCGGCCCCGAACCTGGTGAAGAGCTCGTCGTCGTAGGTGAAGAAAGCATCGCGCAGGGCCTCCTCGGCGGCATCGAGGGCCTCCGGATCGGCGTCGGCCTGCGACGAGATCTCGTAATGGCGCTCGAAGGCATCGATGAGCCGGGTCAGGGCGCGGCGGGGATCAACAGTCATATGACGATCCTATCGTCGTGCGGCGAGCCGAATCACGGCAGATTGAGTTGCGAGCGGATAACGGACACCATGAGGTCGGCGCCCTTGATCTCGGCGGTCTGGTCCGCGCCGAGGATCCGCGTGGACCCGTCGGCGTCGAGGAGCTGGGAGGCCCCCATGTTCGGGCCGAGGGGCAGAATCACCCATTCCTTCGTCGGCTGGTAGACGGCGTCCGGCTCCTCCCCCTCGATCTGGGAGGAGATGTTCGCGATGACGATCCGGGCCTGCTGGCGGGCCGCGTCCGCGCGCTTGGACTCGCGCACGTCGGTCAGGTCGCCGACGGCGTAGGCGTTCGAATGCCCCGTGATCTGCAGGGTCGGCTCCATCCGGATGGCCCCGGAGGGCAGCAGCGCGTCCTCGTACCCGGTCCCGGCCAGGAACCCCGAGTTCGGCCGCGACCCGTAGCACTGGAACCAGATGTCCCCCTCGACCTCGTCGCCGTTCTTCGTGGAGACCTGGAAGTGGCCGAGCTGGCCGACGTTGTGGGGAGGCAGGAACGCCAGTTCGGAGCCGGTGATGACGCGGACGCCGAGCTCGTCGAGCTGCTCGACGATCTGGGCGCGCAGCTCGTCGGTGTACCCGGGGGTCGACAGGATCTCGTCGGCCTTCTCGACGATGGTGATCTCAAGATCGGGGTAGGCGTTGGCGAGCTCCCCGGTCAGCTCGATGCCGACGGTCCCCCCGCCGACGATCATCACCGACCGGGCGCCGGCGAGGTTCTCGTGGAGCTGCTCGAGGCGGGCCTTGGCGACCTGGGTCTTCGACGACGAGTACTTCGCGGGGAACGGGTAGGTCGATCCCGTGGCGAGGACCACGTAGTCGGCCTCGATGGGGTCGCGTCCGAAGACGTGGACGGTCGTCCCGTCGACGCGGGAGACGGTGCCCTGGATGAACTCCCCGCGGGCGAGCAGGTTCGTGTAGGGCATGAAGATCGCGTGCTCCCACACCTGGTCGACCGCGGCGCGCAGGGCGCCGGCGTGGTGGACGAATTGGTCCTTCTGCTCGATGAGAACGACGTCCGCGATCGGGTCGAGTCCCTTGGCGACGGTGATCCCGCCGTAGCCCCCGCCGATGACGACAACGCGCGCCATATCAGTCTCCTTCACGTAGGTTGGGCCATATCTTCTCACCCCGGGCCAGAATGCGCTCGGGACGGAGGGCCTCAGATGCTCCGGCCGATCCCCAGCGCGCGGGCGACGTCCGGGGCGAAGAAGTCCGGGCCCTTGAGGACCTTGCCGTCCTCGCGCAGTTTGACCGACCCGTCGGGCATGAGCTTGGACAGGTTCGAGGCCTGGACCTCGGCGAGCACGGCGTCCAGGTCGATCCCCGATTCGAGGGCCATCCCGTAGATGACGTAGACGAGGTCGGCGAGGGCGTCGGCGGTCTCGACGAGATCGCGGGTGGCGTCGTCGGCGTCGACGGCCCGTTCGACGGCCTCCTCGACGAGGTCGCGGGCGCTGTCCCCGTAGACGGCGCCCATGAGCTCGGCGAATTCCTCGCAGATGAGGGACATGCGCATCCCGAGGCGCTCGTAGTCGAGCGTCGGCGCCTCTGCGGACCCCAGGCGCACGGGCATCGAATAGGTCCGGTGGAACTGCTCGACGAGCGCCATCGGGCGGGAGGGGTCGAGGGCGGGGCCGCTGGCGGCCGCGGGGCCGGGGCCGTCCCAGGGGGCCGCCGGCTCCATGGGCTCGCCCGCGAGGATCGCCGCCTGCCACAGGTCGGGCTTGTCCCGGCGGCGGCGCACCCCCTCGCGCGCGAGACCGGCGCGCCACGCGGGCTTCCACGAGGCCCAGTTGCCGACGTGGGCGTACCACTCGACGCGGTCGGCCCCCATCGTCTCGAAGGCCGCGACGACCGCCAGGCGGACGGCCTCGGTCATCACCCCGCGGCCGCGGTGCCGGGCATCGACGAAATAGGCGAGTTCGAGGCTGGAGCGATCCCGCACTCCCCGGATCAGTTCGAGGCGGCCGATGAGGGTCCCGTCCGCGCGGTCGCGGATCGCCCAGTCGGCGCTCCCGCCCTCCCATTTGGCGGCCGAGCCGGCGAGATTCTCGCGGGCCATGTCGAGCCGGTAGGGCGTGGGGATCTGCGTCGTGTCAGAGATCCGGGGGTCGGACAGGATGGCGGCGGTCAGGTCCTGGGCGTCGTCCATGCCGATGGGCACGAGGCGGATCGTCTCTCCGTCGACGCTGAAGGGGGGGATGGCGCTCACGGGCGCTCCTCTCGGCTCTGGTCCCACGCGGTGGCGAGGATGTTGCCCATCGCGGTGACGGTCTGGTGGTCCTGGACGACGTAGGCCCGATCGATGAGGTACGTGGGCACGAGGTCGATGCCCATCTGCACGCCGATCTGGTAGTCGGAGAAGACCTGGGAGGCCCACTGCTCGTCGACGAGGGCGTCCATCACCCGATGGGGGTCGACGCCCAGGTCGTGGCCGACGCCGATGAGGACGTCGGGGTCGGAGACGTCGAGCCCCATTTCGAAGTGGCTGCGACCCATGGCCTCGGCCATGCGCAACTGGAGGGTGTCGGGCCCCGTCGTCCGGCCCGCCTCGACGTCGAGGTCGTGGGCGGCCGCGATGACGCGGTGCGCGCTCGCAGTCGGGGCGACGACGACGCTGTCGAAGTCGAAGACGACGCCCTCGGCGCGCCCGAGGTCGTGGATGCGCCGATGATTCTCGTCGATCTCGTCAGCGGTCAGTCGCGAGACGGAGGCGAGGAATTCGCCGCGCGTTCCCTCGAAGCGGGCGTCGAGCTGGGGGTCGAGGAAGTAGGCGTGCCACGCGACCTCGACCTCGTCGCGGTGGGCGAAGGAGGCCAGGGCCGTGCGCAGGTGCCGGATCCCCAGGTAGCACCAGGGGCAGGCGATGTCGGCCCAGACGTCGATGTGCATCGTGCGGCTCCTCCCTGTCGGCGCGCGGCTCGCCGCGGTCCATGAGAAAAACCCCGGAATCTGACGATTCCGGGGTCCGTCTGTGCGCGGAGGGGGACTTGAACCCCCACCCTCTAATACGAGGACTAGCACCTCAAGCTAGCGCGTCTGCCTATTCCGCCACCCGCGCAGGTGACCACGACGATCATCCGGGGACGTTCTCCGTGAGCAGGCATGAGCTTAGCACGGCGTTATTCCTCGACGCCAATCGGCCCCGGTCAGGCCCGGTTCCCCTTCTGCTCGGAGTGGCCACGGGATCCGGAATACGTCTGCTGGGCGCGCAGGCGGGTGTCGAGCAGGGAGAAGACCCGGACGATCTCCTCGATCTGCTCGTCGCTCATCAGGTCGAGGAGGAATTCGCGGACCGCGTCCTGGTGCAGGCGCGTCGCCGAGAGCACCGTCGTCACCCCCTGCGGGGTCAGCACCGCGTCGAAACCGCGCCCGTCATCGGCCGACGGGATGCGGACGACCCATCCATCGCGGGTGAGGTTCGAGACGAGGTAGGTCACGCGCGACGGGGAGTAGACGACCCGTTCGGCCAGCTCCCCCATGCGCAGCCGGCGCTCAGGGGCCTCCCACAGGGCCAGGAGGATGTTGTAATCGGGCATCGACAGCCCGCACACGCGTTTGAGCCGGGTTTCCAGGACCCCTTGAAGACGACCCGAGGCCTCGAAGAAGACGCGCCATGCGCGGGCCCGCTGATTGTCCTCCTCGGTGATCGGGTTGAGCCCCGGTCGTTGATCCACTCGTCGTCTCCCCTCGCATGACCGGGACTGCCCGGACCCTGCCGCGATGATATGGCATAGTGACGGTCACATTCTCGAAAAAAGAAAGGCACAGCCGTGGCTTTGACCGACGCGTGGACGTGCATCCTCTTCGACATCGACGGCACCCTCGTCGATTCCGCGCCGATGGTGATCCGCGCCTTCGAGGAGTCCCTGGGCGCCGCCGGGCTGCCGGTGCCCGACCGGGACCATCTGCGCCGCTACGTCGGACCGCCGCTGCACTGGTCCTTCTGCGACCTCGGGTACGCCGACGACCGGGCGTCCGCGCTCATCGAGTCCTACCGCTCCCTCTATGACTCCTCGTTCCTCGACCCGCTCCCCTTCCCCGGGATCCTCGATCTCGTCGCCGAGCTGGACGAAGCGGGCTATCCGCTCGGCACGGCCTCGTCGAAGCAGCACTACATGGCGGTCGAGCAGATGCGCCACCTCGGCCTCGACGCGCGTCTCGACGTCGTCGTCGGCGCCACCGAGGACCCGGGATGCACGAAGGCGACCGTCATCGCCGACGCCCTCGGGCGCCTGGCGGCCCTCGGGCACGACGTGTCCCGCCCGGTCCTCGTCGGCGACTCGATCTGGGATGTCGAGGGCGCCCACGAGGCCGGGATCCCCGTCATCGGGGTCGGCTGGGGGTACTCCCACGACGGGGGCCTGGACAACGCGGACGCCTACGCCGCCGACGTCGATGCGCTGCGGACGATGCTCCTGCCCCGGGGATGACCCGTCGGGGTCTCGGGCCGGGGCCGGCGCCCGGAGGGCCAGGGCCCTCCCGCGGGGTCACCCCTCGATGAGGGCCCGCAGGTCGTCGACGTCGATGGGCGCGCCAGTGGCGCCGTCGCCGTCGACGACGGAGGTGACGAGGCGCCGTTTGCGCTCCTGGAGCGCGAGGACCTTCTCCTCGATGGTGCGGGCGGCGACGAGCCGGTAGACGTTGACCTTCTTCGTCTGGCCGATGCGGTGCGCGCGGTCGACGGCCTGCTCCTCGGCCGCGGGGTTCCACCACGGGTCCATGACGTAGACGTAGTCGGCTTCGGTCAGCGTCAGCCCCGTTCCCCCGGCCTTGAGGGAGATGAGGAAGACCTGGGCGCGGCCCGACCGGAACTCGTCGATGACGCGCGCCCGGTCGCGCGTCGACCCGTCGAGCTGGACGACCGACAGGCCCCGCCTTTCGAGGACGGCGCGGATCCTCGCGAGGAAGGACGTGAACTGGCTGAACACGAGGGCCTGATGACCCCTGGGGACGATCTGGTCGAGCTGGTCGGCGAGGTACTCGGCTTTGGCCGCTCCCACGTGGGCGTAGGACTCGTCGACGAGTGCGGGGTCGAGGGCGAGCTGGCGGAGCCTGGTGATCGATGCGAGGACGTCGATGCGCCGGCGCCGGAAGTCCTCCATGAGGGAGAGGATCGTCACGCGCTCACGGGTGAGGTACTGGTCGTAGATGCGACGGTGCTCCTCCCCCAGGTCGATCTCGAGGACGGTTTCGATCTTGTCGGGCAGATCGCGGGCGACGTCCTCCTTCGACCTGCGCAGGATGAAGGGCGCGGTCAGGCGGTGGAGGCGCGCGAGGGCGTCCGCGTCCCCGTCCTGCTCGATCGGGCGGCGGATCGCGTCGTTGAAGGACTTCCACCGCGGGAGCAGGCCGGGCGAGCAGAAGGAGAGGACCGCCCACAGGTCCGCCAGGCTGTTCTCGACGGGGGTCCCCGTCACTCCGAAGCACCAGGGCGCGCGGATGCGGGTCAGAGCCCGGTGGATCGCGGTGCGCGGGTTCTTCGCGTTCTGCGCCTCGTCGACGACGAGTCCGCTGAAACTCCTGGAGGTCCAGTCGTCGGCGTCGAGGCGCAGAACGGTGTACGAGGTGACGACGACGTCCGCCCGCTCGCAGACGGAGTCGAGGTCCTCGCCCCGGCGCTTGGAGGTCTCGGTCACCGCGCGCACCCTCAGTCCCGGGAAGAAGCGGTCGGCCTCCTGCTTCCACGTGCCGACGACCGAGGTGGGGGCGACGACGAGGACCGGGGGCTCCTCCGATCGGTCGGCGCCGTCGGCGCGCAGGGCGCTGATGGCCGAGAGCATCTGGAGGGTCTTGCCCAGGCCCATGTCGTCGGCGAGGATCCCGCCCAGTCCGAGCGACGCCCGGCGGATCAGCCATTCGCGTCCCTCGGCCTGGTAGGGGCGCAGGACGGCCCGGCAGGGGCCGGTCGGGAGTGGCCGGCTCGGGCCGGTCAGGGCGTCGAGGCGGCTCCGCCAGGAGGCGGCGGCCTCGACGATATCGGCGTTTTCGACGAATTCCTCCCACAGGCCGAGGTGGAGGACGTTGATCCGGGGGGCGTCGTCCGCGTCGTCGAGGAGGGCGGCCTCGTCGAGGAGATCGCGCAGGCGCTGGATCCTCTCGCCGTCGAGACGGACCCACGTCCGGTCGACGAGGAGATGGTCGTCACCCCGGGCGAGGGCCGCGAGGACGTCGGCGAGGGGGACGTCCCGCCCGTCGACGCTGATGGAGATCCGCAGATCGAACCAGTCCGTCGTCGAGTCGTCGACGCGGGCGACGACCCGCAGGGCGTCGTCGTCGACGCGGATCCGCCCGACCTCGTCGGCGACGTCCCAGATGAGACCGGGGTCGTCGAGGGCGGGGACGAGCCGGGAGAGGATCTCGGGCGCCCTCCAGGCGGGGGCGCGCAGGGTCTGCGGGCCGGGCCGCCACAGGCCCTCGGGGGCTCGCTCGCGTCCCAGGGCGTCGATCCTCGCGGCGATCGCCGCGACGTCCTCGTCGTGCGCCGCCTCGGCGAGGGGGAGGCGCGAACGGGTCCCGGAGAAGTCGAATTCGGCCCACCAGCGCACGGTCACCGAGTGGACGCCGTCGACGCGGACGGTGGCGACGAGCCGGGCGGGGGCCTCGGCGAGGGAGTCGGCGCTCGAATCGAGCGAGACGATCCCGATCCGACGGCGCAGGGCGGGCAGCCATCGGGTGCGGAACTCCGCCATGTCCTCGGCGGGGATCTCGATCCCTCCGGGGGGCAGCTCGTCGAGGAGCGACAGCCCGTTGATCCTCGCGAGCCGGGTGCCGCCGTCGAGGATCAGGGCGCGCGCCCGGGCGTCGATCCGGGGCCTGGCCACGATCGCCTCCCCGTTGCGGGCGATCGGCGCGAGAACGAGCCCGTCGCCGGCGGCCCTCGCGTCGAGGTCGATGTCCCACGTCGAGTGGTCGAGGACCAGGGGCGTCAGCGGGTCGGTGCCGGCCAGGAGGAGGACCCCGGAGCGGGCCAGGCGGGTGAGCCATCCGATCGCCTGTTCCCCGAGGGATTGAAGGGACACCTCCCCGGGGGAGAGCCAGTCGCGGTTCTCCCGGGAGATCCGGTATCCCTCGCGGATCAGGGCGAGGTGGGTCGCGTTGAGGCCGTCGACGACGGACTCCCATTGGGCGGAGGTCAGGTCCGGCCACGCGGCCCTCTTCTCGGTCCAGGCCACGCGGGTCCCGGGTCGCAGGGGGGTGAGCCACGTCGGCTGATCGGGGTCGTGGGCGTCGACGAGGAGGGCGAGAGGCTCGCCTGAGCCGGTCCCGCCGGCGCCGACGAGACGGCTGAGGGAGGCCTTCCACGCGGCGACGGGGCGGGCGTCGCGCAGGGATTCGCGCATCGTCAGGGCAGCGGCGACGGCGTGGGCGCAGTCGGCGCCGATCGGGCAGGCGCAGGTCATCTCGAAGCGGCCCTGGCCCGGGGCGATCCACGTCTTGTAGGCGAGGCCGGAGTCCCTGACGCGGCCGATGACCTGCCCCCCGGTCCCCCACTGCGTCTCGACGACGGCACCGGCTCGCCACAGCGTCAATCCCCGGGCCCATGTCGCGGGCCCGACCTGGGCCATGAGAGCGGCGTCCTCGGCCGTGCGCAGGGACTCGGCGAGCTCGGGGTTTTCGGGCATCTGCCCAGTCTATTCCACGTGCGCCCGGGGCGCTTCGCCGCTCTCCTGGGGCTCCCCGCCCTCGCCCTCCCCGGGAGAGCCGTTCGCCTCCGCGATCCCGCGGTGCCAGGATGGCCCCATGCTCCACATGATCTTCCTCGAGCCCGAGATCCCCGGGAACTCCGGGGCCGCGATCCGCCTGTCGGCGTGCACCGGATCGATGCTCCACCTCGTCGAGCCCCTCGGGTTCGACATGGACGACGCGAAACTGCGCCGCGCCGGACTCGACTACCACGATCTCGCGCACGTGAAGGTGCACCCCGACCTGGATTCGGCGCTCGCCGAGGTCCCCGGCCGTGTCTGGGCCTTCACCGGGCGGGCGTCGACGCCGTACACGGAGGTCTCGTACGCCGATTCCGACGGCCTCCTCTTCGGCCGGGAGTCGGTGGGACTCCCCGCGTGGGCGATGGACCATCCCCGCATCGAGGGCCTCGTGAGGATCCACATGGTCGGCTCCGCGCGGTCGCTCAACCTCGCGAACTCGGCGTCCATCGCCGTGTACGAGGCGTGGCGCCAGATCGGCTTCCCCTCCGGGGTCTGATCCCCCGTCGCCGGTCAGCGCCTGCGCATGCGCGCGGGGCGGTCGACCTGCTCGGCGAGCTCGACGATCCGGCGTGGATTCGACCACCACATCCACACGAGCCCGATCGCCGACACCGCCAGCGGGAGGAAGTAGTAGTCCTCCCCCAGACCGGTCCACGCCGATCGAGCCGCACGGACCTCGGGCAGGCCCAGGCCGAGGATCCACAGGATCACGGGGGCGACGAGTGTCGTCCCGATGGCCGACCATCCGACGAGGCGCATCCGCCGTCCGTTGTGCGTCAGGGCCGCTGCGGCGACGAGGTAGACGCATCCGGCGACCAGGGCGAGGATCGAGGGCCCCCAGGGCTCGGACTCGTGGTCGAGGATGTCGACGACGGCGGTGGCCGCCGTCCACGCGCCGAAGAGCCAGTACACGGCCATGACGAGACGCCCCAGGCCCAGTGCGCGGGGCCTGTCGTCGACGACCCCACCGATGGGGGTCGGATCCAGTGGCTCGCTCACTCGTCCTCCTTCAGGTCAGGGCTCGATCCTAGCCGTCCGGCAGCGCGTCCGTTTCCGGCTCCCGGGGGCCGGGGAGGTCCGCGGGGCGGCGCCGATGTGGGCCGTTGCACCGCGAACAGGGGCTCACCCCCACGACACGACCGGGTTCGAGTGGGACAATAGGCCCAGATGGCCACCGAGGGCCACCGTCTTGTCTCGACACCAAGGAGTGGAACACGTGAACGAGCCCGAATACGACATCGTCGTCTTGGGAGCAGGCTCCGGCGGGTACGCCACCGCCCTGCGCGCCGCCCAGCTCGGATTGTCAGTCGCCCTCATCGAGGGCGACAAGGTCGGCGGCACCTGCCTGCACCGCGGGTGCATCCCGACGAAGGCCTACCTGCACGCCGCGGAGACGGCCGACGCGGTCCGCGAATCGGAGGCATTCGGGGTGCGCTCCTCCTTCGAGGGCGTCGACATGGCCGCTGTCGGGGCCTATCGGGATTCGGTCGTCAACAAGATGTTCAAGGGGCTCCAGGGGCTGATCTCCTCCCGCGGCATCGACGTGATCCGCGGATGGGGGCGCCTGGCCTCGAAGGACTCCGTCGTCGTCGACGGGCGGACGATCACCGGCCGCCACATCGTCCTGGCGACCGGCTCCTACTCCCGTTCGCTTCCGGGCCTGGAGATCGGCGGCAGGATCATCACCTCCGATCAGGCCCTTCAGATGGAGTGGGTGCCCTCCTCCGCGGTGATCCTCGGCGGGGGCGTCATCGGCTTGGAGTTCGCCTCCGTGTGGCGCTCCTTCGGCGCCGAGGTGACGATCATCGAGGCCCTGCCCCACTTGGCGAACAACGAGGACGAGGCGATCTCCAAGCAGCTCGAGCGGGCGTTCCGCAAGCGGGGTATCGCCTTCCACACGAACACCCGTTTCTCGGGAGCGTCGCAGGACGACTCGGGCGTCCACGTCTCGACCGAGGGGGGCAAGTCCTTCGACGCCGATGTGCTCCTCGTGGCCGTGGGCCGGGGCCCGGTCACCGCGAACCTCGGGTACGAGGAGGCGGGGATCCGCATGGAGCGGGGCTTCGTCCTCACCGATGAGCGGCTCCACACGGGAGTCGGCTCGATTTACGCCGTCGGCGACATCGTCCCGGGCCTGCAGCTCGCCCATCGCGGTTTCCTCCAGGGGATCTTCGTCGCCGAGCAGATCGCCGGCCTGTCCCCCGTGATGATGGAGGAGTCGGGGATCCCGCGCGTGACGTTCTGCGAGCCCGAGATCGCGTCGGTCGGTTTGACTGAGAAGCAGGCGCGAGAGCGCTACGGTGATGCCGTGCGCACCGTCGAGTACAACCTGGCCGGCAACGGCAAATCGACGATCCTGGGCACTGCGGGGCTCATCAAGCTCGTCAGCGTCGAGAACGGCCCGATCGTCGGCTTCCACGGCATCGGATCGCGGATCGGCGAGCAGATCGGCGAGGGGGAGCTCATGGTCAACTGGGAGGCCCATCCGGAGGACCTCGCCGCGCTGATCCACGCTCATCCGAGCCAGAACGAATCCATCGGGGAAGCGGCCCTCGCCCTGGCGGGCAAGCCCCTCCACGTCCACAACTGACCCTCCGGAACAGCTAGGAGAACATCATGGCAACCGCAGTGACGATGCCCGCCCTGGGCGAGTCCGTGACGGAGGGAACCGTCACCACCTGGCTCAAGGCCGTCGGCGACACAGTCGAGGCCGACGAGCCCATCGTCGAGGTGTCGACGGACAAGGTCGACTCCGAGGTCCCCTCGCCCGTCGCGGGCGTGCTCCTCGAGATCCTCGTGCCCGAGGACGAGACGGTCGAGGTCGGCACCGAGATCGCCCGGATCGGCGACCCCTCGGAGGCGCCCGCCGATTCCCCCGCGGACGCGGGCGCCCAGGACGTCGCGACGACCGACGCCGGCCCGGAGGCCGCGGCCCCCGATGAGCCCGCCCCCGCGCAGGAGCCCCCCGCCGATCGCGGCTCGCAGGGGTCCGCCGAGGGCGTCGAGGTGACGATGCCCGCCCTGGGCGAGTCCGTGACGGAGGGGACCGTCACCACCTGGCTCAAGGCCGTCGGCGACGCGGTCGAGGCCGACGAGCCGCTCCTCGAGGTGTCGACGGACAAAGTCGACTCCGAGGTCCCCTCGCCCGCCTCCGGCTATCTCGCCGAGATCCGCGTCGACGAGGACGAGACCGTCGCGGTCGGCACGGTCGTCGCCGTGATCTCGCAGGACGTCCCGTCCTCGGGCTCGGCCGAGGAGGAATCCCCCGAATCGGGTGCTCCCGAGGCCGACGAGCGGCCCGCCGAGCGGGCTGCCTCCCCCGCTCCCGCGGCCCCCCCGGCTCCCCCCGCTCCTCCGGTCGCCCCTCCGGCGCCCGCCCGAGAGTTCCCGACTCCCGAGTCCCTGGCCCCGGTGGCCGCGGCCGGGGCCCCGGCCGCGCCGGCGCCCGCGCCGGCAGTCGCCACCGGCTATGTGACGCCGATCGTCCGCAAGCTGGCCCGGGAGGCGGGCGTCGATCTATCGACGGTCTCCGGCACCGGCGTCGGCGGGCGGATCCGGCGTGAGGACGTCGAGGCCGCGGCGAAGGCCGCCGCTCAGGCTCCGGCCGCGTCTTCTCAGGACGCGCCGGCCGCCCCCGCCCCCTCGCGCGAGCCCTCGCCCCTGCGCGGGACGACCGAGAAGATGACGCGTCTGCGCCAGACGATCGCCCGCCGCATGGTCGAGTCCCTCCAGACCGCGGCGCAGCTCACCACCGTCGTCGAGGTCGACGTGACGAGGGTGGCGGCCCTGCGCGCGAGGTCGAAGGACGCGTTCCAGGAGAAGAACGGCACGAAGCTCACCTTCCTGCCCTTCTTCGTCAAGGCGGCGACCGAGGCCCTGAAGTACCACCCGAAGGTCAACGCGACCATCGTCGACGACAAGCAGGTGACGTACCACGATCACGAGCACATCGGCATCGCGGTCGATACCGAGCGGGGCCTGCTCGTCCCGGTGATCAAGGACGCCGGATCGAAGACGATGGCCGAGATCGCCTCCGCGATCAACGACCTGGCCGCCCGCACCCGCGAGTCGGCAATCGGTCCGGAGGAGCTCTCCGGGTCGACCTTCACCATCACGAACACCGGCTCGGGCGGGGCGCTCTTCGACACCCCCGTTCTCAACATGCCCGAGTCCGCGATCCTCGGCGTCGGCACGATCGTCAAGCGCCCGATGGTCGTGCGATCCGCTGACGGCTCGGATTCGATCGCGATCCGGTCGATGGTCTACCTGTCGTTGTCCTACGATCACCGCCTCGTCGACGGGGCCGACGCCTCGCGCTACTTGATGGATGTCAAGAAGCGCCTCGAGGAGGGGGCCTTCGAGGAGGATCTGACGGCCTGATCCGTTGTGCTCACGCGGGGCGCGCCCATGGGCGCGCCCCGCGTGACGCATCCGCCCCCGATCCCGGCGCGGTCACCGAGTCGGGCCGAGCCCGGTCGGCGGTGAGCCCGGGGTCGACCAGGAGGATCCGCAGTCGCCGGGCCTGCCCGACGTCCTCCTCGCGGCAGGAGGTCGCATCGCACCAGCGCAGCTCGTCTTGGCGGATGACGACGAGCACGTCGAGGCCCGCGGGTGAGCAGCCGATGACGTCGACGCTCATCGGGGTCGTCGTCAGCCTGTCGATCCGCAGTCCTCGGGCGACGAGCGAGTCGATGCGGGCGCCTTCCTCCTGGCCGAGGGCACCGGAGACTACGCGGCCCAGCGCCGCGGGTTCGGCTTCTTCGATCGCACGATCGCGGATCCGCAGGATCTGGTCGATCCTCTCCTGGGCCATCCGGGCGCCGGGGCACTCGATCGGAGAGCCCCTCGTCCGGGGGCTCGTCGATTCCAGCGGCGCAGTCGCGACCGCGCGACCCCGGGCGCCGACGGAGCCGGACGCCGCCGGCTCGAGGCGGCCGAGGACCTGCCCTCCCCACGCGAGGACGGCGATCATGCCGGCCGCCGCGCAGCCGACGGCGATGCGGCGTATCGGCGTGCGATCGGGCCTCGAGTCGGTCTTCCGGGGCCGTCGGCTCGGAACCGTCGTGGGAGTGGCGGCCGCGGCGCGGCGCAGGTCGATGACGGCGCGCTCGGGATCGAGGAGCATCGGCTCGAGGAGGGACCTGGCGGCCTCCTCATCGACCGTTGAGGGGCTGAGCGGCGGATCAGCGTCCCGGGCGTCGGACGATTGCGGGGGATCCTGCCCCGTCGCGGCCGGTGCCGTTGCCGTCTGCGCGCGGGCGCCGGGCTCGCGGGGCGAATCGAGTCCGAGGGCCGCGAGGATCAGCGCCAGGGCGCCCAGATCCCCGTGCTTCCCCTCCCCTGTCCCAAGCGACCAGCCGGGCGTCCCCGACTCCGGTGCGGGCGGGTCGATGAGGTCGACGAGGACCGCCCGGCAGGAGGAGTCGACGACGATGTTGGCCGGCGACAGATCGCCGTGAACGAGGCCCGCGCGGTGGAGGGCCTCGACGCCCTCGCGGATCCCCTCGCCGAGACGGCGTCGGATCTCGAGGGGCCGGATCCTCGGGCCACCGAGCAGGACGTCGAGCCCGTCCCCCTCGACGTATTCCTGGACGACGGCCCACCGGCCGTCGTCGTGGCGGACGACGTCGTGGAGGGCCGCCACATGGGGGGAGTCGATCCGCGCCCAGGCCCTCCATCGAGCGCAGGACGCGTCGCCCTCCTCGCGACCGCGCAGGGCGATGAGCGCCGGTCCTCGATCGGAGGTCGTCTGCCAGAGCGGGCCGCGCGAGGTCATGCGGACGATTCGCCCCAGTTCGTATCGTTCGATCCTCATGGGACGAGCCTCTCCCGGCAGCCGATCCGGCCTCAAGAGGGGGCGCGTTCCTGTGGAGAAGCGCGCGCGTCACCGCGAGGCGACGATCACGGGTAGGATGTTCGGGTTATGAGCGAGAACACTGCCTCAGAGAAGAAGCGCCGCTGGTATCACAACATGGCGGACGCCTATCGCGTCACCGCCCGGACCTACCCGTGGGTCGCCTGGGCGCTGATCGGATCGGCCGCGGCCACGGTCGCGGTCATCGTCCTCATCGGGGTCGTCGCCCTGCGCGGCAACTGGATCCTGTGGACGATCCTCGGCGTCTTCGCCGCGGCGACCGTCGCGATGTCGCTCCTGTCCTTCCTCGTTCGACGCGCCGTCTACCAGCAGATCGACGGCACGGCCGGGGCCGTCAAGGCGGTCCTCGATCAGATCCGCTCGGGATGGATCATCCCCGAGGCCCCCGTGCACGTCACCCGCGAGCAGGACATCGTCTGGAGGGTCGTCGGCCGGGCCGGCGTCGTGTTCATCTCCGAGGGGCCCTCCTCGCGAGTCCAGCCGATGCTCGCCACCGAGCGCAAGCGCGCCCAGCGCATCATTCAGAACGTCCCGGTCCACGTGATCCAGGTCGGCAAGGAGGAGGGGCAGGTCCCCCTCGCCAAGCTCCAGTCGCGGCTGCGCTCGCTCAAGAAGCAGTTGACGAAGGAGGAGGTCCCCCTCGTCTCGGCCCGTCTGTCGGCGTTGCGCTCGAACGACCTGCCGATCCCCAAGGGGATCGATCCGATGCGCGCGCGCCCGAATCGCCGGGCCATGCGGGGACGCTGATCCCCTCATCACATTCTGAGACACCCCTCCGCATTAATATGCGGAGGGGTGCATACTATGTGTATTAATTGTCCTCCCGGAAGGCCCATCATGCGCACCCTGCCCTCGCTCCTGTCCCTGACGGCGATCACCGCCCTCGCCCTGACCGGTTGCGCCGACCCCGATTCGACGCCCGCCCCCTCCTCCGCTCAGTCAGGGAGCCAGTCCCCCGCCACGGACATCCAGTCGTACGACGTCTCCCAGATCCCCGTCGTCGACGAGATCGCGGCCCTGGTCCCCCAGGAGGTCAAGGACCGCGGAACCCTGCGCAACGGCGCCTCCACCGACTACGCCCCGGGCGAGTACCGGGCCACCGACGGCCAGACGCCCGTCGGCTACGACGTCGACCTGACCCGCGCCCTCGCCAGGGTCATGGGCCTCGACGAGGGCACGACCTCCCACGCCGAGTTCCCGACGATCATCCCCGCCCTCGGACCCAAGTTCGACGTCGGCATCTCCTCCTTCACCATCACCCCCGAGCGCGTGGAACAGGTGAATCTCATCTCCTACATCGAGGTCGGATCCGCCTACGCCGTCGCCACCGGCAACCCCTCCGGATTCGACCCCGCCGACCCGTGCGGGACGACCATCGGAGTCCAGAACGGCACGTTCCAGCACGATTACGCTCAGGAGCTCTCCGACCAGTGCGTCGCCGACGGGAAGGAACCGATCGCGGTCATGCCCCTCGACCTCCAGACCGACGTCTCGACCAAGGTCATCGGCGGGCAGTACGACGCGACCTTCGCCGACTCGACGGTCATCGGCTACACGGTCGAGCTCGCCGGCGGCAAACTCGAGCAGATCGGCGACGCCATCGAATCCGCCCCCCAGGGCATCGCCGTCAACAAGAACGACGAGGCCCTGACCGCCGCCGTCCACGCCGCCACCCAGTACCTCATCGACGAGGGCTACCTCGCGAAGATCCTCGGGGCCTACGGCGCCGAGGACTCCGTCCTGCCCCTCGCCGAGATCAACCCCGCCCTGTGAGAGCGGTGCCGGCCGGGCCCAGCCCGGCCGGCACCCGTATGAGGAATCCATGTCTCAGATCAAAGACGGCGTCGAGCTGCTCGAATCCACACCCGTTCCCCGTCCAGGCCGATGGGTCAGCGCGATCGTCGTCGCCCTCATCGCCGCGATGCTCGCCAAGGCTCTCATCACGAACCCCAACTTCCAGTGGGGCGTCGTCTGGGAATGGCTCTTCTCCCGGACGATCATCAGCGGCGTCGGATACACGCTCCTGCTGACCGTCATCGCCATGGCGATCGGCACCCTGCTGGCCATCACGATGGCGATCATGCGCCAGAGCATCAATCCGATCCTGCGTTGGGTCGCCACCGCCTACATCTGGTTCTTCCGGGGCACCCCGATCTACACCCAGCTGATCTTCTGGTCGCTCCTGCCCTCCCTCTACCCGACGCTCTCCTTCGGCATCCCCTTCGGGCCCGCGTTCGCCTCGATCGACACGAACGCCTGGTTCACCCCCTTCGTCATGGCCTGGGTCGGGCTGTCCCTCAACGAGGGCGCCTACCTCGCCGAGATCATGCGCGCCGGCCTCCTGTCCGTCGACAAGGGCCAGTGGGAGGCTGCCACCGCCCTGGGCATGCCCCGAACGACGATCTTCCGCAGGATCATCCTCCCCCAGGCGATGCGCGTCATCGTCCCCCCGATCGGCAACGAGACCATCTCGATGCTCAAGACGACCTCCCTCGTCGCGGCGATCCCCTTCACCCTCGAACTGACCTTCGTCGCCCAGACCAAGGGCCAGTCCCTCTTCGCCCCGATCCCCCTCCTGCTCGCCGCCGCCCTCTGGTACCTCGCGATCACCTCCCTGCTGATGTGGGTCCAATCCCACATCGAGCGCCATTTCGGCAAGGGATTCGAGCGGCGGGAATCGACCCCCGGCCCCTCATCGACCCCCTCCACCAACACGACCTTCCTGGATGTCACCCCATGACCAGCACCACCCGCTCCACCGCCCCCATGGTCCGCGTCGAGGGCGTCCACAAGTTCTTCGGCGACCTTCACGTCCTCAAGGGCATCGATCTGGAGATCGCCAACGGCGAGGTCTGCGTGATCCTCGGCCCCTCCGGCTCCGGCAAGTCGACGCTCCTGCGCTGCCTCAACCAGCTCGAGGAGATCTCCGCGGGCCGCGTCCACGTCGACGGAGAGCTCCTCGGATACCGCGAGGACGAGCGGGGCCGACTCCACGACCTCCCCGACAAGGAGATCGCCCGCCAGCGGTCGCGCATCGGCATGGTGTTCCAGCGATTCAACCTCTTCCCCCACAAGACGGCGCTGGAGAACGTCACGGAGGCCCCCGTCCACGTCCTCGGCCTGCCCAAGGACGAGGCGCGCCGCCGCGCCCACGACCTCCTCGACCGCGTCGGCCTGGCCGACCGGGCGGACCACTACCCGGCCGAGCTCTCCGGCGGCCAGCAGCAGCGCGTCGCCATCGCCCGGGCCCTCGCGATGGACCCGGAGATCATGCTCTTCGACGAGCCGACGTCGGCCCTCGACCCCGAGCTCGTCGGCGAGGTCCTCTCCGTCATGCAGGACCTCGCCCGTTCCGGGATGACGATGGCGGTCGTCACCCACGAGATCGGATTCGCCCGGGAGGTCGCCGATCACGTCGTCTTCATGGACGACGGGGTCATCGTCGAGGCGGGGTCGCCGACCGACGTCATCGATCACCCCCAGCAGGATCGGACGAGGGACTTCTTCTCCAAGGTCCTTTCGTGAGGAGTCACGAAGACGGGGAATGAAGCCTCCGGCTTCTCACGGCCTACCGAGGAAACATCTCGACGAGGCCCCCTGTCCGGGCTGCTCCCCCTCGACGACACGGAGCCAAAGGCAGCCCCGACCGGCATCGGTGGCGAGGGACGGCGCCAAGCGGAATCGCCCCTCGCCACCGGTGATGTCGTGCCATCCGCAGTCCCATGCTTATCGGGGTTCGTCATCGGATCGAGTCGTCGTCTTTGGAAATTCGCAGATCGACGAATTCGGGGAGCATCAGCACGGTGCTGACGATCACGGCCACCCACCAGTACGAAAACGTCTGGGTGATCTTCGTGACGAGCAAGAGCATCACCGCCACAACCATGAGGTAGTCGCGGATAACACGAATCGCCTTCACCACGCGAAACACCCCACAACGGTATCGCCAACACGGACCCACCCGGTGGAATCGGATCGGTACCAGGCCCATCCTCCTCCTACCGCGCATAGCACGAGCGCTCCTGGACCGATCTTCTTCACGACGAACTTCCCGACTCTCGGCCCGTAGTTCTTAATTCCGGTCCATGCTTTTCCAGCTATCCACCGACAGTTCGAGCCGAGCCATCCTGCTGCAGATTTTGCCTTATTGACGATGTAAGAGCCCGCGTTGCCGAACCACTTCGTCACATCATCCCACCAGGACGGATCCGCTGTGACAGGATATGAGTAGCTCCCTGATCTATGCTCGACGACCTGCGTGAGGATATCGCCTCTGGCCTCGAAGTGCGTAGCCACGGAAATGCCTTCGGAATCGACCGACCATGGCGCATCCACTCCTCCCACGAGTTCAAAGGAGCCATCGATTTCAGCGAACAGCATCGCAGCACCGGTCTCGTCATCGACGATGATCGTATCCGCATTTGGAAACCGATAGTCGAAACGTTCCGGAGCTGAGGAGTCCTTGATCACGCTATGCACTTTCACGTTTCCATTGTCGAATGGGACGACGGCGTATTCGACAAGGCTGTCCGTCTTCGATTCCGCAACCGCGATACCGCCGTCGATATCGAGGGATCCCGCATCAGCATCCGGGACAACGAGTTTACCGGAACCGATAGTCGAACCGACTTCGATATCATTGGTTTCCCCGACTGTCACTTCGACTGAACCTTCCACGCTTATCGCACCGGCCACTCCCAGCTCCGGCCTCATTACTATTGACAGACTCGTATCAATACCGGCCAGCCGTTGCGCGGATCCAATTACCGCTCCGATATCCCCATCGATACCTTGATCCGCTGCCGAAGCGCTTCCCGTCATGCACACGGCAAGCATCACCGCAGACAGCGCAGCAGACCCTGCCATGAGTGTTCACACACTCATCGCTTTCCTCCAATCGCACGCGCCATCAGGGCATGATTATTTGATCATTTTCTACAAGTTTTTAACAGTGACTAAAATCGCATATTCTTGATCTTGTGCGATACAGGTTGATCCCTCGACAGTGACCATGGAGTCGTAGTCCAGGCAGACTCCTCGTGTGTTCACAAGTCGGAAAACAATCGCGTCTTCTTCGTCGAGATCAGCTCATCCGCCGACGTCATCAACCGACCATCCCCAGCAGGATCGGACGAGGGACTTCTTCTCCAAGGTCCTGTGACCCCTTGCGCGCGGGTTTGCGGCCCATCTGCGGATCCGCCCCAGCTCGGGATAGCCGGGAGTCGGGGCGCCTCGTCAGGTGAGCGTCACCAGATCGAGGTAGGAGTCGTCCCACAGGTCCTCGTCGGCGTCGGGCAGGAGGAGCACCCGGTCCGGGGCGAGGGCCTGAACGGCCCCCGGATCGTGGGTGACGAGGACGACGGCGCCCTCGTAGGAGCGCAACGCGGAGAGGACCTCCTCGCGGGAGGCCGGATCGAGGTTGTTCGTCGGCTCGTCGAGGAGGAGGACGTTCGCCCCGGAGACGACGAGGGTCGCCAGGGCCAGCCTCGTCTTCTCCCCGCCCGACAGGACCGATGTCGGCTTGTCGACGTCGTCGCCGACGAAGAGGAATTGGCCCAGGACACTGCGCACGTGAGTGTCGTCGAGGCCGGGGGCGGCGGCCGCCATGTTCTCGCGGACCGTCATCGCGGGGTCGAGGGTCTCGTGCTCCTGCGCGTAATAGCCCAGGCGCAGCCCGTGGCCGGGGACGACCTCGCCGGTGTCGGCCTCCTCGATGCCCGACAGGAGTCGCAGGAGCGTCGTCTTGCCCGCGCCGTTGAGCCCGAGGACGACGACCTTGGCCCCCCGGTCGATGGCCAGGTCGACGCCGGTGAAGACCTCGAGCGACCCGTAGGACTTCGACAACCCCTCGGCGGTCAACGGGACCCGCCCGCAGGGGGCGGGATCGGGGAATCGCAGGCGGGCGACCCTCTCCTGGCGGGCCTCGCCGCCCGCCTGGGCGAGGAGCTCATCGGCCCGTCGCAGCATCTGCTGGGCGGCGACGGCCTTCGTCGCCTTGGCCCGCATCTTCTCGCCCTGGGCGCGCAACTGCTCCGCCTTCTTCAGCGCGTTCGCCCGCTCTTTGCGCCGGCGCCTCTCGTCCTCCTCTCGCTGGCGCAGATAGGCCGACCAGCCGAGGTGGTAGATGTCGATCTCGGCCCGCGACGCATCGAGGAAGAACACCTGGTTGACGGTCTCGCCCAGGAGCTTGACGTCGTGGGAGATCATCATGACGCCGCCGGAGAAGGTCGTGATCCAGTCGCGCAACCAGATGATCGAGTCGTGGTCGAGGTGGTTCGTCGGCTCGTCGAGGAGGAGGACGTCGGCGCCGGAGAACAGGACGCGGGCCAGTTCGACGC
This sequence comes from Actinomyces sp. B33, assembly GCF_028437565.1. Lineage (GTDB taxonomy): Bacteria > Actinomycetota > Actinomycetes > Actinomycetales > Actinomycetaceae > Pauljensenia. The sequence goes on from NZ_JAMRYR010000003.1 coordinate 443,994, forward strand.
GTCGGCGCTGACCGCCCGACAGCGTGTCGAGCCTCTGGTCGAGCACCCGGTCCTCCAGGCCGAGCGAATGGGCGATCTGGGCGGCCTCGGCATTGGCGGCCCATCCCCCCTGGGTGGTGAATTCTTGATCGAGTCGGACGTAGCGGTCCATCGCCTTGCGCTGGCGCGCGCCCTGAGTCGTCGCCATCTCGTGCTCGGCCTTGCGGATCCTCGCGATGAGCTCGTCGATGCCGCGCACCGAGGTGATGCGGTCGCGCGCGATCATCGTCTGGTCGCCGACGTGGGTGTCCTGGGCGAGGTAGCCGATCGACGAGGTCGACGAGATCGTCCCGGTGTGCTCGGCCGCGCCGCCCTCATCGGCCTCGCCGGCGAGCAGGCGCATCGTCGTCGTCTTGCCGGCGCCGTTGCGCCCGACGAGTCCGATGCGCATCCCCTTGTCGATGCGGAAGGAGGCGCTGCGCACGAGTTCGCGTGCGCCGATCCTCAGGCTGAAGTCCTGGACGTTGATCACCCGTCGATCCTAGTGGCTGTGGGATGGTCCACCCCCGCCCGATCGCGTGGGAGACGGGCGAAGCGGGCACAATGGGAGGGAGTTAACACCCCCGGAAGGCCTTATCGTGACGCACCAGTCCTCCAGCTCTCGCGCTCCTCGGATCTTCGACGTCATCGCCGTCATGTTCGTCGCGTTCCTGCTGATCTCGAATATCGCGGGGACGAAGGTGACGGCGTTGGACGCGGGCCCGATCCACCTGGTGTTCGACGGCGGGGCAGTCCTCTTCCCCCTGACCTACGTGCTGGGGGACGTGCTCTCCGAGGTGTACGGGTTCGCGCGCGCCAAGCGCGTCGTCCTCATGGGCTTCGCCGCCTCGATCATCGCCTCGCTGACGTTCTGGATCGTCCAGGTCGCGCCGGTCGGCCCGGGCTACGAGCATCAGGCCGCGTACGAGGCCGTCCTCGGCTTCGTCCCGAGGATCGTCGCCGCCTCCGTCATCGGTTACCTCGTCGGCCAGCTCGTCAACGCCTTCGTCCTCGTGAGGATCCGCCAGCGCTGGGGCGCCGACCACCTGTGGGCCAGGCTCATCGGGTCGACCCTCGTCGGCGAGGGCGTCGACACCGCGTTGTTCTGCACGATCGCGTTCCTCGGGGTGATCCCCGGCTCCGAGTTCGTCAACTACGTGGTCACCGGCTACGCGTACAAGGTGGGGGTCGAGGTCGTGCTCCTGCCGTTGACCTACCGGGTCATCGCCTGGGTCCGAACCCGCGAGGGGCTGGGGGCCGGGGAGGTCCTCGCCGCATGAGCGCCCATTGGCTCAACGCCCCCGACTCCCCCCTGCCCCGTCCGGGGCGGTCTCCGTCCGGACGCGATCGGGGCTTCGACATCGGCACGCGACTGGCATCCGGACCCGGTCTGGGGCGCACCGGAGTCATCCACACCGCGCACGGGCAGATCCGCACCCCCGCGTTCATCCCCGTGGGGACGAAGGCCGACGTCAAGGCCCTCGTCCCGGAGATGGTCGCCGATCTGGGCGCCCAGGCCGTCTTGGCCAACGCCTACCACCTCTACCTCCAGCCGGGCTCCGACCTGGTCGACGAGGCCGGCGGCCTCGGCCGCTTCATGAACTGGCCGGGGCCGACCTACACGGATTCGGGGGGCTTCCAGGTGCTCTCCCTGGGGGCTGGCTTCAAGAAGGTCCTCTCCCAGGAGTTCTCCGGTGCGGTCGACTCCTCCGACCCGCGCGTGCGCATGCAGGCCGTCAAGGCGTCGAACGCGGTGGTCGACGACGACGGCGTCGTCTTCCGATCCCATATCGACGGGACGAGGCACCGCTTCACGCCGGAGGTCTCGATGGGCATCCAGCACGAGCTGGGATCCGACATCATGTTCGCCTTCGACGAGCTGACGTCCCTCCTGCATCCGCGCTCCTATCAGGAGTCCTCCCTGGAGCGCACTCACGCGTGGGCCCGGCGCTGCCTGCGCGAGCACGCGCGGCTGACCGGGATACGGACGCACCGTCCCTATCAGCAGCTGTGGGGCGTCATCCAGGGGGCCCAGTACGAGGACCTGCGGCGCCGCGCCGCGCGGACGATGGCGGCGATGGACGAGGACGGCGCCCGCTTCGACGGGTTCGGCGTCGGCGGCGCGCTGGAGAAGGAGAACCTGGGGACGATCGTCTCGTGGGTGTGCGAGGAGCTGGGCGAGGACCGCCCCCGCCATCTCCTGGGGATCTCCGAGCCCGACGACTTCTTCCGGGCCGTCGAGGCCGGCGCCGACACCTTCGACTGCGTCAACCCCTCGCGCGTGGCCCGCAACGCGGCGATCTACTCGCCCGACGGGCGATTCAACATCACGAACTCCCGCTTCAAAAGGGACTTCTCGCCGATGGTCGACGAATGCGGGTGCTACACCTGCACCCACTACACCGCGGCCTACGTCCACCATCTTTTCAAAGCCAAGGAGATCCTCGCCTCGACGCTGGCGACGATCCACAACGAGTGGTTCACCGTCAGGCTCGTGGACGCGATCCGCTCGTCCATCGACGACGGGGACTACGAGTCGTTCCGCGACGACACCCTCGGCCGCTATCAGGCCGGACGACGAAAGGCCGCACGATCATGAGCTTCAACGAAGGCGTCCGCTCGGACTCCTCCCGCGTCAGGTCCTCGGGGCGGACCGCCGCCGGCATCGGCGGGGGCTCCATCCTCACCGTCCTCGCAGTGGTCCTCATCAGCCAGTTCACCGGCATCGACCTGACGGGCCTGCTCTCCGCGGCCCCGCAGGGGTCCTCGTCCGCCGGGCCCGGCGTCGACCTGTCGGAGTGCACGACCGGCCGGGCCGCGAACGAGCGCACCGAGTGCCGGATGGTGACGACGGCCGACTCCCTCGACGTCGTCTGGCAGGAGCAGCTGGCCGCCCAGTCGTCGACGGGGTATCAGGCCCCCGGGTTCCAGATCTTCCAGGACGCGGTGTCCACGGGATGCGGGTCGGCGACATCGGCGACGGGCCCCTTCTACTGCCCTGCCGACGCGACCGTGTACCTCGACCTGGGGTTCTTCCAGCAGATGGAGTCCGACTTCGGAGCCGCCAACGCGCCCCTCGCCCAGGAGTACGTCGTCGCCCACGAATGGGGCCACCATATCCAGAACCTCCACGGGGTCTTCTCGACGCACGACACGCGCGAGCAGGGCGAGCAGGGCGCCGGGGTCCGCTCCGAGCTCCAGGCCGACTGCTACGCGGGCGTGTGGATGAATTGGGCCTCGCGCACGATCGACCCGGACTCCGGCGTCCCTTTCCTCGTCGAGCCCACCGAGGCCCAGATCGCCGATGCCCTCCAGACGGCGCAGGCCATCGGCGACGACCGCCTCCAGGAGCGCTATCAGGGGGCCTCGAACGCCGACACGTGGACGCACGGATCGGCCCAGCAGCGCCAGAAGTGGCTCCTGACGGGACTGGAGTCCGGTTCCATCGCGTCCTGCGACACGTGGAGCGCCCCGACGGTATAGCGTTCACTCGAACGCGCACGACCGGAGAACTATGGGAATGAGGGCCCGATGACGTCGCACATCGTCGAGCAGGCGCACGAGCACTACAACTACACGCCGTGGGAGGTCCCCGTCTGGGACCGCTCCCTCTTCGCCCTCCTCGACGACGCCGCGAGGCTCTACCCCTCGCGGGTGGCGATCGACTACTTCGGCGCGACGACGACCTACGCCCAGGTCCACGACCAGGTCCTGCGGGCGGCCCGCGTCCTCGTCGACGCCGGGGTGCGTCGCGGGGACGCGGTCGCGATCGCCCTGCCGAACTGCCCGCAGGCGTTCGTCGCCTTCTACGCGTGCATGCGCATCGGGGCGGTGGCCGCCCAGCACAACCCCCTGGCCCCGGCCTCGCAGATCCGCGGCCAGCTCGAGCGCCACCGCGCGCGGGTCGCCGTCGTCTGGGAGAAGAGCGCGGCCGACTACCCCCTCGACGGGTCGACGCCCCTCGAGCGGGTCTTCACCGTCGACGTCTCCCTCCACATGCCCGTCGCCCAGCGCGTCCTGCTGAGAATGCCCGTCGAACGGGCCAGGCGGACTCGCGACCAACTGCGCGGCCCCGTCCCCGAGGGGGCCTCCTCGTGGGATCGGGCGGTGAGCAGCGCCCGGAGGATCCGGGAGGACCACCCGCATGCGAGCGCCGGCGACCGGGCGGTCGTCCTTCACACGAGCGGAACCAACGGCGTGCCCAAGTCGGCGGTCCTCACCCACCGCAACATCGGGACGAACGTCGACCAGTGCATGTTCTGGGTGTGGATGCTCCACGAGGGCGCCGAGACCTTCTACTCCCTCCTCCCCTACTTCCACGCCTTCGGCCTGACCTTCTTCCTGTGCGCCGCGGTCCGCAAGGCCGCCACCCAGGTGCTCCTGCCGAAGTTCGACGCGGCGATGGCCCTGGAGGCCCACCGGCGCACCCCCGTCACCTTCTTCGTCGGCGTCCCCCCGATGTTCGAGCGGATCCTCAACGAGGCGACGCGCACCGGGACCGACATCTCGTCGATCCGTTACGCGGTGGCCGGCGCCATGCCGCTGTCGACCGACCTGGCGAGCCGGTGGGAGGAGGCGACCGGCGGGATGATCGTCGAGGGGTATGGCCTGTCCGAGACCTCGCCGGTCCTCATGGGCGCCCCATTGTCGGAGAAGCGCCGTCACGGTGTCCTCGGCCTGCCCTTCCCCTCGACGGACGTGCGCCTCGTCGACCTGGAGGATCCGACGAAGGACGTCGAGGACGGCCAGCCCGGGGAGATCCTCGTCAAGGGGCCGCAGGTCTTCGAGGGCTACCTCGACGCGCCCGAGGAGACCGCCGAGATGTTCACCGACGACGGGTGGCTGCGCACCGGCGACATCGGGGTCAACTCCGACGGGTTCATCTCGATGGCGGACCGGCGCAAGGAGCTCATCTTGTCGGGGGGCTTCAACGTCTATCCGAGCCAGGTGGAGGACGCGATCCGATCGATGCCGGAGGTCAAGGACGTCGCGGTCGTCGGCGTCCCCCGACCGGACGAGTCGGAGCAGGTGACGGCCGCGATCATCCTGGAGGACGACGCGCCGATGATCACCTTGGAGCAGGTGCGCACGTGGGCGGAGAAGTCCATCGCCCACTACGCCCTGCCCCGCCAGATCGTGTTCATCGCGGAGATGCCGCGCAACCAGATCGGCAAGATCCTGCGGCGCAAGGTTCGTGAGGAGATCGTCGGTCCCGCGGCAGATGCGCTGGGGACGGCGGCGCGCCAGGTCGGCGGCTATGTGCAGTCGGCGTCGGACACGGTCTCGCGCCTCCTGGCCCGCTCCGACGAGGAGTCCGAGAAGGACTGAGGACCCGGGGGCGGTGCGCCCTCCCGATCGGCGTCAGACGTTGAATCCGATGGCCCGGAGCTGGTCGCGCCCGTCGGGGGTGATCCGGTCGGGGCCCCACGGCGGCATCCACACCCAGTTGATCGCCACGTCGGGCGTCAACGAGGAGAGGATCATCTGCGCCTGGCGCTCGATGACGTCGGTCAGCGGGCACGCCGCGGAGGTCAGGGTCATGTCGAGGCGGATCGCGTCCTCGGCGTTGATGTCGATGCCGTAGACGAGCCCCAGGTCGACGATGTTGATGCCGAGCTCGGGGTCGATGACGTCTTTGAGGGCCTCGAGGACGTCCTCGGCCCTCAGCGAGCCGTTCTCGACGACATCGGTGCCGTCGATCTGGCGCGCGGGCGCCTGCGAGTCGGTCGCGACCGGGGCGAAGCGCTGCTCGACGGGTTCTGACTGGGCCATGGGATTGGTCATGCGCGGGTCCCTTCTGCGAGGTCTGTTCCGAGTTGGGCCAGGGCGTCGCGCAGGGCGTACCAGCCCAGCAGCGAGCATTTGACCCGGTTGGCGAATTGGGAGGTGCCCTCGAGGGCGGCCGCGTCGCCGAGGAGGTCGAGGACCTCGTCGGGGACTCCGAGGTTGCGCGAGTGCATCATCGTCTCCATCGCCGCGTACAGGCGGGCGGCCTCATCGGTCGTCTTGCCGTCGACGAGGTCGGAGAGCATCGACAGGGAGGCGCGCGAGATCGAGCATCCGTCGCCCTCCCACGCCAGGTGGGAGATCCTCCCGTCCGTCAGGCGCACCCCGAGGGTCACCTCGTCTCCGCACGTGGGGTTGACCTGGTGGGAGGAGGCGTCGACGCCGTCGAGGGGCCCGGCTCCGTGCCGGGCGCGCGAGTGGTCGAGGATCACCTGCTGGTAGAGCTGTTCGAGGCTGGACATCAGCGTCCTCCGAAGTAGGAGCGGACACGGGCGAGGGAGTCGACGAGCCGGTGGATCTCGTCGCGGGAGGTCGTCGGGGCGATCGAGGCCCGGGCGCTCGACCTGACGCCGAAGAAGGAGTGGAGGGGGATCGCGCAGTGGTGGCCGACGCGCACGGCGACGTCGTCGGCGTCCATGACCTGGCCGACGTCGTGGGGGTGGACGCCGTCGACGGCGAAGGCGACGACCCCGATCCTGTCCTCGTCGTCGGCGGGCCCCAGGACCCGGACGCCGTCGATCGATGCGACGGCGTCGAGCATGAGGGCGGTGAGCTCGCGCTCGTGGGCGGCGATCCTGTCCATGCCGAGCCCCGTCAGGTAGTCGAGGGCGCGCGTCCACCCGGCGATCTGGGCGACGGGCTGCGAGCCGGCCTCGAAGCGCTCGGGCGGGTCCATGTAGGTGGCGCCGCCCATGTCGACGTGGGCGATCATCGAACCGCCGGTGAGGACGGGGGGCATGGCCTCGAGGAGCTCCCGGCGCCCCCACAGGGCGCCGACTCCGGTGGGGCCGAGCATCTTGTGGGAGGACAGGACGGCGAAGTCCGCGTCGAGGGCGCGCACGTCGATCGGCAGGTGCGCCGACGACTGGCAGGTGTCGAGGAGGACGAGCGCGCCGACCGCCCGGGCGGCGGCGGTGATCGCCTCGACCGGGGACAGGGCTCCGGTGACGTTGGAGACGTGGGTGACGGCGACGAGGCGGGTGCTCTCGGTGATGACGCCGAGGGTGGCCGGGTCGATGCGCCCGTCGGGGGTGAGGTCGAGCCAGGCGAGTTCGGCGCCGGTGCGGGCGCACAGCTCCTGCCAGGGGATGAGGTTCGCGTGGTGCTCGGCCCGGCTGACGACGATCCGGTCCCCCTCCCCCAGGCGGAGCCGTTGCGCGGCCCGGCCCCCGCGGCCCGCCGAAGCGTGGCCGATGGACAGGGCGACGAGGTTGATGGCCTCCGTCGCGTTCTTCGTCCACACGATCTCATCGGGGCGTCCGCCGATGAACCGGGCGAGGGCCGTGCGCCCGTCCTCGAAGGCCGAGGTGGCCTCGTCCCCGAGGAGGTGGGTGCCGCGGTGGACGGCGGCGTTCGACGTCCGGTAGAAGTCCGCCTCGGCGTCGATGACGCACGCGGGCTTCTGCGAGGTGGCGGACGCGTCGAGATAGGCGATGGGGCGCCCGCCCCGCCCGATCCTGCCCAGGATCGGGAAATCGGCGCGGATGCGCTCCAATTCGGCGTCGGTGAACGCTCCGGGGGCGGGTTCGCGGGGGGTCACAGCGACAGGTACTTGTCGTAGCCCTCGTCCTCGAGCTGGTCGGCGAGCTCGGGACCACCCTGGGCGGCGATGCGCCCGTCGACGAAGACGTGAACGTGGCTGGGCGCGATGTAGCGTAGGATCCGCGTGTAGTGGGTGATGAGCATGACGCCGCAGCCGGTGTCGGCGTGGACCCGGTTGACGCCCTCGGAGACGATGCGCAGCGCGTCGACGTCGAGGCCGGAGTCGGTCTCGTCGAGGACCGCGAACGAGGGCTTGAGAAGCTCCATCTGCAGGATCTCCAAGCGCTTCTTCTCGCCTCCGGAGAACCCGACGTTGACGTCGCGCTCGGCGAATCCCGGATCCATGCGCAGGTTCTCCATGGAGGAGCGCACATCCTTGACCCACGAGCGGATCTGCGGGGCCTGGCCGTCGACGGCGGTCTTGGCGGTGCGCAGGAAGTTCGACACGGAGACGCCGGCGACCTCGACGGGGTACTGCATGGCGAGGAAGAGGCCCGCCTTGGCGCGCTCGTCGACGCTCATGTCGGTGATGAGCTGATCGTCGAGCCAGGCCTCTCCCTGGGTGATCTCATAGTCGGGGTGCCCGGCCAGGGCGTAGGCCATCGTCGATTTGCCCGAGCCGTTGGGGCCCATGATCGCGTGGATCTCACCGGAGTTGATGGTGAGGTTGACTCCCTTGAGGATCTGCTTGGGGCCGTCGGCTGTTTCGACGGACACGTGGAGGTCCTTGATGGTCAGGGTCGACATTGTTCTCTCCTCATCGGCGTTCGTCGCCGGCGGTCGTGTGGATGGGTCGGGGTGTCAGAGGTCGCGCGAGCGGGTGAGCTCGGCTTCGATGGAGGCCATGAGGTGCTCCTGCACCTCCGGGACGCCGATCTGGTTGATGAGCTCGGCGAAGAAGCCGCGCACGACGAGGCGGCGGGCGTCGATCTCGGAGACGCCGCGGCTCATGAGGTAGAAGAGCTGCTCGTCGTCGAAGCGACCGGTGGCCGACGCGTGCCCGGCCCCTTCGATCTCCCCGTTCTCGATCTCCAGGTTCGGCACCGAGTCCGCCTTGGCCCCCTCGGTGAGGACGAGGTTGCGGTTGAGCTCGTAGGTGTCGGTGCCATCGGCGGCCTCTCGGATCAGGCAGTCGCCGATCCACACCGAGTGGGCGTCGGCCCCTTGCAGGGCGCCCTTGTAGGTCACGCGGGAGAAGCAGTTGGGCTGGGAGTGGTCGACGAAGACGCGGTGCTCGAGGTGCTGGCCGTCGTCGACGAAGTAGAGGCCGAGCATGGTGAGCTGGGCCCCGGGCCCGCGGAAGTCGGTGTCGGCGCAGATCCTCACGAGGTCCCCGCCGAGGGTGACGACGATGTGGGTGAGGACGGTGTCCTTGCCCAGGGCGATCCGGTGGTTGGAGGCGTGGAGGACGGAGCGGTCCCATTCCTGGACGGAGACGACGGTCAGCGTCGAGGCGTCGGCCGCGTCGATCTCCACCGTCTGGTTGAGCGCGGCGTCGGGGCTGCCCGCGTGGTTGATGATGACGGTGGCCCGCGAGAGCTCCTCGGCGCGCACGACGAGGTGCTGGGAGCGGGTCGCGTCCGCCGAGTCGATGTCGATGCGGATGGGTTCGTCGACGACGGCGCCCCTGGGGATCGTGACGATCCGCGCCTCGTCCGCCGTGTTCCAGGCGACGACCGCGGTCCGGTCCCCGGGGGCCAGGACGGCGCCGACCCTCGGGTCGGTACGGGGGGCGGACTCGACGGCGACGCCCGAGGGCGCGGTGATCGTCATCGGGGCGTCGCCCGGCTCGTAGGAGGCCGGGTCGAAGAGGCGCTCGATGCGCCGCATCGGGGTGAATCGCCAGTCCTCCTCGCGGCCCTTCGGAACCGCGATGGCGTCGAGGTCGAAGGAGGTCGGCCGGTCGGCGCGGGAGAAGTGCGCGCCGGAGGACTCGACGGCCCCGTGGGAGTGGGCGGTGCCCATGGTGTCTGCGGTGGTCATGTTCAGCCCACGGATCCTTCCATCTGCAGCTCGATGAGCCGGTTGAGTTCGAGCGCGTACTCCATCGGGAGCTCCTTGGCGATGGGCTCGACGAATCCGCGGACGATCATCGCCATCGCCTCGTTCTCGTCGAGGCCGCGACTCATGAGGTAGAAGAGCTGGTCGGCGGAGACCTTGGAGACGGTGGCCTCGTGCCCCATCTCGACGTCGTCGGTACGCACGTCGACGTAGGGGTAGGTGTCGGTGCGCGAGAGCTTGTCGACGAGGAGGGCGTCGCACAGGACGTTGGATTTGGCGTGGCGGGCGCGCGCGTTGATCTGGACGAGGCCGCGGTAGGAGGTGCGCCCCCCTCCGCGCGACACCGACTTGGAGACGATGGACGAGGACGTGCGGGGGGCCATGTGGACCATCTTGGCGCCGGTGTCCTGGTGCTGGCCGGGGCCCGCGAAGCCGATGGAGAGGGTCTCTCCGCGGGCGTGCTCGCCCATGAGGAAGCAGGCCGGGTACTTCATCGTCACGGCCGAGCCCATGTTCCCGTCGATCCATTCCATCGTCGCGCCCTCGTCGACGATGGCGCGCTGGGTGACGAGGTTGAGGACGTTGGTCGACCAGTTCTGGATCGTCGTGTAGCGGACGCGGGCGTCCTTGCGCACGAAGATCTCGACGACCGCGGCGTGCAGGGAGTTCGTGTCGTAGATCGGGGCGGTGCAGCCCTCGACGTAGTGGACGTAGGAGCCCTCGTCGGCGATGATCAGCGTCCGCTCGAACTGCCCCATGGCCTCGGTGTTGATGCGGAAGTAGGCCTGGAGGGGGATCTCGACGTGGACGCCCTTGGGGACGTAGACGAAGGAGCCCCCCGACCACGCGGCGGTGTTGAGGGCGGCGAACTTGTTGTCGCCGGCCGGCACGGAGCGGCCGAAGTACTCCTCGAAGAGCTCGGGGTACTCGCGCAGACCGGTGTCGGTGTCGAGGAAGACGACGCCCTGGCGTTCGAGGTCCTCCTGGATCTGCTGGTAGACGACCTCGGATTCGTACTGGGCGGCGACCCCGGCGACGAGGCGGTTCTTCTCGGCCTCGGGGATGCCGAGGCGGTCGTAGGTCTCGCGGATGTCCTCGGGCAGGTCCTGCCAGTCCTTGACCTGGCGGTCCGTGGGGTTGACGTAGTACTTGAACGCGTCGAAGTCGAGGTCCGACAGGTCGGGTCCCCAGGCCGGCATCGGTTTGCGCTCGAACATCTCCAGGGCCTTGAGGCGGCGCTGGAGCATCCATTCGGGTTCGTTCTTGCGCTCCGAGATGGAGCGGACGACGGCCTCGTCGATGCCGTAGGGCACGTCCTTCGAGTAGTCGTCGCTGTCTCTCCAGCCGAACTCGTAGGCGCCGATGGAGTCGATGATCTCCTCATCGGACATCGGGGGGGCCTCGAGCCGCGGTGCGGACGGCGGGGATTGCGTCATAGTGGTGTCAACCTCTCGTGGGGAATCGCTGCGCTCAGATCAGTGGCGCAGCGCTGCGCGCGCGGCCGGTCGGATCACGGGCGCGCCGACGGGGATATGCGTCGTGCACACGTGTTCGCCTCCAGCGAGCGTGGCGAGTCGTTGGACGTGCACGTCGAGCAGGCGAGAGAAGGCCTGGGTCTCGGCGTCGCACAGCTGGGGGAAGTCCCCGGCGACGTGCTGGATCGGGCAGTGGCCCTGGCACAGTTGGACGGCGAATCCTCCCCCGGCGATCTCGCGGACCGTGGCGGCGTAGCCGTCCTGCGTGAGGGCGTCGGCCAGGGCCTGGGCCCTGACCCGCGGATCGGGCCCGGCATCGCGGACGATCGGGGCGTAGCGCCGCTCGATCTCCCGGGAGCGGGCGGCGGCGAAGTTGTCGATCGCCTCTCCCCCGCCGACCTGACCGAGGTAGCCGAGCGCCTTGACCGCCAGGTCGGAGTACCCGTCGGCCAGTCGCTGGTGGGCCCGTTCGGTGGCGACGTAGTGGCGGGCGGGGCGGCCGCGGCCGCGCTTGCCGACGTGGCCGGGCTCGTGCTCGGCGATGTCGTGGGAGTCGAGGAGTATCGTGATATGGCGCCGGACCGCGGCGGTCGTCAGCCCGAGGACCTTGGCGATGGCGGACGCGGTGACCGGACCCTTCTCGACGACGAGGTCGAGGACCTGTTCTCGAGTATTGGCATCCTGCTGCTCGAACATCCCCGCCTCCGTTCCTCTCACAGGTGATGCCGCCAGTCTACGTCGTTTTCGTCAGTCAGTCTTTTCTTAAAGTCCCGCGGTGGGGTTTCTCGCACGCTGGGCACTCAGCGCAGCCACGGCGCGCGAACCGGGCGCAGGGGCTGCCAGCCGCGCATACGGCAGGCGTGCGCCGCGAGGACGCCGCTCACCGCGCTCGCCGCGTGCAGCCCACCGGCGAGCACGAGGCGGACGGCCTCGTCGAGGTCGACCCAGGCGGTCTCGATACCGGCCTCCTCGTCCTCGCGGTCGAAGACGGTCCCGGTGGGGCTCAGATCCCGGGCGAGGAACACCCGGAGCGATTCGGTGGAGATCCCCGGTGAGGAGAAGAGGTCGATGAGGACGTCCCATCGGCCGGCTCTCAGATCCGCCTCCTCGGCGAGTTCGCGCTGGGCCGCGACCAGGGGGTCCTCCCCGTCGACGTCGAGGAGCCCGGCGGGGATCTCCCACAGCTCGCATCCGACGGGATGACGGTACTGGCGCTCGAGGAGGATCTCCTCGCGTCCCTCCGGCCCCCGCAGGGCGACGATCGCGACCGCGCCGGGATGCCGGGCGTATTCGCGAGTCACGGGGGCAGCGCCGTCGACGACGCGCACGTCGTCGACCTCGATCCCGACGATGCGCCCGCTCCAGACCCGCTCGTGCGAGACGACCTCGCGGGAGGACTTGCGATCCGCCGATCCCGCGGTCGGGGCGGGGCCGGTCATCGCCAGTCGGGCAGGGCCGCGGTGGCACCCTCCCCGGTGCCGAAGGCGCGCGCCTGCTGCCCGGCCCCGGGCAGGGCGAGGGCCACCCCGAGGGCGCCGAGGACGCTCGACGGGGAGTCCACCGAGGTCACGGGGACGCCCAGCGCCCTGACTTGGGCGAGCATCGAGGAGGGACCGGAGGCGTCCGCGATAACGACGCCCCCGCCGGGGGCCTGTCCGACGGCCCGCGCCGCGCCCGCCCACGCCTCGACGACTCGTCCGCTGCCGGCGGATTGGGCGGCGTCGGTCCCCGTCTCGGAGGAGGCGCCGCCGATGAGGACGATCGCCTGGGCGCCTCCGGCGGGATCCTCCTCGATGGACAGGATCGGCGTCGACTCATCGGTGATGATCTCGCGGAGGAGGTCCGTTTCGGAACCGGTGGAGGTCAGCACCTGCACGAGCGCGTGGCCGATCACGGCGTCGGCGGTGGCGTCGGCCGGGACGATCCCCGCCATGTGGGTCGCGAGGGGGGTCGAGAGGGTCTGGCGGTATTGCGCCATCGCCTGGGAGTCCCAGTTGTCGGTCAGGGACGCGGCCCCGACGAGCGAGGCGCCCGCGGTCGTCAGCATCCGACGGACCCGCTCGACGTCCTGCGCGTCCGCGCCGGGCAGGGCGACGGTCGCCACGGTAGTGCCGGCGAGCGTCCCGGGCAGCACGGAGTCGGCGAGCTGCTCGAGCCCCGCGGCCTCGACGGCGGTGCGGGCCTCGGCGGCTGAGACAGCCTGGGACTCGACGAGCGCCTGGGAGTCGGTCTGCGGATTCATCGTCGAGGCGAGCCTCGTCTGGAGGGGGCCCGCTCCCAGGACGATGCCGACCGCGAGGGCGGCGAACACGGCGATGAGGGAGACGAGGTGATAGCGGAAGTTGATCATCTGTGGCCTCCTCAGCCCACTGGCCCGCCCGCGTCGGGCGAGGACGATCCGAACAGGGACATGAGGGGGCCGACGAGACCGGTGAGGGCGTCGTGACCCCACGGGGTCGACCACAGGGCGGCGCCGAGGGCGCCGAGGACCGTCAGGGCCAGCAGGAGCAGCCCCCACCCCCCGATCCTGTGGCGGTGGACCGCGGCCACGGCGTCCGCGCCGACGAGGAGGTCTCCCGCGCGCAGACGGGTGAAGAACACCGGCGCCATCGAGGCGCGCCCCTGATCGATGAAGTCCTCGACCCCGTGGTGGGCCCCCGCGGTGACGATCGCGCGCGCGCCGCTGCGGGCGGCGATGAGGATCGCGGCCTCCTCGGCTCCCCCCATCATCTCGATCGTCCGATAGTCGACGCCCATTCGATCGAGCCTGTCCCGACCGGGCGCCACGCCGTCGTGGCCGCTGACGACGACGAGCTCGGAAGCGGCGCGCAGCGCCTTCTCGGCGACGAGATCCATGTCGCCGATGACGATCGTCGGGGACAGGCGGTGCCTCCTGGCGGCCTCGACCCCCGATTCGATGGCGATGACGACGGGAGCCGCGTCGCGCCGCCACCGGCGGATGCGCGCGAGCTGCTGGTGGGCGTCGGATCCGCCGAGGACGAGCAGGACGATCCTGCCGCCGAGGAGGGCAGACAGATCGGGGACGCCCGTCCCCTCGAGGAGAAGGGGCCCGTCCCGATCGAGGTAGTCCTCGACGGAGGCGGCGAAGGAGCGGATCTGGGTGCGCGTCGTCTCGGAGCCCTCGACGAGCCGGTCGAGGACGGCGGCCTCGACGACACGTCCGGTGGCGATGACAACGCCCCCGCGCGTGACGGTGTCCTCGTCGACGGTGACGTCCTCGCCCTCGCGCAGGGTCATCAGGTCCTGACCGAGGTCGTCGACGAGCCGGATGCCGGCGTCGAGGATCATCCTGGGGCCCAGGGCGGTGTGCCGGCCGGTGACCGATGGGGCGGCGTTGAGCACCGCGGCCGGGGCCGAGGCGATGATCGCCTGGGCGGTCGCCCGGTCGATGTCCGATTGGTCGATGACGGCGATGTCCCCGGGCTCGAGGCGGGAGGCGAGCTTGCGGGCCCGCGCGTCGATGCGGATGCGCCCGGAGATCGGGGACGCGGAGGGTTTGTCGGTGGCACTCATCCCCTGGATTGTGGCATGGCGGAGCCGAGCACTTCGAGAGCGTTGCGGCGCGCCGCCTCGGAGTGCGGATCGCCACCCATCATGCGTGTGAGCTCCGCCTGCCTCTCGACGCCGTCGACCGCGCGGACGCTCGTCCGGCCCTCGGCCTTCTCGACGACGAGGTGGTGGTCGGCGAAGGCGGCGACCTGGGCGAGATGGGTGACGACGATCACCTGGCGGTGGGCGGCGAGTCGGGCGAGCCGCGATCCGACGGCCGTCGCGGTCGCTCCTCCGATGCCGGCGTCGACCTCGTCGAAGATGAAGGTGCGGGCGTCGGATCCGGCCCCGAGGACGACTTCGAGGGCGAGCATGACGCGCGACAGCTCGCCGCCGGAGGCCCCTTGGCCCAGGGGCCGGGCCGGTGCGCTCGGATGGGGTTGGAGGCACAGGGCGATGTCCTCGCATCCGTGCGGCGTCGGCTTGGTCGCCGTCAAGGCGATCTCGAGATGGGCTCCGGGCATCGACAGCTCGTTGAGCTCGGCGTCGACTCGGGCGGAGAGGTCCGAGGCCAGCTTCCGGCGCGCAGCGGTCACGTCGGCCCCGATCCTCAGGACCTCGTCCTGGGCCTGCGCCAGCCGCTCGCGCAAGGCGTCCGGATCCGATCCCGGGCGGGTCAGGTCGGAAAGCCTGTCCCCCGCGTCGGCGCGCCATCGCAGCAGTCCGTCGACGTCGGCGGCGCGCCCCTCGAGGAGGTGGCGGATCGCGGCGCGCCGTTCGTGGACGGCGCTCAGCCGCTGCGGGTCGGCGTCGAGCCCGGCGCAGTAGTCGGCGGCGTCGTCCGCGAGGGCGTCGAGTTCGAGGGCGAGGGGGACGAGGCGGGCGCTGAGCGGCGCGAGACCGGCGTCGAAGCGTTCGGCGTGGCGTAGCTCGTCGAGGGACATCCTCACGGCGTCAAGCGCGCCAGGGGCCTCCCCCTGGCCGCGCAGAAGGCCGTCGACCCGTCCGAGGTGGAGCCGCAGGTCCTGGACGTTGGTCAGCCGCCTGCTCTCGGCGCGCAGCTCGTCGTCCTCCCCGGGGCGCAGGTCGAGGGCGTCGATCGCGTCGACGGCTGCGCGGAGCCGCGCGATCTCGTCGGAGCGGGTCGCGGAGGCCGAGACGGCCTCGTCGAGGGCCCGCTTGATCTCGACGGCACGGCCCCAGGCCTCCCGATAGGCCGTCAGGAGCTCGGCGTGCGAGGGCCCGCCGAAGTCGTCGAGGGCGCGGCGCTGCGCCGCGGGGGCCGTCAGGCGGATCTGATCCGACTGGCCGTGGATCGTCACGACCGAGCCGACGAGATCAGCGAGGACGCTTGCGGGGACGGGCCTGGACCCCAGGTGGGCGCGCGAACGACCGCGGGCCGCAACGGTGCGCGAGACGATGAGCTCGTCCTCGTCGACGATCCCCCCGGCCCGGCGGGCGGCGTCGACGAGATCGTCGGGGACCGCGAGCACCGCATCGACGAGGGCCTGCTCGGCCCCCGAACGCACGAGGGCCGCGTCGGCGCGCCCTCCGAGGAGGAGGCGCAGAGAGGTCAGCACCATGGTCTTGCCGGCGCCGGTCTCCCCGGTGAGGACGGTGAGACCGGGGCCGATGTCGAGGTGGGCGCTGTCGATGACGCCCAGCGACCGGATGTCGAGGGAGGAGATCATCGGGCGTCCTCCGCGTCCGTCGGCGTCTTCCAGCCGCGGACCGGCAGGGAGAACTTCTCGACGAGGCGCGCGGAGAACGGCGTGTCGTCGAGTCGGGCGAGCCTGACGGGGCGCTCCCCCCTCGTCACGAGGATCCGCGTGCCCATCGGCAGGCTCATGTGGCGGGATCCGTCGCACACGAGTCCAGGAGCCGACCACATCTCTTCGAGGACGACGATCTGGAGTTCGCTGGAGGGGCCGACGACGAGGGGACGGGTGAACAGGCCGTGGGCGGCGAGGGGAGCGATGACCATCGCCTCGGTGTCGGGCCAGACGACGGGGCCTCCGGCGGAGAAGGAGTAGGCGGTCGATCCGGTGGGGGTCGCCAGGATGATCCCGTCGGCGCCGTAGGTCGACACGGCCTGCCCGTCGACGCCGAGGGCGAGGTGGACCGGGTGGGCGACATCCGTGTGCATGACGGCGGCCTCGTTGAGCGCCCAATCGCGCCTCTCGATCCCGTCGGGGGCGAGGACCGTGATATCAAGCGTCATCCGGGCGTCGACCGTGAAGTCGCCGGCGGCGATGCGCCGGACGACTCCATCGACTCCTTCGGCATCGGAGACTTCGGCGAGAAACCCCATATGCCCCATGTTGACGCCGAGCAGCGGGACATCGCGGCGGCGGGCGTGGGAGGCGGCCGACAGGATCGTCCCGTCGCCTCCGAGGGCGAGGACGAGGTCGACGCCCTCGTCGGTGGTTTCCGGCAGGACGCGGATGCCCAGGCGCTCGAGATGGGCGGCAGCCGCCTCGGCTGCCGCGATCGCCTCGGGCCGGGCGATGTGGCGGACGAGCATCACGGATTCGATCACTCGGGTCCTCCTGTTACTTCGATGCGCCTGCCGGGCCTCGACTCACCGCGTCGGCGACGGCCCCCGCGAGGTCCTCGCGCGCGAGGGCGCGGGGGTGGTCGGCCCTCATATGGAGAAAGTACTCGATGTTCCCTGACGGTCCGGGCAGGGGGGACGCCTCGACGGCGGCGACGCCCAGTCCGCAGTCCATCGCGCATTGGGCGACGGCCAGGACGGTTTCGACGTGGTGGGCGGGGTCGCGGACGACGCCGCCGTGGCCGAGCCGGTCCTTGCCGATCTCGAATTGGGGCTTGACCATCAGGAGGAAGTCGGCGTCGGGAGCGGCGGCGGCGACGAGGGCGGGGATGACAAGGGTCAGGGAGATGAAGGACAGGTCGCCGACGACGACCTGAGGGGCGGGGGCGACGGCCGCGGGGTCGAGTGTGCGGACGTTCGTCCGATCGTGGACCTCGACGCGGGGATCCGCCTGGATCCTCCAGGCCAGTTGCCCGTACCCCACGTCGACGGCGACGACGGACGAAGCGCCTCGGCGCAGGAGGACGTCGGTGAAGCCCCCCGTCGAGGCGCCCGCGTCGAGGCACCGCCGCCCCTCGATCACGGGGGCGCGATCGCCGAGGGCGTCGAGGGCCCCGGCAAGCTTGTGGGCCCCTCGTGACGCGTAGTCCTCGCCGTCCCCTTCGGTGATGACGATCGCCTGGGCCGGGTCCATCTGCCGGGCGGGCTTGAGGACGGTCTCGCCATCGAGGGCGACCCGCCCGGCCGCGATGAGCTCTTGCGCCTGCGTCCGGGATCGGGCCAGGCCGCGGCGAACCAGCTCGGAGTCGATCCGCCGCAGCCTCATGCGCCGGACTCCGGGTGGAGGGCGTGACGGAGCCCTTCGTCGACCTTGTGCAGGGCGGCGATCTTCATCGGCATCGACCACGCGTCGAAGCCGTCGAGGGCGGAGACGACATCGACGAGGGCCGGAAGGGGGGTGGATGCGCCGACAGCTGCTGCGGCGGGGGTGGTGCTGCGCGTCATTCAGCCTCGTTCTCGACCGGGGTCTCGTCATCGTCGGGGTCGGCGGTCTCGGCGAGGAGCTTCTCGAGCTCCTCCTCGCCGGGCAGGAAGGTCGGGGCGTCCCCGTCCGGCTCGGGCAGCGCGTCCGCCTCGACGCCGATCCGTGAGTCCGCGTCGGTGAAGGAGCCGTCGGAGTCGGGGGCGTCGCCGTCGACGAGGACCGGAGCCTGCTCCTCAGAGAGGTCCTGATCGTCGTCGGCGGGCTCCGGCTCGACGACGATGCCGGTCTCGTCGTCGTTGTCGACGACGACGAGCTCGGGACAGCGGATGCCGTCGGAGGAGTCGGCCCAGTCCCAGGCGGCCGCGGCGAGCGCACGATAGGAGTCGAGGGTGATGGTCGTCGGCCCGGTGAGCTCGATGTCGTCGAGCGTCAGGACGCCGTTGCGCAGGACCTTGGCGACCTGGGAGACGCCGCAGGTCCAGGTGTCGTCGCGGTGGTGCTTGGGACGCGGGTGGTCCTCGAGCAGTCCGCGCATGTCGAGGGCGAGGTAGGAGGGCCTCTGGCCGCGCGGGGCGAGGATGACCTCTCGGGCCCCGTGGACGCCGGTGAGGACGTGCATCGCGGGGATCCCCGCGCGAATCGCGCCGAGGATGTCGGTTTCGAGCCGGTCGCCGACGGCGATGGGATTCTGCGCCTCGACGAGGGCGGCGCCGCGCTGGTAGATGCCCGGTTCCGGCTTGCCGGCGGCATAGGGGCGGACGCCGGTGGCGTGCTCGATCGCCCGGACGAGGGATCCGTTGCCGAGCGCGTTTCCGCGTTCGATGGGCAGAGTCGCGTCCAGGTTGGTCGCGAAGAATCGGGCTCCGCGCTGGATGGCCAGGGCTCCTTCGGTGAGCATGGCCCAGTCGACGGATGTATCGAGGCCCTGGACGACGGCCGCCGGCTCGTCGTCGGCGGAGTCGACGATCTGGTAGCCCCCCTCGATGAGGGCCTGACGCACCCCTTCGCCGCCGAGGACGAAGACCTTGGCGCCCTCGTCGATCTTCTCGGAGAGGATCGAGACGACGTCCATCGCCGAGGTCATCACCATGTCCGCCGTGGCGGCGAAACCGTAGTCGGTGAGTTTGTCGGCGACCATCTGGGGCGTGCGCATGGCGTTGTTGGTGACGAAGACGGTTGTCATCCCGGCCTCGCGGGCGGCGAGCACGGATTCGCAGGCGTGATCGATGCCGCGGTCGCCGGCCCAGGCGGTTCCGTCGAGGTCGAGGAGGGCGCAGTCGTAGGCCTGGGCGAGGGGGGTGTCCGAGCCCTTCAAGGGAGAGGTCTTCCGGTCGACGTCGGCGTCGGCGAAGAGAGCCGTGTCGACGATGACGGGCACGTCGATCTCGTCGGGCATCGCGGCTTCGACCTCGTCCGCCTCGTCGAGGCGATCGAGTTCGCGCAGGCGGTCGGCCTTGACGGACATCAGTCGGCGCAGGTAGTCGGGTTCGACGTCCTCCGGGAGGGCTGCGATGGCGTCGTCGACGAGGACGAGGCCGACTTCGGATTCGCCCAGATCGGCCCGGGCGCCGGAGGAGACGAGGACGAGTTCGACCTGTTCAGCGAGGTCCATCCCCTTGGTGTCGGTCTGGTCGATGATCTCGATCGCCTTGGCGGGGCGTCCGAGACCGCGCTCGCAATCCGCTTCGACGGCGCGCAACGAGTCGTCTCCTCGCATCCGGCGGACGGCCCGGACCTCTCGCAGCGCCTCCTCGTAGCGGCCGGATGCGTAGGCGGTGAGGGCCGCGGCTTCGCGGACGACGTCGACGCGTCCGGCGCGCGAGGATGCCGCCATCGCGTGCTGGTAGGCCTGTTCGGGATCGAGGTCGATGAGCTGGCCGGCCATGACGAGATGGCGGGCGACGATGTCGCGGTTGGGGCCGGACAGGGTGGTCAGCGCGCGCGTCGCCGCGGGATCGAGCTCCTCGGCGGAGACCCCCGCGGGGATCGTCGGCTCGTCGCCCCGGGGGGAGATGTATTCATCAGTGCTCGCGAAGTTCTGCTGTTCGAACTCCCTCTGCCCGCCGCGGTCGTAGTCTCGGCGTCCGGAGCGGTCGCCGTAGGAGCGCGAGCCGCGGTCGTCGCGATCGTAGGCGCGGCGATCGGAGCGGCCGGAGGCGCGGTCGTCTCGGCGTCCTTGCCCAGCTCCCCGGCGGTCATCCCTGCCGAAAGAGCCTCGACGCTCCCCGCCCGATTGGAACGATCGGCGCCCGTCTGCGTCATCGGAGAATCGACGTCCTGGGCGGTCCCCGCCGGACTCGAAGGGGCGGCGACGGTCCCCGTCCCGGTCGTAGCCCCGACGCTCGGAGCGGTCGCCGTAGGAGCGCGAGCCGCGGTCATCGCGATCGAAAGCGCGGCGGCCGGAGCGATCCGAACGACGGCTATCCGAGCGCTCGGAGGAATCGCGCCATGTGTTCTGTCGGCGCTGGTATCCACCACGACCCTCGTCAAAGCGTCCTCGCTGGTCTCCTGCCATGGTCATACCTCTATTCCTGCGCCCGTGCGCTTGTCGTCTCATGCGGCCGCCGCTGCGGCGTTCTCTCGCGAATCCCTCCCAGCATAGCGGTCGCCTCCGCCTCTGAACGGCCCGCACCTGCTCGGTTATGTGTGACGTGGGTGGTGTTGGGTCTGCTTATGGGGCCGGTGAGGTACCGGATCGGCGAGAAGATCGAGAGCTTCTCACAGGATCGGAGAGAGCGCAGGTGGGGAGGAGGTGAATCGTGTCGCCGGCGATCGCATGCACGTCCCTCATCGCATGCGCCCTCGCCTGTCAGTTTCGATACCGACAAGACGTCGACCTCCCTTGCCCGCGTACGTGCCCTCGCGCCCCATCGGTTCGCCCCGGCGGCGGTCGGCGCCCCTTTCCGCGCGCGCCTCGCCAATGGCCTGAATCGCCCCCGACCAGGCTTGGCATTCCTTTCCGCGTGCCCGCTTTCGTCCGTGTCGCGTTTTTTCTCTGTGTTTTCCTTCGAAAACGAACGTTTCCCCGGGTATGCGCGCTGGTTTTTTCGTTTTCCGGGGAAATTGCAAAGCGACTAACCGACCATGTGTGTATGTGCTTGCCCTGTGGGGCTTGGCGGACGTAGGGAAGCACAGGGGTCAGCCAAACCCGACAGGCACGAACACACGGGGTCCGCTCGTGGGCGTGGTCGCCGATTGGTCCAATCCCCGTACGCGCGGGTAGGCGATGTCGGATGGCTTTGCCGTTGTGGCTTTCTGGACTGTGTTGTCCAGACCACGTTGTTCGCGCGCGGGCAGGGAGTCATTGGCCCGCTCGTGGGCGTGGTCGCCGGCTGGTCCAGACCCCGTACGCGCGGGTAGGTGCTGTCGGATGGCTTTGCCGTTGTGGCTTTCTGGACTGTGTTGTCCAGACCACGTTGTTCGCGGTTGTTCGCGCGCGGGCGGGGACGCCACGCCAGCGTCCAGTCCACCATCGTACGATCCAGATCGGGCGGTGCTTGCGCGCGGGCGGACACCGCCGACGAG
>NZ_JAMRYR010000004.1 GCF_028437565.1 Actinomyces sp. B33
CTTGTGGGTGGTTGGGGGCGTGGGGTGTGCTTGTGGGTGGTTGGGGGCGTGGGGTGTGCTCTCGAGTGGGAACCCATTGGCCTCGTCCGTCCCATGCATCCGGCACCAGCCCCGTGCGCGCCCTCGTCCCCTTTCAACCGTAGAGCCGAGTAGTTGCCGGCGGTCGTATCAGCTCCGCGAGCCGAGCAGTTGGCGGCGATCGCATCAGCTCCGCTGAGCCTCATCCCCCTTCCTCACCCCAACCCTCGCACCACCTCTCGCACCTGAGCGTCTGACCCCCGCATTACCCCCGAAAACGAACATTTCCCCGCAAAATGAGGCCCGGATTTTCGTTTTCGAGGGAAACGCCGCGAACGCGTTGAGTCACCGACGCCGAAGCGCCCACGGTGGACGACCACCGGCCCCGACGCCCTCAGATCAAGCCCCTGCGCTCCATGTACTTCATCGCCAACCACCCCACCGGGATCCGCCCGTAGAACGTCACGAGACGGTAGAGGACCGCCGTCGGCAGACCCACCGACAGGCCCACCCCCGCGACCTGCAAACCGCCCGTCAGCGCCGCCTCCACCGGGCCGATACCCCCGGGCGACGGCAGCAGCGACCCGAGCGAATTCGACGCCAGATACGTCAACGCCACCTGCGACCACCCCAACGACCCGCCCATCGCCACCAGGGACGCCCAGAAGGCGCCGACGAACCCGACCGTCATCACGAGATTGCCCGCGACCACCATCCCCAGGCGCCGCGGCTGGCCCGCGACCCACAACAGCCTCGGATACACCTGCTGCCACGTCGGAGCAGCCTTCGCCCACACCCGCCGCCGCAGACCCGGAACCGACAGGACCACCCCGACAACGACCGCGATGCCGATGACGACCAAGAGGATCGTCCCATACGGCAGGGCCACCGAGATCGACCCCCCGGTGACGAGGAGGACGAGGAAGAACATGAGGATCGTCATCGTCCCCTGCGCGATCTGCTGAAGCGTCACCGTCGTCACCGCCACCGCCGTCGGCACCCGCTTCTTGCGCAGGTACCGCAAGTTGAGCGCCGCCGGACCGACCCCCGCCGGAGCGACGATCGTGATGATCGACGCCGCCACCTGGGCCACCACCGAATCCCAGAACCTCAACCGCTCCGGGCTCAACGCCATCAACGGGATCGCCCCGCCGACCCACGTCAAGCACGCGAGGGCCGCAGCCGCCCCCATCCACACCGGATCGGCCCGCGTCACCGCCGAGATGATGTCCTCGAAATTCAACGAGCCCAGGACGACGACGAGCGCGAACGCCAGGACCCCGACCATGACGACCGTCCGAGGCTGGAAGCGCCGCAGATCCACGACCTGCTCCGACTCCGCGGCCGGATCCGAGACGAGCGCCGAGCGTAGCTCCGTGAGCAGATCCGTGCGCCGGATCGCCTGCTTGACCGACCCCGGCAGGACCGGTCCCTGGAGGACCGGCGCGCACGCCTCCAAGCGCTCGGCCGGGACCGCCCGGCGAGCCGCCTCCAACGCCCGCGGCGCCCCCACCGCCGACGCCGTGAGGGTGAGCATCTGAGCGATGTCGATCCGACGGTTGAGATCCGTCGTCGCCACCTCGCCGCGCTCCCAGTCGACGATCCACACGCGCCCGTCCTCGTCGACGACGACGGACTCGACCGACAGCGCCCGGTGAGCGATCCCCCGGGCGTGAGCCGCCACGAGCTGAGACCACGCCTCGTCCAGCATCCCCTCGGTGACCAGATCCGGGTCGAGGCCGTGCAGCGGCGTCGTCGGCGGCAGGGCCCTGCGCACCGTGAGGATCGATCCGCCGGCCTCGGCGACCCCCAGGGGCTCGGGGGTGCGCACGCCGCCCGCGAGCGCCGTCATCGCGGTGAGCGTCGACCGCTCGGCCGACGCCTTGAGGGACGGCGAGACCCACCGGCTGATCCCCCGCAGGCGGATGTTGTCCCACACCTCGACGAGGGTCCCCGCCAACTCCAGGCCGGGGTCGTCGACGACGACCTCCATGACGAGCCCGGACTCGTCCCACGCCTGGTAGTGCCGCGCCGAGTCGGCGGTGTTCCTCCGCGTCACCGTGTAGTCGGCGGGCGCCACGTCGCCGATCCGCTGGCGCACTCGCCCGTCCTCGTCCTCGTCGACCACCCACGTCGTCAGCGGCTCCTCGTCGGTGTCGAGATCGGCGCGGACGATGCGGGACGGGACGATCCCGATCGCCACGAGCGCCTCGACGATGTCGGCGCCGGTCGCCCGCCGGTCCTCGAAGCCGAACGCCCACCGGGCCGCCGACCCGAAGAACCGGCCGATGAGGACGGAGATCACCGCCCCCGGCAGCGTCATCGACGAGCGCAGGACCCCCAGGAAGAGGATCACCCACAGGCCCGTCCACGACCAGCGGACGGTCCTCATCGAATGGGCCTCGCCGGCGACGGTGAACAGCGCGCACAGGGTGACGACGACGAGATTGATGCCGATCGCCGTGTCCGTCGTCGACGACTGCCCGACGACGGCCGTGGCCACGCGCAGCGGGGCGGTCATCGGCTCCGGCAGGAGGGACACGGCCCACGTGATCCCCCAGCCGGCGAGCGCGGCCGCGAGGGCGGCGCAGACCGCGTGGATGATCGTCGTCAGGCGCCGGCGCAGGGCCAGGGCGGTGACGATGCCGATGGGGGCGACGAGGACGACGACGCCCTCGATGACGGTGACGGGCAGGAGGAGGACCTCGCGGATCACCTGGAACCGCAGGACGTCCTCAGTGATGCCCTGGGTCGTCGCGTTCGCGAACACGCCGACGGCCCACACGGCGGCGATCCCCAGGAGGGCGAGGGCGATGTCGACGAGGTCGGCGCGGCGCCTCGTGCGCGGGGAGATCCGGTCGGCGAAGTGGACGGGGCTGGGGAGTCGGGGGGCTCGGGGTCGTGGGGACGAGGTGCGGGCGGGGGCGAGCGGGGGTCCGTCCGGGCCGTCGCCGACTGGGTCCGAGGGGGGCGGCGCGTCGGGTGAGGCGTCGGGCCCGCGGCCCCCGGCCTCATCGAGGGTGCCGCGGATCTCCATGCCCCAATCCTAGACGCCCGGCGTTCCCGGTTAGGGTGGAGGCGACACGCCCCCATCGAGAGGACACCGCATGATCTGGCCGACGCTGCTCGCGACCGCCGACCCCTCGGCCTTGGAGACCTTCATCGGATGGTTCAAGGACCCCGAGTCGCTGCTGCTCGCCATGGGCTCGTGGGTCCTGTGGGGCACTCTCGCGATCGTCCTCGTCGAGTCCGGGGTCCTCTTCCCCGTCCTGCCCGGCGACTCGCTCCTGTTCGCCGCGGGCCTCCTCCACGACCGCCTCGGCCTCCACCTGCCGACCCTCATCGGCCTCGTGTTCGTCGCCGCCTTCATCGGCGCCCAGATCGGCTACTGGTTGGGCGCCCGATTCGGCCGCCGCCTGTTCACGCCCAACGCCCGGTTCCTCAAGACCGAGCACCTCGACAAGGCCGAGCGCTACTTCGCCGACTACGGCGGCCGCTCCCTGGTCATCGGACGGTTCATCCCCTTCGTGCGCACCTTCATCCCCCTGGCCGCCGGCATCGCCGGCTACCCGTACCCGAAGTTCCTCGCCTTCAACTCCCTCGGCGCCCTCCTGTGGGGGGCGGGGATCACGTGGCTCGGGTCGGCGCTGGGAGGCGTCCCCTTCGTCCACGACAACCTCTCCCTCATCATCATCGCGATCGTCGGCGTCTCCCTCCTGCCGATGATCGTCCAGGTCGTCGCCTCGCGCCGCCCCTCGGGGGACGATCCGGCGCTCGTCCCCGATGCTTCGGCCGCCGGCGCGCCGGCGGCCGAAGCCGGCCTCGTCCCGGCGGGCGCGGCCCCCGTCGACCGCCCCGTCCACGTCGCCGCCCCCGCGGGACCCGGCGTCGGCCCCGCCCGCGAGGAGGGGCTCGCGTCCAGCCGGGGCCGCGAGGAGGAGCCGGCCAGCAGCCCCACCCAGGAGGAGGACCTCGCCGTTGGCTCCGTCGGCGAGAAGCGTCCCGCGGCCGCGGGCGCCTCGGACGGCTCCCCCGACACCTCCCCCGCCGCCTCCGAGCCCGCCGAGGAGTGACCCCGCGATGATCGGGCAGTGGTGGACCCTGATTCCGACCTTCGTCGCGATGATGGTCGCCCTGGTCCTCCCCGGCTGCTTCTGGCTGAGGGCCGGTCCCCGCCCGGTCCTCGTCGGCCTCGCGGCCGCCCCCGCGTTCTGCGCGGGGCTCCTCACCGCCCTGTCGGTCCTCCTGCCGGGATTGGGCGGCGACTGGGAGCCCTCCGCCGTCCTCCCCGTCCTCGGGCTGTCGGCCCTCATCGGGGCCGTCATCCTCTTCCTCGGCCACGCGCGCCGAGTCAACGACGGGGTCATGCCCCGCCCCGGCCGGTACGCCGCCGTCCTCGAGCCGACCCTCCGCCCCTCATCGGAGGCCCGGCGCTCGCGGGCCGCGACGGCGGCCGCCGTCCTCGTCGGGTTCGCCGTCGCCGCCGCCCCGATGATCCTGACCGCCGACCCGCGCGACCCCGTTCAACAGTGGGATTCGACCTTCCACCTCAACGGGGTGCGCGCGATCCTCCAGGGCGGGAACGCGAGTCCCTTCGGGGGGCTGTCCGCCCTGTACGGGGGCCGCGAGGTCTTCTATCCGACGGCGTGGCACGCCTTCGTCGCGATCTTCGTCGAGTCGCGGACGATCATCCAGGCCTCCAACGTGTCGTCTCTGGTCCTCATGGCCGTGTGGGTGGTCGGGGCGACGGCGTTCGTCTCCGTCGTCACCGACTCGCGGCCGGCCGTCCTGGCCGCCCCGGTTCTGGCGGGCGCTCTTCCGAGTATGCCGGCGGACGCTCTGACGATGTACAACCAGTGGCCTCATGCGATGGGGCTGGCGCTCGTCCCGGGCCTGGCGGCGGCTGCGGTCGTCGTCGGGCGGCGCGTCAGCGAGGGGGTCGACGAGGCGGGGGCGGTGCGCGCGGTCCTGCGGCAGGCCCCGGCGGGGGTGTTCCTCGCGGTCGGCGCCCTGGGCGCGGTGGGGGCGCACCCGAGCGCGGCGTTCACCCTGGTGGTGCTCCTGGCTCCGGGTCTCCTGTCGGCGCTCGTGCGCCTGGCGGGCCGGGCCGTCGCGGGTCGACGGGTCGTCGAGGCCGTGGCGTGGGCCGCGGTCGGGGCGATGGTCGTCGTCGTGCCCTTGGGGCTGTTGACGACGGAGAAGATCCGGGCGATGGGCGACTACCCGAGGTCGGGGATCGGGTGGGGCACGGCGCTGTCGCATGCACTCATGCCGGTCCCCCCGTTCTCGCAGACACCGGGGCTGCGCCTCCTCGTCCTCGTCCAGGGGGTGCTTCTCGTCGTCGGCGTCGGGGCCGTCCTGGGGGCGGGTCGGGCGCTCGTCGGATGGTGGCGGGCCGGAGCGCCGGTCGCGGCTGTCGGAGAGGGGCCGGTCGTCGCCGGTGGGGGGGCGGAGCAGGGCGCCTCCGATGGAGTGCCGGAGCGCATGACCGGGGTTGGGCGAGACGCGGGCGCCGTTTCGGGGGGTTCTCCTTCGGAGGCCGATAGGGGCCGCCCCCTGTCGGCCGGCTCGGGCGTCGACCCGCTGGGGTCCGGGGCACCGGGCGGGACCGGCGCCCTCGGAGGGGACGCCGTCTCGGATAAGGCGCTTCCGGGGACGAACGCGGAGGGGGAGGATCCGATCGCTGCGGGATCGGGTCCGAGTGGGCCTCGGGCGCCGGGTCCGGCGTCCGGTGCCGTCGTGTGCGCGCCCGTTGACGCCCAGAACCGAGTGCCGCTTCCGGAAAGGCGTGGGGTCGAGGAGGCCGGGCCGGGCGTTTCAGCGCCGGATTCCTCCGCTGGAATGAGGGGAGATCCATTTGCGGTCTCGTTCACGGGTGCGGCTGGAATCCGGGTCGCCGCCCGTGCCGGTTCCCCTGGTGTGCGCTGGCCCCTCGTCTCGCTCGTCTGCTTCGCGCTGCTCACTCTTCTGGCGTACGCGCCGAATTCGCCGGTGAGGACCTTCCTCCTGGCGCCCTGGTACATGGACGCCCGGAGGATCATGGGGGCGCATGGGCTCGCCATGGTCCCGATCATGGCGATCGGGTTCTCCTCCCTCGTGAGCGCTATCCGTGGTGCGGCGGGTCCTTTGCATCCTGGGGCCCGCCGTCCGGTCGGCGGCCGTCCGGGCGCTGGCCGTCCGGGCGCCGACCTGAGGCTCGTCGTGGGCCTCGGGGCCCTCCTCCTGGCCCTTTCGGGTTTCGGGGCCTTCGACGCTCGCGTCCGCGCCGCCGCTTACGTCTACGACTCGGATGACCTGGGCAAGCCGGGGATGGCGACGACCGGCGAGCTGGCGATGCTGCGCCGGGCCCGCCTGATCCTGCCCGGCGATGCCCTCGTGCTCGGCGATCCGATCGCGGGGGCCGCCTACATCGAGACGATCTCCGACCGTGAGGCGGTCTTCCCGCAGTTGACCATGGCGAACGCCGATGAGGAGTCCCAGAGCCTCCTCGCCGATCACTTCAACGAGATCCACACGAATCCGCGCGTATGCGAGGTCGTCCGGGATCTCGGCATCACCCATTTCTACGCCGAGGAGGACGGGATGTACTACAACTTCTCACGATCCTCGCGCTCGCCTGGCCTGTACGGCGTCGATACGTCCAGCGGCTTCGAGCAGGTCGATGCAGGGGGGACGGCCGTCCTCTACAAGATCACCGCGTGCGGTGAGGTTGCCCCCGGCGGGGCTCGTGAGGCCGCCGTCGGCGGCAGGTGATGCTCGTCCGTCCCCGCCCCCGCCTTTTCCCCCGAAAACGAACATTTCCCCGCAAAAAAGCCTCCCTTTTTTCGTTTTCGTGGGAAATGCGAGGGGGAAGCGGGGACGAGGACGATGGGCAGCTCGCGGACGTGCGCGGCCCCGCCGTCCGAGCCTCGTTACCCTGAGACGCATGGAATCCGCACCCGCTGACCCGCTCGCCCACTCCATGTCCGAGGATCGGGCCCCCGCGGCCGCGGACCAGCCATCCGTAGCCGCCTCGAATGCTCCCGGCCGGGAAGCCGCAGCCGCCCAGCAGACATCCGTCGACCGGGCTCCCGGACCTGTCCCCGACGTTCCGGGCTTCGGCTCCACCGGCCGAACAGATGACCGGCCCCAGCGCATCGCCTTCCTCGGCCCCTTCGGGACCTTCACCGAGCAGGCCGTCCGCCAAGTCGCCCCGGTCGGCGCCGAGCTCCTGCCGATGACCTCCGCCCCGCAGGCCCTCGCAGCCGTGCGTCGAGGCCAGGCGGACAGGGCCGTCGTCCCCATCGAGAACTCGATCGAAGGAGGGGTCAACGCCACTCTCGACTCCCTCTCCCACGGCGAGCCCCTCGTCATCGTCGCCGAAATGGTCGTCGACGTCGTCTTCCAACTGGCCGTCCGACCCGGCACGACCGCCGACGCCATCGGCCGCATCGGCACCCACCCGCACGCATGGGCCCAGTGCAGGACCTGGGCCGAGGCCACCTTCCCCGGCGCGATCCACGTGCCGACGACTTCGACCGCGGCCGCCGCCGAACTCCTCGCCGCGGGCGACGCCCCGTTCGACGCTGTCCTGTGCAACGCGATGTCGGTCGCGGCCTATGGGCTTGACGCCCTCCACAGCGACGTCGCGGACACTCCCGGGGCGGTCACCCGATTCGTTCTGGTCTCCCGGCCCGGAGAGATCCCCGAGCCCACCGGGGCCGATAAGACGACGATCCAAGTCGCCCTGCCCGTCAACGAGTCCGGCGCCCTGCTCACCCTGCTCGAGCAATTCGCCGTGAGGGGCGTCGACCTGTCGCGTATCGAGTCGCGCCCCAGCGGAGACGGCCTGGGGGATTACACCTTCAGCATCGACATCGTCGGGCACATCGCGGAGGAGCGCGTTCAAGCATCGCTCGTCGGACTCCACCGGTACTCGCCGGAGGTGAGGTTCATGGGCTCGTATCCGCGGGTCGACGGGGTGGAGGCGACGGTCCTGCGCGGGACCCGCGATGAGGACTTCCAACGAGGGAGGGCGTGGGTCGCGGGGATCCTCCGCGGCGGGGACGGGGCCTCCGTCCCCGCGGGCGAGGCGCCCGGCTGGCCGCTGCGGTGAGGGGTGGGAGCCCGGGTCTCGGCTGAGCCGCTCAGTCCAGCGCGGCGCGGTGGCGGCGGGGCGGTGGTGGGATGGTGGTCTTGCTAGAGACGAGGCGAGGCGTGGTGGGCCTGGGGGGTTCTTCGATTTGCCAGTGGTGTCGTGGGGTTGGGCGGGTTCTTGAATTCGCCAGTGGTGAGGCGCGGTGGGATGGGGGATTGTGAATTCGCCGGTCGAGAGGTGAGGCGGAGGCGGGGGCCTGAACTCGCCAGAGGGAGGACGAGGACGGGTCAGCTCCGCGGCGTTTCGGGAACCGCGATGTCGAGAGCGAGCCGCTGGACACGGGCATGGACGGTCCGGGCGGTGCCGATGGCGTCCCCGTCGACTTGAACGACTTGCGGATCCTCGCAGGTCACCGAAGCCCCCTCCGCCTGGCGGAAGGCGATCCGGCCCGTCGACACCGGCAGATTCGTCGCCGTGAGCCCCAGGCCCTGGCCGAGGATCTTCCACGAGAGGTCCGCCCACCCGAGGAGCCCGGCCTGAGTGTCGACGGCGATGACGTCGAGGAGCCCGTCGTCCAGGCGCGCCTGCGGGGCCAGCGTGATGTACGGAAGTTCGCCGCACATCGCGAACATCACGGTTTTCACCGATTCCGTCGTCACCTCATCGGGAGTGCGATCCGCGCCGGCGTCACCCTCGACCGCGTCGGACCCGCCCTCGGCCCGACGAGCGACCGGAGAGTCAACACTCTGGCAATCGGATGAGGTCGGGGCATCAGCCGGATCGGTGTGTTCCTCTGGGCCCGGTGTCGCGAGAGCGCTCCGCGATCCGCCCCCCTGGTCGGAGGGCAGGCGCGACGTGGTCGCCTCCCCCCGCAGAACGGGGCCGTCGTCCCCGGAGGACTCGGCCCTCGGGCTGCGCAGGGTGAGGCGGGCCCGAATCGGCTTGACGGCTATCGAGGTCAGACCGGCGATGACGTAGGCGATCCATCCGACGCGCTTCTTCAAATCGGAGTCCGTCGCCGCCATGGTCTCCCCGTCGAAGCCGAGGCCGCCGATGACGACGTAGGCGTACTCGTCCGTCGCCGGCAGATCCCCGGGAAGGGCGAGCCTGCGCCCGTCCTCGGTGCGCGCGCTCGTGTAGGCCGATCGCAGGAGCTCCCCCTCGGCCGGGATCGTCGAGGGCTCATCGACCTGATCGACGCGCAGCCACCCGAGGTCGAGCCCGCGGTGGGAATCTCCGAGCCCGATGCGCACGGCGTCGCCGACGTCGTCGATCGGCAACCCGAGGTTGCGGGCGAGGAGATTGCCCGTACCGGCCGGCAGGATCCCCATGCGCACCCCGGTCCCCGCCAGACCGGCGGCGACGGCTCGGACGGTCCCGTCCCCGCCCGAGGCGAACACGACGGAGGCCCCCAGGGCGACTGCGCGAACGGCCTGGCCCGTTCCGGGGTCCTCGGCGGTGGTCTCGATCCAGTGGACATGGGGGACGCCGCACTGCGCGGCGGCCTCGTTGACGTCGCGCTTGAATGAGTCGAGGTCGTCGTGCTTCGTCGGATTGACGATGACCCATGGGCGGGGCCTGCCGCGCTGAGGGTCGTCGGCCGGGGCTGGGACGAGGAGGGCGTCGCGGTGGCGCTGTGCGCGCCGATCGGCGGCGAGCAGAGTGCGCGAGGCGAAGCGCGCGCCGAAGGAGAGGACGAGGACGACGCAGAGCCAGATCGCGGCGGTGAGGACCATGACCCCAGCGTAGTCGGGGCCGCACTCGAGGGCGCGTCCTCCATCGGGGCTGTGGAAAGAATCGAGAGCGTAAGGCTCCGGGCCTGTGGAGGAAAGGGGTATCGGAACGGGGTGGGCTGAGGAGAGTGGTGCTGGGATGAGGGTCGGGCAGGGAGAGTGGTGCTGGGATGCAGAGGAGAGTGTTGGGAAGGGGTGGGTTGAGGAGAGTGGTGTTGGGATGCGGTGGGCTAATGAGGAGGGTGCTGGGATGAGGGTCGGGCAGGGAGAGTGGTGCTGGGATGCAGAGGAGAGTGTTGGGGCGGCTTGGGTAAGGGGTATTGGGATGCGATGAGTTGAGAAGAGCGGTGCCGTGATGCGCTGGGCTAAGGAGGAGGCTGCTGGGGCGGGCCGGGACGAGGGGGGAGGTGTTCGGACGGGGAGGAACTGGGGAGTAAGGTGCCGGGACGGGGCGAACTGAGGAGCGCGCCGCCGAGAGGGGCGAGTCGAGGAGCACGGCGCTGAGATGCGTCGCACCGAGGGCCGCCCACACGGAGCCGGCGCCCACCGAGGCGCTGTGACGGGAAGTCGCACGTCCCTTCCGCATCCCGCCGAGGCCGAGAGGATCCCGACCGCCGAAGCCGGGATGGCAGGGGCGCCGAGCGCTCCGATGCCCTCGAACGATCCGAAGTCGGAACAGCGGCGCGCGCCCCTGCCCTCCCACCACCCACCCAGGGCTGGCCGGGATTAGGCGGCTTTCACACAACGGCGAAGAAGCCGGCCTGCCCTCCCAGGGGTGCTCGGGAGAAGCCGATCCTTCCGCCGTCGCTCCCAGAGCCTCCCATCAGTGCGGGCACAGCCGATCCACAAGTTCGCCCGGTGCCATGAGGCCACCGGGAGGAAACGCCTCCCCCCGACCAGCAGGAGACACCATGACCACCCGCTCCCTCGCCGCCAGGATCGGCGCCACCGCGGCCGTCGCCGCCCTCGCCCTGTCCGGCTGCGCCTCCCCCGACGCCGCTGCTCCCGCCTCCGCCCCCTCGACGACCGCCGAGGCGACGGCCGACCAGGAGAGCGCCGCGACCGCGGCCCCGGCCTCGTACGCGATCGCCGGGACGACCCCTCTGGCCTCCTACGACACCCACTTCGACGCCGACGACCTCGAATGGGACGCCGCCGACGAGCAGGAGATCGTCCTGGCCGACGGCGCCTCGACCAGCACGAGCGCTGACGCGCGGATCTCCGGCGACACCATCACCATCACCGCCGGCGGCGTCTACCGGATCAGCGGAGCCCTGACCGACGGCTCCCTCGTCGTCGCCGCCCCCGACGACGAGGCCGTCACGCTGATCCTCGACGGCGCCTCGATCAGCAACTCGACCGGGCCCGCGATCGCCGTGACGAGCGCCGACGAGGTCATCATCCACACCCCGGCGGGCACCGAGAGCTCGCTCGCCGACGGGTCCGGGTACGAGATCGCCGACGACTCCACCCCCGTCGCCGCTCTCGCCTCCGCCTCCGACCTGACGCTGTCCGGCGAGGGGCGCCTGAGCGTCACCGGCAACACGAATGACGCGATCAACTCCTCCGACGGCCTCGTCATCGTCTCCGGCTCCATTGATGCCGTCGCCGTCGACGACGCCATTCGCGGCAAGGACTACCTCGTCGTCCACGACGCCTCGATCTCCGTCGACGCCGGCGACGACGGGCTCAAGACCGACAACACCACCGACGCCGAGCGCGGATGGATGCTCATCGGCGGCGGCGACGTGACGATCGCGGCAGGGGACCAGGGCATCAACGCCGTCCAGGGCCTGGAGATCTGCGGGGGGACCGTGACCGTCACCGAATCCTCCGAGGGCATCGAGTCGTCGGCCCCGACCGTGTCGGGCGGGACCGTGACGATCACGGCCTCCGACGACGGGATCAACGCATCGGGGTACGAGGACTCGGCCGATCCCGAGGCCGACGACGGCTCGGTGCTCACCCTGAGCGGGGGAGTCGTTGTGCTGAGCGCCGGCTCCGACGGGCTCGACTCGAATGGGTCGGTGGTGATCTCGGGCGGGACGGTGACGATCGACGCCGGGTTGGCCGGCGAGGGCGAGGTCGTCGACGCGAATGCGGGAGTGACGTGGACGGGGGGATCGGTCGTCGCCAACGGGGTCGAGGTCTCGTCGGTCGATGAGTTGGCGGCTCGGATGGGCCCGGGCATGGGCGGGGCCGCCCCGGTCGGGGGGATGTCCGGCGGGCCCGGGGCTCCGGCCCCCCGGTGACGAGGCGCTCGGCGGGCCGCCGACGGGGTCTCAGTCCCGAGGGCGGGGAGGGCGTTCCAGGCGTCGATGCTGGCGGGATCCCAGGCGCCGCAGCCCCGGGGCGGGGGAGGGAGTCGCGCTCCGACTGGACCTCCGCAGGACTCTTCGCCTTGCCTCGTCGTCGGATCAGGCTCGCGCGTGCGCGTGCGGATCCCCCCGGACGAATTCGTCCGCGTCATCGCAGCATCAGGTCCGCGCGTGCGCGGGCGGATCAGCGACCACCGCGATGCAGCAGGCCCAGATCGTCATCAGGTCTGCGCGGGCGCGAGTGGAGTGGATTGACATCATGCCCGGCATCTCCAACCGAACCTACAACCGCCAACGAGGCTCGCGCGTGCGCGGGCGGATCCGTCTGCTCGAGGCGGTGCGGCATGACAGCTGCACGAGGCTCGTGCGTGCGCGGGCGGGTCGTCGCCCGGGGGAGGGGAGCGGGTCGACAGGACCGGGCGGACGGAGATGCGGGCGCCCTGGCATAGGATGACCGCATGATTGATGTGCGTGCCCTGCGTGACAACCCCGAACCCGCTCGCGCCTCCCAGCGCGCCCGCGGGGCCGATGTCGGCCTCGTCGACCGCATCCTCGAGGCCGACGCCCTGCGCCGCTCGGCCCTCCAGGAGTTCGAGGCGCTGCGGGCCTCGCAGAAAGAGGTCTCGAAGTCCGTCGGCAGGGCGTCCGCCGAGGACCGGCCCGCCGTCCTGGCCAGGGCGAAGGACCTCGCCGAGCAGGTCAAGTCCGCCGAGGCCCGCGCGAACGAGGCCGATGCGCAGGCCGACCGCCTCGCCCGCCTCCTGCCCAACCTCATCGTCGACGGAACCCCCACCGGCGGGGAGGACGATTACGTCGTCCTGCGCCACGAGGGCGGCGACCCCCGCGACTTCGCGGCCGAGGGCTTCGAGCCCGCCGACCACCTCGCCCTCGGCGAGGGCCTCGACGCCATCGATACCAAGCGCGGCGCCAAGGTCTCGGGCGCCCGCTTCTACTACCTCAAAGGCGTCGGCGCCCGCCTCGAGCTGGCCCTGATGATGATGGCCCTCGACCAGGCCATCGACGCGGGCTTCACCCCGATGATGACGCCGACCCTCGTCACCCCCGCCGTCATGGGCGGCACGGGCTTCCTCAACGAGCACTCCGACGAGATCTACTACCTGCCCGCCGACGACCTCTACCTGACGGGCACCTCCGAGGTGGCGCTCGCCGGCTACCACGCCGACGAGATCCTCGACCTGTCCGCCGGCCCTAAGCGCTATCTCGGCTGGTCGACGTGCTACCGGCGCGAGGCCGGGTCCGCCGGGAAGGACACGCGCGGCATCATCCGCGTCCACCAGTTCACCAAGGCCGAGATGTTCTCCTACTGCCGTCCCGAGGACGCCGCCGAGGAGCACGAGCGCCTCCTCGCCTGGGAGGAGGCGATGCTCGCCAAGGTCGAGCTGCCCTACCGGGTCATCGACACCGCCGCCGGGGACCTCGGCACTTCGGCCGCCCGCAAGTTCGACTGCGAGGCGTGGCTGCCCACCCAGGAGCGGTGGATGGAGGTCACCTCGACCTCGAACTGCACGACCTTCCAGGCCCGGCGCCTGGGGATCCGCGAGCGCCGCGACGGCCAGACGCATCCCGTCGCCACCCTCAACGGGACGCTCGCGACGACCCGGTGGCTCGTCGCGATCCTGGAGAACCACCAGCTCGCCGACGGGTCCGTGCGCGTCCCCGAGGCGATGCGCCCCTACATGGGCGGCCTGGAGGTGCTCGAGCCCGTCGGCTGACGGCCCGACGACGACGCGCGAAGAGGAGGGATGATGCTCGACATCGACCCGTTGCTGGCCGACGAGCCGATCATCCGCAACATGGTGTCCCCGCCCCTGTCGGGCGAGCCACCGATCGACTTCCCCGTCCTCGTCGACGCGGCCCGCGCCGCCCTGCCCCCGGGCTTCCCGACCGATCCCGCCCGCGTCCTCGTCGCCCTCGATCTCGACGGAACGGTGATGACGCTCGAGGGGGTGTCGGACCGGGTCCGCGCCGTCCTGGCCGACGCGACCGACGCGGGGATCCACGTCGTCATCGCCACGGGCAGGTCGTTGGAGGCCACCGGCCCCGTCCTCGACCAGCTCGGCGGCCCGGACGCGTGGGCGGTGTGCTCGAACGGGGCGATCACCGCCCACTTCTCCCAGATCCACGAGGGCGGGGCCCGGGCGCTCGACCCGTTGACCTTCGACGCCTCGGGCCTCATCGACCTCGTTCTCGAGCAGATCCCCGGCGCCCTCGTCGGCGTCGAGGCCCCGGGCGACTTCCTCCTGTCGGGGGACTTCCCCGCCGGCGAGCTCATCGAGGAGCATCGGGTCGTCCCCGTCGAGGATCTGCGGGGGGTTCCGGCGATCAAGCTCGTCGTCCGGGCGCCGGAGATGACCCGCTCGCAGTTCGAGGACGTGCTCGTGCGCCTGGGGGTCCCGGACCGGTGGGAGTGCTCGGTGGGGTGGACGTCGTGGGCGGACCTGCTGCCGCTGGGGGTGACGAAGGCGTCCGGCCTGGAGGCCCTGGCGGCCAGGCTGGGCGTGCCCCGCGAGGGGACGGTGGCGATCGGGGACGGGACCAACGACGTGTCGATGATCCGGTGGGCGGCGCTCGGCGTCGCGATGGGGTCGGCGTCTGCCGATATCAAGGCGTGCGCGGACCTGGTGACGGGCGCGGTGGAGAACGAGGGCGCGGCGGCGGTGATCCGAGCGGTCCTCGACCATTGCGGGGGCGCCCTCCCGTAGGCGGAGGGGCTGACGGCCGGTCGCGAGCATCCCGCGTGAGGACGGGAGGCGGCGGTCTGCGGTCGGTCGTGCGAGTCCGGTGTTCTGGTGGGCGATGAGCAAGCGGCCGACGCCCGGCGTGGGGATGTGGGCCGGCGGTCGGGGGTCGGCTGTGGGTGTCCCGCGTGAGGCTTGGGATCGGGGTCGGTGGTCGGTCGTGGGCGCCCTGTGTGAGGAGGGGGCCGGCGGTCAGCCGCGGGCGTTGGGCGAGCGGTCGACGACGCAGCGCAGGACGACGATCGCCCCCTCCTTCGACAACGGCTCGTTGCCGTTGCCGCACTTGGGGGACTGGATGCACCGTGGGCACCCGTCCTCGCACGGGCACTGCTCGACGGCCTCCAACGTGCGGGCGACCCACTCGCGCGCCCGGGCGAACCCCTCCTGCGCATGGCCCGCGCCGCCGCGGAACGCGTCGTGGACGAACACGGTGGGACGGCCCGTGTCCTCGTGCTCCGCCGTCGACAAGCCGCCCAAATCCCACCGATCGCAGGTGGCCAGCAGCGGCAGCATCGCGATCATCGCATGCTCGGCGCCGTGGAGGGCGCCCGGCAGATCCGCCTCCGCCAGGCCCATCAGCGCCCGAGCCGCGGGCCCCAATTCGACCCATGCGGCCTTCGTCTCCAGGGTCCGTGTGGGCAGACGCAGCTCCTGATTGCGGATGAACTCCAATCCCGGCAGGCGCAACAGGTCGAAATCCGTCACCTTCGTCGACACGCCCACCGGGCCGAACCCCCAGGAGACCGCCCCATCGGGCGATTCCCAGCGCTCCTCGACGCCGCGGATCGTGACCGACACGTGCTGCTTGGCGCGCGTGCGCAAAGGAGTGCGGACCTCCTCGACGACCGCGACCCGCTGGCGTTCTCCGGCCCGATCGCGCGCGGGGATCAGGGAGGGGCCGACGGCGCGCCGGTCGCGCCCGGAGTCCTGGCGACTCCACCAGGGGATCGTCGGCGGCGCGCCGCCGACGCCCACCCCACCCGATCCGACCCGCGCCCCGGACCCGTCCCCGCCCGATCGTCCGACTCCTGTCGACGGCGCACCACATGGGGCGGCCCCGCGCGGGGCCGCCCCATCCGGGGCCGCGGCGGCGCCCGGCGCTCGGCCTGGCGACTCCGATCCGTCGGCGGGGTCCATCATCGACGACAGGGACAGGACGTGGAAGGTCCGCCCCTGATGGAGGTACACGGCATCGGGGAACACCTGCGCGTCGGCGGAGGCCTCGTCCACCGTCCCGATGACCGCGCCCGTGCGCGCGTCGACGATCTGCACGTCCCCGGCGCCGCCGCGCAGGTCCGTCAGATCCGATGCCCGCTCCTCGCGCGTCGCGTCCCAGTACCAGCCCCCGGGGCGACGCCGCATGTACCCCTCGGCGACGAGGGCGTCGGCGAGAGCCCCCATCGACTCCCCGAAGTACTCCGAGTCGTCGAAGGCCCGCGGGCCGGCGGCCCGGGCCGCGTCCGCGTCGCGCAGGGGCAGCTCCGCGGCCGCAGCGCACAGGTGCGGCGCGAGGACCCAGGGGTTCTGCGGGTCGATGACCGCCGCCTCCACGGCCCCGAGGACCTCCTCGGGATGGCGCACGAGGTAGGCGTCCAACGGGTCGTCGGAGGCGACGAGCACCGACACCCCCGGCGCCCCCGCACGGCCCGCCCGGCCGATCTGCTGGAACAGGGACGCCCTGGTCCCCGGCCAGCCGGCGGTGATCGTCGCGTCCAGCCCGGACACGTCCAGGCCGAGTTCGAGCGCCGAGGTCGTCGCCAGGGCCATGATCTCCCCCGAGCGCAGCGCCCGCTCCAGCGCCCGGCGCTCCTCGGGCAGGTATCCGCCGCGATACGCGCCGACCCGGCCCGCCAGCCCGGACGCCCTCGCGCTCAAACGATCCCTGACCTGCGCGGCGACAGCTTCGGCGCCGGCTCGCGACCGGACGAAGGTCAACAGCCGCGCCCCCTCGCGAACGAACGCGGCCGTCAGGTTCGCCGCCTCGGTCGGCGCCGACAGCCGCCGCACGGGCGCCTCCAGGACGACGTTCTCGCCCGCCTGGGCGCGCAGGAACTCCGAGATGTCGACCTCCGACTCGTCGGCGACGAGCCTGCCCTGCCACAGGGCGAGGTGGTGGGCGCCGGACGGCGACCCGTCCTCGTCGACGGCCACCGCCTCGCGCCCGATCATCGCCGACCCCGCGGCCGCCGGGTCGCGCACCGTCGCCGAGAGCATGATGACGAGGGGGTCGGCTCCCAGGTGGCGGCATATCCGCAGGAGCCGGCGGACGACCAGGGCGATGTGCGACCCGGTGACCCCCCGCCAGTGGTGGAGCTCGTCGATGACGATGTAGCGCAGGGAGGCGAGCAGCCGGGTCCAGCGCTCGTGGGAGGGCAGCATGACGTGGTGGAGGAAGTCGGGGTTCGTCAGGATGATGTCGGCGTTGCCCCGCGCCCACTCCTTGACCTCGCGGGCGGCGTCCCCGTCGGCGGCGGCCGTGCGCACGGCCCGCAGCGGCCCGTCGGGCGCTCCTGCGATCAGGCGCTCGAGGCCGGCGAGCTGGTCGGCGGCGAGGGCCTTCGTCGGGGCCATGTACAGGCAGGCGGGGCGCCGGTGGACGTCGGAGATCCGCGCGGACGACGAGGCGCGCGCCAGGTCGGACAGGATCGGCGTCCAGGCGACGAGGGACTTGCCCGAGCCCGTCCCCGTGGCGAGGACGACGTCGCGGCCCTCGGCGATCCGGTCGAGGGCCTGGGCCTGGTGGGACCAGGGGCGGACGGCGCCTCGGGCGGCCCAGGCGTCGACGACGTCGGGGGCGACCCATGCGGGCCAGGGGACGGGGTGAGCGGGGCGCGCGGGGATCTCGTGCATGTGGACGAGTCGGTCGTCGCCCGCGCTCATCGACGTGAGGAGGTCGACGAGGGCGCCCGTCGCGGGCGGCTCCGGGGTCCCGGCGTCCTCGGAGGGGGTCACTGGGAGTCGGAGGCGCGCCCGAGCGCGTGGGCGGCGGCCTCCTTCATGTAGTCGATGGCGCTGATGCCCGTCGAGATGCCGGCCGAGACGGCGTCCTCCAACTGGTCGTTGGAGACGCCGGCGGAGGTGTCGAGCACGAAGTCCGCGCACACCTGGACGGCGCCGGATTCGCCGGGCATCGTGTAGACGGTCGGGAAGTACTTCTCGCGGTTCCAGTTGTCCGCTGCGGCGAAGAGGCACCGCCCGGCCTGCTCGCCGGCCAGCTCGGTCTCCCACATCGCGCGGATCGACAGGAACCGGCCCGAGGCGTCGAAGCTCAGGAGGAAGGGGACGCGGTCGAAGACGGCGCCGGCGGCCCGGCCCTTCTCCAGGATGTCGAGGTCGTAGCCCATGTCGTGGACGCGGGCGACGACGCGGTCGAAGTCGGCGGGGTAGGGGGTGGCGTCGTCGGAGGGGACGGCGAACGGGCCGGTCATGTCAGCGCTCCTGGGGGTCGGTGTCCGCGTCGCCCTCCCAGGTGACGAAGTCGGGCAGGCAGGTTTCGAGGTCGGCGAAGAACCCCATGATCATCGACATCGAGGTTTCGAAGAACGTGGTGAGTTGGGCTTGCGTCAGTCCGGAGGTGGCGACGACGTTGCATTCGGCGACGAGGCCGTAGCGGGTGCCGTCCTCGAAGGGCGCGAGGTAGGACTTGGGGCCGGTGCGCGTCGCGTTGCAGCGGCTGACCTCGTCGGCGAGGGCGGTGAACTGGGCGTCGTCCTCGGCGATGCCGCGCCATTGCGCGCGCAGCTGGAGGATCTGGGGGTTGGAGGCGTTCCAGAAGTAGACGGCGTTGCGGGCCGGGCAGGCGAGCTCGGAGTCGGAGTATTCGCCGAAGTGGACGTCGCGACCGGACAGGAGGCGGCGGATCCGCTCGGTGCTGATGGGCGTTGCTGCGGACACGATGCCTCCTGACGCTGGAACGGGTGTGCCGATGAGGTTCTGCGAGTGTATCCGAGCGCGCGTTCCGGGTCGCGGGCAGGCTCCCGGGTCCCGCGCGGGGGCTCGGAGGCGGGCGGTGCCGCGCGTCGCGCGCGTCCGGATATCGCGGGGGTCGGGGCGGCTCGCCTCGTGGGGGGCTCGCGGGCGGCTCCGATCCGCTGGGAGGGGGCGGCGGTGGCGGTCGAGCGGCTCGTGCCCCGGGGGTCCTCGTCCCGTGCGGGGAGTCCGCGGCTACAGTGGGGCGCGCACGCGAACAGCCGACGAGGAGGGCCAGAGGTGTCGAGGAACGATGACGCGACGGAGCCGATGGATCCCGTCGGGCCCGGACCCGTTGCGATCCCCGGGCACGGGGTCTCCTCCACCGGTCCCCTTTCCGAGGCGCGGTCCGGTTCGACGCGCCGCGCGCGGGCCGACGAGGGCGCCGGCCCGTCGTCGGCGCGATCGCGGGGGGCCTCGCCCCGAGGGGGAGCCGTGCCGCGGGGCGGCGCGGGTCCGGTCGACCGCGGGTGGTACCGGCGGCGCCTGGTTCGCCGGCTCCTCGGGGCTCTGGCCTGCGTCGTCGCCGGCGCGGCCCTGACGGTCCTCGCGCTGTCGACCCGCTGGGGGCAGGGGGCGGACACGGTCGTCATGGAGTCGATGATGCTGTGGGCGTCGCGCCTGGGCGGCGCGGGGGAGCTCTTAACGTCGGTCGTCTCCGTCCCCGCGATCGCGGTCGTCGGCGCGGGGGTGGGTCTCATTGCGCTGCTGCGGCGCAGGCCGACTCTGGCGGGGCGCGCCCTGGGGATGGTCGTCGGCGCGAATGCGACGACTCAGGCGCTCAAGGCCCTCCTCGACCGTCCCGACCTGGGGGTGACGACCGGCGCGGGCAACTCCCTGCCGTCGGGTCACGTGTGCGTCGCCGTGACGATCAGCCTGGCCCTGGTCGTCATCGCGCCCGAATGGCTGCGCGGCCCGGCCGCGTGGGCGGGGTGGGCGTGGGCGTCCCTCATGGGGATGAGCGTGATGATGTCGGCGTGGCACCGGCTCTCCGACGTCCTGGTGGCGGCCCTCGTCGCCGGGGCGTGGGCGCTGGCGCTGACTCCTATCGAGAGGAGGCCGCGGCATTCGGCGGCGCTGCACCGGGCGAGGCTCGTCATCGTCGTCGCCTGCGGGCTCCTGGCCCTCGTCGTGTCGGCCGCGTGCCTCGTCGGCGTCGACCTGTCGGAGGCGGCGGCCCCCGGGGTCTCCGGGTACGGGTTCGCCGATTTCCTCGCCGGCCAGGCGTGGCGTGGGAGGCTCTTGTCGGCTGCGGGCGCGTTGTGGGTCGTCGCGGTCGTCGGGTTCGTCGTCCACGAGGTCGATGGCCTGTGCTCCGAGTGAGGCCCGGGATCCGCCGCCGGCCGGCCGAGACGCGCGGGGCGTTCGCGCGGGGCCGGTGGGCTCGCGTCCGCGGCTGAGAGCCGGGGAAGTCGACGTCGGCGGCCCGCCGTCTCGTGACGTGCGGAGGGGTCGCGCGTCGCGCCGACGAGGCGGGTGGGAGTTCGGTCTTCCTCGCCGGGGATCTGTTCAGTGGGACTTGGGTCCCTGGTTCGTCGGTGAAAGACGAGTAGTGCCCGCGCGCGGCCGGGGCGCTCGCGGCGAGTCCGGCGTGTCGAAGGCGCGCTCACGCGCCGGCACTAGATATTGTGTTCCTCGTTCGTTCGGAGCACTAGACGTAGTGGTTCGGCGAATGCCCGACGGAAAGCCCCGAAACACCGGCGACCGCCCGCGCCGCGCCCGAGAAGACGCGACGACGGGCCCATCGGACCCACACCGGCACAGCACGACCACGACGAAGGTGCACCATGGCGCAGCACGCTCAGACCCCCACCCCCCGCTACGACGTCGACGCGATCGGCACCGTCGAGGAATACCTCGACCGGTCCGACTGGCGCGTCAACGCCAACGCCAACCAGGGGTACTCGCTGGGCGGCATGATCCTCAACTCCGCGGGCAAGGTCACCGCGAACTACTGGCTCGAGCAGATCTACACCCCCGAGATCGGCGCCGCCCACCGCGACGGCGACTACCACATCCACGACCTCGACATGTTCGCCGGCTACTGCGCCGGCTGGTCCCTCAAACGCCTGATCCAAGAGGGGTTCAACGGCGTCCCCGGCGCGATCGCCTCCGCCCCGCCCGCCCACTTCTCCTCCGCCTGCGGCCAGATCGTCAACTTCCTCGGCACCCTCCAGAACGAA
Organism: Actinomyces sp. B33; assembly: GCF_028437565.1. Classification (GTDB taxonomy): domain Bacteria; phylum Actinomycetota; class Actinomycetes; order Actinomycetales; family Actinomycetaceae; genus Pauljensenia. The sequence goes on from NZ_JAMRYR010000004.1 coordinate 21,058, forward strand.
TGGGCCGGCGCCCAGGCCTTCTCCTCCTTCGACACGTACATGGCGCCCTTCGTCCGCCTCGACAACATGCCCTACGAGCAGATCGTCCAGTGCATGCAGGAGCTGATCTACAACCTCAACGTCCCCAGCCGCTGGGGCTCCCAGTGCCCCTTCACCAACCTGACCTTCGACTGGACGTGCCCCGACGACCTGCGCGACGAGCACCCCCTCATCGCCGACGAGGTCTGCGACTTCACCTACGGGGACCTCCAGGAGGAGATGGACCTCGTCAACCGGGCCTTCATCGAGGTGATGACCGGGGGCGACGCCGACGGGCGCGTCTTCACCTTCCCGATCCCCACCTACAACATCACCCCCGACTTCGACTGGGACGCCCCCAACACGGACCGCCTCTTCGAGATGACCGCCAAGTACGGCCTGCCCTACTTCCAGAACTTCATCAACTCCGACCTCGACCCGCACATGATCCGCTCGATGTGCTGCCGCCTCCAGCTCGACCTGCGCGAGCTCCTCAAGCGCGGCAACGGCCTCTTCGGCTCCGCCGAGCTCACCGGGTCCATCGGCGTCGTCACCGTCAACATGGCCCGGCTCGGCCACCTCCACCGCGGCGACGAGGCCGGCCTCGTCGCCCGCCTCGACGAGCTCATCGACCTGGCCTCCCAGTCCCTCGAACTCAAGCGCCGAACGATCCAGTTCCACATGGACCACGGGCTCTTCCCCTACTCCAAGCGCTACCTCGGCAGCCTCGACAACCACTTCTCCACCATCGGCGTCAACGGCATGAACGAGATGGTCCGCAACTTCTCCGGCGACGAGTACGACCTCACCGACCCGCGCGGCTTCGACATGTGCGTGCGCCTCCTCGACCACGTGCGCGACCGCATGGTCGAGCTCCAGGAGGCCACCGGCCACCTCTACAACCTCGAAGCCACACCCGCCGAGGGCACGACCTACCGCTTCGCCAAGGAGGACCGCCGCCGCTTCCCCGGCATCATCCAGGCCGGCACCCCCGACAACCCCTACTACACGAACTCCTCGCAACTGCCCGTGTCCTACACCGACGACCCCTTCCAGGCGCTCGAGGACCAGGAGGTCCTCCAGGGCAAGTACACCGGCGGCACCGTCCTCCACCTCTACATGGGCGAGCGGATGAGCTCGGGCGCCGCCTGCAAGGAGATGGTCCGCCGCTCCCTGACCGCCTTCAAGGTCCCCTACATCACCATCACCCCGACCTTCTCCGTGTGCCCCGTCCACGGCTACCTGGCCGGCGAGCACTTCACCTGCGACGCGTGCGCCGAGGCCCACCCGGACCGCGAGCCGCAGGCGTGCGAGGTCTGGACGCGCGTCATGGGCTACTTCCGGCCCGTCCAGTCCTTCAACATCGGCAAGAAGGGCGAGTACGCCGAGCGCCAGATGTTCTCCGAGGCCGCGGCCGACGGCCACGGGGAACTCGTCAGCGCCTTCCCGCCCGTCGCCCAGCGCTGATGCCCCGGGAGGCGGGGGGGCGGGGCGGAGCCGGCCGCGAGCGGGTCCTCACCCCCGAGGACCTGCAGATCGCCGGCCTCGTCCCCCTGTCGACCGTCGACTGGCCCGGCCGATTCGCCGCGTCCCTGTTCTTCCAGGGGTGCCCGTGGCTGTGCCCGTACTGCCAGAACAGCGCGATCATCGACCCGAGGATCCCCGGCGTCGTCTCCTGGTCCGCCCTGGAGGATCTGCTCGCGCGCAGGCGCGGGCTCCTCGACGGCGTCGTCTTCTCCGGCGGCGAGGCGACCCGGCAGATCGCCCTGGCCGCGGGGATGCGGCGCGTGCGCGAGCTCGGCTTCGGCGTCGGCCTGCACACCGCCGGCCCCTACCCGGGCAGGGTGGCGGCCCTCCTCGACGAGGGCCTCGTCGACTGGGTGGGGATCGACGTCAAGGCGACCCCCGACGAGTACGAGGCGGTCGCCGGCCGGCCGGGCGCGGGGGCGCGCGCCTGGGAGTCGCTGGCCGCCGTCCTGTCCCATCCGGAGGTCGACCACGAGGTCCGGCTGACGGTCTACCCGGATGGTCCGGCGGACGGGCTGGAGGTCGCCCGACGGGTGCGCGAGGGCGGGGCTCGGGCGTTCGCCCTCCAGCAGGCCCGCGACATCGGCACCCCCGACGGCTTCCGTTCGCGCGCCAACGGCTGGGACGATCAGGTGAGGGCGCTCGCCGCGGACATCGAGGCCCTGGGGTTCGACAGGTTCGAGTTCCGACCGGCGGACTGAGGCGGCGCGACCTCTCGGGGCGCGGCGGCGCCCGTTACAGTGGGATGCGGCCCGGTGGATCCGATACCCAGGAGGGACGATGGTCGACGACCTGAACATCGACGACCCGGCGGGAGCCGTCGCCGATCCGACGACCCGGCCGACCGTGCTCCGCCTGATCGCCTACGGGCACCCGGAGTTGAGGGCCGAGGTCGCCGCCCATCCGCGAGCATACGCGGGCCTGCTCGACTGGCTCGACGCGCTCGGGGATGCCCGGGTGTCGGCCGCGGTCGCCGCCCGCCGCGAGGCCGACGCCCTCGCGACCGCCCGTAGCCGTGACGAGGCCGCCGAGGAGGAGCCGGCCGGCGTCGTCGTGGAAGAGCCGTCCCCAGGCGCCGCAGCCGGGGAGGGCTCGCCCGGATCCGACGGGACCGAGGACGGGGACGAGGGCGGGAACGACGCGGCCCCCCTCGTCGATGAGCCCTCCGCGGCGCCGGACGGGCCACCCGCGGGCGCCGACGCGAGTGCGACGATCGTGGAGAACCCGGATCCGATCGACGACCCCCACGAGGAGGCGGACGACCGGGGGGAGCCGGAACCCGATCAGGGGGCTGAACCGATCGATTCGACGACCGTTCTGCCCGCCGCGCACGCGCCGATCGTCCCGGCGCCCTCGCCGACGGGATCCGTCGAGCGCACCTCGATCTTCCCCGGGGCCGCGCCCGGCTGGTCTCCCCTCGGCCAGGTCACGGCCCCTCCGACCGCCTATTCGACGGCGGCCGCGCCGCAGGCTCCCGTATGGCGGCAGGCGCCCGCCGCCCAGTCGTCGTCCCCCGCGACGAACGGGCCCGGCGGCCCGATCGCGACCCCCGCCCCCGCCTCGACGAGGGGAACGGGCGGGCTCACGGCCCTCGTCGTCGCCCTTGTCGTCGCCCTCGTGCTGCTCGTCGCCGCCATCGCCTACATCGTGACCGACGGCTTCGGTACGCGGTCCGCTCCGGAACCCGCTGGGGCCTCCGCCCAGTCGTCGCAGGCCGAGGATCCGGAGCAGTCCTCCTCCGCAGACGGCCGCGCCCCCGCCCCGGACCGCGGCGGGGAGGGGGCCGAGGCCCAGTCCGACCGAGCGCAGTCGGCCAATGGACCGATCAGGCACCCCGCGCCGTCGGGCGCCCAGGAGATCAGCGGGTTCATCGCGCCCTCCGGCAACATCGCCTGCATCCTCGCGGACGAGGGCGTCACCTGCGCGATCGCGAGCTCCGAATGGGGGGCGCCCTACGGGCAGTGCGGGGACGGGGAGTACGGCACCCTGACCGTCACCCGCTCCTCGACGGGCAAGAGCTGCCGGTCGTCGGTCCCGGAGGTCACGGGGCCGACCCTGGAGTACGGGCAGCACGCCGTCCACGGGGATTACGCGTGCGGTTCGACCCAGGACGGCTTCTCCTGCTGGAACATCAGGACGGGCGCGGCCTTCGCCCTGGCGCGCGGCGGGTGGATGACCTCGAACGAGGGCGAGATCGCGCCGATGGAGTACTCCTGGCAGTGACCCGTGTCGGCGCGGCGGGCGCCGTGCCGATGGGAGCCCCGGGATGGGCGCCGCGCCGAGCGGACCCGTCCTGATCCGCGTGCCTCGCGTGCGACTCGCAACGCGGCGGACTCCGATCCGCGAGGGCGCGGGGCCGCCGGGGATCCGGGGGGGCGAGTCCTGTCCCGCGCCGCTCGACGAGGCCGACCGGGTCGTCCCTCGACAACCTCCACACCCGGTCGAGGAAGGACCGCGACTGGCCGGGCCGCCCCCCTCCCGGTCGGCAGTGGTGCCCGGAGGATCCGCCCGGCCCGCGCGGCTACTTCTCGATCGGCCCGAGGATCGCGTTCGCCCAGGCGGCGTGCAGCGATTCCTGGTCGGAGGGCTGGAACAGTCCGGCCAGGGCATCGCGGTACAGGCGCGAGAGCTCGTGGCGCGAATAGTACGAGGCGCCCCCGCACGCCCGGATCGACTGCTCGACGGCCCGCAGCGTCGCCTCGGACGCCGCGTTCTTGGCGGCCGACAGCTGCGGCATCCAGATCGGCCCGCGGTCGACGCCGGCCTCGACGTCGCGCGCGAGCTCGCGGATCTGCGGGCCCACGGCGTTGACCGCCAGGGCCGCCTCGGCGATGCGCCACCGGATGTCGGGGTCGTTGGCGTACACCGTCTGGTTCTTGACGGAGCGACGGGTCCTCACGTGCTCGGCGGCCACCTCGACGGCGCGCTCGCCGACGCCCAGGTAGGTGGCGGCCAGGAGGATCTCGAAGTGGGAGAAGATCCCGAAGACCACGGGGTCCTTCGACGGCCCGGGCTCGCAGCGGGTGAGGATCCGCGACTCGGGGGCGCGGGCCCCCTCCAGACGGGTCGTGTTCGACTGGGTGGCGCGCATCCCGAGGGTGTCCCAGTCGTCGGCGACGGTGAATCCTCCGTCGCGGCGGTCGAGGATCGCGAACACCGAGTGGGGGCCGTCCTCGCCGGAGTCGTCGCGGCCGAAGGTCAGCAGGCGGGTCCACACGGGGGCCAACGACGTGAAGATCTTCGTCCCGGTGAAGCGGTAGCCGCCCTCTCCGTCGGGGGCGGCCTCGGTGATCGACCCGAAGAGGACGAGGTCGTTGCCCGGCTCGGAGATGCCGAAGCCGTAGAGCTCGCCGGCGGCGGCGTCGCGCAGGATGATCTCGCCGCGGGAGTTGCCGTTGCGGACGAGGTGGCGGCCCAGGCCGACGATGATCTGGTGCATGTTGATGCCCAGCGCGGTCCCGGGCGCGGCCTTGGCCAGGCGGGTCTGCTCGGCGGCGATCTCCTCGAGGCCGAGCCCCGCCCCGCCGTATTCGACGGGGACGAAGGCGCGGAGGTATCCGGCGTCGCGCAGGTCGGCGAGGTCGTCGGCGGGGAAGGTGTTGTCCGCGTCGTGGGCGGCGGCGCGGTCGTGGATGCGGGCGAGGAGGTCGTCGCTGAGGAAGGCCATCATCGGTCCTTTCGGGGGTCGGTCGTGGGTTCACGCTACCGGCGGTCGCGTCGCCGGTCACCCGCTGGACGGGCAGGGCCCGCGTGTGTGAGGGCTTCCACCTCGAACGGCGAGGCCGGTGCGGGGCCCGGGCGGCGTCGAGTAGGTTGGACCCGTGAGCCAGCAGACCGCCCCGCCCAGTCCGCGCCAGCGCTTCCTCAGGGAGCGCCAGCGCAAGCAGAACCTGACGTTCGCCGTGACCGGGCTGGCCATGGCGGGACTGAGCCTCGTCGGCCTGCTGGTCCTCACGGGGATCCTGCCGATCCCCGGAGGGGAGTTCTCCGAGGAGGTCCGCTACGCGCAGGCCGGGGATACCCCGTGCCCGTCGACGGACGCCCGCCCGGTGGATCCGTCGACGGTGACCGTCCAGGTGCTCAACACGACGTCGCGCCAGGGCATCGCCTCGGCGGCGACGCAGATGCTGACGGCCGCCGGCTACGCCCCGCTCGAAGCGGGCAATTCGATGGGGGAGTACCCGGGCACGGTTGAGATCGACGCCGGCCCGAACGCCGTCGATCAGGCGTACACGGTGGCCCGGTTCTTCCCCGGCGCGAAGGTCGTCCTCACGGAGTCGACGGATGAGACGGTGACGGTCCTGCTCGGCACCTTCTACGACGGGGCGCTCGACGCGGACAGGATCCAGACCGTCATGGCGTCGACGGCCCCCCTCAAGGGCTCGGAGTCCTGCTTGGCTCTGGATCCGGAGGGCCCCGGATCGGGCGAGGCCGGGACGAGCGGGCCCGAGTCGGCCGAATCGGGGGGCGAGGGCCAGTCGGGAGCCGAGGGGTCGGAGGCCGACGGGTCCGGGGCCGAATCCGCTCAGTGACGCCGGTTCCGCACAGCGCCCAGGAGCGCGTGCCCGTCGGGGCCGTACCACACCGGGATGGTGTCGGGCACCGAGCGCAGGGCGTCGGGCACGAGGGCGTCGAAGCTGCCGTGGGCCATGAGCTGCTCGATCTCCGATAGGGATCGGATGGCGATCCCGGCGACGCGGTCGGGGAACTCGCGGGCGAACTCGGCGTAGATTTCCGGGTCGTGCTGCCCGTCGTCTCCGACGAGGATCCACCTGACGTGGGGGACGGTGCGGGCCAGTCGGCGCAGTTCGCGCCTCTTGTGCTCGACGCCGGAGCGGAACCACCCGGTGTTGGACGGGCCGAAGTCGGTCATGAGGAATCCGCCGAGGGGGTATCCGCAGCGCTCGAGGAAGTCGCGAACCGTCGGGACGACGTTCCATGCGCCGGTGGATAGGTAGAGGAGGGGCGCGGATGCGCCGCCGGTGCCGGCCTCGTCGACGAGGCGAGTGAGGAATCGCGCCATCCCGGGGACGGCCTCGCGGGAGGAGACGCGGTCGACGAAGGAGTTCTTGGCGGCGACGAGCAGGCGGGGGAGCATCGTCACCATCACGGTGTCGTCGATGTCGGAGACGACGCCGATGGACTCCTCCTCGCCGATGACGCGGACTCTGATGGAGACGGGGGCGCCGGCGCGGACGCGTCCCGATCCGGCGGGGGAGCGGCCGACGAGGGCGGTGCCGCGGCTCAGGGAGTCGCCCTCGACGAGGCCCATGGCGCGCACGTCGCCCTCGTGGAGGACCTGGATCCGGGCGGTGTGCCATCCGGCGGGGAGGCCGTGGCCGGTGACGGAGATGTCGATGTAGCCGCTGCGGTCGGAGAAGGCGATGCGGCGTCGGGCGCCGACGGTGACGAGGACGGGCTGGCGGGGGACTTGCGCGTCGAAGAACTGGCGCCAGCCGCGGCGCTCGCGCAGCCACAGGCGCTGGTCGGAGGTGCGCTCCATGATGACGCGGCCGAGGATCCGCACGCGTCGGGTGGTCCCGTGTCCGCCGAAGCCGACGAGGCCCGCGTGGAAGCCCCAGTCCTCGAGGAGCCGGGCGACGATGGAGGAGCCGGCCTCGCCGGTGGCGGCGGCGGCCGTCAGGAGGACCGAGGGGGTCTCGTCGTCGAAGACGGGCTCTGGGGCGACGGCGGTGCGCAGGAATCGGCGGAGGCTCATAGTCGTATTGTCCCGCACCGGGCGGACGCGGAGCGCCGGTCGGTGGGGGCGCGGGATGCGCGTCAGGGGGCGGGAGGGGCGGAGGAGTCGCGAACGACGAGGTGGGGGTTGAACGTGCGGTGCTCGACGGGGGCGTCGGGATCCGTGGCGCGCAGGAGGAGGTCGACGGCCTCGACGCCGAGCTCCCTCATGGGCTGGCAGACGGTGGTCAGGGGAACGGACATGTCGGCGGCGATCGAGATGTCGTCGAAGCCGACGACGGAGATCTGCCGGGGGATCTCGACGGCGCGCTCGCGCAGGTGGCCGACGACGCCGAAGGCGATGAGGTCGTTGGCGCAGAAGATCGCGGTGGGGAATCCGTCGGGCAGGGAGCCGGGGCCGGATCCGTCGGCGTCGAGGGCGGCGCGCATGTAGTCGCGGCCGGCTTGGGCGGTGAAGTCGGCGACCTCGGCGACGTCGAGGTCGATGGGGTCGTCGGGGTCCGCCCGCCATCCGCTGATCGCGTCCTGGACGCCGAGGAGGCGCTGGCGGGCCTGGCGGACGGAGGAGGGCCCGTTGAGGAAGAGGATGCGGCGGTGGCCGAGGTCGAGGAGGTGCTCGATGGCCAGGGCGGCGCCGGCCCGGTCGTCGATGCTGACGCTCGACATGTCGTCGGGGGTGTCGGGGCAGTCGAAGAGGACGATGGGGATGCCGCGGTCGACGAGTTCGTGGGCGACGTCCAGGCGCGTGTCGGCGGGTGTCAGGAGGATGCCGCGAACGGCCTGGCCGGCGAGGGCGCGCAGGAGCGTGGCCTCGTCGTCGGGGTCGGCGTGGGTCGAGGCGAGGGACATCACGCAGCCGTTGTCGCGCAGGCGCTGTTCCATGCCGGCGGCGGCCTCCATGAAGAAGGGGTTGGTCAGGTCGAAGACGGCGACTCCGACGAGGGGGGAGACGCCTCGGCGCAGGGCCTGGGCGGTGGGGTTGGGGACGTAGCCGAGTTGGGCGATGGCGCGCTCGACGCGGGCGCGCACGTCGTCGCGGACGCTGCCGCGACGGTTGATGACGTTGGAGACGGAGCCGACGCTGACTCCCGCGAGGGCGGCGACGTCCTTGACGCCGGGGGGCTTGATCGGGGGGGCGGTGGTTGTCGCGGGGGAGGTCTGGCGTGAGCGTCCCGTGCGGCCTCGGGGGGAGGTCTGTCCGGATGAAGCCACGGCGGTGCCCTTCGTTCGTCGGTGTTGATGGCCTTATTCTCGCACTGGCTCCGCGGGGGGACGAGTGGATCGGATCACTGATCCACGCGGGTGCCAGATCCGGATAAAAACGATTCATTTCGGCTTGGTCACGGAATAGTGTCGGTTGCGCTCTCTTGTTGACATGCGGCGAATTGCGTGTCAAACTCAGCAACACTGAATCGTTTCAACCTCGATGTGGAGGTGATCGCGTGACGCGCGAAGAAGCTCAGCCCGTCGTCTCCCTTCGGCACGCAGTCAAGAAGTTCGGGAACTTCGTCGCCATGGGGGACGGGTGCATCGAGCTCTACCCCGGTGAGATCCACGCCCTCGCCGGAGAGAACGGGGCCGGCAAATCGACCCTCGTCAAGGTCCTCGCCGGGATCCACCAGCCCAACGCCGGCGAGTTCCTCGTCGACGGGACCCCCGTCTCCTTCAAGACCCCGGCCGAATCCAAAGCCGCGGGGATCTCGGTGATCTACCAGGAGCCCACCCTCTTCCCCGACCTGAGCGTCGCCGAGAACATCTACATCGGACGCCAGCCGACCCGGGGACTGGGCATGATCGACCACGCCCAGATGCGCGCCGACGCCGCCGAGCTCTTCGCCCGGCTCGAAGTCGACATCGACCCCTCCCGCCCGGCAGAGGGCCTGTCCATCGCCGATCAGCAGATCCTCGAGATCGCCAAGGCGATCTCCCTGGACGCCAAGGTCCTCATCATGGACGAGCCGACCGCCGCCCTGTCCGGTCACGAGGTCGAGCGCCTCTTCAGCATCGCCCGCGGCCTGCGCGACCAGGGCGCCGCCCTCATGTTCATCTCCCACCGCATGGAGGAGATCTTCGGCCTGTGCGACCGGGTGACGATCATGCGCGACGGTCGCTACGTCTCCACCCGGATGATCGCCGAGACCAGTGAGCCCGAACTCGTCCGCGACATGGTCGGGCGCAGCGTCGACCAGCTCTTCCCCAAGCTCGACGCCGAGATCGGCGACGTCGTCCTCTCCGTCGACGGACTGACCCGCACCGGCGTCTTCCGCGACGTCTCCTTCGAGGTCCGCTCCGGCGAGATCCTCGGCCTGGCGGGCCTCGTCGGCGCCGGCAGGTCCGAGGTCGCCCGAGCGATCATGGGCGTCGACCGCATCGACTCCGGCTCGATCGAGGTGTTCGGCAAAAAGCTGCGCCCCGGCGACACCACCGCCGCGATCCGCGCCGGGCTCGGCTTCGTCCCCGAGGACAGGCGCAAGCAGGGCCTCGTCATGGACATCTCCGTCCTGCGCAACACCGCCCTCACCCTGCGCTCGCGGCTCGCCCGCTTCGGTATCATCGACTCCCGCAAGGAGGCCCAGGCCGCGGCCGAATGGTCCGAGCGCCTCGAGGTCAAGACCGCCAGCCAGTACGAGCCCGTCTCCTCCCTGTCCGGCGGCAACCAGCAGAAGGTCGTCCTCGCCAAGTGGCTCGCGACCAACCCGCGGATCCTCATCGTCGACGAGCCCACCCGGGGCATCGACGTCGGCACGAAATCCGAAGTCCACCGGCTCCTGTCCACACTCGCCCAGTCCGGCGTGGCCATCATCATGATCTCCTCCGAGCTCCCCGAGATCCTCGGGATGTCCGACCGCGTCCTCGTCATGTGCGAGGGCGTCGTCACCGCCGAGCTCACCCGGGACGAGGCCACCGCCGAGAACGTCATGACTGCGGCCACCGACCATGCGAAGGCGGCATCGTGAACACCACCCCCGCAACGCCCGCTGCGCGCGGCTCCCTCCTCGGCCGCATCTTCTCCATGCGCGAGATGCCGGTGATCATCGCCCTCATCGCCCTCGTCATCATCACCTGGGCGCTCAACCCGAGATTCCTCACCCCCCAGGGCGTCAAGGACCTCTTCCTCAACGCGACGATCGCCATGCTCATGGCCGCAGGCCAGTCCCTCATCATCTCCACCGAAGGCGTCGACCTGTCGATCGGATCGATCCTCGGGTGCTCCGCGTTCTTCACCGGCGTCCTCTTCGCCACAGTCCCCGGCATCCCCATCGTCGTCGTCTTCATCGCCGGCACCCTCCTGGGGGCTGTCCTGGGAGCCGTCAACGGCCTGCTCGTCACCCGGGCGAGAGTCCCCGCGATGGTCATCACCCTCGGCACCATGTACGTCTTCCGGGGCGGCCTCAACTGGTGGGCCGGATCCACCCAGTACTTCGCCGGGGACCGCCCCCAGTCCTTCGGGGACCTCGGCGTCGCCACCGCCCTCGGGTTCCCCGTCCTGACGATCCTCGCGATCGTCGTCATCGTCCTCGTCTCCCTCTACCAGCACTACGCGCGCTCCGGCCGCGACCTGTACGCGATCGGCTCGGACCGCGAAGCCGCCGCCGTCTACGGCATCCCCGTCGCGCGCCGCGTCTTCGGGGCTTTCGTCGCCAACGGCGCCCTCGTCGGCCTGGGCGGAGTCCTGTACGCCTCCCGCTTCAACTCCGTGGGGGCCACCACCGGCACCGGCATGGAGCTCGACATCGTCGCCGCCTGCGTCGTCGGCGGGGTCGCGATGACCGGCGGCGTCGGCATCGCCTACGGGGCGGCCATCGGCGCCCTCCTCCTCAACACCATCACCTCGGCCCTGACGGCCGTCGGAGTCGACAAGTTCTGGCAGCGCGCCGTCGTCGGCATGCTCATCATCGTCGCCATCCTCATCGACCGGGTCTCGACGATCCGCCGCCAGGACGCGCTTCGCAAGAAGGGAAGGGCAGCAGCATGAGCACCCTTGAGAAGACGGCCCGATCGGCCGGATCCGACCTGATGCGGCGCATCTGGGCGGCGCGCGACACGAAGATGGCGATGATCCTCATCACCGCGATCGTCCTCGCCCTGATCTTCGTCCCCCGCTTCGGCCAGCCCCGCACGCTGACCTACCTAACCCTCGACATCACGACGACGCTGCTCATGGCGCTGCCGATGACGCTGGTCATGGTTAACGCCGACATCGACCTGTCCGTCGCGTCGACGGCCGGACTCGTCTCCGCCGTCATGGGCGTGATGATCCAGCACGGGATCGGCTTCTGGGCGACCCTCCTCGTGTGCCTCTTCGTCGGCCTGCTGTGCGGCGCCTTCAACGGCGTCCTCACGGCGTTCGTCGGGATCCCCGCGCTGGCCGTGACGATCGGCACCCTGGCGCTGTACCGGGGCCTCGCCCTCGTCATCATCGGCGATCAGTCGATCTCCGCCTTCCCCGAGTGGGCGACCTCCTTCGCCACCGGGTCCTTCGGCTCCACGGGGATCCCGTACGTCGTCGTCCCCCTGGCCGTCTTCGTCCTCGCCTTCTGGGTGCTCTTGCACAAGACCCCGTACGGCCGGGGCCTGTACGCCCTCGGGCACTCCCAGGAGGCCGCGCGCTTCGTCGGCATCGACACGCGCAAGTCCCGCATGTGCGCGCTCGTCCTGTCGGGCGTCATGGCGGCGGTCGCCGGCGTCTTCTACACGCTGCGCTACTCGGCCGCCAAGTCCGACAACGTCGAGGGCCTCGAACTGACCGTCATCGCGGCCATCGTCTTCGGCGGCGTCTCGGTCTTCGGAGGCAAGGGCTCGATCTGGGGATCCCTCTTCGGCGTCCTGATCGTCGGGGTCCTCAACTACGCGCTGCGCCTCAACCGCATCCCCGAGGTCGTCCTCGTGATGATCACGGGCCTGCTCCTCATCGGCTCGGTCGTGGCCCCGTCGGTGGCCGCCGCCTGGAAGGAATGGCGTTCGGGACGGCACCCGAACCCGGTCGAACCGGCATCCGCACCCACCCCCGGCGCCGTCGGCGCCTGATGAAAGGAAAGACGAAGATGTCTCGACTCGCTCGTCCGATGACTGCCGCCGTCGGCGCGGTCCTCCTCATGTCCTCGATGTCCCTGGCCGCCTGCTCGGGCGGCTCGGACACCGCCGCCACCGACTCGTCCGCCTCGGGCGCTGCGCCCGCCGCCGCCGACGTCTCCGACGCGACGATCACCTTCATCCCCAAGCAGCTCAACAACCCGTTCTCCGACGTCATGCTCGGCGGCGGCACCAAGGGCGCCGAGGAGATCGGCTTCGCCGACAACCAGATCGTCGGCCCGCTCGAAGCGTCCTCGTCCTCGCAGGTGTCCTTCATCAACGCCGAGGTCCAGGCCGGCACGAACGTCATCGTCATCGCCGCCAACGACCCCGACGCCGTGTGCCCGGCGCTCAAGGACGCCCGAGACGCCGGCTCGCACGTCGTCACCTTCGACTCCGATGCGGCCGCCGACTGCCGCGACCTGTTCATCAACCAGGTCGAGTCCAAGCAGGTCGCCCTGACCATGCTCGAGATGGTCTCCGAGCAGATCGGCGGGGCCGGCAACATCGCGATCCTGTCGGCCACGGCCACCGCGACCAACCAGAACGCGTGGATCACGTTCATGGAGGACGAGATCGCCTCCAACGACAAGTACAAGGACATCGTCATCGTCGACAAGGTCTACGGCGACGACGACGACACCAAGTCCTTCCAGGAGGCCCAGGGCCTGCTCCAGGCGCACCCCGATCTCGACGCCATCGTCTCCCCGACGACCGTCGGCATCGCCGCGACCGCCCGCTACCTGTCGACCTCGGAGTACAAGGGCAAGGTCGTCCTGACCGGCCTGGGCCTGCCCAATGAGATGCGCTCCTTCGTCAAGGACGGCACCGTCACCGAGTTCGCCCTGTGGGATCCGGCCCAGCTCGGCTACGTCGCCGCCTACGCGGGCGCCGCCCTGCACTCCGGCAAGATCACGGGCGCGGTCGGCGACACCTTCACCGCCGGCGAGCTCGGCGAGCGCACCGTCGAGGAGGGCGGCATCGTCGTCGTCGGCGACCCGGTCCGGTTCAACGCTGACAACATCGACGACTACGACTTCTGATCGTCGCGCGACGTTCTGATGCTCGGCGGTCGGGGTCCCCTCCGGCCGCCGAGCCCTGTGAGAGGCGGATCGCCCATTGACTAATGAAACGTTTCATCATATGCTGGACCCCACGACGTTCCCATTCGACGACGAAGGAGGAATGATGAGCCCGACCCTCGACCTCGACGCGCTCCTGACTGCCACCGACCAGGCCTCGCCCACCCGGCAGTGCTTCCTACTGCGGGTCCGTCCCGACAAGCTCGCCGAGTACGTCGACGTCCACCAGCGCGTCTGGCAGGAGATGCGCGACGCCCTGACCGACGCCGGATGGCGCAACTACTCGCTCTTCCTCGACCGCGACTCCGGCACCGTCGTCGGCTACTTCGAATCCGACGACGCCGACGCCGCCCAACGAGCGATGGCCGCCACCGAGGTCAACACCCGCTGGCAGGCCGACATGGCCCAGTACTTCGACGGAGAAGCCGGCGGACAGGCCCGCATCCTGCCCCAGTACTTCTACCTCCCCTGACACGCCCGCACCCGACCGCCATCGAAAGAGAGAACCCCCATGGTCGCCCTTTCCGACCTCACCGCCGAGCAGCGCAGACTCCTCGCCGAGCAGACCATCGAACTGCCCTCCTGGGCCTTCGGCAACTCCGGCACCCGCTTCAAGGTCTTCGCCACCCCCGGCACCCCCCGCGACGCCTTCGAGAAAGTCGCCGACGCCGCCCAAGTCCACCGCTTCACCGGGATCACCCCCCGAGTCTCCCTCCACATCCCCTGGGACCTCGTCGACTCCTTCGAAGCCCTGCGCGACCACGCCGCCGAACTCGGCGTCGAACTCGGCACCATCAACTCCAACGTCTTCCAGGACAACGACTACAAATTCGGGTCCCTGACCAACTCCGACCCCGCCCTGCGCCGCAAGGCCGTCGACGCCCACCTCGAATGCATCGACGTCATGCGCGCCACCGGCTCGAAAGTCCTCAAGATCTGGCTCGCCGACGGCACCAATTACCCCGGCCAGGACTCCATCGCCGCCCGCCAGGAACGCCTCGCCGAATCCCTCCAGACGATCTACTCCGAACTCGACGACGACCAGCAGCTCCTCCTCGAGTACAAGTTCTTCGAGCCCGCCTTCTACCACACCGACATCCCGGACTGGGGCACCGCCCTCTCCCACGTCCTCGCCCTCGGCGAGCGGGCCGTCGTCTGCCTCGACACCGGTCACCACGCGCCCGGGACCAACATCGAGTTCATCGTCGTCCAACTCCTGCGCGCCGGGCGCCTGGGGGCCTTCGACTTCAACTCGCGCTTCTACGCCGACGACGACCTCATCGTCGGCTCCGCCGACCCCTTCCAGCTCTTCCGCATCATGCACGAGATCGTCGGCTTCGGCGCCCTCGACAAGGACTCCGGCGTCAACTTCATGCTCGACCAGTGCCACAACCTCGAGGCGAAGATCCCCGGGGAGATCCTCTCGGCCCTCAACGTCCAGGAGGCCACCGCCAAGGCCCTCCTCGTCGACCGCGACGCCCTCTCCCGAGCCCAGGCCGACCACGACGTCATCGGTGCCAACCAGGTCCTCATGGACGCCTTCTCCACCGATGTGCGCCCGCTCCTGCGCGACCTGCGCGAGGACCAGGGCCTCGACCCCGACCCGCTCGCCGCCTTCGCCCGCTCCGGCTACCTCGAGACCATCGAGGCCGAGCGCGTCGGCGGCCAGCAGGCCAGCTGGGGCGCCTAAGACCCCGCCCGCCCCTCGCACCAGGGGCGGGCGGAACGGCGCCTCCCGCGCCATGAGCGGCACCTCCCCGGCCCCGCGGACCACGGTCGCGCCACCCGGGGCGGTGCCGCTTCTCGCCGCAGACACCGACGGACAACCCCCGACGAGACGGAGAACCCTGATGACCCACGCCATCGCAGCCATCGACCTCGGCGCCTCCTCCGGGCGCGTCCTGCGCGGCGTCCTCGACGGCGGACGGCTCACCGTCGAGGAATGCTCCCGATTCCCCAACGGCCCCGTCCGCGTCCCCGTCGACGGCGACAACGACTTCGAATGGGACGTCCTCGCCCTGTGGAGCGGGATCCGCGCCGGCCTGGCCGAAGCGGCGCGGCGCGGCCCCGTCGACGCCATCGGCATCGACTCGTGGGCCGTCGACTACGGCCTCCTCGACGCGGACGGCAGACTCGTCGGCAACCCCTCGTCCTACCGGTCCCCGCGCACCGAGACCGCGACCCGCCGACTCTTCGACGAGATCGGCGCCGACGACCTGTACTCCCTCAACGGCCTCCAATTCCAGCCGTTCAACACGATGTTCCAACTGATCGCCGACCGCGACTGGGACCGGTCCGGGCGCGCGCGGACGATGCTCATGCTCCCCGACCTCATCGGCTACTGGCTGACGGGTCGGCGGATCTGCGAAGTGACCAACGCGTCGAGCACCGGGATGATCGACCCGACGACGCGACGATGGAGCCCGGAGGTCCTCGACCTGCTGTCCTCGCGCTTCGACGTCGACGTCCCGGCGATCCTGCCCGAACTCGTCGAACCGGGCGCTGTCATCGGCCCGGTGCGACTGGCCGGAGTCGACCTGCGCACCCACGAGGGCGCCGCTACGCCGCTGATCGCCGTCGGATCCCACGACACGGCGTCCGCGGTCGTCGCCGTGCCCGCCGTCGAAGAGGGCGCCCCCTTCGGGCTCATCTCGTCGGGAACCTGGTCCCTGGTGGGGACCGAACTCGACGCGCCGGTCCTGTCGCAGGCATCGCGCGCCGCGAACTTCACCAACGAACTCGGCGTCGACGGGACCGTCCGCTACCTGAAGAACATCATGGGGATGTGGGTTCAGCAGGAGTGCCTGCGGCAATGGCGGGAGGCGGAGAGCTCCGATGCGGACGGCCTGTCGTGGCCGGTCCTCGACGCCCAGACCGAGGCGGCAGAGCCGATGCGCACCCTCTTCGACATCAACGACCCCGAGTTCTTCGCCCCCGGCGACATGCTCGGACGGATCGACCGGTGGTGCGCGCGCGTCGGCGAACCGGCGCCCCGCAGTCGCGCAGAGCTGCTCCGGGCGATCACCGAGTCCCTCGTCGTCGCCTACCGGAGGGCCCTGCGCCAGACGGGCGAGCTGTCCGGCAAGGCGATCGAGGTCGTCCACATCGTCGGCGGCGGCTCGAAGAACGCCCTCCTGTGCCAGTCCACGGCCGACGCCACGGGACTGCCCGTGATCGCCGGGCCCGTCGAGGGCACGGGGATCGGGAACATGGTCGTCCAGCTGCGCGCCATCGGGGCCCTCGACGGGGGGCTCGCGAACCTGCGCCGGATCGTGTCCGATTCCTCCGCCCTCACCCGCTACGAGCCGACTCCGGGAGCTCTTGGCGCCTGGGAGGCGGCCGAGGCGCGCGTCTTCGGCTGAGCACCCGGAATCCGCGGCGCCGGGGCGCTCCCCGCCCCATTCGGATCCCCCGTGAAGGAGTTTCCGGCGGGCTCGTACAGGAGGATGACGGCCCCGGCCTCTTCGAGGCGGATGGTGCTCGATCCGCCGTCGAGCGAGGTGTCGTGGATGGTGTCCCGGTCGAGGTCGAGCCAGGAGCAGGAGGTGTCGACGTCGGGCCGCGGGATTCCATCTCCTCCGCCTGCCATCGCGCCGGTCCGGTCGTAGGCTGATGGAGTAGGCACCCGTAGGGAAGGCACCCCATGAGCACCATCGCACCCTCAGCGCTCCCGACCACCATGAAAGCCGTCGTGATGAAGGCCCCCGGCGAGGTCGTCATTGACGAGATCCCCGTCCCTCGACTCCACGGAGGGGGCGACGTCATCCTCAAACTGGCCGCCTCCTGTATTTGCGGCTCGGACCTGTGGCCCTACCGCGGCCTCCAACCCGTGAAGGATCAGTACATGGGGCACGAGTACGTCGGAACGGTCGTCGCAGCGGCCGACGACGTCGCCTCCGTCGAGGTCGGCGACTTCGTCATCGGCTCCTTCATGCTCTCCGACGGCACCTGCGAGATCTGCGAGGCCGGCTATCCGTCGCGGTGCGCGAACGCCGGCGAGTACACGGGGGCGCAAGCCCAGTACATGCGCGTCGAGCAGGCCGATGGCTCCCTCGTCGTGGTGCCCGGCGGGCGTCCCGACGACCCGGAGATCCTCGCCGACTACCTGGCCGCCTCGGACGTCCTGGGCACCGGCTGGTACGCGGCCGTCGCGGCCAACGCCGGACCCGGTAAGACGATCGCCGTCGTCGGCGACGGGGCGGTCGGCCTGTGCGCGGTCCTCGCCGCCAAGACCCTCGGTGCGCAGACGGTCATCGCCTTCTCCCGACACGAGGACCGGGCGGCCCTCGCGCGCGAGTTCGGGGCCGACGTCGTCGTCGCCGAGCGGGGCGAGGAGGGGGCTGCGAAGGTCCGGGAGCTGACGGGCGGCTACGGCGCGCACGGCGTGTGCGAGGCCGTCGGCACCCAGGAGTCGATGGACCAGGCCCTCGCCTCGTGCCGGCCCGGCGGCCGCATCGGATTCGTCGGCGTCTCGCACGACCAGGAGATCGACGGGCGCGACCTATTCTTCCGCCAGGTCCACCTGGAGGGAGGCCCAGCCCCGGTGCGCCGGTTCCTGCCCGACCTCATCGATCGGATCCAACGCCGCCAGATCCGTCCCGGCAGGGTCTTCACCGCGCGCATCCCGCTGGAGGACGCGGCCGACGGCTACCGGGCGATGGACGAGCGCCGGGAGATCAAGGTCCTCCTCGAGGTCTGACGGCATCGCACCGACGCTCCGTCCCTGCTGACACAGGCGCTCCGGCCAGAATCGGCCGGAGCGCCTGTCATCGGGTGGGGATGGAGAGCGATGGCGCGCCGCCTCAGCCCTCCTTCGCGACGGAACGGCGGTAGGCCTCCGCCTCCCAGTTCTCGATGAAATGCCGCTCGCGCTCGTCCATGACGCGCACTCGGCCGATCCGATCGGCGTCGGCGGCGACCCGCAGCGCGTCGAGGTACGTCGCCAGCGCGTTCTGCGCGGCCGCAGGGGAGTCCCCGGCGGCGATGACGAGACGACCGGGGACGACGGCGACGATCGGGGCGCGCCCGTGCGCCTCGCGGAAGGCGGCGACGGCGGCGGTCACGCCGGCCTCGTCCTCGTCCCCGGCGAGGACCAGGGGGAAGGAACCGGAGTAGACGATCTGGTCGGGGATCAGCGGTCCGCGCGAGACCGGGCCGGCCTGGGCGCTCGAGGACGTGCGCGCATGGCCCTCGCAGGACGAGGCCGTCGCCTCCGATCCCAGTGCGGTGCGGAACGCCTCGACGAGGGCGTCGCGGCGGTCGGCGGGCAGGTCGTCGGCGGCCTCGGGCGCGGGCGCGGGGGCCGCGTCGATGGCGGCCCGGATGCGGTCGGTGAGGAAGCGGGTCCGCTCGGCGACCTCGTCGTAGGTCGCGCCGGAGACGATGATCCCGTGATTGCCGAGCAGGACGATGCCGGGGGCGGGCCTGCCGGTTCGCTCGGCGTGCGCGTCGCGGGCGGCCTCGACGCCGCGGGCGAGCGGGACGCCCGGGTCGATGTAGTCGACCCACACCGCCTCGTCGCCGAGGATCTCGCGGGCGAGGGCGGGGCCGTCCTCGTTGCAGGTCAGGGCGTTGGCGGTCAGCGGGTGGAGATGGAGGACGAGGGGGTCGGGGATGAGCGCGTGGAAGAGGATCTCGACGCTCGGGCGGCGCCCGCCGGCATCGCCGATCTGGGCTCTGCGGGCTGCGGCGCGCACGGGGTCGCCGTCGACCTCCTCGTCGGAGTGGAGGGCGTCGAGGAGGACGTCGATGCGCAGGGGGACGAGGTCTTCGGCCGCGAGGGTGGCCAGCGGCACGCCCGAGGGCTTGATGTGGAGGACGCCGTCGGTCTTGACCGAGGCGTTTCCCCCGCCGGCGCGGGAGAACTCGGTGTCCCCGCCGATGTCGTTCGCCAGGGCGATGAGTTGAGAGGTGAGGTCGGACATGAGTGCTTCCCCTTCTGCGTCGAAGAGTATGAAACGTTTCAGTACGAGGGTATGAAACCATTCAAACCGTGTCAACGGTTCTCGGAGACTCCCTCAGAGCCGCACCGATGCCGGACCCGGGAAACGACGACCCCGATGGACGAGGACCGACCCCGCGGGCACCTCGACACGAGCCGATCCGCGCTCGACGATGACGCACACGTCCCCCACCGGGGAGGGCACCACCCCCGCCGCCCAACCGAGATCCCCGAGCAGCGGATCGACTTCGAACTCGCGCCACCCGGGCAGCAGCGGATGCACCCCCAGGACGATGCGCGGCAGCAAATCGCACGGCCCGGACGCCCACCCGTGGCACAGGCTCTTGCCGAAAGGACGGCCGTACATCTCCGTAGGAGAAGCCCCCTCCTGGCCGAACTCCTCCCAGAACGTCGCGGCCCCGGCCTCGATCATCGGCGCCCACAACCCCCTGAGGATCCCCAAGGCCCGCTCCCGTTCGCCCAACTCCACCAGTGCGCGCAGCGCCCACGAACGCATCGACGGCGTGCCGGACTCCGTCATGAGGATCTGCTCGGCCACCGCCTCGGACCCCCGATGACCCAGGCCGGCGAGCACCGCGAGCGTGTTCGCCAGCGGAGCCGGTGACGACTCCCCATCGACGTACTCGCGCCACGCCCGCCCATCCCACGCCGACTCCATCAGGGCCCGCCTCAGCCTCGTCCGGCACCCCGCCCATCGCGCGGCCACCGGATCAACCCCCGCCGGTCCTCCCAGGACCGACCGACGTACCCCGATCGCGCTCGTCAAGGCCCAGAACCACAGGGCCTGGAAGGCCGTCGGCGTGCGATCGGGATCGATCCCGACCCCCCAGTCGAGGAAGACCGCCCCCGGGCCCGACTCGGGGAACGCATACCCATCCTTCACCGTCCGCAGCAGGCCGTCGTCGTCGGTCAACGCCAGCAAAGACTCCATCAGGGCCTCGACGTCGCCCATGACGGAGGCGGCCAGCCCCTGATCGTCGAAGAATTCCCGATCCAGGCCCAGGGCGATGACCCCCCACAGGGAGTAATCGGCGATTCCATTGGCGAAACCCCGGCGGGACGCCAGCAGAGCCTCGATCCCGTCGCGGGCCGCCACGGCGTCGCCGAAAGCGTAGGCGTTGGGCCCGAGCGCCGAGGCGTTGTCGCCCATCCATGGGACTCGGTCCCGCTTGATCCCGTCGACGAGCAGGGTCTGGATGCACGTCCCCAAAGTCGTCGCGGCCGTCGACCAGATCGCTGTCAGGGATTCGTCGGAGCAGGCGAAAGCGCTGCGTCGCCCGAATCGGCGCGCGCTGGCCTCGATCGACACCGAGGAGACGCGGTCCCCGACGACGCGTAGGTAGCGCAACCCCAGGCGGTGAACGGACCTCCACGACCCCGGCCCGGCGGGTACGAGCTCCGTTGAGCACTCGGCGTCCATCGTCGGACCGGCCAGGGCCTCCGACCGGGATTCGCCGACGGCGAGCACGGGCTCCTCGGCGTCGAGAGCGCACGAGATGACGACGCGCCCCAGAACCGGGACGGGCGATTCATAGAGACCGTCGACAAGGCGCGGTGAGATCTGATGTACGGGCTCGCCCGCCCGGTGCGGGGGCTCGTCGTCGCCGACTCGCAGATCGGCCGGCCACCAGCGGGCGTCCGCGTCACTGCGGGTGTCGATTCTCGGGGGCCGGCCCCCGGTCCAGCTCAGGCGCAGGGCAGGGGGGTCGTCGGCGTCATCGGCTTCGACGACGAGGACGAGGCTGCGCTCCTCGACGAGCGGGAGGCGCGAGCCGACGGGCAGGACCCGTCCCGGCACAGGGGCGTGGCCGGCCTCGGGGCAGGCCGCCGACCACCCCTGAGCGACCGGTGATCCCGCGAGGACGGCATCCTCGTCATGGGGGAGGAGGGGATCGAGGACGCGTACCTGTCCGAGGGACTGTTCGATGACGACTGAGCCTTCCCCGCACAGGCGGAACAGGGCTCGCCGGGCCGGTAGAACGGCGTTGTCGGGATACGAGACGTGACGCGTCGTCCGATGGCTCTCGGCGAGCAGCGCCCGCAGGGCGCCGCGGGCGAACTGGGCGCGAGGATAGGCCCACGCCCCCTCGTCATCGAGGCGGGAAAGGTGGGTTTCGGCCCGCATCCCGTCTTCGGCAGGCCGGAAGATCGGCAGGGGGGAGAGGCTCAGGACCTCTTCGCGGGTGGTCGGCGGCGGCGTCGAGGTCATGAGGCGGCGGCGTCGACCTCGATGATCCGAGGGCGTGTCAGGGTGATCGTGTAGGCGCCGTGACCGAGCCTGTCGGGCGCGGGAGCGCCGTCGACGAGGGCGATGGAGCCTTCGTCGGCGAGGAGGTCGAGAACGGCCTCGACGCCGAAGGGGATGACGAGGCGGATTGTCAGCAGATCGGGATCGACCTCCCATGCGATCGACAGGTCGCCGAAGGTCGTCGCGATCGACGCCTGGGCGCGCGTCAGGGCGGTGGCGGGACGCGGGCCGATCCGGGTCGTCCGGTAGCCGGGGGTCATCGGTTCGAGGCCGGCGACATTGCGGTACACCCAGTCGATGACGGCGCCGTAGGCGTAGTGGTTGAAGGAGATCATCCCGCCCTCGTCGCCGGCCATTTCGCCGGCGTGGATCGAGCCGTCCTCCTTGATGGCGTCCCACCGCTCCCACACTGTCGTCGCTCCGCGATCGACTTGGTAGAGCCACGAGGGGGCCTGGCGCCGCAGGAGCATCGTGTACGCCTCTTCCCATTTGCCCGCTCGGCTCAGGGCGAAGAGAACGAGGGGGGTCCCCAGGAAGCCGGTCGCGATCCGCCCGTTCTCGCGTCGGACGTTGTCGGCGAGGGCGGCGACGAGGCCGGGCCGGGCGCGGTCCGGGACGATGCCGAACTCCAGGCACATGGCTGCGCCGGTCTGGGTCTCGTGGGCCTCGTGCTTCCACCGCGTCCACACGGCGTCGGCGACCCGGGTCGCGAGGTCCTCGAGGCGCTGGGCTTCGTCTGGATCGCCGATGAGACGCTCGGAAGCGGCAAGGAGTCGGGTCGAGTGGATGTAGAAGCAGTTCGCGACGAAGAGGGCGGGCGTCTTCCCATTCCACGGCTGGTCGACTGGGGCATCCGGGTCGAGCCAGTCGCCGTATTGGAAGGGCTCATCGGGCAGGAGCACGTCGTCGCCGGCGCGCCGGCGCAGGTGGTCGACCCAGCGGCGCATCGAGTCGAGCTGGGAGCGCAGGATTTCGGGGGAGCCGACCGAGGCGTAGGTCGACCACGGGACGATGGTCGCGGCGTCGGCCCAGCCGGCGCGTCCCATGTCGTCGATGGGCCGGCCTCCCATGCGCGCGTCTCCGGCGATGATATTGGGGACGAGGGAGGCGACGGCCCCGTTGTCGTTCTGGGCGAGTTCGAGGTCGCGCAGCCACGAGGCCCAGAAGGCCTCGGCGTCGAAGAGGGTGTTGGCGGTGGCGGCGAAGGCCTGGGCGTCGCCGGTCCATCCGAGGCGCTCGTCGCGCTGGGGGCAGTCGGTGGGGATCGAGACGAAGTTGTCGAGTTGGGACCATACGACGTTCTCATGGAACCGGTCGAGGGCGTTGTGGGACGAGGAGAAGGTTGCGCGCCGGGGCAAGTCCGTGGAGATGGCGATGGCGCGGGCGGAGACGATCCGGACGGGCCCGGTCACGTCGGCGTAGCGGAAGCCGTGGAATGTGAAAACGGGTTCGAGTTCGATCCGGCCGGATTCGCCCAGGATGTAGCGGTCGGTCGCGCGGGCCGAGCGCAGGGAGGCGGTGTGCAAGGACCCGTCGGGGTCGAGGACCTCGGCGTGGCGCACGACGACTTCGGTTCCGGCCTCGCCCTCGACGGTCAGGCGGACCCATCCCGAGATGTTCTGGCCGGCGTCGAGGACGACCCCGTCCGCGGCGTCCTCGATGCGGTCCGACAGGGCATTCATGTCGAAGCCGCCGATGACGCGCACGGGGGGGACGGCGCGGGGGTGGAAAACGCGATGGTCGCAGTCGAGGATGTCGACGGGGAGCCAGCCGTCGGTGTCGAAGCCGGGCAGGGAGGGGTCGCCGGCGTCGAGCCGTAGGTCGATCGTCGTCCCGTCGTAGATGGAAGCGGCGCGGATCGGCCCGAATCCGCCGACCCATGAGTCGTCGGTGGCGACGGTCAGAGCCTGTCCTGCCTCGCCGAGGATCTCAAGACGGGCGATGGCTCCGGATCGGTCGCCGTAGATCTCGGTGCGACCGGCGAAGCCCATGCGGCCGCGGTACCAGCCGTCGCCCACGGTCAGGCTGATGGCATTGCGGCCCTCGTGGACGAGGTCGGTGGCGTCGATGGCGTCGATGAGGATGCGGTCGTCGTACTCGGTCCAGCCGGGGGTCAGGAGGGCGTCGGAGGTGTCGGCCCCGTTGATGCGGGCGTGGACGAGTCCGAGGGCGGACAGGTAGAGGCGGGCGCGGACGGGGGTGAAGGGCAGGGTGAACTCGGTGCGCAGGATGGCGGCGGGGCCTTCGAGGTCGGTGGGGATGGAGATGACGTCGGCGGCGAAGGAGTCGGAGTCGAGGCTCCCTTCGATGAGGAGGGGGGAGGACCAGGGACTCCATCCGGTGTCGGTAGCGATGCGCACGCAGTACTCGCGCTGCTCCCGGGCGTTCAGGGGGCCGCCGGGGGCGGGGATGTCGACAGCGGCGTCGGAGAGGACGGGCTCGGCGACGGTCCAGGGAGCGGAGTCGGCGCGGTGGCGGATCTGATAGGCGGTCTGGCTGGCGCCCGGACGCTCGCAGGCGACGGCCCAGCGCAGGCGGATCTCTTCGAGCGCGACTGCGACGAGAGAGGGATCGAAGCGCGATCGGAGCGAGGTCACACGGGTAGCGGGGTCGAGGATCGCGGGGGAGGGGGTCGCGGGGACGGGCATAGTCAACCTTGTCGTCGGTCGCCGCGTCGTCGCGGCGGGCGTATCAGTATTGAAGCGCTTTATTCTAATCAATGCAAGAGCCGGCTCGCAGCAGGTGACAGTTGCCCTGATGGGCTGAGCAGGTGCGCAATAAGAACCGCTTTTCCTTGTTTTTCAAGAGAAGTAGGGTGATATTTGAATCGTTATCATTTCTCTCTTGACGATCGTTTGTGGAGATTTTATGCTGACGGAGCAATGAAGCGCTTCAATTTCATGTCTCGAACACTCCAATGGGGGAGTGGCCGAGACGCCACCGCATGGAGGAACACAGCATGACCACACGCCTGACCATCGCCGCCGCGACAGCATCCGCCCTCGTCCTCGCCGCCGGCCTGACGGCCTGCGGCTCCGCCTCGGACACCCCATCCGCCGACGGCACGACCACCGTGTCGATCTACATCGACTCGGACCCCTCGTCGATCGCCCTGTGGGACGGCCTCGTCGAATCCTTCAACTCCTCCCACGACGCCATCCAGATCTCCTACGAGACCCACCCCACCGGTTCCGAGGGCGACAACCTCGTCAAGACCCGACTGTCCACCGGCGACATGAACGACATGTTCTGGTACAACTCGGGCTCCCTCCTCAAGGCCCTGAGCCCCGACACCACCCTCATCGACCTATCCGATCAGGACTGGGCCGGACGCGTCTCCCAGAACTGGAAGCAGTCCGCCTCCACTGACAACGGCCTCTACGGCCTGCCCGTCGGCGCCTCCTTCGCCTTCGGAATGCTCTACAACAAAGACGTCTACGCCAACCTCGGCCTCGACATCCCCCGGTCGTGGGACGAGTTCATGGCGAACAACCAGAAGATCAAGGACGCCGGTATCACCCCCGTCATCCAGACCTACTCCGACACCTGGACCTCCCAGTTGCCCGTCCTCGGAGACGCCTACAACGTCCTGGCCGCCGACCCGCAATGGGCCGACAAGTACACCGGGAACAAGGCCAAGTACGTCGACCCGCCCGCCTTCGCCGGATTCCAGCACATGGAGGACGTCTTCACGGCCGGATACATGAACGACGACTACGCCTCGGCCACCTACGACGACGGCGTGAAAATGCTCGCCGAGGGCACCGGCGCCCACTTCCCGATGCTGACCTCCAACATCGCCGCCGCCGTCGGGGCCAACTACCCCGACGCCGATCCGTCCATCGGAGTCTTCCCCATCCCCTCCGACGACCCGTCCATCAACGGCCTGACCATCGGCACCCCCAACGGCATGTACATCCCCAAGACCACCGAGGGCGCCGCGCTCCAGGCCTCCTACGAGGTCCTCGCCTGGCTCGCCGGCCCCGAGGCCTGCGCCGTCATGGGCTTGGCCATCACCATCGGCGGACCGTTCGTCATCGACGGCTGCGATGTCCCCGACACCGCCGCCTCCCTCGTCAAGGACATGACCCCCTACTACGACGAGGGCAACACCGGGCTCGCCCTCGAATTCCTCTCCCCCATCAAGGGGCCGTCTCTCGAGCAGATCACCGTCCAGGTCGGCTCCGGGATCTCCACCGCCGCCGAAGGCGCCGCGCTCTACGACCAAGACGTCCAGAAGCAGGCCCAGCAGCTCGGCATCGAGGGCTGGTGACACACCGACCGTGACGCGCCTGGGGCGGCCGATCCGCGACCGCCCCAGGCGCCGACCACTGGAGGAACCATGACGACGACATCTCCCCTCGCCGAATCCAGGCGCCACCGGGCGCAACGCTTCCGCAAGAAGAAGGGCAGCGGCCTCGACGGGTACTATCCCCTCTCCTTCCACATCCCAGCCGGCATCTTCTTCATCGTCCTCTTCCTCGCCCCCACACTCGCTTCGTTCTACTTCTCCCTTAACCGATGGACGCTCTTCGACATGGAGTTCATCGGAGTGGACAACTTCGTCCTCTTCTTCAAGGAGCCCTCCCTCGTCAAGGGATTCATCAACACCGTTATCTACGCCGTCGTCACCTCCGGATCCAAAGTCGTCCTCGGCCTAGCCCTCGCAGTTCTCCTGACCTCCCAGGTTCTTGGTCGCAACTACCTGCGATCCGTCGTCTTCTTCCCCGTCCTCGTGTCGACCATCGGCGTGGGCGTCACGTGGAAGGTCCTCCTCGACCCGAACGACGGCCTCATCAACCGCGCCCTCGCCGTCATCGGCATCGATGGGCCCGGATGGTTGACCAACCCCGATCTCGCCCTCTTCTCCGTCGCGGGCGTCGACGTGTGGAAAGGCGTCGGCCTGGCCACCGTCATCTACATCTCCGGCATCGTCGCCATCCCCGCCGAGTACATCGAGGCCGCCAAGATGGATGGCGCGGGCTCATGGGATATCTTCACGAACATCACCCTCCCGCTGTGCCGACCAGCGACCGTCACCGTCATCATCCTCTCGCTCATCGGCGGCCTACGGTCCTTCGACCTCATCTGGACGATGACCCGGGGCGGCCCCGGATTCTCCTCCGATGTCATCGCCTCCGTCATCTACAAGCAGTACCAGGCCGGCTTCTACGGCCTGTCGACCGCGGGCAACGTCGTCCTCTTCCTCGTCATCGCCCTCATCGTCATCCCGCTCAACATGTGGCTCAACAGGAGGGGCGAGAAATGAGCACCCCCGCACGCACGCGCTCGGCGCGCCCCCGCAAAGGCCTGATCCCCGGGATCGTCGCGATCCTCAGCAGCATCGTCGTCTTCATCATCCCCTTCGTCTTCATCATCCTGACGGCCTCAAAGACCCAGCAGGAGGCCTCGCTCCTCGAATTCTCCCTGCCCACCCAATGGGCATTCGTCGAGAACTTCCGAACCGTCATCGCGACCCAGGACTACGTCCTGGTCCGAGCCTTCATCAACTCCGGGATCGTCACCGTCGCCGCCGTCGCCATTCAAGTGATCCTCGGAGCAATGGTCGGGTACGTCCTCCAGCGGCGCTCCTCGAAGTGGAACGGGCTCATCAACCTCTTCGTCATGATGGGCCTCATCATTCCGCCGGCCGTCGTCCCGACGATCTGGGTCCTCGATGGGATCGGCCTGTACAAGTCCCTCGCGGGACTCGTCGCCGTCCACGTCGCCTTCGGCCTGTCCTTCTGCATCCTCCTGTTCCGGGCCTTCGTCCAAACGATCCCCCGAGAACTCGACGAGGCCGCGATCATCGATGGTGCGGGCCCCTTACGACTCTTCTTCGCGGTGATCTTCCCGCTGCTCAAATCCACGATCGTCACCGTCATCGTCGTCCAGGCGGTCGCCGTGTTCAACGACTTCACCTACGCCCTGTACTTCCTGCCCGGCCAGGGCAACGAAACCGTTCAACTCACCCTGTACAATTTCCAGTCGCAGGGCCTGAATCAGTGGAATCTCCTGTTCATGGACGTTCTCCTCATCACCGTGCCGCCGCTGATCATGTACGCGTTCTTCAACCGTCAGATTCAAGAGGGCATGACCGCCGGCGCGGTCAAGGGGTGAAGTCAGGCCCACATCGCGAAGTGATTGGAGAAGGTGATCCGAGGATGCCTAGTCATCCCCAGGGGGCGCCCCGCCTCCACGACGTCGCCGAGCGCGCCGGGGTCTCCCTGGGCACCGCATCCAACGTGCTCAACCATCCCGAGCGCGTCTCCGAGACGACCATCGAACGGGTCCGCGCCGCGATCGAGGAGCTGGGATTCGTCCGAAACGGAAACGCCAGCTCCCTGGCGTCCGGTCGCCCCGGATCGATCGGCCTGGTCGTCATCAACCTGTCGAACTCGATGTTCGTCGACGTGGCCAGGGGGGCCCAGGCGGCGGCCAGGGCCGCCGGCCACAACCTCCTCCTCGCCGACAGCGCCGACGATTTCGACGCTCAGGGCGAGAACGTCGAGTCCTTCAGCGAGGCGCGTGTCGCAGGCCTGCTCCTCGCCCCGATGCAAGACTCTGCATCCCATATTGCCCGCCTCAAAGTCCGGGGCACCCCGGTGGTCATCATCAACTACGACCAGGGGGACGACGACCTGTGCACCGTCGTCGTCGATAATGAGCGCGTCGGCTACCTCGCCGCCCGCCACATGATCGAGATCGGCTGCACCCGCATCGCTCTGGCAGGCGGAGGAGATGAGGACTACCAGCCCGTGCGCCTGCGCCGCATCGGAGTGCGCAGGGCCATGCGCGAAGCCGCAGGACGAGCCGCCTTCGAGGAGATCGCCGTCGACGGCGTCAAGGAGGCCGATGGCCGCGCAGTCGCTGAGATCGTCTCCGCCCGCAGCTCCGGTTCGCGTCCGGACGGCATCATCGGGGTCACGGATTCATTGGCCTCCGCGCTGATCGAGGGACTGGGCGAGGCGGGAATCTCGGTTCCCGGCGATATCGCCGTCATGGGCTGCGACCGGAACGCCTCCGCCCAGGACTGCCCGGTGCCGTTGACGAGCGTGGCGATGAAGGGGCAAGAGATGGGCGCGGCCGCTGTTCGACTCCTCTTGGAGGAGATGGCTCGGGACGAGGGGCACGAGCACCGGAGGGTGACGCTCTCGCCAGAGCTCGTCATCAGGGCCTCGACATCGTCGACCGGTTGAACGACCCGCGTCTTACTCTCGTCAATCGAGGGTCGGCGCCTCCTCCTCGGTGTCCCGCCGCAGGGAGCGCACGCCGACGAGCATGAGGGCGACCATGATCCATCCCGCCCCGACGACGATGACGTAGCCTCCGTGGGCTCCGGCCGAGTCGACGGCCCGGCCGGCGACCGCCGCCCCGAGGGACACCCCGAGGTTCATCGAGGTCGACATCCACGCGAGCCCCTCGGTGAGCTGCGACGCGGGGACGATCCTCGCGATGATCATGTTGACGTTCGTCATCGTCGGCGCGCACGCCATGCCGGTGATGAGCATCGTCACCGCCATCGACCACAGGTGATGCGCCGCCAGGAAGGTCGTCGTGCCGACCGCCAAGGCGATGATCCCGACCATGTAGAGCCGCCACAGGGGCTGGACCCAGCTGCGCGCCCCGTAGACGAGCGCCGCGACCAGCGAGCCTGTGGAGAACACCGCGAGGAGGACCCCGGACATGGCGGGAGCGCCCAGGGCCTCGGTGAAGGCGACGACCGAGACGTCGTTCGCCCCGAACAGCATGCCCGCCCCGATGTACGTCAGGGCGAGGACCAGAACCGCCGGCTTGAAGATCACCGAGGCTCGTGCGATCCCCGGCTCGCGCCGTACCGGCGCCGGCTCGCTCGACCGCTGGGCGAGGAATCCGGCGCCGCCGGCGACGAGGAACAGCACGGACAGGGCGACGCCCGTTCCCGCGTGCAGCGACGTGCCGAGGACCGTCGCCAGGACGGGCCCGAGGATGAAGACGATCTCGTCCATCGCGGCCTCGAAGGCGTAGGCGGTCGTCAAGTCCCGCGGATCGTCGACGACGGTCGCCCACCGGGAGCGCACGAGCGCCCCTGGAGAGCCCCATGTCGCCCCCGCCAGCGCGGCGCACGCGAAGAGGACCCATGAGGGCGCGTGCGTCGTTGCGGCGACGAGGAGGCCGGAGGCCGAGGCGGCGCAGACCGCCAGCGCGGGACCCATGATCCTCATCTGTCCGTGCTCGTCGACGAGGCGCGCGAGGATCGGGGCGCACACGGCCAGGGCGACGATGTTGACGGCGGATACGGCGCCCGCGAGCGTGTAGTTCCCGTACTCGGATTTGACGAGCAGGATGATCGAGATGCCCATCATCGACATCGGCAGGCGCAGGATCAGGCCGGTGAAGGAGAACCTCCACGCGCCTCGGATGCGCAAGATGCGGGAGTAGACCATCAGGTGATTCTATCGGCGCTCGTCGCAGGGGCGGGTCGTGTCCCCGTGGGTTTCGTGCAGGATTCCACTGCGCACGGGACTACTGACAGTGATGATTTCCCCCGAAAACGAACATTTCCTACCGGATAAGCGGGGAAATGTTCGTTTTCGGGGGAAACGGGAGGGAATGGAGAGCCGTCTGGGCCCGTCCCCGAGCGGAACTCAGCCCAGCGCGTCCGAGACCAGGCGCTTGGCCGCCTCCTGCACCTCGGCCAGGTGCTCGGGGCCCTTGAAGGACTCGCCGTAGATCTTGTAGACGTCCTCGGTGCCCGACGGGCGGGCGGCGAACCACGCGTGCTCGGTCGCCACCTTGAGGCCCCCGATCGCCTCGCCGTTGCCCGGGGCGCGCACGAGCGTCGCGACGATCGGGTCCCCGGCCAGGTCGGTGGCGGCGACGTCCTCGGGCGACAGGGCGGCGAGCCGGGCCTTCTCCTCGCGGTTCGCCGGGGCGTCGATGCGCGCGTACGCCGAGGCGCCGAAGCGCTCGACCTGCTCGTCGTGGAGCTGCGAGGGGGTCTTGCCGGTCACGGCGAGGATCTCCGAGGCGAGCAGCGCGAGGATGATCCCGTCCTTGTCGGTCGACCACACGGTGCCGTCCCTGCGCAGGAACGAGGCCCCCGCGGACTCCTCGCCGCCGAAGCCGACCGAGCCGTCGAGCAGCCCGGGGACGAAGTGCTTGAAGCCGACGGGCACCTCGATGAGGCGCCTGCCCAAGGAGTCGACGACGCGGTCGATGAGCGCCGACGAGACGAGGGTCTTGCCGACGGCGGCCTCCGACGACCACCCGGGGCGGTGGGTGAAGAGGTACTCGATGGCGACCGCGAGATAGTGGTTCGGATTCATCAGGCCGTCGGGCGTGACGATGCCGTGGCGGTCCGAGTCGGCGTCGTTGCCGGTGGCGATGTCGTACGGGGTGTCGCCGTTCTCGTCGGGCGTCATGGCCTGCCGCAGGGATGCCATCGCGTAGGGGGAGGAGCAGTCCATGCGGATCTTGCCGTCCCAGTCGAGTGTCATGAACGGCCACGAGGGATCGACGACGGGGTTGACGACCGTCAGGTCGAGGCCGTAGCGCTCGGCGATCGCCGCCCAGTAGTCGACGGAGGCCCCGCCGAGAGGATCGGCGCCGATGCGCACGCCCGCCGAGCGGATCGCGTCGATGTCGATCACGGTGTCGAGCTGGTCGACGTAGAAGGTCGTGTAGTCGAAGGGGACGATGTGCTCGTCGTCGAGCAAGCCCGAGCCGATGATCCGGGGGACCTTGCGCCAGCCCTCGGCGAGGATCTCATTGGCGCGGTCGGCGATCCACCCGGTCGCGTCGGCGTCGGCGGGGCCGCCGTGCGGGGGGTTGTACTTGAAGCCGCCGTCGCGGGGAGGATTATGCGAGGGGGTGACGACGATGCCGTCCGCCAGGCCGGGCCCGCAGGTGCGCAGGGCCCCGGGGGCGCCGTTGGCCCCGAGGATGGCGACGGAGACGGCCGGCGTCGGAGTGTAGGAGCCGCGCGAGTCGATCCGGGTGTCGACGCCGGCGGCGGCGAGGACTTCCAGGGCGGTGCGCCATGCGGGCTCGGACAGGGCGTGGGTGTCGCGGCCGATGAACAGGGGGCCGTCGACGCCCTGGGAGGCGCGGTACTCGACGATGGCCGCGGTGATGGCGACGATGTGGGCCTCGTTGAATCGGCCGTCCAGGGAGGACCCGCGATGCCCGGAGGTGCCGAAGGAGACCCTCTGGTTGACGTCGGAGGGGTCCGGTTCGATGTCGTAGTAGGCGCCGACGACCTCGGCGGAGTCGATGAGGTCTGCGGGAAGGGCGACTGTGCCTGCTCGTTCGTGCATGGCCCCAGTGTGCACCGACCCGCCGTCGTTTGGCATCCCATCGCATCAGATGGGATCACCCCTCGCATTTCTGTCGACGCTGACCTCCTGATACATTAAAAATGTTCCGCCGGTCACATCCGGCCCCCGCTCGATGACGATGACGTCAGGAGGTCCCCCGTGGGATGGTTCGATTCCGTTGAGCACAACAGGTGGCTGTCCGCCCAGATGCAGGCCTTGATCGCCGAGGCCGAAGGGGCGATCGTCCCCACCGGGTTCGCGCATCTGACGGTCGAAGGCGACCCCGACCCGACCCGGAGCATCGATCTGGCCGTCACCGCGCGGATGCTCTACGTCTTCTCCCTCGGCACGCTCATGGGACTGCCCGGGTCGCGTCGCTACGCCGACCACGCCATCCGGTGCCTCAACCGGTTCTTCGTCGATCCCGAGCACGGCGGCATGTGGACGTCGATCACGCCCGATCCGGACGCCGATGGCAATGGCGTGCCGTGGGACGAGGACGGGCGCGCGAAGTCCCAGTACCACAACGCCTATGTCATCCTGGGCGTCGCGGCGGCCACGGTGGCGGATCGCCCCGGAGCCCATGAGCTGCTCAGCCGGCTCCTCCACGATCAGGAGCGCTACTGGCTCGAGGGCAACGGCCTCGTCCGCGACCAATTCGTCGAGGATTTCTCCGAGGAACTGCCGGTGCGCACGATGGGCACGCTCCTGCACACGGCGGAGGCCTATCTGGCTGCGGGCGAGGCGACGACCGACCCGGTGTGGGTCGAGCGCGCCGAGATCATGGCCTCCTTCGTCCACGAGGTCGCCTCGGCGAACGACTGGCGCCTGCCCGAGTACTTCGACGCCTCGTGGAAGAGGCTCGAGGGCGAGCCGGTGGGGCAGGCCGACCGGCGGCGCGTCTACCACGGGTACGTCACGGGGCGCGCCCTGCAATGGGTGCGATTGGCGCTGCAGATCCGGTCGGGACTGCGTTCGATGGGCCGTCCGGTGCCGGACTACCTCAAGGAGATGGGGGTCGAGCTCTTCGAGCGCGCTCGGGTCGACGGGTGGCGGCGCACCGATGGGGAGCCCGGGTTCGCGACGGTCGTCGGGCCGGACGGCGCCCCGCTCGTGGGCGAGGACGAGCATCAGCAGTGGGTGGTGTGCGAGGGCATCTGCGCGACAGTCGCGTTGCGCCGGGCGCTGCTCGACGATCACGCGACCCCCGGCGAGGTCGAGCACTACGAGCACTGCTACCGGTCGTTCGTCGATTACGTTAACGACTACCTCATCAGCTCCCCCGGGCGGTGGGTGCGTCGCCTGGACGCGCATAATCGGGAGGTGACGGCGGCGAAGTCGTCGCGCTGGGACGTGTACCACGCGGTTCAGTCGATGCTCGCGGCACGGGTGCCGTTGTGGCCGCCTTTCGCCTCGGCGCTGTCGCGCGGCCTCCTCGACAAGCCCGAGGAGGCGCCGTCGGACAAGAGGTCGTGGAACTTCTTCGGGCACCGCGTGTAGCGTTTGGCCGGTCCCATGGGCGAGGCCCGGGCGGGGCAGTCGGGCCCGGTCGTCGGGGAGAGGGGCGTCGCCTTTCGGGTACGATTGGCGCTGCTGGAGGGCTGACCGAGTGGCCGAAGGTGGCGGTCTTGAAAACCGCTGTGTCAGCGATGGCACCGGGGGTTCGAATCCCTCGCCCTCCGCGATCCCCTCGGGATGTTTTATCCCGAGGGGTTATTTGTTGATTCTGCGAGGGAA
Source organism: Actinomyces sp. B33 (assembly GCF_028437565.1). Taxonomy (GTDB): domain Bacteria; phylum Actinomycetota; class Actinomycetes; order Actinomycetales; family Actinomycetaceae; genus Pauljensenia. The sequence continues at coordinate 54,703 of NZ_JAMRYR010000004.1, forward strand.
GAGCTCTTTTCCGCGTGGTCGGACCATGGTCGGAAAAGGTGCGAATCCCTGTGCGGGCTGCGGCCGAATCGGGTGTCCGCGCGATGCGCATTGCGAATGCGTATGGGTGATCCGGGTCCTCGCCCGGGATAGCCGGAAGAGCTCAAACCTCCTCTTACGAGCCGATTCTGCGGCGCGTGCGCCCGGCGTTTGGCCGGGGCGCGCGAAGTCGCCTATTGTTGTCGGCACTGGAGACGTCGCATAGTCCGGTCGAGTGCGCCTCCCTGCTAAGGAGGTAGGGGTGCATAGCCCCTCGCGGGTTCAAATCCCGCCGTCTCCGCGATGAGGTCCCGGGATCGTTGAGGTCCCGGGACCTGTTGCTTGTATGGCCGGAGCGAACGTCTTGTCCAGTCATGTCGCGGGCTTTTCGGGCGGTTTCCGGCTTGTGCGCGCGGCGGTCGGCGTCATCGTTCAGGCTTGTGCGCGCGGCGGTCGGCGTCATCGTCTCGCCTGTACCCAGCTCCTGCTCCCCAGCTCTCCCATTTCCCATTTCCCCCGAAAACGAACATTTCCTACTCGATCAGGTGGGAAATGTTCGTTTTCGGGGGAAAGCGTGGGCTCTCGTCGACGAGGGGGCGCCGTCCGATGGCTCGTCGCGGAGCGAGACTCCCGGGCGCGCCGGCGTCGGTCACCAGGGTGTCGCGCGAACGGCTACTGCCTGAGCGCCGCCCCCGGGCGCGCCGGCGTCGGCGTTGGCATCGCGTGGTCGTCATACACGTGCGCGTACATGCGACGGGGCCGGGTCTCCAGATGAGGGCCCCACCCACTAGGGTTGGGGCGTGGCCACAGCTCTCTACCGCAGGTACCGTCCCGACGCCTTCGACCAGGTGATCGGGCAGGATCACGTCACCGCCCCGCTGCGCGCGGCCCTGCGCTCCAACCGGGTCACCCACGCCTACCTGTTCTCCGGCCCCCGCGGATGCGGGAAGACCACCTCCGCGCGCATCCTCGCGCGCTGCCTGAACTGCGCCCAGGGCCCCACTGACACTCCCTGCGGCCAGTGCGAGTCCTGTCGGGAGCTCGCGACCGGCGGACCCGGATCCCTCGACGTCGTCGAGATCGACGCGGCTTCCCACGGCGGCGTCGACGACGCCCGCGACCTGCGCGAGCGCGCCGCCTTCGCCCCCGTGCGCGATCGGTACAAGATCTTCATCATCGATGAGGCTCACATGGTGTCGAACCAAGGGTTCAACGCCCTCCTCAAACTGGTCGAGGAGCCGCCTGAGCACGTCAAGTTCGTCTTCGCGACAACTGAGCCCGACCGCGTCATCGGGACGATCCGCTCGCGGACCCACCACTACCCGTTCCGCCTGGTCCCGCCCGACGTCCTCGCCCCCTACCTGTCGACGCTGTGCCAGGAGGAGGCGATCGAGGTCGGCGACGGCGTCCTCGGCCTCGTCATGCGAGCAGGCGGCGGCTCTGTCCGCGACACCCTCTCCGTCCTCGACCAGTTGATGGCCGGGGCCATCGACGGACGGGTCACCTATCGGACGGCGGTCGCCCTCCTGGGCTACACGGATACCGCGCTCCTCGACGAGAGCGTCGACGCCCTGGCCGGGGGCGACGGGGCCGCGGCGTTCCGCGTCGTCGAGAGAATGGTCGAATCCGGCCATGATCCGCGTCGTTTCGTCGAGGACCTCCTCCAGCGGCTGCGGGACCTGCTGATCATCTCGGTCGCAGGCGACGGCGCCTCGGACGTTCTCGCGGGCATCCCCGCCGATCAGTTCGAGCGGATGCAGGTCCAGGCCCGCAACTGGGGGCCGCGCGGCCTGTCGAGGGCCGCCGATCTGACGGACGAGACCCTGCGGTCGATGACGGGCGCCACCTCTCCGCGCCTCCAGCTCGAACTCCTCATCGGGCGCATCCTCGTGCCCTCCGGCGCCTCGACCCTCGCCGCCTCCTCCGCCACGGACGACGCCCCTGTGCCCGGCATGGTCGGGCTCACCGGCGGCGGCGCCCCCGTCGAGGCCCCGGCCCCCGCGCCAGCCGGCTTCGGCGCGAAGGAGGCCCGAGAAGCCGTCGAACGGGCCCGGCGCGAGCGCGAGGCGCAGGCACGCGCTCAGGCATCCGAGCCCTCGCCCGGTGCGACGCCGGCCGGGACGTCCTCTTCTTCTTCCGCCCCTCATCCGGCCGGTGGTGCCGGACGAGCCTCGTCGGAGCGCCCCTTCGATCGTCAACCGGAACAGCCTCACCAGCGACCGGCCTCGAGCGGATGGCCCGAGGCAGCCGCCCCCGGCCGGGGGGCGCCGGTCTTCTCCGAGGGATCGTCGGGTGCCGACCAGGCGCCTCCTGCGCCGATGGTCGACGCCGATCGCCCGGCGCGTCCCGTCGTCGCCCCGCAGGACCGGGCGCAGGACGACACGCCGTCCCAAGGGCCCTCCGGCGGGCGAGCCGGGGGTTCGGACCCTGCCCGCCCCCAGGGGGAGGAGCCGTCGGGGCGCGATGCGGATATGCTCCGAGGCCGATGGGGCGAGGTCGTCGAGCGGGTCGCGTCGATGAGTCGCGTGACGTGGAGCCTCGTCAAGGACAACGCCCAGCTCGGAGCCGTCGACGGCGCTCGCGTCGTCCTCCTCTTCCCCTCCGACGTCATGGTCGCGAACTTCTCTCGGGGCTCTCACGCCCAGACCCTCGCACGGGCCATCGTCGAGACGACGGGCCTCGCCGTCGAGGTCTCCGCCCAGGTCGGTCAATCCGGCGGGGGAACCGCGGTCACCGCGCCCTCGGCCGCCGCATCCGCGCCCGACCAGTGGGTCTCGGAGCCGCCCCCTTTTGACGGTGACGAGTCGGAGGACGACGGATGGCCGGCGGTTGCCGTGCCGGCCGACGCCGAACCGGCGAACGGCCGGGGGGAGGCGAGCGCATCCGCAGCCGTCGCATCCGCCGGTCCGGCGGTGTCGGGTGAGGTCGCGGCCGACTCCGGAGCTTCCGTCGCCCCGGCCGATTCACGGGCCGCCGAGAGGAGTCCGCTGCCGGTCGGAGGGCGCGACGATGAGGCTCCCGGTCGGTCCCCTGTCGCGCGCGCCACTACGGGCTCTGGCGCCTTCCCCGGTGCCGTCGGCTCACGGGCCGTCGAGCAGGACCACGCGTCATCCGGTTCCCGCGGCGACGAATCCCCCTCCGTGCCGACAGTCCCGTTCCACCCCGACGGGCATCCCGTCGCCGGGCAGGAGCGAGAGGAGACCGCTCCGGTATCGTCGCCCCAGCCCCAGCCCCAGCCCCAGCCCCAGCCCCAGCCCCAGCCCCAGGATGCGGATGGGGCGGTGAAGGGCCGAGCCCCGGGCCGACGCGCCGTCGGCGTCTTCACGTATCCGGAGGACGAGCCGGTCCTCCCCCCTGCGGGCGCGCTCCCCGTGCCGGTATCCCCGGCTCCAGGGACCGACGCGCAGACATCCGGATTCCCGGACGAGGGGGATGGTCGTCCCGATGGATCGCCCGACCCCGTCGGGACCCCTGCGCTCGACACGGCCCCCGGCTCTGGCGAGCCCCGCTTCATCGCCCCCTCCTTCGACGACGAGGGGCCGATGGATGAGGGGGCCCGGCCCTCGCCCCCCGACGACCTCCCCCCGGTGGAACCGGGCCGGGGCCCCCGAGCCGGCGCGGAGCACCGCCCCGATCCCGCGTCCGGCGCCCATGCGGGAGCCGACGCTGCGGCGGGAGCCCCGATGTCCGGCTGGTCCGAGGCCGTCGCCATCCCCGGGGGCCAGGGCGCCGTCTCCTTCGACGACTCCCCCTCGTTCGCGCCGGCGGTCCCCGAGCCCCTGGCTTCCGTCTCGCCGATCCGCTCGTCCGGTCGCCTCGCCGCCATGCGGCAGATGCGCGAGCAGCAGTCCCACGAGGAGCCCGTCAAGCCCACGCCCATCGAGGACGACACCGCGAGCATCGACGACGAGGACCTGGAGACCTCCTCCCTCTTCGGCCTGCCCGCGGTCCTCGACATCCTCGGCGGGAAGGTCATCGCCGAGACCTACGACGAAGGAGGGCGCTGACCCGTGTACGAGGGAGCCCTTCAGGATCTCATCGACGAATTCGGCCGGCTGCCGGGGATCGGCCCGAAGTCCGCTCAGCGCATGGCGATGCACGTCCTCGATTCCGAGCCCGAGGACGTCTCCCGCCTCGTCGACGCCATCAGCGCCGTGCGCCACCGGGTCCGCCACTGCGAGATCTGCGGCAACCTCACCGAGGAGGCGACCTGCTCGATCTGCCAGGACCCGCGCCGCGACCCCTCGGTCGTCTGCGTCGTCCAAGAGCCCAAGGACGTCCAGGCCGTCGAGGCCGCGCGCGTCTTCCGCGGCCGCTACCACGTCCTCGGCGGCGTCATCGACCCGATCCACGGGATCGGCCCCGACCAGTTGCGGATCGGCCAGCTGATGAGCCGCCTGGGCGACGGGCAGATCACCGAGGTCATCCTCGCGACCAACCCGAACGTCGAGGGGGAGGCCACCGCCGCCTACCTCGCGAGGCTCCTGGGCACCATCGGCGTGACGACCTCCCGCCTGGCGATGGGCCTGCCGATGGGCGGAGATCTCGAATACGCGGACTCGGTGACTCTTGGACGCGCCCTGGAGGGCCGCCGCGCGATGTGATGGGAGACCGCGTTCACGGCGGACGACCGAAGGCGCCAGGCTCGCCTTCGCCCGCGCGATGCGGTCGACCTCATTGATCGCCGTCGTGCTCCTCCTCGCCGCCGCCTTCGTCGCCCGCTCGGCGATCCTGGCTGCGCTCGCAGGAGACGACTCCACAGGAACCGCACAGGAGGATCCCCGTCCGGGCACATGAGCCGCATGGAACAATCGACAATGTGAACGATCCACTCGAATCCGCCCACGTCCGCGCCGACGGCACCCCCGCCCGGATCCTCGTCGTCGACGACGAGCCGGTCCTCGCCGCCGCCCTGCGCCACCAGGGCTGGCTCACGCGCACCGCCGCCAACGGATGGGAGGCCATCGACTCCATCCCCGACTTCGACCCCGACGTCGTCGTCCTCGACATCCAAATGCCCGGCCTCGACGGCATGGAGACCCTCGACCGGCTCCGCAAGCGCAACCCCCACCTGCCGGTCCTCTTCCTCACCGCGCGCGACGCCGTCGCCGACCGCGTCAGCGGCCTGCGGGCCGGGGCCGACGACTACGTCACCAAGCCCTTCGACCTCGACGAGGTCACCGCCCGCATCGACGCCCTCCTGCGCCGCTCCGGCATGGCGACGAGCACCGCCTCCCACGTCCTGACCGTCGGCGACCTCCTCCTCGACGAGGACTCCCACGACGTCAGCCGCGGGGGCGACCCGATCGCCCTGACGAACACCGAGTTCGAGGTCCTGCGCTACCTCATGGAGAACCCCAACGTCGTCCTGTCCAAGTCGCAGATCCTCGACCGCGTGTGGTCCTACGATTTCGGCGGGCAGGCGAACGTCGTCGAGCTGTACATCTCCTACCTGCGCAAGAAGATCGAGGCCGGGCGCACGCCGATGATCCATACCGTGCGCGGCGCCGGATACATCCTGCGCCCAGGGGACGCCCGGTGAGGCTCCCCCGGCGCGCCCCCTCCGCCCGGCGCCGCCCCCTGTCGACGCGCATCAGCGTATTCCTCGCCGTCGTCGTGCTCGCCGCCCTCGTCGTCATGGTCGGGGCCTCCGGCTTCTCCCTGCGCACGTGGATGACGGTCCAGACCGATCGCCAGCTCGTCGACGACCTCGCTCGGGCCGCCGGCCCCGCGGGCGAGGACCGGGACCCGGACGACGCCCTCGACGCCCTCGACGGGGTCGACGCGGAGGACGGGGAGGCGGCCGACGCCCCCCGACCCCGGGAGCACCCGTCCGAGCGGGTCGCCCGCGGAGGGTTCCCCGGTGACTTCGACGGGCCCGGCTCGGGCGACGGCTCCCTGCGACTCGTCGTCCGCGACGGCGAACCCGTCGCCGGCGTCATCCGCGATCACACGGTCGTCGACATGCCCGCCCCGGGCGTCCGCGTCCTCGAATCCCTCCCCCTCGACTCCCGGCCCCGCACGGTGGACCTCGGCCCCTTCGGCCGATTCCGGGTCATCGCCGCCACCGGGCACGACGGCACCCGCGTCGTCGTCGGCCAGTCCACCCAGCGCATCGAATCGACGACGATCACCCTCATGGCCCTCGAATCGGGCCTCGCCCTCGTCATCATCGTCGGCGCCGCCCTCGTCGGCAGGCGATGGGTCGTCCGCGAAATGGCGCCCCTGGGGGCGGTCGCCGCCACGGCCAGGCGCATCGGCGCCGAGGACCTGTCCTCCCAGGGCGTCGAACCCTTCGGCCGGGTGCCCGCGGACGTCGCCCGCCCAGGAACGGAGGTCGGCGACGTCGGGCAGGCGCTCAACGCGATGATCGCCAACGTCGAAGGGGCGCTGCGGGCCCGCGACGAGTCCGAGCGGACCCTGCGCCAGTTCGTCGCCGACGCCTCCCACGAGCTGCGCACCCCGCTCGCCTCGATCCAGGGGTACACCCAGCTCCTCCAGCGCGACTCCATCGAGCCCGAGACCGCCCTCGACAGGATCGCCTCCGAGTCGGCCCGCATGTCCGACCTCGTCGAGGACCTCCTGCTCCTGGCCCGCCTCGACGCCGGGCGCGAGCTGGCGGCCGATCCCGTCGACGTCGTCCCCCTGGCCATCGACGCGGTCTCCGACGCCCACGCCGCCGGCCCCGACCACCAGTGGGTCCTCGATGTCGAGGGGGACGAGGACGGGGCGGAGCCGTGCGTCGTGCGCGGCGACGAGGCGGCGATCCGACAGGTCCTCGCCAACCTCCTGACGAACGCGCGGGTGCACACCCCCGCGGGCACGCGCGTCGACGTGTCGGTGCGCTCGGAGCCGCGGGTTGAGGCCGATGGCGGACCGTCGTCGACCGGGGAGCGGGGGAGCGGTGGGGCGGCCGCCGGCGGAGCGGTCGTCATCCGGGTCGCCGACCGGGGGCCGGGGATCCCCGAGGAGCTGCGGGGCACGGTCTTCGACAGGTTCGTGCGCGGGGACGCGTCGAGGACGCGCGCGGGGACCGGGTCGTCGGGCCTGGGGCTGTCGATCGTCTCGTCGATCGCCCAGGCGCTGGGCGGGCGCGTCGACCTGGAGACCTCCGGGGCCGGGACGGTCTTCGAGGTCCGTCTGCCGCGCCTGGTCGACGGGGAGGCCCCGGGCGGTCGTGCCGGTGCGGAAGGCGAGAGGGGCGGCCCCGGCGGGGAATGAGGGGTCGGGAGGCCCCGGATCGGGGGCGGGGGCGAGCCCCCGAATGCCGTCGCGGAGTGGGGTGTTGGCGCGCAGGCCCTCCGGCCGGAAGGCTCGCGCCCGCGGGGGCGGCGAGCGCGTCGTTGACCGGATCGCAGTGGCGAGGACGAGCCGAGGGCGAGCGGGTCCTGCGCGCTGTGCGGCTGAGGGGTCGAGCGGCTCGCCGGGATGGTCAGGCCAGGAGCGTCCGGTCGGACATCCCCGGGCCCACCCCGCCGCGCAGATGCTCGAACTCGGCGAGGAGGGACTCGATGGTTGCCTCCTCCTTGGCCCTGCCGGACAGCTCGAAGACGATCCGGCCCTCGTGCATCATGATGAGCCGGTTGCCCATCGACAGGGCCTGCTCCATGTTGTGCGTGACCATGAGGGTCGTCAGGCCCTGACGGGCGACCGCCTCGTCGGTGAGCCTCGCGATGAGGGCGGCGCGCGCCGGGTCGAGGGCCGCCGTGTGCTCGTCGAGGAGGAGGACCCTCGGATTCGAGAAGGTCGCCATCGTCAGGGACAGCGCCTGGCGCTGGCCGCCCGACAGGAGCCCCGCCTTCGTCGTCAGCCGGTCCTCCAGCCCCTGTTCGAGGGGTGCGAGGACTTCGCGCAAGAGCTTGCGCCTGCGCCGGGTCAGCGCCGGCCCGAAGCCCCGGGCCCGGCCCCGCGAGTAGGCGAGGGAGAGGTTCTCCTCGATGGTCAGGTGGGGGGCGGTGCCGGCCATCGGGTCCTGGAACACGCGGGAGACGAGGCGCGCCGTGCGCCAGTCCGGCATCCGCGTCGTGTCGCGGCCGCCGATGGTGATCCGCCCGATGTCGGCCTGGTAGCGGCCGGACACGATGTTGAGCAGCGTCGACTTGCCCGCGCCGTTCGATCCGATGACGGTGACGAAGTCCCCCTCGTCGAGGTGGAGGGACACGTCGGACAGGGCGACGCGCTCGTTGACGGTTCCGCGGAAGAAGGTCTTGGTCACCGCTTCGATGTCGAGCATCACAGCACCACCTTGTCGTTGTCGCGCTCCTCGGCCGAGTGGGTGATGTCCGGCTCGGGGGGCAGGGTGCGGGCGCGTCGGCGTTCGCGGACCCGGGCGAAGAAGGACAGGCGCGGGAGCATGAGGGCGAGGAACACGATGATCGCGGAGATGAGCTTCATGTCGTTGACGTCGAGGACGTCGACGCTGAGGGCGAGTTGGATGATCGCCCGGTAGATGATCGAGCCGAGGACGACGAACAGGGAGGTGACCCACACGCCTCGCGACCCGATGAGGGCGGTGCCGATGATGACCGAGGCCAGTCCCGCGACGATCAGGCCGATGCCCATGGAGATGTCCGCGTACCCCTGGTATTGGGCGATGAGGGCGCCGGAGGCGGCGACGAGCCCGTTGGACAGGGCCAGTCCGCCGATCTTCATCGTCCCGGTCGCCACCCCCTGCGCCCGAGCCATCCCCTCGTTGTCGCCGGTGGCGCGCATCCCCAGGCCGATCTGGGTCGACAGGAACCAGTTGAAGCAGGTGGTGACGAGCGCCAGGAGGACGGCGAAGGCGCCGATGGACGCCCAGGTGCCGACGAGGCCGGCGTCGCGCAGGGGGGTGAGGACGGTGTCGACGCCGCGCAGCAGGGGGACGTTGGCCTTGCCGAGGATCCGCAGGTTGATCGAGTAGAGGCCGATCTGGGTGAGGATGCCGGCCAGGAGCGGGTGGATGCCGGCGGCGACGTGGAGGAGCCCGGTGACGGTCCCGGCGATCGCGCCGGCGAGGAATCCGCACAGGGTCGCCAGGAGCGGGTCCCGTCCGGCGGTGATCATCACCGCGGCGACGGCGGCCCCGGTGGTGAACGACGAGTCGACCGTCAGGTCGGCGATGTCGAGGACCCGGAACGTCAGGTATACGCCGAGCGCCATCAGGCCGTAGATGAGGCCGAGGTCGAGAGCAGTGAGCACGGGGCGTCCTCCGGGTGGGGATCGGGTGCGGGCAGAGGGGCGGGGCCGTCGACGGCGCCGCTGGGCGCGGGGTGTCGGCGGCGGGGTCGGGCGGTCAGTCGACGAGGACGGCCTCGGCGGCCAGGTCCTCGGGGATGGTCAGCCCGATGGCGGCGGCCGTCGTCGAGTTGATGGTCAGGGCGTACTCGTCCTGGCTCTCGACGGGGGTCAGGGCCGGGTCGTCGCCCTCGGTGAGGATCCTGATCGCCATCTGGCCGGTCTGGTAGCCGAGCTGTTCGTAGTCGATGCCGTAGGTCGCCAGCGCCCCGTTGGCGACCGAGTCGGCCTCGCCGGCGATGAGCGGGATCTTCGCGTCCTCGGCGGCCTGGACGACGGAGGCGAGGGCGGAGACGACGGTGTTGTCGGTGGGCACGTAGATCGCGTCGGTCGCGGAGGCGAGGGCCTGGGCGGCCTGTTGGACCTCGGCGGAGTTCGTCACGGTCTTCTCGACGACGGTCAGGCCGGCTTTCTCGGCGGCCTGGCGGGCCAGGGAGACTTGGATCTCGGAGTTGACCTCGCCGGAGGAGTAGATGATGCCGACGGTGGTCGCCTGGGGGGCGATCCTGGGGATGAGGCCGATCTGGTCGGCGACCGGGTTCATGTCGGTGGTGCCGGTGACGTTCGAGCCGGGGTTGTCGAGGGAGTCGACGAGTTGGGCGGCGACGGGGTCGGTGACGGCGGTGAAGAGGATGGGGGCGTTGACGATCGTCTGGGCGGCGGCCTGGGCGGCGGGGGTCCCGATCGTCAGGACGAGGTCGTGGCCTTCGCCGGCGAACTTCGACGCGATGGAGGTGGCGGTCGCCTGGTCGCCCTGCGCGTTCTGCTCGTCGAATTCGACGGCCAGGCCGGCGTCGGAGAACGCGGCCTTGAATCCTTCCCGGGCGGCGTCGAGGGAGGAATGGGTGACGATCTGGGAGATGCCGATCGTGTACGTCCGTTCGCCGGCGGTCGATGGGGCGGGGTCGCCGGATCCGGCGGAGCATCCGGCGAGGACGAGCGCGGCGGCGCCCGCGACGGCGAGGATCGAGCGGGTCATGGGAGGGCCTTCTGGTCGGGGGGGGCGGTGGGGCGCGCCGCCAGGCGGCGCGGGTAGTGCCTGAGACGCTAACGGCCTTCCGATCGTCGAGACGAACATGACCGCCAGGTGAGCAGGCTCAGGGCGTGATTCTTCCGGAATATGAGATAGTCGTTACGATCCGACTCGATTCGTCCCGGTCGCATTCGGGTCATCGCCTCCTGCGGGGGAACGGCCGCCCGGCCGGAGTCACGGAGCGGGGACCAGGCCCAGCGCCGCCCTCGCCCGATACCGGCCCTCGCCGGCGTCCCGCGCGCCGATCAGCGCCTCGCCCGCGCAGCGGCACTCGTCCATCGTCACCCGGCCGAGCATCGCCCCCACCGCGGGAATCGCCCCCACCGGCATCGACAGGGACGAGGCCCCCCAGCCCACGAGGACGCACGCGAGCACCGGATCCGACGCCGCCTCACCGCACACCCCGCACGGCGTGCCCGCCGCCGCGCACGCCGACAGCACCCGGCGCATCAGCGCCAACGGGGCCGGCTGCCACGGATCCGAGTACTCCGCCAGATCCGCCGACTGGCGGTCCACCGCCATCGTGTACTGCGCGAGATCATTCGTCCCCACCGACACGAAATCCACGCACTCGACGAACTGGTCGATGAGGATCGCCGCCGACGGCACCTCGATCATGATCCCCGCGAGCATCCGCGACCCCAGCTCCTCATTGCGCTCGCGGACCAGGGACGCGAACCACTCGGCCTCGGCCAGCGTCGACACCATCGGCGCCATCACCGACGTCTGCACCTGCGGGTGCGCCGCCGCCGCGATCGCCAGCGCGTCGAGCTGATGATGCAGGACCGTCGGATACGGGCCCGACGTGCGCAGCCCGCGCACTCCCAGCGCCGGATTCGGCTCATCGCGCAGCGTCGCGTACGGCACCGGCTTGTCCGACCCCGCGTCGAGCGTGCGGATCACCACCCGCTGGCCGTCCCACGGGTCGAGCATCGCCGAGTACACACCGACCTGCTCGTCGACGCTCGGCTCGACCTGGGCCGACAGGAACGTCAACTCCGTGCGCGCCAGCCCCACCCCCTCGGCCACTCCCGCCGCGGCGGCCGCGGCCGACGACGCCGGATCCTGGATGTTCGCCGCCAAGCGCACCCGGACGCCGTCGAGGGTGCGCGCCGGGCCTCGCCACCGGGCGATCGTCTCGGCGCGCTCACGATCCGCGGCCACCCGGCGCCCCGCCTCGGCCTCGTCGACCCCCGTCTCCAGGGTCCCGACCGTCGCGTCGAAGAGGACCGGCTCCCCGTCGGCGATCTCGCCCAGGCGCCTGGCGGCCACCACGCACGGGATCCCCAACTGGCGGGAGATGATCGACGTGTGGGACGTGGGCCCGCCCAACTCCGTCGCGATCCCCAGGCACGACGACGGGTCGAGGCCCGCCGTGTCGGCCGGGGACAGGTCGTCGGCCAGGAGGATGAACGGGCGGCCGAGATCCGGGATGCCGGGCTCGGGGACCCCCTGGAGATGGGCGATCACCCGGTCGCGCACGTCCCGCAGATCCGCGGTGCGCTCCGCCATGATCCCGCCGGCCGTCTCGAACCTCGTCGCGAAGCGGTCCGTCGCGGCGATGACCGCCTGGATCGCGGGGATCCCCGCGCGGATCCTCGTCGACACCTCCTTCGTCCACGCCCGGTCCGTCGCCAGCGACGCCGACACGATGAGGACGTCGGCCGCGTCCCCCGTCGCCCGCGACGCCTTGTCGAAGAACCCGTCGGAGACCGAGCCCGCGCACGCGAGGAACCGGGAGACCTCGTCCTCGCGCAGATGAGGGGGCAGCGGGGGCGCCGACTCGGAGGGGAGGCAGGGGCGCCGGAACCATGCGGCCGGCGCGTAGGAGACGCCCTGGACCACCGGGGTCCCGTAGATCGTTGAACTCATGTCGGCCTCCTCGCCGCGCGAACCTCGTCCGATGCCCCCACTGTACGGACGCGGCGCGCGCCGACGAAACCCCTGCGTCGGCCGTCACCGATGCCCGTATGCCGGTCGAGGGGCCCCGGTGCTCCCCGGGCCCCTAGGATTGTCCCCATCCTGCGGCTGAGCCCGCGCGACCGGGCAGAAATGAGACAACGTGGCATTGATCGTGCAGAAGTACGGCGGCTCCTCCGTCGCCGACGCCGAGGCGATGAAGCGCGTCGCCGCGCGCGTCGCCGAGACCCACGAGGCCGGCCACCGGGTCGTCGTCGTCGTCTCGGCCATGGGCGACACGACCGACGACCTCCTCGACACCGCCGCCGAGATCACCTCCCACGCCCCCGACCGGGAGATGGACATCCTCTTGTCCGCCGGCGAGCGCATCTCCATGGCGCTCCTGTCCATGGCCGTCAACGCCCTGGGCGTCCCCGCGCAGGCCTACACCGGCGCGCAGGCCGGCATCCGCACCGACTCCCACTACGGGCGCGCCCAGATCGTCGGCATGGTCCCCGAGCGCATCGCCCGCGCCGTTCGCGACGGCCAGGTCGCCATCGTCGCCGGATTCCAAGGGGTCTCCGAGCACGAGGACGTCACCACCCTGGGGCGCGGCGGCTCCGACACGACCGCCGTCGCCCTGGCCGCGGCCCTCCACGCCGACGTCTGCGAGATCTACACCGACGTCGACGGCCTCTTCTCCGCCGATCCTCGGATCGTCCCCAAGGCTCACCGTCTGCGGACACTCACCCAGGAGGAGACCCTCGAACTGGCCGCCCACGGCGCGAAGATCCTCCACCTGCGGGCCGTCGAGTTCGCCCGGCGCTACGGCGTCCCCCTCCACGTGCGCTCGTCCTTCTCCGAGAAGAACGGCACGTGGATCTCCGACTCGCCCGCCAACCCCGAGCTCACGGGGATGGTCCCCGCAGCGGCGCTCGCCGACTCCCAGGAGGAACCCATGGAACAGCCCGTCGTCTCCGGCATCGCCCACGACCGCTCGCAGGACAAGATCACCGTCACGAACATCCCGAACCTGCCCGGCAAGGCCGCCCGCGTCTTCGAGATCTGCGCCGAGGTCGGCGCGAACATCGACATGATCGTCCAGAACATCCCCGTCACCGACCCGACGCGCGCCAACATCACCTTCACCCTGCCCGAGGGCGACGCCAAGCGCGTCCTCGACGCCCTGGAGGCCGCGCGCGACGAGATCCAGTTCCAAGACCTGCGGTACAACCCGAACATCGGCAAGCTCTCCCTCATCGGTGCGGGCATGCGCACCAACCCCGGCGTCTCCGCCAAGCTCTTCGGCGCCCTGTCCGAGGCGGGCATCAACATCGACCTGATCTCGACGTCGGAGATCCGCATCTCCGTCGTCACCCGCCTCGACGACCTCGACCGGGCCGTCGCCGCCGTCCACACCGCGTTCGGACTCGACGCCACCGAGACCGAGGCCGTCGTCTACGGGGGCACCGGCCGCTGAGCCCGACGCCCCACCGTCCCGGTCCCGGCTGAGGACCGGCGCCCGCCCGGGACGCGGCCCCGCGCCCCGGACCGACCCACCCAGGGCCATGCGCCCATGCAAGGAGCACACCATGAGCGGACTCAACGTCGCCGTCGTCGGCGCCACCGGCCAGGTCGGGCGCGTCATGCGCGCCCTCCTCGACGAGCGCGGATTCCCCGTCGCCTCGATCCGGTTCTTCTCGTCGGCGCGCAGCGCCGGGACGGGCCTGGAGTGGCGGGGAGGGAGGATCGTCGTCGAGGACGTCGCCACCGCCGACCTGTCGGGCATCGACATCGCCGTGTTCTCCGCCGGGGCCGCAGCCTCGCTCGAGTACGCGCCGAAGTTCGCGGCCGCGGGCGCCGTCGTCGTCGACAACTCATCGGCGTGGCGCAAGGACGAGGACGTGCCCCTCGTCGTCTCCGAGGTCAACCCCGAGGACGCCGCCCGCCGCCCCAAGGGCATCATCGCCAACCCCAACTGCACGACGATGGCCGCGATGCCGGTCCTCAAGCCGCTCGTCGACGAGGCCGGAGGCCTCGAGAGGCTCACCGTGTCGAGCTACCAGGCCGTGTCGGGGTCGGGCCTCAAGGGCGTCGAGGAGCTGTCGCGGCAGACGCGCGCGGGCTCGTCGCAGGACCTCGCGGCGCTCGCCCTCGACGGGACGGCGGTTGTCCTGCCCGCCCCCGAGGTCTACGCCGCCCCCATCGCCTTCGACGTCGTCCCCCTGGCCGGGTCCCTCGTCGACGACGGTTCCGGCGAGACCGACGAGGAGCAGAAGCTGCGCAACGAATCGCGCCGCATCCTCCACCTCCCCGGGCTCAAGGTGTCGGGCACCTGCGTGCGCGTCCCGGTGTTCACCGGCCACACCCTGACGGTCCACGCCGAGTTCTCCGGCCCGATCAGCCCCGAGCGGGCCCGCGAGGTGCTCTCCGGCGCGCCGGGCGTGCGCCTCGTCGACGTGCCGACCCCGTTGGAGGCCGCCGGTCGCGACGAGGTCCTCGTCGGGCGGATCCGCCAGGATCAGGCGGTCGACGGCGGGCGGGGGCTCGTCCTCGTCGTGTCGGGCGACAACCTGCGCAAGGGCGCGGCCCTCAATGCGATCCAGGTCGCCGAGGTCGTGGCCGAGGGCCTCCTGGCCTGAGCGGCACGGCCCGATGGTCGTCGCCCGATCGGTCGCGGCCGCGGTCCCCTCACGGGCGACGGTTGGAGGGCGCGAACGCGCGCGGTCCCGCCTGATCCGCCGTCCGCCCGGCGGATGGTCGGGGATCAGGACCGCGGGGGGCCTCGTGTGTCATCGGCGCCTCGGGCACCGGGGGATCAGGGCCCTACGGGGGTGAGGCCGCGCGCGTTCTGGCGTCTGATCCCAGGCGGAGGGGGCGCGCGGACTCCCCGGCGGCGATCGGGGCCCGCGCGTCGTCCATGTCGAGCTCGCGGATCTGCGGGATCGGGTCCTCCAGGGAGGAGCCGGGCCGGGCGCCGGATCGCCGCTGCATAAGATGTGGTGGATATGAAGGCAAAATACTCTGAGGTCTACGATGCCCTCGTCGGGAGGATTTCCCGGATGAACCCGGGCGATCGTCTGGAGAGCGAGGCGCAGTTGGCGTCCTCTTTCAATGTCGCGCCGATGACCGTTCGCCGGGCGCTCATGCTCTTGAGGGACGAGGGACTGACCGTGGCCAGGCCCGGCAGTGGGACCTATGTGGCTCACCCGGGCGCGCGCGAGTCGGCGGACGGCGAGGGGGCCGGAGCGTGCGACTGCCTTCTGCAAGGCGCGCGCCTGGTCGTCGTCCCGGCAGTGGCCCCCCGGTTGGTCTCGATGACGATTGCCGCCGCTCAGCAGGAGGAGAGGGAGCTGTTCGGGTTGGGAGGGGACTCCCTCGTCCTGAGGATCGTGCGGACTCATTGGGCGTCGTCGAGCGTCGATGCCGGTACGGACGCCGTCGGGGCCCGGATTCCCGTGGGGGTGGAGACCTTCTGCGCCGATGCTTCCCGATTCCCGGGAGTCGCCAGTGGGGATCTGTCGTCGGGATCGGTGGAGCAGGCGCTGGTCGAGTCCTACAGGTCGTCGGGCGGCGGGTCTGCGTCGTGCGAGCGCGTGGTGGAAGCCGTCACGGCTGAGGCCGAGCTCTGCGAGAGCCTCGACATTCCTCTGGGGAGCCCCTGCTTGCGCGTGGAGACCTCCATACGTGATTCGCAACGGCTCCTGGTGGCCAGGGGAGCGGTGCTCTTCGACGGGAGCAGGGTCTCGTTCAGGGGGTGATCGCTCGCTGTCATGACGATGCCCTCCTCGTGGGGGGTGCTGGGGGCGACGTTGACATCAGCGCGAAAGCTACCTAGGGTGATACTGATCGCCCTAGGGTGATGTGTGAATGAGTGGAACGGCAAGGACGCGCAATGACTCGGCACGACATCGCATATTCAGTGAGCGGAACCGACGAACGCGGCGCCATCGTCGCCTTGCACGGCGTCACCGACAACGCCGCGTCGCTCTCCGACCTCGCCCGGCACTGGAACCCGCAATGGCGGGTGCACCTCGTCGACACCCTCGGCCACGGGCTCTCGCGCCGATTCACCCGAGAGGAACTCGACGCCCCCTTCGACGCCTGCGCGCGAGCGATCGCCCAGGTCGTCGTCGACGCCGCGCGAACGGCGAAGAAGCGCAAAGTCGTCCTCATCGGCCATTCCCTCGGAGGGGCGATCGCCACGAGGATCGCCTGCGACTACCCGGACCTCGTCGAATGCCTGATCCTCGAGGACCCCGCTCTGCTGACTGGCGAGCAGGCCGATCTCTACAGGCGCGAAGCCTCCGCGCTGGTCACCAGGCAGGACCTCGTGACCTCTCACGTCGGCGACGCCATCGTCGAACTCATGCGGGTCTACCGGAACTGGCCCGCGTCGGAGTACGGGGCCTGGGCCCAGGGGAAGACCCAAGTGGACCGCGACTTCGTCGCCACCGGGGTCGTCGGAATGCGAGGGCGTCATCTCCTCGAGCGGATCGAGGTCCCGACCCTGCTGCTCACCGGCGACGGCGAGGACGTGCTCTTCGGCCCCGACGGCCTGGTCGAGGTCGAGGGCCTCGGGAACCCCCGCATCCAATCCGCTGTCATCGCGAACGCCAGTCACGTCGTCCGACGAGACCAGCCCGAGGCCTTCTACCGAGCGGTCGACGCGTTCCTCGACGAATGCCTGGCGGGAGAAGCGCCCGCCCCCCGCCCCTGGATCGCCGAAGAACTCCTCCCCGTCATCGAGGCGACGCCCGAACAGGACACGGATGATGTCGCCGGCATGCGCGAGGAGGGGGAGAGGCTTCTATCCGCGGTCCGCGCGCCGTCCGGAGTATCCGTCGACATCGCATCCGTCGGGGACGACGGCGAGCCCGTCGAACTGAGGATCCTGCGTCGCGGGGACGACGACCGAGCCGCCGTCCTGTCCATCCACGGCGGCGGGTACGTCGCGGGACGAGCGCGATACGACGACCAGCGCAACGCGGAGCTCATCGACGTCTTCAACGGGGCGGTCGTCGCCTCCCCCGACTACAGGCTCGCCCCGGAGCACCCCTACCCGGCCGCCGTCGACGACTGCCACGCGGCTCTCGTGGAACTCTCCCGACGGACGCGCGGAAAACCCCTGTACGTCTACGGCGACTCGGCCGGAGCCGGACTCGCCCGGCACGTCGCCGAATGGAACATCCGGCATGGCAGCCCCGTGCCGATCGCCGGACTGATCCTGCTCGAGCCCTGCCTGGAACCGCAGATGTCGACGGGGTCGTTCGACACCTACGCCGACGGCCCGATATGGACCCGCGCGGCATCGGAAGGCGCCTGGAGGCACTACATCGGCGCCGCCCCGGACCGCCTCCCGTACGTCCCCTCACGGGACGTCGCCGCCCTGATGCCGCCGACGCTGGTCGTCGTCAACCCCGTCGACCCCCTGCGGGACGAGGGCATACGACTGGCCGGCGAACTCGTCGACGCGGGAGTGCCAACCGAACTCCACATGCTCGCCGGGACGTTCCACGGCGCGCTGTCGGTGCCCGGAACAACGACGTGGGGCCGGGTCCAGCGGATCATCCGCGAATTCATCGCAGCGACGGATACCGGTCACTGAGCGCCCATTCACCCAAAGGAAAACGCACATGAGTAGCAATAACAGATTGTTGCAGGTCGCAGGCTCGGCAGCCCTGGGGGGCTTCCTCTTCGGATTCGACGTCGCCGTCATCAACGGGGCCATCGGCTCGGTGTCCGGCGCCGAAACAGGATTCGGACTGGACGCGTGGGCGACCGGCGTCGTCGTCTCGATCGTCAGTCTTGGAGCGGCGGTCGGCGCCGCCGTAGCCGGAGGCGCGGCGAATCGGCTCGGCCGCGTCAAGGTGATGGTCGCGGCCGCCGTGCTCTTCGCCATCTCCGCACTGATGAGCGGACTGTCCTTCAGCTTCGCCGCCCTCGTCTTCTGGCGCCTGATCGGCGGATTGGGCGTGGGGATCTCGGCGGTGATCGCGCCGGCCTACATCGCGGAGATCACCCCTGCGGACAAGCGCGGCAGATTCGGCACCCTCCAGCAGCTGGCGATCGCCTTCGGCATCTTCGGGGCCTTCATCACGAACTTCCTCCTCGTCAAGGCCACGGGATCGGCCGATGCGGTGGGGTGGTTCGGCCTGCACACCTGGCGGTGGATGTTCATCTCGGAGCTGCTGCCCGCCGTGCTGTACGGGATCTTCGTGATCTTCCTCCCGGAGTCGCCCCGGTACCTCGTCTCGATCGGGAAGGACTCCGCGGCCGAGCGCATCCTCGTGTCCGTCGTCGAGGAGAAGGATCCGAAGGCGCGGATCCGCGAGATTCACGCATCGCTGACGGGTTCGCGCCCTCGATTCAGCGACCTCGTCGACCGCCGGTACGGTCTGCGCCCCGTCGTGTGGGTGGCCCTCGCCTTCGCCTTCCTCATCCAGATGGCGGGCATCAACAACGTCCTGCTGTACGCGACCGATCTGTGGACCACGGTCGGCTTCGAAGGCGACCTGTCCGTGTTCATCCCCGTTCTCACATCCGTCATCGGGATCGTCATGACGTTCCTGGGGATGATGGTCATCGACCGGGTGGGGCGCCGGCCCCTGCTCCTGTGGGGCGCGATCGGGATGTTCGCGGCCATGGTCGTCTCCGCGCTCACCTTCGCCCAAGGCTCGCTGTCCGCCGACGGGGTCCTCAACCTGACGGGCGCCTGGGCGGTGGTGTCCCTCATCAGCGTGCACATGGTCTACATCATCTTCTGCGGGACCTGGGGAGTGGTCCTGTGGGTGTTCCTCGGGGAGGTCTTCCCCAATCAGATCCGAACGGCCGGCCTCGGGCTGGCGACGGCCGGCAACTGGATCGGCGGGACCCTGGTGACCTTCCTCTTCCCGGTGCTCAAGGAGTACTTCGGGCTGTCCGGAACGTACTTCGTGTACGCGTTCGTCGGGGCCCTGCTGATCCTCCTGGTCGTCCGCTACATCCCCGAGACGAAGGGGGTCGAGCTCGAGGAGATGTCGTACAGCACGACGAAGGGCCGCTAGAGGCCCGGTCGTCGACCGCTCGGAAGCCTCCTCGCGGGTTTCGTGGGGAGTGATCGGGGGAGGGCGCGTCGCGCCCTCCCCCGCGTCATCGCCCGATCAGAGGGGTCACGCGGACTCCCCGGCGGCGATCCGGGCCCGCACGTCGTCCATGTCGAGCTCGCGGATCTGCGAGATCAGGTCCTCCAGGGCGGCGCCGGGCAGGGCGCCGGACTGGCGGAAGACCGCGATCCCGTCGCGGAAGGCCATGAGGGTCGGGATCGACGAGATCTGAGCGGCCAGGGCGAGCTGCTGCTCGGCGTCGGTGTCGATCTTTCCGAAGACGATGTCGGGGTGCTTCTTGGAGGCCTCCTCGAAGACGGGGGCGAACTGGCGGCACGGGCCGCACCACGTGGCCCAGAAGTCCACGAGGACGATCGGGTTCTCGGCGACGGTCGTCTCGAAGTTGTCGTTGGTCAGGGTGATGGCGGCCATACGGTCCTCCTGCGGTCGGCGGCCCGGGGTGGCGGGCCTGTCGGTGGGCTCGGCGGCCCCGATGCCCACCTCAACGATGCCCCATCGGGGATCATTCCGCCCGCCGTGTCGATCCTTGCTGTGACCTTGCCCTCCGAGTGCGGCGGGGGCGCGCCGCTGTGCGGCACGCGAGCCCAGGCGAATCGACGTGCCCTCCGAGTGCGGCGGCGGTCCGCTTCCCCCTCCTCCTCCATCGCCCAACCGCCCTCTGGGCGCACGGCGGTCTCGTGGGCGCGCGCCGTGGAACGCCGTGGAACCGGGGCCGACGGGGGTAGCGGGCGGGGAGGGGTCGCGGGTCAGCGGTGGGCGGGGCAGCGGGCGAACGCCGCGTCGCGGTCCCCGCCGCTCCTGAGCGGGTGCGGCTCCCCGTCCTCGCCCTCGGGCGCGGCGTCGGCCGTGCCGGCGGCGGACGATGCGGGGATCCGTGCGGGGTCGACGCCGAGGGCCCGCAGGATGAAGACCTCGACGAGGCCGAGGGACGCCTCGCGCTCGCGGGGGTCTCGCGGCAGGCGCTGGCCGGCGAGGGAGGAGTGGACGAGGGAGACGAGCGCGAGCGCGTTCTGACGGGGGATCGCGCCCTGGTTCATCGCGTCCTCGAGGATCGTCAGGAGGACCCTGCCGATCATGCCGGCGTGGTCGGACAGGTGCTCGGAGTTGGCCGGGGACATCTGCTTGCGCAGGCTGACGCCGGAGACGAGGTGGTAGCGGCTGGTCATCTCCAGGTGGGAGCGCAGGTAGACGCGCAGGCGCTCGATGGGGTCGGGTTCGCCGTCGAGCGCCTGGGAGAGGGCCTGGGTGAACTCGGTGGTCACCTCGCGCATGTACGCGAGCAGGAGGACCTCCTTGTCGGCGAAGTGGTTGTAGACGGCGGTGCGCCCCACGTCGGCGCGCTCGGCGATCTGCGACATGGTGATCGAGTCGAAGGGCTGTTCGGCGAGGAGCTCGCCGAGGGCGTGGAAGAGGCGGCTGCGGGTCAACGCCCGGTGGTCGGCGAGGGTGTCCCCGATGATTTTCGGCATGGGGTCATTCTGACAGATCGGGGGCCGATGTCGTGAAAAGAGTCGTGCGGCCGCCTCGGGGCGGCCGACGGGGCCGTTGCGGCGGGGCCGTTGCGGCGGGGCCGTGTGGGTGCGGACGGGAGGCGCTCCAGCCGGGCGGTCGAAGGTTATCGGGATCCGTCGCGGAGGAGGGAGCACCGGTCGACGACGGCCAGGGCGATGTCGAGGTCGTGACCGATCCAGTCGAGGCCGGCCAGGTCCTCCAGGTCGACCCATCGCAGGTCGCTGTGGGAGTCCCCCCGGGTCGGCGCGGGGGAGTCGGGGGAGACCTCGCACAGCCATACGCCCATGCGCCTGCCCTGGAGGATCGGCCACCATCGTCCGTCGGGGGCGTCGACGCGCGGGCCGATGACGAGGTCGGCGCCGAGCTCTTCGCGGATCTCCCTGGCGAGGGCGTCGAGGGGGTCCTCGCCGTCCTCGATCTTGCCGCCGGGCAGTTCGAAGCGCCCGGCGAGGTCGGCCGGGTAGGCGCGTGCGGCGCACAGGAGGCGGGAGGGGCGGGCGAGGGAGTCGACGATGGCGGCGGCGACGACGGGGCGGGGGCTCATCCGGGCATCATACGGGCCCGGGATGCCCGTTCTGCTCGCGCTCACCCTGTTCCGGTTCTCCAGCGTCGAGGGCGTGCCGCGTCGATCCGAGTGCGATGGGTTGAGGGAGCCGCGTCGATCCGAGAGCGATGGGAGATGGCTGATGGCCGATGGGCGGGGGTGCGGGTCGGGGCGTGGTGATCGGCGGTTCTCCGCGGTTTCCCGGTCCACTTGGACGAGGCGGACCGGTGCGGGTATGATCGAGGCGTTCCAACGAACTGCGGGCGTAGTTCATCGGTAGAATGAAAGCTTCCCAAGCTTTAGAGGCGGGTTCGACTCCCGTCGCCCGCTCCACTTATGACGTCGATCATGATGCTCGTGACGTTGACGACGTACCGTGGAACGTGATAGATCCCCGATCAGCCGAGTGTCGCCAACCTGATGGCCGAGTACATCTAGGCGCGTCCCCCCAGGGCCGAGGATCTGCCGTGGCTGGCCCCGGACAGAGATGGGTTCGGGGCTGCTCAGCGGCCATTTCACAGGAAACCCCGCGACGACGGCAAAGTCGGTCTAGTGTCTGACTCGTGACCACTCCACCGATGTCTCCAGCCGCCCATGCGGTCTCGTCCATCGCCTCCGATGCGGTGATCGAGGTCCAAGGACTGACCAAGCGCTATGACGGTCGGGCGGTCGTTGACGACGTGTCCTTCACCGTCCACCCCGGCCTCGTGACGGGCTTTCTCGGGCCGAACGGCGCGGGCAAGTCAACGACGATGAAGATGATTCTGGGGTTGGTCAGTCCTACGAGCGGGCATGCGCTCATCAGCAAGCAGGACTTCCGGGACCTCGCCAATCCGGCAGCCAGCATCGGCGCCTTGCTCGACCCCAACGCGGTCCAGGGCTTCCGGACGGGGACCCAGCATCTGATGTGGCAGGCCCGCGCAGCGGGCATCGCGCCGACCGCGGTCAAGGAGAAGCTCGACCTGGTCGGGCTCTCCGACGCGGCGGACCGCAAGGTGAGCGGCTACTCACTGGGGATGCGTCAGCGACTCGCCCTCGCAGGCGCGCTGCTAGCTGACCCAGCGATCCTGATCCTGGACGAGCCGATCAACGGTCTCGACCCCGAGGGCATCCTGTGGATGCGCCAGACCCTCAAGAGACTCGCGGCAGAGGGGCGCACCGTCTTCGTCTCCAGCCACCTGATGGACGAGATGGAGCGAACGGCCGACCGGGTCATCATCATCGACCGCGGCCGTCTGATCGAGGACGTCACGCTCTCCCAGCTGACCACGCAGTCCGTCAACCATCGCGTCAGCGTGCGAAGTGGTGACGACGAGGCGCTGGCCGCCGCGCTATCGAAGGCGTCGGGGAAGGTGGAGCGCGACGAAACCGGTATGGTCGTGACCGGCCTGACCCCGGAGCAGATCGGCCGGCTCGCCCTCGAGGCGCGGGTCCCGCTCGAACGCCTGCACGCTAAAGAAACAACCCTGGAGAACGCCTTCCTCCAGATCACCCGAATGGCCGAGAACGAGTCTGGAGCTACCCGATGAGCAACGTGGTTACCGGTCGCGCCGCCCTCTCGTCGGCGATCTCGGGTGAGTGGGCAAAGGCCCGCACGTGGCCGGTCGGCCGCATCATCGTCATCCTGGCCATCGTCGGCGCCATCCTGGGCAGCGTCGCGTTCGAGGCGACCGTGCCCCTGACGATGGGCAAGTCCCTCGCGCAGCTGACCGACCGTCAGCGCGTCGAGGTTTCTCTGCTTGGTGTCGATGTCGCCAACATCGTCTGCCTGGTCGCCGCCATCTTGTTCGTGTCGAACGAGAACTCCAGCAACCTGGTCCAGGTGACCGCCCGGCTCACGCCGGTCCGAAAGCGGGTCGTCATGGCCAAGCTGCTTGTCGTGCTCGCCATCTCGGCCGTGGTCTCCGTGGTCGCGACGGTGCTGGCCCACGCCGCTGGCATGATCACGGTCGCGCTGGCGGGGGCACCGGTTCCGGCCCTCACCGGCCGCACCGTGCTGACGCTGCTCGCCGTGATGCTCATGATCCCCGTCCACGCGGTGCTCGCCGTCGCGATCGCGTACCAGACGCGCAGCGGCCTCATCGCCTTCCTCCTGGTCTTCCTGATCATGTGTCTTCCCTCGCTGGTGGGCGTCCTCCCCGCCGCCGTTGACAGGGCTGCCCAGTTCGTGCTCATCACCCCGGCACTGCACACGATGTCGGGCATCGCCACCCCCGGTGAGAAGGACTTCACCAACCCCTTAGCGGCCGTCGGCGTGCTTCTTGCGTGGACGGCCATCCCGATCTCCATTGCCATTGTTGCGTTCCGCCGCCGCGACATTTAGCCCCGCAAGGGACAATGCACAAATGACCGGGGCCTTTCATTTCCTAGGAAGCTCATGGTTAAGCGCTGGCTCAGTACGACGAACAAGTCGAGCTGCTTCAAGAACGCGGTTTAACCGTCACTGACACCGCATCAGCAGCCGAGTTCCTATCTCGCGTGAACTACTACCGACTCTCGGGATATTTCCTTTACTGGCAAGTTGACCCAATGGCCGTTCGTGCAGCGATACGCGCGCGGTGGGGACAGTCCTTTTAGCGAGGCGCGTCATCGCGGGAAGACTCGTGTCGGGACACGTGGACTGCGGCACGGCTGCTGCGCCGATTCTTCATCCGGACGCCCGCCTGGGGCCGGAGCCCTCGCTCACGCCGATCCCGGACGCTCCCCTCACGCGCCCATCGACGATGGGAGCGGTCGAGACCCCCTGGTTCTTCCCTGACCCCTCCCCTGAGGAGCCGTCGACCCCGGCCCCGTCCCCCGGGTGTTTCCCGATCAGGGTGACGTGGAATACCCCGGTGCCAGGAGGGCAGGGGGATGATCCGACCGACCGGGTGGGACTACGATCCTCGTCGTCCACACCGCGGGGCGCCGGTCGCCGGCCCCCGACGACAACGATGATCCCGCGCTCGGCGGGGGAAGGCGCCCACTGGCAACGATGAACTCCACACCGGACTACATGAAGCACGTCCTCGCCGTTTTCGGGGCGTACCTGGCGATCACCGTCGCGGGGCTCCTCTACGTGAGCAGGGTCAGGGGGATCCGTTACGGCGAACCCGGTTTCGTCGAGGCGATGGTCCCCTTCCTCCTCGTCCTCGTGGTCTTCGCCATCGCCTCCTTCCTCGTCTACACGAAGAAGCGGCCCACGCGCTTCACCGTGCCGACGAACTACCTCTACTACGCGCTCATGCTCGTGCCCCTCCTGGGGGTCCTCGCCTACTACTGGTCGATGCGTTTCACCCCGACTGCCGCATTCCTCCTGCCGCTCGTGGGAACCGCGTGCGTCGGCGTCGGAGAGGAACTCGTCGTGCGCGGCATGCTCCTCAAGGAGTTCCTGCGCAAGCACTCGGCCCTCCGCTCCGCCCTGATCTCCGGACTGATCTTCGGCGCCGCCCACGCGATCAACATCCTCGGCGGGTCGCCGCTGCGCCTGGTCGCCACCCAGCTCGTCTCGACCACCGTCGTCGGCGTCTGCTACGGCCTCTTGTACGCGAGGACCCAGAACATCGTCCTGCTGGCCGTCGAGCACGCCCTGTGGGACTACATCATGCTCAGCGGAGCCACCAAGGAGATCCCGGTACTCGGCCTCATCATGGTCGGCCTTCTCGCGCTGCGCCTGATCCTCACCTTCGTCCTGGCGTTCGACCTCAAGAGGACCGCCGGCCCGGTCCTCGTCGACGCCGCCTGAGCGGAGCGGCCATCGGCCCGCCCGCGACCCGAGCCGGCCCCGACGACGAACCCCTCCTCGTCGTCGGGGCCGACCCGTCGCAGGGCGGGCTGTCCCCCTCGCGCGCAGGAAGCAGTCGCCTCCCTGATTTGACCCTGGCAATTCCCTGAAAGACCTGGGAATCCTCTGGACCTGTTCCTACGCTGGCCCCACAGGCCCGTTGGATCACAGGAGAGCGACATTATGGCCATTCGAGTACGAGCCGCCGGCGTCCTCAACGCCATCAAGATCCTCCTGCTGGCGGTCATCGCCATCGCCTTCGTCAAATTCGCGTTCTTCCCCGCCTCCTCGGACGACTCGGCCGCCCAATCCCTCGACCCGAGCGCCTCCTACACCCAGCTCACCGTCATGCCCGCCCGAGGCGACATCACCAACACCCTGTCCCTCCAGGGCACGATCGAGGCCGACGAGGCCAGCACCGCCAAGGCCACGCTCGACGGGGAGATCAGCTACATCTACGTCGGCGACGGCGCCGTCGTCGCCAGCGGCGACCCCCTCGTCGAGATCCGCAAGGAGATGCCCGGCGAGGACCGGGAGGTCACCGACCCCGACGGCAACGTCTCCATCGTCCCCGGCAAGCCCTGGTACTCCTACGCGACCGTCCACGCCCCCGCGTCCGGCACCCTGCGCCTGAGCGCCCTCGTCGGCCAGCGCTTCGCCATCGGCGACGCCGTCGCCACCGTCCAGCCCCCGACCTACTCCGCGGTCGCCACGCTCACCTCCGATCAGATGTACCGGATGCAGACGCCTCCCCAGACGGCGACGATCACCGTCAAGAACGGCCCCGCGCCCTTCGAGTGCACGAACGTGGAGATCCTCACCCCCACGACCCCGTCCTCGACGCCGGAGCCCGCCCAGCCCGGACGCGCGCCGTCCTCGTCGTCCTCATCGTCGGCGACCGCGTCCTCCATCCGCGCCCGCTGCTCCATCCCCGCCGATCAGACGGTCTTCGTCGGCCTGCAGGTCACCGTCGACCTCGTCGCCGGCGAGGCCACCGGGGCCCTCCTCGTCCCCGCCTCGGCCGTCGAAGGGCGCTACCAGCACGGCTACGTGTACGCCGTCGGCGACGACCCCGCGAAGCCCGTGAAGACCGCCGTCGAACTCGGGCTGACCGACGGCAAGCAGGTCGAGGTCCTCTCCGGCATCGACGAATCCACCGAGATCCTCGAGTACACGCCCAACGCCGAGGCCGAGCGCGACGCCCAGGGGACCGGCGACGCGATCGCGTTCGGCGACGAGTCGGCGTCGGCGGAATGACATGGCGCTCATCGAACTGGCGGGAGTGACCCGCACCGTCGTCCTCCCCAACGGGCAGGACCTCCACATCCTGCGGGGCGTCGACCTGAGCCTCGACGAGGGCGACCACGTGTCCATCGTCGGACGATCCGGCACCGGCAAATCGACGATGCTCAACATCATCGGCATGCTCGACAAGCCGACCTCGGGGACCTACACTGTCGACGGCGCCGACGCGGTCCACCTGAGCGAGGGCCGCCGGGCGAGGATGCGCGGAGACTCCTTCGGATTCGTCTTCCAGCAGTTCAACCTCCTCCCGACGCGCACCGCCCTGGAGAACGTCGAGGTCCCGCTCCTGTACGCGTCCGGCACCGACTTCTGGCTGCGCAAGCACCTCGCCCGGCGCATGCTCGAGCGCGTCGGCCTGGGCGACCGCACCGACTCCTACCCCGCGCAGATGTCCGGCGGCGAGCAGCAGCGCATCGCCATCGCCCGCGCCCTCGTGCGCAAGCCCCGGACGATCCTCGCCGACGAGCCGACCGGCGCCCTCGACCCCGACACCGGCCGTCTCGTCATGGGGCTCCTCGAAGAGGTCGCCGCCGAATCGCGCGCCGCCCTCGTCGTCATCACCCACGACGCCGCCGTCGCCGCCCGCGCCGATCGGGTCCTCCACCTCAGCGAGGGCCGGCTCCACGAGGAGGTCGACGCATGAACGCCCTCAATCAGATCATCGGCGCCCTCGTCGAGGCGTGGGGCGAGGTCAAGGGGCAGAAGTCCCGCGTCGTCCTCTCCCTCGTCGGCGTCGTCGCCGCCGTGGCCGCCATGACCACCGTCATCGCCCTGGGCGACCTCATGCTCCAGTCCGCCAAGGAGCTCACGGAGTCCCAGCTCGGGCGGGCGACGACCCTGCACGTCGCCGTCTCCCATGACCAGTCGGCCTCGTCCGGGGAGCAGGGCGGAGGCGGCTCGATGACCTATGTCGGGGGCCCCGCCGGCCCCGTGTGGATCGAGACCCCCGAAGCGAAGGCCTCGGACGAGGCGACCACGGACGCCGGGTGGTCGGCGGCCGCCAGCGGCATCATCAACGACCCCGTCGGCGCCGCGATGGCCGCGGTCGCCGACCGCTTCGCGATCCCCTACTGGTCGAGGATGGAGAACGGGGGCGTGGAGTTCACCGAGCTGATCCAGGCGCAGAACTCCGGGACGTTCCGGGGCCTGCCGGTCGAGGTGCCGCAATGGGGGTGGGAGACCCCGTCCATCAAGGCGGTGGACCCCGCGTACTCGACGCTCTTCCGCATCGAGCCGTCCCAGGGCCGATGGATCGCCGCATCGGACGTCGACCAGAGGGTCGTCCCCGTCGTCGTCAACTCGAACCTGTGGGGGCTCATGGGGCGCGCCCCCATCGACGCCGAGCCGATCGTCCTGACGGCCAACGACGGGTCGGGGACGCTCTTCCGCGTCGTCGGCGTCGTCGAGGCCGCGTCGCGCTGGGAGTCGCCGACCGCCTACGTCGACTACACGACGTGGCAGCTCGTCAAGCCGAGCGCGGAGGACGCGGGGTCGTCGAGCTCGGCGGAGATGCTCGTGTGGGTCGGCGAGGACCAGGCCGACCAGGCCCGGCGCGACGTGCCGCGCGCAGTGGCGGCGGTCCTCGGCCAGGGCTGGAAGGCGAAGGTCTACGGCGGCGAGAAGGACGAGACGACCCAGGGGGCGTTGGAGTCGGTCCAGCGCGGGATCATGATCGCCGGCGGCGTCGTCATCTTCCTGGGGGCCCTGGGCCTGCTCAACGTCGCGATCGTCACCGTGCGACAGCGGGTCCGCGAGATCGGCATCCGACGGGCCATGGGGGCATCGGCGAGGCGCGTCTTCTTCGCGGTGTTCCTCGAATCCGTCGTCGCGACCTTCGTCGCCGGCGTCCTGGGCGTGGGGATCGCGATCCTCGTGATCCGTTTCATGCCCCTGGAATCGCTCGAGATTTACCTGCAGGACAAGCCGGCGTTCCCCGTCGGAGCGGCGGCCGCGGGCGTCGCGATCTCGACGGCGATCGGCGCGTTGTGCGGCATCATCCCGGCGTTCGCCGCGGTCAAGATCAAGCCGATCGACGCGATCCGCTACTGAGCCTTCGACACGCGGGACCCGCTCGTACTCGTTGGCGGCCTCGCCGGCGCGATCGGCTGCCGATCCCCTCGAAGCGCGGGTGCGTCCGGTCGCAGAACCGGGCCGGGCGACAGCGAGCTCCCCGGGGATCGGGGCGCCCGGGCGGGATCGGGGACGCGCCTGCGGTCGTGCGGCGAGGGAATCGTCCGTCCGCGCCGAGGGCGTCGTCCGCGCGCAGCCGGTGATGAAGGGCTCGGTGTCGGAATCGCCCGCGCGGGCCGGGGGAGTGGGCTTTCGAGGCCGAGAAGAAGGCTCGTCGTCCGAGTCGCCCGCGCGGGGGCGGTGTCGAACATGCCGGCAACCGACGGGTACCGTGCCGAGTCACCCGCGCTCGCCGGGGGCGTCGGAGCGCCCCGGCAGGGTGATGAGCCCGGCCGGGTCCTCGGCGACGAGTCCGTCGGCGACGAGGGAGGCGAGGACCCTCGGGGCCTGCGCGGGATCGGCGTCGGGCAGCGTCGCGGCCCGCAGCGCCTCCTCACGGCTCAGGCCGATCGGCTGGCCTGCGGCCGGGCCGGGGACCCGGGACAGGCCGGTCGCGCTCGCGGCCTCGGAGGACTGCGATGGCGGAGAGGCTGAACGCCCCTTCTCTTCCGACGGTCGCGCCGGCGGCACCGAGGACGCCCGGTTCTCCTCGTGGAGGCCGCGCAGGGCCGCGAGGACCCTGCCCCGGGCCTGGCGGTCCGTGCCCGCCCACGCCTGACCGCGCGGGCGGGTGGGCGCCTCGGGGAATCCGGCGGTTGCCCACGCGCAGCGCCCGCGCAGGACGCAGCCGTCGCACGAGGGGGAGCGCTGGGTGCACACGAGCGCGCCGAACTCCATGACCGCCACATTCCACCGCGCGGCATCCGCTCCGTCGACGGGCAGGAGCGCGGCGGCCCGCGCGGTCTCCGTCCTCGTCGGAGCGGACTTCGGGGCGAACTGCGCGCCGTCGAGGACGCGCGCGAGGACTCGGCGGACGTTCGTATCGAGGACGGGCAGGCGCGCGTGGAACTGGAAGGAGGCCAGGGCCGAGGCCGTGTACGGGCCGATCCCGGGCAGGGCGAGGAGCTCCTCGTAGTCGGCGGGGACTCGGCCGCCGGGCCTGGCGGCGATGGCGATCGCGCAGTCGCGCAGGCGCAGGGCGCGCGACGGGTAGCCCAGTCGCCCCCATTCGACGAGGACGTCGGCGGGGGAGGCGGCGGCGAGGTCGGCGGGCTCGGGCCACAGCCGCATCCAGCGCTCCCAGACGGGCTGGACCCGGGGGATGGGGGTCTGCTGGCTCATGACCTCGAAGACGAGGGTGGCCCACGGGGCGACGTCGGGGCGGCGCATCGGCAGGTCGCGGCCGTATGCGGCGTACCAGTCGAGAAGGGCCTCTCGCAGGTCGTCGGGCGCGCGGGTCATGGCGGTCAGCGTATCGGCAGGCGCCCGGCGCGGCGATCCGAGCGATCGCCGCGCATCGGTGCGAAGCCGCGGTCGCCGCCGCAGGATCGGCGGCATCGGGCCTGGGCGTCGAGCGGCTCCCGTCCGCCTCTCGATCGGCGGGCCCTCGGGTGTGATCGGCAGCATGTTTGGCAGAAAACTGTTCATAAGCCCTGAGATGCCTGTACCGTCGTTGACGATCGGGCGCCGGAACAGCGCACGAACCCGCGCCTCGCCGAGGCGCGCATCACATCCTCAACACAGGGAGAGCCTCGATGACCACCCCCGCTCCGCAGGATCAGAACCCCTACATGCAGGGCGCCGACCCGGCCCAGCCGCAGTACCCGGCCGCCGCCGGCCAGCCCCAGTACGATGCGGCCTACGCCCAGCCCGCCTCGGGCTACGCCCAGCCGAAGTCCCATATGACCGCGCTGCTCCTGTCGATCTTCCTCGGCGGCCTGGGCATCGTCGACTTCTACATGGGCTACAAGAAGTACGGGATCATCAAGCTCGTCCTGTCCGTCCTAGCGGGCGTCCTGTACCTGGCCGGTAGCGCGATGATCGCGGTCTCCATCGTCGAGTCCCCCTACGCCTCGCCCAGTGGCGGCGGCTTCGTCCTGTTCTTGCTCGGCGGCTTCCTCCTCTTCGTCGTCAGCATCTGGGCGCTCGTGACGATCATCTGCGTTGCCGCGCGCAAGTGGATCTACGCCACGGACTCCGCCGGCGTCCCCCTCGCCTGAGCCTTTCATCCGCCTCGCGCGGACTCATCGGCCCCGACGCGCCGAGGACCGGGAACAACCCGGGAACCCCCTCATGCCGCGCGTCGGGGCCGATCCATTAGGCTCTGTCCAGCGGGCAGCCGCCCGCAGGCACCCGACCGGAGACACAGTGATGACGACCCCCGACCCGCGCGCCCCCCTCCCGAACGACTCCAACCTCCCCTCCGGCGCCGAGCAGGAGGTTCAGTCCGGCGTCGACGAGGGCTCATCAGCGGCCCCCTACGCTCCCCCCGCCTCCTCCGCTCCCGCGGGGTTCGACCAGGCCCCGACGAGCCCGTACAGGGCCCCCGACGACCAGCCCGCGCAGCCGGTCGACGCCCCGCCCGGATGGGGAGGCCCCCAGGCCCAGGTCCAGCCCGAGGCCCAATCGGCGTACGGGCAGACCGAAAACCAGCAGGACCACGGGCAGGCCGGCTATTCCCAGCCCGGCCATGGACAGGCGTACGGCCAGCCGGGCTACGGCCAGGCCGGGTACGAACAGCCCTACGGCCAGACCGGGTACGCCCAATCGCCGTACGCGGCAGGCTACTCCCAGCCGGGCTACGGGCAGGCCGGGTATCAGCAGCCCTACGGACAAACCGGGTACGCCCAGACGCAGTACGCGGCCGGTTACGCCTACCCCGGATCCCAGCCCAAGCAGATGATCGCCGCCGCCCTCCTCGCCTTCTTCCTCGGCGTCTTCGGGGCCCACAACTTCTACATGGGCTACACGGCCCGCGCCGTCATCCAGCTGTGCCTGACGGTCCTCAGCCTCGGATTCCTCAGCCCGATCACGTGGATCTGGTCGTTCGTCGAATTCATCCTCATCCTCGTGCGCAGCGGCTCCTACGCCTACGACGCCAACGGCGTCCCGATGGTCTGACGAATCGGCGTCAGGAATCCGACCGGGCGCCCTCCTCGTCCAGAGGACGGCGCCCGGCCCTCGGCTCGCCCCATCGACTATGGAAGAATCAACGACATGCTGCTCAGCGATCGCGACATCACCGCCGGCCTCGACTCCGGGAGGATCCGCCTCGACCCCCTCGACCGCGACCTCGTCCAGCCCGCCAGCATCGACGTGCGCCTCGACCGGCTCTTCCGACTCTTCGACAACCACCGCTACCCGGTGATCGACCCGGCCGCCGACCAGTCCGACCTCACCCACCAGGTCGACGTCGGCCCCGATCAACCCTTCGTCCTCCACCCCGGCGAATTCGTCCTCGGCGCCACCTACGAGCTCGTCACCCTCGGAGACGACATCGCCGCCCGCCTCGAGGGCAAGTCCTCGCTCGGGCGCCTCGGCCTGCTCACCCACTCGACCGCCGGCTTCATCGACCCCGGATTCTCCGGCCACGTCACCCTCGAACTGTCCAACACCGCGACCATGCCGATCCTCCTGTACCCCGGTATGCGCATCGGGCAGCTGTGCTTCTTCGACCTGTCCTCGCCCGCCGAGCACCCCTACGGCTCCTCCGGCCTCGGCTCCCACTACCAGGGGCAGCGCGGTCCCACCCCCTCGCGCACCCACCTGCGCTTCACCCGCACCCGCATCGAGCGCTGAACACCCATGACCCCCCAGGCACCGACGCCGCCCGGCCCCGGCACCACCCGCACGTCCCTGCGCGAGCGCATGGCCGCGGCGAACGGCGCCGGAGCGTCCAACCCCCTGACCGAGACGACCGCCACCGGCTTCTCCGCCGACCTGCCCGGCAGCGCCTTCCACATCGACCAGACCGGGCGGGTGGCCCTCGCCGAGGCCGCCGCCCCCATCGCCACGACCTTCGACGTCTCGGGCCCCGCCGGCCTCATCGACGTCGAGACGGCACGGGGCCACCACCTCTTCCTCACCACCGACGAGGTCGACCCCTCCGAGGTCGAGGCCCTCGCCGTGTCCGTGTGGGACGACGCCGCATGGGTCGGGGCCGGGTACCTGCGACTGACCTCCGGCGCCCACCTCGTCGGCCCCTGGCGCATCGACGCGGCCAGGAGAACCGACCTCGACACCCCCGCGCCCCTGACGAACGCGTGGATCCTCCACTGCCCGGCCTCCCGCGTCGCCGCGCCCGCCGACCAGACCCTCCACGGGGAATGGGCCCGAGCGTTCCCCGACGGGATGCCGACCGGCCTCGAGTACCGGGTCCTGCGCGTCCTCCACCAGATGGCCCGACGGCTCGCCGGAGGATTGCGGATCTGCGGCAGCGGCCGCATCCTCGAACCCGATCCCGACTCCGCGGTCAACCTCAGCGTCTACTCGCCCCGCTGGATCGCGCCCGAGGACCTCCTGCGCGCGCTCGCACCCGACTTCCCCCGGGCGCGCGACGCCAGCGCGATCCCCGCCCGGGTCCCGGGCGCCAGGGAGGCTCGCTCCCAGGAGCAGGCGGTCGCCCGGCTCCGAGAGGGCCTGGGGCCCGTCCGCCCCGACCTGTCGACGCGCATCGCCCGCGCGCGCGCCGAGGCCGCCGCCCGACCCGCGACCCCGCAGGTCGTCGAGGGCTACGCGATCATCTCCCCCGTGGGCAACCGGTCCGATATGGTCGTCGAGGTCCGCCCCGTCCCCCGCCCCCCGCAGGTCCTGCGCTGGGAGTCGTGGACGACCGGGACGATCGTCGAATACCAGGTGAAGTGGCTGCCCGGCGGCTCCATGGAGGTCCCGCTGACGGGGGTCACCCGCACGGCCCGCCTCGAGAGGCTGCGCTCGCTGGAGGGCATCGAGCGGGCCACCGGGATCATCGTCGCCCTCGCGGGCGGCAGCGTCGTCGACGAGGACGGCTTCCTCGTCGCCCTCGACCAGGAGTCCTGAACGGGCCCGGGAGGGCGTTGCGCTGTGAGCGCAGCGCCCCCGAGTACGAGTGCAGGAGCCTCCCAGTAAGTTCACAGGATGGCCGCGTGGAATACAGGGAGATGAAGGAGGCCCAGATGAGCGAGCCGAATCGCACCCCCATCCGCCACGTCGACCTCGTCTTCGAGGACGAGGCCCCGACCGCCCGGCCCGAGTCCGCGTCCGCGCGCTTCTCCCAGCGCGCGACAGGCCCTCGACCGGCCTCCCGGACGGGACGAGAGGGCTCCGCCCGCCGGTCGAACCGCGCCCGGGAGGGCTCCCGTCCCCAGGGAGGCTTCGGCTCCCGCTCGGCCGACCGAGCGGCACGGGCCGAGGGGGTCGGTGTGAGGATGCCCGAGGGGCGCCTCCCCTCGAAACTCGTCATCGGCGCGCTGGTCGCCACCGGCGTCGGCGGGATCCTCGTCGCGAACCTCGCCGGAGCGGCCTCGCGAGCCGCGATCACCGTTCCC
The DNA here is from genome assembly GCF_028437565.1 of Actinomyces sp. B33. Classification (GTDB taxonomy): domain Bacteria; phylum Actinomycetota; class Actinomycetes; order Actinomycetales; family Actinomycetaceae; genus Pauljensenia. Next base: position 88,694 of record NZ_JAMRYR010000004.1, read on the forward strand.
GCGGTCCTGACGTCGTCGGCGGCCGTCGCCGGCGCCGCGAGCATCGCCTCGACGCTCCTGGGGGGCCTCGGAGCCCTGATCGTCGCCGGCGCGTGGGTCTCGCTGCGACGCCGGGGCCGCCGCGAGGACGCCTCCGGCCTCATCGTCTCCATGACGGTCGCATGGGCGGTGTTCCAAGGACTGATGCTCCTGGGAGCGGGGTCGGCCCCCGTCGCCGTCCCGGCCGTCGGATTCCTCGCGGCCCTGAGCACCGCCGGCGCGGCGATCCTCGGCAGGGGCCGGGGCATCATCGGCTCGCCGGCGGCCCTCGTCGTGTCGGCCGGGACGGCGGCCCTCCTGGCCGTGTCGGCGTTGCTCGTGCCCGCCGGGCTCGCCAGCCTCGTCGGCGTCGCCGTCTCCACGGTCGTCGGGGCGGGGGGCGCGCTCCTGGGCGTGCGCGCGTGGAACCGATTCTGGGCTCCCATCGTCGAGCACCGCGCCCGCGCCGCCTCCGCCCTCAACGCGATGTTCGCCGACCGGCGCTACGCGACGCGCTGACGGCGCGCGGCGCCGCTCACGGCTGCGACGGGCTCGACCGGCGCACCGACTCCAGGAGCATCACGGCCACGTCCCTGACCTCGGGCAGGCCGGGGGAGCCCCCGCCCCGAGCCGGATCCTCCGGCTCGGCGCCGGAGACGAAGCCCGCCGACGCGCCCGAGGCCGATCCGAGCATCTGCGAGCAGAACGGGCAGGCGGTCGCCACCACGTCCGCCCCGGTCGCCGCCGCCTCGACGATGCGCGCGTCCGCGATCCGCACGCCCCGCGACTCCTCGAACCACGCGTGCGCCCCGCCCGCCCCGCAGCACATCGCGCGGTCCCGATTGCGCTCCATCTCGACGACCTCGACCCCGGGGATCGATCCGACGAGCTCGCGCGGCGGCTCGTACACCCGGTTGTGCCGCCCCAGGTAGCAGGCGTCGTGATACGTCACCTGCAGCGGCCGGCCCTCACCCTCCGCCGCCGGCGCCGGAGGGGCGACCGGCGTTAAGCGCCCCTCGCGCACGAGGCGGTTGAGGAGCTGCGTGTGATGGACGACGTCGAAGGAGCCGCCCAGGTCGGGGAACTCCCCGGCGATCGTGTTGAAGCAGTGCGCGCAGGACACGACGATCGCCCGGGGACTGGCCTGCGTGAGGGCGTCGACGGCCTGGGCGGCGAGCATCTGGAAGAGCACCTCGTTGCCGGCGCGGCGCGCCGGATCGCCCGTGCACGACTCGCCCGACCCCAGGACCGCGAAGCTCACCCCGGCGATGTGGAGCAGCTCGGCGACGGCCGCCGTCGTCTGCTTCGCCTTGTCGTCGTAGGCGCCGGCGCAGCCCACCCAGAACAGGTAGTCGACCTCGGAGGCGTCCTCGATGTCGACGCCGACGACCGGCACCTCGAAATCGAGGCCCTTCGCCCAGTCCATGCGCTTGCGGGCCGGCTGGTTGTACGGGTTGCCCTTCGACTCCATGGAGCGGAACGCCCGCCCCAGTTCGCGCGGGAACGCCGACTCCATGAGGGTCTGATGGCGCCGCAGGTCGAGGATGTGATCGATGTGCTCGATGTCGACGGGGCACTGCTCGACGCACGCCCCGCACATCGTGCAGTCCCACAGGACCTCCTCGCTGACGACGCCGGGCACCAGGGGCGCGGTCACGTCGGCGACGCCCGTCGGCCCGGTCGCCCCCGACGCCGACAGGGCCGACAGGACATCGAAGGTGTGCGGCAGCGGCTCGACGCCCTTGTCGAGGAGCATCCGCCCGTCCTCGTCGAGGCCGGCCAGGCCACGGTCGCCCGGGACGTTCCCGTCCTCGACTCGCTGGGGGACGATCTCCTTCTTCGAGGCCGACTCCATGTGGTCGCGCAGCGACATGACGAGGAGCTTGGGGGACAGGGGCTTGCCGGTGTTCCACGCCGGGCACAGCTCCTGGCAGCGCCCGCACTCGGTGCACGCGTACAGGTCGAGGCGCGCCTTCCACGACAGGTCCTCGACCGTCGCCGCCCCCAGGACCGTCTCCTCGTCGACGTCGTCGAAGGCGTCGGGCGAGACGACGGGGCTCCCGTCGAGGATCATCGGCGCGGCGGGCCCCAGGGACTTCGTGCCATCGGCGTTGCGGCGGGCGTAGACGTTGACGACGGCGACGAAACGGTGCCAGGCCACGCCCATGGACGTCTGGACGCCGACGACCATCATCCACGTCATCGACGCGAGGATCTTGACGGTGGCGACGAGGACGATGCCGGTCGCCGCCGCGTCCGCGTCGGCGCCGAAAGCGCGCGCGAGAGAGCCGATCCACGCGGTCAGCGGGAAGTGCCAGGCCGACGCCGAGTGGTCCGGCAGGGCGGTGAGGAGGGCGTACTCCAACCCCCGCAGGACGATGATGCACGCGCACACGACGAGGACGACCCATTCGACGAAGAGCGCCTGCCACTTCGTCGACCCGAGGAAACGGGAGGCCACGCCGGCGGGGGAGCCGTCGCGCGGATGCGGGCGGGTCAGGGACGAGGGCGGGGTCGCGTTCTCGATACCCGCGTCGGCGGCGGCCCGGGCGGCCGCCCCGTCCGGGTCGTCGTTCGACAGGGCCGCCTCCGCGGGCGTGCCCGCCCCGGCCCGGCGGCGCACGAGCATCAAGTGGACGATCCCCGCCAGACCGCCCCACGCGAGCAGCTCGGTGAGCCACTCCCAGGGGAGGAAGTGCCCGATGAGGGGCAGCGCCCACGTCTGGTCCCTCAGCTGGCCGTAGCCGGCCACGAGGGTGAGGAAGAGGAGGGGGAAGGACACCATGACGAGCCAGTGGGCGGCCCTGATCCACGGGCGCCCCTTGAACTCCCGGTGGCTGAGGACGGCGGTCAGCAGCCCCCACGTGCGGGCCCCCACCGGGCGCAGGCGGCCGGGGGAGGGGGCGCCCTGGGAGACCTCGCGCCAGATGTGGGCCAGGCCCCGGGTGAAGGACAGCAACCCGAAGAGCGTGGCGAACAGTGCGAGGACCCAGCACACGACGCTGAGCGTGGGTGAGGCCATCGACGCCACCTCCGGGGAACGGGAATCGGACGGGATCATTGTCGCACCGGCCGGCCCGCCCGCCCATCGAGCGCACTGGCGCCCCCGCCCCCTGGGCAGACGCATGATGCCTTTCCGTTCGAGGCGGACAGCCCGGTCGGCGCCCCGCGGGCGACGGCACCCTCCGACCGGGGCGCCTCCCCTCTCCCCGCCGGGCGAGAGCCGTCCTGAGCAGGCAGGCGGGATCGGCGACCAGAGGGGCTCCCCCCCGCCGGGCGGGGACCGGCCGCCGCCGGTAAAATCGGCATGCCGCCCCACGTGAGGAGCCCCCTATGCTGGCCGTCATCGCCGCGCACCTGTGCGCCGCGATTCTCGCGCCCGCGCTCGTATCGGCCTGGGGGCGGCGCGCCCTCGCGATCCTCGCCTCCGCCCCCGCCTCGGCTCTCGCCTACGCGCTCGCCCGAACGGGGGACGCCCTCGGCGGCGCGAGCGCAGTCGAATCCCTCACGTGGATCGACGGCCTCGATCTGACGATCCGGATGCGGATGGACGCGCTGTCGTGGGTGATGACGCTCATCGTCGGCGGCGTCGGAGCCCTCGTCCTCGTCTACGCCTCCCGCTACTTCACCGACTCGTCGCACGGCCTGCGCCGCTTCGCCGCCGTCTTCACGGCCTTCGCCGGCGCGATGCTCGGCATCGTCCAGGTCGACCACACCATCGGCCTGTACATCTTCTGGGAGGCGACGTCGATCCTGTCGTTCCTCCTCATCGGCCACCACTTCGACCGCCGCCCCGCCAGGATCGCCGCCCGCCAGGCCCTCCTCGTCACCACCTCCGGGGCACTGGCCATGTTCTCCGGATTCGTCATCCTCGCCCACGTCCCCGCAGGCTCCTACCGGCTCAGCGACCTGGCCGCGGGGGGACTCGACCCGTCCGACCCCCGGGTCCTCGTCGGGGCCCTCCTCGTCCTGGCCGGCGCCTTCTCCAAATCGGCCCTGGTCCCCTCCCACTTCTGGCTCCCCGGCGCCATGGCCGCCCCCACGCCCGTCTCCGCCTACCTGCACGCCGCGGCGATGGTCAAGGCCGGCGTCTACCTCGTCGCCCGACTGACCCCAGGCCTGGCCGCGATCCCCGCCTGGTCGCCCGTCGTCGTCGCCGTCGGCACCGCGACGATGCTCCTGGGAGGGTGGAGGGCCCTCAAGCAGCACGATCTCAAACTCGTCCTCGCCTACGGCACCGTCTCCCAGCTCGGCCTCATCACCGCCGCCGTCGGCCACGGGTCGGCCGGCGCCATGGCCGCCGGGCTGACGATGCTCATCGCCCACTCGTTCTTCAAATCCACGCTGTTCCTCACCGTCGGCGCCATCGAATCGGCTACCGGGACGCGCGACTGGAGGCGCCTGTCGGGCCTGGGGCGCCGCCGGCCCGTCCTCGCGGCCGCCGCCGGCCTGGCCGCCGCCTCCATGGCGGGCCTGCCGCCGACCACCGGCTACCTCGGCAAGGAGGCGATGATCGCCGCCCTCGTCGACGCATCGGGCGCCCCATGGGCCGGGCGCGGCGCCGACGCGGTCCTCCTCGTCCTCCTCGTCGCCGGGTCGATCCTCACCGCCGCGTACTCGTGGCGCGCCTGGTGGGGGGCCTTCGGCGTGCGCGACGTCGCCGACGAGGACCGGGTCTCGTCCTGCCGGGCGACCCCGTGGCCGATGCAGGCCGTCATCGTCGTCCTCAGCCTCGGGGCCGCCATCGGCCTGGCCCCCGGCCCCCTCGAGACGATCCTCGCCCCCGCGTGGGCGACGATGCCCGGCCACGCCCACCTCGCCTGGTGGTCCGGCCCCCTGCCCGCCCTCGTCACCGCCGCGATCCTCGCCGTCGCCGCCGCCCTGGCCGCCGCCGCGCCGCGAGTCGAGGACCTCCAGCGCGCGACGACCCTGCCGATCGCCGCAGTCGACCTGTACGCGTGGAGCCTGCGCGAACTCGAACTGCTCGCCGCCCGCATGACCCGCCTCACCCAGCGCGGCTCCCTGCCCTGGGACCTGTCCGTGATCTTCACGGTGCTCGTCGTCCTGACCGCCGGATCCCTCATCGCCTCCCGGCCCGCCTCCCCGGACCTGACCTGGGCGGACTCCCCGATCCAACTCCTCATCGGCCTCGTCGTCCTCGTCGCCGCCGTCGAGACCGTCCGCTCGCGCCGCCGCCTGCGCGCCGTCGTCGCCCTCGGCGGGGTCGGCCTGGGAGTCGCCGCCCTCTACGCCTCCCAGGGGGCGCCCGACCTCGCCCTCACCCAGGTCGTCGTCGAGGCCGTGTCCGTCATCGTCTTCGTCCTCGTCCTGCGCCGCCTCCCCCGCTTCTTCTCCGACCGCCCGCTGGCGTCGAGCCGATGGCTCAAACTCGCGCTCGCCGTCGCCGTCGGCCTGGGGGTCGTCGTCGCCGGCCTCGTCGCCTCCTCCGCCCGCGTCCACGACCCCGTCTCGTCGATCATGCCGAACGAGGCCCTCGCCTTCGGCGAGGGGGAGAACATCGTCAACGTCATCCTCGTCGACATCCGCGCGTGGGACACCGTCGGCGAGCTGTCCGTCCTCCTCGTCATCGCCACCGGTGTCGCCTCCCTGATCTACGTGCGCTCCCGCTCCGGCCCCATCGACAAGGCGCCGCTATCCCCGGGCGGCCACCGCGCCGGCGAACCGACCCCCTCCACGCCCGGCGAGCCCGGCGAGCGGGGGCTCGTCCGCAGAGCCCGGCGCGCCTCCTTCCTCAACGGGGCCCTCGCCCTGCCCGCCCAGGAGCGCTCCGTCGTCCTCGAGGTCGCCGCCCACCTGCTCTTCCCCACGATGATCGTCGTCTCGATCTGGCTGCTGCTCATTGGGCACAACAACCCCGGAGGCGGATTCGCCGGAGGCGTCGTCGCCGGACTCGCCTTCGTCGTGCGCTACCTGGCGGGGGGCCGCCACGAGCTCGGCGAGGCCATGCCGATCCCGCCCGGCCGCATCCTCGGCCTCGGGCTGTTCACCGTCGGCGCCGCCGCCCTCGCCCCCCTTGCCCTGTCCAACTCCGTCCTCCAATCGACCCCCGTCGACCTCGACCTCGGCCCCCTCGGCCACCTCCACTTCACCACCGCGATGGTCCTCGACGTCGGCGTGTACATCCTCGTCGTCGGCCTCGTCCTCGACCTGATCTCCGCCACCGGCGCCCAGATCGACCGCCAGAGCGCCCGGCCCGACCACGAGGCGAACGCCAGGGGGGCGCTGCGATGAACTCCGCGTCCCTGACCCTCCTCCTCGTCGCCGGAGTCCTCGCCGGAGCCGGCGCCTACCTGATCCTCGAGCGCTCCCTGTCGCGGGTCTTCATCGGCCTGGGACTGCTCACCCACGGCGTCAACGCCCTCCTCCTGTTCGCCGGCGGCCCCGCCGGCCGCCCGCCCCTCCTCGGCTCGGAGGACCCCGCGGCCATGGCCGACCCGCTCCCGCAGGCGATGATGCTCACCTCGATCGTCCTGTCCCTGGGGACCACCTCATTCGGGCTCGCACTGGCCTACCGCCAATGGCGACTGACCGGCCACGACGAGGTCGTCGACGACCTCGAGGACCGCTGGATCCTCGAGCGCTCCGACGAGGTCACCGCCGCCGCCGAAGCCGTGCGCGGCGACGAGGACGCCGACATTAACTACGACCGCGACGACGAGGACGCGCCCGACGGCGCGACGCCCAGACCCGAAGGGGAGGGCGGCCGATGACCGATGTCTCGTGGATGCTCCCCGTCCCCGTCCTCCTGCCCCTGCTCGGCGCCGGCCTCGCCCTCGTCCTCGGGCGCCGCGCCCGCGCCCAGCGCCTCATCGCCCTCGTCGCCCTGTCGGCGACGACGGCCGTCGCCGCCGTCCTCGCCGTCGCCGCCAACGCCGGGCCCGTCGTCCTCGACGTCGGCTCGTGGGCGGCCCCCATCGGCGTCACCCTCGTCGCCGACCGCCTCGCCGCGACGATGCTCCTCGTCAGCCAGATCGTCACCCTCGGCGTCCTCGTCTACTCCCTGTCCCAATCGGTCATCGACGACGACCCCCGGACCCCCGTCTCCATCTACTTCCCGACGTTCCTCGTCCTGTCCGCGGGAGTCGCCAACGCCTTCCTCACCGGAGACCTGTTCACCCTCTACGTGGGCTTCGAGATCCTCCTGGGGGCCTCCTTCGTCCTCATCACCCTGGGCGCCACGCGCGGGCGGGTCCGCGCCGGAACCGTCTACGTCGTCGTCTCCCTGCTGTCGTCGGCGCTGTTCCTCGTCGGGATCGCCCTGACCTACGCGGCGACCGGCACCGTCAACATGGCCCAGCTCACCGAGCGCCTCCCCGAGATCGACCCGGGCGCCTCCCTGATGATCCAAACGGTCCTCCTCGTCGCCTTCGGCATCAAGGCCGCGATCTTCCCCCTCCAGGCGTGGCTGCCCGACTCCTACCCGACGGCGCCCGCCCCCGTGACCGCCGTCTTCGCCGGGCTGATGACCAAGGTCGGCGTGTACGCGCTGATCCGCCTCCAGGTCCTCCTCTTCCCCGGGGGCCGCCTGACCGCCCTGCTCGCCGCCATCGGCGTCGCCACGATGATCGTCGGCATCCTCGGGGCCGTCGCCCAGGACGACGTCAAGAGGCTCCTGTCGTTCACGCTCGTCAGCCACATCGGCTTCATGGTGTGGGGACTGGCCCTCGTCAGGACCACCGGGCTGGCCGCCGCCATCTACTACGCCGCCCACCACATCCTCGTCCAGACCACCCTCTTCCTCATCGCCGGCCTCATCGAGCGGCGCACCGGGACGACCTCCCTGTCGAGGCTGTCGGGCCTGTATCGCAGCGCCCCCGTCATCACCCTGTGCTTCCTCGTCGCCGGCCTCAACCTCGTCGGCGTCCCCCCGCTCACCGGCTTCGTCGGCAAGCTCGGCCTCGTGCGGGCCTCCGTCGAAACCGGATCCCCGACCGCCTGGACGCTCCTCGCCGCCGGGATGATCGCCTCCTTCCTCACCCTGTACGCCGTCGTCACATGGTGGAACCTCGCGTTCTGGCAGTCCGAGGAGGACTCGACGACCTCCCTGCACGCGCCCGTCGTCCGGGCCGGCGCCCCCGAGGCCGTGCGCGCCCGGGCCGAGCGCCAACTCGCCCGCGTGCGCACCGCCCACGCGTCCGCCGCCGAACGGTCCGCGCGCGCCGCGCGCGCCTCGCGGACCGAGACCGAACTGGCGACCTCGCGCAACTCGTGGCCGATGTACGGCGTCGTCGTCGCCCTCATCGGCGTCCAGGCGGCGATGGCCATCGCGTCGGGCCCCGTGTGGGACTACGTGTCGCGGGCCGCCGTCGACCTGACCGCGAGGACCCCCTACGTCTCGGCGGTCCTCGACGAGGACGGGCGCGGGTCCGGGACCTCCGACGACGAGTCCGGCGGCACCCAGTCGGTCGAGGTCGACCCCAATCCCCAGGCCGTGCCCAGGGACGACGAGCAGCCCGCTTCGTCCGAGGGGGCCGGGCGGGCCGGAACGGGGGGCCGACGATGAGACGCCTGCGACCCGCCGGGGCCGCGAGGCCCGCCGGCGCCACCAGGGGCCCCTCGCGCGTCGACATGCGCCCCTCGGCCGCCATGACCCTGTGGCTCCTGGGGGTCTGGCTCCTCCTCCTGCGTGACGTCTCCCCCCTGGGGGTCGTCGGGGGCCTCCTCATCGCCCTCGCCGTCCACCTGCTCCTCCCCATGCCGCGCACGGGCACCCGGTGGCGCATCCGCCCCGGGGCGCTGGCATGGCTGCTCATCCGCTTCCTCGTCGACCTCGTCCACTCCGGCCTGGAGGTCTCGTGGATCATCCTGTCGGGGCGGCGCGTGCGCACCGGCATCGTCCGCGTCGACCTCCACTCGAACGACCCGGTTCACCTGACGATCATGTCCGCGATGACCTCCCTCGTCCCCGGGTCGATCGTCGTCGCCATCATGCGCGACCAGGCGCGCATGTACCTGCACGTCCTCGACCTCGACGGGCACGGCGGGCGCGCCGGCATCCGCCGGTCGGCCCTGCGCCAGGAGGAGAGGATCCTGCGCGCCATCGCCCCCGCGGACGTCCTCGCCGACCTGGGGATCCCCACCCGCGACCACCCGATCCGATGGGTCCGCCGACGCCTCCCAACGAGCCGCCCCCTGCCCGGCGACCCCGGGCACGACCTGTCCCCCTCAGCCCCCCGGGAGGGCGGATGAGCGCTCTCGACCTCGTTCACCTCGCGGCCGCCTGCCTGGCCGCCTGCTCGGCGATCCTCGCCCTCGTGCGCATCGGCCGGGGCCCGTCCCTCCTGGACCGGGCCATCGCCAACGACGTCCTCACGGCCTCGGGTATCGCCCTGCTCGCCGTGATGATCGTCGGATGGAACCGCGCCGACCTGGGGGTCGTCATCTTCCTCCTGGCGTTGATCGGATTCCTCGCGCCCGTCGTCATCGCCCGGTTCACCCGCCGCGAGCACGTCTCCGAGCGGCGGATCCTCACCGCCGAGGAGGCCGCCGAGCAGATGCGGGCGCGCGAGGACGACGCGCGGCGCGCCGAGGAGGCCGAGGCCCAGGCCGCCGAGGCCGAGGCCGCCCGCGAGATCGCCGAGACCGCCGCCATGGAGGAGCTCTCCCACGTCCGCCGGACGGCCCCGGCCGCCATCCCCCCGATGGCCGACCCCGGGCGGGCGCCCGGCGACGGGACGAGCCCGGGAGGAGGGACCCCCCATGAGTGACGTCCTCACGTGGATCGGATCGATCCTCCTGCTCGCCGGCGTCGCCCTCACCTTCGTCGCCGCGATCGGCCTGATCCGGATGAAGGACCCGTGGACGAGGATGCATGCCGCGTCCAAGCCCCAGCTCCTCGGCCTGCTCCTCGTGTGCGCCGGGGTCGCGGTGGAGGTCAGGACCGCCCAGTGGGCCGGGCTGGCTGTCCTCATCGTCATCATCCAGGTCATCACGGCGCCCGTCGGCTCCCACCTCATCGCCCGAGGCGTCGACCGGGGCGGGCGCTCGTCGCGCGACTCCTTCGACGACGTCCTCGACGTCGATGACCTCGGCGACGACCTCGCGCCCGGCGCGCATATCGAGAGGAACTGAACAATGGTCCAACTCCACCGCCTCCGCCTGAGCGTCGACGACTCGTCGCTGATCCCCGTCCTCGACGAGATCCGCGCCGAAGCGGGACTGCCGAAGGGCTTCCCGGAGGCCGTCCTCGCCCAGGCCGAGCGCGCCTGCCGCCAGTGGGCCCAGGCCGTCGCCGGCCTCCGCCTCGCCGCCCCCGCCCCCGAGGACCCGTCCACCCGGGTATCCGGGCCCGCCCCCGGCCCCTCGGCCGACGCCCCCCGCGCGGCCGGCGCCCCCGTCGCAGAGGCCCCCGATGGGCCCCTCGACTACCGGCGCCTGACCAGCTGGCCCCGCCTCGACCTCGCGCCCGCGGCCCACCGCTGGCCCGACCTCGACCCCGCGGCCCTGCCGTCATGGGACGCCACAGCGATCCCCTTCGTCACCGTCGACCCGGAGGGCTCGCGCGACCTCGACCAGGCCGTCCACCTCCACCGGCTGACCCCGGCCGACCGGGAGCGGGCCCCCCGGGGCGCGACGGTCCTCGTGTCCTACGCGATCGCGTCGCTGGCGACCTTCGTCCCCGCGGGGAGCCCCCTCGACGACGAGGTCCGCTCCCGCGGCCTCACCGTCTACATGCCCGACCGATCCACCCCCCTGCATCCGCCGGTCCTGTCCGAGGGCGCGGCCTCCCTCCTGCCGGGCCAGGTGGCGCCGGCGTGCGTGTGGCAGATCCTCCTCGACGCCGAGGGGCACCGCCTGGGGGCCGCCGTCAGGCGGGCGGTCGTGCGCTCGCGGGCGCAGCTGTCCTACGACGAGGTCGAGGCCGCCCGGGTCCGCGGCCGGGGCCTGCCCGGAGTCCCCGACGACTTCGTCGCCCTGCTGGAGGAGGTCGGCCGGGCCCGGCGGCTCATCGAGACGGGGCGCGGGGGAGTGTCGGCCCCGACGCCCGAGCAGGAGATCATCAGGATCCCGGAGGTCGACGGAGGGTCCCATTACGCCCTGGAGTTCCGCGCCAATGCGCTCGTCGAGGAGTGGAACGCGCAGATCTCGCTGCTGACGGGCATGTGCGCCGCGGAGAAGATGCGGGCCGCGGGGGTGGGGATCCTGCGGACGGTGCCGGAGGCGCCGGAGTCGGCGATGAGGAGGATGCGGGCGGTCGCGCGGGTCCTCGGCGTCGACTGGCCCAGCGGGATGCCGTACGCGCGGCTCGTGCCCGAGTTGGACCCGACCGATCCGGCTCATGCGTCCTTCCTCATCCAGGCGATGGGCCTGTACCGGGGGGCCGCCTACACGGTGTTCTCCGACCGGGGGCTGCCCGAGGCCGGGGGAGCGCCGGCCGGGGAGGGCGCCGGTCACGGGGACTCGGGGGAAGCGACGGTCGAGCAGTCGACCGCGGAGCCGTTCCCGCGGATCGGCGACGAGTCCGCCCGTCATGCGGCGATCGGCGCCGAGTACGCGCATACGACGGCGCCGCTGCGCCGCCTCGTCGACCGGTGGTCGTCGGAGATCTGCCTGGCTCACGACGCGGGCGAGCCCATCCCCGAGTGGGTCGTCGAGTCGGTGTCGCAGGTGCCGTCGATCATGGCGCGGGCGCGCCAGCGGGCGGCTGCGGCCGAGCGGGCGGCCGTGGGGGCGGTCAGCGCGAAACTCCTCGTCGGGCATGAGGGCGAGGCCTTCGATGGGGTCATCGTCGAGAGCCGCGGTCGGGATCGGCGCCGCGACCGCGACGGGGCGGGGGAGGAGCCGGGTCGCTCCCGGCACGCGGGCGGCGGTGAGGCGCCGTCCGCGCCCTCGGGGGACTCCGGACGGCGGGGATCGGACGGCGGGCCGGGGGAGGAGGAGCCCGAGCGGGGCCGGGTGATGGTCGCCGACCCGGCGGTCATGGCGCCGGTCGTCGCCCGCGGGAGCGCTGAGCTGCCGGTCGGGGACGAGACGCGGGTGCGCCTGATCCGCGCGGACGTCGAGCGCCGGAGCGTCGAGTTCGCGTGGCCGGCCTCGTAGGACCGGTCCGCGGGCGCCGGTCACGGCGTCGGCCCGGCCTCTCCTGCGGCGTGGGAGGAGGGGCGCGGCCGCTGGGGCGTCGGAGCGTTCTTCGCCGAGCCGAGCCCTCGTCGTGCCGCGTCGGAGAATGGGGCGTCTCCTCGCGTGGGGACCCGTCGACTCGCCGACCGCCCCCGACACACCGAAGCCGGGACGCTTCCTCCCACGGAGATCCGCCGCTGAGCCGCGGTCCGGCCTCGCTCATCGAATGTGTCGACGAAACGGCTTTTCGTGTACATATCGTCCGAACGTGTCGATTTTTTCGCGTTTCATCGACACGTTTGGGAATCGTGCTTATGGTGTGAACATGTGGAATACGCCCGATGAGCCGTACCAGGATCTTCCTCCACTGCCCCCTGCTGCTCAGATCGAAACCCCTGCCGTTCTCAAGGGCGTGATCTCCGCCAGCAGGGCGCTCGCCCGCCTCGATGGGGCCTGCAAACGGCTGCCCGATCCGACGATGCTCATCAATCTCATCCCCCTCCTCGAAGCCCAGGCGTCGAGCGAGATCGAGAACATCGTGACGACCAATGATGAGCTCTTCAAAGCGGCCCATGGGGCCTTGTCGGCAATGACCCCGCAGGTCAAGGAGGCGCTGAGGTATCGAGAGGCCCTGTGGGCGGGATTCGAATCCGTGCGGGAACGGCCGATCACGACGGCAACCGCGATCGCCGTGTGCGAGGGGATCAACGGGCATCAGGTCCAGATCCGTAATCGGCCGGGGACCTACATCGGCAATCCCCGCACCGGTCGGAGGATCTATACCCCGCCCGAGGGACAGGAGACGATTCAGCGACACCTGTCGGCGTGGGAGTCCTTCCTCCACGGCGATCATGGGATCGATCCCCTGGTGGTGATGGCGCTCGCCCACTATCAGTTCGAGGCGATTCACCCGTTCTTCGACGGGAACGGCCGCACCGGGCGCATCCTCAACCTGCTGGTCCTCATCGAATCCGGTGTCCTCGAACTCCCCATTCTTTATTTGTCCGGGCACATCACCAGGCACAAGGACGAGTACTATCGGCTCCTCAAGGGCGTGACTCGCAATGACGAGTGGACTCCGTGGATCCTCTTCCTCCTGTCCGGGATCACTGAGACGGCGACGTGGACCCTCGATCTGGTCGAAAGGACAGATGAACTGCGCGAGCAGATGAGCGAGGAGATCCGTCGGATCAATTCCAGGGTTCCCGCGGCTGACATCACGAGGCTCCTGTTCACGCAGCCGTATCTTCGCATCGACGCCGTCGTGGAGGCAGGACTGGCGAAACGCCAGACGGCATCGCGTTGGCTGACGGAGATCGCCGAGCACGGCACGATCGGCAAGGAGCGGATCGGGCGGACGGTACTCTTCGTCAACGACCGCTTGCTCGACATGCTCTTCGCCGCGGCGCTACCCGAATAGGAGGAGAGCATCCCAGGCGCCTCGGCAGGCGGGGACGCCCGTGCTCGGCTCCCCAGGCCTACTCGGATTCCTCGCAGATCATGGGATCTTCGCCCTTGTGTAGGAATGTCCCGGTAGCGTCCCTCGTCCAACTGCTCGCATTCGCAGCGGCATCCTTCGCATTCGCGCTGAAACCGGAGAGAAGCCCCTTCGTTTTCCCGACGACCCCGGATACGGCGCTAGCTGTACTGACCGGCGATGCCTGAACGGAGGTCTCGGATAGCAGCGCCGCATATTCGGCGGCGTCCACTCCCGGGGGAGGCAGTTCCCGTAGGTGCCTGTGAAGCCGCCCGGCAAGCCCGCCGCGAACGACATCACCGCGACTTCTTCGTCTCGAAGCTGATCGTCGACGCGGCGAGGCGCCGCGCGCCCCTCGCCCCTCATTCGACGAGCGACCACCCGCGGGCCCGGTGGCGCTGGCCCCAGAAATCCCGATAGGGGCCGTCGGCCTCGACGAGGCGGTCATGCGTCCCCCGCTGGGCGATCCGCCCATCCGCGTCGAGCATGATGATCTGATCGGCTGACATGATCGTCTCGAGCTTGTGGGCGACGACGATCAGCGTCGACGTGGCCCGCAGGCGCTCCATGGACGCGACGAAATGCCTCTCGTTCTCGACATCGAGAGCGCTCGTCGCCTCGTCGAAGAGGACGATCGGGGCGCGTTTGAGGAGGGCGCGCGCGATCGACACCCTCTGCCGCTCCCCGCCTGACAACGATCGGCCCCCCTCGCCGACGCGCGTGGCCGCCCCGAGGGGCAGGCGGTCGATGATCTCGGTGACCCCCGCCAGATCGATCGCCCGCGCAACCTCCTCATCGGTTGCGTCGGCCCTCCCGACGCGGACATTGGCCTCGAGGGTGTCGTCGAAGAGGTAGACGTCCTGGAACACCATGGCCAGTTCCGCCATGAGGTCCTCGGTCGTCATCTCGCGCACGTCGGAGCCGCCGACGCGGATGGTGCCCGATGTCGCGTCGTAGAAGCGGGAGATCAGGCGCAGGATCGTCGTCTTGCCCGAGCCGGAGGGTCCGACGATCGCGCACATCGTCCGCGCCGGGACGGTGAACGTGATGCCGTCGAGCACCTGACGGGAGTGGTCATAGGAGAAGCCGACGTCGGTGAGGGCGACGCTCCCGGGAGCGGTCATCGGGGCGCTCGTCTCGGGGGCGGGGAGAAGGGGGGCGTCCATCACCTCGTCGATCCGGTCCATCTGCTGGCGGCGGTCCTCCAGTCCGAACAGCGCAGAGCTGATCGCGTTGAGCTCGGCGGTGAAGCACAGGATGAGGCCGAGGGTCGCGACAGCCGGCAGGGGGGCGATCGAGCCGACGGCGGCCACCTGCGCGGCGACGACGATGAACGAGACGATGATCGTCTGGACGGCGATGCCGCTGAGCAGTTGGGACAGGGTCTCCCACCACAGCGCTCGCCGGGAGGAGACGCGCGCCGCGTCGAGGGCGGCGGCGAGCTCCGGGTATCCGGCGGAGGCCCCATTGGCCCTCAGGGCGCGCTGGCACTGGGCGAACTCGACGGTTCGGGCCGCGATCTCCTCCTCGCGGGGCTCGCTGATGGACTTCCCGTGATCGAGGATGCGCCGGGAGAGCGCGAGGACGGCGAGGAGGACGGGCGCGGAGGCGGTCAGGAGGAGTCCGAGCCGCCAGTCCCACAGCCAGGCGCCCAGCGTGATGACGATCGCCGTAGCGGTCTGGACCACGAGCGAGTAGATGAAGTGGCCGACCGATTCCCCCAGGGAGAGCATCTCCTGGGTGACCATTCGCGACAGGCGGGCCCCGGTGTCTCGCCGGAACCATCCGAGCGGGAGGGCGGCGACCTTGTCGCCGATCCGACGGTGGACCTCGGAGACGAAGCCCAGGGCCCCGAAGTACCCGATCCTCACCCCGAGGAAGTCGAGGACGACCGCGGCGACGGCGATCGCGCCGAGGACGACGAGCCATTCCCGCGAGCCGAGACCGAAGGATCCCGGCGAGCCCGCCAACGTGGTCGTCACCGGGATGAGGACGAGGAGTCCGAGGCCGCGGAGGATCCCGACGAGGAGGCCGAGCGTCATGCCCGTGCGCAGCTTCCCCCAGTCCTCGTGCGCCATCAGGCGCTCGTACCGGGGCAGGAGGAGCCCGCCGGAGTGAGGCGTCTTACTCATGGGGGGCCTCCATCGGGGCTCGGGCGGCCGTCGAGCGCAGAAGGGCCGCGTAGTGGGGCTGATCGAGGAGGTCCTCGTGCGAGCCGACCGCGGCGATGCGCCCCGAATCGAGGACGACGATCTGGTCGGCGCCGACGACCGAGGCCGGCCGGTGGGCGATGACGACGACGGTCCGTCCCCGGGCGAGGGCGGTGAGCGCCTGCTGGATGTCGGCTTCCGACTCGGGGTCGGTCATCGCGGTGGCCTCGTCGAGGACGAGGACCGGCGCGTCGCGCAGGAGCGCGCGGGCGATCGAGATGCGCTGCGCCTGCCCGCCGGACAGGTGGGTGTCGCGGCCGATGACGGTGTCGTAGCCGTTGGGCAGGGACATGACGAAGTCGTCGATCTGCGCGGCCCTGGCCGCGTCGCGGATCTCCTCGTCCGTGGCATCTGGCCTGGCCAGGGCAATGTTCGCGCGGATCGACGAGGTGAGGAGCTCGCTGTCCTGCAAGACGAAGGCGATGCGCCGGTAGAGCTCGCCCTCGTCGATGTCGCGCAGGTCGACTCCGCCGAGGGTGATGCGCCCGGCGGTCGGGTCGGCGAAACGGGCGAGGAGCATCGCGAGGGTCGACTTCCCCGACCCGGAGGGGCCGACGAGGGCGGTGACCGTCCCCTCCGGCAGTGTCAGGGTGATGTCGGTGAGGGCGTGGATGGCGGCCCCGTTGTCGCCGGAGGCGTAGGTGTGGCTGACGTTCTCGACGCGGATCGAAGACCCGGCGGGGACGAGCGGGCGGTCGGGGCGCGGCAGCTGCTCGGTGTCGAGCATGTCGCACAGGCGCACGGCCGCCGAGCCCGCGAGCTGGTAGGACCATTCGATGGAGGCGACGGTGTTGATCGTCCGCGGCAGGACGAGGGCGATGAGCGAGGTCGCGATCACCTGGGGGATGTCGACCCAACCGGCGGCGATCATGGCCGTCCCGCCGCCGAGATTGACGAGGAGCACGAGGGGCGTCGAGATCCACGACATCGACAGGGAGCTGATCGACACGAGGGGGATGCACCAGCCGCGCCAGAAGCGGACGAAGGACGAGGCGGCATCCATGTATCGCCCGTGAGCCCGCCCGACCTGGCCGAACGCCTTGACGACGGAGATGCCGGAGGCGAATTCGATCATCCGCGACGACACAACGGCGAGTTTGTCGTCCATCTGCGCGGTCTTCTCGGCCATCCCCCGCATCGTCGCCGTGTAGGTGAGGGCGTACAGGGGGATCGTCGCGATCGACAAGAGCCCGAGGCGCCAGTCGATGAGCATCGCGTAGGCGAAGAGCGCCAGGGGGGAGACGACCGCGTTGAACATGTCGACCGGCGCGTGGGCAATGACCGTGTGGACGGTCACCGTGTCGTCTTGAACGGCTTTGCGGACCCTCCCGGAGGTCGAGTCGTCGAACCAGGCCAGGGGGGCGCCGGCGAGGCGCAGGAGGATGGCCTCGCGGGTGCGGGCCCGCAGGTGGAGGTCGGCGAAGTGCGTGATGGCGAGGGCGAGGAAATAGGACGTCAGGTTGGCGAGGAAGGCGGCGATCAGCCACATAATGATCGTCTTCGCCCGGATCGCGTCGAGCGGGGCCCCCGTCCTGTGGGCGTCGAGGAGGACGTCCCCGAGGGCGACGAGCGCGACGTAGGGGGCGACTCCGAGGATCGCGCTGACGAGGGTCAGGACCTGGGCGAGGAGAAGCCACGCCCGGATGGGACGTTGGAGGCGGCGGATGGCCCGGCGTCCTCGGGCGTGCTTGGCGGCGGAGTCCTCGGGGGAGAGGAGGGCGTCGGGCGTGTCCTGAACGGGGGGTGTGGACGCGTCTGACTCGGTGATGCTCATGCCAGGTGCTCTCTAGAACGACGATTCCCTTAGGAGAGGCTAACTCATCGAAGGGATCGATGGAACCCCTCTTGCCCCGTGCGGGCATCGGGACACGGGATCGCCCGGCCGGGCCGGCCATGTTCTGCTCAGCGACGCGATGAGTCGTCGCCCCCGCAGTCCGCGCCGCTGAAGACGATCACCCGGCGGCGACGCTTGCCCGGCGTCGCCGCCGCACAATATGTTCTCTCGGGGAAGGAGACGATGATGAGACTGTGGAGCCTTGATCCGACGGTCCTCGACAGAGCCGCCCTCGTCGCCGGATGGCGAGAGGGACTCCTCGCCCAGAAGGTCCTGCGCGGAGCCACCACCGGCTACCGCCGCCACCCCCAACTCGACCGATTCCGCGGAGAGGCCGCCGCCGCCCTCATCGCCGGATGGCTCCTCCCCCTCGCCGACGAGGCCGACCGTCGCGGGTACCGCTTCGCCCGCAACCTCGTCGACGCCGAACCGGCCCCACCCGGAACCCTGACCGTCACCCGAGGACAACTCGACCTCGAAACCGCGCACCTGCGGGCCAAAGTCCGCGTCCGAGCCCCCCACTGGCTGCCCCGACTCGATTCCGTCGGACCCCACCCCCTGTTCCGCGTCGTCGACGGCCCCGTCGAGCCCTGGGAACGCGCCTCCCCCGAAGAATGAGGCGCGCCGCTGCGCGCACGTCCCGAGACCCCGGCCTCCCACTCCCACCTTGGGACGGGAGGAGCAGGATTGGTGAGGTTGCCGATGATCCCGCCCCGGGACAGGAGGACGCAGGGACTTCACTGTGGGGAGTAGGGGTGGGTCGTTGGTCCCGCCCCGGGACGGGAGGACGCAGGTCACGTTCCGGCTCGTCGCCGATCCACGGGCAGGTGTGGCACAGTGGAGGCGTGCCCCCAATCTCCGCACGGATTGATCAGACACCGCCCGGCCTCGGCATCGACGAGGACGACCACCCCCGCGACCACTGCGGCGTATTCGGCGTGTGGGCCCCCGACGAGGACGTCTCCAGACTCACCTACTTCTCCCTCTACGCCCTCCAGCACCGCGGCCAGCAATCCGCCGGCATCGCCACCTCCAACGGCGAGCAGATCCTCGTCTACAAGGACCAGGGCCTCGTCACCCACGTCTTCTCCGAGCAGACCCTCCAAGGGCTCACCGGCCACATCGCCCTCGGACACGTCCGATACGCCACCACCGGGGCCGACATCTGGCGCAACGCCCAACCCACCCTCGGCCCCACCCCCACCGGCACCCTCGCCCTGTGCCACAACGGCAACTTGACGAACACCGACGACCTGCGGGCCCTCGCCCGCGCGATCGCCGACGACGGCGAGGACGTCGAACGGGGCGCCACGACGGACACGTCGATCATCACCGCCCTCCTCGGCCTCGCCGACAGGATCCCCGGGCCCGCCCCCTACGTCGCCCCCGCCTGCGCCCTCCCCGACCCCATCGGCGAGGGCGCAGCCGCATCCGAGGCCGACCCCTCCCCCCTCGTCGCCGCCGCCCTCACCGTCCTGCCGCGCCTCAAAGGCGCGTTCTCCCTGTGCTTCATGGACGAGAACACCCTCTACGGCGCGCGAGACCCCCACGGATACCGCCCCCTCGTCCTCGGGCGCCTCCACTCCGGCTGGGTCCTCGCCTCCGAGACCGCCGCCCTCGACCTGTGCGGCGCCTCCTTCGTTCGCGAGATCGAACCGGGAGAACTCATCGCCATCGACGCCACCGGCGTCCACTCGCGCCGCTTCGCCGTCACCCGCGCCAACACCTGCGTCTTCGAATACGTCTACCTGGCCCGCCCCGACACCACCATCGGAGGGCGCCGCATCGTCGCCGCGCGCCAGCAGATGGGCGCGGCGCTGGCCGTCGAGAACCCCGTCGACGCGGACCTCGTCATCCCCACCCCCGAATCCGGGACCCCCGCCGCCATCGGCTACGCCCAACAATCCGGCATCCCCTTCGCCCAGGGGCTCGTCAAGAACTCCTATGTCGGGAGGACCTTCATCCAACCGACCCAGTCCCTGCGTCAACTCGGCATCCGCCTCAAGCTCAACCCCCTGCGCGAGGTCATCGAGGGCCGTCGCCTCGTCGTCATCGACGACTCCATCGTCCGCGGCAACACGCAGCGCGCGCTCGTCGCCATGCTCCGCGAGGCGGGCGCCGCCGAGGTCCACGTGAGGATCTCCTCGCCGCCCGTCGCCTGGCCGTGCTTCTTCGGCATCGACTTCCCCACGCGCGCCGAGCTCATCGCCTCGTCCATGAGCGTCGACCAGGTCCGCCGCTCGCTCGGCGCCGACTCCCTGGCCTACCTGTCGATGGAGGGCATGGTCCAGGCGACCGGCCAGGGCACCGGCCTGTGCCTGGGCTGCTTCACCGGCGACTACCCCGAGGACGTCCCCAAGGGCACGCCCATCCCGGGCACCCCGGGGGCGATCTCCTGCTGACCGCCGCCCCGCCCGCGGGCCCCGGACTCCGCCGACCCGTCCCCCGCCCGACCGATCACGACCGCCGCCCGACACAGGAGACCCGATGAGCGACATCACCCCCCTCGACTACGCCGCCGCCGGAGTCGACACCGCCGCCGGCGACCGCGCCGTCGACCTGATGAAAGCGGCCGTCTCGCGCACGCACGACGCCACCGTCCTGGGCGCCACAGGGGGCTTCGCCGGCATGGTCGACGCCTCCGCGCTCCTGGGCATGGAGCGCCCCCTGCTCGCGACCTCGACCGACGGGGTCGGCACGAAGATCGCCATCGCCCGCGCCATGGACATCCACGACACCATCGGCCAGGACCTCGTCGGCATGGTCGTCGACGACATCGTCGTCACCGGCGCCCGGCCCGTCCTCATGACCGACTACATCGCCTGCGGGCGCGTCGTCCCCGAGCGGATCGCCGCGATCGTCACCGGCATCGCCCGCGCATGCGAGGCGACGGGCACGCCCCTCGTCGGCGGTGAGACCGCCGAGCACCCCGGGGTCATGGACCCTGACGACTACGACATCGCGGGCGCGGCCACCGGCGTCGTCGACGCCTCGAAGCTCCTGGGGCCCGAGCGCGTCGAGGACGGGGATGTCCTCGTCGCCATGGCCTCGTCCGGGCTGCACTCGAACGGCTACTCGCTGGTCCGCTCGGTGCTGGCCCGCACGGGGAGGAGCCTGGATTCCCATGTCGACCGGTTCGGCCGGACCCTGGGCGAGGAGCTCCTCGAGCCGACGCGCCTGTACACGCGCCTGTGCCTCGACCTCGTCGACCGGGTGGGGGTCGGCGGAGAGGGCTCCCCGGCCGTCGGCGTTCACGCGTTCTCGCACGTCACGGGCGGGGGCCTGGGAGCGAACCTGTCGCGGGTGCTGCCCGTCGGGGCGGTGGGCGACGTCGACCGGGGATCGTGGGAGGTCCCCGGCGTATTCGACTGGGTGCGCCTCGGCGGCTCGGTGTCGTGGGAGGCGATGGAGGACTCGCTCAACCTGGGGGTGGGCATGGTCGCGGTCGTCGGCTCGGACTCCGTGGATGAGGTCGTCGCCGCCTGCGCCCGCGCAGGGGTCGACGCCTGGGTCCTCGGCTCGGTGTCGATGGGGCCCCGGGGAGAGGTTGGGCGGCGGGGGCCGGCGGCGGACGCGCGCAGACCCGGTGAGCGCCTGATCCACGGGACGAAAGGGGTCACGGCGGGGGCGGTGCTCCTGCACGGGCGGTACCGGACGGCCTGACAGTCGAAGAATGTGCACCGCCATGCGTTTCGGCGCGTTCGGCGGGCGAATCGCGCTCAGAATCGCGTCGAAACGCATGCTCGTGCACATGCGCGCCAGGGATCAGCGGGCGGGGGCAGTCCAGTAGTCCTCTTCGGAGGGGTCGTCGTCCTCGTCGTCTCCGGCCAGGTCGGCGTACTTGGAGTAGAGGTCGTCGTCCTCGTCGTCCTGATCATCCGCGTCGTCGACATCCTCGGAGTAGCGGTCCTCCGAAGTCGTCAGCTCCCGTTGGAGAGCATCCAGGTCCGTGTTCGGACTGAAGTACTTCAGCTTGCGTGCGACTTTCGTCTGCTTAGCCTTTTGACGGCCGCGCCCCATGGGGTCGACCCCCTCCGCGTCGTTCGGGTCCGCTCAGAGGCGGTGCCCTGGGTGATCAGAATGTGTCGTGGGACCATCATAGCCTGAGCGCGGCGGAACTCCGCACGCAGGGCCCCTCATGTGCGCGGGGTCATGGACTCGGCCGCCCCGATCGTCGGAGTCCGACGGGCCCGGGATCGGACTGATCGGATCGATCGGTCCGATCGGGCGAACCGGCCGCACCGGTTCGGCGGTTTTCGACGTCAACCGGGCCCGAGCCAACCATGGCCGAGCCAACCGGGCCCGAACTAACCACCTAACCACGCGCGAGCGAACCGGGCCCGAGGAGCCGCATCCCCGTGCCCGCCGGGGTCCGTGCACCCGCACTGCCGGACACTTCACGCACACGACCGGCGGCCGCCCTCCCGGGTCCGGGGCAGCGCGGGTGAAAACCCTTTTGGTCAGTCCAAACGAGCCACGTGAAGCCCGGGTCCGAGCGAGCGCGGGTGAAAGCGGCAGGGCTTGAGCGCCGGGAGCGACGAGGGCCCCGGGTCCGGGGCAGCGCAGGTGAAAGGTCCGCGGGAGGGCCGCCCGCCTCGCGGATTCTCGTCGCGAGCCGTGCGGTCGGCGCCAGCAGCGCCCTCGACCCCGCCCGGACGGGCGACGGGATGGTCGTTCAGCGGCTCCGGCGCGCGACCCGGACGATGACCAGGCACACGAGGGCAGCGGCCCCGAGGGCGGCGATCCCGACCTTCTTCATCGCCTCAACGTCACCGGCCCGTGCCTCGTCGACGGTCCGGCCGATGCGCGCGCGGGTCTGGCGGGCCTTCGCGGAGACGTTGAGCTTCGCCTGCTCCATGACGTAGGCGGGCTGGGCGCGGGCGACGAGGGCGTCGATGGTCTGGCTCATCTGGGCGCGGGTGACGGCGAGCTCGGCCTGGATCTGCTCCTCGGTGCGCTCGGAGGGATGCTGCTCGGTCATTTGCCCAGTCCTTTCTTCACGGCGTCGATGCCCTTCTCGATCCCGGCCTTGGGGTCGGGCTTGTCGTCGCGGCTCTTCTTGACGAGCGAGACGCCGACGCCGGCGAGGACGGCGACGATCAGCAAGAGGATCCCGGCGACGAT
This sequence comes from Actinomyces sp. B33, assembly GCF_028437565.1. GTDB lineage: Bacteria > Actinomycetota > Actinomycetes > Actinomycetales > Actinomycetaceae > Pauljensenia. The sequence continues at coordinate 111,438 of NZ_JAMRYR010000004.1, forward strand.
GAGGGAGGCCGCCCACGCCGGCAGGACGATGGCGAGGGCCACCTCGATCGTGTGGAGCACCCAGCCGAGGAGGTAGAGGGAGAGCACCGCGGCCCCGGCGAGGAGCGCGCCGCCGGTCCCCGCCTTCTTGACGAGGGCCTTGGCCTTGACCTTGGTCAGCTCGATCTCACCATTGATCAGGGTCGAGACCTGCGACGACAGGGCGGCGAAGAGCTCGCCGACGGTCGCCGGGCGCGACAGGGCCCGCGTATACGTCCGGATAGGGGTGTCGTCGCCGGCCGGGTGGTCGGGTGCGACGGGCTCGATCGGTGTCGTCATCGGGCACTCGCTTCCTCATTGACGTGCGCTGACTGCGCGTGGTTGCCCCCCAGTGTCCCACGGACCGCCTGCGTGTGACAGTGGGAATGGCGGCGGAGCCGGCCGCGTCGCGGTCGCGGCCGGTCCCGGGCCGCCGGCGGGGCGTGCGCCGTGTCAGTCCTCGGGGACGACGGGGCCGGGCAGGTCGGAGAGGATCCTGCGGGCCCGGTCGATGACCTCGTCGACCTGGGCGGCCGGCGCCCGGTAGGAGTGGTGCTCGCGGGTGAGCTCGTCGCGCAGGGGGTCCGCATCGTCGGCGGGGGACTCGTCCGACGAGCACCGGGGCTCCGGGGGCGTCGGCGGGGTGGTGTCCGGGGCCGCTCCGACGCCGAGGGCCGGGGCGCCCGTGAAATCGGCGGGGGACTCGTGATCGGAGTCCGGCGCATTGGGCCCGGCTCCGGGTCCCGTCGGCGAGGGGGCCTCGGCGCCGGGCCCGGAAGCCGTCGTCGCGCGGGGGGCGATCTCGTCCGCAGCAGCGGGTGCGGCCTCCTCGGCCAGAGCCTCGTCGTCGAGGGGGGCTCGGGCCTGGGGGGGAGCGGCGACGGGCGGCGGGCCGACGAGGGTGACGGGGTCGTCGGGGTGCTCGACGAGCCAGGCGTCGACGTCCTCGGGGACGACGGGGGAGGCGTCGAAGCCGACGCGCCCGTCGGTCAGGACGACGACCCGGTCCGCCCGGGCGCTCTCGCCGGTCGTCCGCACGGCGACGACGACGGCGGATCCGGCGCCGGCGACCCGGTGGAGGGCGTCGAACAGGTCGGCGGATTCTGCCCGCGGGAGGGGGGAGGGCAGGTCGACGAGGACGAGGCCGGGGCCTGCGGCGATCCCCCGAGCGATCTGGGCGCGCAGGAGCGCCGATGCGGGTAGCGAGGCGGGGAGGGCGTCGAGGGAAGAGTCGAGGCCGGTCAGATCGACGGCCTCGCGCAGGGCCTCCCAGGCGACGCGGGCCCCGGTCGCGGCGAAGGGGGCGATGAGGCTCTGCCGGATCGTCAGGGCCGGGTCGAGGACGGCGCCCGGGTGGACGAGGACGGCGGGGGCCTGGTGGGCGCGGGAGGCGAGGGGGCCGTGGGGGCGGGCGGCGCGGACGAGTCCGGCGTCGGGCGCGGTCAGGCCGGCGAGGGCGAGGAGGAGGAGGCGCGTGCGGCGGCCGGACGGGTCGATGACGGCGGTGACGCTCCCGGAGCGGAACCCCAGGTCGATGCCGTCGATGAGGCGGGCGCCGGTGACGGGGTCGGCGCAGACGAGGCCGCGGGCGCGGACGTGGACGCGACCTCCCGGGCCGGGGGCGCTGTGGGCGGTGCGGGTGCGCCACCAGGGTTTGCGGGCTGCTGCGGCATTCCGACTCGTCATGCCCTCATTGTTCCAGGATCCGCCGGTCGTCGGCGGACTCTCCCCGGGGAGGCGGGAGGAAGAAGGAAGGGGCGAGCGCGGGGGCCGGTCGCCAGCCGAGGGGAGGCGGATGCGGACGGGCGCCCCGGGGGCGCCGGCTTTGAGGCGAGGAGGAGCGTCGCGCAAAAGCGAAAACCCGAAGCCGTGAGGCTTCGGGTTGATGCTGGTGGCTCCGACCGGCGTCGATCCGGTGACCTTTCGATTTTCAGTCGAACGCTCTACCAACTGAGCTACAGAGCCTTGACCGGACCTACCGGTCTGGTCGGCGACCCCGACGGGACTTGAACCCGCGACCTCCGCCGTGACAGGGCGGCGCGCTAACCAACTGCGCTACGGGGCCTTGCAACAGGCGCAAGACCTATTGAATTATCTCCACCGCGACTCGACCGAACCGCCGGGGGTACCCCCAACGGGATTCGAACCCGTGTCGCCGCCGTGAAAGGGCGGTGTCCTAGGCCACTAGACGATGGGGGCCTGCTGGCCTCCGGACTCGCGTCCGAGGAACGAAGAGAATCATATGCAGAACGCTTCGGACAATGCAAAACACGTCCCTGTGACCCGCGACACCGGGTGGCGAGGCGGGGCGGAAACGTTCGAATCCCGACGAAGAGCCTCCCCGTCGCAGCGGTACCGCGCCAGCGGCCCACTCCTCCAGTCCCGCCGTGCCGACGACCGCCTCATCGTCATCTCTCCCGGACGTACCCCGCCGCACGCGCACCTCGCCGGCCCCGCCCGACGCCCCTACCCTTAAGGCATGCAGATCATCGCAGCCGCACTCGATCGAGCCGAGGACGCCCCGCAGTCCGGCGCCGCCGAGGAGACCGTGGCCAACGCCCTCGACATCATGTCGCTCCTCCTGGGCTGCGCCATCGGCGTCGTCATCGGCTTCGTCGGCGCGGCGATCCTCTCGGGCGTCTTCACCCGGGTCCTGCGCCGATCGCCCGCCGGCTCCGCCCTCGTCAAACGCATCCGCACCCCCCTGTACTGGACGTGCATGACGTGGGGCGCGTGGATCGGCCTGCAGATCACCCTCCAGGACACCGACCTGTCGACGTGGAGCAACGGCGCCCTCGTCGCCATCACCTCCCACGGGCTCCTCGTCCTGGCCATCGCCGGCATGACATGGATCGCCTACGCCGCCGCCTGGGTGTTCGAGGACGCCGCCAGGGCCCGCCTGGCCATCGACCAGGGTCGCGCGCGCCGCTTCGAAACGCAGGCGCAGGTCCTGCGCCGACTCGTCCAGGTCATCGTCGTCATCATCGGCCTGTGCGTCATCCTCGGGACCTTCGAGGCCGCCCGGCAGGCGATGACGACCGTCCTGGCCTCCGCGGGCCTCCTCTCCGTCGTCGCCGGCCTCGCCGCCCAGCAGACCCTCGGTAACGTCTTCGCCGGGGTCCAGCTCGCCTTCACCGACGCCATCCGCGTCGGCGACGTTGTCGTCGTCAACGACAAGGGGGAATCCGGCGCCATCGAGGAGATCACCCTGAGCTACGTCGTCGTGCGCCTTTGGGACGAGCGGCGCCTCATCGTCCCCTCGACGCACTTCACCCAGACCCCCTTCGAGAACTGGACGCGGCGCGCCTCCGCTCAGCTGGGCACCGTCCTCATCCACCTCGACTGGACCGCCCCGATGACCCTCGTGCGCGACAGGGTCGAGCAGATCCTCGCCGCCACCGACCTGTGGGACGGGCGCACCTGGGCCGTGCAGGTCACCGACTCCGACGCGTCGACGATCACCGTGCGGATCCTCGTCTCGGCGAGGAACTCCGGCGACCTGTGGGACCTGCGGTGCCACATCCGCGAGCAGCTCGTCTCCTGGGTCGTCTCCGACGAGCCGTGGGCGCGCCCCGCCGTGCGCATTCAACCCCAGGAGACCGTCTCCGTCCCCCACGACGCCTCGCGCGAACGCATGGCCGTCCTCGCCGCCGAGCTCAGCGCCATCGCCGCCGACCCGTCCGCCCCGGGCGACGAGCAGGACCGCGAGACCGCCGTGGCCCGAGCCGACGCCGCGGCCGCCCAGGCCGACGAGAACCCCTCCGACGCGGCCCACGCCGCCCGTCTCCTCGCCGCTCGGCGCAAGGCCAAGCGCGCGCGCCGACGGACGATGGAGGACCGCCGCCGCGCCCTCGCCCACGCCTCCGACGAGCCCACCGGCACCCCCGCCGATGCCCAGACGCAGCTCATGTCCGAGACCGCCCTGGCCGCCGCCCTGCGCGACGGCCCGCCCGTCCTCCTCAACCCGCCCGCCGACGTGCCGACCGGCGACCTGCCGGTGCTCCAGGCTCCCCGCCAGTCCTCCGACGAGGCGGCGGAGCGAACGGTGACGACGACATCGGGCCGCGGCGAGAGGATCTTCTCCGGCTCCCCTGACGCCGACGAGCGCTCCGAGATCTACGCCGGGCCCGGCGACGAGGCCCTCGCCGAGCGCGAGGAGATCGCGCGTCGTCGCAACGGCGAGACCGCCGATACGACCGACCGGACGAACGAGGGCTGACGGGGAGCGCCCGACCGGGCGCGCCCCTCGCCGACGCCGTGAGCGGGGCCGCAGGGGCAGGGCCCCGACAGGCCGGGGGAATCTGACGACCGCGGGCACCGGGAGGAGCGCGGGGGAGCGCTTGGCCGGGAATGCGGCGAGGCCGCCGGCCCGGACCCCGATCGGACGCCCAGGCGCCGGGGCCGAGGGGGTCCCGCCGCCGATGTCTGGGAATCCGACGCCTCGGAAACGTTCCGGAAGGGGGAGTGCGACCAGGAGACTCCCGGACGGCACGCTGCTCCCGAATCGGGAGGGACCCGGATGGCGCGCGGGCGTCCCGGGGAGGACAATGGTCCCATGACGGACTTCCCCAGCCTCGACGCATTCGCCTCCCGCACCGACGACGAATGGCGCCGCATCCTCACCCCCATGCAATACCACGTCCTGCGCGAAGCGGGCACCGAGCGGCCCTTCACCGGAGAACTCCTCGACGAGGACCGCCCCGGCTCCTACCACTGCGCGGCCTGCGACGCCGAGCTCTTCGACGGGTCGACGAAATTCGAGTCCGGGTGCGGCTGGCCGAGCTTCTACCGCGCCGCCGACGGCGCCACCACCGACCTCGTCGACCGCTCCCACGGGATGGTCCGCACCGAGGTTCGCTGCACCCGCTGCGGCTCTCACCTCGGCCACGTCTTCCCCGACGCCCCCGACCAGCCGACCGGCCTGCGCTACTGCATGAACTCGGCGGCCCTGACCTTCACCCCCGCCGAGGGCTGATCCCGGTAGGCCGGGGCCTCCCGCAGCGGCCGGGCCGGCGCCGTCCGCCCCGCCGACCCGGCTCGTGCCGCGCTCGCCCGGCGCTCCCGCACCGGCGAAGGACGGTCCGTCGCGGCGGGGCCGCTCGCTCGATCCCTTCGATGAGAGGCTCGGGCCCGGACGTCGCGCCCATGGCATCCTGAGGGGGTGCCCGTACCCGCCCTCGCCGACCGTGTCCCCGCCCAGCTGTTCATCGTCGGCTCCGCCCTCGTCCAATACGTCGGCGCGGCCATCGCCGTCGCCGCATTCGCCGCCATCGAACCGGCCTCCGTCGCCTGGTGGCGGGTCGCCACCGGCGCCGTCGTCCTCATGGCCTGGCGGCGCCCCTGGCGCGACGGCCTGACCCGCCGGGACCTCGCCGCCTCCCTCGTCTTCGGCGTCGTCCTGACCGCCCTGAACTCCACGTTCTACGAGGCCATCGCCCGCCTGCCCCTGGGCACCGCGGTCTCCCTGGAGTTCCTCGGACCCGTCGCCGTCGCCGTGATCCGCGGCCGGGGGTGGGCGCCGCGCGTCGCCGCCGCCCTCGCCTTCGCGGGCGTCGCCTCCATCGGGGGACTCGGCCTCGACCTGTCCGACCCAGACACCCTCGTCGGCGTCGCGTGGATCCTCGCGGCGGCGGCCATGTGGGCCGGGTACATCCTCCTGGGCCAGAAGATCGCCTCCACCCGCTCGGGGATCACCAACCTCGCCCTGGGATGCGCGTTCGGCGCCCTCGTCTACGCGCCGGTCCTCGGCCCCGGGGCGATGCCGGCGCTGACCAGCCCCCGGCTCTTCGTCATCGTCGTCGCCGTCGGCCTGCTGTCGACCGTCCTGCCGTACTCCCTCGAGGCCCTCGCGATGGCGCGGCTCAGCGCCCCGACCTTCGCCCTGTTCACCGCGATGCTCCCGGCGACCTCCGCGGTCGTCGGCGCCGTCATGCTCCGTCAGACGCCGGGAGTCGGAGAGGTCCTCGGCCTCGTCCTGATCTCCGTCGCCGTGTGGATCGCGTCGCGCCCCGAGCCGACCGGGTGAGAGCCGGGATCAGTGGGGCGCATCGGAGTCGACGACGCGGCCGGCGTCGAGGCGGACGAGGACGTCGCACTGGGCGGCCTCCTGCTGGTAATGGGTGGTGATGAGGATCCCGACGCCGGCCGAGGAGGCCCTGCGCAGACGCTTCCACAGCATCGCCCGGCTCAGGGAGTCCATGCCCGAGGTCGGCTCGTCGAGGACGAGAAGATCGGGGGAGTGACTGAGCGCGCAGGTCACGGCCAGCATCCGCCGCGCCCCCAGGGGGAGCGCGGCGACGGGCTCACCCGTGTCGGCGACCCGGATCCGCGCGCCTTTGGGGACGCCGAATGACTCCTGAACGAAGTCGAGGTTCTCCCGGGGGCTCAACGCCGGGTACAGGCCCAGGGATTGGGCGACGTAGCCGATCCTCCTGCGCGAGCGGCGAGTGGGCGGGGCGCCGAAGAGCTCGATCGTCCCCCGATCGGGGGAGTCGATCCCCAGGATCAGTCGGATGAGCGTCGATTTGCCCGCGCCGTTGCCGCCGATCAGTCCGACGACCCGTCCGGCGGGCACATCGAGGTCGACGTCGTCGAGGGTGGTGAACGAGCCGAATCTTTTCGTCACGGCGCGGCACGAGACCAGCGGGATCGTCGACGCGGCGCGCGGGCCGGGGCACTCGCCCTCCGGCGCCCCCGACGGGTCGGCATCCTGCGGGGCCAGGCCGGAGCCCGCGTCTTCGAGGGCCGCGAGGCGCGCGGGGGCATCGGGCCCGTGGGGATCCCGGCGAGGGGCGTCGATCGCCTGGAGGCGCCGGTCGAGGAGGAAGGAGATCGTCGACGATTCGAGGTCGGCGGCGACTCGGGTCGCGGCGTCGCCGGGTGCGCGGGGGCTCATCGTCGTGCCGTTGTGCGCCCGGTCGGCACGCGCAGCCCCCTCGTGAGCCGGTGGGCGGGAGGGATCCGGGCTCCCCGGGTGGGGGCGCGGGCCGTCGGGCCCTTCCTGCAGGGCCGGGGCGGTGGGTTGGGCCGGTCGCCATTCGTAGATGGTCGTGCCGCGTTGCCAGTGCCGTTCGTCGTCCGGCAGGGGGCTCGTGCCATCGTCGGGGCGGGTCCATAGGGATCCCGGGGTCTGCGCGATGACTGCGTCCGGCGTCCCGGCGACGAGGAGGCGCCCGGCGTCGAGCAGGAGGACCTGGTCGGTGTCCTCGGCCTCGTCGAGGTAGGTGGTGGCGGCGATGACGGTCGCGCCCTCGTCCGCGGCCGTGCGCATGAGGCCGGTGAGGGTCGTGCGCGAATCCGGGTCGACACCGGTCGTCGACTCGTCGAGGAGGAGGAGCGCGGGACGGTGGACGAGGGCCATCGCTGCGCCGAGCTTCTGACGCATCCCGCCGGACAGGTGGGCGCCGATCCGGCCCCTCGCGTCGTCCAGACCGGTGAGGGCGATGAGCCGATCGATCCGCTCGTCGGCCTTTGGCCCGGACAGGCCCTGGGTGCGGGCGACGAAGCGGAGGTTCTCGGTCACGGACATGTTCGGCCAGACGCCGGACGACGCCGGCTGGTAGCCGATGTCGCGGGGGGAGAACCCGGTGACGCCGAGGGCCTGGCGCCGTCGGGGGTGGGCGAGGGCGGACAGCAGCGTCGTCTTGCCGGCGCCGTCGCCCCCGATCAGGGCGGTGACGGTCCCGGCTCGGAAGTCGGCGCTGAGAGACTCGATGACGGGGCGACCCCCGAATCGGACGGTGGCGTCGATGAGGCGCAGGCGCGCGCTCGCGGACGGTGCGGTCATCGCATGGCTCCGCCGTGTCGAAGGGAGACGGCCATGCGGGCCGTGGCCGTTCCGAAGACGGCGGCGGCGAAACAGGTCAGGACGGCGAGCGGCACGAGGATCTGCTCGAAGGACGCGCCTGTGAGGAAGATCGTGTTGGCGGCCTTGTAGAACCAGGTTAACGGCAGGCAGTATCCGATCCATCGGACGCTCATCGGCATGTTCTCCAGGGGGAAGATGAATCCGGAGAGGATGGTCTGGGGGATCATCACCATGATCGACATCTGGATCGCCTGCCCGGTGGTGCGCGACGCGGAGGACACGAGGATGCCCAGGCCCAGGACGACGAAGACGAAGACCAGGGAGAGGAGGGCGAATGCCCAGATGCTCCCGGTGAAGGGGACGCGGAAGAGTCGGGTGCCGAGCGCCGTGATGAGGCCGGCGTCGAGGAGGGCGATGAGGAAGTAGGGGACGACCTTGCCGAGGATGATCGACGCGGGACTCAGGGGCATGACGGCGAGTTGTTCGAGGGTGCCGGCTTCGCGCTCGCGGACGAGGCCAATGGCGGTGACGATCGTGCCGATGAAGGTGAGGATCAGGCCGATGAGCCCGGGGATCATCACCCAGGAGGTCTTCAGGTCGGGGTTGAAGGCGATGGTGACGACGGAGTCGGCGTCGAGGGCGCTGAGGTCGAGGGCGGAGGCGTCGGGCGGGTCGGGCGGCGATGGGAGGGAGAGGGCGGGGTCGCCGATGGTCGCGAGGGCATCGGACAGCTCCGCTGCTGCGTCGCGCAGGGCGGTGGGGTCGGCACTGCCGTTGAGGGCGGCGTCGGCGGTTTCGCGCAGTGCCGATGCGCGCCAGGAGAGCAGGTCGAGGGCCTGAGCGGCGTCGGAGAGGCCGGTGCTTGCCCGCTGCGCTGCGTCATGCGCGGAGGACAGGTCGGCGCGCAGGTCCTCGACGCGCGTCCTGATGTCCTCGGAGAGGACTCTCATCCAGGTGGCGTTGGCCGCTTGGGCGGAGAAGAGTTTCGAGCCGTCGGTCCAGACGCGGGTGCGCGCGGTCAGGGGCTGCGATCGGTCGGAGCTGATCGCCCGGATGACGGTGGGGTGCTCACCGGATCTGAGGATGTGGAGGATCTCCTCGTCGCTGGGGTCGTCGGAGCTGACCTCCAGGCGGAGCTGGTCGGCGGCGATCGGGTTGTCGTCGAGTTCTGCGGCGATGTCGAGGGCGGCCGGGCCGACGACGAGGGCCGGGGATGCCTCGACGGTGAAGTTCGCGGCGTAGCCGAAGATCGTCAACAGGAGGATCGGCAGGGCGACGAGGAGAACGAGGGTGCGCCGGTCGCGTGCGAGTTCCCGGAATTCCTTGATGATCATCGCTTTCATGAGGCCACATCCTATTTTCGCCAAATGACGAAACTGACGGTAGCATAGGCTGTTCCCCAGAGGAAGAGGCGGCCAACGATCACGCCGATCGACTCCGATCCGAGCCCGGCCCCTCCCGTGGGAAGGAGAGGCAATGACCCCCTCGACGAGCGGCGAAACCCGCAAGCGGGGCCCTAGAGGCGACATCGCCGACGCCCGGGAGGCGATCCTCGACGCCGCCCTTGCCGAGTTTTCCGAACGGGGTTTCGAATCCGCGACGACCCGGCGCATCGCCGAGCGCGCCGGCGTGGCCCCGCGCCTGATCCACTACTACTTCGGGACCAAGAGCGATCTGGCCCGCGCCTGCATGGTCGCCGCCTTCGACGCCTCGCCCCTGCCCCGGATGCTCGACGACGGGGTCATCGGGGGGCGCAGCGTCGGGCAGCGCTACATCCGCGCCGTCCTCGACCTCCTTGAGCATCCTCGGATAGGCCCCGCCTACATCACCCTTCTGCGGTCGATCGGGACGCATGAGGAGTCCAGGAGGATCCTCCTCGATTTCGTCGTCGGCCTCCTGGGCCGCGTCGGCGCAGGTGAGGCCGATCGATCGGCGGGACTGCGGATGTCCCTCATGGGGTCGCAGATCCTCGGCCTCATCTTCACGCGGTACATCCTCCAGTACGGGCCCCTCGCCGAGGCCGAGCCCGACGATCTCGCCCGCCTCGTCGGCCCCGTGATCGACCGCTACCTCTCCTTGGAACCCCCGGGGCCGACCGGCGCCCCGCCCCCTGCGGGCCCATCCCCGGCATGATCCCCGGGCCGGCTCCCCCGATGCCGGCGACGAGGGCTCACGCCCCGATCTCCCCGGGGGCCCCGGGCCCCTCCGGCCCGGGCAGCCGCCCCATCCGCGCGAGGATCGCGAAGGACAGCCACGCGCCGACGATGCCGACGATCATCACGCACACCATGGGGACCGCCGTCACCGCGCCCCCCGAAGTCGCCAGCGGCGAGGCGAGCCCGTTGGCCAGCGACTGAACGAGCCCCTGGACGGCCGACGCCGTGCCCGCGTGCTCGCGGGCGTGCCCCAGGGACAGCGCCCCGGAGTTGCCGAAGATGAACGAGGTCGCCGTCATGATCATCGCGAAGCCGAGCTCGGTGGCGAGGAGGGACTGGTCCAGGGCGAAGGTCGCCACGGCGAGGACCGCGACGCCCCCGGCCGCCAGCGACAGGCCGAAGACGATGAGCGAGCGCGGCTCGAAGCGCCCGATCAGGCGGATATTGACCAGGGCCATGAGGGTCGACAGCAGCGCGTTCGCGGCGAACACCCACGAGAAGGCGAGGGGGGACAGACCGAGCTGCTGCTGGAACACGTAGGTCGCGTTCGCGATGTAGCCGAACATCGTGAAGCCGACGAACACGTTCGTCGCCATGAACGCGACGAACCCGCGGATCCGCATCACCCGCCCGAGGCCGTGGAAGAAGCGGGGCAGGCCGCCGCTGTGGCGGCGCTCGGGCGGCAAAGACTCGGGCGCCCAGCGCCACGCGGCCGCCGACATGACGAGGGTGAAGGCGGCGAGGCACCAGAAGACGGCGCGCCACGGCCAATGGGTGACGATGAGCCCGCCCGCGATGGGCGCGAGCATCGGCGCGAACCCGCCGATCGCCTGGAGGAGCGACATGGTTCGGGCCAGGACGTTGCCGTGGGCGACGTCGACGAGGATCGCGCGGCCCACGGCGGCGGCGACCCCGCCGCCGAACCCCTGGAAGAAGCGCCCGACGAGGATGAGCCCGATCGTCGGGGACAGAGCGCAGGCGATGGACCCGGCGAGGGCGAGGATCCCCCCGGCGATCATCGGGCGCCGCCGCCCGATCTGGTCGGAGACAGCGCCCCCGACGATCTGCCCGGAGCCGAATCCGAGGAAGAAGGTCGTCAGGGTCAGGCCCACGACCGCGGAGGTCGTCGCCAGTTCGCTCGTCATCTGCGGGAACGCCGGCGCGTACATGTCGGTCGACAGGGGCGGGACGGCGTTCTGCAGGGCGAGGGTGATGAGGAGGGCCGCGGTGACGGCGATCCCGGCGGGCCGGGGGGTCGGGAACTGGTCGTTCGGATCGGGGGTGGAGTCGGGGCGGCTCATCGGTTTCTTTCGGATGCTCGCGTCGGCCCCTGGGGCCTGCCGATCCGACGCGTCGCGGCCGCGCCGACGACATCGTGGACCACATGAGGGGATGCCCCCAGGATACGCCGGGGCGCCGTCGCGGCGGGGCCCCGGTCCGCGTGAGATTCCTTGCGGGGCGCCTCGCGCGGGAAGATCCCCGCCCCCGATCGGGGGCGGGTCCTGCCCGGGGCGCGCGGAGCGCGATCAGCCGGCGAGGCGGTCGGCGGCCTCCTCGACGGCGGCGCGGTCGGGGCACGTGGCCGGGCCGATCCGGGTGGCCGCCAGGGCGCCGGCGCAGTTGGCCAGGAGGAGGGCCCGATCGAGCGGGGTCCGCTCGACGAGGCAGGCGGCGAGGGCCCCGGAGTGGGCGTCGCCGGAGCCGTTCGTGTCGACCGCGTCGACGCGCGGCGTGGGGATGTGGACGAGCGGGGACGCGGGCTCGGCGTACCAGGCCCCGGAGGCCCCGGCGCGCACGACGACGGGGCCGCAGAGCCGATCGGCCAACGCCCGGGCCGCGTCGGCGGGCCCGGTCCCCGGAGCGGCGCCCGAGAGGAGCAGGCGCTCGACGAGGATCCCCGCCTCCCGCTCGTTCATCGACCACAGGGGGTCGAGCGCCCCGAGGGCGAGGAGCGCGTCGAGGGGGACGTCGCCGACCACGGGGGACACGTCGACGACGACGCGGACCCCCGGGGGCGCTCCCGCGGCGGCGAAGCGCCGCAGCGCCTCGATGTTCGACGGGTGGGCGAGCGCGTAGCCGTCGATGTGGACGACGTCGCCGGGGCGCAGGCGCTCGCGCGAGTAGTCGGCCCACGCGTCCGCGGGGACGCGGGTCTCGGCGCCGCGCGTCGACACGAAGGTCCGCTCGCCCTGGTCGTCGGTCAGGGCCACGCAGTAGCCGGAGTCGACGCCGTCGACCCGCGGGCCCGCGTCCTCGACGCCCGCGTCGGCGAGGGCCCGGGTGATGATCGACGCGAAGCCGCCGTCGCCGACCGCCGACAGGCTGACGGCCGGGGCCCCCATCCGACGGGCGGCGACGAGCGCGTTGTAGCCGCCGCCGGCGTGCATCCCGGCGTCCTCGGCGAAGACGTCGCCCCCGGGGTCGGGGAGGCGGTCCAGGCGCAGGGCGAGGTCGACGATCACCTGACCGAGGAGGACGACCCGGCCCCCGCCGCCTCTCGCGGCGTCGCCGTCGGCCGGGGGAGCCGGCGCGGGGGAGGGGATCGGCGCGCCGACGACGGGGGGCGACGGGGATCCGTGGGAGGGGCCGGGCGCCGAGCGGCGCCGCAGGGCCAGGAGGGATGCGGCCCGTTCGCTCAGGTCGAGCCCGTTGACGGACTCGACGAGGCCGATGGCCCCGCCGTCGGCCCCCGCGGGGGTCGAGGCGTCGAGGGCGGCGAAGGCCCCGGGGCCCAGGCAGGAGCCGAGGACGGCGCCGGCGATCGCCCCGATCGTGTCCGTGTCCCCGCCGAGGTTCGCCGCCCCGAGGAGCGCGTCCACGGGGGAGGAGGCGTAGCGGCGGGCCAGGGCGAAAGCCGCGGGGATCGACTCGCACGCGTCGACGGAGGTGCCGATCAGCGCGCGGACCCGTTCGAGGAAGCGCTCGCGGGCCGCGGCCTCGTCGCCCCGCTCCTCGTCGTCGCGGGCGAGATCGAGCGCCATTCGGGTCCGCGCCAGGACATCGGCGTGCTCGTTCCACGCGCCCTCGTCGTCCCGGGAGGAGACGAGGGCGACGGCTCCGGAGAGGGCCTCGTCGACCTCGGCCCCGTCGACCCCCAGGGACACGGCGGAGGCGACGAGGCCTGCGGCCTGGAATCCCTGTCGGGTCGCATGGGTGACCCGGCACGACTCCCACACCCGTGCGAAGAGGAGGTCGGGGTCGTCGGCGGGGGTCGCGATCCCGACGGGGCAGACCCGCATGGCGGCGCCGTTGGTGGCCCCCGTGGTCCCCGTCGTCGTCGGGTCGGCCCCTGCGCGCACGCGTTCGAGCGCGGATTTCGTCGAGGGGCCGAGGAGGTCGAGGCTGCCGCGCCGGATCATGTCGTCCTCCCAGGCGAGGAGCGCGGAGGCGAGGTCCATCGGGTCGATCCGGCCGTCGCCGTCGATGAGGAGGTCGGCGATGAGGAGGGCCTGCTCGGTGTCGTCGGTGACGGAGCCCGCGGGCATGCCCGGCGCGTAGGGCTGGTTCGGCGAGGCGGCGGTCAGTCCGGTGATGCGCCCGTAGTCGGTGTCGATCTGCTCGGGGGACATCGCTTGGGTCGGCATGCCCAGGGCGTCTCCCAGGGCGAGGCCGACGAGGGCGCCGCGGGCGCGGTCAAGACTCTCGCGGGACGGGGTCGTCGATGCGGGGGGAGAAGGGATCATGCGCACATGCTAGGCGGGAGTGGACGGCCGGTGGGGGAGCGGGGGAGTCCGTCGGCGGAAGGCGTCGAAGGCGCCCTTGCTTCGGGTGGTCGGTGAGGGAGTGGAGGACCCCTCTTCGCTCCCGTTCCGCGCCGGCGATGTCACTCGATCCGTTCGCGGCCGGCAGAGGGGCAGTCGTAGCGGCCGCGCGCCCCGGGCCCTGTCTCGAAGTTGCCGGAGTCGCCGGTGGGGCTTGCCCTCGACAAAAAAATAGCTATCATATTGATATCGCCGAGGCGATGGACGCGAGTGCAGACCCCGCGGGCCTCGGCAAGGAGGTTCCGATGCCCGCGAGCGTCCCCGTCGAATCCGACGTCATCGACCCGATCGAGACCGACCCCGAGCAGGTCGTCGCCCGTATCGATATCGCCGAGACCCGTGCCCCGTCGCTCGGCTCGGCCGCGGCCTTCCCAATGCTCCTCGTCCTGCTGGCCGGACTCGCCTACTCCATCTACCTGTTCTTCCGCGGCGCCGTCGACGCCGACGCGGGCGACGAGAGCGGGCCGATGACGATCATCGCCGGCGCGATCCTCTTCATCGTCGTCTTCATCCTCTTCACCTCCCTCGCCGTCATCTCGCCCGGGCAGACCTCCGTGCGCCAGTTCTTCGGCAAGTACATCGGCACCGTGCGCCGCACCGGCCTCGTCCTCGTCCCGCCGCTGTCCATCGGCAAGAAGGTCTCCGTCAAGGTGCACAACTTCGAGACCAACGAGCTCAAGGTCAACGACCTCGACGGCAACCCGATCAACATCGCCGCCATCGTCGTCTGGCAGGTCGCCGACACCGCCCGCGCCGTCTTCGCCGTCGAGGAGTACGAGGAGTTCATCAAGGCCCAGGCCGAATCGGCTCTGCGTCACGTCGCCACCACGCACCCCTACGACGAGCCCGGCCCCGGTGAGACCTCCCTGCGCGGCGGCACCGACCTTGTCGCCGCCGAACTGGCCGCCGAGGTCGCCGAGCGCGTCGCCCTGGCGGGACTGGAGATCGTCGAGGTCCGCATCTCGTCGCTCGCCTACGCCCCCGAGATCGCCCAGGCTATGCTCCAGCGCCAGCAGGCGGGCGCCGTCATCGCCGCCCGCGAGCAGATCGTCGAGGGCGCCGTCTCCATGGTCGATCAGGCCCTGACCCGTCTCGAGTCCGAGGGGATCGTCGACATGGACGACGAGCGCCGCGCCCAGATGGTGTCGAACCTCCTCGTCGTCCTCTGCTCCGATCAGCGCACCCAACCGGTCGTCAACGCCGGGTCGCTCTACGCCTGAACAGAACCGGAGGACTCATGAGCGGCGGACAGCGCAAACAGGTCCTCCTGCGGCTCGACCCCGCCGTCCACGAGGCGATCGCCAAGTGGGCGGCGGACGACCTGCGCTCGATCAACGCCCAGATCGACATGATCCTGCGCCGGGCGCTCGCCGACGCCGGGCGCGACCCCAAGGCCCCGGCTCCGCGCGGGCGGGGCCGCCCGCGCAAGGACGGGGGCGACGGCGGGTGACCAGGGAACCGTGTGCACCGCCATGCGTCTCGACGTCGTTTCTGTCCCGTAGGACTGTCAAAACGCGTCGAGAAGCACGACGGTGCACACGGGTAGACTGAGGCAGGCCGCGGCCGCCGCCGCGCGTACAACCGACATCCCGGGAGACACTCATGCCAGCCGTCATCGTGCTCGGCGCCCAATGGGGCGACGAGGGCAAGGGCAAGGCCACCGACCAGATCGGGCAGCAGACCGATCTCGTCGTCAAGTTCAACGGCGGCAACAACGCCGGCCACACCGTCGTCATCGACGGCGAGACATACGCCCTCCACCTCCTTCCCGCTGGCATCCTCTCCGAGGGAGTGACCCCCATCATCGGCAACGGCGTCGTCGTCGACATCGACGTCCTCTTCGCCGAGCTCGAGGACATGACCGCGCGCGGCGTCGACTGCTCGCGCCTGATGATCTCCTCCAACGCCCACGTGATCCCCAGCTACAACAAGCTCATGGACGCGGCCAACGAGAAGGCGCGAGGCAAGAACCAGATCGGCACAACCGGAAGGGGCATCGGCCCCACCTACGCCGACAAGATGAACCGCATCGGGATCCGCGTCCAGGACCTCTTCGACCCCGAGGGCCTTCGCGCGAAAGTCGAGGCCGCCCTCGCCCCCAAGAACAAGGTCTTCTCCTCCGTCGGCCTCGACGTCCTCGACGCCGGGGCCGTCGCCGACGAGCTCCTCGCCCACGCCGAGCGCATTCGCCCGATGATGTGCGACGTCTCCCTGGAGGTCAACACCGCCCTCGATCGCGGGCAGACCGTCCTCTTCGAGGGCGGTCAGGCGACGATGCTCGACATCGACCACGGCACCTACCCCTTCGTCACCTCCTCCAACCCGACCGCCGGCGGGGCCCTGACGGGCGCGGGCGTGGGCCCGACCCGGATCGACCGAGTCGTCGGCGTCGCCAAGGCGTACACCACCCGCGTCGGCGAGGGGCCCTTCCCCACCGAGCTCGACGACGAGGTCGGCGAGGCGCTGCGAATCAAGGGAGGCGAGTTCGGCGTGACCACGGGCCGCCCCCGGCGCACCGGCTGGTTCGACGCGGTCATCGTCCGCTACGCGACCCGCGTCAACGGGCTGACAGACATCTGCCTGACCAAGCTCGACGTCCTCTCCGGCTACGAGACGATCCCCGTGTGCGTCGCCTACGAGATCGACGGCGCGCGCACCGAGGAGATGCCGCTCGACCAGGCCGGATTCGCCCGCGCCGTCCCCGTCTACGAGGAGATGCCCGGGTGGGACGAGGACATCTCGGGATGCCGGGCCTTCGAGGACCTGCCGGCCAACGCGCAGGCGTACATCGCCCGTCTCGAGGAGCTCTCGCGCTGCCGCATCCAGTCGATCGGCGTGGGCCCCGGCCGCGAGGCGACGATCATCCGCTACCCGCTGCTCGGCGACTGACTCCGACAGACGACGACTGCGGCGCCGCACCCCTGAAGGGAGCGGCGCCGCAGTCGTCTATGGCATCGGATCGAAAGCGCCTGTCGGCGCGAAGGCCGCTCGTAGCGGCAGAGTGTGGAGCCCGGGGCTTAACGATCCGATGCCCGATCAGCATACGGGAGGGCGCGGTCGGACGCATGCGCGCGCCTGTGAGACCCACGACCTCCCGACGGACTATGCGACCATGACCCCATGGAGACCAGCGACGAGCGCCCCCACCGGGTCCAGCGCCCCGCGCCGCCGACGAGGAGGCGCGCCCAGATCCACGAGGCGCCCGGACGTCCCCAACGCCCCCACGGAGGACGCCACGCCGACGCCCCCGCCTCCGCCGGGAGGCTCCGCGGGGCCCTGAGCGCGCCGACGGGACTGCGGATCTCCGCCCTGACCGTCCTCGCCCTGTCCGCGATCGGACTGGCCGCCTGGGCGCTGCCGGACTCCGCGATCCTCTTCTCCCTCGTCATCGCCCTCGCCTCGTGCCTCCTCGCCCTCGGGTGGCCGCACCTCGTGGGATCGCGCATGTCCCGGCCGGCGCGGGCGGTCCTCGCCCTCTCCGGCCTGGCGATCCCCCTGAGCGTCGCCGTCGCCCGCGACCTGGCGGTCGTCGCCCCCGCATTCGGCCTGTCCCTCGTCGCTCTCGTCATCGCGACGGTCCTCACCGCCCCCGCCCCCGTCGTCCGCACGAGCGCCGCCGACGGCCCCGACGGGCCCTCGGCGTGGGCGGGGTCCTCGACCTCCGCGGCCCTGACGAGCGGAGTCTCCGCCCTCCTCATCGTCGGCGGCGGCAGCGCCTGGGTCGCCCTCGACGCCCTCGACCTGTGGTCGGTGACCGTGCCGATGGCCTGCCTCATCGTCCCCCTCGTCGTCTGGGGGGACCAGATCGGCTCGACCTACCGCGCCCAGTCCGCCGGGGCCCTCGTCGCCGCCGTCGTCGGCGGCCTCGTCGCCTCGGTCGCCGCGTGGAGGATCGGCACCTCCGCGGCGCTCCTGCCGGTGATCCTGCCGGGCGTGGCCCGATCGGCGGGGGAACTGACCGCGATCCTCCTCCTCGGGGTGACGACCGGGGTGGCCGTCGCCCTCGCCGTCATCCTCGTCGACGGGGTGTTCGGCGACCACGCGCGCCGCCAGAGCACGATCGGCGCGATTTCGCGCGGGGCCGCGAAATTCCTCGTCGCCGCGATCCCCGTGTACGCGATGATCCGCATCGGCGGCGTGTGACCCGGCCCCGTTCGCACCCCGCGACGCGCGCGGCGCCGATGGCTCTCACCCCATAGTCTTGACCCCATGATGGTCATCCCCGCAGATCTGCCCCCCAGCCTCGCCCCCCTCGCCTGGATGCTCGGGACCTGGAAAGGATGGGGGATGCTCGCAGGCCGGGACGACGCCCCCGACACCGCCGTCGTCGAGGAGATCCGCTCAGAGATCTGCGGGACCCGCATGCGCCTGATCACCGCCATCCGCCACGGCCTGCCCGCGCCCGGCGTCGAGATCGACCCGGTGTGGGACGCCGCCGAGGGCCTCGCCCGCATCGACGCGGGCGACCTCGTCGTCGAGGAGACGATCTACATCGAGGTCCTGCCCGGATCGGGGGCGCTCCCCCCGCCCGGCGAGTACGAGCCCCGGGAGTTCACCGGGACCGGCTCCGACACTCGGGGCCTGGGCGTCCTGTGGGCCGGCGTCGGCGTCGGCCCGCGCGTCCAGATGGTCTCCGACGCGATCGCCCGCGGCCCCCGGGCCGACGAGGTGACCCGCCTGGGCCGGATGTTCGGCCTCGTCGCCGGCGAGATGATGTGGACCCAGGAGCGGACCATCGGCTCGGGCGAGGCCGCCGTCGAGATCTCCGGGCGCCTGATGCGCACCGAGAGGGCGACCACCGAGTCCGGCGAGGCCGTCGAGGGCATCGACGCCGACGACCGGGAAGGCCGCCCCCATGACTGACGCCCCCGCCCCGGGCGCCTCCCCCCAGCACTACGGCGACCCCTCCGGCGAGCAGTGGGCGCTCGAAGCCGGGCGCGGCCTCGTCGACCGCCCCGACCTCGGCGCCGTCGCCGTCGCCGGCCCCGACCGGCAGACGTGGTTGACGAGCATCACCAGCCAGGTCGTCACCGGCACGGGCCCGGGGGACTCGCGCGAACTCCTGATCCTCAGCCCCGAGGGGCGCATCGAGCACGCCTGCGCCGTCGCCGACGACTCCGAGACGACGTGGCTCGTCACCGAGGCGGACCGGGTCGACGCACTCCTCGGCTTCCTCGACTCCATGCGCTTCGCCCTGCGCGTCGCCCCCGAGCGACGCGACGACGTCGCCGTCCTCGCCTCCGCCCGGCCCCGCGCCGAGGAGGCCGCCGTCCCGGGCCCCCCTCCGGGGGAGGAGGCCCTCCCCGGGCACCTCCTCACCTGGGAGGACCCCTGGCCCGGCGTCACCCCCGGCGGCGCCGAGTACCACCGGGGTCCCCACCCGGGCGCGCGCACCCGGATGCGCCTCCACCTTGTCGAGGCCGACCGGGCCGACGACTTCCGCGCCGCGTGGCTCGCCGCCGCCCCGCGGCGCCAGATGTCGGGGATGCTCGCCTGGGAGGCCCTGCGCATCGCCTCATGGCGCCCCCGGGTCGGCGTCGACACCGACGAGCGGACCATCCCCGCCGAGGTCGACTGGCTGCGCACCGCCGTCCACATCGACAAGGGCTGCTACCGGGGGCAGGAGTCCGTCGCCCGCGTCCTCAACCTCGGGCGGCCCCCGCGCCGCCTCGTCTACCTCCAGCTCGACGGGTCCCGCTCCGAGCTGCCCGAACCGGGGCAGAGGATCGAGGCCGGCGGGCGCGTCGTCGGAGTCGTCACCTCGTCGGCCCGCCACGCCGACGAGGGGCCGATCGCCCTGGCCCTCGTCGCGCGCTCCCTGCCCGCCGACGCGGTCCTCGACCTCGACGGCGTCTCGGCCGCGCAGGAGGTCATCGTCCCCGTCGACGGGAAGTCCTCGGCGGCGCCGGACCGGCGCCCCGGCGCCGACCTCGTCAACCCCGACCTGCGCCGCCCGGGAACCCCCGCAGCCGGCGGACTGGGCGGATTGGGGGCCCGCTGATGAGGGCCGTCGTCCAGCGCGTGACCAGCGCGTCCGTCACCGTCGACGGTCAGAGGGTCGGCGCCATCGACGGGCCGGGCCTCATGGTCCTGCTCGGCGTCGCCCGAGGGGACGGCCCGGAGCAGGCGGCGACCGTGGCCCGCAAGATCGCCGAGCTGCGGATCCTCGGCGACGAGCAGTCGGCGTTGGACCTCGGCGCGCCCGTCCTCGTCGTCAGCCAATTCACCCTGTACGGCGATACGCGCAAGGGCCGGCGCCCGTCGTGGACGAAGGCGGCGCCGGGCGAGGAGGCCGAGCCGCTCGTCGACGCGGTGGTCGCCGATCTGCGCGGACGGGGACTGCACGTGGAGACCGGGCGCTTCGGCGCGATGATGCGGGTCGCGCTCGTCAACGACGGGCCCTTCACCGTCCTCATCGAGGCCTGAGCCCCGGCCGCCCCCGCCCGGTGGTCTCCGGGGCCGCGCAGTCCGACCCCGCCATGCGGGGCAGTGCCCCCAGCGGACAGCACCGACCTGCTCGGCCGACGACGGCCTCACGCCCTCGGCGAACTGGCGCGCGGACGACGCCGACGCGCCCCTAGGCTGGACACCAGTTCGATGGACCAGGGCTGCGACCGCCGCACGACGGGTCCTCACCGAAGGAGTATCCATGTTCGAACGGTTCACCGACCGGGCCAGGCGCGTCGTCGTCCTCGCCCAGGACGAGGCCCGCGGGCTCAAGCACAACTACATCGGCACCGAGCACCTCCTCCTCGGCCTCATCACCGAGGGCGAGGGGGTCGCCGCCAAGGCCCTGGAGACCATGGGCGTCAAGGGCGACGAGGTGCGCGCCAGCGTCATCGAGGTCATCGGGGCCGGCGAGAAGCCCGTCGAGGGCCATATCCCCTTCACCCCGCGCGCCAAGCGCGTCTTCGAGCTGTCCCTGCGCGAGGCCCTTCAGCTCGGCCACAACTACATCGGCACCGAGCACCTTCTCCTCGGCCTCCTCAAGGAGGGCGAGGGCGTCGCCGCGCAGGTCCTCACCAAGCAGGGCGCCGACCTTACCCAGGTCCGCCAGACCGTCATCCAGATGCTGTCGGGATACCAGCGCGGCGACGACGAGGGCCGCGAGGCCGTCGGCGCGGGCGTCGGCGGGTCCGGTGGGCCCGACCGGGCGAACTCGGCGATCCTCGAGCAGTTCGGTCGCAACCTCACGCAGGCGGCCCGCGAGAACAAGCTCGACCCGGTCATCGGGCGGCGCACCGAGATGGAGCGCGTCATGCAGGTCCTCTCGCGGCGCACGAAGAACAATCCGGTCCTCATCGGCGAGCCCGGCGTCGGCAAGACCGCCGTCGTCGAGGGCCTGGCCCAGGCGATCGTCGCGGGCGACGTGCCCGAGACCATCAAGGACAAGCAGATCTACAGCCTCGACATGGGCTCGCTCGTCGCGGGCTCGCGCTACCGGGGAGACTTCGAGGAGCGCCTGAAGAAGGTCCTCAAGGAGATCCGCACGCGCGGCGACATCATCCTCTTCATCGACGAGATCCACACCCTCGTCGGGGCGGGCGCGGCCGAGGGGTCGATCGACGCCGCCCAGATGCTCAAGCCCATGCTGGCCCGCGGCGAGCTGCAGACGATCGGCGCGACGACGAACGACGAGTACCGCAAGTACATCGAGAAGGACGCGGCCCTCGAGCGGCGCTTCCAGCCGGTCAAGGTCGACGAGCCCAGCGTCGAGGAGACCATCGGGATCCTCAAGGGCCTGCGCGACCGCTACGAGGCGCACCACCGCGTCATCATCACCGACGACGCCCTCAAGTCCGCGGCGGAGCTGGCCGACCGCTACATCTCCGACCGGTTCCTGCCGGACAAGGCCATCGATCTCATGGACGAGGCCGGGGCGCGCCTGCGCATCCGGCGGATGACGGCGCCGCCGGAGTTGCGCGAGCTCGACGAGAGGATCGCCGAGGTGCGCCGCAACAAGGAGTCCGCGATCGACGACCAGGACTTCGAGAAGGCCGCGTCCCTGCGCGACGAGGAGTCCCGCCTGGGCGAGGAGCGCAAGGCGAAGGAGGCCGCCTGGAAGGGCGGCGAGTCGGATGAGATCGCCGAGGTCACCGACGAGGAGATCGCCGAGGTCCTCGCGATGTCGACGGGCATCCCCGTCTTCAAGCTCACGCAGACGGAGACGACGAAGCTGTTGAAGATGGAGGAGGAGCTCCACAAGCGCGTCATCGGCCAGGACGAGGCCGTCAAGGCCCTGTCGCAGTCGATCCGGCGCACCCGCAGCGGCTTGAAGGACCCGAACCGGCCCGGCGGCTCGTTCATCTTCGCCGGCCCGACCGGCGTCGGCAAGACGGAGCTGGCCAAGGCCCTCGCCGAGTTCCTCTTCGGCGACGAGGACGCGCTGATCCAGCTCGACATGTCGGAGTTCTCCGAGAAGCACACGGCCTCGCGCCTCTTCGGCGCCCCTCCCGGCTACGTCGGCTACGACGAGGGCGGCCAGCTCACCGAGAAGGTCCGCCGCAAGCCGTTCTCCGTGGTCCTCTTCGACGAGGTGGAGAAGGCCCATCCGGACATCTTCAACTCCCTCTTGCAGATCCTCGAGGAGGGGCGCCTGACGGATTCCCAGGGCCGCAAGGTCGACTTCAAGAACACCGTCATCATCATGACGACGAACCTGGGGACCCGCGACATCAACAAGGGCGTCCTCACGGGCTTCCAGTCGGCGGACAACCTCACCCACGACTACTCGCGGATGAAGGCGAAGGTGTCCGAGGAGCTCAAGCAGCACTTCCGCCCGGAGTTCCTCAACCGCGTCGACGACACGATCGTCTTCCCGCCGCTCGACAAGGAGCAGATCAAGCAGATCGTCGACCTCATGGTCGCCAAGCTCGCGCGGCGCATGGAGGCGCAGGACATGCACTTGCAGCTGACGGACGAGGCGCGCAACCTGCTGGCCGATCTCGGCTTCGACCCGGTGCTCGGCGCGCGTCCTCTGCGCCGTGCCATCCAGCGCGAGATCGAGGACGCCCTGTCGGAGCGGATCCTCTTCGGGGAGATCCTTCCCGGCCAGGTCGTCACCGTCGGCGTCGAGGGCGAGGGCGCCGAGCGGGCGTTCACGTTCAACGGCTCCTGATCCGAGAGGCTGCTGGGCCCCGGGCGCGCAGATCGCCCGGGGCCCGGTCGTGTCCGGGTCGCGTGGGCGAGCGGAGGGGAGCACCTGGGAGGCGTGGGGGATGGGCGACCCGTATCGGGTCGTGTGGGCGCGCGGAGGGGAGAGGCGGGATTCGGGATGGAGTCTCGGGTCGTCCTCGCCTTCGTATGGGTGGCGAGGGGCATCCGGTCGGTGCGCTCGCGCGACTGGCGGGATCCGGTCGGAGGATTCCGGGCTTGATGGCGGTGTCACGCGAAGAATCGTGGAACCGACAGGATTCTTGTTCGTCGCAAGCGCGGTGAAGAGCATGTTGCGAAATGTCGAGACGTGCATCTTGAATCCGGAGCTTATGCGATTCCTCTTCCGTTTGAAAAGATTAATAAGAATGGGGGGTGAACTTATTTCGTTGCCGGTCTCTTCATCGAGGGGACCGATCCGAATTCGAACGGGCGTGCCGTGTTTGCGGAGAATCGGAATCTTCCCCTGGTCTTCGGGGAAAACCGATCGTGAAACGGGCGCGTGCGGTGCCCTCCTGATCGTTGCGTTCGTGATCGGCGGCTTCCTGGTACGCCAGGAATGCGGCGTCGATGATCCTGCTGATGTCTGCCAGCGTTGGTCGGGGTGTTCTGTATGCGAATGAATGGCGCTGGATCCCCTCGGTGCAGGTGTGTCTGAGGTATGAGTTTCTGGGGTATTCGACTTCTGTTCCGTTTGACGGGCTGAGTATTTTGGCATCCGTTTTGTCGAGGCCCTCGTCCCGCCCTAGACGCTTTTTGAATTCTTCTGCGAAGACATCGTTGCGGAAAGTGATGCGTGTGCAGTGTTCAATGCTGATGGTTACTGCTTCGATCGGTCGTTTGGTGTCGTATTCCGGATCGCTGTGGGAATGTTGTTCGTCTTGTTCACGGGCGTGTCCTGTTATTAATCGGGATTCGCTTGCTCTTGGGGAGGGGATCTCGATCTCGACGGATACTCCGCTGATCTCTGTCGAGACGAATAGGTCCAGCGTGCGTTTCGTGAATTCGATGATCGGGTGGAAGGGGACTGAGAATGGCGGATATTCCGGCCACACGTCAAATTGAGCGGTGAGGAGCTCTCGTGGCTCTTTTCCCTCGTCTTCTGTTGGGTCGAGGTGGAGATCGATATCGAAGGGGTAGAAGGCGAGCGAGGTGTTTCCGGCTTCGCTGGGATCCGTGGCGTAGCGGCCCGACGCCTTCGCGATCCTTTCGAATTCCATCAATCCGATTTCGGGAAGACGGAATGAAGGGTTGACGATTGAAGATGACGTGCTTCCATACACGGTGAGAGTCAGGTCGATCATCACTTGATGATAGTTTCCACGGGTGTTCGGATCGCTCATCTGCCGGTAGGACCCCCTTGGTCGTCGCGAGGCATGCGGGGGCTGCGACGGGATCGGGAATCCGCCGCGCTGCTCCCTCCTCGGAGGGGGGTGGCCCCTTCGCGGTCCGCGGATCAGTGACCTAGGTCCCCATTTTGGTAGGATCCGCACGGGCGGCCCGACGTGGGGCCGATCATGATCTGAGACAACGGAAGTTGAGGACCTGATGGCAAAGTACGTGTACGACTTCTCCGAGGGCGATAAGTCCATGAAGGACCTGCTCGGGGGCAAGGGCGCCAACCTGGCCGAGATGACGAAGCTCGGGCTGCCCGTCCCCCCCGGTTTCACCATCACCACGGAGGCGTGCCGCGCCTACCTCAAGGACTCCGCCGTCCCCGAGTCCCTCGCCACGGAGGTCACGACGGCCCTGCGCCGCGTCGAGGACCAGATGGAGCGCCACCTCGGCGACCCCTACAACCCGCTCCTCGTCTCCGTGCGCTCCGGCGCGAAGTTCTCGATGCCGGGCATGATGGAGACCGTCCTCAACATCGGCCTCAACGACGAGTCCGTCCAGGGCCTGGCGAAGATCTCCGGCAACGAGCGCTTCGCGTGGGACTCGTACCGCCGCCTGATCCAGATGTTCGGCAAGACGGTCCTCGACATCGACGGGGAGCTGTTCTCCGACGCGCTCGACGCCCTCAAGGCCGAGCGCGGCGTCACCGGCGATACCGAGCTGACCGCCGACGACCTGCGCGGCCTCGTCGCGACCTTCAAGAAGATCGTCTCCGAGCGCAAGGGGATGGACTTCCCGCAGGACCCGCGCACCCAGATGGACATGGCGATCGAGGCGGTCTTCCGCTCGTGGAACACCGAGCGCGCCCGCATCTACCGGCGTCGCGAGCGCATCCCCCACGACCTGGGCACCGCCGTCAACATCTGCACGATGGTCTTCGGCAACATGGGGGACGGCTCGGGCACGGGCGTGTGCTTCACCCGCGACCCCTCCTCGGGCCACTCGGGCGTCTACGGCGATTACCTGGAGAACGCCCAGGGCGAGGACGTGGTCGCCGGCATCCGCAACACCCTGTCGCTGGCCGACCTGGAGGACATCGACAAGGCCTCCTACGACAAGCTCCGCTCGATCATGCGCAAGCTGGAGACCCACTACCGCGACATGTGCGACATCGAGTTCACCATCGAGCGCGGCAAGCTGTGGATGCTCCAGACCCGCGTCGGCAAGCGGACGGCCGCCGCCGCGTTCCGCATCGCCACCCAGCTCGTCGAGGAGAAGCTCATCACCCGCGACGAGGCGCTCGAGCGCGTCACCGGCGAGCAGCTCACCCAGCTGATGTTCCCGCAGTTCGACTCCCACGCCGACAAGGAGTTCATCGCCCGCGGCATGGCGGCCTCGCCGGGCGCGGCCGTCGGCCGGATCGTGTTCGACAACGCGCAGGCCGAGGCGGCCGCCGAGGCGGGCGTCAAGTGCGTCCTCGTGCGCCGCGAGACGAATCCGGACGACCTGCCCGGCATGGTCGCCGCCGAGGGCGTCCTCACCGCGCGGGGCGGCAAGACCTCGCACGCGGCCGTCGTCGCCCGCGGCATGGGGAAGACCTGCGTGTGCGGCGCCGAGGCCCTCCAGATCGACGCGGAGGCGGGCACGGTGACGATCGGCGAGCACGTCCTGACCGGCGCGGACACGATCGCCATCGACGGCCAGACCGGCGAGATCTTCCTCGGCGACGTGCCCGTCACGGATTCTCCCGTGACGACCTACCTGTCGAAGGGCCTGGAGGCCGGCCTCATCGCCGCCGGCGACGACGAGGGCACCCAGGAGCTGGTGACCGCCGTCGACCGGATCCTCACCCACGCGGACAAGGTCCGCCGCCTGCGGGTGCGCGCCAACGCGGACACCCCCGTGGATTCGCGCCGGTCCATCGAGTTCGGCGCCGAGGGCATCGGCCTGTGCCGCACGGAGCACATGTTCCTCGGCTCGCGCCGCCCCCTCGTCGAGCGGGCGATCCTGTCGGCCCCCGAGTCGCAGGAGCGCCAGGCGGCCTTCGACGAGCTGGAGAAGCTCCAGAGGCAGGACTTCCTCGAGATGCTCGAGGTGATGGACGGCAAGTCGATGACGGTTCGCCTCATCGACCCGCCGCTCCACGAGTTCATGCCGGCCCTGTCCGAGCTGGAGATCAAGGTCGCGGTCGCCAAGGCGACCGGCCAGGCGGATCCGGCCGATGAGCGGATGCTCACCGAGGTCCGCCGCTTCCACGAGCAGAACCCGATGCTCGGCCTGCGCGGCGTCCGCCTGGGCATCTACCTGCCCGGCCTGTTCGCCCTGCAGATGCGCGCCCTGTGCGAGGCGGCGGCCGAGCTCATCTCCCGCGGCCTGGATCCGCGCCCGGAGATCATGGTCCCGCTCGTCGGGTCGGTGCGCGAGCTCCAGCTGATCCGCGAGGAGGCCGAGGACATCATCGCCCAGGTCGCCGCCGAGCGGGGCGTCGACCTGTCGGGGGTGAGCGTCGGCGCGATGATCGAGCTGCCGCGCGCGGCGATGACGGCGGAGGACCTGGCAGAGGAGGCGGACTTCTTCTCCTTCGGCACGAACGACCTGACCCAGACCGTGTGGGGATTCTCCCGCGACGACGTCGAGGGAGTGTTCTTCCCCCGCTACATCGAGGCGGGCATCTTCGGCGTGTCGCCCTTCGAGTCGATCGACGTCCACGGCGTCGGCACGCTCGTCTCCGAGGGCGTGCGCCGGGCCCGTTCGACGAAGGCCGACATCAAGCTGGGCGTGTGCGGCGAGCACGGCGGCGATCCGGCGTCGATCCACTTCTTCCACGGAGTCGGGGTCGATTACGTGTCGTGCTCCCCGTTCCGCGTCCCCGTGGCCCGGCTGGAGGCGGGCCGTGCGGCGGTGGCCGACGCGGTCGAGAAGGGCTGATTCGTTCGAGCTCGCGGCGCCCCGCCCGGTGATCCGGGCGGGGCGCCGCGCGTCGGGGCTTCCATCGAGTCGGCGAGAGCGGGAATCTCGACCATCGGGATCGCTGATCTCGCCTCTTACTTAGGTCCTGGGCTACTCGGTCAGTGAACGCTAACCTGATGTGCGTGCTACTAAGCGACACCCCCATCCGCGCACGGGGCCGCCTCGTCTCGATCGACGTCGACCCCGCCCACCTGCTCCGCCTCCAGGAACTCGGAATGAGAATCGGCGCCGAGTTCTTCCTCGCCAACCGCGCCGCCTTCGGCGGCGTCGTCGTCAACATCGCCGGGACACGGATCGCCGTCGATACCCGCTCCGCCCGCAGGATCGCCGTCGAGGAGATCTCATGAGCTGCCCCGCATGCGCCCCCTCCGCCCCGCCCTCCGCCGCCCTCGACCGCCCGGGCGTCCAGCCGACGATCCTCCTCGTCGGCAACCCCAACGTCGGCAAATCCACCCTGTTCAACCTCGTCACCGGAGCCCGCCAGGCCGTCGTCAACGCCCCCGGCACCACCGTCGAGGTCATGGCCGGCACCTGGTCCTCCCTCGGAGCGCGCGTCCTCGACCTGCCCGGCACCTACTCCCTCATCGCCGCCTCCATCGACGAGCAGGTCGTCGTCGACACCCTCGCCGGGGCCCCCGGATCCTTCACCGACCCGGCCCGCGGGCTCGGCGTCGACCTCGTCCTCGCCGTCCTCGACGCCACCGCGCTCACCCGCTCCCTCTACCTCCTCGGGCAGATCGCCCGCACCGGGAGGCCCGTCGCCGCCGTCATCACCCTCGCCGACGTCGCCGAGCGCGAGGGCGAGACCATCGACGTCTCCTCCCTGTCGCGCACCCTCGGCATCCCGATGATGGTCGTCGACCCGCGCACGCGAGCCGGCATCGCCGGCCTCGACGACATGGTCCGCGCCGCCCTCGTCCAGCGCCCCCGGGTCGTCGGGGTCGACCCCGACCCCGCGGCCCCCGGCTACAACCAAGTCGCCGCCGCAGCCGCGGCCTCGACTCGCGCCGCCGATGCCGACAGGGACTGCGGATGCGGCCAGGGGCCCGACTGCCGGACGCGCGAACCCGCCCCGGACTCGACCATCGCCGCCGCCTGCGCCGCCGAGACGCAAGACGCGCGGGCCGACGACCTCTTCGCCTGGGTCGACGCCGTCGAAGCCGAGGCCTTCGGCGCCCGCGTCGACCGGGCCGCGCTCTCGCGCTCCGACAGGATCGACCGCCTCCTCCTCCACCCCGTCGTCGGCATCCCCGTGTTCTTCGCCCTCATGTGGCTCCTGTTCAAGGTCGCCGGAGAATGGGTCGGCCCCGTCCAGGACCTCTTCGACTCCTTCTTCACCAACGAGGACCCCGGCGCGGTCTCGCTGGCCGCCGGGGTCAACGTCGTCCTCGACTTCTTCGGATGGGGCGACACCTGGCTCCACGGGCTCCTCGTCGGCGGCCTGTGCACCGGACTGGGGGTCGTCGCCTCCTTCCTGCCCCTGATGTTCGTCATCTTCCTGCTGATCTCGATCCTCGAGGACTCCGGGTACATGGTCCGAGCGGCGTTCCTCGGCGACCGGGTCATGCGCGCCATCGGCCTCGACGGCCGCGTCATCATGCCGCTGATCATGGGGTTCGGCTGCAACCTGCCCTCCCTCGCCGCCGCCCGGACCCTGCCCAGCGCCAGCCAGCGCCTCGTGACGACCCTCATCACCCCGTACACGTCGTGCGCCGCCCGACTGACGATCTACCTGATGATCGCCCGGATCTTCTTCCCCGACCACGCGGGCACCGTGATCTTCGGGCTCTACCTCCTGTCCCTCGCCCTCGTCGTCGTCGCCGCCCTCATCCTCAAGCCCTTCATCACCAAGGGCGAGGCACAGGCCCCGCTCATGCTCGTCCTGCCGGCCTACCAGACCCCCCGGGTCCTCGTCACCCTGAAGAACACGTGGATGCGCGCCTGGGCCTTCGTCACCGGCGCGGGCAAGATCATCGTCGTCATGACCCTCGTCGTGTGGCTGATGTCGGCGATCCCCACGGCCTCCGGCCACTCCTTCGCCGACGAAGACCTCGCGATGGAGGACTCCCTCTACGGGGCCACCGCCCAGGTCCTCGAACCCGTCTTCGCCCCCACCGGCTTCGGGGAGTGGCACATGACGGGCGCCCTGATGACCGGCTTCGTCGCCAAGGAGACGGTGATCTCGTCGATCGTCACCTCCTACAACCTCGATCCGAGCGTCGACGGCGGCGACGCGGAGGACGGGGGAGACGACCTGGGGTCTTTGCCCGAACTCGTCACCGAGTCCTTCACGAAGTCCGCCGGGGACGCGGCCCCGGTCGCGGCCTTCGCCTTCCTCGTCTTCGTCCTGGCCTACACGCCGTGCCTGGCGACCGTCGCCGAGCAGGCCCGTCAGATCGGCGGCAAGACGACCGCCGTCGCCGTCGTCGTCCAGCTCGTCGCCGCCTGGGCGCTGGCGGTCGCCATCTTCCAGATCGGACGGCTCTTCTGGTGAGCCCGGTCGACCGGCGCTTCTCCGATTCGGGGCCGGCTGCGCCCGGCGCGCGCCAGCGGATCCTCCTCGCGCTCAGGGGCGGGGCGACGGTCCGGGCCGCAGCCGCCCAGGCGGGCGTGTCGCCGGCCCTCGCCGAGGTCATCGTCGACGAGATGACCCGTCAGGGCCTCGTCGACAGCGCCCAGTCCCTGTGCGCGTCGGGCCTGGGCATGTGCGGCGGGGCGGACTCCGACGAGGCCAGGCTCCACTGCTCCGGCTGCCCGATCCTCCCCCTGGCCCCGGCGCCCCGCAGACTCAGCGCCTGAGGCCTGGCCCGGAACGGATCCGCTCCTCCCATCCGCACCTGCACTCCGCCCCCGACGCCTTCATGGGCCCGGGGATCTCACCGGGGAGTCCATGGAACGTCCCTCGAATCGGGCGTTCGTTCACCAGGTGGGGGACCAAAGTCCCGGATATGGTGAATGCGTCACCGACGACATCTCCGCACGTTCGAAGGAGCACAGCGTGAGCACCCCCATCAGCGCTTCCCCGCATCCCCGACCGACCTCCCAGCCCCACGAAACCCGGCACTCGGACTTCCAATGGAAACGGCAGATCATCGGCATCGTCGGCGGGCTCGCCCTGGCGATCCTCGCCTACGTGTTCTTCCCCTCCACCGGCGCGGATCAGGTCAACGCCCTCGCCCAAGCGGGCGCCGACGGGGCGCAAGCCCCCGTCTACACCGACCGCGGACTGCGCGTCGTCGTCTTCGCCGCCGTCCTCCTGGGCACCTGGTGGATGACCGAGGCAATCCCCCTGGCCGCCACCGCCCTCCTCCCCCTCGTCATCTTCCCGGCCTTCCAGGTCGCCGACTTCACAACCGTCGCCGCCCCCTACGCCTCCGACACGATCTACCTCTTCATGGGCGGCTTCATGATCGCCCTGGCCATGCAGAAATGGAACCTCCACCGCCGCATCGCCCTGGGCGTCGTCCTCCTCGTCGGCACCCGGCCCCGCCAACTCATCCTCGGCTTCATGATCGCCACCGGATTCCTCTCCATGTGGGTGTCGAACACGGCGACCGCCGTCGTCATGCTCCCCATCGGAACATCCGTCCTCGCCCTCGTCGCCGGACTCGTCGGCGGGATCGCCAACATCGCCCGCTTCTCCACCGCCCTCATGCTCGGGATCGCCTACTCCGCATCCATCGGCTCAGTCGCGACGATCATCGGCACTCCCCCCAACGCCCTCCTCGTCGCCTACCTGTCCGAAACCCACGGCATCGACATCGGATTCGGCCAATGGATGCTCATCGGAGCGCCCCTGGCCGTCACCTTCCTCCTCATCGCGTGGTGGCTCATGGTCTACGTGCTCTTCGTCCCCGAGGTCTCCGAGATCCCCGGGGGACGCGAACTCATCCGCGACGAATGGAACTCCCTGGGCGCCATGCGCCGCGGCGAAATCCTCGTCGCCGCCATCTTCGGCGCGGTTGCCGCCGCATGGGTCCTCATCCCCGTGATCCTCGACTTCACCGGATCAGACCTCAACATCTCCGACTCCCTCATCGCGATGATCGGCGCGGCACTGCTCTTCCTCATCCCCTCCGACATGCGCACCGGAGAGCGCCTCCTCGATTGGACGACCGCGAACAGGCTCCCCTGGGACGTCCTCCTCCTCTTCGGCGGCGGGCTCTCCCTGTCCTCCATGTTCTCCAAACTCGGCCTATCGCTATGGATCGGGGAACAAGCTAAGAGCCTCGGAGCCCTACCGATCGTCGTCATCGTCGCCGCGGTGTCCGCCCTCATCATCTTCCTCACCGAACTGACCTCGAACACGGCCACCGCCGCCGCATTCCTGCCGATCATGGGCGGCGTCGCCGGCGGTATCGGCATCACCGCCGACAACCCGATGAACGTCCTCCTCCTCGTCGTCCCCGTCGCCCTGTCGGCGACTTTCGCGTTCATGCTCCCGGTCGCCACGCCCCCCAACGCCGTCGCCTACGGCTCCGGGTACATCTCGATCGGCGACATGGCGAAGACCGGGATCTGGCTCAACATCATCGGCGTCGTCCTCGTCGCCATCGCCGTGCTCGTCATCGGAGTCCCGGTCTTCGGGATCACCCTGTGACCCCGCCCGGTAATGGGCGCTTGCCGCGATCCCGACCCGGACCGAGCGCGAGGCCGGGGCGGCTCAGGCGGCCCCGCCCGGCCCCGGCCGAGCCCTCCGCGCGAGCAGCGCCGCCAGGTGGACGCCGTCGCGCCCGGCGAGCTGGGCGGCCTGCGTGCGACAGCTGAAACCATCCGCGAGGTACACCGCTCCCGGCCGATCGCGCAGCGCCGGCAGGAGGGACTGCTCGGCCACGGCGACGCTCATCTCGTAGTGCCCGCGCTCCATGCCGAAGTTGCCCGCCAGGCCGCAGCACCCCGACAGGCGCGTCACCTGAGCGCCCAGGGAGCGCAGGAGCCGTTCGTCGGCGTCCCACCCCATCACGGAATAGTGGTGGCAGTGCGGCTGGGCGACGACCTCGACGCCCGTGAGGTCGGGGAGGCGGCGCTCATCGGCAGGAACGGCCTCCAGGAGCTCCGCCAGGGTATGCGTCGCCCGCGACACCAGCGACGACCGGGGGTCATCCGGCAGCAGATCGAGGAGGTCGTCGCGCAGGACCGCCGTGCACGACGGCTCGACGCCGACGATCGGGATGCCGTTGGCGGCGAAGGGCGCCAGGGCGTCGAGGAGCCTGCCGAGCCTCCTCTTCGCGCCGGCGAGCTGGCCGGTCGTGATCCACGTCAGCCCGCAGCACACGTCGGGGGCGACGACGACCGCGAAGCCGTTGTCCTCCAGGAGGCGGGTGAGCGCCCGGGCGCCCGAGTCGTCGAGGGTCTGGGAGAAGGAATCCGCCCACACGACGACGTAGCGCCGCCCCCGCCCGTCCGCGGGCGAAGCGCACCGCCGCGCCTCGGGCGACGCGGCCGCCCCGGGCCGCCGCGGTCCCGGGGCCCCGTCATCCGATCGGCCCACGCGGCCCCACCCGTCCCCGCCGGCCGGCCCGACCGCGCCCCCGCCAAGGCGGTCGCCCTCCGGGCCCGCATCCGCCGCAAGCACGCGCGAATACCCCCGGGCCGCCGCCCACGCCGAGAACGTCCCCGCCTGCAACGGCGGCATCGACCGGCGCGCGTCCAAGCCGATCGCCCAGAACACCGCGCGGCGCACCGCCCCGACGCCCAGGACCGCGTTGCCCAGGGCCGCGGCCCCCGGGATGCGCGCCGTCAGCCTCGTCAACCGGGGGAGCCAGCCGAGCGCGTAGTGCGACAGGGGCCGCAGTCGGCCCCGATAGCGACGGAAGTACACCTCCGACCGGTACTTCGCCATATCGACGCCCGCCGGGCAGTCCGACGAGCACGCCTTGCACGCCAGGCACAAGTCGAGGGCCTCGAGGACCTCCGGCGAGTCGATCGCCGCGACGAGGGCCCCGTTCGCCGCCTCCTGGAGGATCCGCGCCCGCCCCCGCGTCACGTCCTTCTCGTCGGCCGACGCCCTCCAGCTCGGGCACATGAACGTCCCCGGCGCCTGCGCCCGGCACTTGCCCACGCCCGTGCACCGGTGGACGGCAGTCGCTAGATCCCCGTGATCCTCGCGGAAGGAGAACCCGCCGTCGGCCGGCAGCGAGCGGGCGGCCGGGCGGCGCAGGAAGTGGTCGACGAGGTCGACGCCGGGCTGGGGGTCCTGGACGTCCGGCCCGGCCCCCGCCTCGATCGGGGCGGCGGGACGGCCCCGACCGGAAGGGGCGGCGTCCCCGCCCCGACCCGAGCGGCGGGCGCGACGCTCGCGCGCCTCGGCCTCGCCCATCGGCGCGGCCAGCACCCCCGGATTGAGGAGGTTCTCCGGATCGAACAGGCCCTTGACCCGGGCGAACAGGTCGAGGACGTCCGGACTGTACATGTAGCGCAGCAGCTCCGTGCGCGCCCGCCCGTCCCCGTGCTCGCCCGACACCGACCCCCCGTGGGAGGCGCACACCTCGGCCGCCCGCTCGAGGAAGCGCCGGGTGCGGGCCACGCCCTCGTCCGAATCCAACGGGAAGTCGAGGCGCACATGGACGCACCCGTCCCCGAAGTGGCCGTACAGGAGGCCGTCGATGCCGAACTCGTCCATGAGGGCCGTGAAGTCGCGCAAATAGGCGCCCAGGCTCTCCGGGGGGACCGCCGCGTCCTCGAACCCCGGCCACGCCTGCTCGTTGCCCGATCCCGTGGCCCCGTCGACCGGGGTGCGCCCGCCCAGGCCCGCCCCGTCGGCGCGGATCCGCCACAGCCTCGCCGCGTCCTCGCCCGGCGGGTAGACGGCGACCGACCGGGTGCTCGCCGACGCGGCCATCGCACGGGCGCGGGCCAGGGAGTCGGCCTCGTCGTCCCCGCCGACCTCGCACAGGAGCCAGCCCTCGCCCTCGGGCAGGTCGGGGACGGCCCCCGGCCCGTTGTGGCGGCGCACGACGTCGACGAGGCGCCGGTCCATCCCCTCGACGGCCAACGGCTCGTGGGCGAGGATCGCCGGGACGTCGTCGGCGGCCGCGATCATGTCCGGGTAGCCCAGAGCGACGAGGACGGGGGCCCGGGGGATCGGCACGAGGCGCACCGTCACCGACAGGAGGGTGACGAGCGTGCCCTCCGAGCCGGTGAGCATCGCCGCGAGGTTGCGCCGCCTCTCGGGGGCGAGGTGCTCGAGGGAGTACCCCGACACCTGGCGGCCGAAGGAGCCGAGCTCGGTGCGGATCGGCGCGAGGTGCTCGTCGACGAGGGCCGCCAGGCCCGGGACCTCCGGCAGGTCGGGGGCGTGGGAGGTACGGGCCGTGAAGCGCCTGCCCGTCCCGTCGACGCAGTCGAGGGCGACGACGTTGTCGCACGTGCGCCCCCAGGCGGTCGCGTGCGGCCCGCACGCATTGTTGCCGACCATGCCGGCGATGGTCGCCCGGTTCTGGCTCGACGGGTCGGGGCCGAAGCGCAGGCCGAAGGGGCGGGCCGCCTCCTGGAGGTCGGCCTCGATGCAGCCGGGCTCGACGACGGCGGTCCGGGCCTGCGGGTCGATCGACACGACGCGGGTGAGGTGGCGGCTGAAATCGAGGACGATGCCCGGGCCGACGGCGTTGCCCGAGCAGGAGGTGCCGCCTCCGCGGGAGGTGATGGGGATGCGGTGGGAGCGCGCGACGTCGAGGGCGGCGAGGACGTCCTCGACGGACGAGGGGAAGACGACGGCCAGCGGGGGGATCCGGTACAGGCCGGCGTCGGTCGAGTAGCGGGCTCGGGTCCCGGTGGACCAGTCGACCTCGCCGGTGACCGCGCGCTCCAGGTCGGCGAGGGCCGCGGCGGCGCGCGGGTCGCCCGCTGGGTTCGCGGGGGCCCCGGCTTGGAGGGTCGTCGTCCCGTTGACGGGGGAGGGGTCGCGGGGCGTCGACGAGCGTGCGGAGCCGAGGGGGCGGGGGACACCGGATGCGCTCATGGGGCCGATTGTGGCACGCCTCGGCCCGCCGGCTCGGGCCCGTTCGCCCACGGGCGGCGCGCGGCGCGGTCGGCGGGAGAGTCGTGAGCGCGCTCGCGGTCCGCGCCCGTCCCGGGGCGTCCTCGCGCCCCCGCCTCGCCGGCGGGAGTGGGGGTCTGCCCGGTGGGGGCCGCCCTCGTGGGCGTGGGAGCGCGCACCGCCCGTCGCAGAGAGCCCCCGTTCCGCCCCTCGCCGCCGAATCATCTCGACGGGCCGTCGCCGGCCCCGGCGCCCCCGTCAGCGACGGGCTCGGCTGACTCGGCCTCTCCGCGGCCCGACCCGGACCGCGGAGAGGCGGCGACGACGGGGTCGCCGCCGACCGGATGCCGAGGCGTCTTGTGCTGTGGGACAATGAGACCGTTGACGCCATGAACCGGGAGGAAGAACCGATGGCCCTGTTCGAGTTCGAGGACGGTCGCCTGGTCCCCGCCCAATTCGGGTACCCCGTCGCCTCGGGCATCACCCCCGGCCTCATCGACGCGGTGTGCGCCCAGGTCCTCGAAATCGTCTCGCGCCCCCTCTTCCCGATCACCTGGCGCGACCTCTCGCGCATCGACGATCAATCCGACGCCCCCCGGCTCACCGCCCTCGACGCGACCGGGCAGGTCGTCTCCGTCGAAGTCGTCGCCCACCTCGACTCCGACACACTGATCTCCTCCCTCTCCCGCCTGGCGCAGACCGCAGCCCTGTCGTGGTCCGACCTTGCCCGCGAGTACCCCGGCGGCGTCGACTCCTTCAAGACCGGATGGGTCCACTTCCGCGACTCCATGCCGCCGGCCGCCGGCGGCGGCCCCAGGCTCGTCATGGTCGTCGGATCCATCGACCCCCAGGTCCGCCCCGCCCTCGACGTCCTGGCGGCCTCCGGCGTCGAGGTCCACGAGATGAGCCTGCGGCAGATGTCCAACGGCCGCGCCTTCCTCGACGTCCAGGCCGTCGGCCCGCGCCTGTACGGGCACGCCCCCCAGGTGATCCTCGGCAACACCGGCCAGCTCCCCGAGATCGCCGCCCTGGCCTCCGCCGACGCCCCCCGGGAGGGAGGGCGCGCGCCGTCAGCCGGCTCCCCCCTCGTCGCCGGCGCCGCAGCGCCCGACGACGACCCGCAGATCGCCTCCGCGGGGCCCGGGGCCCAGGAGGAGCCGCACCCGGATCATGCCGACGCCGAACCCGTCCCGGCCGAGCGCCGGTCGCCGGCCCCCGACGACGCGCCCTCGCCGAGCGCCCCGCAGGACGCCGGCCCCGAGGCCCAGGCTGCGCCGCCTTCCGCAGACGGACGAACCGCAGAGCCCGCTCCCGACGAGCCCTCCGCCCCCGCCGAGGCGCATGACCGGGCCCACGAGGAGGAGGCCCCGACCGTCGACCGCTCCGAGACGCCCGCAGAGACGCCGGCCCCCCGCGTCGGCGCAGAGTCGGCCCCGGCTCCCGGCGCCCATGGGGACGCCGACGGCCCCGTCGGAACTAGCGATCCCGGCCCCGTCGAATCCGCGGAGATCCTCGCCGCCCGCGCCGCCGGCGTGCCCGTCCTCGCAGCCGACGACGAGGGGTTGCGCGCCCTCGGGCAGATCATCGGCGCCGACACCGCCCTCGTCGGCCGCCCCGATCTCGACCTGCCGGTGGACGCGGTCCTCACCGCCAACGGGACGATCCGCACAGGCGGCCTCGACTACGCCGATCCCTCCGCCTGCCTCGACGCCCTCGGGCGCCGCGGCCTCAGCGCCTGGGATGAGCTCCACCTCGACACTCTGCGCGGCCCCTCCCTCGCCGAGGCCCTCGCTGAGGTCAACCGGGAGATCATCCGCGAATACTCCGCCGCCCCCGCGCGCCCCCCGCGCGGGCGCCACGGGGCGTAACCCGCCCGCGCCGACGAGCAGAGGCGCGTAGAGCGGCGGTGACTAGGTCCTCGGGCGGGCGCCGACGACGGCTCATACCTGCGCCGACAACCACCGGTCCATCAGGTCGTAGACGCGTTCGCGCACATCCGGATCCGACAGGAACAGATCGTGCTTGCCGGGGAAGCGCGCGATCGTCACGTCGTCGCCGAGATTCGCCGACCTCTCGGCATTGACCCGCACGTCCAGCACCGTGTCCGAGGAGAACACCCGCTCGTCCCACTCCTCGCCGAAATACGTCGCCGTCGACATCATCGACAGGACCGGGCAGTCCAGGTGGACGTCCCTCTCGACCGCCCGATGCCCGTCCATCACCGCGTCCAGCCACGCCGCGGGCGCCGGATACGACTCCGGGCGCTTCCACGCGTGGATGAACTCCCAGCCCCTGACCGCCGGATCGTCCTCGTGGCCGACGAGCCGCTCGGGCAGGGGCAGCCCCGACCCGGCCCACCCGTCGACCATCGACCTCCCGTAGAAGCTCGGCCCCCCGGCGCCGACCACCTCGAGCATCGGCCGACGGGCCGCGATCCGCCCGAGGACCGGCTGGACCGCCTCGCGCAGGCTCGCCATTGTCTGCATCTCCAACCACGCGGAGTTCAAGACGAGGCCGGCGGTCGCCCCCGGATGCCGATGCGCCCACAGGGTCGCGATGAGCCCCCCCGTGGAGTGGCCGACGAGGACCAGCGGTAGGCGGCCCTGCTCGGCGCGGATCAGGGAGAGGGCCTCGCCGATCTCTTCGTCGTAGACGGTGAGGTCGTCGACGTAGCCGATGGACTGCCACGGGCGCAGGGAGCGCCCGTACTTGCGCAGGTCGAGGGCGTAGAAGGCGCCGCCGGCGGCCGCCAGGCGCCGGGCCGCCTCGACGTGGAAGAAGTAGTCGTTGCGCCCGTGCAGGAAGAGGATGCTGAAGCGGGGGAACGCCGTCGCCCCCGGCAGGGCGCCGGGGTCTTTGTGGGGCCGGTACGCGACGAGGGTGGCGACCGCCTCGCCCTCGTCGTCGGGCAGCAGGTCGATCGTCCGCGACTGGAACGCCGGTCCCAGGAGGTCGGTGCGCCAACGGTCGGCGGGGGGCGGCCCGGCCTTACCCCAGGGGGCCATGACGTCGTATGCGCTCATGGGGCCAGGGTAGACGCGATCCCCGGACCGCACCGGCGTGCCGTTCGACGCGTTCTGCGGGCCCGGCCCGTTGTCGCGTCGAACGGCATCGTCGTGCGCGCCGCGCCGCTCAGCCGACCGTCCGGATCGGGCCCCGTCCGCCCAGGACCCAGGCGAGGGGGAAGACCGCGAGGAGGAACGCCCCGAGGACTGCGCCGAAGGGGAGCAGCCACGCGTCCGAGTCCGACCTCGACAGGGCCGCGGCGGCC
The DNA here is from genome assembly GCF_028437565.1 of Actinomyces sp. B33. Taxonomy (GTDB): domain Bacteria; phylum Actinomycetota; class Actinomycetes; order Actinomycetales; family Actinomycetaceae; genus Pauljensenia. The sequence continues at coordinate 149,887 of NZ_JAMRYR010000004.1, forward strand.
CAGACGATCCCCATGCAGGCGGCCACGTAGCCGATGATCGCGAGGATCCCGACGGGCGCCGGGCCGATGCGGAAGGCATGGCCGATGATCCTGCCGATGCCGGCGAAGACCAGCCACAGGGCGCAGAAGATGAGGGCCTCGACGAGGGCCGTCGCCGCTCCGAGGGACCCGGCCCAGGGGCCGGGGAGGATCTGGAGGGAGTTCATCCCTGGGCCCTCCGCGCGCAGGGAGACCGCGCGCAGAGCCGTGAGGACGGCGGCGGCTCCGAGCGCGTGGGCGGCGTCGGCGGCCCACCCGGCCCGGTTCTGCAGCTTCAGGCCGGCGCCCGCCAGCGCGCCGATCGCCGTCGTGTTCGTGGCGCGGATGATCCCGCTGACGAGGAGGACGATCGTCCATGAGATGACCCAGTTGAAGATGACGTTCGTCATCGTGTGGAGGCGCACTGTCTCGTCGCCGATGACGAGGGTGAAGGAGTCGGCGGTGAATCCGGCGATCCCGACGCCGATGAGGCCGTTGATCCCGGTGAGCAGGCCCGTGAGGAGCCAGTAGTACCAGGTGTCGTGCAGGTCGGCGCGCACGAGGGCCGCGATCGACGGGCAGGCGGACCGGGCGGGGGCCTTGGCCCCGGGGGCGGCGGTCGGACGGGTTGTCGGGGTCATGTCAGTTCTCCTTGCCGATGAGGGACACGAAGGCGTCCTGGAAGGACAGGGGAGCGCTCTCGACGCCCGCCGAGACGGCGGCGTCGAGGGTGCGCGGGGAGGCGTCGGCGATGCGGATCTCGGCGAGTCTGCCCAGGGGGCGCTCGGAGAGGATTCGGGCGTGCGGGTCGGCGTCGACGAGGCGCCGGATGGTCGCGGGATCGCCGATGAGGGCGATGACGCGCGAGACCAGGTCCCCGGCGTTCAACGTCGACACGACCCTGCCCGCGGAGAGGATGACGACGTGCTCGATGAGGGATTCGAGTTCGGAGACGAGGTGGCTGGCGATGACGACGGTCCGGGCCCCGTCGGCCTCGGCGTTGACGCGGATGATCTCCTCGGCCAGGGCCATGCGCGTCGGCACGTCGAGGGATCCGGTCGGCTCGTCGAGCAGGGTGAGCGGCGCCCCCGAGGCCAGGGCGATCGAGGTGATGAACAGGGAGCGCTGCCCCTGCGAGCGCCGTCCGAGGCCCCCTCGGGCGGCCAGGGAGAAGCGCTCGGCGAGGCGGGTGAAGATCGACTCGTCCCATGTGGGGCGCAGCCGGGCCGCTCGCAGGACCGAGGCGGCCCGGGCGCTGGAGAAGTCGCGGTCGATGCCGACGCAGATGCTGCGGGCGGCCCGCTCCTCCCGGTCGATCTCGGCGCCGGAGAAGAGGATCCGTCCGGAGGTGGGGGCCAGGCGCCCGGAGAGCGCGGTGAAGAGGGTCGTCTTGCCCGAGCCGTTGGGGCCGATGACGCCGGTGATCGAGCCTTCGGCGATGTCGAGGTCGACGCGGTCGAGGGCGGGGGCCTTCTGGCGGGGGTACCTGTGGGTGAGGGAATCGATGCGGATCATCAGTCCTCCTGGTCGGTCGATGAGGGGGCGCTCGTCACGGAGCGGATGTGGGCGATGAGATCGTCGGCGCTCAGGCCCAGGGCGAGGGCGTCGCGGACGACGGGGGTGAGGGTCTCGGTGAGGAATCCGTCGCGGCCGGCGGCCCGGAGGCGCTCGCGGGCGCCGGCCGCGACGAACATGCCGATGCCGCGCCGCTTGACGAGCAGGCCGTCGTCGACGAGGTGGGCGAATGCCTTGGCGGCCGTGGCCGGATTGATCCTGTAGGTCGTCGCGTATTGGGTCGTCGACATCACCTGGTCTCCTTCGTCGAGGGCGCCGATGAGGATCTGGTGTCGCAGGTCCTCGGCGATCTGGATGTAGATCGGTGTCGGGGAGTCGAATTTCATGATCACCTCCTCAGTGGTTAACTACATGACTAATGAACCACTGAAGTTTGCTCCTGTCAACCCCTCCGGGCCCACGAGTGTGCACCGGCATGCGTTTCGGCGGCCCTACGAGCGATTTCACCGGAGAAAACGCGCCGAGAAGCATCGCCGTGCACACAAAGGGGGCGGGCCGTCAGGCCCGCCCCCTTCCCCGCGTCACCGGGCGAAGACCGATGTGCGCGAGGGGATGCGCTCGTTGAGGAACTCATCGAACAGGGCCGTCACCTGATCCGACTCGATGAGGAACCCATCGTGACCGTGATCGGAATGGATCTCCCGGTAGTACGCCCCGGAGATCCCCGCCGCCATCTGCCACACCTGCTCGGGGAAGAACAGGCGGTCCGAGTCCACCGCGACGACGAGCGTGCGGGCCGTCACCCGCGACAGCGCTTCGCGTACCCCTCCCCGGTCGCGCCCCACGTCGTGGGTTAGCAGGCACCGGCACAGGGCGACGTACGACCCCGCGTCGAAACGGCGGACGATCTTGTCCCCGTGGTAGTCCAAGTACGACTCGACGGCCAGCCGTCCCCCGCGCAGCGGATCCTCGCCCCCCTGGGGGAGGCGCCCGAAACGGGCGTCGAGCTCGCCGGGGGAGCGGTACGTCGTATGAGCGATCTGCCGGGCCAGGGCCAGGCCCGCGGCCGGCCCCTCCTCCTCGCCGTGGTAGTCGCCCCCCTTCCATCGCGGATCGAGTTCGATCGCGCGGATCTGCGCATGCGTCCACGCGGCCTGCTCGGCGGTCGTCTGCGCGCCCGAGGCGACGACGATGAGCCGCTCGACCCTGTCCGGGTAGGAGACCGCCCACTCGACCGCCCGCTGCCCCCCGAGGGAGGCCCCGATGACGGCCGACCACACGTCGATCCCGAGGAGATCGGCGAGCCTGGCCTCGGCCCTCACCTGGTCCCGCGTCGAGACAACGGGGAAGCGCGAGCCCCACGGCCGCCCATCCGGGGCGAGCGATGAGGGCCCCGTCGACCCCAGGCACCCGCCGAGGACGTTGACCGCGACGACGTAGTGCCGATCCGTGTCGACGACCCTGCCCGGCCCGACGACGTCCCCCCACCAGCCGGGCGTCGGCTGGCCCGGGCCGGCGTCGCCGAGCACGTGGGCGTCGCCGGTCAGGGCATGAAGGATGAGGACCGCGTTCGACCGGGCCTCGTCCAGCTCCCCCCAGGTCTCGTAGGCGAGACGAACGGAGTCGAGGGTCCGGCCGTTCTCCAGGCGCAGCGACCCCAGGTCGGCGAAGAGCCGCGAAGCGACGGGGTCGCCCTCGTGCCAGCCGCCGGAGACGGGGACCGGGGGCGGAGCGGGCGGGGTCATCGGGTCCCTCCCGCTCAGCCGGCGGCCTCGACGGCCCGGGCGGCCGCGGCGAAGCCGGTGTCCAGGTCGGCGAGGATGTCGTCGATGTGCTCGATGCCGATGGACAGGCGCACCGTGCCCGGCTCGATCCCGGCGGCCAGGAGCTCATCGCCGGTCAGCTGCGAGTGCGTCGTCGAGGCCGGGTGGATGACGAGGGACTTCGCGTCGCCGATGTTGGCGACGATCGGCAGGAGTTCGAGGCCGTCGGCGAAGGCCCTGCCGGCCTCGTACCCGCCGGAGATGACGAAGGACAGCAGGCCGGACGCGCCCAGGGGGGAGTACTTGAGCTGGAGGGCGTGGTGGGGGGAGGACTCCAGGCCGGCGTAATTGACCGACTCGACGCCCGGGTGCTCCTGGAGGAAGCGGGCGACGGCCAGGGCGTTGTCGCTGTGGCGCTGGACGCGCAGGGAGAGGGTCTGGATGCCCTGCTCGATGAGGAACGCGTTGAAGGGGGAGGTCACGGCCCCCAGGTCCCGGTTGATGAGGGTCTGGATGCGCAGGAGGAAGGCGAGGTTGAGGCCGAGGGCGCCGTCGGGGCCGAAATCCCGTGCGTAGACGATCCCGTGGTAGGACTCGTCGGGCTCGGTGTAGAGGGGGAAGCGCTCGGGGTGGAGCCCGAAGTCGAAGTTCCCCGAGTCGACGACGGCGCCGGCGATGGCGGTGCCGTGCCCGCCGAGGTACTTGGTGGCGGAGTGGATGACGATGTCGGCCCCCCACTCGATGGGGCGCACGAGGTAGGGGGTGGCGACGGTGTTGTCGACGACGAGGGGGACGCCGATCTCGTGGGCGACGGCGGCGATCGGCTCGATGTCGAGGATGTCGCCCGTGGGGTTGGGGATCGTCTCCCCGAAGAAGGCAATGGTCCGCTCGTCGGCGAGGACGCGCCACTGCTCGGGGTCGCGGGGGTCGGAGACGAAGCGGGTCTCGAACCCGAGGCGGCCGAGCGTGTTCTTCAAGAGGATGAGCGATCCACCGTACAGGGAGGGGGAGGCGACGATGTTCGATCCCGCCTGCCCGAGGGCCAGGACGGTCAGGGCGAGGGCGGATTGCCCCGAGGAGACGAGAAGGCCGCCGACGCCGCCCTCGAGGGCGGCGATCCGGCTGCCGACGACGTCGGTCGTCGGGTTGGTCAGCCGGGTGTAGATGGGGCCGAGCTCGTTGAGGGCGAAGCGGGCGGCGGCCTGGTCGGAGTCGGCGAAGGCGTAGGAGGTGGTCTGGTGGATCGGCAGGGAGGTGGCGCCCGTGGCGGGGTCGCGGTCCCATGCGGCGTGGATCTGCTTGGTCTCGAAGGACCAGTCGTCGGGGGTGCGGGTCATGGTGGCTCCTGGTGACTCATGGGTGGTCTGGTGGAGCGGGGGCGCAGTGGGGCGACGATTCTTACGCGGCCGCTGACGCCTCCGCCGGGCGGGGGCGGCGACTGCTCGCAGGGGGTGCGGGCAGTCAGCGGGGCATTCGCGCGAAGAACATGGCCTCCACGCTAGATGGGGGAGTGCGGGGCCGGATCGGGGTCCGGATCCTGGGATCGTGTGACGCGGACAGGTGCCGGGAGAGGGGGGACGGATGCGCCGCTCGGCGGCGAAGAACGGATGTGGCGGATGTTGCGAGTGTGGTTGATGTGAAGGAATTAAATGAATGGGGAATGTGTTGCGCGTGAGAAGACGCGTGAGCTAATCTCATGAGCAGTGCGTGTCCTCCTTGACAGGCATCAATTCCCCTCAACGACAGGTGCAGCAGTGACGATCAGGACTCAGTGGCGCACGGCGGGACGGACTCGAATCGGGGTCATCGCCCTCCTGGCGACCGCGGCGCTCGCGCTCCCCATAGCCGCCCAGGCCTCCCCCTCCCAGGACGACATCGCCCGGGCCCAGGCCGCCGAGGAGGCCGCCAAGCTCTCCGTCGCCCAGATCGAGGTCCGGCTCGCCTCCGTCACCGCCAACGCGACTACCGCGATGCAGCAGGCCCAGATCGCCGCCGAGGAGCTTAACGCGGCCCACCTCGCCCTCGGAGAGGCCACCGAGACCGCGGCCCAGGCCCGGGCCGACGCCGACAAGGCCCAGGCCGCCTTCGACGAGGGGCGCCGCGAGATCGCCTCCGTCGCTCAGACCGCGTACCGCGACGGGGCCTCCTCCCTCGATTCGCTCGCGCCCTACCTCAACGCCGACGGACTGCGCACCGTCGAGACCAAGCAGGCCTCGATCAACACCTTCGCGACCTCCGCCGATGCGAAGATGCAGCGCGTCGCCGCCCTCGAACAGGTCGCCGACGTCATGCGCGGAGCCGCCGACTCCGCGCTCGCCGCCCAGGAGGAGGCGACCGCGGAGGTCCAGAGTCGCACCGACGCCGCCGAGGCCGCCGCCCAGTCGGCCCTCGCCCTCCAGCAGACGACCCAGGCCCAGCGCGAGGCGTACATCAGCGAGCTCGCGCGCAAGCAGAACACGACGGTCGAGCTCATCGAGCAGCGCGAGGCCGCCCTCGCCGCCGAGCGCCAGGCCGCCGCCGAGGCCGCCGCCCGAGCCGCCGCCGAGACGGCCTCTCCCGCCCCGGCCCCCGCGCCGTCTCCCGCTCCCGCCCCCGTGTCACCCGCGCCGGCCCCCGCCCCCGCGCCGGCCCCGGCCCCCACGCCGTCTCCCGCTCCCGCCCCTGCGGCCCCGTCGGGCGGTGCATCGGCGGCCATCGCCGCCGCGAAGACCTTCCTCGGCGTCCCCTACGTCTGGGCCGGGGAATCCTATTCGGGAGTCGACTGCTCGGGCCTGACGATGCTCGCCTGGGCGCAGGCCGGAGTCCACATCCCCCACCAGTCCCGCTCCCAGTACGCGCTCGGCGACTCGATCGGGGATTACGTTTCCATCAACTCGATGCAGCCGGGCGACCTGATCTTCTGGTCCTCCAACGGATCCTCCTCGGGCATCTACCACGTCGCCATCTTCCTCGGCGGCAACCAGATGATCGAAGCCCCCTCCCCCGGGCAGACCGTCCGCATCACGTCGATCTGGGGATGGAACCAGGTCATGCCCTACGCGGTTCGCCTCTGATCCCATCAGGCGACGCGCACGGACGGCCCCGATGGAGACTCCATCGGGGCCGTCGCCCTAGACGCTCAGTGGTGGCCGTGGGACGCCCGGTGATCCCGCAGGCGCTGATAGGAGCGGGTGATCTCCGCCTCGGCCTCCTCGCGGCCCACCCAGTGCGCGCCCTCGACCGACTTGCCCGGCTCCAGGTCCTTGTACACCTCGAAGAAGTGCTGGATCTCCAAGCGGTGGAACTCCGACACGTCGTCGATCTCCGTGCGCCACGAGGCCCGCTGATCCGCCGACGGCACGCACAAGACCTTGTCGTCGCCGCCCTTCTCGTCGCGCATCCGGAACATCCCCAGCGCCCGGCAGCGGATCACGCACCCGGGGAACGTCGGCTCGTCGAGGAGGACAAGGGCGTCGAGCGGATCCCCGTCCTCGCCCAGAGTGTCGTCGATGAACCCGTAGTCGTCCGGGTACCGCGTCGACGTGAACAGCATCCGATCCAGGCGGATCCGGCCCGTCTCATGGTCGATCTCGTACTTGTTGCGGTTCCCCTTCGGAATCTCAATGGTGACGTCGAAATCCACGGCGTGCTCCTTGGGTCGGCCGCGCGCTGCGCGGGTGTCGGGTCGGTGGCTCGGTGAGTCGCCGCTAGGGTGGAAGCAGACCTCCACTTCACGAAGGGACCCCCATGCGGCGACGGACTATGGCTGCGATTGTAAGCGCAGCGGCGCTGTCTCTCGGGCTCGCCGGCTGCGCGGGTCACAGCGGCCCCGCCCGAGCCGACCGCGCCGCCCCCGAATTCCCGGCCCTGCCCAGCCCCGCCCTCGCCGAGCCGACCCGGGCCGACGGCGACCCCGTCTCCGCCGCCGACGTCCGCGCCCTGTGGGACGAGGCGGCCGCAGCGGCGGCGCAGGGGCAGTGGACCGCGTGGGCGTCGGTCGTCGACGCCTCCACCGGCGAGGTCCTCCTCGACGATGGAGCCGCGACCCCCCGCACCCCCGCGTCCGTGACGAAGATCCTCACCGCATACACCGCGCTGACCCACCTCGACGCCACCGCCACGCTCACCACCGGCCTCAGCCTGTCGCAGACCACCGCCCACCTGTGGGGCGAGGGGGACCTGCTCCTGGCCGCCGGCGCCGGCGACCCCGACGCCGTCTCGGGGCGCGCCGGACTCGCCGACCTCGCTGACCTCGCCGCCCGGGAGCTCCGGGCCCGGGGCGTGGAATCCATCACCCTCGACTGGCAGCCCGACCCCTTCGACGGCGACTCCCGCCTGCCCGCCTGGCAGGCCCAGGACGTCCTCGGCTACGAAGGGCCCGTCGCGGCCCTCGCCATCGACGCCGGCCGGACCAGCCCCGGGGCCTACGACTTCTCCCAGGACCCCGCCGGCGACGCCGCCGCGGTCCTCGCCGACGCGCTCGCCGAGCGCGGGATCGCCGCGACCCTGGGCGGGCCCGCGGAGGCCCCGGAGGGCGCCGAGCAGATCGCCTCCGTCGAATCGGCGACCATCGGCCAGCAGATCCGGTGGATGCTCCACCACTCCGACAACACCGTCGCCGACCAGTACTGCCGCCTCGCGGCCCGAGCCGTGGGAGCACCCGCCTCCTACGCCGGCGCCACCGGCGCCCTGCGGAGCACCCTCGACGCCGCGGGGATCGACACCGCCGGACTGGCCCTCGACGACTGCTCGGGCCTGTCCTCCGACGACCGGCTGACCGCTCGGACCCTCGTCCAGACGATCCGCGCCTCGATGAGCGACATGGGCACCGACGCCGACGAACTCGTCCGCGCCCTCCCGTGGGCCGGCCTCCAGGGGACGATGGGCCGGCGCATGGTCGAGGGCCCGGCAGCGGGCAACGCCCAGGCCAAGACCGGATCCCTCGCCTCCGTCTCCTCCCTCGCCGGAGTCGTCTCCACCTCGACGGGCCGGCTCCTGATCTTCGCCGTCGGCAACGACGCCGTTCCCGACGACGCGGCCGCCCTCACCCGTCCGCACCTCGACGACTTCGTGGAAGGACTCGCCTCGCTGTGATCGACATGCCCCGGGAGGCCCGCGACGCCGCCCGACTCCTCGCCCTCATCACCCCCGCCGGCCCGCGGGCCTCGCGCACCGCCGCCCACGGCGTCGTCGCCCGCCTGCGGCGCGGCGTCCGCTGGGCCGACGAGCGCCTCGGCCCCCTCACCGGCCTCGACGAGGCGGCCGCCCGCGTCCGCGCGAGCCGGACCCTCGTCGTCGACCGCCACGGCGCCATGGCCGTCGTCGCCCGGGGTCTCGACGCCCGGGCGGACCGGCGCGGCCCCTCCTACGCGGCCTCCGCCGGCCTCGTCCTGCGGGCCGTCGCCGCCGAGGCCACCGCCCTGTGGGACCCGGCCGCCCCCGGGCGCATCCTCGTCGCCCCCAACGTCCTGTCCGCCGCCCACGACGACGCCCTCGACCTGTCCGACTGGTGCGCGTGGACCGCCCTGCGCGCCGGCCTCCTCGGCGTCCACCTCGAGCACGCCCCCCACCTCGTTCGCCGACTCGCCCGCGGCGCCGCCCGGCTGCCCGAGGGGCTCGACGATCTCCTCCGGCTCGTCCTCCTCCTCGATGCGCTCGCCGACGCCGAGATGAGCGTCCTGACCCCCGCCGACCTGCCCTCCGTCCGATGGCTGCGGACCCACCGGGCCGGAGCGGACCCCAGGGCCGCCCTCAGGGCCCTCGCCCCCCGCCTCGACCCCTCCGCCGCCGACGCCCTGCGCCTCGATGCCTCCCGGTTCGCCTCCGAGGCCCTCGCCCACGACCTGCTCCCCCGGCTCCTCGACTCCCCCGGGACATGGCCGACGGCCGCCGAATACGCCGATCCGACGGCCTGGAGGGCGCGTGTCTCCTGACGGCGCCCCCGGCGCCCGCCCCCGGACGGCGACCGAGGCGTCCCGCCTCGTCGGGGCCCGCCCGAGCGGCCCCCTCGCACGGATCTCCTTGGCCGTGCGCCGGGCCCTCGTCTCCTCCCGGCGCCCGCCCGCCTGCGTCCTCGTCGGGGTCTCCGGGGGCGCCGACTCCCTTTCCCTCGCCCTGGCCGCCATCGACGTCGGGAGCAGGAACGGAGTGCCCGTCCACTGCCTGACCGTCGACCACGGGCTGCGCCCCGACTCCGCCGAGGAGGCCCGCCGAGTCGCCGACCTGCTCGTCCGCCTCGGCGCCGACAGCGCCCGTACCGCCCCTGTGCGCGTCGACTCCGCCGGAGGGCCCGAGGCCGCCGCCCGCTTCGCCCGCCGACACGCCCTCGCCGCCCGCGCCGCGGACCTGTCCGACGGGACCGCCGTCCTCCTCGGGCACACGATGGACGACCAGGCGGAGACCGTCCTCCTGCGCCTGGCCCGCGGCTCGGGGACCGGCTCCCTGCGCGCCATGTCCCCCGACGCCGTCGACGAGGAGGGCCTGCGATGGATCCGCCCCCTCCTCGGCGTCCGCCGCGCCGACACCCGGGAGGCCTGCCGCCAAGCGGGCCTGGCCTGGGTCGACGACCCGACGAACCTCCCCGACGGGCCGTGGAGGGCCGCCGACGGCACCGCGCTGCGGCGCGCCGCCGTGCGCGCCCGGGCCCTGCCCGCCCTCGCCGACGCCCTCGGCGTCGACCCCGTCCCCGCCCTCGCCCGCACGGCCGCCCTCGCCGCCCGCGACGACGACGCCCTCGACGCCCTCGCCGGCGCCGCCTGGCGGACGGCGGTCGATGCCGACCCGGCCGGCGCCCCCGTCGTCCCCGTCGCCGACCTCGCGGGGCTCCCCCCCGCCGTCCTCTCCCGGGTCCTGCGCCGTATGCTCCTGGTCGCCGGAGCCCGGCCCTCGGACCTGTCCGCCGCGCACATCGACCGGGCCCGCGACCTCGTCTCCGACTGGCACGGGCAGGGGCCCGTCGACGCCCCCGGCGCCCGACTCGCCCGCGAGGGCCATGGATCCGGGGCCCGCCTCGTCGCCCGACGAGCCCCCGCCCCGCCCCCTGTTCGCCCTGCGTGAGAAGATCCGCCCCGCGTCGCGGCCGGGCCCGCGCGTGTGGCACGCTAGTGATGCTCACGCCCCGCCCCACCCGGCGGGGTCCGTCGATGAGAGAAGAGGGCCGCGTGGACGCCACCGACATGGGCGACAGCCTCCAAGACGTACTCGTCACCGCCGAGCAGATGGATCAGCGCCTCGACGAACTCGCCGCCCAGATCGACGGCGACTACGCGGGCAGGGAGGTCCTCCTCGTCGGAGTCCTGCGCGGCGCCGTCATGGTCATGGCCGACCTGTCGCGCAAGCTCCACACCCCCCTGCAGATGGACTGGATGGCCGTCTCCTCCTACGGGTCGGGCACGAAGTCCTCCGGGGTCGTGCGCATCCTCAAAGACCTCGACCAGGACGTCACCGATCGCCACGTCCTCATCGTCGAGGACATCATCGACTCGGGGCTGACCCTCTCGTGGCTGCGCGCCAACCTCCTGTCGCGCGGCGCCGCCTCCGTCGAGATCGCCACCGCCTTGCGCAAGCCCAAAGCCGTCAAGGTCGCCGTCGACGTCAAATACGTCGGTTTCGAGATCCCCGACGAGTTCGTCGTCGGCTACGGACTCGACTACGACGAGCAGTACCGCCACCTGCCCTTCATCGGCACGCTGGCCCCCCACGTCTACGAGAACTGAACGCCGGCGCACAGCGCCGAGTCGAACGAGCCGAAGAAGAAGGAGTGTCGTGGCTGAAAACGTCAAGAAGAGACGGATCAACTGGGCGTGGATCATGGTCCCGCTCGTCGTCCTCATGGCCGGGGGATGGTTCGTCTGGCAGACCTTCCAGCCGCGCGCCGTCGACACCTCCGAGGGCCTGGGGATTCTGGCCTCCTCCCCCTCGGTCGAACGGGTGATCCTCAACGAGGGCACCCAGCAGGTCAACCTCGTCCTCGCCGAGCCCTACACCCACCAGTCCACCGGCCTGGGCGACCGAACGGCCGAGCTGGGCACCAACATCTACTTCACCTACTCGTACACGCAGACCGAGGACATCCTCAGCGCCGTCGAGAAGGCCCAGCCGGGGCGCGGGTGGAACGCCTACCGCCCCCAGGCGTCGATGCTGTCGACCCTCGCCCAGATGCTCCTGCCCCTCCTCCTGCTCCTCGTCGCCTTCTGGTTCATCATGGGGCGCCTCTCCGGGTCGCGGATGATGGGCGCCTTCGGCCAGTCCAAGGCCAAGGAGTTCAACCAGGAGCGCCCGGACGTCACCTTCGCCGACGTCGCCGGCGAGGACGAGGCCGTCGAGGAGCTCGAGGAGATCCGCGAGTTCCTCTCGTCGCCGGAGAAATTCCACCGGGTCGGGGCTCGCATCCCGCGCGGCGTCCTCCTCTACGGCCCCCCGGGAACCGGCAAGACGCTCCTCGCCAAGGCCGTCGCCGGCGAGGCCCACGCGCCGTTCTTCTCGATCTCCGGCTCGGAGTTCATGGAGCTGTACGTCGGCGTCGGCGCCTCGCGCGTCCGCGACCTGTTCGAGCGCGCGAAGAAGAATGCTCCGGCGATCATCTTCGTCGACGAGATCGACGCCGTCGGGCGCCACCGCGGCAGCGGCATCGGCGGGGGCAACGACGAGCGCGAGCAGACCCTCAACCAGCTCCTCGTCGAGATGGACGGCTTCGACGAGCGCGCCAACGTCATCCTCATCGCCGCGACGAACCGGCCCGACATCCTCGACCCCGCGCTTCTGCGGCCCGGACGCTTCGATCGGCAGATCGCCGTCGAGGCGCCGGATCTCAAGGGCCGAGAGGCGATCCTCAAGGTCCACGCCTCCGGCAAGCCGATGACCGACGATGTCGACCTCGTCCAGATCGCCAAGCGGACCCCCGGCTTCACCGGCGCGGACCTGGCGAACGTCCTCAACGAGGCGGCCCTGCTCACCGCCCGCTCGAACGCCGATCTCATCGACAACCGCGCCATCGACGAGGCCATCGACCGGGTCATCGCCGGCCCGCAGAAGCGCACCCGGGTGATGAACGACCACGACAAGGCCGTCACCGCCTACCACGAGGGCGGGCACGCCCTGGCCGCGGCGGCGCTGCGCTACACGGACCCGGTGACGAAGGTGACGATCCTGCCGCGCGGACGGGCCCTCGGCTACACGATGGTCATGCCGACCGAGGACCGCTACTCGAAGACCCGCAACCAGCTCCTCGACGACCTCGTGTACGCGATGGGCGGGCGCGTCGCCGAGGAGCTCGTCTTCCGCGACCCGTCGACCGGACCGGCCAACGACATCCAGCAGGCCACCAAGACGGCCCGCGCGATGGTCGCCGACTACGGCATGTCTGAGCGCGTCGGCATGGTCAAGCTCGGCACGACCGACACCGAGGCCTTCGGCCACGGATCGGGGGCCGAGGCCCGCGGCTTCTCCGATGAGACCGCCGCGATCATCGACGACGAGGTGCGGCGCCTGCTCGATCACGCGATGCGCGAGGCGTGGGAGATCCTCACGCGCAACCGGGACGTCCTCGACCGCCTCGCCGAGCGCCTCCTCGAGGAGGAGACCCTCGACGAGGCCCAGCTCGCCGAGATCTTCGCCGATGTGCGCAAGCAGGACGAGCGCCCCGTGTGGAACCTCAACGCCGACGCCGCCGTCCCCGGCGCGCTCCTCGGCCATCCCGTCGCCGCGGCCCGCGCCGAGGAGCCCCCGACGGCCCCGCCGCCCGCGATCGAGGCGGACCCGACCGACGGCGGGGCCGCCTGATGGCCTACGACGCCGCAGGGGTCGCCAAGGCCAGCCGAGACCTGCTCGTCGCCATCGGCGAGGACCCCGACCGGGAGGGCCTGGCCGGCACCCCGGACAGGATGGCGCGCGCCTGGCGCGAGCTCCTCGCCGGGCTGGACGAGGACCCCCGCGACCACCTGCGCACCCAGTTCCACGAGGGCACCGACGAGCTCGTCCTCGTCCGCGACATCGGGTTCCACTCGGTGTGCGAGCACCACCTCCTGCCGTTCCACGGGCGCGCCCACGTCGGCTACATCCCCCGCGGGGGCGTCGTCACCGGCCTGTCGAAGCTCGCGCGCGTCGTCGAGGGCTATGCGCGCCGCCCCCAGGTCCAGGAGCGCCTGACCGCCCAGATCGCCGACGCCGTCGCCGAGGTCCTGCGCCCCCAAGGCGTCATCGTCGTCCTCGAGGCCGAGCACATGTGCATGTCGATGCGCGGCATCTCCAAACCCGGGTCGTCGACCGTGACCTCGGCGCTGCGCGGCATCATGAACGACGCGACGACCCGATCCGAGATGATGGCGCTCGTCCTGGGAGGGCGCCGCTGATGACGATCCCCCAGCCGACCCTGCCCCGGGGCATCGCCCTCCCCGACGACGTCACCCGCCCCCCGGGGCGCACGTGCGTCATGGGGATCCTCAACGTCACCCCCGATTCCTTCTCCGACGGCGGGCGATGGGCCGACGCCTCGGCGGCCCTGCATCACGCCCGGGGGATGACCGCCGTCGGCGCCGACCTCGTCGACGTCGGCGGGGAGTCGACCCGCCCGGGGTCCACGCGGATCGACTCCGACGAGGAGTGGGCCCGCATCGGGGGCGTCGTCGGCGCGCTGGCCGACTCCGGCGTCGTCGTCTCCGTCGACACTCTCCACGCCGACACCGCCGCGCGCGCCGCGCGGGCGGGCGCGGCCATCATCAACGACGTGTCCGGGGGCATGTGGGATCCGGCGATGAACGACGCGGTCGCGGGCTCCGGCTGCGCCTACGTCATCCAGCACTACCGGGCCCTTCCGGGGGGTCCTGGGGAGTCCTTCGACTACGGCGCGGATCTCGTCGGGGCGATCCTCGAGCGCCTGGCCGGTCAGATCGACCGGGCCTTGACCGCCGGCGTCGCCCGCGACAGGATCATCATCGACCCGGGGTTGGGGTTCTCCCTGACGTCCGATCAGTGCCGGGAGATCGTCGCGTCGATGGGGCGGCTGACGAGCCTCGGGTACCCTGTGCTCATCGGGGCCTCCCGCAAGCGGTTCGTCGCCGAGGAGGGCCCGGATACGGATGCGACGACCGAGCGGATCACGCGCGCATGCGCGGCCGCGGGGATGTGGGGCGTGAGGGTGCACGACGCGGCCCGCAACGCGCGAGCGGTCCGCGGGGGCCGGGCGGAGGGGGAATGACGGGAGTGACGGGCCGATTCGATCGGATCACCCTGAGCGGGCTGCGCGCGCACGGGGTTCACGGCGTCCTGCCGCAGGAGCACCGCGGCACTCAGCCCTTCACCGTCGACGTCGTCGTGCTCCTCGACGCCTCGCGCGCCGCCGTCAGCGACGACCTCGGCGACACCGTGTCCTACGCGGAGCTCGCCGATGAGGTCGTTGAGATCATCTCGGGTCCGTCCGTCCGCCTCATCGAGACCCTCGCCTACCGGATCGCCGACCGGATGCTCGCCCACGGGGGGGCCCTGGGCGTGGAGGTCACCGTCCACAAGCCCGAGGCCCCGATGGGCCGGGCGTTCTCCGACGTGGCCGTCACGGTGCGGCGCGGTCAATGGGACGAGTCGGACGACGAGCCCGTGCGCGCCCCCGTCGCCGCCGCCGGGCGCGCGTGCTCTTCTGCGTCTGATTCCGCTGATTCCGCCGGCGCCGACGATCGGGGGGATCGGTCGCGCCCGGGGCGCGGCTCGTCGCCGCAGACCCCCTCGGAGCCGTCGGCCGCCCCGGGCCCGTCGCGCGCGTTCCCCCGGATCGGGGCCGCCTCCGAATCGGAGCGGCCGGCGCCGGTCCTTTCGGAGCCGTCGGCCGGTGCCGGAGCGCGAGCAGCGGAGCAGCCGGCGGTCGAGCGCGCCGCGGTCCTCGCCCTGGGCGCCAACCTGGGGGACGCCCCGACGACCTTGAAGAGCGCCGTTTCCGCCCTCATCGACACTCCCGGGATCGACGTCGACGAGGTCTCCCCGATCCTGCGGACCCGCCCGGTGCTCCGGCCGGGCCAGGCCGCCCAGGACGACTATTGGAACGCCGTGGTCCTCATCCGCACCCGCCTGGAGCCCCGTGAGCTCCTCGCCGTCGCCCACCGGATCGAGGCCGATCACGGCCGCGTCCGCCTCGAGCGGTGGGGCGCGAGAACCCTCGACATCGACCTCGTCCAGGTCTCGGGCGTCGTCTGCGACTCCCCGGAGCTCACCCTGCCGCATCCGCGGGCGCGATCCCGGGCCTTCGTCCTCGCCCCGTGGGCGATGGCCGACCCGGATGCGGTCCTCGAGGGCAGGGGCCGAGTCGTCGACCTCCTCGAGCTGACGAGCGACCGCGAGGGGATCGTCGACGCCGTCGACGACTGGCTCGACGCGCCGGACACGATCGTCGCCGAATCCGATGCCCTCCTGGCCGGTCGGTGTTCCGCACCGGTCGGGCCCCCAGCCGTCGACGGGGCCGGTCCGATCGACTCCCCGGCGGCGGGGCCGCGGATGGGGCGGCGCTCGACGAGCCGCCTCGACCTCGTGCCCGACGCATCGCGTAGCGCCCTGACGCCGGCCAGCGCGGGGAACGATCTCGTGTGGCGGCGACTGTGGGAGCGCTGGGCCTCGACCCCCGTGGAGGATCAGGGTACCGGGCCGGGACCCGCGAGGGCCGGGGAGGATCGCGGACGATCGGATGAGGCAGCCGACGGCATCGATCCGCGCGGCGGCCGAATCGATGCCGGCTCGACCGCGTCGCGCAGCGCCTTGGCCCCGGCCGGCGTGGGGGACGATCTTGTGTGGCGGCGACTGTGGGAGGATCGTGCCTCGACCCCCGTGGAGGATCGGGGCGCCGGTGCCGGTCCCTCGCCCCTGGTGGAACCGGCCTCGTCCCGACCCGCCGGCGCATCAGCGAGCGTTCGCTTCGATGCGGCGACGAACGCGGTCGTCGTTCCTCCTGCGCGCCCCGCAGCCGATGATGAGCCCCCCGTCGAGGCCCCAGCCTCCGTCGAGTACCCCCTCCGTCCCTCCTCGGATGTCGAGCACGCCGAACAGGACCGGTCGCGAGCGCGGGAGGCCCAGAACGGGGCCGGCGACGCGCCTGAGGGGTCCGCCCCGCGCCGTCCCCGGTGGAGGCCCGTATTCGGGGCCCCGGCGGACGAGGGCGAGACCGGCGCTCCGGCACCGCGGACCGCGACCTATCCCGAGGCCTTCATCGCCACCGGGAGCGACGACCCCGAGGACCCGGTTCAGGCGCCTGGGCGCCCCTCCCGTCTGCCCCAGTGGAATTTCTCCCGGGAGCCCCTCCGGATCGTCGACGACGGCCCGGATGATGACCCCGCCCCCCGCCGCCAGTCGGTCCTCGACCCCGCCCTGCGCCAGAGCATCGAGACCGCCCCGGTCCACGACGACGAGACGACCCGGACCGGGCTGCTGCGCAAGGTCGTCGTCCGGCCGACGACGACCGGGCAGATGCCGATCGTCAAGGAATCCGGCTCCTGATGAGACCGGTCGCCATCGCCTCCCTTATCGGCATCTGCCTGGCCGTCGGGGTCCTCGCCGCGATCCTGACGGGCGTCACCATCGTCCTGGGCGGGAGCCCGCTGGCCGTCACCCCCCTCCTCGCAGTGCTCCTCCTCGTCCTCGCCGCCCTCCTGTGGTGGGCGGGCTCGCACGTGCGCAGGTACCGGGCGAAGAAGCCGACATGGGTCGACGGCCCCACCGCCATGCGGATCGCCGTCATCGCCCGCGCGTCCGCCTACGTCGGCGCCGGAGTCGCCGGAGCGCTCCTGGGCAGCGCCGGGGCCGGCCTCATGCGGGTCGGCGCCGACGCGGTCCTTTTGACGATCGTCGCGTCGACGTTGACGGCCATCGCCTCGGTCGTCTGGTCGGCGCTCGGGGTCCTCGTCGAGCGCTGGTGCCTCGTCGACCCCCGCGACGATGACGGCCCCGAATCGACGGACGCGGCCGCCAGCCCCGCCTAGACGGTAGGCATCTAGCGATTTCCCCGGAAAACGAAATTCTCGGCCTGTTTTTGGTGGGAAATGTTCGTTTTCGGGGGAAGAGTGGGGAAGTGCTTCGGCGCTCTGCACGGTCCCAGCCGCGCGTCCGCTTCCCGCCCGGGACCGGCGCCCGGTAGCGTCGGAGCGTGAGCCCCCGACAGACCCGACCGACGTCGACCGGCCCGCGCACCCCCGGACGCGGACCGAGCCGACAACCCCGGAAGAAGCGCCGAAACCCCTGGCCCCGCAGGATCATCACCGGCTCGGGACTGCTCGCGGTCGTCGCCGTGCTGGTCTGGGGCGCTGTCGCGGCCATCGGGGCCCTGGCCGGTTCCCGGACCCCCGAGGACGCCCAATCCGCACAATCGGCTCCGCCCGTCGAACGCGATCCGGCCTCCGACCTCTACGGGCTGGCGGCGGGCGAAGAGCTCACCGCTGATGGGATCGTCGACGCGACCGGTTCCGTGAGGGTCCCCGACTGCCCGGTCTCCGTCCTCTCCCTCGACGCGCAAGCGTCCGCGACGCAGGCGGGCTCGCCGGTCCCGATCACGACGACGATCCGCAACCAGGGGAGGAGCGCCTGCCTGCTGTCCCTCGATCGGGCGGGGCTGACCGTGACGACGGGGGATCTCCTCGTCTTCGACTCGTCGCGCTGCGAGGACGGGGCCGCCGACCCCACGCGGCTCCTCCTCGACCCCGGGGCGGAGTGGACGGGACCGGTGTCGTGGGACGGGACCGTCCACGACAGCGGGTGCGGGGCCGCTTCATCGGGGGCGGCGGCCGAGCCGGGGACCTACCGGGCCTCGATCATCCTCGGCCAGCGGACGAGCGGCGCTTCCTCGGGAGGGGCCGACGCCGCTCAGAGCACGGGAACCGCGGGCCCGGGCGCGCAGGGGCAGCGGGAGACGTCGGGCGCGGGGCCCGAGGCGTCCGTCGTCTTCGAGCTCCTCCCGGCACCGGCTCCCGTCGAATCCGCCCAGAGCTGACCGGGCGGGGCCGCCCGACCCCGGCGCCGAGAGCCGCGACGCCTCCGGTCCGCCGCGGGCGCCGGCCCGCGATCCTCCCGCGCGTCGAACGGGCGGCTCACCATCCGACGATGCCGTTGGCCGCCATCTGCGCCTGATGCTCGAGATTCTCGTGGATCAACGCCGCCCGATACGGGCCGATCCCCTCGACGCTCTGGAGGTCCTCCAGGCTGGCGGCCCGCAGGTCCGCCAGGGTCTCCCACCGCGAGGACACGTCCTTGATGACGCTCCACGGCAGGTGCGGGACGAGGGACAGCGCCCGGATCCCCCGGGGCTGGATGTCCCGATCGAGGTCGGCGACCTCGAAGACGCCGAGCCCGAGGATGTTCGCGATGGCCGCCAGATCGACGATCTTCTCGCCGCCGAGCTCGCTCAGACGGCGATCGACCGCGCCGACGTCCGACTGGTCGCGCACGTAGTCGCGCATGACGAGGGCGCGCTCGGAGGCCGAGCCGCGGATGAGGTCGTCGACCTGGAGGGCCAGGAGGCGCCCCTCGGAGCCGAGCTCCTCGAGATAGCCGTTGATCTCGGAGGTGATCCGCCGGATCATCTCCATGCGCTGAATGACGGTCGCGACATCGCGAACCGTCGCAGAATCGCGGATCTCGAGGACCGTCAGGGTCTGGAGGACCTCGTCGAGGCGCTGGCTGTACCGGTCGAGCGTGTCGACCGCGAGATTCGCGCGGGCCAGGAGGGCCTCGGGCTCCTCGACGAGACGGTGGTACTCGCCGACGTACACGGAGATCATCCGCATCGAGGCCGACAGGGACAGGACCGGCAGATGCGTGTGGCGGGCCGTGCGCTGAGCGGTCCGGTGGCGCATGCCGGACTCGTCGGTCGGGATCGACGGATCGGGCAGGAGCTGGACGTTCGCCTTGCGGATGCGCCACGCCTGGGTGTCGATGACGACCGCGCCGTCCATCTTGCACAGCTCCCGCAGGCGCGACGCCGTGAACGGGACGTCGAGATCGAACCCACCCGAGCAGATGTCCTCGACCTCGGGGGCGGACCCCAGGACGATGAGCGCGCCCGTGTGGGACCGCTGGATCCGCTCGAGGCCCTCGCGCAGGGCCGTCCCGGGCGCGACCATTTGAAGGGCCTCGCGCAGGGTCGCCTCATCGGAGTCCATCATCGCCTCAGTCGAGAGCACCGGCGCCTCCTCCTCATCGGTACGGGTCGCGACGACAACGAGTTTACGGCAGCGCGACGCGGATCGCGGACGCGAGGTCCGAGACGGTGAACACGGTGATCCCATCGACGCCGCGCAGCTCCTCGGCCCCTTGGGCGGGGACGAGAGCGGCGGAGAACCCCAGGCGCGCCGCCTCCATCAGCCGACGCTGGACGCCCGTGCAGGCGCGGATCTCGCCCGTCAGCCCGATCTCCCCCATGGCGACGAGCGAGGGCCGAGGGGGGCGTCCCTTGAGCGCCGACACGATGGCGACCGCCATCGCCAGGTCCACCGCCGGCTCCGTCGTCCTCGCCCCGCCGACCGTCGAGACGTAGACGTCCAGATCCGAGCAGTCCGCGCCCACGCGCGCCTGGAGGACCGCCAGGAGCATCGCCACCCGCGAATGATCGACCCCCGACGTGGTCCTCCGGGCCGATCCACCGCCCGAGGGCGCCACGAGCGCCTGCACCTCGGTCGGCATCGGGCGCCGGCCCTCCAAGGAGACGGTGACGCACGTGCCCGGGACGTCCCGCGGCGCCTGCGACAGGAACACTCCCGACGGGTCCTCCAGCCCCCGGATCCCCGAGTCCATGAGCTCGAAGCACCCGACCTCGTCCGTGGGGCCGTAACGGTTCTTCACCGCGCGCAGCAGCCGCAGGCGCGAATGGCGCTCGCCCTCGAACTGGCAGACGACGTCGACGAGGTGCTCGAGGACGCGGGGGCCGGCGATCCCCCCGTCCTTCGTCACGTGCCCGACGAGGAGCACCGGCAGATCGCGCTCCTTGGCGGCCCGGATCAGCCCGGCCGCCACCGCCCGCACCTGCGCGACACCCCCCGCCCCGCCGTCGACCCCCGACGACTGGAGGGTCTGCACGGAGTCGACGATCACCAGCGACGGGCGGACCGCCTCGATGTGCCCGAGGACGGTCCCCAGGTCGTTGTCATCGGCCAGGAGCAGGCGGTCGTCGACGGCGCCGATCCTCTCGGCCCGCGACTTCACCTGGGACGAGGACTCCTCGCCGGTGACGTACAGGACGGGGCCGGCCCCCCGCGCCGACTGCCGCGCCGCCCGGGCCGCGACGTCGAGGAGCAGCGTCGACTTGCCGACGCCCGGCTCGCCCGCGAGGAGGACGACGGCCCCGGGGACGATCCCACCCCCGAGGACCCGATCGAGCTCCCCGACGCCCGTGGGACGCGACCGCGCCCGCTCCCCGTCGACGCTGCCGATCGGCAGGGCCGGGCGGCGAGGAGCGACGACCGCGGGCGCCCCGTGACCGCCCGCCCCGGGTCCGGCCTCGTCGAGCGTGCCCCACGCCCGGCACTCGCGGCACTGGCCGATCCACTTGGGGGACGCCCACCCGCATTCGGAGCACCGGTACGTCGTCTGATTCTTCGCCATGCCCCCACCGTATCGGGGGCCGTGGGCGTCTGCGGACGGCGGGGCTCCCCCGGAACCGCGAGGCCCCGGCCGTCGAGCGGCCCTACGGGCGGTTCGCGAAGTGCTCGAGCAGGCGCGCGTCCCCCGAGACGATGATGACGTCGTCGGCGTGGATCCGCGTCGACGCGTCCGAGTACTCGAAGCTCGACCCCGGGCGCTGGACGGCCAGGACGTTGACCCCGTAGCGGCCCCGCAGATCGAGGTCGTCGAGGGTGAAGCCGTGGACCTCCTTGGGCGGGCGCAGCTTCATGATGGCGAACCCGTCCTTCTCCATCTCGATGTAGTCGATCATCCGCCCGCCGACGAGGTGGGCGGTGCGCTGGCCGGCGTCGAACTCCGGGTAGATCACGTGGTGGGCGCCGATCCTGCGCAGAATCCGCCCGTGCTCGCGCGACGTCGCCTTCGCCCAGATCGACGAGATCCCCAGGTCGACGAGGTTCGCCGTGATGAGGACCGACGCCTCCAGCGAGGACCCGACGCCGACGACCGCCGAGCGGAACTCCCGGGCGCCGAGCTGCTCGAGAGCCTCCGTGCTAGTCCCGTCGGCCTCGACGAGGGGGAAGCGGCCGGCGAACGCCTGGACCCGCGACGGAGACTTCTCCACCGCGAGGATCTCGTAGCCGAGCTTGTCGAGGGTGACGCCGACGGCCGCGCCGAAGCGCCCCAACCCGATGACGAGCGTGCCCGACGCGAGGTCCTTGTCTTCTCCAGCCATGACCCCATTGTCCCATCTCGGCGCCGATGACGGGCACGAGCCCGCGCCGACCGCCGGCCGACGGCGCGCGGAGGCCGCGCAGGAGTCCGGCGGCGGCCCGGGAGCCGGTGACCGCTCGCCGCGGTCAGCCGATGATCGGGCGCTCCTCGGGCATGCGGATCACGCGCGAGCGCTCGCGCAGGGCCAGCGCGGCGGCCACCGTCATCGTCCCCGTGCGGCCGGCGAACATGAGGCCGATGAGGACGTACTTGCCGACGACCGGCAGATCCGCGGTGATCCCCACCGACAGGCCGACGGTCGCGAAGGCCGACACCGTCTCGAAGAGAATCGAGTCGAGCGAGTAATCGGTGATCGTCAGCAGGAGGACGACGGCCACGGCGACCATCGCCAGACCCAGGAGGGACACCGCGACCGACAGGCGCACGACCGACGGCGGGATGCGCCGGCCGAAGGACTCGATGTCCTGATCGCCGCGGGCCTCGGCGACGACCGCGAGGACGAGGACCGCGAAGGTCGTCACCTTGACGCCCCCGGCCGTCGACGCCGAGCCGCCGCCGATCATCATGAGGATCACCTGGACGAAGTGCGTCTGGGAGTGCATCGCCCCGACGTCGAGCGCCGACAGCCCCGACGAGCGCGAGTTCACGCCGGCGAGCAGCGAATTGAGGATCTTCGAGGGGGTGTCGAGGCCCCCGAGGGTCGCCGGGTTCGTCCACTCCGTCGCCGCGAGCATGATCGCGCCGACGAAGACGAGGACGAGGTAGACCGACAGGGTGAGCTTCGTGTGAAGCGACCACTTGATCGGCGTGCGCCACCGGGCCGACAGGTCCTGGACGACGGGGAAGCCGATCGCGCCGACGAAGGTGCCCACGACGATCGGGACGATCATCCACCAGTCGTGGACGTGGGGGGCCAGGCCCCCGTCCATGATGAGGAAACCGGCGTTGTTGAACACCGAGATCGACATGAACGCGGCCTCCCGCACCGCCTCCGCCGGAGTCTCGCCGAGCGAGAGGAAGCGCGGGAGGAAGACGGCGAAGAGGATCGCCTCGCCGGTCAGGGAGGCGGCGATGACGGCCTTGATGAGGCCGGTGATCTGGCCCATCGAGTCCGCGCCCGTCTCCTGGGCGGCGAGCATCCGCTGGGTCAGCCCCAGGTGGCGGGACACCGCGAAGCCGAGGATTGACGCGAGCGTCATCACCCCCAGGCCGCCGATCATGATGCCCAGGGCGATGACGCCCTGCCCGAAGGGAGTCCAGGAGGTGGCGGTGTCGACGGTGGTCAGCCCGGTGACGCACACGGCGGACACGGCGGTGAAGAGGACGTCGACGAAGGGGATGGGCCGCGCCGAGGCCGAGGCGATCGGCAGGCACAGGAGCGCGGTGACCACAGCGATGATCAGGGCGAAGACGCCCAGGGCCAGTCGGGCCGGCGAATAGCGGGCCTGACGGATCATCCACCCCTTGACGGCGGCCAGGCGCGAGTCGTCGAGGATGACGCGGGCGTCGGCGTCGGCGGTGATGACGGGGCGGACGACGGGGGAGGGGCCGCCGGGCAGGCCGTCGGGGACGGAGTGGCCGAAGGGCGTCTTGTCGGCGGGGTCGCGCGGCGTCGGCCGCCCTGTGGAGCGGCGAGGCGCCCCGCGTCTGCGGGGCGCGGGGGAGGAGTCCATGGTGCTCACTCCTTGTCGGGTCGGGTCTTCGTCGCGAGGCGCGCCCCTCATCGTAGGCGCCGTCGGGTCCGCATCGGATCCGGGTGGCGGAAAATTGCCTCGAGGGCGGTCCGGGGCACTACTATGGGTTCGAGGCCTGAGTAAGTCGCGGACGATCGGTTCCGGGCGCCTCGTGAGTCAATCCCTGGGAGTCGTCGATGGATCAGCAGTCCGCACCGCGCTTCATGACGGTTTCCGAAGTGGCGGACATCATGCGGGTCTCGAAGATGACCGTGTATCGGCTGATCCACTCCGGGCAGATGCCGGCGATCAGGGTGGGCAAGAGCTTCCGGGTCCCCCAGGCCGCCGTCGCCCAGCTCATCGAGTCGGGTCTGGTCGACCACTCCGATGATCGGATCGCGGGCATCGGCGGGTAGGATGTGCCCGCCAGGCCCTCGCGGGCATGAGACAGACACGCGGTAGGACCTCTGCCGCACGACACCACCACTACGAGGGAGGAACCCCATGGGCTCCGTCATCAAGAAGCGCCGCAAGCGCATGGCCAAGAAGAAGCACCGCAAGCTGCTGCGCAAGACGCGCCACCAGCGTCGCAACAAGAAGTGACCCGCACGGGGCCCGGCCGATCGGCCGGGCCCCGAGTCGCAGGGGCGCCGCCTCCGGCCCGCCCCCGTAAGCGCCCCCGGAGGAGGCGACCGCCCCGACAGGCGGGAGCCGCCCCCACCAACCCCGGGAGGCCCCTCGTCGTCGCCCCTCTCCCTCGACCGCGACGCCGCGGCCCCGTCCGCGCCCCGGGGGCCGGCGAGGGGCGAGGACCGGCCCCTCGGGCGCATCGGACGCCCTCGGCCCCCGGTCCTCCCGTGGCACACTGAGCCCATGGAAACGACGACGATCCACGTCATGCGCCACGGCGAAGTCGACAACCCCGCGGGCGTCCTCTACGGGCGCCTCCCCGGATTCGCCCTGACGGAGCTCGGAGTCGCGATGGCCCACCGGGCCGCCGAATACCTCACCGGCATCGGCGCCGACATCGCCGATGTCACCGCCTCCCCGCTCCTGCGCGCCCGGATGACGGCCGCCCCCACCGCCCGGGCCTACGGCCTCGACATCGGATCGGACGCGCGCCTCATCGAGGCCGACAACGTCTTCGAGGGGATGGCGATCAACGCCGACCGGTCGATCCTCGTGCGCCCCTGCGCGTGGCGCAACTACGGCAACCCCTTCAAGCCCTCATGGGGCGAGCCCTACGCGGACATCGCCTCGCGGATGAGCGCCGCCGTCTCCGCCGCCCTGCGACGGGCGCGCGGCCGCGAGGCCCTCCTCGTCTCCCACCAGAACCCGATCACCACCCTGACCCGGTTCGCCCGACGCCAATCCCTCGCCCACATGCCCTGGGCCCACCACTGCGCCCTCGCCTCGATCACGTCCTTCCGATTCGCGGGGGCCACCCTCGTCGGCATCGACTACGCCGAGCCCGCCGCCGACCTCGTCGCCCGGGCCAAGGACATGACTCCGGGGCGCACCGCCGCCGCCGTCAAGCGCTGAACGGCGCGGGACGGCCGATCACCCCTCCCGCGAGCCCCCGTCCTCGTCGCCCTCCGGGGCCGCCGGACGATCGGGCCCCGCCGGGTCCGCGTCGGCGCCCGTCGGCCCGTTCGACTCGTTCGCCGCCCGGCCGGCCTCCTCGCGCCGACGCCGCTGGAGGTCGCGCTCGAGGCGGAAGAGGAAGTCCGGGTCGTCGTCGGGGGCGGTCGGGCGGGCCGGGGGCCGCGGACGGGTCCCGCGCGAGCCGAAGATCGGGCCCCGGGCGCCGTCGGCCTCGGCGGAGGCGAGGATCCGCAGGCTGATCCAGGCGAGCGCCCCGGCGGAGAACATCGGGATCGTCAAGATGATGACGAGGAGCCACAGGGGCTTGGGCAGGCGGCCCGGGGAGTCCTCCTCCGGGGTCCGCGACCAGTCGGCCACCGCGTAGACGGTGACGGCCACCCAGACGACGACGGCGAGGATCCTGATCATTGCCGCAGTCTACGTCGTCGGATCAGGCGATGCTCAGGAGCGTCGCCGCTGCCGCCCCCCACGCGAAGAGGTAGAAGCCGGTGTCGCGCAGCGCCGGGATCAGCGCCCGGCCCGTCGCCCCCGTCAGCACCGGGCGCAACGGGACGGCGGCGCCGGCGGCCGCGACGACGCTGGCCGCGACCCCCGTCCACAGGGGCAGGCCGACGGCGACGGGCAGGACGCCGAGGGCGACGACGCACGCGGCCAGGCACGCGGCGTAGGCGGCGCGCGAGCCCCGCTCGCCCAGCCGAACGGCGACGGTCTTCTTGCCCGCCTCCCGATCGGTCGGGATATCGCGGATGTTGTTGACCATGAGGAGGGCCACCGACCCGAGGCCCAGGGCGCTCGCGGCCATCCACAGCCACCACGGCGCCTGCGGCGTCTGCGTCCACGTCGTGCCGACGCACGCCATGAGCCCGAAGAACACGAATACCATGAGCTCCGACACGCCCACGCCCATGTAGCCGTAGGGGGAGCGCCCTCCCGTGTAGAACCAGGCGGCGACGACGGCGGCCGCCCCGGCGAGGAGCAGCCACCACTGGCCCGACCAGGCGACGAGCGCCAGGCCGGCGGCCCCCGCGACGGCGAAGCAGCCGAGGGCCGCCGCGAGCACCATCCGCGGGGCGGCTAGGCCCCCGCCCGTCAGGCGCGCGGGACCCGCCCGGTGGGCGTCCGTCCCCCGGACGCCGTCGGAGTAGTCGTTCGAGTAGTTGACGCCGACCTGCAGGGCGAGCGCCACGATCAGGGCGAGCCCGGCCCGCCCCGCCGATAGGCCCTCGAGGTGGTGGGCGGCGGCGGACCCCACGAGGACGGGGGCGACGGCCGCCGGCAGGGTCCGCAGGCGGGCGCCCCCGATCCAGTCCTTCGCGGTCGCCACGGTCAGCGCGACCAGACGCGCTCGGCGGGCGCCGATTCGACGAGGGAGGCGACGGCCCCGCGGTCGATCTTGCCGCTGGCCGTGCGGGGCAGGGCGTCGACGGCGACGATCCTCTGGGGCGACTGGGGGCGCCCGAGCACCTCGCCCACCTCGTCGCGGATCCGCTCGCCGAAGGAGGCCATGGCCTCGCCGCCGTCGGGCATCTCGTCGGGGACGACGACGCCGGTGACGATCTCGCCCCACTTGTCGTCCGGGACGCCGACGACCCACGCCTCGCGGACGCCGTCGACGTCGAGGAGCGCGTCGGCGACCGGCTCGGGCGAGACCGACAGGCCGCCGGAGATGATGACGTCGTCGGCGCGCCCGCGGACCTCGACGTGACCGGAGGCGCGGATCGCGCCGATGTCGCCGGTCATCAGCCACCGCGTCCCGCCCTCGTCGAAGAACGGGGAGTCGGCGTCGAGGTAGCGGGTCATCAGCGTGGGCCCGGCGACGGCCAGGCGGGTCCCGGACTCGGAGTCGACGGCGCGCACGCTGACGCCGGGCAGGGCGAGGCCGTCGTAGACGCAGCCGCCGCAGGTCTCGGTCATCCCGTAGGTCGTGACGACCCGGATGCCGTGGCCGCGGGCGGCGTCGACGAGGTCGGGGTCGATGGCGGAGCCGCCGACGAGCACGGCGGCGAGCGAGGCGAGGGCGGCGCGCACGTCGTCGCCGGCGTCGAGGCAGGCGGCGAGCTGGGTCGGGACGAGGGACAGGTAGGCGGGGACCGAGGGGTCTTCGGTGGCGCCGGCGACGGCGGGCAGGAGGGCCGTCGGGTCGAATCCCTCGGAGCAGTCGACGATTTGGGGGCTGGTCTCGGCGAGGGCGGCGCGCAGGAGGACCATGGCGCCGGCGATGTGGTCGCAGGGCAGGGCGAGGATCCACGTGCCGGGGCCGTCGAGGGCCTTCTCGGTGGCCCTGGCGGAGGCGATGAGGGCGTCGATGGACAGCCCGACGAGGCGGGGGGTGCCGGCGCTGGACCCGGAGGTGGCGATGACGAGGTCGACGCCGTCGAAGAGGCCGGGGTCGTCGAGGCGCTCCTGCATCCCGGGGTAGAGGTCGGCGGGGAAGGCCTCGGCGGGGGTGGTCGCGCTCGAGCGCAGGGTGGCGGGGGGGACGAGGTCGGGGTCGCGCAGGACGACGACGGTGTGGGGGGCGAGGTGGTCGGGGTCGGCGCGGCGCTCCTCCCACAGCTCGACGAGCTTGTGGATCGAGGCGTTGGCCAATGCGACGGCGCCGATCGACGTTCCCCCGGGAACGACCAGGATGCGCGGGGTGGACATGGCGGAACCTCCTCCGGTCCGGCGGGAGCCTCCCGCCGTGCTCCGCACCAGGGTAGGCGCAGGAGGGGCGGCGGTCATCTTCGCGCCGTCGCCGATCTGCCGCCCATCCGTGTCGGCGGACTCCCCCGGGCGGGCCGACGCTCCTGCCGGGCGGGGCGGGGGATGTGGCGGATTCCGCGCCGGCTCGGGGGTGATTGCCTGGCAAGCGTCCGGGGGCGCGACTAGCATGGTGAGCGATGATGAGCACAGTGTCCTCCCCCGTGAAATGGGCCGTCGGCGTCCTCTCCGCCGTCGTCCTGGTCGTCGTCGCCGGGACGGCCGCTTTCGCCGTGAACTACCGGGACAAGGCGCTGCCGGGGACCACTGTCGCCGGCCAGTCGGTCGCGGGCATGACCCGTGACGAGATCGTCGCCTCCCTGCGCGAGAGGATCGACGCCAGTTCCGCGTCGGTCGACGTCGACGGGACCAGGGTCGAGGCCCCCCTGGCCGAGGCGGGCGTCGCGGTGGACGCGGAGGCGACGGCGGACGCCGCTCTCGCCCCCGGCTCCTCCCTCGCCTCGCAGGTGTCCGCTCTGATGTCGCCGCCGGCTGTCGATCCGGTGGTCGTGACCGATGAGGAGGCCGTCGAGGCCTTCGTCGCGCGGATCAACGAGGCCGCAGGGGCCAACGTGCAGAACGCCGCGGTCGTCCCGGGGGGCGACGGCGCCTCGTTCACGGTGACGCCCGCCTCGTCGGGCGCCGGCGTGACCCGCGAGCAGGTCCTCGAGGCGATCACCGCTCAGGCGCGCGCGCTGTCGTCGACCCCCGCCCCTATCACCCCGGTGCCCCTCGACCCGCAGGTCACGACCGAGCAGGCGCAGGAGGCGGCGGATGCCGCGAACGCCCTGGTCGGCCTCGACGTGACGATCACCGACGGCATCGACTCCTTCACGGCGACCGGCGAGGAGAAGGCCTCGTGGGTGGCCCTGCCCGCCGAGGAGGGCGATGGGCTCGCCGAGCCCTCTTTCGACGAGGGCAAGATCGCGGAGTGGATCGCGGCCACCGCCGAGAAGTCGAACGTCGCCCCCGTCAACGGGGTCCACAACGTCAACTCCGCCGGTGAGGTCCTCACCGTCGCCAAGGAGGGCGTGTCCGGCTGGTCGGTGAACAACATCGACGCGGTGACACGGGACGCGGTCGCCGCCCTGACGGCGGGGCAGTCCTATGCCGGCGAGTTCGACTATGACGAGGTCAAGCCCAGCTTCGACACCCGACGGGTCGCCGAGGGCGCGGAGAACCTCGTCTACCAGGCCGGCGAGGGTGAGAAGTGGATCGACCTGGACCTGTCGTCGGCCACGGTCACCGCCTACGTCGGCGGCTCGGTCGCCGGCGGCCCCTACTACATGGTGCCGGGCGATCCTCAGACGCCGACCGTCACCGGCACGTATCGCGTCTACCTCAAGTACGCGTCCCAGACGATGCGCGGGGAGAACGTCGACGGGTCGAAGTACGTGACGCCGGACGTCCCGTGGGTCACCTACTTCACGGGCTCCTACGCGTTCCACGGGGCCCCGTGGCGGTCCTCGTTCGGCTGGTCGGGGCCGGGAGGCTCGCACGGATGCGTCAACATGCCGGTGTCGGCCGCGAAGTTCATCTACGACTGGGCGGACATGGGCACCGTCGTCGTCTCCCACTACTGAGACCAGGGCGCGCGAGGAGCCGGCGATGAGGAAGAGGGCGATCTGGGGAGTCTGCGCCGCCGCGGCGGTCCTCGTCGGCGTCGGCGGCTCGGGGGCCGCCTACTGCGCCCACTACGAGGACCTCGCGCTGCCCGGGACCTCCGTCGCCGGGCAGTCCGTCGCGGGCATGGCCCGGGAAGAGATCGCCGCCTCGGTCTCCCAACGCGCGCAGGGCGCCCGACTGACGGCCCGGGTCGACGGGCGCGAGCGCGACCTGGCCCTGGCCGACCTGGGGGTCGTCGTCGACGCGGAGGCGACGGCCGACGCCGTCCTGGCGGCGAACGCGTCGATCCTCTCGCGCCTGAGCGCCCTGGGCTCGTCCACTGACGTCCCCGTCTCCTTCTCCGTCGACGAGGGCGCCCGCGCGAGGGCCGCGGACGAGCTCGCGCGCCTCGCCGGACCGGCCGTCGTCGAGCCGGGCGTGGCCCCGGCTCCGGACGGCGCCTCGTTCACGACGACCCCCGGCGAACCGGGCACGGCCCTGGTGGACGGGGCCCTCGACGGGGCGATCGACGAGGTCCTGGCAGCCCTCGCGCCCATCGAGGCCGACCTGGGCGTCGAGGAGGCGTCGCCGACGATCACCGACGAGCAGGCCCGGGCGGCGGCCTCGGCCGCGAACGCGCTGATCGCCCCGCAGGTCAGCGTCACCGACGGCATCGACTCCTACGAGGCCTCCGCCGCCGACAAGGTCGCGTGGATCGACGTCCCCGTCGAGGCCGGCGGGCTCGGGAGCCCCGTCGTCGACCCGGACGCCGTCGGGCAGTGGGTGAAGGCCACGGCCGAGGCCACCGACGTCGCCCCGGTCCCGACGATCACGAACGTCGACGCGGCGGGCGCGGCCCTCGTCGAGGCGAGGCCGGGCGTGCGCGGGCTGACGACGAACAACGTCGACGAGGTGCGCGACGGGATCGTCGCCGCCCTCGGCTCGGGGGTCGACTACCGGGGCGATTTCGACTACGACGAGGTGGCGCCGCCGACTCAGACCCGCCCGGCTCTGGCCGGTTATGAGGCCTACGTCTACCCGGCGGCCGAGGGCGAGAAGTGGGTGGACATCGACCTGGGGGCGTCGACCCTGACCGCCTACGAGGGGCACACGGTGGTGCGAGGGCCCGTCGGCATCAACCACGGGGGAGTGGGCCACGAGACGGTGACGGGCACGTACCACGTCTACCTCAAGTACGAGAAGCAGGACATGGGGTGCACCCCCGACTGGCCGTACTGCGCGAAGGACGTCCCGTGGGTCTCGTACTTCACCGGGTCGTACGCGATGCACGGCGCTCCGTGGGTCGGTCGTTTCGGGATCGGGTCGGACGCCTCGTCGCACGGGTGCATCAACATGCCGGTGGACGAGGCCCGGTGGATGCACGACTGGGACGAGATCGGCACGGCCGTCGTCATCCACTACTGACCGACGTCCGGAGCCGCCCCGCCATTTCCCCCGAAAACGAACATTTCCTACCGTATCGGGGCCCTGTTTTTCGTTTTCGAGGGAAATGACGTGTCAGAAAGGCGTCAGTAGTAGACGAACCCGTCCCACCGGGGCGGGCGATGCTCGAGGAACGCGTCGCGGCCCTCCCGGGCCTCGTCCGTCATATACGCCAGGCGCGTCGCCTCGCCGGCGAACACCTGCTGGCCCGCCAGGCCGTCGTCGGCCAGGTTGAAAGCGAACTTGAGCATGCGGATCGCCTGCGGCGACTTCATCGCGACCGTCGCCGCCCACTCCAGCGCCGTCTCCTCCAGCTGGGCGTGGGGGACGGCCCGGTTGACGACGCCCCACCGCTCGGCGGTGGCCGCGTCGTAGCGCTCGGCGAGGAAGAAGATCTCCCGGGCCCGCTTGTCCCCCGCCTGGCGGGCCAGCAGCGCCGACCCATACCCGGCGTCGAATGAGCCAACGTTGGCGTCCGTCTGCATGAACGCCGCGTGCTCAAGGGAGGCGACCGACAGGTCGGCGACGACGTTGAGCGAATGGCCCCCGCCCGCCGCCCACCCGGGGACCGCGGCGATGACGACCTTGCCCATCGTGCGGATCAGCCGCTGGACCTCGAGGATGTGGAGGCGCCCGGCCCGCGCCGGGTCGACCTGCTCGCGCCGCGTCCGGGCGTCCGCGGCCCCGTCGGCGCCCTCGACCTCGTAGCGGTAGCCGTCCTTCCCCCTGACCCGCTGGTCGCCGCCCGAGCAGAACGAATACCCCCCGTCCCGTGCCGACGGGCCGTTACCCGTGAGGACCACGGCGGCGACGTCCCCGGTCAGCCGGGCGTGATCGAGGCACCGGTAGAGCTCGTCGACCGTATGGGGGCGGAAGGCGTTGCGGATGTCGGGCCGGTCGAAGGCGATGCGCACGACCGGCAGGTCCGCGCCCGCCGGCCGCCCGTCGGACTCCCGCCCGCGCGACACCCCCCGGTGGTAGGTGATGTCGGTCAGATCGAAGCCGTCGACCTCCCGCCAGCGCGCCGGATCGAAGGTGTCGGAGACGAAGGGCAGTGCGCTCATGGGCACAGACTACGCGGTGCCCGCGCCCGGTAGGCTCGTCCCCATGACCGACGAGCCCCGTCCCGACTCCCGCCCCGGCCCCCCCGACGACCCCCGCGAATGGGCGTGGTCGGACGCCGTGGCCCTCGCCGGCGCCCCGTCCCCGCGTGCCTCCCGACGGGAAGGGGCGCGCGCGATCCGCCCCGAGCACCTGCGCGAGGCCGCGGCCCTCGCCCACGGGCTCGACGTCCTCGGAGCCCCGGCGGACGACGCCGGCGCGCTCCTGCGCGACGCCCTCTCGGCCGTCCCCCCCGCGGGCGCCGCCATCGTCATGGGCCAGGGCCCGGCCCCGCAGCGGCGGGCCCGGGCCCGCCACTGGCACCGGACCCTGTGGGAATCCGGGTACCCGGTCCGGCTCGTCCGCGCCGACGACGACCTCGCGGATCATCGGATCCTCGTCGTCCCCGAGCCCGCGGACATCGGCCCGGACGCCGCCGACGGGCTCACTCGGGCCGTCGCGGCAGGGGTCCACCTCCTCGTCGAGGGCCCCGTCGAGGGACTCGCCGCCCTCCTCGGAGCCGCTCGCGCCGAGCACGGCAGCGGCCCTCGCGGGGAAGACGGGCCGCGCAGGCCCGACCCCTCCGGCGCCCTCGTCGACCGGATCAGCCGGGGCGTCGCCCCGGAGGCGGGACGCGCCCCCGTGGGCCCGCCCACGGGGCGCCTCCCCCTGAGGGCCGACGACCCGGGGCTCGCGCGCGCCCTCGACCTCATCGCCTCGCCCGCCCCGGCCCCCGCGGCCCTCGACGCCCCCCGGCCCCTCGCACTGGGGGACGGGGCGCGGGTCGTCGCCTCCCTCCCCGGAGCCGATGGGACCGCGCTGCCCGTCGTCACCCGCCGACCCGAGGGGGCGGGCTTCGCGTGGTGCGTCGCCGCCCCGCTCGACGCCGTGACCCGCAGCGCCCTGATCCGCCTCGTCGCCGCCCGCGCCCGCCTTCACCCGACGCGCACGGGACTGCCCGACGGCGTCGAGGCCCAGCAGGTGGGCCGGATCCTCTTCCTCCTCAACCACGGGCCGAGGGCCGTCGAGCTGTCCGGCGTCGAGGGATCCGACCTCCTGTCCGGCGCGGCCTGCACCGGTCACGTCGTCCTCGCCCCCCGATCCGCGATGGCGGTTCTGCGATGAGCGCGCGCCTGACCCGCATCGACCCGGCCCGTCTGCCCGCGCGCACGCGCCGGGTCCTCGACGGCGTCGACGAGATCCTCGTCCACCGCCTCGAGATGACGACCCGCTTCAGGCGCGTGACCTCGCGCGACGGCCTCCTCCTCCACGGGCCCGCCGGCTGGGGCGAGGCCTCGCCCTTCTGGGACTACGGGCCCGAGGAGTCCTCCGCGTGGCTGAGCGCCGCCGTCGACGCCGCCGTCAACGGGTGCCCCGCGCCCCTGCGGCCCCGCGTCGACGTCAATGTGACGATCCCCGTGTGCCCGCCCGACGAGGCGCGCGCCCGCGTGCTCTCCTCCGGGGGGTGCGCCACCGCGAAGATCAAGGTCGCCGACCCCGGTTCGTCGCCGTCCGACGACGTCGCCCGCGTCGAGGCCGTCGCCGACGCCCTGGCCTCCTCGGCCCCCGGGCGCGGGCGGATCCGCGTCGACGCGAACTCCGCGTGGGACGAGGACGAGGCCGTCCGCGCGATCGGGGACCTCGACCGGGCCGCCGCCGCCGTCGGCGGCCTCGAGTACGTCGAGCAGCCGTGCCCCCGGGTCGACGAGCTCGCCGCCGTCCGGCGCCGCGTCGCGCCCCCCATCGCCGCCGACGAGTCGATCCGCCGCGCCGAGGACCCCCTGGCCGTCGCCCGGGCGGGCGCCGCCGACGTCGCCGTCATCAAGGTCGCCCCCCTCGGGGGCCCGGCCCGCGCCCTCGACATCGCCGCCTCGACGGAGCTGCGGGTCGTCGTCTCCTCCGCCCTCGAGTCCTCGGTGGGCCTGGCCGTCGGGGCGATGACCGCCGCCGCCCTGCCGGGCGAGCCCCTGGCCTGCGGCCTGGCCACCGCCCAGCTCCTCGCGGACGACGTCGCCGGGCCGCTGGAGGTCCGCGACGGGTCGATCCCGGCGGCGCCCCTGGCCCCCGACCTTTCGCTCGTCGACCGGGACCCGGTCGCCCCCGGCCTCGTCGCCCGCTGGCTCGGGCGCCTCGACGCGATGTGCGCCCACCTGGACGCGCGGAGGGGGGCGCGATGACCGAGAACCCGTCGATCCTCGTCGCCCGGCTCGTCGTGAGGACCCTCGCGGACTGTGGGGTCCGGGACGTCGTCTACTGCCCCGGGTCCCGCTCGGCCCCCCTGGCCCACGCCCTCGACGAGGCGGTCCGCGGCGGGCGGATCCGCGCCCACGTCCGCCTCGACGAGCGCTCCGCCGCCTTCCTCGCCGTCGGCCTGTCGCGCGGCGCCGGCACGGGGACCCGGCCCGCCCCGGTCGCCGTCGTCACGACGAGCGGGGGCGCCGTCGCCGAGCTCCACGCCGGCATCGCCGAGGCCTCGCACGCGCGCCTGCCGATCATCGCGGTCAGCGCCGACCGGCCCTTCGAGATGCGCGGCGTCGGAGCCTCCCAGACGACCCGGCAGGCCGGGATCTTCGCCGGCCACGTCCGCGACGAGCTCGACGTGCCGGCCGGCCAGGAGGCGGGGCCGCGCCTGGCGGCCCTCGTCGCGCGCCTCGTCGCCGCCGCTCGGGGGTTCCCGACGGGGACGCCCGGCCCGGTCCACCTCAACATCGGCCTGCGCGACCCGCTGACGCCCGCCCCGTCCTCCGAGGGGCCGTCGGGGGCGTGCGCCGACGGCGCGGGAGGGGGCGGCGCACGGGTCCTCGCCTCCGCCCCGACCCCCGTCCCCTGGGAGGAGGCCGTCGACCCCGGCCTGCGCACGGTCGTCGTCGCCGGGGACGGGGACGACCCGGCCGTCGCCCGGTGGGCCGCCGGCAGGCTCCCCGTCCTCGCCGAGCCGACGAGTCGGGCGCGCCGACTCCCCGAGGCGGTGGACCACCAGCAGTCCCTCCTCGTCGGGGCCGCGTGCGCCCAGGGAGTCGAACAGGTCGTCGTCTCGGGCCGTCCGACGCTCTCGCGCGCCGTGTCGGCGCTGCTGGCCCGGGAGGACGTGCGGATCGTCGTCGTCGACCCGTCGTCGCAGTGGACGGATGTCGCGGGGCGGGCCGCGGTGGTCGCGGCCGCGCTCGGGGCCCCCCGCGGTCCGGTCGGCGAGGACGAGGCCGCGTGGCTGGGGGAGTGGCGTCTCGCGTCTCGGCGGGCTCGCGGGGCGGTCGAGGCCCTCATCGACGAGGCGGATGCGGCGGTCCCGACGACCCCGGCCGTCGCCCGGGCCGTCTGGCGCTCGGGGGAGGGCCCACTGCTCCTGGGGGCGTCGTCGTGCGTGCGGGCCGCGGATCTGGCGGCCGTGGGCGATCCGGGTCGCCCGGTCCTGTCGAATCGCGGGCTGGCGGGCATCGACGGGACGGTCGCGACGGCGATCGGCGTGGCGGCGGGGTCGGGAACGCGGGTGACGGCGCTCATGGGCGATCTGACGTTCTTCCACGACGCCGGGGCCCTGGCGGTCCCGACGGACGAGGAGGCGCCGGCCGTCGACCTCGTCGTCGTCGACGACCACGGGGGCTCGATCTTCGCGGGTCTGGAGCATGGGCGCCCGGAGTACGCTCCGGTCTTCGACCGGTGGTTCGCCACTCCGCAGGAGACGTCGGTGGAGGCTCTGGCGGCGGCCCACGGGGCGGAATACGCGAGGGTCGAGTCGATGGGGGCAGTGCGCGAGGCGCTCGTGGGCACGGGTGCCGGGGGCGCACGGGTGATCCATGTGCCCGTCGAGTCCGATCCCGGGCTCGTCGCGGCGATCCGCGACGTCCTCAGGAGGTGATGGGTCCTGGGCGCCGCCGATTCCGGCCGTGGGGAAGGGGACCTCGCGGGTGGGGCGTCCGGGCGCCGATCGCGGGTGGCGGGAGGGGCCGGAGCGTCGGCCGTCCACGGCTATACATTCACAGGTGGCTTACAGTTGACATTCAGTGTTCGACGAATCGAAGGGCCCATGATGGGGGCATCACGCACCGACGCCCGAAAGAAGGAAAGATGAGCGACGAACGCAACGACGAGGCGACCGCGCAGCACGTTCCGGCAGGGGAGGACCGCTCCACCGCAGGCGCGTGGACCGGGACCCCCCGCGTCGCCCCCGCCCCGGAGCCGGCGGACGCTCCCCAGGCGGCCCCGCAGGCCCCCGGCCCCGGGCCCGCGACCAGCCCCTTCCTCCCGCCGGCCGCCACGCCGATCGGCGCGCAGCCCCGGACCGGCGACCCCCTCATGAGCTCCCGGGCGCCGGGCGCCCCCGAGCCCGCAGATGCGCCGCCGGCCGCCGCGCCGAGCGGCCCCTCCGCACGCGGGCCGCAGACGACCCCGCCGGGCCCAACCGGGGCGCCCCAGCAGACCCCGCCCCGCTCCGCCTGGGCGGCCCCGACCTCCTCGCCCCTCGCCGTCGGACCCATCCCGCCGTCCCCCCTCGCCCCGGCCCCCCCGTCGCCGGGCCCCCGCGCCCGCAAGGGCCCCGGATGGGCGGCCTTCACCGCCGGGATGCTCGCCACCGCCCTCGTCTCCGTCGGCGCCTCCTGGGCGATCCTCAACGGCGGGCGCGCGCCCGCCGGAACCGATCGCTCGGCGGCGACCATCGCCCAGACGGTCCCGCCCGTCGCCTCGAACGGCGAGGGCGTCGACTGGCAGACCGTCGCCGCGACCGTGTCCCCCGCGGTCGTCACCATCAACGCCTCGGGGTCGAGCGCCTCGGGCATCGGATCGGGCGCCGTCTACGACGCCGAGGGGCACATCGTCACCAACTACCATGTGATCTCGCCGGCCCTGGGAGGAGGAGCCGTCTCCGTGACCCTCGCCGACGGTCGCATCTACGACGCCGAGATCGTCGGCCACGACCAGGCCACGGACCTGGCCGTCATCCGCCTGATCAACCCGCCCTCCGACCTGGCGGTCGCCTCGTTCGGCTCCTCCGCGGACCTGGCCGTCGGCGAGCAGGTCATGGCGATCGGCGCGCCCCTGGGCCTGTCGAACACGGCGACGACGGGCATCATCTCCGCCCTCAACAGGCCGGTGGAGGTCTCCACGCAGTCGCAGTCCGAGGCCGATCCCAACGACCCCTTCGGGCAGCTCCCCTTCAACCAGCGCGGCCGGGCGACGGCGGACTCGGTGGTGACCAACGCGATCCAGGTCGACGCGTCGATCAACCCCGGCAACTCCGGCGGCCCCCTCTTCGACGCGACCGGAGCCGTCATCGGCATCAACTCGTCGATCGCCTCGATGAGGTCGTCGGAATCCAGTGAGGCCGGATCCATCGGCCTGGGCTTCGCGATCCCGTCGGATCTCGTCGTCTCCGTCACCGACCAGCTCATCGCCTCCGGATCGGTGTCGCACGCGGTCCTCGGAGTGTCGATCACCACCGGGCAGGTCGAGATCGACGGCGACACGAAGGCGGGGGCCCTGGTGACCGAACTGGTGCCCGACGGGGCCGCCAGCGCGGGCGGGATCGAGGCCGGCGACACGATCATCGCGGTCGACGGCCAGGAGGTCTCCTCGGGCAAGCAGCTCACCGGCTACATCCGCCGCTACCGCAGCGGCGACGAGGCGACGATCGCCTACGTGCGCGACGGCGTCGAGCGGGAGGCGACCGTGACCCTCCGGGCCAAGGAGTAGCCCCTGCGGCTCGCCGGGCTCCTACAGGCCCAGGGCCTCCAGGAGCGGGGACATCTTCGCCCGCGTCTCGGCGAGCTCCGCCGCGGGATCCGAGTCCGGCATGATCCCCCCGCCCGCGAAGACCCGCAGGGCGCGGCCCCCCTCCTCGAGCATCCCGCAGCGCAGCGCCAGCGCGAACTCGGCGTCGCCCGCCGCGTCGACCCATCCCACCGGCCCCGAGTAGCGCCCGCGCTCGGTGCGCTCGAACTCGCGCAGGAGGGCGAGCGCCGCCTCGCGGGGGGTCCCGCACACGGCCGCCGTCGGATGCAGGGCCGCGAGGGCGTCGAAGACGCCCGACCCGTCCAGGCGCGCCTCGACGTCGGTCGCCAGGTGAGTGACATTGGGCAGGTCGAGGACGAAGGGCTCGTCGGGCACCGACAGGTCCGCGGCGAGGGGCCCGAGGGCCTCGGCGACCGAGGCGACCGCCAGGGCGTGCTCGCGACGATCCTTCGACGACGCCATGAGCCGCGGGCCCTCCCCCGGGGAGATCGTCCCGGCCAGGACGCGCGAGCGCAGGCGGTCCCCCTCGCAGGAGGCGAGCATCTCCGGGGTCGCGCCGACCAGGCCCGCGACGACGAACCGCCACGTCGCCGGGTAGAGGGCGGACAGGCGCTCGACGAGGAGCCGCGGATCGATCGGCGAATCGGCGCGCACGACCATGTCCCGGGTCATCACCGCCTTGAGGGCCTCTCCGACCCGCAGCCGAGCCGCGACCGCGCCCACCGAGGCGGTCCACTCCTCCTGCGTCATCCGACCGGTCCCCGTGCGCAGGCCGGTCGGGGCGACCGGACGATCCCCCCGGGAGCGGCGCGCGGCGTCCCGGGCGGCCTCGAGGGGGTCGCCGGCCGAGCCGGGCGAGCAGACGACCGCCCACCTGCCCCGGTCGCCCTCGACGACGAGGAACTCGGGGACCAGCAGGACGGATTCGGAGTCGTCGCAGAAGGCGAAGGAGGCGAAGCCGATCGGCAGGGCGAGCGGGGACCCGGCCTCGACGCGGGCCGAGGAGCGCAGCCGGTCCCACTCCCGCCCCGCCCGGTCGATCGACCCGGGGCCCGACACGGCGATCGTCGCGGCCCGGCCCGAGCCGACGAATCGGCGCCTGCCGCCCAACCAGACGACCGGCTCGTCGTCGCCCGCGAGGAAGGACAGGAGGGGGAGGCGGCCCAGATCGGAATCGGCGGGGATGCGCGCGGCGCGCACGTCGAGGCTCAGGGGGGTCGCAGGCATGGGCCCCATCGTAGTTCGCCCGGGTACGGGCGCGCCCCGCCCGGGGCGTGCGAGGATACCCGTATGACTGATGCCTCGAACAGCGCCCCTCGCGCCGACCTCACCAAATCGACGAGCGACGTCGCCTCGATGTT
The DNA here is from genome assembly GCF_028437565.1 of Actinomyces sp. B33. GTDB lineage: Bacteria > Actinomycetota > Actinomycetes > Actinomycetales > Actinomycetaceae > Pauljensenia. The sequence continues at coordinate 188,734 of NZ_JAMRYR010000004.1, forward strand.
CGACCGCGTCGCCGAGCGCTACGACCTCATGGACCACCTGATGACCGGCGGGATGGACCGCGTGTGGACGGCGGCCCTGCGCCGGGCCGTAGCCCCCAGGCCCGGCGAGCGCATCCTCGACCTGGCGGCCGGCACCGGCGCGTCGTCGGCGGCCCTGGCCGCCGGCGGGGCCGAGGTCGTCGCCTGCGACCTGTCCGCCGGCATGATCGAGGTCGGGCGCGCCCGGCACCCGGACATCGAGTTCGTCCAGGGCGACGCCCTCGACCTCGACTTCGAGGAGGCCTCCTTCGACGCGGTGACCATCTCCTACGGGCTGCGCAACATCCCCGACCCCGCGCGGGCGCTGCGCGAGATGGCCCGGGTCGTGCGGCCTCGCGGGCGCCTCGTCGTCTGCGAGTTCTCCACCCCGCCGAACGCCCTCTTCCGATCGATGTACGAGGCCTACCAGTCGACCGTCCTGCCGGTGATGGCCCGCCTGGCGTCGTCGAACGACGCCGCCTACGACTACCTCGTCGAATCGATCCGCGACTGGCCCGATCAGGAGGAGGTCGGCCGCCTCATCGCCGACAACGGATGGGACGAGGTCGAATACCGCAACTTGACCGGTGGGATCGTCGCCCTCCACCGGGCGCGCAAACCCCTGCCCTGACAGGGAGGACCGCGATCGCGCCGCCGGACCCCTCGGGGCCCGGCGGCAGCGTATTTAGCCTAATTCGCGCTTGCGCAAATTCCCCTGCAAGGGTCTCCTCATATATCTCGTGATCCGCGCAAAACCGGGCGAATGTCATTCGTGCAGGAGCCGATTCGCCAAACGGCTACTGTGTGCAACCGGGTCGCGGTGCCGTGCACGCCGCTCCCATACGCACACCAGCGCAGTCAGTCCCAGCCTGCGCCCCACACGGGAGGAAACCAGTGGCCGATGACCTCGCCGGAGAGGTGAGCGCCGACGTCGTCGTCGTGGGCGCAGGCCCCGCCGGATCCTCGACCGCCTACCACCTGGCCTCCCTCGGCGCCGACGTCCTCCTCCTCGACAAGGCCGAATTCCCTCGCGACAAGATCTGCGGCGACGGCCTGACCCCCGCGGCCGTCCACGAACTCATCCTCATGGGGGTCGACACCGGCTCGTGGACGCGCAATCGCGGCCTGACCGTCATCGGCGGCGGGCACACCGTCACCATGGACTGGCCCGACCAGAAGTCCCTGCCCGGATACGGACTGACCCGCGCGCGCGCCAGCCTCGACGAGACCCTCGCCCGCCGCGCCCAAGCGGCCGGCGCCCGCCTCCACGAGGGCGTCACCGTCACCGGCGCCCTGACCGATGCCTCGGGCAGGGTCACCGGAGTCGTCGCCCGCCGCGGCCGCGGCCCCCACGCCACCGAGATCACGGCGCGCGCCCGCTTCGTCGTCGACGCCGGGGGAGTGGCCGCCCGACTGGCGACCTCCCTCGGCATCGAGAAGGCCCCCTCGCGGCCCATGGGCGTCGCCGCCCGCGCCTACTTCCACTCTCCGCGCGGCGACGAGGAGTACATGGAGTCCCATCTCGAACTGTGGAGCGGGGCCCCCGGCGCCTCCGACCTCCTGCCCGGATACGGATGGATCTTCCCCATGGGCGACGGCGTCGTCAACGTCGGCCTGGGATCCGTGTCCTCCACCGCCAACGCGACTGCCCTGCCCTACAAGCAGGTCTTCGAGCAGTGGACCGCGAACCTGCCCGAAGAATGGGGATTCACCCCCGACAACCGCATCGGCGCCCTGCGATCGGCCGCCCTGCCGATGAGCTTCAACCGCACCCCCCACTACGCCTGCGGCCTCGTCCTCGTCGGCGACGCCGGCGGCATGGTCTCCCCCTTCAACGGCGAGGGCATCGCCCCCGGGCTCAAGGCAGGCCGCTACGCCGCCGACTGCATCGCCCAGGCCCTCGCGCGCCCCACCCGCGCCGGCGCCGACCGCGCCATGAGCGCCTACCCCCAGATGCTCCGCGACGAGTACGGCGGCTACTACCAGCTCGGCCGCATCTTCGTCGCCCTCATCGAGAACCCGAGGATCATGCGGCTGTGCACCTACCACGGGCTGCCCATCCCCCGCCTGATGACCCTCGTCCACAAGCTCTTGTCCGACGGCTACGAGAGATCCGGGGGCGACATCGACGACCGCCTCATCACCGCGCTGTCGAAGATGGTGCCCGCCGTATGAGCGCCCGCTCCGATCGATCCTGGGAGGGACGATGACGAATCCGTATTTCCCGCTGCTCATCATGGCCGCCGCCGCCGCCGTGCTGGCCTTCGCGGGCCTGGGCGCCTCGGCGATCCTCGGCCCGACGAAGAAGTCGAGGACCAAGGCGGACAACTACGAGTGCGGCATCGAGCCCACCTCCGGCCACCTCCACGACGGGCGATTCCCCGTGCGCTACTACCTCGTCGCCATGACCTTCATCGTCTTCGACATCGAGGTCGTCTTCATGTACCCGTGGGCCGTCGCCTTCGACCAGGTCGGCCTCTTCGGACTCGTCGCCATGCTGACGTTCATCGCCCTCATCACCGTCCCCTACGTCTACGAGTGGCGCCGCGGCGGCCTGGACTACTGAGAGAACTGAGGAGACACACCATGGGACTCGAAGAAGCACTGCCCGCCGGCATCGCCCTGACCAGCGTCGAGAAGGTCCTCGGCCTGGCCCGCAAGTACAGCCAATGGCCCGTCACCATGGGCCTGGCCTGCTGCGCCATCGAGATGATGGCCGCGGGCACCCCCCGATTCGACATGGCGCGCTTCGGCCTCGAGGTCTTCCGCGCCTCCCCTCGCCACTCGGACATGATGATCGTCTCCGGCCGCGTCTCCCACAAGATGGCCCCCGTCATCCGGCGCGTCTACGACTCCATGCCCGAGCCCAAATGGGTGATCTCCATGGGGGCGTGCGCCTCGTCGGGCGGCATGTTCAACAACTACGCGATCGTCCAGGGCTGCGACCACATCGTCCCCGTCGACGTCTACCTGCCCGGCTGCCCGCCCCGGCCCGAGGCCCTGATCCACGCCGTCCTCGTCCTGCGCGAGCAGATCGGCAAGGAGCCCCTGGGCGCCCACCGCCGCGAGATCGCGCGCCGGGCCGAGCAGGCCGCCCTCGAAGCCACGCCGACCCACCGGATGAAGGGACTCCTCGCATGAGCGACGAGATCGAGACCGCACGCGAAGGGGCCGCCGGCCGGGCCTTCGCCGCACCCGAGCCCATCGCCCGCCGTCAGGGGCTGTTCGGCGCCTCCCAGGGGTCCGACACCACGGGCTTCGGCGGGCTCGTCACCGAGGCATTCCTGCCCGGCGAGGCCGCCCGCCCCTACGGGGGCTGGTACGACACCGTCGTCGACGTCCTCGAGGAGCTCCTCGCCGCCGACGGCCTCGACCCCGCCGACGTCATCGAGAAGGTCGTCATCGACCGCGACCAGCTGACGATCTTCATCGTCCGCGAGCACATCGCCCGCGTCGCCCTCCACCTGCGCGACGACCCGGACCTGCGCTTCGAGCTGTGCCTGGGCACCAACGGCGTCCACTACCCGGCCGACGCCGGGCGCGAGCTCCACGCGATCTACCCGCTGATGTCGATCACCCACAACCGCGTGATCCGCCTCGAGGTCGCCTGCCCCGACGCCGACCCGCACATCCCGACGATCGTCCCCGTCTACCCCGCCAACGACTGGCAGGAGCGCGAGACCTGGGACCTCCTCGGCATCGTCTTCGACGGCCATCCGTCGCTGACCCGCACCGCGATGCCCGACGACTGGGTCGGCCACCCCCAGCGCAAGGACTACCCGCTCGGCGGCGTGCCCGTCGAGTTCAAGGGAGCCACCGTCCCGCCCGCCGACATCCGGAGGTCGTACAACTGATGAGCACCCCGAACCTCCACGCGGCCGCCTCGGCCGCCGGCCTCGGCATCGACGACCTCCCCGAGGTCCTCGCCCAGGGCGGCGACTGGTCCGACGTCCTCGCCGAGATCGAGAAGATCACCAACGAGCGCATCGTCGTCAACCTCGGCCCCGTCCACCCGGCCACCCACGGCGTCCTGCGCCTGATCCTCGAACTCGACGGGGAGCTCGTCCGCGAGATGCGCGTCGACACCGGCTACCTCCACACCGGCATCGAGAAGACCATGGAGCACCGGACCTGGACCCAGGGCGTCACCCTGTGCACCCGCATGGACTACGTTGCCCCCCTCTTCCAGGAAGCCGCCTACTGCCTGGGCGTCGAGAAACTCCTGGGCATCACCGACGACGTCCCCGAGCGGGCCAGCCTGATCCGCGTCCTCGTCATGGAGCTGTGCCGCATCGCCTCCCACCTCGTCGCCATCGGCTCGACCGGCAACGAGATGGGCGCGACGACGATCATGACGATCGGCTTCCGCGGCCGCGAGGAGATCCTGCGGATCCTCGAGCGCATCACCGGCCTGCGCATGAACCACGCGTACATCCGCCCCGGCGGCGTCGCCCAGGACATCGGCGAGGGCACCACCGGCTACATCCGCGAGCGGCTCGCGCTGTGCCGCCGCGACATCGGCGAGCTCCAGGACCTCACTCAGGAGAACCCGATCTTCAAGAAGCGCCTGTGCGACGTGGCCGTCATGCCGCTGTCGGCCCTCATGGCGCTGGGCACCACCGGGCCGGGCGTGCGCGCCGCCGGCCTGCCCCTCGACATGCGCAAGACCCAGCCGTACTGCGGGTACGAGGACTTCGAGTTCGATATCCCCACGCGCGCCCATTCCGACGTGTACACCCGCACGATGATCCGCTTCGACGAGTGCTACGAGTCCCTGCGGATCATCGACCAGGTGCTGCGCCGCCTCGACGCCTGCGAGGGCGCCCCCGTCATGGTCGCCGACCCGGCGATCGCCTGGCCCGCGCAGCTGTCGGTTGCCGCCGACGGCCAGGGCAACTCCCTCGACCACATCTCCGAGATCATGGGACGGTCGATGGAATCCCTCATCCACCACTTCAAGCTCGTCACCGAGGGCTTCAGGGTCCCGGCGGGCCAGGTGTACCAGACCGTCGAGCACGCCAAGGGGGTCCTCGGCGTCCACCTCGTCTCCGACGGCGGGACCCGCCCGTTCCGCGCCCACTTCCGCGATCCGTCCTTCGCGAACCTGCAATCCCTGGCCATGATGACCGAGGGCGGCCAACTGGCCGACGTGGTCGTTTCCCTGGCCGCCATCGACCCGGTCCTGGGAGGCGTCGACCGATGACATACCCCGCTGACGTGGAGGCTCGCCTGCGGGCCGACTCCGCCGAGATCATCAGCCGCTACCCGACGGGCCACGCCCGCTCGGCGATGCTGCCGATGCTCCACCTCGTCCAGTCCGTCGACGGCTACGTGAGCCCCGACGGCATCGCCCTCATCGCCGACGTCCTCGACCTGCCGCGCGCCGAGATCAGCGCCGTGGCGACCTTCTACACCCAGTACAAGCGCCACCCCACCGGCGACTACCTCGTCGGCGTGTGCACGAACGCCCTGTGCGCCGTCATGGGCGGCGACGACATCTGGGAGGCGGTCTCCGAGCGCGTCGGCGTCGGCTCCGACGAGACGAGCGAGTCCGGGCGCATCACCCTCGAGCGCATCGAGTGCAACGCCGCCTGCGACTACGCGCCCGTCGTCATGGTCAACTGGGAGTTCTTCGACAACCAGACGCCGGAGTCGGCCCTCGCCCTCGTCGACGACATCGAGGCCGGCAGGCCCGTCCACCCCACGCGCGGGCCGGACGTCGCCCCGACGTTCAAGGAGAACGAGCGGACCCTCGCCGGCTTCCTCGACGGGCACGAGCACGAGGGCCCCTCCGCCGGGGCCCCCACCGTCCTCGGGCGGCGCATCGCCGACGAGCGCGGCTGGACCGAACCGGTGGCCGTCGCCGGCTCCGAGAACGAGACGAATGGAGGCGACCAGGCATGACGACCTACGCCGCACCCGGGATCCTCACCCCGGTCGTCACCCGCGGATGGGGCGACGACCGCTCGTGGACCCTCGAGTCGTACCTGTCGCGAGGCGGCTACGAGGGCCTGAAGAAGGCCAACGCCATGGCCCCCGCCGACATCGTCGAGGCCGTCAAGGCCTCCGGCCTGCGCGGGCGCGGCGGCGCGGGCTTCCCCACCGGCCTCAAATGGTCCTTCCTGCCGCCCGACGACGGCCTGCCCCGCTACCTCGTCGTCAACGCCGACGAGTCCGAGCCGGGCACCTGCAAGGACATCCCGACGATCATGGCGGACCCGCACGTCCTCGTCGAGGGCGTGGCGATCACGAGCCGGGCCATCAACTGCGCCCACGCGTTCATCTACCTGCGCGGCGAGGTCGCCCACGTGTACCGGCGCCTCCTGAGCGCCATCCGGGAGGCCGAGGACGCGGGCCTGCTCGGCGGATTGCGGATCACCGCCCACGCGGGCGCCGGCGCCTACATCTGCGGCGAGGAGTCCGCGCTCCTCGACTCCCTGGAGGGGCGCCGCGGGCATCCGCGCATGAAGCCCCCGTTCCCCGCGGTCGCCGGCCTGTACGCGCGCCCGACCGTCGTCAACAACGTCGAGTCGATCTGCCAGGTGTCGGGGATCTTCCGCAACTCGGTCGAGTGGTACGCGTCGATGGGCACGGAGAAGTCGAAAGGGCACGGGATCTTCTCCGTGTCCGGCCACGTCAACACCCCCGGCCAGTTCGAGGCGCCCTTCGGCATCACCATGCGCCAGCTCATCGACCTGGCCGGCGGGATCCGCGACGGGCACCGCCTGAAGTTCTGGACCCCCGGCGGCTCGTCGACGCCCCTGTTCACCGAGGCGGAGCTCGACACGCCCCTGGACTACGAGTCCGTGGGCGCCGCCGGATCGATGCTGGCGACCCGCGCCCTCCAGGTGTTCGACGAGACGACCTCCGTCGTGCGCGTCATCGCCCGCTGGTCGGAGTTCTACCAGCACGAGTCGTGCGGCAAGTGCACGCCGTGCCGCGAGGGCACCTACTGGATCAAGCAGATCATGTTCCGCCTGGAGAAGGGGCAGGGCCTGCCCGGCGACGTCGACCTGCTCGACGAGATCGCCCACAACATCGCCGGGCGCAGCTTCTGCCCCCTGGGGGACGCGGCGGCGACTCCGATCATGTCCGGCATCATGCGCTTCCGCGACGAGTTCGAGGCGGGCCTGACGACGCCGGCCCGCGAGCTCTTCCCCTACGAGGCGTCCACCGTCTACGCGCGAGGAGGTGTCCGATGAGCGACGCTCCCGCGATGGTCGACGTCACCATCGACGACGTCCAGGTGAGCGTTCCCGCGGGAACCCTCGTCATCCGAGCGGCCGAGAAGGCCGGGATCCGCATCCCGCGCTTCTGCGACCACCCGCTCCTGGCCCCGGTGGGGGCCTGCCGCCAATGCCTCGTCGAGGTCGGCATGCCCGACCGCACCACCGGGGAGCTGCGCTTCATGCCCAAGCCGCAGGCCTCGTGCTCGCAGGCCGTCAGCCCCGGCATGGTCGTCAAGACCCAGCGCACCTCCGAGGTCGCGGCCACCGCCCAGCGCGGCGTCATGGAGTTCCTCCTCATCAACCACCCGCTCGACTGCCCGATCTGCGACAAGGGCGGCGAATGCCCCCTGCAGAACCAGGCGATGACGGACGGGCGCGCGACCTCGCGCTTCGCCGACGCCAAGCGCACGTACCGCAAGCCCCTCCAGCTGACCTCCCAGATCCTCCTCGACCGCGACCGGTGCATCCTGTGCCAGCGGTGCGTGCGCTTCGGCAAGGAGATCTCCGGCGACGTGTTCATCGACTTGCAAGGGCGCGGCGGCGGCACCGCCCCGACCGACGACCACTACTTCATGGCCGAGCAGATCGGCGGCTTCGACACGTCGACCCTCGACTTCCACGACCCCAAGGGCAAGGGCATGGGGGACGCGGGGATCTCCGGCCCCTACGGCGAGTCCGGGATCCTCGGGTCGGTCAACGAGGGCGAGCTGACCGAGGCCGACCGGGACGTCACCGGGCGGGCCTTCGCCTCCTACTTCTCGGGCAACATCATCCAGATCTGCCCGGTGGGCGCCCTGACGGCCGCCTCGTACCGCTTCCGGGCCCGGCCCTTCGACCTCGTGTCCACCCCGTCGGTCACCGAGCACGACGCGTCGGGTAGCGCGATCCGCGTCGACATCCGCCGCGGCGAGGTTGTCCGCCGGATGGCCGGCAACGATCCGGAGGTCAACGAGGAGTGGATCACCGACAAGGACCGCTTCGCCTTCGAGTGGCACGGCGTCGACCGCCTGCGCACGCCCCTGGTGCGCGAGGACGGCGAGCTCGTCCCGACCTCCTGGTCGGATGCGCTGGACCGGGCGCGCCGCGGGATCGAGGCGGCGTCGGGCCGCGTCGGGTTCCTCCCCGGCGGCCGGCTGACCTTCGAGGACGCGTGGGCGTGGGGCAAGTTCGCGCGCGGCATCGTCGGCTCCGACTCGATCGACGCCCGCGGGCGCGCTCACAGCGAGGAGGAGCGCTCGTTCCTCGCCTCGCGCGTGGCCGGGTCGGGCCTGGGCGTCACCTACGCGGACCTGGAGTCCGCCGGGCGGGTCCTCCTCGTGGCCCTCGAGCCCGAGGACGAGTGCGGCGCGGTCTTCCTGCGCCTGCGCAAGGGCGTGCGCGCCGGGTCGGCGCGCGTCGCCTCTGTCGCCCCCTTCACCTCCGCCGGGTCGCGCAAGCTCGGCGCCCAGATCCTGCGCGCCGCGCCCGGCACGGAGGTCGAGGTCGTCTCCTCGATCGCCGAGGGCGCGGAGAACGCGGGGCTCGCCGAGGACCTCGCCGGAGGCGTGATCCTCGTCGGAGAGCGCGCCGCGCGCGCCCCTGGGCTGCTCAGCGCCGTCGCGGCCCTCGCGGACCGCACGGGCGCGCGCCTCCAGTGGGTGCCGCGCCGCTGCGGCGACCGCGCCGCCGTCGAGGCTGGCCTCCTGCCGGGCCTGCTGCCCTTCGGTCGGGACCTGGCCGACGAGGCCGCGCGGGCCTCCCTCGGGTGGGACCGGGTGCCCGACGAGCGGGGCCTGGACGCCTCGCAGATGATCGAGGGCGCCCTGTCGGGCGCGGTCGACGCCCTCGTCGTCGGCGGCGTCGACGTGCGCGACTTCGACGACCCGCAGCGGGTCCTCGCCGGCCTCGACGCGGTCCCGTTCCTCGTGTCCCTGGAGGTCCGTCCCTCGCAGATCACCGACCGGGCGGACGTCGTCCTGCCGGTCGCGCCGGCCCTGGAGAAGAACGGGACGTTCATCGACTGGGAGGGGCGCCTGCGCCCCTTCGGGCAGGCGATCGCCTCACGCGCCCTCACCGACCGCGAGGCCCTGTCGCGCCTGGCCGCCGAGTTCGGCGCCGACCTGGGCGTCGCCACGCTGACGGACCTGTACGACGAGGTCAACCCCCTGATGGAGTGGCGCGGGGCCCGCGAGGCCTTCGTCCCCGTCGACGCCCCGGCCCCGACCCCGGTCGGCCCCGACCAGGCCGTCCTGGCGACCCACAAGCCGATGCTCGACGCCGGGATCCTCCAGGACGGCGCCCAGTGGCTCGCGGGCTCGGCCCGCCGCCCGGTCGCCCTCGTCTCCGAGTCGACGCTGGCCGCCGTCGGGGGGCGAGTCGACGAGACGCTCGTCCTGTCCACCGAGCGCGGGTCGATCGCGCTGCCCGCCGCCGTCGCCGACCTGCCCGACCACGTCGTGTGGGTGCCCGAGTGCTCGGCCGGCTCCCTCGTCCACTGCGAGCTCGGCGCCTCGGGCGCCGTCGTCGCCCTCAGCGCCACAGGGGAGGTGGCCCGATGAATCTCCTGGCCCTCGCGGTGCCCGACTACGCGGCATCGGACTTCTCGGAGGAGACCTGGTGGCTGACGCTCATCAAGGCCGTCTTCATCATCGTCTACCTCATCGTCAACGTCCTCATCGCCCTGTGGGTCGAGCGGCGCGGCCTCGGCAGGATGCAGACGCGCCCCGGCCCCAACGTCGCCGGACCCCTGGGGCTCTTCCAGGCGTTCGCCGACGCCGGCAAGCTTCTCTTCAAGGAGGACATGTGGACGCGCGGCGCCGACAAGTTCCTCTACTTCCTCGCCCCGGCGATCTCCGCGTTCTGCGCCTTCAGCATCTTCGCGGTGATCCCCATGGGGCCGAACGTCCAGGTGTTCGGCCGATCGACCCCCCTGCAACTGGCGGACATGCCGGTCGCGGCCCTGTACATCCTGGCGATCGCGTCGCTGGGCATCTACGGGATCGTCCTGGGCGGCTGGTCGACCCGGTCGACCCTGCCCCTGTACGGCGCCGTGCGCTCCTCCGCCCAGGTGATCTCCTACGAGCTGGCGATGGGCCTGTCCCTCGTGTCGGTCTTCCTCATGTCGGGGACGATGTCGACCTCGCAGATCGTCGCCGCCCAGGGGCGCGTGTGGTGGGCGTTCGCCCTGATCCCCGCGTTCGTCATCTACTGCATCAGCGCCTGCGGAGAGGTCAACCGCCTCCCCTTCGACCTCCCCGAGGCCGAGGGCGAGCTTGTCGCCGGGCACATGGTCGAGTACTCGTCGATGAAGTTCGGCTGGTACTACCTGTCCGAGTACGTCAACATGCTCAACGTCTCGGCCATCGCGACGACGATGTTCTTCGGCGGCTGGCACGCGCCCTGGCCGATCTCCCACATCGAGTTCCTCAACTCCGGCTGGTGGGGGATGCTGTGGTTCTTCCTCAAGATGTGGTTCTTCATGATGCTGATGATCTGGACCCGGGCGACGCTCCTGCGCTTCCGCTACGACCAGTTCATGAGCCTGGGGTGGAAGTGGCTCATGCCGATCGCCCTCGTCTGGCTCGTCATGGTCGCCGTCGTCCGCGGCCTGACCGCGTGGGTCGAGATCTCCCTGCCGGTCATGGGCGGCGTCGTCCTCGCCGTGTTCCTCCTCGTCCTGGCCGTCCTGTGGCTCACGGACTCGCCGGAGCCCGAGCCGACGGATCCCGCCGACGAGGAGTACACGGGCTTCGCCGACGGGTTCCCCGTCCCGCCGCTGCCGGGCCAGCTGCCCGTCCAGTCCCCGCGCGCCGCGCGCGCCGCACCCGTGACGGTCGCGACCGCCGTCATCGAGGAGGGAAACGATGAGTAAGAAGACGACCGACCCGGATGCGCAGATGCGATTCGAGCACGACCCGAAGGGGCCGATCGGCGAGTTCTTCGCCCCGATCGCCGGCTTCGGCGTCACCCTCTCGTCGTTCTTCCGCCCGACCGTCACCGAGCAGTACCCGCGCGAGCCCGCCCGGGTCCAGCCCCGCTTCCACGGGCGCCACCAGCTCAACCGCTACGCCGACGGGCTGGAGAAGTGCATCGGTTGCGAGCTGTGCGCGTGGGCGTGCCCCGCGGACGCGATCCTCGTCGAGGCCGCGTCGAACACCCCGGACGCCCAGTACTCGCCGGGCGAGAGGTTCGGCAACGTCTACCAGATCAACTACCTGCGCTGCATCTTCTGCGGCATGTGCATCGAGGCCTGCCCGACGCGCGCCCTGACGATGGGCAACGACTTCGAGCTGGCCGAGTACACGCGGGCCGACGACATCTACGAGAAGCAGGACCTCCTCGTGCCCCTGGCCGAGGGGATGCTGTCGACGCCCCACCCGATGGCCGAGGGCCTGAGCGACGGGGACTACTACCGCGGCGCCGTCGCCGGCCCGACCGCCGCCCAGGTCGACTGGGTGCGCTCGCGCCGGCCGGACGACCCGACCCTAGAGGCCGCCGCGGCAGCCGCGCGCGCCGAGGAGGCGAACCGATGAATCTTGTGGGTACATGGCCCGAGATGGCCTCCACCGGGGAGGCCGTGCTCTTCGCGGGCACGGGGATCTTCATGGTCGCCTGCGCCCTCGGCGTCCTCCTCTTCAGGAAGGCCGCCTACGCGGCTCTGTCCATGGTCGGCGTCATGCTCGGCCTGGCCGTCCTCTACCTCGCCCAGGACGCCCCGTTCCTCGGGGTCGTCCAGATCGTCGTCTACACCGGCGCGATCATGATCCTCTTCCTCTTCGTCATCATGATGATCGGCCTGGGGGCCACCGACGACTACGCCCGCCAGGGCCGCGAGAAGATCGTCGCCGCCTGCCTGGCGGGCCTCGGCCTGGCCGTGGCCCTGGCCACCGCCGTGGGGCGCGCGGTCGTCGGCGACGAGGCCGGCTACGCCACGGACCCGTACTCCGACGAGCCGATCACCGACCTGGCCGTCGCCCTGTTCTCCGAGCACTGGCTGGCCATCGAGGCCGCCGCCGTCCTGCTCGTCACCGCCGCTGTCGGGGCGATGCTCCTGACCCACTCGGACCGCCTCGGCCCGCGCCTGACCCAACTGGAGGTCGCCAAGGCGAAGATGCGGGCCTTCGAGACGCAGGGGCGCCGCATCGGGCAGCTGCCCGCGCCCGGCGTCTACGCGCGCACGAACGCCGCCGACGTGCCGGCGATCTCCGGCGAGACCCTCGCCCCCATCGAGGAGTCCGTCCCGCGCGTCCTGCGCGTGCGCGGCCTCGAACGCACGATCGCCCAGGTCGATCGCGACGTCGCCCAGTCCCTCATGCTCGCCCGCGCCGACGAGACGATCGACTCGCCCTTCGCCCTCGAGGCCTCCGCGGCGATCCCCCAGTCCGGAGCCTGGGGCATGCCCGGGCCCGCCGCCCCCACCGGCCTCGACCAGCCGACGGCCCCCGCCCAGAACCAGGAGGAGGAGAAGTGAGTCTGGCCTGGTACCTCATCCTCGCGGGAGTGATCTTCTCGATCGGCGCGACCATCGTCGTCGTCCGCCGCTCCGCGATCATCTCCCTCATGGGCGTCGAGCTCATGCTCAACTCGGCGAATCTCGTCTTCGTCACCTTCGCCCGGATCCTCGGCGACGTCAGCGGCCAGATCATGGCGTTCTTCGTCATGATCGTCGCCGCCGCTGAGGTCGTCGTCGGCCTGGCCATCATCGTGTCCATCTTCAGGTCGCGCGCCACGACGAGCGTCGACGACGCGACCCTGCTCAAGCACTGAGGGAGGAATGAGCATGACACCGTCCCTCGTCCTGCCCGCCGACCACGTCCCCGCCGGCCCCGTCGAGACGGCCGCCGCGACCGGGGCCGCCTCGTACGCGTGGCTGCTGATCCTCATCCCGCTGGCCTGCGCCGCCGTCCTGCTCCTCGCGGGGCGCCGCGCCGACCGGTGGGGGCACCTGCTGGCCACCGGGGCCTCGTGGGCCTCCTTCGTCGTCGGGGCGGTCATCGTCGCCCAGTTCCTCGGCCTGGACCCCTCGCAGCGGCGGATGGCCCAGACCCTGTTCACGTGGATCCCCGCCGGCGACCTCACCGTCGACGTCGGCCTGCTCGTCGACCCGCTGTCGTTGACGTTCGTCGTCCTCGTGACCTTCGTCGGATCCCTCATCCACGTCTACGCGATCGCCTACATGGAGCACGACCGGGACCGGCGGCGCTTCTTCGCCTACCTCAACCTGTTCATCGCGGCGATGCTCACCCTGGTCCTCGGGGACTCCTACGCCGTCCTGTTCGTCGGCTGGGAGGGCGTGGGCCTGGCGTCCTACCTGCTCATCGGCTTCTGGAACCACGTGCCCGCCAACGCCCGGGCCGCCAAGAAGGCGTTCGTCATGAACCGCGTCGGCGACATGGGGATGCTCCTGGCGATGATGGCGATGGTCGCGAACGTCCACTCGGTGACGTTCGACGCCGTCGCCGCCGGCGCCGCCGCCATGCCGACGGCCCAGGCGACCCTCATCGGCCTGTTCCTCCTCGTCGCCGCCTGCGGCAAGTCCGCGCAGTTCCCCCTCCAGGCGTGGCTCGGCGACGCGATGGCGGGCCCGACGCCCGTGTCGGCCCTCATCCACGCGGCGACGATGGTCACCGCCGGCGTCTACCTCGTCGTGCGCTCCGGCGCCGTCTACGTCGCCGCCCCCGCGGCCGCGACGGCGGTCGCCGTCATCGGGGCGATCACCCTGGTCTTCGGGGCCGTCGTCGGCTCGGCCAAGGACGACATGAAGAAGGTCCTCGCGGCCTCGACGATGTCGCAGATCGGCTACATGATGCTCGGCGCGGGCCTGGGGCCGATCGGGTGGGCCTTCGCGATCTTCCACCTCTTCACCCACGGGTTCTTCAAGGCCCTGATGTTCCTCGGCGCCGGCTCGGTGATGCACGCGATGATGGACCAGGTGAACATGCGCCGCTTCGGCGCGCTGCGCACCGCCATGAAGACGACGTGGATCACGTTCATGATGGGCTGGCTGGCGATCCTCGGTGTCCCGCCCCTGTCGGGCTTCTGGTCCAAGGACAAGATCATCGAGGCCGCCTTCTCCGCCCGCGACTTCGGCGGCGCAGACGCGCCCTGGATGGGCTGGGTCCTGGGTCTCGTGGCCCTGGTCGGCGCCGGCGTCACCGCGTTCTACATGTCGCGCCTGTTCTTCATGACCTTCCACGGGAAGGCCCGATGGACGAGCGAGGCCGAGGGCGCCGGCGTCCACCCGCACGAGTCCTCCCCCCTGATGACGGTCCCGATGATCGTCCTGGCCGTCGGCGCCGTCCTCATCGGCCCCCTGCTGTCGATCGGCGGATTCTTCATCCGGTGGCTGGCGCCCGCCATCGGCGAGACCGAGCACGTCGAGCCGGTCCTGCCCGTCCTCGTCATCCAGGCGGCCACCCTCGCGGTCGTCCTCGTCGGCGCGCTCGTCGCCTGGCGCATGTACGGCGCCGGCGACGTCCCCACCGCCGTCCCGGCGGGCAACGCCCTGACGGAGGCCGCGCGCCGCGACCTCTACCAGGACGACGTCAACGCGACCGTCTTCGTCGCCCCGGCCGCGGCGCTCACCGCGGCCGCCGCCTCCGGCGACCGCCGCGTCGTCGACGGCGCGATCCGGGGGGTCGCCGCCGCCTCGGCGGGCATCGGCCGGGCGGTCGCCGCCACCCAGTCGGGCTTCGTGCGCGGCTACGCCTCGTACATCCTCGGCGGCGTCGTCCTCGCCCTGGCCGTCGTCCTCGGATTCAGGCTGTGAGGGGTTTGAACATGATGGAGAACACAATGGTTGCCGCCTCCTTCCCGTGGCTGACGACGCTCGTCGCCGTCCCGGCACTGGGAGCCCTGGTCCTGGGCGCCGCCCCCGGGCTGCGCCGCCGCTTCGGCCGGAGCATCGCCCTCGTCGTCGCCTGCCTCGAGCTCGTCCTGGCCGTGGTCGTCGCCTCCGTCCACTTCGACTGGTCGGCGCCCGCCTCCTACCAGGTCGTCGAATCGGTCGCGTGGATCCCGCAGATGGGGGTCTCCTGGGCGCTAGGCGTCAACGCGCTCGCGCTCGTGATGATCCTCCTGGCCGTCGCCCTCGTGCCGATCGTCCTCATCGCCGGATGGGACGAGGACGAGGACGGGGGGCGCGCCGGCTCCTACGCAGCCCTCGTCCTGGCCCTCGAGGCCTTCATGGTCCTGATCTTCGCGGCCTTCGACGTCGTCGTCTTCTACATCGCGTTCGAGGCGATGCTCGTCCCCCTCTACCTGATGATCGGGCGCTACGGCACGGGCGCCGGCGCCGAGCGCCGGGCGGCGGCGATGAAGTTCCTCCTGTATTCGCTGGCCGGGGGCCTCGTCATGCTCGGCGGCCTCGTCGCCCTGTGGGCCTTCGCCCCCGCGCGCACCGACACCTTCTTCCGACTCGACACCCTCTCCCAGGTGGCCTCGACCCTCGGCGGCGCGGTCCAGATGGGGGCGTTCGTCTCGTTCATGGTGGCGTTCGCGATCAAGGCGCCGATGGTCCCGGTGCACACGTGGCTGCCGGACACGGCGGCGGTCTCCCGCCCGGGGACGTCCGTCCTCCTCGTCGGCGTCCTCGACAAGATCGGGACCTTCGGGATGATCGCCCTGTGCCTCAGGCTGTTCCCGACGGCCGCCGAGCAGGCCAGGTGGGCCCTCGTGGCCCTCGCCGTCGTGTCGATCATCTGGGGGGGCCTGGCGGCCAACGGCCAGGACGACATCATGCGCCTCGTGTCCTACACGTCGGTGTCGCACTTCGGCTTCATGGTCCTCGGCATCTTCATCGGATCCCCGATCGCCATGGTCGGCGCCATGTTCTACATGGTCGCCCACGGCGTGTCGATCGCCGCGATGTTCCTCCTGTCGGGGTGGCTCGCCCGTCGCGGCGGGACCCGGGACATGAACGCCTACGGCGGGATGCAGCGGATCACCCCGGTGCTGGCCGGCCTGTGGCTCGTCTCCGGCCTCGCCTCGATCGCCCTGCCGGGCCTGTCGGGATTCGTCCCCGAGTACCTCGTCCTCATGGGGACGTGGTCGGTCAGCCCGGCGGCGGGACTCGCCGCCGTCCTCGGCGTCGTCATCGCCGCGGTCTACGTCCTCATGCCCTACCAGCGGGTCTTCACCGGCGACCCGAAGGCGCCGGCGTCCGCAGCGGCCGACCTGGGCCCGCGGGAGAAGTCGGTCATCGCGCCGCTCGTCGCCGCCATGGTCGTCCTCGGCGTCTGGTCCGCGCCCCTCGTCGGCGCCCTGACGCCCATCGCCGAGGCCTCGGCCGCCGGCGCCCCCGCCTCAGCGCAGGCGCTCGTTGAAGGGAGCACCAAGTGAATCTCGTCGCCGCAGCCGACTTCCTCGCGCCGACCGTCGCGTGGGCGTCCCTCGCCCCGATCCTCATCGTCCTGGGCGCCGGCGTCCTCGGCGTCCTCGTCGAGGCGCTCGCGCCGGTCGGGGCCCGCCGCGCCGTCGGCATCGGCCTGGCCTGCCT
This sequence comes from Actinomyces sp. B33, assembly GCF_028437565.1. GTDB lineage: Bacteria > Actinomycetota > Actinomycetes > Actinomycetales > Actinomycetaceae > Pauljensenia. Next base: position 205,456 of record NZ_JAMRYR010000004.1, read on the forward strand.
GGCGACCCTGGCGGCCGCGGTCGTCCTCGTCAGCCGCTGGCTGAAGGTCTCCTCGGAGCCCTCGTCCCTCGGCGAGTACATCGAGGACCCGCTGACCGTCGTCGCCCAGCTGATACTGGCCGTTCTCGGGTTCCTCGCGGTCCTCGTCCTGGCCGATCGCACGCGCGTCGGCGACGGGGCCTTCGCCGGCCAGCCCTCCGACACCCCGGGTTCGACGGAGGAGGAGCTGACCGACGCGAAGGCCTACCAGCGTTCGGAGGTGTTCCCGCTGGCGCTGCTCAGCCTCGGCGGCATGATGCTCTTCCCGGCGGCGGACTCGTACGTCATGCTGTTCGTCGCCCTGGAGGTCATGTCCCTGCCGCTGTACATCCTGGCGGCCACGGCCCGCCGGCGCCGCCAGCTCTCGCAGGAGGCGGCCCTGAAGTACTTCGTCCTAGGCGCCTTCTCCTCCGGCTTCCTCCTCATGGGCTCGGCCCTGCTCTACGGGTTCTCCGGTTCCCTGACGATCTCGGGCCTGGCCGGCGCGTTGGTCGCGCGCTCGGGGATGGACATGATCGGCGTCGCCGGCGTCCTCATGGTCCTCGTGGGCCTGCTCTTCAAGGTCGGCGCCGCCCCGTTCCACGCGTGGACGCCCGACGTGTACACGGGCGCCCCGACGCCGGTCACGGGCTTCATGGCGGCGGCCGTCAAGGTCGCGGCCTTCGCGGCGATGCTGCGCTTCTACCAGACGTGCGCGGCGATCCTCCAGTGGGACCTCGTCCCAGTCCTCGTGGCGGTGGCGGCGCTGACGATGGTCGTCGGCACCTTCGCCGGCGTCGTCCAGACCGATGTCAAGCGGATGCTCGCCTTCTCGTCGATCGCCCACGCGGGCTTCGTCCTCATCGGCGTCCTCTCCCTCGTCCAGGGGTCGACGGGGCACGTCCTCGCCTACCTCCTCGCCTACGGGCTGGCGACCGTGGGCGCGTTCGGCCTGGTGGCGCTCGTGCGCCGCGGCGACGCCGAGGGGGCCCCGGGGGCCGAGGCGACGGCGCTGGAGCGCTGGGCGGGACTGGGCAGGACGCATCCGGTGATCGCCGGGACGATGCTCCTGTTCCTCCTGTCCTTCGCGGGCATCCCGCTGACGGGCGGCTTCATCGGCAAGTTCGTCGTCTTCTCCGACGGCTTCGCCGGCGGGCACGGCTGGCTCGTCGCCCTGGCGCTGGCGTGCTCGGCGGTCACGGCGTTCTTCTACTTCCGCCTGGTCAGGCTCATGTTCTTCGCGGAGCCCGCCGACGGGGTCGTCGTCGTCCGGTCGGAGGGGCTGAGCGCGGTCGCCGTGGCCCTGTGCGCGGCGGGCACTCTCGCCCTGGGCGTCGTGCCGGGCCCCGTGTTGTCGGTTCTGTCCCAGGTCGTCATACTTCTCCCGTGAGCGCTTCCCCACCTGATCTTCATGTTCCCGGCCTCGAGTCCCGGATCACCCCGGGGCTCGAGGCCGTCGAGCGCCGGCTCCACGAGGCGGTCACCGGGTCGTCGGATCTGGTCGACGACCTGACCCGCCACCTGGCGGTGGCCGGCGGCAAGCGGATGCGCCCGCTCCTGACCCTCGTGTGCGCCCAGTTGGGCGACCCGGACCTGGCGTTGTCGGAGCCGGTGGTCAACGGCGCGACGGCGGTCGAGCTGACCCATTTGGCGTCCCTCTACCACGACGACGTCATGGACTCGGCGCCGACCCGCAGGGGCGTGGACTCGGCTCAGCGTCTGTGGGGCAACAACCGGGCGATCCTCGCCGGCGACGTGCTCTTCGCCCGCGCGTCGGTGCTCATCGCCGGCCTGGGGCCCCAGATGGTGGCCCATCACGCGCGAACCTTCGAGCGCTTGTGCGTCGGACAGCTCAACGAGACCTTCGGGCCCCGCGACGGGCAGGACCGGGTGGATTTCTACATCCGGGTCCTCGCCGACAAGACGGGGTCCCTCGTGTCGACGGCGGCGAGTTTCGGCGCGTGGCTGTCGGGCGCGGGGGACGAGGCGGCGGCGGTCGTCTCGGAGTTCGGCGAGCGGGTGGGCGTGGCCTTCCAGATCGCCGACGACGTCCTCGATCTGGCGTCGACGGGGGAGGCGTCGGGCAAGACGCCGGGCACGGATCTGCGCGAGGGCGTCGACACGCTGCCGGTCCTGCTCCTGCGGCGCCGTCGGGAGGAGGGGACGATCGATGAAGCGGGGGCGCGGATCCTCGACCTCCTGACGTCCGACCTGTCCTCCGACGAGGCTCTGGCGGAGGTCGTCGACCGATTGCGCGCCCACGACGTCCTGGAGGAGACGCGCGCCCTCGCGCGGCACTGGTCGGATCGGGCGGTCGAGGTCCTCGACGCCCTGCCGCGGGGCGAGGCGCGCACGGCGCTCGTGTCCTTCGCCCACCTGATGGTCGACCGCCTGGCCTGAGCCGGGTCGCGCGGGACGACGAAAGGCCCCCGTTCCCAAGGGAACGGGGGCCTTCGGTCGTCCCGGTATCAGGGCCGGGCGGTCCCGGTCACTTGCCGGTGGCCAGGCCGACCTCGTTGGGGACGACGCCGACCTCGGCGGTCGTCACCTGGCCGGTGGCCAGGTCGACGCGGTGGACGGATGCGGTGGCGGGCTCGGTGATCCACGCGGTGGAGCCGTCGATGGTGAGCGCCGGGTGCGGGGCCTGCCACGGCTCGGGCCCCTCCCACGCGCCGGTGACCTTGATCGGGTCGCCGATGGTCTTGGCGTCGACGTCGATGCGGTACAGGGAGCCGTCGGTGCCGAGCACCCAGGCGCCGCCGTCGCCGTCGCGGCGCACGCCGCGCCACGTGTACTGGACGCCCTCGGGCATATCGATGACCTCGAAGGTCTTGGCGACGGTGTCGACGAAGCCGATGTGGGACAGGGTGACGCCCTCGGCGTCGGGGTCGTTCTTGTAGTCGGTGACCATGATCGGCGACTTCTCGGAGGCGTACTCGTTGCCGATACGGCCGTAGTCGGCGTCGGGGCTCGTCAGCTTCGTGAAGGCCTGGCCGTCCCACACGAGGACGCCGTTCTCGCAGCCGATGGTGACGACCTCGCCCTTGGCGACGCCTTCGCCGTGAACGCCGGGGCACTCCTCGGAGCGCGCGATCTCGTTGCCGTCCTTGTCCTCGACGAGGGCGCCGGTGCGGGCCTCGGAGGTGCCGATGGTGCGGACGACGGAGCCGTCGGCGAGTTCGACGGCGACCCCGTGGTGGGGGGCGTCGGACATGATGGTCCGGGTCGGCTTCGCGTCGTCGCCGAAGGAGGCGGTGTCGAAGACCTGGATGGAGCCGGTGCCGTCGTCGAAGAGGACGGTCGAGCCGCCGTGGACGACGACATGCCCCGGCTTGTCGGCCGTGATCGCGTGGTCGGAGAGGGCGGCGTCGGAGCCGTCGGTGCCGGTGGCAAGGACGCGGAAGCCGGCCTCGGTGGAGATCAGGAGGTGCTCGCCGTCGCCGGCTGCGTTGATGCGGTTGAACCCGTCGAGGGGGATGTCGGCGACCTCGTCGAGGGTGGTGGCGTCGAGGATCTTCAGGCCGCCGTCGTAGGCGAGGGCGAAGCGGGCGCCGGCCCCGGCGGTCGGGGTCGACGCGGCATCGGCGGGGGCCGGGGCGGGGGCGGCCGACTGCTGGTCGGCGCCGGTCGAGCACGCGGTCAGGGCCAGGGCGCTCGCCAGGGCGAGGGCCGCGGCGCCGGAGGCAGTGCGGGTGGTGCGGGATTTCATGCGGTGTCCTTTCAAGCCCCCGGGATGGGGGACGGTGGGGATCTATCGGTCGGTATTCGGGGAGCCGCGGTGGGGCCCGGGCGGGGTCAGCGGCTCAGGGCGTCGGCGATGAGGTCGGTGTCGACGCGCATCATGTCGAGGTAGGTCGGGGCTTCGCCGTCGGCATCGGTCAGGGACTCCGTGTACAGGGGGATGACCTGGACGTCGATGCCGACCTGCTCGGCGAGGGCCTGGACGAGCTTGTCGGGGGAGGAGGACTCGGCGAAGATCGCGGGCACCCCGGCCTCGTCGATGGCGTCGGCGAGGTCCTTGAGGTCGGAGGCGCTCGGCGCGGCCAGGGTGGCGCCGCCGGGGATGACGGCGCCGATGATCTCGAAGCCGAAGGCGTTGGCGAGGTAGCCGAAGACGTGGTGGTTGGTGACCAGGGCCCGGCGGTCGGCGGGGATCTCGTTGAACCGGCGGGTCATGTAGTCGCCGAGCTCGGCGACCTCCTGGCGGTAGGCGTCGGCGGAGGCGCGCAGAGCGGCCTCGTCGACGCCGGGGACGATGGAGACGATCTCGTCGGCGAGGGCGGCGACGAGGGTCTCGACTTGGGCCGGGTCGGTCCAGAAGTGCGGGTCGGGGCCGGACGCGTCCTCGGTCGCGTACTGGAGGACGTCGATATGGTCGCCGGCTTCGAAGAGCGGGGTTCCGGCCTGCTCGGCGGCGTCGATGTTGGCGGCGAGGCCCTCTTCGAGGCCGAGCCCGTTGGCGACGAGCAGATCGGCCTCCTGCATGACGAGCGCGTCCTGGGCGGAGACCCCGAAGGAGTGGGGGTCGGCGTTGGCGGGCATGAGGGTGACGACCCGCGCCTGGTCGCCGGCGACGCGGGCGACGATGTCGCCGAGGATGTTCGTCGTCGCGACGATCGTCGGCTGGTCGGCGGCGTCCGCGCCGGGGGCGGAGCCGGAGGGGGAGCAGGCGGCGAGGAGGCCGGCGGCCAGGGCCGCGAGCCCGGCGGCGAGACGGCGGGGCAGGGGGGTGCGGGGGGCGGTCACAGTCCGACCTCCTGGGTGTCGGCGGCGCCGGCGGCGTCGAAGGAGCGGGCGACGGAGGCGCCGTCTGCGGGGTTGATCTCGAGGATCGAGGCGGAGTCGGCGGACAGGGCGTAGAGGCGGTTCTGCGTGACGTGCAGGCCCCGGGCGGCGGCCTGGGGGGAGACGAGGGGGTCGGTGGAGGCCTCGTGGACGTAGGAGCCGTCGGATTCGGCCCACACGTGGACGGCGCCGGAGGAGTCGACTCCGACGACGCGGTCGTCGGAGTCGTCGAGGCTCGTGATGGCGACGAGGTCGATGTCGGTGTCGATGCTCAGCCAGGAGGCGTCGCGCACGCGCAGCACCCACGCGCCCCCGGTGGGGGCGAGTCCGGCGACGACGGGCCGGGAGGCCCGGGCGTCGAGGCGCACGGGGGCCGAGCCGGGGGCGGCGCCCTCGGGCAGGGGGGCGGGGACGGCGGCCCACGCGGCGGTGGCGTCGTCGGCGGTCGACGAGATCGTCGCGGTGACGACGAGGGCGCCGTCGGCGCAGGTGAAAACCATGCCGGCTCGGGTCGACAGGCCCTGGCCGGGCGAGTCGCAGGAGGCGTGCGGGGCGTCGGCGATCGGGGCGCCGGACTGGTCGAGGACGGTGAGCTCGGAGTCGTGGATCATCGCCCAGCCGCCGCCGGCGGCGCCGACCCACGAGCCGGGGTCGACGGGGGCGGAGGCGAGGACCTCGACGCGGCCGGCGCCCAGGGCCTCGCGGTCGAGGAGGACGGCGGCGGCGCCGATGCGCACGGCGGTGAGGGACTCGGAGGAGTCGATGCTCAGGGGAGGGGCGGCGGGGTCGTCGAGGGCCGCGCCGATGGCGTCGGCGTCGACGCCGTGGTCGGACAGGTCGACGAGGCCGAGGTCGCGGGCGGGCGCCTCGTAGTAGTGCTGGTGGTCGCCGTGGTCGACGGTCCACACGCCGGTGTCGACGAGGCGCAGGCCCTCGGGGGTGAGGATCGCGAGGAACCGGGAGTCGGTGGCGACGGCGCGGTGGTCGCCGGCCTGCCCGATGGGGTGGGAGGAGAAGTCCGCGAGGTCGGTCAGGGAGATCGCCCCGTCGGCGCCGATGGACGCGAGGGAGGCCTTGGGCTCGGCGATCTCGGTGGCGCCCTCGACCCATCCGTGGGGGCGGGCCTGCGATTGCGCGGCCTGGTCGGCGGCGGACTGGGGGGCGGACTGGGGGGCCTGGGGGCCGCAGGCCGCCAGGCCCAGGGCTGCGGCGGCGGCGAGGGCGAGTCCGGGGAGGCGCCCGGTGCGGGGGCGGAGGGGGGTCATGGGGGCCTTTCGGGGTTATGCGCCGATCGGGGCGCTGGGCGTGGGGGTCGGGGAGTGGGAGTGGCGCATGGCACGGACGGCGGGGACGGTCGGCGCGCAGATGAGGAAGATCGCGCCGGCGACGGTGGCGATGGAGGCGCCCGCGGCGGTGGCCGCGTACCACGACAGGTACATGCCGAGGACCACGGAGGCCGAGCCGATGATCCCCGCCCAGATCGTCGTCTCGACGATGGACCGGGACCACAGGGAGGCGGTGGCGGGCGGGGCGACGAGGAGGGCGACGACGAGGAGGGAGCCGACGGCCCGGTAGGAGGCGACGACGGCGAGGGTGACCATGAGGGTCAGAGCGAAGGACGCCAGGCGCGGGCGCATCCCGAGGGTGCGGGCGAGGGCCTCGTCGAGGGCGAGGGCCTGGAGGGGCCGGGCGAGGACGGCCGCGAGGGCGACGGTCAGGGCGAGGGCGACGGCGAGGACGCGGATCTCGCCGGAGGTCATCGCCAGGACGTCGCCGAAGAGGATGGCGGTGAGGTCGGTGGCGAAGGACTTCGAGCGCGAGACGATGATGACGCCCAGGGAGAGCATGATGACGAAAGCGATGCCGATGGAGGTGTCCTGGGAGATGCGCGTGCGCCTGCCGAGCCAGCCGATGCCGGCGGCCATGACGAGGGCGGACAGGCCGGCGCCCAGGAGGGGGGACCAGCCGGCCAGGGAGGCGAGGGCGACGCCGGGGAGCATCCCGTGGGCGATGGCCTCGCCGAGGAAGGCCATCCCGCGCACGACGACCCACGTTCCGGCGATCGCGCAGATCCACGTCGCGAGGACGCCGCCGATGAGGGCGTTCGTGAAGAACCCCGCGCTGAGAGGATCGCTGATGAGACTCATTCTCAAAGAGTATCGAAAAGGAGGAGTCCGGCCAACTGATATAGGGTGCCCTTATGCCAGTGCCCCCGACCGCCGTCGACATCCGCGATCTCACCGTCATCCGGGGGGACGTCCACGCCCTCGACGGGCTCGACCTCACCCTCGATGCGGGTAAAGTCACACTCGTGTGCGGCGGGAACGGGTCGGGCAAGTCGACTCTCCTGCTGACCCTCGCCGGGGCCCTGCGGCCCGAGTCGGGGACGATCACCGGGATGCCCTCCGAGGTCGCCCTCGTCCCCCAGCGCCCGCCGAGCGCCGACCGCCTCCCGCTGACCGTGCGCGCCGCCGTCGAGATGGGCCGGTGGCCCGAGCGCGGCCTCCTGCGCCGCCTGCGCCCCGAGGACCACGAGGCCGTCGACTGGGCGATGAGCGCCGTGGGGATCCTCGACCTGGCGGGCCGCCAGCTGTCCGAGACCAGCGGCGGGCAGTGCCAGCGGGTCCTCGTCGCCCAGGCGCTGAGCCGCAGGACCGACATGCTCCTCATGGACGAGCCGACGGCGGCCGCCGACATCGAATCGACCGAGATCATCCACCGGGTCGCCCGCGAGAAGGCGGCCGACGGCGCGATCGTCGTCATCGCCTCGCACGATCCGGCGGCGCGCGACTACGCCGACGAGATCGTCACCCTCCACGCGGGGCGCCGCGCCTGAGCGCATCCGTCCAAGGGTCGCCACCGACGCCGAGAAAGGCCCCCTCCCGATCGGCGGGTGGATGCGCGGCCCGGCACGGGAGGCGGCAGAGCACGGTGAGCGGACCGGGAGCGGTCCCCCGGCGGGCCGCGTCGATGACGGCCGGCGGTGGCGCTCGTCTCAATCGAGGTCCCCCTGAGTGCGCCCCGGTATCCTTGACGGGTCGCTGCCGCGCCCGCAGGAGCGGGCGCCGACCGTCGGCCCCAGCGCCGGCGCCACCGAGTGAGGAGTTTGGGGTGGCCCCTGTCAACGTCGCCGTCATCGGCGCAGGCCCTGCCGGCATCTACGCGTCAGACATCCTGTCGAAATCCGGTCTCGACGTCAGCATCGACCTCTTCGAGCGCCTCCCCGCCCCCTACGGGCTCGTCCGCTACGGCGTCGCCCCCGACCACCCCCGGATCAAGCAGATCATCGTCGCCCTCTACAGGATCCTCCAGCGCGGCGACATCCGCCTGCTCGGCAACGTCGAGGTCGGCCGGGACATCACCATCGACGACCTGCGCGACCACTACGACGCCGTCGTCGTCGCCACCGGTGCCGACCGGGACGCGCCCCTGCCGATCCCCGGCATCGACCTGCCCGAGTCCTACGGCGCCGCCGACTTCGTCTCCTGGTACGACGGCAACCCCGACTACCCGCGCACCTGGCCGCTGAAAGCCCGCGAGGTTGCCGTCATCGGCGTCGGCAACGTCGCCCTCGACGTCGCCCGGGTCCTCGCCAAGCACGCCGAGGACATGATGGTCACCGAGATCCCCGCCAACGTCGCCGACGGCCTGGCCGCCAACCCCGTGACCGACGTCCACGTCTTCGGGCGCCGCGGCCCCGCCCAGGTGAAGTTCACGCCCCTGGAGCTGCGCGAGCTCGGACACGTCCCCGACGTCGACATCATCGTCTCGGAGGAGGACTTCGACTTCGACGAGGGCTCGGAGCGGGCCCTGCGCGAGTCGAACCAGCAGCGTCAGGTCGTCAAGACCCTGACGAACTACGCGATGGCCGACGACTCCGAGCGCACCGCCTCGCGGCGGATCCACATCCACCTCTTCCAAGCGCCCGTCGAGGTCGTCGCCGACGAGAACGGCCACGTCGCCGCCCTGCGTACCGAGCGCACCGAATTGACCGGGGACGGGAGCGTGCGCGGCACGGGCGTCATCACGACGTGGCCGGTGCAGGCCGTGTACCGGGCCGTCGGCTACTACTCGTCGCCGATCCCGGGCCTGCCCTTCGACGCCCTGCGGGGCGTCGTCCCCAACGTCGAGGGCCGCGTCGTCCCCGAGGCCGGCGCCGACGAGGACCGGGCGATCCCCGGCGTCTACGCGACCGGGTGGATCAAGCGCGGGCCCGTCGGCCTCATCGGCTCGACGAAGTCCGACGCCCAGCAAACGATCGCCCACCTCGTCGAGGACGCGAAGGCCGGCCGGCTGCATGCGGCGACCAACCAGGTCGGCCACGAGGCGATGATCGCCCTCCTCGAGGAGCGCGGCGTCGAGTACACGACGTGGGAGGGCTGGGAGCTCCTCGACGCCTACGAGCGCGAGCTCGGCGACGAGTACGGCGAACTGCCCGGCGGGCGCGGCCTGCGCGAGCGCGTCAAGGTCGTGTCGCGCCGGGTGATGACCGACGTGTCGAGGGGCGCCGAGGTGACGGCGGCCTCGACGGACCTCATCGGCGAAATGGGCGAGATGGGCGTGCCGAGCGCCCCCGAGCGCTTCGACGACTACACGGGCCCCGGCCGGCGCTGAGGGCGAGGGCCGCCCCGGGGCGCCGAGCCCCTGCGCGCCGTCCCGCGGGGACGTAGGGTCGCAGTGGGGCGGAGCTAGCCGCCCGACGAGTCGAGGAGGCCGCGATGCGCATCGGCGTACCAACTGAGATCAAGGACCACGAGTTCCGGGTGGCGATCACGCCGGCGGGGGTCGCCGCCCTCGTCGCCGACGGCCACGAGGTCCTCGTCGAGGCCGGGGCCGGAACGGGCGTGGGCATCGACGACGCCGACTACGCGGCCGCCGGCGCGCGGATCCTCCCGCGCGCGCAGGAGGTGTGGGCGGGGGCCGACATGGTCCTCAAGGTCAAGGAGCCCCTCGCCCCCGAATACGGGTACCTGCGCCGCGATCTCCTCCTCTTCACCTACCTCCACCTCGCCGCCGAGCCGGACCTGACCCGCGCCCTCCTCGACGCGGGCACCACCTCGTTCGCCTACGAGACCGTCGAGACCGACGCCGGCTCCCTGCCGCTGCTCGCCCCCATGTCCGAGATCGCCGGCCGCCTCGCCGCCCAGGTCGGCGCCGAGAGGCTGCTGCGCCCCAACGGGGGCGCCGGCGTCCTGCTGGGAGGGGCCGCCGGAGTGCGACGGGGCGGCGTCCTCGTCCTGGGCGGCGGCACCGCGGGGATGAGCGCCGCCAGGGTCGCGGCCGGCATGGGCGCCGACGTCACCGTCATGGACATCGACACCGAGCGCATGCGCAGGATCGACGACGTGTTCGGCGCGAGCATCCGCACGCGCTTCTCCACGGAGTACGACGTCGCCAGGGCCTGCGCCGACGCCGATCTCGTTATCGGCGCCGTCCTCGTCCCCGGGGCGCGGGCCCCGCGCGTGGTCACCCATGAGATGCTCGCGGGGATGAGGCCCGGCTCCGTCCTCGTCGACATCGCGATCGATCAGGGCGGATGCTTCGAGGACTCGCGCCCGACGACCCATTCGGACCCGGTCTTCGAGGTCGACGGGAAGATCTTCTACTGCGTGGGGAACATGCCGGGTGCGGTGCCGGTCACCTCCACCCACGCGCTGACGAACGCGACCCTGCCCTACGTCCGCGCGCTGGCCTCCATGAGCGCGGGTGAGGCGTGCCGGGCGCGCCCCGACCTGGCCCGCGCGCTGTCGACCCGCGACGGGGTCCTGTACTCCGAGGCGGTGGGCGCCGCCCTCGACCTGCCGGTGGGGGACCGGGACTCCTTCCCGGCCTGAGGGGCGTCGGCCGCGCCGTGCGGGGACCCACCGGGCTCGTTCAGCGCGCATTCAGGGGTGTTTCGTAGGCTGGGCGCATGACGCACCGCAGTCATTTCAACGGTTTGAAGACCGCCGCCCTCCTCGGCGGCATGTGGGCGCTGCTCTTGGGCATCGGCGCCCTCGTCGCCGGCGGCACCGGGCGCGGATACTGGATCTGGGTCTTCGCCGCCGTCGGGCTGGCCCAGACGTTCTACTCCTATTGGAACTCGACGACGATCGCCCTGCGGGCGATGAACGCCTACCCGGTGACCGAGGAGCAGCGCCCCGACCTGTACCGCATCGTGCGCGAGCTCTCCGAGCGGGCCGACCAGCCGATGCCGTCGATCTGGATCGCCCCGACCCCCACCCCCAACGCGTTCGCTACCGGGCGCAATCCGCGCAACGCCGCCGTGTGCTGCACCGAGGGGATCCTCCAGATCCTCGGAGAGCGGGAATTGCGCGGGGTCCTGGGCCATGAGCTCATGCACGTGTACAACCGCGACATCCTCACGTCGTCGGTCGCGGCGGCGATGGCCGGCGTCATCACCTCCGTCGCCCAGTTCCTCATGTTCTTCGGCGGCGGGAGGCGCTCCGAGGAGGGCGGGGGAGTGGGGCTCCTGGGGACTCTCGCCCTGGCGCTGCTCGCCCCGATCGCCTCGACGCTCATTCAGTTCTCCCTATCGCGCACCCGCGAGTTCGACGCCGACGAGGACGGCGCCGAACTCACGCAGGATCCTCTGGCGCTGGCGTCGGCGCTGCGCAAGCTTGAGCGGGCGACGGATCATGTGCCGTTGGCGCCGACTCCGGCGAATCAGAATGTCGCGGCCCTGATGATCGCCAATCCTTTCCGGGGCGCGGGGCTGCGGGCGCTCTTCTCGACGCATCCGCCGATGGATCAGCGCATCGCTCGCCTCGAGCGGATGGCCGGGTACTGACGGGCCCGCGCTGCCGGTCGCGCGGCGGTTCCATCGGCTCGTGGACGGGACCGACCCGCGGCGCAGGCGGGCCTTCGGGTCCTCTGGCGCGGGACGGTGAACGGGCCGGGAACGCGAGAAAGGGCTCGGTTCGATGTGCTTATCGTGGTCCGTCGGGAGGGGCGGTAAGACCGTCCGATAGCCCGACGGCGCCCCGGGGGCGGGGCGCCGAGGAGCGTGGAGACCGGGAGGGCCTCAGCGGTAGTTGACGAACTGGAGAGCGACGTCGAGCGCGTCGCCGTCGGGGCCCTTGAGGAGGGCGATGACGGCCTGCAGGTCGTCGCGCGATTTCGAGGAGACGCGCAGCTCGTCGCCCTGGATCTGGGCCTTGACGCCCTTGGGGGCCTGGTCCCGGATGAGCTTGGAGATCTTCTTCGCGGTGTCCTGGGCGATGCCCTCGCGCAGCGGCGCGACGAGCCGGTAGATCTTGCCCGAGGCCTTGGGCTCGCGGTCCTTGTAGTCGAGGCACTTGAGGGACAGGCCCCGGCGGATGAGCTTGGTCTGGAGGACGTCGAGGATCGCCATGACCCGTTCGGGCGAGTTCGCCTGCATCTCGATGGCGTCGCCGGACAGGCGGATCTCGGCGTCGACGTTGCGGAAGTCGTAGCGGGTCGAGATCTCCTTGGCGGTCTGGTTGACGGCGTTGTCGACCTCCTGGCGGTCGAGCTTGGAGACGATGTCGAATGAGGAGTCGGCCATATCTTCGCGTCCTTCCATGGAGGGTTCGTGTCGGAGCCCTCGGGGGGCGAGGGGCTCGTCGGGTTCTCGGGCGGGGGATGGACGGCCCGATGGGGCCGAGTTGACAGCGCATCCCCGTGCTCTGTTATTCTTCCACGGCACCGCGAAAGCGGCGCACGGCGGGGTTCCCGAGTGGCCAAAGGGATCTGACTGTAAATCAGACGCGGAATGCTTCGGGGGTTCGAATCCCTCCCCCGCCACACTCGATTCCCATCGAGAAACGCGTGTGAGTCTCTTCTCAAGGCGAGGGTTTGATTCCTCGAAATACCCTGGGATAGAGTGTCCCGCGTTGCCCCGATAGCTCAGTAGGCAGAGCGTCTCCATGGTAAGGAGAAGGTCAAGGGTTCGATTCCCTTTCGGGGCTCCGGTGGCGGCTTGTGCCGCAACCGCTGCGGCGGGGTAGCTCAGCTGGTCAGAGCGCACGACTCATAATCGTGAGGTCGCGGGTTCGAGCCCCGCCCCCGCTACCAAGACGAGACAGGTCGCGAGTCGACGAGCCAATCAGCAAAAGAGGGAAGCAACCGTGGCAAGCAAGTCCCAGGACGTTCGCCCCAAGATCACTCTGGCCTGCTCGGAGTGCAAGGAGCGCAACTACATCACGAAGAAGAACCGTCGTAACACGCCGGACCGCCTCGAGCTGGCGAAGTTCTGCCCGCGTTGCCGCAAGTCGACGGCTCACCGCGAGACCCGCTGAACGGTTCTGCAGAGTCGATGCCCCCGCGAGTTCTCGCGGGGGTTTTCGTATTCCCCGGCGGCGCGCGGGAGCGGGGCGCAAAACCCCCGGACCGGGCGCGCACGCGTCGGGGGGGGGAGCCGCCGATCGGTGGACGCAGGGGCGACCCCGAGGGGGGCGGGGAGTCGGGGTCGGCCGATGAGCTCTGCGCCGGCGAGGCCCCGCCCGCGCGTCCGCGGGGCCCCGAGCTCCGGGGGTCAGTCGCCGTCGATGAGGGCGTTGAGGGGGCCGTAGTGCCAGTCGACGGCGGCCTTGTAGGCGTCGACGTCCCCGTGCTCGCAGGCGCTGAGGATATCGCCGTGGGCCAGGGCCGCGGCCATCATCTGCTCGCCGTCGGCGGCCTTGAGACCGGGGGAGGCGGTCTGGTGGATGAGCCACATCGCCGAGGTCAGCTGCTGCATGAGGGAGTTGTCGAGGTAATCGAGCAGCCCGGAGTGGAAGGCGATGTCCTCGTCGTAATAGGTGGCCCCGCGTAGGGCCTTCTCCTTCATCGCGTCCACGGCGTCCCACAGGTGCGGGTTGGTGGTGCCGCGCATGGCGGCGACGAGCTCCTCGGCGATCCCCAGGTCGAGGGATCGGCGGATCCTGATGACCTCCGACAGGGATTTGATGCCGTTGATCTGGTCGAGAGCCGAGCGCAGGACGAGGGTGTCGACGAGGGGCTGCATCGACATCTGGCCGACGAAGGACCCCCGTCCCTGGTGGACGGTGATGATGTCGAGGGCCTCGAGTTTGCGCAGGGCCTCGCGCACCGAGGACCGGGAGACCCCCAGGTCGGCGCACAGGACGGCCTCGGTGGGCAGGGGGTCGCCGGGCTTGAGGCCGTGGGTGAGCATGTAGCGCTTGATGGCGTCCATGGTCGTCGCCGACCGGCTGACGGCGTCCCTGCCGTTATCGGTTTGCAATGCAGGAGGGCTCGCGAGAATGCGGGAAGCGACTTGCGAAGATTTGTCTGACAACATATGTTGATCCTACTGGATGCGGAAAGACTCGTTCAGTGACTCAATGGTGAGGAGTTCAATTATGCGTCTACGCAAGCACGTGACCGCTGGCGCCGCGCTCATGGCCTCGGCAGTCCTCCTGCTGTCGGGCTGCGGCGGCTCGAACACGGCCGCCCCCGCGCAGCAGTCGGACGGCCCGGCCTCGACGGAGTCGACGGCCCCGACCGGGGAGATCAACCTCGGCGTCGCCTACGAGACGACCGACTACGGCCCGATCACGACCTCGGCCCTCGCGATGGGCACCAACTGGCACGTCCTCGAGGGCCTCTACCAGTTCGACATGGCCGACTACTCGGTCCACCCGGCCCTGGCCGCCGGCGACCCCGTCGAGGTCTCCGACCTCGTCTACGAGGTCGCCCTGCGCGACGGGGCCAAGTTCTCCGACGGGACCGACGTCACCGCCGACGACGTCGTCGCCGCCTACGAGAGGACCACCGACGACAAGTCGATCTACAAGCAGTTCTTCGACTTCGTCAAGTCCGTGTCCGTCAAGGACGCGACAACCGTGACGATCGAACTCAACTACCCGTTCACCAGCCTCAAAGAGCGCTTCACGAACGTCAAGGTCGTTCCCGCCGCGATGGACGCCGACGCCCTCAAGGCCCAGCCCGTGGGCACCGGCCCCTTCAAGTACGAGAGCATCACCCCCACCGAGGTGACCGCCGTCCCCAACGAGCACTACAACGGCGAGTTCCCCGCCAAGGTCGAGCGCATGCGCTGGCACGTCCTCAAGGATGACTCCGCGCGCCTGGCCGCCGCCCTCGACGGCACCACCGACATCATGGAGGCCGTCCCCGCCACGACGATCTCCGAGCTGGAGGCCACCGGCTGGACCGTCGACGCCGTCCCCGGCTACGGCAACCCCTTCCTGATGTTCAACACCGCCAAGGAGCCCTTCAACAACAACAAGGTGCGCCAGGCGTTCCACACCGCCATCGACACGCAGAAGCTCATCGACACGGCGATGGAGGGCCAGGCCGTCGAGGCGACCTCGTTCCTGCCCGAGTCCAACCCCTCCTACTCCAAGGCCGCGACCCAGTTCACCTACGACAAGGACAAGGCCAAGGCCCTCCTCGACGAGGCCGGCGCCTCGGGCCTGGAGATCAACCTCGTGACCACCGACCACCCGTGGGTCGCCAACCTCGTCCCCCAGATCAAGGCGGATCTCGAGGCCATCGGCATCACCGTCAACCACACGGCGATGGCGTCCTCCGACCTGTACGGCAATGTCACCGACGTCGACAACCCGACCTACGACGTCGTCCTGGCGCCCGGCGACCCCTCGGTGTTCGGCACCGACCCCGGCATCATCCTGTCGTGGTGGAACGCCGACAACGTGTGGACCCAGAAGCGCTCCCAGTGGAAGAACACCGACCCGGAGAACTTCGAGAAGTTCCAGACGATCCTCGCCGAGGCCGTCCAGCTCGACGGCGACGCGGCCAAGGCCAAGTGGGCCGAGGCCCAGGACCTCCTCGCCGAGCAGGCCGTCGTCTACCCGCTCTTCCACCGCAACATGATCACCGCCTACAACGGTGACAAGCTCGACGGCGTCAAGCCGATCGCCTCCACCGGCCTCGAACTGGTGGGCGTCGGCCTCAAGTAATCCAGCCGCCGCACACGTCGACGACACGGCATCACGGAGGGGCGGGTCGCTCCGGCCCGCCCCTCCCCGTGCCCGCGGAACCGGCCAGTCAGGAGCACATGTCCCATGAATAACCTGCTGAGACTCATCGGGCGACGTCTGCTCGCCCTGCCCGTCATGATCGTCGGGGTCTCATTCCTCGTCTTCTTTATCATGTCGTTGTCTCCCATCGACCCGGCGTACTCGGCGCTCGGCGAGACCGCCAGCCCCGCCGCCCTCGACGCATTCCGCGCCGAGCACGGGCTCAACGACCCCTTCTTCGTCAGGTACGGCACCTACCTCCTCGGGATGCTCCAGGGCGACCTCGGCGTCTACGGCGTCGGCACCTCGAACAAGGTCATCGACCTCGTCGCCCGTGCCCTGCCCGTCACCCTTCAGCTGACCTTCCTCGGCCTGCTCATCGCCGTCGTCATCGCCTTCCCCCTCGGCGTCCTCGCCGCGATCTACCGCGACCGCTGGCCCGACCAGGTGATCCGCGTCTTCTCCGTCGTCTCCATCGGCACCCCCTCGTTCTGGCTCGCCGCCCTGCTCGTCATGACCTTCGTCGGCAGGCTCCCCGTGTCCGGCGCCCTGCCCCACTTCACCGACGACCCGTGGGGGTGGTTCCTGCGGATGATCCTGCCGGCCATCGCCCTCGCCGTCCCCGTCATCGGCCAGATGACGCGCGTCGTGCGCACCTCCATGGTCGAGGAACTCGACCGCGACTACGTGCGCACGGCCCTGGGCGCCGGCATCCCCAAGCCGATCGTCGTCGCCCGCAACGTCCTGCGCAACGCCCTCATCACCCCGATCACGGTCCTCGGCCTGCGGATCGGCTATCTCATGGGCGGCGCCGTCGTCATCGAGATCATCTTCTCCATCGACGGCATGGGCAAGCTCGTCCTCCTCAAGGGCATCCAGGAGAACTGGGTGACCCTCGTCCAGGGCGGCGCCCTCGTCGTCGCCATCGCCTTCATCGTCGTCAACATCGTCGTCGACATGCTCTACCTGCTCATCAACCCGCGGATTAGGTCGGTCTGACAGATGAACCAGAAGCACAAACTTGCCCGCGTCACTCAGCCGGGAGCGCGCTTCAGCCGCATCTCCTCGATGTCGGTCGGCTCGCGCATCGCCCTCGTCGTCCTCGCGCTCATCGCACTCATCTGCCTCCTCTCGCCGCTGCTGGTCCCCCACGGGCCCGACGAGATCTTCACCAAATGGGAGGCCCCCAGCGGACAGCACCCCTTCGGCACCGACCACACCGGCCGCGACATCATGAGCCGCGTCCTGTACGGCGGGCGCTTCTCGTTGCTCATCGGCCTGTGCGCGACCCTCATCGCCCTCATCGCCGGCGCGATCATCGGCGCCATCGCCGCCGTCGTGCGCAAGTCCCTCTCCGAGGTCATCATGCGCGTCATGGACATCATCATGGCGGTGCCCGGCATCGCCATGGCAGCCGTGTCCGTGCTCGTCTTCGGGCGCGCCCTCCAGGACCAGGGCAACACCCTCGCCCTCGTCTTCGTCATCGTCTGCTCGATCGCCTTCGTCTACACGCCCCAGCTGTCGCGCATCGTGCGCGCCAACGTCATGAGCGCCTACGGCGAGGACTACGTGCGGGCCGTCGTCGTGTCCGGTGCCCGCGCCCCGTGGATCCTCACGAAGCACGTCATGCGCAACACCGCCGCCCCCGTCCTCGTCTTCGCGACCGTCCTCGTCGCCGACGCGATCATCCTCGAGGCGTCCCTGACGTTCATCGGGTCCGGCCTCCAATCGACCACCGTGCCCACCTGGGGGAACGTCCTGTCCGACGCCTCGTCGAACCTGTCGGTCATGCTCGGCAAGTGGTGGACCGCGTTCTTCCCCGGCATGTTCATCATGCTCACCGTCCTGTGCCTCAACATCCTGTCCGAGGGCATCACCGACGCGATGGTCGCCGCCCCCAAGGGCGTGTCCGTCGCCCAGGTGTCCGCCAACGCGGCGCGCGAGGCCGACCGCCTCCTCCTCGACCCCCGCCAGGCCTACCGGGAGCAGGCCGCTTCGCTCCAGGCCAGCCTCGACGCCCTCGAAGAGGTCGAGCGGCGCCGCACCGACCGCTTCGCCTCCCAGTCCGACGAGGCCCCCCTCCTCGAGGTCAAGGACTTCTCCATCCGCTTCGAGCGCCACGGCGAGGTCGACGTCGTCGACCACGTGTCCTTCGCGGTCCGCCGCGGCGAGACCATGGGCCTCGTCGGCGAATCCGGGTGCGGCAAGTCGATCACCGCCCTGTCGATCATGGGACTCATCGACCCCAAGGCCAAGCTGTCGGGGAGCATCCTCTACCAGGGGCGCGACCTCCTCCAGATGAAGCCGGAGGAGCGTCAAAAGCTCCTGGGCCACGAGATGGCGATGATCTACCAGGACGCCCTGTCCTCCCTCAACCCGGCGATGCTCATCAAGGACCAGATGGGCCAGCTCACCTCCCGAGGCGGCACCCGCACGGCCGAGGAGCTCCTCGACCTCGTCGGGCTCGACCCCAAGCGGACCCTCGAGTCCTACCCGCACGAGCTGTCGGGCGGCCAGCGCCAGCGCGTCCTCATCGCCATGGCCCTGACCCGCGACCCCAAGCTCGTCATCGCCGACGAGCCGACGACCGCCCTGGACGTCACCGTCCAGAAGCAGGTCATCGCCCTCCTCAACGAACTGCGCGAGAAGCTCGGCTTCGCGATGATCTTCGTCTCCCACGACGTCGCCCTCGTCGCCGAGGTCGCCCACTCGATCACCGTCATGTACGCCGGCCAGGTCGTCGAGCAGGGCCCCACCGCCGAGCTCCTGACCCACCCGACCCACGAGTACACGCGCGGCCTCCTCGGCGCCGTCCTGTCCATCGAGGCCGGGTCGGGACGACTCCACCAGGTGCCCGGCACGGTCCCGTCGCCGCGCGACTTCCCGGCGGGCGACCGTTTCGCCCCCCGCTCGTCGCACCCCGACTACGGCCTCGACATCCGGCCCGTCCTCACCGAGGTCGGTCCCGGCCACGTGTACGCGGCCCTGCCGCCCAGGGGCGACGAGGCCCCGCACCGATCCGACCAACCCGAGAGCGAGGACCTGCGATGACCAGCGAGGGCACCCCCATCATCGAACTCAAGGACGTCCACGTCGCCTTCAACTCGCGCACCGGGTCCCTGTTCAAGCCCACCAAGGTCCACGCCGTGCGGGGCGTCAACATGAGCATCATGCGCGGCCAGACCCTCGGCATCGTCGGGGAGTCCGGGTGCGGCAAGTCGACGACCGCCAACGTCATGTGCGGGCTTCAGGCGCCGACCGCCGGCCGCGTCTACTTCAACGGCGAGGAGGTCACCAAGAGGACCGCCGAGGCGCGTCGGCGCATCGGGCGGGTCGTCTCAGTCGTCTTCCAGGACCCGGCGACCGCCCTCAACCCGAGGATGACCGTCGAGGACCAGCTCGCCGACCCGCTGCGCGTCCACCGCATCGGCACCGAGGCCACCAGGCGCGATCGCGTCGGCGAGCTGATCTCCATGGTCGGCCTGCCCTCGTCCGCCCTCGACGCCCTGCCCGGCCAGCTCTCCGGCGGCCAGCGCCAGCGCGTCGCCATCGCCCGCGCCCTGGCCCTGGGGCCGGACGCGATCATCGCCGACGAGCCGACCTCGGCCCTCGACGTGTCCGTGCGCGCCCAGGTTCTCAACCTCCTGACCGACCTCAAGCGCGAGCTCAACCTCGCGATGGTCTTCATCTCGCACGACATCCAGACGGTCCGCTACGTGTCCGACCGCATCGCCGTCATGAACAAGGGCGTCGTCGTCGAGGAGGGCCCGGCGGCCCGCCTCCTGGAGGACCCGCAGGACCCCTACACCCGCACGCTCCTCGGCGCCGCGCCCTCGCTGCTCCACCCCACCCTCGAAGGAGAACTATGAACACCCCGATCCGCGGGATCGTCCCGCCCCTGGCCGTCCCCCTCAAGGACGGGCGCCTCGACCGCGCGTCCCTTGAGCGGCACATCAACCGGATGATCGACGCCGGGATCCACGGTCTGTTCGTCCTCGGATCGACCGGTGAGGTCGTCTTCTCCACGCCCGCCAGGCGCGCCGAGATCCTCGAGGCCACCCAGGAGGTCGTCGCCGGGCGCATCCCGGTCCTCGCCGGCGTCATCGACACCGAGACGGACCGCGTCATCGAGAACATCCGCCAGGCCGAGTCCTTCGGCGTCGACGCCGTCGTCGCCACCGCCCCCTTTTACGCCCTTCAGGGGATGGCCGAGGTCGAACGCCACTTCCGCCTCCTGCGCGAGGCGACGGACACGCCGGTCTGGGCCTACGACATCCCCGTGTGCGTCCACACGAAACTGCCGATCGACCTGCAGGTCCGTCTCGGTCAGGATGGGGTTCTCGCCGGCGTCAAGGACTCGTCGGGCGACGACGTGTCGTTCCGCTGGCTCGCCCGGCTCAACGACGAGGCCGGCCACCCCCTCCAGCTGCTCACCGGCCACGAGGTCGTCGTCGACGGCGCGTACATGTCGGGCGCCGACGGGTGCGTCCCGGGCCTGGGAAACGTCGACCCGGACGGGTACGTCCGCCAGTGGGACGCCTACCAGCGCGGCGACTGGGAGGCGGTGCGCTCCGAGCAGGACCGCCTCGCCGACCTCATGCGCATCGTCCAGGTGTCCGGCGTCGTCGGCTTCGGCGCGGGCGTCGGCGCGTTCAAGACGTCCCTGCAGCTCCTCGGCGTCTTCGAGACGAACGAGATGCCCGCTCCCGTCGAGGCGCTGACCGGCGAGAATATCGCGTGGGTCGAGTCCGTCCTGCGGCGCGCCGGACTGCTCGACTGACCCAGGAGAGCCGGCGCCCACCGGCGGACACGACTGCGACGAGGAGGCCTCGATGAACGGCGCTGCGCACGGAAGCGGACGGCCTCGGCTGCTCGCCCTCGACATCGGCGGGACGAAGATCGGCTGGTCCCTGATGGACGGCCGCGAGCCCTGCGCCGAACCGGGCGCGTCCGGGAGGATCGCGACCCTGGCCGACGAGGGCGGGGCGGCGGTCGCCGAACGGATCCGCTCCCTCGTCGCGGACGTCGTCGGCCGCCTCGGCCCGGTGTCGGGCGTGGCCGCGGCCAGCGCGGGCGTCGTCGACCCGCGGACCGGCGCGATCGTGTCGGCGACGAACACGATGCCCGGCTGGGGCGGCACCCCCCTGGGCGACATCCTGCGGGAGGCCTCCGGCGCCCCCGTGAGGGTCCTCAACGACGTGCACGCGCACGGGCTCGGCGAGGCGCTCGCGGGCGCCGGTCGGGATCATGACACGGTCCTGTCGGTCGCGGTGGGCACGGGGATCGGCGGGGCCCTGGTCGACCGGGGCCGGGTGCTCACCGGGGGCCATCACGTCGCCGGGCACGTCGGCCACATCCACCATCATGCGGGCGCCCGGATGGCGTGCTCGTGCGGCAGGTCCGGCCACATCGAGGCGTTCTGCTCGGGGTCGGGGATCGCCGCCTGGTACGAGGCGCGACGGGCGGACGGCGATCCCCGGGCCGACGACGCCCGTGCCCTCCAGGCCCTCGCCGACGGGGGGCACCCGCTCGCGCGGGCGTGCTTCGTCGAGTCGGCGCGGGCGCTGGGCGAATGCCTCGGGTCGCTGGCCAACTGCGTGGACCCGTCGATCATCATCATCTCCGGGTCGATGACCCGGTCGGGGGCGGCGTGGTGGGACGGCCTGCGCGAGGGGTACGCGGCCAGCGCGATGACGCCGGTCGCCCCGACCCCCCTGGTCGTCGGCTCCCTCGGCGACGACGCGCCGCTCATCGGGGCGGCGGCGAACTTCGAGAACACGGCAGATCGGAACGCGGGGGGCGCCCCCGCGGGAACGGAGGAGTGAGATGACAGCGGACGTCATCGAGAGGATGCGCGGCGGCCTCGTCGTGTCGTGCCAGGCGTACCCGGGAGAGCCGATGCGCCACCCGGAGACCATGGCGCAGGTGGCCCGGGCCGCCGAGCTCGGCGGGGCGACGGCGATCCGCTGCCAGGGCCTGGCCGACATCTCGGCCATCAAGGGGCGGGTGAAGATCCCCGTCATCGGCCTGTGGAAGGAGGGCGACGAGGGCATCTACATCACGCCGACGCTGCGTCACGCCCGCGCCTGCGCGATGGCCGGCGCCGACGTCGTCGCCATCGACGCGACCGGCCGCCCCCGCCGCGACGGGCTGACCTACGCGCAGACCGTCGAGCGCCTCCATGACGAGGGGATCCTCGTCATGGCGGACTGCTCGTCCTTCGAGGACGCGCGGGCCGCCGTCGAGGCCGGCAGCGACATCGTGTCGACGACGCTCGCCGGCTACACGCCGGACCGCCCGAAGACCGACGGCCCGGACCTCGAGCTGCTCGCCGAGATCGTCGCCGCCTTCCCGGACGTCCCGGTCCTGTGCGAGGGCCGCGTCCACACGCCCGAGCAGGCGGCCGCCGTGATGGAGGCCGGCGCGTTCGCGGTCGTCGTCGGCACGGGCATCACCCATCCGACGTCCATCACCCACTGGTTCGCCCGGGCCATCGGCCTGGACGTCGAGGCGCCGACGCACTGAGCGGCCGACGAGGACGGGGGAGGATCACGCGATGACGTGGCAGTACCGGGTGGCCGGCGACCGTCGGCGCGAGACCCTGATCGTCGTGACGCGGCCCCCCGGTCCCGACGCCGCAGCGCCGTCGACGGGGCGGGAGCGCGCCGAGGACGCGATCCGGGCGGTCATCGGGCGCTTCGGCGAGGCTCGGAGGGTCGTCGCGCTCGACGGCGGCTGGCCGGGGCCCGTGGCGCCGGGGCCCTCGACGGACGAGGACGCGTCGGCGCGCGCGCTCGCGGAGTTCCTCGCCCTCCAGGCCGGGGAGTCGCCCGGCGGACGGGTCGTCGTGTGGGGCGTCGGCGAGGGCGCGGGCGCCGCGCGCCGGGCCGTCGCGCTGGTCGCGCCCCTCGTGCTCGCCCTCGTCGTCGACGATCCCGGGCGCGACCCCGACGGGCCGGCGGCCCGGGAGGACGCGGCGGGCGCGCTGCTCGTCGATGCGGCCCGCGCCGACGGCCTCGACGCCGCGGCCGCGTTCCTCGACGGCGCCGAATCCGATGCGCCCGCGCCCTTCCTCGACGAGGAGACGCGCCGCCTCATGGACCCCCTCCCCCCGGTCGACGGGCTCGACTACGAGCAGCTGCGACGGCGCGGCGACGCCATGTCCGTCGACGCGCGGATCCCGGAGGGGCTCGACCGGGACGTCCTGACGATCGGCGGGGTCCCCACCCGCAGGATCGCCCGGCGGGGCGCGCCCGTCGGCTGCGCCGTCGTCGTCGTCCACGGCGGCGGGTTCGTCTGCGGACGTGCGGCCGGGGAGGACGAGCGGTGCGCCGACCTCGTCGTCGACTTCACCGACCGCCTCCTGGGAGCAGGGGCGACGACGGTCGCGACCTACGCGCCCGACTACCGGCTCGCCCCCGAGCACCCCCATCCGGTCGGGCGCGACGACTGCGCGGCCGTCGTGCGCGGCGTCATCGCCGCCCACCCGGGCGTCCCCGTCGTCCTGTACGGCGACTCGGCGGGAGCGGGCATGGTCAACCAGGTGCTGACCGTCCTCGACGACGCCGAGCTGGACGCGGTGAGCGCCGTCGTCATGCTCGAGCCGTGCCTGTCGCCGGCGCTGTCGTCCCTGTCCTTCGCGGACTTCGAGGACGGGCCGATGTGGCCGCGCAGCGTCGCCGAGTCCTCGTGGCGCCACTACTGCCGCGACGGCGCCGCCTCGTGGGAGGTCAACGCGCCGATCCGTCGGGTCGGGCCCGGGTTCCCGCCCGTCCTCGTCGTCGTCAACCCCGTCGACCCGCTGCGCGACGAGGCGGTGGCGCGCGCCGGCGAACTGATCCGCGCGGGCGCCCGGGTCGAGGTCCACTGCTACGCGGGGACCCGTCACGGACTGCTGTCGGTCCCGGGGACGAGGATCTGGGAGCGCGTCAAGTCCGACATCATCCGCTTTCTCGGCGACAATGCCGACATGACCGGCGTCGTCGCCGATCCGCACTGACCGCATCATCCGCCCGCAGGGCGGCAACGAATAGGAGACCGAATATGAGGATCGCGATTCTTCCGTCCGAGCAGGAGATCGCGCGGGTCGCGGCCGACCGCATCTGCCGCGTCTACCGCGACAAGCCGGACTTCGTCCTGGGGCTGGCCACCGGGTCGTCGCCGCTGCCCCTGTACGCCGAACTGGTGCGCCGCTACGAGGCGGGGCTCATCTCCTTCGCCCGCGTCCGCTCCTTCAACCTCGACGAGTACGTGGGCCTGCCGCGCGACCACGTCGAGGGCTACGCGAACTTCATCCACCGCCACCTCGTCGACCTCGTCGACATGCCCGAGGGAGCCGCCCACGGTCCCGACGGGTGGTGCGAGGACCTGGAGGCTGGGGCGGCCGCCTACGATCAGGCGATCCGCGACGCCGGAGGCATCGACATCCAGGTCCTGGGGATCGGCTCGGACGGGCACATCGGCTTCAACGAGCCGGGCGGCTCCCTCGCGTCGCGCACCCACGTGGGGGTCCTGACGGATCAGACTCGGCGCGACAACGCCCGGTTCTTCGACGGCGACCTGGACGCGGTGCCGACCCACTGCGTCACCCAGGGGCTGGGGACGATCATGGATTCTCGGGCTCACGTGTTCATCGCGACCGGCGAGGGCAAGGCTCAGGCGGTCGCCGAGATGATCGAGGGGGGCATCAGCGCCCGCTGGCCCGCCTCCGTCCTCCAGTCGCATCCGGACGTCCTCGTCCTCATCGATGAGGCGGCGGCCTCGAAGCTCGAGCTCGCCGACTTCTACCGCGAGGTGTGGGAGAAGGAGGGGGCGTCGGCCTGACGGCCCGACGACGCACGAGGGACCCGCGCGCCGCTTCGGCGTGCGGGTCCGCCGCATCGGGGCGGCGGTCGGCGGGGGATAGAATCGCCTCTGCCACGACCGGCGGCCACCACCTGGGAGAGCGATGAACACGACCCTCGCGGACCTGACGACCCTGCGCGTTGGCGGCCCCATCGGCGAACGCGTCCGGGCCGAGTCGCTCGACGCCCTCGTCGCCGCCGTCCGGCGGGCCGACGACGCGGGGGCCCCGCTGCTCGTCCTCGGCGGGGGGTCGAATCTCCTGGCCTGCGACGCCCCCTTCGACGGGCTCGTCGTCTCCGACGCGCGCCACGACATCGACGCCTCCGACGCCGACGGGGGCCGCGTCCTCGTCACCGCTTCCGCCGGCACCCCGTGGGACCTCCTCGTCTCGTGGGCCCTCGACCGGGGATTGTCGGGCCTCGAGGCGCTCTCGGGGATCCCCGGCACCGTCGGCGCCGCCCCCGTGCAGAACGTCGGCGCCTACGGACACGAGGTCGCCGACACCCTCGTCTCCGTGCGCGCCTGGGACCGCCTGGAGCGGCGCCTCGTCGCCTTGTCCCGGGCGGACCTCGGCCTGGGCTACCGCACGTCGATCATCAAGCGCTCGACCGGGCACGGGGGCGCTCTCGTCCCGGAGGGGGGAGCCTCCTGGGGGCCGACGGGCCGCTGGGTCGTCCTCGACGCCTCGTTCCTCCTCGACCGGAGCGGACGGTCGGCCCCCGTGATGTATCGGGAGTTGGCGACCCGCCTGGGGATCGAGGTCGGACGGAGCGCCGACGCGCGCCTCGTCCGCGAGACGGTCCTCGCCCTGCGCCGATCGAAGGGCATGGTCCTCGATGCCGCCGACCACGACACGTGGAGCGCCGGCTCGTTCTTCACCAACCCGATCCTCGACGAGGCGGGGGCGGCCCGGCTGCCCGAGGACGCGCCGAGGTTCCCCCTGGGCGGCGGGGACGTCAAGACCTCGGCGGCTTGGCTCATCGAGCGCGCGGGGTTCTCGCGCGGCTGGTCGCTGCCGGGGTCGGCGGCCTCCCTGTCGACCAAGCACGTCCTCGCCCTGACGAACCGGGGCGGGGCGAGCGCCGCCGACGTCGTCGACCTGGCGCGCGCGGTCCGCGCCGGCGTGGAGGAGCGCTTCGGGGTGCGCCTGGTGCCCGAGCCCGTCGGGGTCGGCGTCGACTGGGGGTAGCGACTCGGCGTTCTCCCCGTGTCCGGTGCTCACACGCGCAGACGATTCGTGTGTGCCCGACGGCCCTCCGCGTACGTCGGCCCTGACCGGGGAGCGCTCCTCGGCCGCTCAGGAGGCGGCGGGGGGGGGAGCGGGTTCGCGCGCGTGCGCGGGCCGACGAACCCGATCCGGCTGGGCTCAGTCCGGCGGGCTCGACGCCGGCGGCTCCGCCAGCCAGGCGTCGATCCGCGCGCGCCACACGGCCTTCGACGACTCCGGGGCCAAGGAGGCGTCGACGGACTGCCGGGCCAGGCCCGCCAAAGCCGCGTCCGACAGGCCGAACACGTCCCGGGCCGCCTCGTACTGGGCGAGGAGCCGCGAATGGAAGAGCAGCGGATCGTCGGCCCCCAGGGCCACGGTCGCCCCGGCCTCGATGAGCAGCGGGAGGGGAACCTGCGAGAAGTCCCGGTAGACGCCCAGGTGGACGTTCGACGTCGGGCACACTTCGAAGGCGATCCCCGCGTCGACGAGCCGGGCGAGCAGGTCGGGGTCCTCGGTGGCGCGCACCCCGTGCCCCAGGCGCACCGGGCGCAACGAGGAGACGACGTCGAGGACCGACTCGGGGCCGAGGAGCTCGCCGCCGTGGGGCACGGCCGCCAGGCCCGCCCGCTCGGCGATCCGGAACGCCGGGGCGAAGGCGGGCGTCGTCCCCATCCGCTCGTCGTTGGACAATCCGAAGCCGACGACCCGCGCCTGCCCGGCGGGGGCGTCGGCGTACTGGGCGGCCAGGCGGGCGAGGACGCGGGCGTCGAGCGGGTGGCGGATGCGCGAGGCGGCGACGACGATCCCGATGTCGACGCCGGTGGCGGCCGAGGCGAGCCGCGCCTCGTCGAGGACGATCTCGAGGGCGGGGGTGATGCCCCCGACCCAGGGGGCGTACGAGGTCGGGTCGACCTGCATCTCGAGGCGCACCGACCCCTCGGCGGCGTCGTCCTCGGCGGCCTCGCGGACGATCCGGCGCATCGCCGCCTCGGAGCGCACGAGGTGGCGGGCGGCGTCGTAGGAGCGCTGGAAGCGGAACCAGCCGCGCGCATCGGCGGGCACGGTCAACGGATCGAGGTCGAGGAGGTGGGCGGGCAGGCGCACCCCCTGGGCCGCTGCCATCTCGAGGAGGGACGCCGGGCGCATGGCGCCGGTGAAGTGGAGGTGGAGGTGGGCCTTGGGCAGGCGGGCGAGGTCGCGGCGGCCCGCGGGAGTGGGGGCGGGCTCGGTGAGGGACGGCTGGTCCGCGGATTCTGGCCGGGACGGGGCGCCCGGGGCCGCGGGGATCCCGGGGAGGGCGGGCCGGCGCCCGGCGGGGGAGGGGCGCATCAGCGGTCGGCGAGCCAGGCGAGGATCTCGCCGATGAGCTCGGGGCCCTCGGGCTCGTTGAGGACTTCGTGGTAGGCGCCGTCGACGATGCGCAGGCGGATGTCGGCGTCCGGATGGGCGGCGACGGCGGCGGCCACGAGGCGGCGCGACCCGTCGAGGTCGGCGAGGGCGTCGTCGGACCCGTGGACGACGAGCAGGGGCCCGCGCATCCGGTCGGCGCGGCGCAGGACCTCGTCGCCGTGGAGGATCATCGTCGCGCCGGTCAGGAGCGGCACCCCGCCCTTCCACGTCAGGGGGTCGGCGTCGAAGGCCTCCTGGACGCGCGGGTCGCGCGAGAGGACCGAGCCCCGGCGGGGGGCGGTCGGCTTGGCGATGAGGCGGGGGGCGAGGCGGGCCAGGGGCATCAGGGCGCGGGCGGCCCCCGCGGGTATCGCGGGCAGGGGGCGGACGGCGGGGCCGGTGAGGACGGTGGCGCGCACGCCATCGGGGTCGAGGATGACGGAGGCGGCGGTGATGAGGCCGCCCATCGAGTGGCCGAAGAGGATCAGGTCGTCGGTGCGGGCGTGGGCGACGGCGATGCGGCGCATGTCGCGGTGGTCGGCGATGAGCCGTCCGACGTCGACGGCGGCGCGGGGGCCCTCGGACTCGCCGTGCCCGTAGTGGTCGTAGAACGCGATGTCGTACCCGGCGGCGACGAGGGCGTCGTGCAGGGGGAGGAAGCGGCCGGAGTGCTCGGCGTAGCCGTGGGCGAGGAGGACGGTCCCCCGGGGGGCGTCGGTGTCGGCGTGTCGCGTGCGCAGGTGCATGGGCTCATTGTGTCAGGCGCTCGCGGTCGGCGCAGCGCCCCCGCGGGGCCGGGCCGGTGCCCTGCCGCACGGCCCGGGGGACCGCGGCGCGGGCGCGCTCGCATGGCGGCCGCCCCGGGTGCGGGCGGGGGTGGCCGGGCGGACGGCTCAGGCGACGGGGCCGGAGCCGAGGGAGTCGATCTCCGGGTGGCGGTCGAGGTAGGCGCCGACGGAGTCGGACTCCCACGCCTCCATGAGGGAGGCGAGTGCCTCTTCGTCGAGGGAGACGATCGACTGGCCGTCCTCGGACGTGCCGGTGCCGGTGAAGGGGGCGGTGAAGAACCGCACCGAGTTCGACCGCACCCCGGTCATCTCGGAGGCCAGGGAGAGCAGGGCGGAGGCGTCGAGGCCCTGGTCGACGGCGGAGTACTTGAGGACGATGGACACCATCTCGGAGAGCCTGCCGGGGTCGGTGAGGACCGACTTGCTGAAGACGCCCTGGAAGATGGCGCGCATCCAGGCCTGCTGGCGACGGACCCGGTCGAAGTCGCCGCGCGGCAGGGAGTGGCGCTCGCGGACGAAGTCGAGCGCCTCGGATCCGGTGTAGGTCCTCACGCCGTCGTGGGAGGCGATGGAGACGCCGCCGAGCACGTCGGTCAGGCGCTCGAAACTGGTGAAGTCGGTGACCATGAAGTGGTCGATGGTCGTGCCCGTGAGCTGCTCGACGGTCCGGATCGTCAGGTCGGGGCCGCCGTAGGAGTAGGCGGCGTTGATCTTGGCGCGACCGTGGCCGGGGATGTCGACCCACGAGTCGCGGGGGATGGACATGACGTTGACGCCCCGGCGGTCCCCGGTGATCTGGACGAGCATCATCACGTCGGAGCGCTGGGCCCCGGCCCGCCAATCGGTTGGGTCGCCGCCGGATTGGCGCGAGTCGGAGCCGAGGACGAGGAAGGTCAGGTCGTCGCCCCGGGCATCGGATTGACCGGATCGGGGCGAGGCGGGGGCGGACTGGGCAGAGGCGCCGAGGGAGGTGTCGATGTGGCGGATCTGCGAGTCGATCGCGTGGCGCGCGGCGAGGAAGGCCGCGGCGGCGCCCGCGAGGGCGAGGGCGAGGAGAACGGCGAGGCCGATGAGGGCCTTGCGGCCGGCGCTCATCGGTTTCCTGGCGACTGCTGCGGATGCCGCGCGCGCCCGCGCGCGAGGGGTGGGCTCGCTCACTCGTTCCTCCCGTGCGGCGTTGTTCGACGGCCTGCTCATCGGGCTTCGGCGAGGAGGGCCTGGATGCGGCCGACGCCTTCGACGAGGTCGTCGTCGGACAGCGCGTAGGACAGGCGCAGGTAGCCGGAGGGGCCGAAGGCCTCGCCGGGGACGACGGCGACCTCGACCTCGTCGAGGATCAGGTCGGCGAGTTCGGCGGACGTCGTCGGGATCCTCCCGCGGATCGTGCGGCCCAGGACGCCCTCGACGTTCGGGTAGGCGTAGAACGCGCCCTTGGGCGTGGGCACGTCGAAGCCGTCGATCTCGCGGAGCATGGAGACGATGCGGCGCCGGCGCCGGTCGAAGGCGTCGCGCATGGCGTGGGCGGCGTCGAGGGGGCCGGAGACGGCTTCGAGGGCGGCGCGTTGAGCGACGTTGGAGACGTTGGAGGTCAGGTGCGATTGGAAGGATGTGGCGGCTGCGACGACGTCGGCGGGGCCGATCATCCAGCCGACGCGCCAGCCGGTCATCGCGTAGGTCTTCGCGACGCCGTTGAGGACGAGGGCCTGGTCGGCGAGGTCGGGGACGAGGCGCACGATGTGGCCGGGCTGGGCGTCCTCGTACAGGAGGTGCTCGTAGATCTCGTCGGTGATGACCCAGATGCCGTGCTCGAGGGCCCATTCGCCGATGGCGCGGGTCTCGTCGGGCGTGTAGACGGCGCCGGTGGGGTTGGACGGGGAGCAGTGGAGGAGGACCTTCGTGCGGTCGGTGCGTGCGGCTTCGAGCTGGTCGACGGTGACCTTGTAGTCCTGGTCGGCGCCGGCGAACACGGGGACGGTGACGCCGCCGGCCAGGGCGATGACCTCGGGGTAGGTCGTCCAGTAGGGGGTGGGCAGGAGGGCCTCGTCGCCCGGGTCGAGGAGGGAGGCGAAGGCCTGGAAGACGGCCTGCTTGCCGCCGTTGGTGACGAGGACCTGGGCGGGGTCGATCTCGTAGCCGGAGTCCCGCAGGGTCTTCGCGGCGATGGCCTCGCGCAGGGCGGGCAGGCCCGAGGCGGGCGTGTAGCGGTGCATCGCGGGGTCGGAGGCGGCGGCGATGGCGGCGGCGACGATCGGGCTGGGGGTGGGGAAGTCGGGCTCGCCGGCGCCGAATCCGATGACGGGGCGGCCCTGGGCCTTGAGGGCCTTGGCCTTCGCGTCGACGGCGAGGGTCGCGGACGGGGTGATGGAGGAGAAACGGGCGGAGACGCGGGAGCGGGGCGTATTCGTCATGGGACCATCGTCGCACGAGGCGGAGCGGGAGGGCGCGCGCTTGGGCGTCGGACGCCGATTCTCGTCCGAGGAGCCGGGTCGAGCGGGTGCTGGACGGCTGGGGTCGCGCGCGGGCGGGGCCGGGCCGTCGCCGGGGAATCGGACCGGCTCGCCCGCCGTCGGGGACGGGCGGGCGAACTTCGCGAACTCGGGCGGGGCGGGCGGGTCGATCCCGGGTCGGCGAGTTGGACACGTGGGCCCGCGTTCCCTACACTCTGTCAGGCGAGCTGATGGCTCGCAGTAGGGCAGTGGCGCAATTGGTAGCGCACCGGTCTCCAAAACCGGCGGTTGTGGGTTCGAGTCCCGCCTGCCCTGCCGGTTCAGGTATTTCGAGCGGGGAGGACCGCATGAGCGACATCAACGCCGTCAGCGGCGATTCGATCCCCAAGGATCGCACGAAATACGGTGCGACGCCGTCCCGGAACCAGGCGGGCTCCGCCGGCCAGGAGAAGCCGAATATCCTGCGCAGGATCTGGCTGTTCATCTCCCAGGTTGTCGAGGAGATGAAGAAGGTCGTCTACCCGACGCCGAATGAGACGTGGACCTACTTCACCGTGGTCATCGTTTTTGTGGTGGCAATCATGGCGTTCACCGGGCTTTTGGACTTCGGATTCGGTAAGCTGAGCGCATTGATCTTCGGCTGATGCCGGTTGACCCGCCCGCAGGACACTGCAGGCGGGTTTCTTGTCCGGTCGACGCCGCCGACTGCCGCGTTCAGCGGCGTACAGGAGGACACCCGTGAGCGAGGACACCACCCCCACCGAGATCGAGTTCGATGACGAGGCCGTCCGGGACGAGGAGCAGGCGACTCCGGAGCCGGTCGACGCCGACGCCCCCTCGGCCGACGAGGCCCCCGCGGCCGGCGCCGCCGACGAGGCAGACGCCGAAGACGCCGCGCAGGAGGAGAAGGACCCGATCGAGCAGCTGCGCATGAGCCTGTACACCGGGCCCGGCGACTGGTACGTCATCCACACCTATTCGGGGCACGAGCGCAAGGTCAAGGCGAATCTCGAGCAGCGCATCACGAACCAGAACATGGAGGACTCGATCTTCGCCGTCGAGGTCCCCGACGAGTACGTCATGGAGTATCGGGGGACCGCGAAGAAGCGGGTGCGCCGCGTGCGGATCCCCGGCTACGTCATCGTCTGCATGGACTTCAACGAGGAGTCCTACCGGGTCGTCAAGGAGACCCCCGCGGTCACGGGCTTCGTCGGCGACCAGCACAACCCGGTGCCGCTGTCGATCGACGAGGTCGTCATGCTCTTGACGCCGAACGTCCTCGAGGCGGCCGCGGTCGAGGCCAAGCAGGGCCCGGCTCCGGTTCAGGAGATCGCTCTGGCCTTCGAGCCCGGCGAGGTCGTCACGGTCACGGACGGCCCGTTCGAGGCGATGACGGCGACGATCTCGGAGATCATGCCCGAGACGCAGAAGCTCAAGGTCCTCGTGACGATCTTCGAGCGCGAGACGCCGCTCGAGCTGAACTTCGACCAGGTGGCCAAGCTCGAACAGTGACGTCGGGCACCCGGACTTGGGATGGGGTCCGGGGCGCGTTACGATCAGACTTTGTGCGCAGTGGGCTCAGTGCGCCCTCGTGCGAGCGGCCCGCGCATGACCCGTACGGCATCCGCCGTCGCGGGAAAACAGTAGAAAGACCCGGAATAATCACATGGCACCGAAGAAGAAGGTCACCGGCCTGATCAAGCTTCAGATCGCAGCCGGCGCCGCCACCCCCGCTCCGCCCGTCGGCCCGGCCCTGGGCCAGCACGGCGTCAACATCGTCGAGTTCACGAAGGCCTACAACGCGGCCACCGAGTCGCAGCGCGGCTCGATCGTCCCCGTCGAGATCACCGTCTACGAGGATCGCTCCTTCACGTTCGTCCTCAAGACGCCCCCGGCCTCGGAGATGATCAAGAAGGCCGCCGGCCTGCAGAAGGGCTCGGGAACCCCGAACACCGTCAAGGTCGGATCGATCACGATGGATCAGGCCCGCGAGATCGGCCAGGCCAAGATGCAGGACCTCAACGCCAACGACGTCGAGGCCGCCGCGAAGATCATCGCCGGCACCGCCCGCTCCATGGGCATCACCGTCGAGGACTGACCTCGGACTCACCCAGTGGTAGGGCAAGCGCAGCCCGGTACCCACGACTGCAAGGAGAAGAAGCAGAATGACGAAGCGCTCCAAGAGCTACCGCTCCGCGGCGGAGAAGATCCACGCGGACGTCCCGTACGCCCCCCTCGAGGCCATGAAGCTGGCCAAGGAGACGTCGGTCACCAAGTTCGATTCGACCGTTGAGGTCGTCTTCCGACTCGGTGTCGATCCTCGTAAGGCGGACCAGATGGTCCGCGGCACCGTCACCCTGCCGCACGGCACCGGCAAGACCGCCCGGGTCTTGGTCTTCGCCGTTGGCGAGCGCGCGCAGGAGGCGATCGACGCCGGGGCCGACGAGGTCGGCGGCGACGAGCTCATCGAGAAGGTCGCGAAGGGCTACACGGACTTCGATGTCGCCGTGGCGACCCCGGACCTCATGGGTAAGGTCGGCCGTCTCGGCCGCGTCCTGGGCCCCCGCGGCCTCATGCCGAACCCGAAGACCGGCACGGTGACGATGGACGTCACCAAGGCGGTCAAGGAGATCAAGGGCGGCCGCATCGAGTTCCGCGTCGACAAGCACTCGAACCTCGCGTTCATCGTCGGCAAGGCCTCGTTCACGGCCGAGCAGCTCGCCGAGAACTACGCCGCCGTCCTCGATGAGGTCCTGCGCCTCAAGCCGGCCTCCTCGAAGGGCCGCTACATCTCGAAGGCCACCGTGTCGACGACGATGGGCCCCGGCATCCCGCTGGATTCCACCAAGACGAAGAACGTCGCTTCGGAGGACGCCTCCTGATCCGTACTCGGAGCAACACGAGCGGGCTGAGTCATCGACTCAGCCCGCTCGTGTCCGTCTGGGAGCCGTGGTCGTCGGGGGTCCCGGGGAGGAGGCGTCGGCGTGCGAGAGGTCCGGGGCGCGGGGATCGTCGGCGCGGGCCGGGTGGGAGCGGTCGTCATCGGCCTCGGGCGCGGCCGCGGGGGTCGATGTCCGAGTCCGACGAGTCTCTTCGAGTGATGAGAGGCCGCGGGGCTTATCGGGGTTCTGTCCTGTTCGCGGAGTGCGGGGCCGAAAGATCCGGGTGAATCGATCAGGGATTCCTTCTGTCGGGGGGATTCTTTCTTCATCGTCTTCTGGAGGGGAGGGGTCAGAAGCGGATCGTCGGTGGTCGGCGGTGGGCGCTGCATCGACAATAGCCTTCAACAAGATGTTGAGTAGTCTCATCGAATGGGCTATGTTTTAGTTCAACAAAATGATGAAGTCATGGTCGGTCTTTCGTAGAAGACGAGCCGACCGCGCGCCTCATGGGAAAGCCTCAGCGCCGAGGAAGGACAGGACATGCCCACAGATGCCGCCCACGACCAGCGCGGACAGATCCTCAATGCCCTGGCGCAACTCGTTGCCCCCCTCGCCCAGGCGGTTCCCGGGCGCGCCGAAGTCGTCCTCCACGACCTCTCACTCCTGCCGAACTCGATCATCGCCATCGACGGAGACCTCACGGGGAGGAAGCCCGGCGACCCGGCCACCGATCTGCTCCTCGAGCAAATCGCCAGCGGACGCTTCGAGACTCGCATCGGTTACCGCACGATCTCGCCGACCGGACGACATCTGCGCTCGACCACCATCGTCATCCCAGACCCCTCCGGTCTGCCTATCGCAGCGCTGTGCCTCAACTGCGACATCACCGATTGGACGGCCATCGCCACCCTCGTCCGCTCGATCGTCGAAGGAATAGGCGAGGAATCCTCCGCCTCCGATACGCCGGTCCCGGCCGCCGATGAGATCTCGGACCAGCCTCCCGTGCTCAACGCATCCCCTATCGAACGCGTACCCCGGCCGAGTAACGCGCGCGACAGCGAGGCCTTCGTTCACGACGTCGACGAACTCGCCGCCCATCTGCTGCGCCAAGCCGTCGAGGAACAGGGACTGGCCGTCGACGACATGCGCAAAGAGCACAAGCTCCGCGCCGTCGCCTCGCTCAAACGCCGAGGGTTCTTCCTCCTGCGCGACGCGGCCGAAACCGCCGCCGCGGCGCTGGGCGTCACCCGATTCACGATCTACAACTACCTCAACGAACTCGGTGAGGACCAATGAGCACCAGCCCCCGATTCGACGAGCACCTCGACCGATGGGGCACCCACAGCGCCAAATGGGACCTCCTCGCCGCCGACCTGGGGCCCGACGCCATCTGCCTATCGGTCGCCGACATGGAACTGCGCACCGCCCCCTGCGTCAGCGACGCCGTCATCGCCGCCGCGCGGCACTCGAACTACGGGTACACCGAGATCTTCGACGACTTCGCCGACGCCGCCGTCTTCTGGCAGCGCAGCCGCCACGGATGGGGAATCTATAGGGAAGACGTCCTCTTCTACCCCAGAGTCGTCCAATGCGTCGCAGCTCTCGTCAACGTCGTCCTCGCCGACCGCGGCACCCCTCCGGTCGTCGTCACCCTCGACCCGGCCTACGGCCCCCTTATCGACGTCGCCCGAGCCTCCGGAGCCCGCATCCGACGCGTCCCCCTCGTCTTCGACGCGGAAGGACGGGCCGGCCTCGACGTCGACTCCCTCGACGGCGCCATGAATGGGGCCGACCTCCTCCTATGGTGCAACCCGCACAACCCCACCGGCCGAGTATGGGCCTCGGACGAACTCGCCGCAGTCGCCGACATTGCCCGGGCTCGGAACGTCCTCATCCTCTCCGACGACATCCACGCCGACTTCACCCGCCCAGGACGCGCCGCCTACACCCCCCTCGCGAGCATCGCCCCCGACCTGTACGAGGACGGCCGACTCGTTCACTGCGCCTCCCCTGGGAAAACCTTCACCACGGCGGGACTCGAAGCAACGGCGATCCTCGTGCGAGGCGAGACCCGACGCGCCCTCGAGGCGGCCAAGCGGCGCATGGGCCTGCACAACCCGACGTACTTCGCCGTGCCCGCCGCCATCGCCGCCTGGACCCAAGGAGGCCCCTGGGTCGACGAGCTCGTCGCCTTCATCGACGCCAACCTCACCCGCGCCGTCGCCCGCTTGCGGGAGGGCCTCCCCGGTGCGACCGTCACCGACCCCGACGGCACCTACCTCATCTGGGTCAGCGCCCCCGGCCTCATCGTCGGCGACAACCACCTTGCCGACATCCGCGCCCGCTCGCGCGTGGCCGTCAGCCCGGGCATCGATTTCGGTCCCTCATGGGACCGCTGCTTCCGCATCAACACGGCACTGCCGACCCGAGAGCTTGACGCCGGCCTCGACCGTCTGATCACCGCTATCACCACGCGGTGAACCGGGCCTCGCATCGCCGCGACGCCCCTCGCCGCCCATCCCGCAACAGAAAGGACCTCCCCATGACGACCCCGCGCACCGGTGCCGCCGCTCCTGCGCCCGCAGACGGAACCCGCGTGCACCGCCGACCCACCCTCATCGAAGCTGCGATCCCCGTCATCACCCTCATCGTCCTCCTCGGCGCCGGGTACCTCATCGCCGAACTGCCCGTCGAGCCCCTGCTCATCGCCACCGCCGTCGTCGCCGGCCTCGTCGCCTGGCGCCTCGGCTACACATGGGACGAGATCATGGGATCGATCGCCGAGAAGATCGCTAAGACCATGCCCGCCGTCCTCATCCTCATCAGCGTCGGCATGCTCATCGGCACATGGATGGCCGGCGGCACCATTCCCATGCTCATCTACTACGGCTTGACGATCATCAACCCGCAGTACCTCGCGCTCATCGCCCTCGTCGTCACCGCCATCGTGTCGATCTGTACCGGCACCTCCTGGGGCTCGGCCGGGACCGTGGGCGTCGCGTTCATGGGCGTCGCCGTCGGCATGGACGCGAACCTTGCGATGGTCGCCGGGGCCGTCGTGTCCGGAGCCTACTTCGGAGACAAGCTCTCGCCCCTATCCGATACGACGAACATCGCGTCCCTGGCGACCGGCGTCAACCTCTTCATCCATATCCGCCACCTCCTGTGGACGACGATCCCGTCGTTCCTCGTCGCCGGAGCCGTCTACCTCGTCTTCGGGCTGAACGCGCACGGCGGCGAGGTTCCGGAGAAAGTCGGCGTCATCCTGTCGACACTGGACGCCGCCTTCGACTGGAACCTCCTGCTCCTGCTGCCGGTCGTCATCGTCCTGGGCGGGTCCATGTGGGGAAAGCCGACGATTCCGGTGATCCTCCTGTCGAGTGCCACGGCGATGCTCAACGCCGTGGTATTCCAAGGGATCGCCTTCAAGAACACCGTCGTCGCGGCCGTCAACGGCTTCTCCGTGGAGATGGTCACCGCGCCGGGTTTCGACGCCGAGACGGTGATCGAGGACGTCACGCGCCTGCTCAACCGCGGCGGCATGAACTCGATGATGTCGGTTCTGCTCATCTGCTTCTGCGCGATCACCTTCGCCGGAGTCGTCTCCGTGTCGGGGTCGCTCGACGTGCTGATCTCGCGACTGCTCGCACCCGTGCGCTCAACGTTCGCCCTCATCGCTGCGACGGTCGTCACGGGACTGGCGACCATCGGCATCACCTCGAATGGACAGGTGTCGCTGCTCATTCCCGGTGAGATGCTCCGCGGCGAGTACGTCAAGCGGGGTCTGGATCCGAAGAACCTGTCGCGCACCATTGAAGATTCGGCGACCCTGTGGGAGCCGATCCTGCCGTGGACCTCTGCGGGAGCCTATATGGCGGGGACTCTGGGGGTCGCAACGCTGAGCTATCTGCCGTGGGCGGTGTGCAACTGGATCGCCATCGGCTTCGCCCTGCTGTGGGGGGCGACGGGGATCGGGATCGTGAGGTTGTCGCCCGAGCAGCAAGGAGCGGTCGTCGCTCGTATGTGAGCGCGGAGCCCTGATCCGACGTGCAGCCAGGCGATGTCGGAGGAGGGAGGGTGAGGAGCCCTGAGAGTGCGCGTCGGCCGTCCTCGCACGGCCGACGCGCACTCTGTGCCGTACGACGGCCGCGTATATGACCCTCATGCGCCCCGGAGGGGGAGGCGGAGGCCGGATCGGTCCATGCGAGAGCGTTTTCTCTGGTCGAATCCCACTCGACAGTTCTCGTGGCGTGCGTCACATATTGGTGCGCGAATGGGGGATTCCTCCCTGAATATGGGTCGGGAATGGCCCTGGCTATTCCCTGATGCGTGGAGAACTCGATGCTTCTTTCAGTGTTCTTTAGGGATTCTCGTCTATTCATTATGGCAGTCCGCACCTATTTTTATTCAGTCTTCTTGGAAAAGGATGTTCTCTGTACACTCGCGCCTGTCCGTGAATGGTGATCGCGACGAATAATCGCCGCGATTCGATATGTGATGAGGATATGGATGATGAATATGACGAAGAACAGCATGGTCTCCTCGTGGGGCCGCTCGTCGGTCCGGCGAATTGCGGTCGGCTCCCTGGTCGGATTGATCCTCGCTACTCCCGCGGCCGCAATCGCCGCGCCGGTCCCGCAGCTCCCGGCTCAGCAGGTCGCTGCGCATGCGGCTGCGCACGAGTATTCGAGGGTGGAGGCGATCGTCCAGGAAAAGGGGCTCGCGGAAAGGGTCGAGGAGAAGAAGGCGGAGGTCCAGGCCGCGTGGCAGAAGCTTCGAGACCTTGCGCAAGGGATCGACGAGCTTCGAGCGCGGAAAGAATCCGCCGAAGCGCGGGTTCAAGTCGTTGTAGAGGAGCAAGAGGCCGTAGAGCGTGAATTAGATACTGCGAGGGGGCGACTGGGAATTGTTCAACAAAGGCTTGAGCATGCCGGAGAAAAGATGGTGAGTGAGCATCCGGATGTCACTCAGGCGAGACGCAGGGTCCAGCTGGCTGAAAAGAGTGTGGAGAATGCCAAGGCTCGTAGCGACAAGGCGCTGAGTGATGCTATCGCGGCGCAGAAGGCTTTTGAAGACGGAATTGCTTCCGCCGAGCAGGGGGCTAAAGAAACTCGTCTCACCGATCTCCTCGCCGAGCTGAAGAAGCTGAAGAAAGATCTTCAGGCGTCGGACCGATAGACAGGAGAGGCGCTCCGGGTCAGGGCGATCGCCGGTCGCGCGAGGAGGAGGCTGTGCGTCGCAGGAGCAGGAGCACTGCGAGTGCAGTGGCCGGTTGTCGAGGGATCATCCCCGCACAGGTGTGAAACATCGTCGGTGATGAGCCTCGCATCGCCCCGATCCGGGTCGTCCTCGCACAGAGCGGCATCGAATCGTCCTCGCCTCCATGAGGGGATCGGATGGGCCGGGGCCTTGGTCAATGGTTCGCCTGGGCAGGCGCGTCGTGCGGAATGTCCGCGGGGCTTCCTCACTGGAAGGCGCTGATCGTTGGGGCCTGCGTCCTGTTCGATGGGTGGGGCCTGCGCATGAGCGTAGGCCCCACCTGTCATCAGACGAGTCCGCGATGCGCCGGTGTTCTCAGGGGGCGTCGGTGAGCCTCGATCTCGCGTCCCTGGGAACACCCGTTCCTGTGGCGCCATCTAGGGATCTCGGTCCTCGGGTCCCGACATGCCCCCCGTGGCGTCGTCCGGGCGGGACGGGATGGGGCAGGTGGGGAGGGCTTCCCTTCCCGTGGCGTCGTCCGGGGCTGACGGAG
Organism: Actinomyces sp. B33; assembly: GCF_028437565.1. Classification (GTDB taxonomy): domain Bacteria; phylum Actinomycetota; class Actinomycetes; order Actinomycetales; family Actinomycetaceae; genus Pauljensenia. The sequence goes on from NZ_JAMRYR010000004.1 coordinate 244,535, forward strand.
GTTCTCCTGTGGAGGAGTGTTCACTGCCACACGCTCCGGCTTGGAGTGGGGCGTCGGCACTGGTAGGTTGTTTCTTGCCGAAGACCGTCGGAGTCCCGGGTGACCGGGAGGAAATGCGCGAGCAGCCGACGCAGGTGAGTGAGCCCCGTCAGGGGCGCCGGACGTCATCAGCCCGACACGATCCTGCGTGTCGGGCTTTCGCATTGTCCGGGGGTCACTGATCTGGAAGGAGGACCATGGCGAGGTCTGACAAGGTGGCGGCAGTCGCCGAGCTCGTGGAGCGATTCCGCGAGAGCGACGCTGTTCTGCTGACTGAGTATCGCGGCCTGACCGTCGGCCAGCTCAAGGAGCTGCGTCGCGGACTGGGCGACAACGCGAGCTACGCCGTGGTGAAGAACACGCTGGCGCGACTGGCGGCGCAGGAGGTCGGTCTCGACTTCCTCGCTGAGGACCTGACGGGTCCGACCGCCATCGCCTTCGTCTCCGGCGAGCCCGTCGAGGCCGCTAAGACGCTGCGCAACTTCGCCAAGGAGAACCCGAAGCTCGTCGTCAAGTCCGGTGCGATGGACGGCGCCCCGCTGTCCGCCGAGGCCGTGAGCAAGCTTGCTGATCTGGAATCCCGCGAGGTGCTGCTGGCCAAGGCCGCAGGCGCCCTCAAGGCGAAGATTTCGCAGGCGGCGTACGCGTTCAACGCGCTCCCGTCGAAGACGGTGCGCACCATCGAAGCCCTGCGCGTCAAGCAGGAAGAAGCGGCCTGACGAGACAGGCCCTGCGTCCGATCGGCCCCGGGTCGGTGCGGATGCGGAACTCACCCAACATCTGCTCTCGCAGCAGGCCAACAAGGAAGGATGCCTACCATGGCTAAGCTCTCCAACGACGAGCTCATCGAAGCTTTCAAGGAAATGTCCCTCATCGAGCTGTCCGACTTCGTCAAGCTCTTCGAGGAGACCTTCGACGTCACCGCCGCCGCCCCGGCCGCTGTCGCCGTTGCCGCCCCGGCCGCCGGCGAAGCCGCCGAGGCCGAGGAGAAGGACGAGTTCGAGGTCGTCCTCGAGTCCGCCGGCGAGAAGAAGATCGGCGTCGTCAAGGTCGTCAAGAACCTCACCGGCCTGGGCCTGAAGGAGGCCAAGGATCTGGTCGACGGCGCCCCCTCGACGATCTTCGAGAACGCCAAGAAGGAAGACGCCGAGAAGGCCAAGGCCGAGATCGAAGAGGCCGGCGGCACCGTCACCCTCAAGTGATCGCGTCGCCTGACCGCCCCTGATGCGGTCGGGCCGATCGGGCGCCCCGCGGGCAGGACCTCGTCCTCTCGCGGGGCGCCCGCTTTTCTGCGCTTTCCCGATGGGGGAGGGGTGAGTCGGGGCTCACCCGGCGCGATTTGCCCTGAGCCGGGCTGGTGCCTCATACTTAACGGGTCGCTTTCCTGCGTAGCTCAACGGCAGAGCATCCGACTGTTAATCGGACGGTTACTGGTTCGAATCCAGTCGCAGGAGCGGAAAGAACCTCGGCTGTCGGGCCGGGGTTCTTCGCATTCGGGCATCCTCCATCCGCTCCCGTGTTTTCCTCCGAAAACGAACATTTCCTGCGCTATCCCGTGGGGAATGTTCGTTTTCGAGGGTAATAGCGGGGGAGTGCGCCGCCCCCGAGGGGACTTGGACTTGAGCGCCTCGCCGTGCGCTCCGGCGTGGCCGGGGGTCGGTAAGCGATGAGCGAGACGGCGCTGACGCGGTGCCAGTCGTGCCCTTGGGCGGTGGGCTCCCTCAGGCATGGCGATCGCGGAGGAGATGCTGGAGCCTTTGCCGATGCGGGCAATGGTCGGGGTAGGTCGATGCTCTGACCCCCCAATGAGGTGCCGACGAGAATGCGTGGACTCCCGGCCAGGACGCGTGGGATGTATGAGGTGTTCGGTCGTGTCATGCGGGTCCTCCCGCGCGGACCCGGGCTTCAGCATCCACCATGCGTGCGGGCCGACGAGCCGGAGCAGTCGGTGCATGGGTTCGAAGGCGAGCGTCGTTCGCCGTGCGCCTGGGCGGCGGCGAGGCCCGGGAGAAGGAGGGCGAGGCGACATCGCGTGGCGTCTGTCATGCCGCGGGCGGGGGCGAGATGGCGTCGTCGCTTCTCGATAGTCGACGTGTGCATGTCAGCGGTGGAAAGACGCATGGTGCCGTTCTGTCGGGACATCGGGCGTTTTCCGAGCGGGCGTGCGGTGACGAGCCCATGAGGGTCGTGCCCATTTCTCCCGGGGAACGTCTTCTGTGTGCGAGTGCGGTGCCGATGTCGGATAAGGGAATGAAATCAAACAGCGAGGCCGGGAACTCATTGGCAGCGGCCCGAACGACGCGACTGGCCGAGAGTACGACCGTCTGTCCTTATCGCCGAAATTCGGTTCGGGCGATGCGGTCTGCCGCGGCCACGACTACGGATCACCGACCGTGTTCACCGCACCTCTGTTTTATGCGGATTTTTACCAGATTAAATAATGTTTGTGTGGGCTAAACCCTGTTGATTTTTCCTGTTATCCCGCGTGTCGATGATGCGGACAACTTATTGCGAGATATTGGGACTCTTGTTTGACAAGCCGCGGGTGGGGGGGGGCATGATTCTCGTGGCATTTATTCGATGCATTTCAAATCTGTCAACACCAGTTGGTTTCTTGGAGGAATGATGAAGAGGACTCTGGTCGCCGGAGCCGTTGTCACCGGTCTCATGGTGTTCGGCGCCATCCCCGCTATGGCCGCCGACCCGATCGATTGCGCCGATCTCACCGCTGAGCAGGCGGCCGAGCTTGAGTACGCCCGCCTCGGCATCATCGATGTGCCCGCGGATCTCGCTCACTGCGTTGCTCCCGCTGCCCCCGCTCCTTCCGAGGTCGATACCCCGACCGCGAAGGAAGGCGCGGCTTCTGAGGCCGCGCTCGCGGACATGCGCGAGTACATCATCAATGAGGAGCTTGCCGCTGCTGCCGATGCGGAGGCTGAGCGGAACTACCTTGACGCGGCTGAGGCCGAATACAACCGCCTCCTCAAGGCTGGCGAAACCAAGCCGGAGACCAAGCCCGAGGTGAAGCCGGAGACCAAGCCCGAGGCTAAGGCTGACGCTGCCAAGGCCGATGCCGCCAAGCCCGCGGCCGGCGGTCTCGCCAAGACCGGTGCCGCTTCGGCGATCATCGCCGGCGCCGCCGCCCTCGCCGCCGTTTCCGGTGGCGGGATCTTCGCCTGGAGCAAGCGCCGCTGACGCTGCGGGAGACCAAGACCCCGGGGGCCGAGTCCTATGGACTCGGCCCCCGAACCTCGTCCACCGCCTCTGCGCGGAACGAGGACAGTGAGGGGGCCGGCGACGGTGATTCTGCTCAACCATCGCCCCTGTGTGGAACGAGGATGGGGTCACGGCCCGAGCCTCCTCAACCGCCCACTAGGCTGAGCCCATGACCGAAGAGATGACCCTCGCCGTCGACTGCGGCGGCGGCGGGATCAAAGCCTCCGTCGTCGACGAACGGGGAACGATGATCGCCCCCGCCCGACGCACCCCCACCCCCTACCCGCTCCCCCCCGAACTCCTCGTCTCCACCATCGTCGGCCTCGCCGCCCGCCTGCCCCGCGCCACGCGCGCCACCGTCGGCATGCCCGGGATGATCCGCCACGGCATCGTCGTCGCCACCCCCCACTACATCACCAAGGACGGGCCCCGCTCGCGCGTCCTGCCAGACCTCGTCGACCAATGGAAGCGCTTCGACATGCGCCGCGCCCTCGACAACGCCCTCGCGATCCCCGTCAAAGTCCTCAACGACGCGGAAGTCGCCGGCGCCGGCGTCATCACCGGGACCGGCCTCGAAATGATCGTCACCCTCGGCACCGGCCTGGGCAACGCCGTCTTCGACGGGGGGACTCTCGCCCCCCACGTCGAGGTCTCCCAAGGATTCGTCCGATGGGGACTGACCTACGACGACTACATCGGCGAGCATGAACGCCTGCGCCTGGGAGACTCCCACTGGTCGCGCAGAGTGCGCCGCGTCGTCGACGGCCTGCGCGCCATGTACATGTGGGACCGCCTCTACCTCGGCGGCGGGAACTCCCACCGGATCACCCCCCTCCAGCGCGGGCGATTGGGCGACGACGTCGTCATCGTCCCCAACGACGCCGGGATCATCGGCGGCGTCCGGGCGTGGGAGCTATGAGCCGCCTCGCGCCGGCGCCAACGCCCCCCGCGCCGGAGGGCCCCCGCGGGCGCGCCCCCGAGCGCCCCCCGGCTCTCCCGCAAGAAGACGGGGGAGAGACGAACGACCGCATCCGCCTCGACCTCGCCTACGACGGAACCCACTTCCACGGATGGGCCGCCCAACCCGGCCTGCGCACCGTCCAAGGACAGATCGAAGAAGCCCTCGCCGTCCTCGTGCGCGCCCCCGTCGCCCTGACCGTCGCCGGGCGGACCGACGCCGGAGTCCACGCCCGGCACCAGGTGTGCCACCTCGACCTGCCGGCCGGCGCCTGGCAGCGCCTGGCCCCCCGCGGCGCCGACCGCCCCGACGAGGCCGGTCCCGCCCTCGTCCGCCGGCTCAACGGGATGCTCGCCCGCGACTACGCCCGCTTCCTCGACGAGCGCGGGCTGAGCGCCCCGCGCGGCACCGCCGACATCCGCATCCGCTCCGCCCAGCGCGTCCACCCCTCCTTCGACGCCCGATTCTCCGCCGTGTCCCGCTCCTACGCCTACCGGATCAGCGACGACCCCACCCCGCTGCGCCGCCACGACTGCCTGTGGACCCAGACCGGCCTCGACCTCGACGCGATGAACGAGGCCGCAGCCGCCCTCCTGGGCGAGCACGACTTCCTCGCCTACTGCCGTCCGCGCGACGGGGCGACGACGATCCGCACCCTCACGCGCCTCGACTTTGCCCGGGAGGGCGCCGGACTCATCACCGCGCGCGTCGAGGCCGACGCCTTCTGTCACTCGATGGTCCGATCCCTCATCGGCGCCCACCTCCTCATCGGCCAGGCGCGCCGCCCCACCCGCTGGGCCCGCGACCTCCTCGACGCGCGCACCCGCGAACGCGCCGCCCCCATCGCCCCCGCCCACGGCCTCACCCTCGAAGCCGTCGCCTATCCGCCCGCCGAGCAGTGGGCGGCCCGCTCCCGACAGGCCCGTCGGCGCAGGGGCTCGTGCTGCTCATGAGGGATCGCCCACAGTGCCCGCGCGGCTTTGACCGGCCCCACCGGCGTCGATAGGATGACCAATGCTGTGCGCTAGTCGGACCCTCGGTGCCTCCCACTCGCCGTCGCGAACCGCTAGCGCCTCGCGCGAACCGTTTGAATGCGGGCGCCCCCCGACAAGGGAACGGCGCCCCATGACCGAAAGAATTGAAGGTTACGCCCGTGCGCACCTATTCACCCAAGCCCGGGGACGCCGACAAGAAGTGGTACGTCATTGACGCCACCGACGTCGTCCTCGGACGCCTGGCGGCCCACGTCGCCGCCCTCCTCCGTGGGAAGCACAAGCCGACGTTCGCCCCCCATATGGACATGGGCGACAACGTCATCATCATCAATGCGGACAAGGTCGTTCTGACCGGCAAGAAGCTCGAGCAGAAGATGGCCTACCGCCACTCCGGGCGCCCCGGTGGTCTGACCGCCACGTCCTACCGCGACCTCATGGCCACCGCTCCCGAGCGCGCGGTCGAGAAGGCCGTCCGCGGCATGCTTCCCCACAACAGCCTCGGCCGTGCGCAGTTCAAGAAGCTGCACGTGTACGCCGGTGCTGAGCACCCCCACGCCGGCCAGTCGCCGGTTCCCTACGAGATCACCCAGGTCGCCCAGTGAGCCCCGCGCTCCAAGGCAACCGTGAAAAGCATTGAGGAGAACCGTGGCTGAGACCACCGCTTCCGTCGAGCTGGACGAGGAGACCATCCCCAGCTCGTACACCACCGAGACCGAGACCGCCCCTGCCGGCGCCGGTCAGTCCATCACCGCCCCCGGTGCGGGCCTGGGCCGCCGCAAGGAGGCCGTCGCCCGCGTCCGCCTCGTCCCCGGCTCCGGCCAGTGGACGATCAACGGGCGCTCCCTGGAGGACTACTTCCCGAACAAGCTCCACCAGCAGCTCGTCAAGTCGCCCTTCGTCCTGCTCGACCTCGACGGCCGCTTCGATGTCATCGCCCGCATCAACGGCGGCGGCATCTCCGGCCAGGCCGGCGCCCTGCGCCTGGGCATCGCCCGCGCCCTCAACGAGATCGACCGCGACGCGAACCGTCCGGCGCTCAAGAAGGCCGGATTCCTCACGCGCGACGCCCGCGCGATCGAGCGCAAGAAGGCCGGCCTGAAGAAGGCCCGCAAGGCCCCGCAGTACTCGAAGCGCTGAGCATCGCTCAATCGCCGCCCGTGCGAACACCGGGGCCCCGCTCATCGAGCGGGGCCCCGGTCGTTGTCAGACCGCTCGGCGGCCTCGCCGGCGGATGCTCGACGAACCCCGTCTGATCCCTGCGGGTCTTCTGTGCGACAAGGTGCTCCAGATGCCGTCAGGACGTGCTGTCGCGACCGCTGCGCATGCCGAAGTCGATTCGGCGTCGATGAGCGCCGAGTAGTCTGAAGGCATTGACTGTCAATGAATGGAGAACCGATGCCCAGAATGTTCGGTACCGACGGCGTGCGCGGCCTCGCCAATGATCTGCTGACCCCCAGCCTCGCCGTCCAGCTCGGCCAGGCGGCGGCGCGAGTCCTCACCGGAGGCCCCCCCTCGAGCGCATCGCGCACCGGTCGTCCCCGGGCCATCGTCGGACGCGACACGAGGGCCAGCGGCGAATTCCTTGACCATGCGATCAGCGCCGGCTTGGCCTCGTCGGGAGTCGACGTCACCAGGGTCGGGATCCTCCCGACCCCTGCGATCGCCCACCTGACCGCCACGCAGGACATCGACCTGGGCGTCGTCATCTCCGCCTCCCACAACCCCTTCCAGGACAACGGGATCAAGTTCTTCGCCCGAGGCGGGTACAAGCTCGAGGACGCCGTCGAGGACGAGATCGAGTCGCTCATCGGGCGCGTCGACGACCTGCCGACCGGGGCCGGCGTCGGACGCGTCATCAAGGGGGAGACCGTCGCCGACCAGACCTACATCAACCACCTCGTCGACTCCGTCGGCACCGACCTGTCCGGTCTGAGGATCGTCGTCGACGCCTCCAACGGCGCCGCGAGCGCCGTCGGACCGGCCGCCCTGCGCGCCGCCGGCGCCGAAGTCATCGTCATCAACGCCTCGCCCGACGGCCTCAACATCAACGCCGACTGCGGATCCACCCACCCCGGGCGCCTCCAGAACTACGTGACCGCGGTCGACGCCGACATGGGCGTCGCCTACGACGGGGACGCCGACCGGTGCCTCGCGGTCGACGCCGACGGCGCCCTCGTCGACGGGGATCAGATCATGGGACTGCTCGCCGTCGGCATGAAGGAGGACGGGACCCTGGGCTCTGACACCCTGGTCGTCACCGTCATGAGCAATCTCGGCCTGATCCTCGCGATGAAGGAGCATGGCATCCGCACCGTCCAAACCGGTGTCGGCGACCGCTACGTCCTGGAGAAGATGCTCCAGGGGGGCTACACGCTCGGCGGCGAGCAGTCCGGGCACGTCATCGACACCCTCCATGCGACCACGGGCGACGGTGTTCTCACGTCGCTGAGGATCGCGGCGCGCATGAAGCGCACCGGCAAGTCCCTGGCCGAGCTGGCCGGGATCGTCACGCGCCTGCCCCAGACGCTCGTCAACGTCTCCGGCGTGGACAAGGCTTCGGCGGGCACCGACGCGCGTGTGCAGGAGGCGGTCGAAGCCGCTGAGGAGCAGCTGGGGCAGACGGGCCGCGTGCTGCTGCGCCCGTCGGGGACCGAGCCGCTCGTGCGCGTCATGGTCGAGGCTGCCACTCAGGAGCAGGCCGACGAGGTGGCTGGGCGTCTGGCTGACGTCGTCCGGGAGAGCCTGGCCCTGTAGTGGTGGGGGCGGTCTGGTCTCCGGTTCCCGTGGTCTCGGGTTCTCGTGGTCTTCCGATCCGCCCCTGAACGGGTCCTGCGCTGAGCGGGCTCGGTGCGTGGCGGTCGTGGCGTGTGAGCGGGCCTGGTGCGTGCGCCCCCCTGCCTATTGGGCCACGCTGTGCGTGAGTGGGCCCATGATGTGTGCGGTTTCCGCGCGTGAGCGCGCTTGACTACGCTGGCCGAGGCCGTTTTCTTCCGGACCTTGCGGTTTCCGCGTGTGAGCGGGGGCCGTGTGCGTGAATAAAACTGTGTGCGTGGGTTCGGCTGAAACTGTGTGTGCGTAGGCTCGGCGCGTGAATGCGCCGGTGCCTCGTCCTCCTCGTCTGCCAGCTTGTCCGCCCGCGGCCGGCGTTTCCCCGGGATCCCGTCCACTGGGGGCGTTCCCGCCCATCCGTCCGTCCCAGGTGCCGGCGTTTCCTTCGAAAACGAATTTTTGGGCCTGTTTTTGGTGGGAAGTGTTCGTTTTCGGGGGAAAGCGTGGGGGGAGGCGGGCGTCGAGGAGACGGGAAACGCGTGCGGGGACGAGTCAGAGTCCGCCGGACGAGGCCCGTGCGCCGACCGGGCACGAGACGGTAGGGGGAGTGCGGGGCCGTGGGCGGGACGAGGCAGTCGGACGCGTGAGGCGTCGGGACGGACGCGGGCCTCGGGGTCGAGCGCGTGACAGCGTGCTCATGAGTCGTGGGGGAGCGTGGGGCCCGTGGGCGGGATGAGGCGGTTGGAGGCATGGGGCGTCGCCGGACACCGGTCGCGGGGCGGCGAGGCGAGTGATCTACCGGTCATTCGAGGAGGGACGGGCGGTCGGCCGGGGCCCGTCTGGCACACTGGACCGGTGCGAGAACCAACGGAGCCCAAGGGGCCGATCACCGGGTACGTGCCCGGCGGATTCGACATGTTCCACATGGGCCACCTCAACATCCTGCGCGCCGCGCGGCAGCGGTGCGACCGGCTCGTCGTCGGCGTGACGACCGACGAGGCCCTCGAGCGGATGAAAGGGAGGCCCCCCGTGATCCCCCTCAAGGAGCGCTGCGACCTCGTGTCCGCGCTGCGATTCGTCGACGCGGTCGTCGTCGACCTCGATCAGGACAAGCGCCTGGCCTGGCGCCTCCAGCCCTTCGACGTCCTCTTCAAGGGGGACGACTGGAAGGGCACGGCGAAGGGCGCCAGGCTTGAGGCCGAGATGGCCGAGGTCGGCGCCGTCGTCGTCTACCTGCCCTACACCCCTTCGACCTCCTCGACGAAGCTGCGCCGCTTCATCTCGCCGGAGGACTTCGACGACGAGATCGAGGAGGGCCGATGACGCCCGACCCCAACGCCATCGACGCACTGCCCTGGTCGCAGCGCTTCCGCGCCTACCGCGAATCCCTCGCCTCGGCCCAGAAACCGGGGGACGGCGTGCCCGCCTACATGCGGTGGGTCAACCGCGGCGGGGCCCGACTCGTCGCGGCGTTCGCCGCGGCCTGCGGATGGACGCCGAACCTCGTCACCGCGATCTCCGTCGCCCTGTCCGGACTCGGCCTGCTCCTGCTCGTCCTCCTCGAGCCGTCCTCCTGGACCGGGCTGCCGATCGCCCTCCTGCTCGCCGCCGGATTCCTCCTCGACTCGGCCGACGGGCAGGTCTCCCGCGTCACCGGCGCGTCGTCGAGGACCGGGGAGTGGATCGACCACGTCGCCGACGCGTTCCGATCCCCCGCCATCCACCTGTGCACGGCGACCGCCGTCGTCCTCCACAGGCCCGAGACGCCCTGGTTAGCGCCGGTCGCCCTCGTCTACGCGTGGGTCGCCTCCGGTCAGTTCCTCAGCCAGATCCTCGCCGAGCAGTTCGTGCGCGCCGCCGGGCGCGACCAGACCCGCGGCGGGACCCTGCGCTCCCTGATCCTCCTGCCCACCGACCCGGGCGTCCTGTGCTGGTCCTTCGCCCTGTGGGGGCTGACCGGGCCCTTCGCCATCGCCTACACCGCGCTCGCGACCGCCGCGCTCGCCCACAGCGCGATCTCCCTGTCCAGGCGCTACCGCGACCTGCGGGCCCTCGACGCCGCCCAAGCGGGGCGATGACATGCCCGACCTCAGCGTCATCCTCCCGGCCCGCGATTGCGAATCCACGATAGGCACGGCCGTCTCCTCCACCCTGCGGGCCATGCCCGCAGACGCCGAACTCGTCGTCGCCGACGACGCCTCGACGGACGCGACGGCCGAGAGGGCCTGTGCGGGCGCCACCCGCCGCGGCGGCGCCGTCGATCCGCGACTCCGCATCATCACGGCGACCCCGGGGGAGGGCGGAGTGGCGCGAGTCCTCTCCCAGCTCCTCGACGCCACCGACTCCCGGCTCGTCGCGCGCATGGACGGCGACGACATCTCCCTGCCCTCGCGCTTCGCGCGAGCCCTCGGCGCGATCGAACAAGGGGACGACATGGTCTTCACCCAGGTCGTCGAACTCGTCGGCCGCCTGCCCCGGCCCCGGGCGCCCTACGAGATCGCCCCCGACGAGATCGGCTGGCACCTCCTCCTGACCAACCCCCTGTGCCACCCGACGATGGTCTCCACCCGCGAGGCCCTCGACCGCGTCGGCGGCTACCGTCCAGTCCCGGCCGAGGACTACGACCTGTGGATCCGATCGGCCCACGCGGGCGCCGCCATCCGCAGGCTCGCCGCATGGGGACTGGTCTACCGGATCCACCCGGCCCAGGTCACCGCCTCCTCCTCGTGGCGCGCCTCCTCATGGGACGACCCCGACCAGGCGCGCGCCTTCGCCGACCTGTCCGAGAGCCTCACCGGTGAGAGGCTGCCGCGCCTCGTCTCCCTCGTCGGCCTGCCCGCAGCCGAGCGGGAGGACGCCCTCACCCGATTCGAAGCGGCGATCGCCCCCGGAATCGCTCGCCTCGGCGGGCTCCGCGCGACCCGCCTGACCCGGCGGCTCCGCGCCCGCATCGCCTGGGCGCGCGCCGCCCGAGCCGACGGAGGACCCCGATGAGCCCCGCCGCCGCCCGAACCCGCGGTCGGCTCGCGCCGGCCCCGATCAGGCAGGAGGACCGATGACCGGCCCCGATCAACCTCAGACCGACCCCCTGGCCTCCTCGATCTGGCACGTCGATCGGACGACCCCCGACGTCGTCCGGATCTCGGGAGGATCGAACGACCCGCGGGCCCTCGTCGTCGTCCGCGACCACCGCCGCGTCTCCGCCATCATCCCCCTGGGGCCCACCGGCGCCCCGGAGAGGGCCCCCGAAGTCCTCGCGGCCCCCCCGGCGCCCCCGCGCCCGTGGGACGAGGGGGCGGGGGCGCGCCTGAGCGCCACCGTCGTCCTGTGCACGACCGGCCGATGCGACGTCCTCCCACGGTCCGTGGAATCCGTCCTCGCCCAGGACCACCCCGGCTTCCGGCTCGTCGTCGTCGACAACGCGCCGGCCAGCGGGCGCACGCGGGCAGCCCTCGCCGGCATCGACGACGACCGCATGACGATCGTCGAGGCCCCCAGGGCGGGGCTCTCGCGGGCCCGCAACAGGGGAGTGCTCGCCGCCACCGGCGACGTCGTCGCCTTCACCGACGACGACGCGCTCGTCGACCCCCACTGGCTCACCGCCCTTCTCGACCCCCTCGCCGCCGACCCCGCGGTGGGCGCGACGACCGGCGTCGTCCTCGCCGCCGAACTCGCCACCGCCGCGCAACGCTGGTTCGAGTCGCGCGGCGGCTTCCCCAAGGACCTCGTCCCCCGCGTGTGGAGCGTCGGCTCGCCGCCCGCCGGCGCCGCCGGACTGGGGGACGCGGGCGAGGGAGGCCCCCTCTACCCGGTGACGACCGCCCGCGTCGGGGCGGGCGTCTGCATGGCGATCCGCCGCGACGCCCTCGCCCAGGCGGGGCCCTTCGACCCGGCCCTCGGCGCGGGCACCCCCACCCGCGGCGGGGAGGACCTCGACATGTTCGCCCGCATCCTGCGCCTGGGCCGCCCGATCGTCCACACCCCGGACGCGCTCGTCCACCACCGCCACCGCCGCGACCCCGCCGGCCTGGACGCCCAGATACGGGGCAACGGGTCCGGCATGGCCGCGCTCCTCGTCAAGTCCGCCCTCGAACGGCCCTCGACCCTCCTCGTCCTCGCGTCGCGCGTCCCCGCGATCCTCACGCGCCTGAGCCCAGGATCGGAGCGCGTCAGCGGCGCCGACGACGACGTCCCCGCATCCCTCACCGCCTCGGAGATCAAAGGGTTCCTCGAAGGGCCCCTCCTCTACGCGAAATCCCGTCGCGCCAACCGGCCGGCGCCGTCGAGGGGGCGACGAGCGTGACGGCCGCGCACGGCAGACGGCCGGGGGCCCGTCAGCAGGTCGGGTCCTCGGCGAACCCCTGCTTCTCGATCTTCCAGGCGCCGTCCTCGAGAACGAGGAAGAAGAGGGACAGGGCCCGGTCCGACGTCCGCTCCAGGCGCGTCCCCGCCTCGTTGACGATCGTCACGCCCGACGAGTCCACGCACGCCTGGAGCGTGATCCGCGTCCCGTCGTCGGAGGCCTCGACGAGCACCGGGTCCTCGATGGACGGCGCCCCCTCCTGGTGGAGCCCCGTGTCGTCGAACTCCTCCGCCTGCGCCGCGTACTCCTCCAGGGAGAAACCCGTGAGAATGCCCGACAGGTCCGTCGCCCGTCCCGATGCCGGATCGGCCAGGCCCTCCGAGACGGTCGCCAGCGCCCATCCGACCTGCTCGGCCGCCTGCTCCTGGGACAGGGGCCCCGACACGTCGCCGGTGTTGGCCGGGCCGGCCGATTCGGGGGCCGTCGTCTCGGGAATCCCCGATTCCGGATCGGAGACGCCCGATCCGGAGGCAGCGTCGTCGACGCCGGCCGGGCGCGACAGCACCCACGCCCACCATCCGACGAGGAGCGCGACGACGACGAGCGCGACGAGGACGAGGAGGAGCAGGGAACGACGGGAGGGGGAGGAGTGCATGAGCGTACTCTTTCACGCGAGGGGCGAAGGACGTGGAGACACGAGGATACTCCAGGCCGGGGGCCGCGGATGAGCGGGGATCGCACCGACAGGAGGGGCCTGGCCCGCTCGGGGGCGCTCGGATTCGCCGGAGCCGCGGCGTCGGCGGGGCTCGGATTCGCCCTGACGGTCGTCCTGGCCCGGATGCTCGGCCCTGCCGGATCGGGCGTCGTCACCCAGGCGACCGGAGTATTCGCCGTCGTCATGGGCCTGACGAAAGTCGGCCTCGACTCGACCTCGATCTACCTCCTCCCCCGCCTGCGCATCGACGCCCCCGAGCAGATCCGCGCGTGCCTGACGTTCATGGCGGCGACGACGATCGGCGTCTCCGCCGCGACGGTCCTCGTCCTCGAAGCGGCCGCCCCGCTCATCTGGTCGGCGCGAGAACCCGAGGTCGCTGAGGCGGTCCGCGCCGTCGTGTGGCTCGTCCCCCTCGGCTCGCTGGCCGTGGTCGCCGCGGCCGCGCTGCGGGCCGTGGGGAGCATGCGCGAGTACGTCGTCGTCCAGAACATCGCCCTGCCCGGCTCGCGCCCTCTCCTCGTGGCGGCCGCCGCCGCGCTGTCCGGCTCGCTCGCGCTCGTCGCCGTGGCGTGGGCCCTGCCGTTCCTCGTCGCCCTCGTCGCGTCGTGGACGCTGCTCCTGCGGCGCCTGCCCGCATCGGCCTCGTCGGCGCGCTGGCCCGACGCCCCCCGAAGGCGCGAGATCCTCTCCTTCGCCCTGCCCCGGACCCTGACCGCGGGATTGGAGCAGGGGCTCGTCTGGCTCGACGTCCTCCTCGTCGGCGCGCTCGCGGGCAGCGCCGCCGCGGGCGTCTACGCCGGGGCGAGCCGGTTCATCCAGGCCGGGCTGATCGTCGACACGGCCCTGCGCGTCGTCGTCTCCCCCCGGTTCTCCCGCCTCCTGCACCTCGGCAGGCTCGACGAGCTCGATCGCCTCTACTCGACGGCGACGACCTGGCTCGTCCTCTTCGCCACGCCGATCCACATCCTCATGGCCGTCTTCGCCCCTGCTCTCATGCGCCTGCTCGGCGACGAGTTCGCCTCCGGATCGGCCGTCCTCGTCGTCCTGTGCCTCGGCGCCGTCGTGACCTTCCTCGCGGGCAACATCCACTCGCTGCTCATCATGAGCGGGCGCTCCGGGTGGGCCGCCGTCAACAAGGCCGTCGTCCTCGTCGTCAACGTCGTCGGCAACATCGTCCTGGTCCCGCGCCTGGGGATGATCGGGGCCGCGGCGGCCTGGGCCGCGTGCATGGTCCTCGACGCGTTGATGGCCGGGGTCCAGGTCATCGCCTTCACCGGCCTGAGGCCCAGGATCGGCCGGGCGGTGCTCCCGCTTCTCGGAGGGCTCGTCTCGGTGGGGGCCCCGAGCGCCGTCGCCGCCCTCATCGCGGGGCGGGACTCCTTCACGGGCCTGCTCATCGGGACGGCCGCCTCGGCGGCATGCTTCGCGCTCATGTGCAGAGTGATGCGCAGGCCGCTCCACCTGTCGGGGCTGGGGGCGGTCTTCTCCGCGCGGCGGGACGGGGGGTGACGGCGTCGCGGTGGCGGCTCACACAATCCCGTCGACGGCTTGAAAACGAGCACGCATCCATAAGATGATTCGCTCGACTAGCAACAAACATACCCGGCGCTCCCGTGGGCGCTCGACAACATTGAGGACGTTCATGCCCCTTCGCCGCCGCGCACGCGCGCTCGCCGCCGTCCCGCTCGCCGCACTGGCCGCACTGACAGCCCTGGCCATCGCCCCGGTTCAGGCCAGGGCCGACGACTCCCCCCACGCCCAGACGATCGCCCGCGACGGGTCGAGCGCCGCGACGGCCGCGGCATCGTGCTGGCAGATCAAGAGGGACTCCCCGCAGTCGCCCTCGGGCGCCTACTGGCTCCAGACGCCGACGATGAAGGCGCCTCAGCAGTTCTTCTGCGACCAGACGACCGATGGGGGCGGATGGGTCCTCATCGGCCGCGGCCGCGAGGGATGGGAGACGTGGACCCAGGGCAAGGGCGACCCCGCCGCCCTGACCCGTCGCGAGAGGACGCCAGCCGACTTCGGCACCGTCCAGCTGTCGACCGAGACCGTCAACGGCCTCCTCGGCGGCGGCGCCGTGTCGTCCCTGAACGAGGGGCTGCGCGTCGTCCGCGCCCAGGACAGCCGGGGCTCCTCGTGGCAGACGGTCGACATGGTCCTGCCGAAGATGAAGGACTTCGTCTGGCCCTTCAAGTCGGCCCACCCCGTCAAATACCGCTACAACAACAGGGGCTACTGGTACGAGGGCCGCATCTGGGACACCTTCGGCAGCGATCAATCGTTCAACGGGGTCAACATGACGACGTCGACGGCCCGCAGCGGGATCCTCGGCTTCGCCTACGGCAAGTACGCCTCCGCCCGAGGATGGTGGTCCGACACGAGCTCTAACACGACGTTCCTGTACAACGTCGGCCGGGCGCTCATGCCCTACGCCGAGGCGTACATCCGCCCGCAGATCTCCTCGGACGACCCGGGCTTCCAGCGCATCGCCGATTCGGGGACTCCGGCGACCACGGTGACCGCCGCCGTCTCCGAATTCGCCGCCCCCTCCGAGTGGGGCGTCTCCGGCAACCTCAACGGTTCCGTCGCCGAGGGATCGATCCAGGTCCAGGCGTTCGAGGAGATCGGCTCGACGATGTTCGTCGGGGGCAATTTTACCGGCGTCAAAAAGGGGGAGAAGGGGCGGGAGACCCGCAGTTCGGGGCTGGCCGCCTTCGATGTCGCCACCGGCGCCTGGAACGGGTCGATGACGTGGGAGTTCAACAACCAGGTCAAGGACCTCGTCGAACTGCCCAACGGCAGGCTCCTCGTCGTCGGGGACTTCACGACGGTCAACGGCGAGAGCCACCGCGGCACCGTCCTCATCGATCCCGCCACCGGCGCCATCGACCCGGCTTGGGACCTCCAGATCGTCAATAACCTGTCCTCCGGGCGCATCTCGGTCAAGAGCGCGTCCGTATCCGGCGACTACATCTACCTCGGCGGCTCCTTCACCCACCTGTCCGGCCAGGGCGCCAACAAGGTCTACGGCCGCAACGCCGCGCGCGTCTCGCTGACGGGCAAGCCCGACCGCTCGTGGAACCCCGAGTTCAACGGCGCCGTCCTGGCGGGCACGGCCGACCCCGAGCAGTCCTACTACTACGCCGCCGGGCACTTCACGAGGTCGATCAACACCACCGCGAAGAACGCGACCCGCGTCTCGACCGAGGCGGGCGCCCGAGTCGACACCTCCTTCTCCTTCGTCCCGTCCTACCACCGGGGGACCTACCAGCAGGATGTCAAGGTGTTCGGCGACCGCGTCTACTTCGGCGGCGCCCAGCACAGCCTGTTCGGCTACACCCGATCGGATATGAGGCGGGTCTCCGGGTCGATCACCATGAACAACGGCGGCGATGTCCAGGCGATCACGACGGCGCAGAACGGCGTCCTGTACGCCTCGTGCCACTGCTCCGACTTCTCCTACGAGGACGCGACCAAGTTCTACTTCTACGACGACTTCAGCCGGGCCGATGAGATCCGCTGGGTCGGCGCCTGGGACGGCGCGACCGGCAAGCAGATCGGATGGGCCCCCTACCGGCTGAACTCGACCCGGTCGACCGGCGCCTGGGCCCTTGAAACGGACTCGAACGGCTCGCTGTGGGCGGGCGGCGATTTCAACCGGTCGTTCACCTCCCTCACGTCGAATCAGTGGAGCGGCGGGTTCGTCCGGTTCCCGGCCCGCGACCAGAGCGCTCCCGAGGCGCCCTCGCTCGTGCGCAGCACCGCCAGCGACGCCGCGTCCATCACCCTCGCGTGGAACGGCGTCCCCGACGCGGCCGGGTACGAGATCCTGCGGGACGACCGCCCCGTGGCGGTCTCGAAGACCACCACCGCGCAGGTCCCCCGGGGCGGCGAGAACCGGTACTTCGTCCGCGCCGTCGACGCCGCGGGCAACCGCTCGGCGTCGTCGCCGGTCTACTCGGCCCCGGCGGCGGGGCAGGCCGACGAGAACAACCCCGTCCTCGTCGAGGACTCCGCCGAGTGGAAGTACCTGTGGGCGACCGACGCGGTCCCCGCCGACTGGAACGCCCCCGGCTTCGACGACTCCGCCTGGACGACCGGCACCGCGCCGATCGGCTACGGCGATTCGGGCCTGGGCACCGTCCTGACCCCCGGTGCCGCGGCGACCCGTCCGGTGACGACCTACTTCCGCAAGACGATCTCGCTCGACGACCGG
Organism: Actinomyces sp. B33; assembly: GCF_028437565.1. Taxonomy (GTDB): domain Bacteria; phylum Actinomycetota; class Actinomycetes; order Actinomycetales; family Actinomycetaceae; genus Pauljensenia. Next base: position 261,749 of record NZ_JAMRYR010000004.1, read on the forward strand.
ACCAGGGCCGGGGGCATCTCGATCTCCTACACGGCGGACGACGGAGCCGTCGTCTACGTCAACGGCCGGGAAGTCTCCCGCACCCGCATCGACGACGGGCCGGTCGCCCAGGGGACCCACGCGAACGCCGCCGTGTCGGCCTCACGTGCCCGTCAGGACAGGACGACGGTCGCCGTCCCCTCCTCCGGCCTCGTCGTCGGCGAGAACGTCATCGCCATCGAGACGCACCTCAACTACCGCGGCTCGAAGACGATGACGATGCAGGCCACCGTCTCCACGGCAGCTCCGGCCGCGCTGGCCGCCGCGCAGGACGACCCGTCGGAACCCGTCGAGCAGGACGCCGCCCCCTCCGGCGAGGACTCGGATGAGGCCGCCGACGCCGAGGCGCCCGGCGCCGGGCGCCCGCAGGGGCAACCGCTATCGGCGATCGACGCCACGGGCATCGCATCCGGCGATGTCGTCGCCTCCGGCGAGACGTGGTCCTACTGGGTCGAGAAGGACGCGCCCGCCCCCGACTGGACCACCACCGGCGACATCAGCGGCTGGAGGACCGGTGCCGGGCCGATCGGCTGGGGGCACTCCTCGGTCGTCACCGCCCTGGACATCCCCCGTTCGGATCGGGCCGCCACCTCCTACTTCGCCCGCGATATCGACCTCGGTGACCTGTCCGATTCGGCTGAACTCACCCTGAGCGTCCGTGCCGACGACGGCGCCGTGGTGTACGTCAACGGGCATGAGGTCGGCCGCCAGCGCCTCGCCGAGGGCAAACCGGTCACCCACACGACCCGGGCGACCTCGTCGGTGAACACCCGATTGGCGATCAACGCGCCGCTGACGATCACGGTGCCCGCGCGATACCTCGTCGACGGGGTCAACCGGATCGGCGTCGAGGAGCACGTCGGCTACCTGTCGACCCCGTCGATGACCTTCGATCTGTCGGCTTCCCTGAGCCGATGAACGCGCCCCGGTCCGAGCCCCCGGCGGGCGATGGGGACGATGCCCTCTATCGTGCCGTCGCCCGTCGGGCTCTCGAACCCGGGACTCGAACGACCTGGATCAACCACTGGTCGCTCCTTCACGCCGATTGGGAATACCTGGCCCGCATGGACCTCATCGGTGTCGACGGGACGCTCTTGCAGATGGCCCTGGGACGCTCGGGGCACGGGGTCGGCAGGAGCTCGGCGGACCTGGTCCTTCCTCATGTCTTCGACCTGCTCGACGAGGAGGCGCGGATCGCCCTCGTCGGCGCCGAGCCGGGAGTCGCCGACCGGGTCGCCCAACGGCTACCGCGCTTCGACGTCATGTGCGTTGACGGCTATTCCGGTTTGACGGCCCTGAAACAGGACCCTCGGAGGATCCTCGACTTCTCGCCCCGACTCGTCGTCGTCGGGCTGGGCGCGGGTCTCCAGGAGCGCGTCGGCTCGATGATCCACGAATGGCTCCCGGACGCATCGGTGTGCACGGCCGGGGGGTGGCTCGATCAGTACGCGCGCTCGGAGCGCTATTTCCCGCGCTGGGTTCACCGGGCGCGTCTCGGGTGGGCGTGGAGGATCGCTCACGAGCCCCGGCGGCTCATCGGGCGCTACACCGTCGAGGCCGTCGGGTTCCTCGCCTCCAGCGGCGGCCTGATCCGAAGACTGGAGGGGCTCGGCGATTTCGACGGGATCGGGCTGCGCGTCCGCTCCTGACACGGCGGCCGACGCCCGGCGAGATCGGCGCGGGACGCCCGATCGAGGCTGCCACTCAGGAGCGGGCCGATGAGGTGGCCGGGCGTCTGGCCGATGTCGTCCGGGAGAGCCTGGCCCTGTAGCGGTGGGGGCGGTCTGGTCTCCGGTTCCCGTGGTCTCGGGTTCTCGTGGTCTTCCGATCCGCCCCTGAACGGGTCCTGCGCTGAGCGGGCTCGGTGCGTGGCGGTCGTGGCGTGTGAGCGGGCCTGGTGCGTGCGCCCCCCTGCGTAGTGGGCCACGCTGTGCGTGAGTGGGCCTGGTGTGTGCGGGCCACTGCGTGTGTGCGGTTTTCGCGTGTGAGCGGGTCGTCTGCATGAATAAAAACTGTGTGCGTAGGTTCGGTTAAAACTGCGCGCGCGTAGGCTCGGCGCGTGAATGCGCCGGTGCCTGAGCCCGCTGATTCGTGATCCCGCTGGCGTCTGATCCCGTCGCTCGGGGCCTCCCGCTTTCCCCCGAAAACGAACATTTCCCACTTTATCCGGTAGGAAACATTCGTTTTCGGGGGAAATAGTGCGGGAGAAAACGGGGGAAGCGAGGGGAGGCATGCGGGGACGAGTCAGAGTCCGCCGGACGAGGTCCCGGCATTTCCCTGGGACCCCGTCCACCGGGGACGTTCCCGCTCACCCGCTCGAGGTCCCGGCATTTCCCTCGAAAACGAATTTTTTGCGCTTTATTCGGTAGGAAATGTTCGTTTTCGGGGGAAAGCATGGGGGGGGGGAGGCGGGCGTCGAGGAGAGGGGAAAGCATGCGGGGGAGGTCAGTGCCGGGAAAGGGCGCGCTGAGGAGGCGAGGGAGCGCTGAGGGATCGCGCGACGGGGCGCTACTCCTTGCGCAGGGCCAGGGACTCCACGCGATGACCCGAGCCCTTGCGGAAGATCATCGTCGCGCGCTCGCGGGTCGGCGCGATGTTCTCGCGCAGATTCGTCAAATTGATCGCCGACCAGATCATCCGGGCCGTCGCCTCCGCCTCCTCGTCCGTCAACCCCGCATACGTGCGGAAGAACGAGTCCTCGCGGGAGAACGCCGTGCGACGCAGCGTCAAGAAACGATCGACGTACCACTGCTCGATATGAGCGGGATCCGCATCGACGTAGATCGAGAAATCGAAGTAGTCCGACACCGCGACCGACACCGACCCGGCCTGGACCCGAGCAGGCTGCAAGACGTTGACCCCCTCGACGATGAGGATGTCGGGCTGGCGGACATGGGTGTACTCGCCCTCGACGACGTCGTAGACGACATGGGAGTACACGGGGGCCGCGACATCGGCCACCCCCGCCTTGACGGCCGATAGGAACGCGAGCAGCCCCGCCCGGTCGTAGGACTCCGGGAACCCCTTCTTCGCCATGAGGCCGCGCTCCTCCAACACCGCATTGGGGTACAGGAACCCGTCCGTCGTCACCAGGTCGACGCGCGGCGTGCGCTCCCACCGGGACAACAGGAGCTGCAAGAGCCTGGCCACCGTCGACTTGCCGACCGCGACGGACCCCGCGATCCCGATGACGAACGGGGTCGGCGCCGCCTCCGCCTCCCCCAGGAAGGCGCGCCGCTCGTCGGCCGTGCGCCTCCTCCCGTCGACGTAGAGCTGAAGCAGAGCCGACAGCGGCCGGTAGATCGCGTCGACCTCGGTCATGTCGATCGGGTCCCCGAGGGAGGCGATCCGGGTGACGTCCTCCTGCGTCAGCGGCAGCGGAGTCCGCTCGACGAGGCGATCCCACCGGGCCCGGTCGAACACGGCGTAGGGGGACAGGGGAGGCGGGGGAGTCAACGGATCCACCAGGGCATTGTCCCCCATCGAAGCCCCGCGCGCGTGCCCGTGCCGGCCGGCGTCGAGCGCGGCCGCGAATCGCATCGGCCGCGATCCACGGGCTCATGGGCGCAAATGCGCCGCTTCGCGCGCGCCGGTGCTTCGCGAGGCCGCCGGTGCCCGCCGTGTGCTGGAATGGACCCCATGTGTGGAATCGTTGGACATGTCGCGAACACCCCCTCCCAGCGCCCCCGTGAGGTCGTCCTCGACGGGCTCGCCCGCCTGGAGTACCGCGGATACGACTCGGCGGGCATCGCCCTGGCCTCGGGCGGCGGTCTCGAGGCGATCCGCGCCGTCGGAAAGCTCGCCAACCTGCGCGAGGCCATCGACGGCGCCGGCCCCGACGACGCGCTCGCCGGCATCGGGCACACCCGGTGGGCCACGCACGGGCGCCCCACCGTCACCAACGCCCACCCGCACCGATCGGAGGACGGCGCCTTCGCCCTCGTCCACAACGGGATCATCGAGAACGCCGACGCCCTGCGGGCCCGTCTCATCGACGACGGCGCCTCCTTCGCCTCCGAGACCGACACCGAAGTCGTCGTCCACCTCATCCAACGCGCCTACGACGATCCCGCAACCCCCGCATGGGACGGGGACATCGCCGGAGCCGACGAGGCCACCGCCCCCGCCGCACGTCGCCTCGTCGCCGCGATGCGGGCGGTCGCCGACATCCTCGAAGGCACCTTCACCCTCCTCGTCGTCACCGAGCACGCCCCCGGCCTCGTCGTCGCCGCCCGCCGCTCCTCCCCCCTCGTCGTCGGACTCGGCGAGAACGAGAACTTCCTCGGCTCCGACGTCCTCGCCTTCGTCGAGCACACCTCCCGCGCCGTCGAGATCGGCCAGGACCACGTCGTCGCCGTCACCGCCGACGGCGTCACCGTCATCGACCCGTCCGGTGCCGTCGTCCCCCTCAAGGAGTACGAGGTCGACTTCGCCTCCGACCGCGCGACCAAGGGCGACTGGCCGACATTCATGGACAAGGAGATCAACGAGCAGCCCCGGGGCGTCGCCGACACGCTCGCCGACCGCCTCGACTCGCACGGGCACCTGACCCTCGACGAGATCCGCATCCCCGAGTACATCCTGCGCGGCGTCGACAAGATCGTCATGCTCGGCTGCGGCACCGCCTCCTACGCGGGCCAGGTCGCCCGCTACGCCATCGAGCACTGGTGCCGCATCCCCGTCGAGGTCGAGCTGTCCAGCGAATTCCGCTACCGCGACCCCGTCGTCACCGAGAAGACCCTTGTCATCGCCATCTCCCAATCCGGCGAGACGATGGACACGATCCAGGCGATCCGCCACGCCCGCGAGCAGGGCGCCCGAGTGGTCGCCGTCGTCAACACCCCCGGGTCGACGATCTCGCGCGAATCCGACGCCGTCCTGCTGACCCACGCCGGCCCCGAGATCGCCGTCGCGTCGACGAAGGCCTTCACCGCCCAGGTCACCGCCTGCTACATCCTCGGCCTCTACCTCGCCCAAGTCCGCGGCAACAAGTACGCCGAGGAGATCGCCGACTACATGGACAAGCTCGCCGAGGCCCCCGCGAAGATCCAGTGGATCCTCGACCGCGCCGAGACCGTCCGCCAATTCGCCCGCACCATGGTCGACGCCTCCTCCGTGATCTACCTGGGACGCCACGTCGGATTCCCCGTCGCCCTCGAGGGCGCCCTCAAACTCAAGGAGATCTGCTACATCCACGCCGAGGGGTTCGCCGCGGGCGAGCTCAAGCACGGGCCCATCGCCCTCGTCGACGACGGCCAGCCCGTCATCGTCATCGTCCCGACGCCGCGCCGCGCCGAACTGCACAACAAGGTCCTGGCGAACATCCAGGAGGTCAGGGCCCGGGGCGCCCGCACGATCCTCGTCGCCGAGGAGGGCGACTCCTCGGTCGACGCCTTCGCCGACATCGTCTTCCGCATCCCCCCGACCCCCACCCTGTACGCCCCCCTCCTGGCCGTCGTCCCCCTTCAGATCTTCGCGTGCGAGCTGGCGACCGCCAAGGGACTGGACGTCGACCAGCCGCGCAACCTCGCCAAGTCTGTGACCGTCGAGTGAGGAACTGGGGAGAGCTCCTGTCGCGAGAACGCCTCTTGATCCGAATCTGAACGCCCTAGCTGCTCCAGCGGATTTCACGATCGATATGAAAATGTGATCTTCCAAACGTGATGTGACCGGTAACATGATGCTTGTGATCCTCCTCGAGGATCTGTCGTCTGGGCAATGAGGCCCAGGTGCTCAATCTGCTGGACCCTGTCGATGGATCCGGTCATCAAAGCGGCCGTCGGGCGAAGACGGGCGCTCACACACCCGAAGAACGACGGAAGAGGATGACATGCCCTCCCAGGAGACGACTTTCACCATCCCTGTCAGCCACGCCGCGTCGGCGATCGACCGCGTGCTCAATGCGCACGGGGGAATCCTCCGACTCGCGCCCGCATGGGTGCCTCGTGCGTTCTGCACTCCTGGCCGCAGGCTCCGGCTGCACCCGGATGACTACTACCCCTTCGCCAAGGGACGAGGAGGCATCGACGAACGATGGCTTGGATCTGCGATTCGCGCCGATAACGGCCCGGGAACCGGCCCCTACGAAGGCCTATCCCTCGCCGTAGATCCTGATGAGGGCGTCCTGGTCCCCCTCGATGAAATCGTCGAGACCGCTCCGGTCGACGTCATCGGACAGCGCATGTGGAAGGCCGAGGGAGGGTGGGCCGCCTACTCCAAGTTCTACGACAACCTACTGCCGCTCCCCTTCCACATGCATCCGATGGACAAGGACATGCTGCCGATGGGACTGCGCGGCAAGCCAGAGGCGTACTACTACTCCCCGCAGATGAACAACTACCTGGGGGAGCAATCGATCATGTACATAGGTTTGAATCCGGAGACCTCGCCGGAGGAGATCGTTCGAGCGCTGTCCCGTCATGAACGAGGCGGCGATAATCGGATCACCGACTACTCACAGGGCTATCGGACCAGGCTCGGACAAGGATGGGATGTGCCCGCGGGCATTCTTCACGCCCCCTCGTCGGTTTGCACATACGAGCCGCAACGGGCCTCCGATGTGCTGTCGATGTTCGAATCCTGGTCGAATAATATGGAGGTCGGGACGGATCTTCTGTGGAAAGACGTTCCGCCGGAGCACCATGGAGACCTGGAGCACCTCGTTGGGATGCTCGATTGGGAAGCCAATGTCGATCCCGATTTCCACAAGAACCGGACCTTGATCCCCTATGCGACAGCGCACTCTAGCGAGCACGGGGCCGGCGATTTCGTGGAAAAGTGGATCGTCTACAAATCCAGTGCCTTCTCGGCAAAGGAACTCACCGTCATGCCGGGTCGCTCCGCGACCATTCCGGAAAACGACGCCTATGGGATCATCGCGGTTCAAGGTCATGGGAGAATTAATGACCAGCCGATCGGTGCGATCACGATGGTTCGGATCCACGACCTCACCCGCGATGAATACTTCGTCACCGCAGCAGCAGCCTCGCGCGGCGTGACGATCACCAACGAATCCGACTGCGAGCCTCTCGTCCTGCTGAAGCACTACGGTCCCGGCAACGTCGAGTTGGGGATCTGATCGCGATGTCGTCTGAGAAACACTCCCCATCCGAGGCGTTGCGCCTGATAGGGATCACGAAGACTTTCCCCGGCGTGCGAGCGCTCAGCGGGGTCGACTTCGCCGTTGAATACGGGCGCTGCGTCGCACTCATCGGTGAGAACGGAGCGGGCAAATCGACGCTCATGAAAGTCCTCTCCGGAGTGCATGCGGCGACGGAGGGGACCATGACATTGGACGGCGAACCCTATGCCCCCCGTGGTCCTCGAGAAGCCGCGGATAAAGGAGTCGTCCTCATTCACCAGGAGCTCTCGCTTCTGCCTAACCTCACTCTGGCGGAGAACATCTTCCTCGGACGTATGCCGCGGCGGGGTCCGATCCTCGATCGAGGCACGATGAACAGACAGGCTCGCGATCTGCTCGACCGGGTCGGACTCACCAGCATTCGCCCAACAGCTCTGGCCGGCCGTTGTTCCATCGCGGTTCAACAGCTTGTCGAAATAGCCAAGGCTCTCGCTCAACGTCCTCGCATTCTCGTCTTCGACGAGCCCACCGCCTCCCTCGGCGAGGACGAAGTGGAGTTCCTCTTCCGGATCGTTGATCGCTTGAAGGAGGAAGGGGTGGGGATCGTGTGGATCACCCATCGCCTTGCCGAGGTCCGTCGAGTCGCGCAGTCGATCGTTGTCCTGCGTGATGGCGAAATGGTCGGTGGATGGGATCATGGCGATGCGACCGTGGACGAAATGGTCGCCACAATGGTCGGACGCTCCATCGAGGATATCTATCCTCGCCTCCCTCCCTCCCGGGATCGAGTCCGCCTTGAAATCGAGAGCCTCACGCGAAACGGGGAATTCGAGGACGTCACTTTGGATGTCCGGGCAGGTGAGATCCTCGGAATCGCGGGGCTCGTTGGGGCCGGGCGAACGGAACTCGTCGAGACGATCTTCGGTGCGCGTCGTCCCGATTCGGGGGTAGTCCGCCTGGACGGGCAGGAGATGCGTGTCAATTCGCCTCGTGATGCGGTGCGCCGGGGAATCGTCCTTGTCCCAGAAGACAGAAAAGGTCGGGGCCTCGCCCAGCGATTGACCATCGCCGACAACATTTCACTGCCTGAAAGGGCCTTTTGGCGAGGGCCCGTCAAAAGACGGGTTCTCGTGGAGCATGTGCGCTCAGCCGTCTCCCAAGTCAATCTCAAAGGGGGACTCGGGCAGTCCGCGTCAACGCTGTCGGGGGGCAATCAGCAGAAAGGGGTCATTGGGAAGTGGCTTGCCCTGGAACCGCAAGTTTTTCTCTTTGACGAACCAACCAGGGGGATCGACGTCGGGGCTAGATCCGCAATTTATGACATGATCGCGGGCCTCGCCTCTCGCGGTACCGCCGTGATCGTCGTCAGCTCCGAGCTTCCCGAAGTGATGGGATTGTCCCACCGAATCGCCGTTCTCTCGGCAGGGAAAATCGCCGGGGTCCTCACCCGTGACAAGTTCTCCGAGGAAGCGCTCATGCGGCTCGCTGTCTCCCATCATGCCGATGGTCTCGTTCCTGCCGCCCGCGCATCGTGAACGAAGGAGGAAATACAATGTCCAATACGCTTGTCGGGAATTCGAATGAGGAGCTTCCCGAAGGAGCTCCGTCTAGAGGGGCGAGAAAACTATCATTCTCCGGAGTTAACCTGCCCCCGTATGTCGGAGCGCTTGGGGCCCTCATTCTCTTGTGCATCGTCTTGTCAATCGTCTCTCCGAGCTTTCTCACAGTAGCGAATATCTTCAATATCGGTCAGCAGTCCGCTATTCTCGCAGTTATCGCGATCGGAGGAACTGCGGTAATCATCGTTGGCGGTATCGATCTGTCCGTTGGATCGATTCTCGCTCTCGCCGGGGCCGTTGTCGGTGTATTCCATATCGGTCTAGGGTGGGATGTCTGGAGCGCTTCTTTTCTCGGCCTCGTCGTTGGCGCGGCCGCGGGAGCCGTTAATGGAATTCTCATCGTTTTAGGACGCCTTCCCGCTTTCATTGCGACACTCGCGATGATGTCAGTGGCACGAGGTCTTTCTCTCGTCGTTCTTGACGGGCGACCGCTTTCTGGCTATCCGGAATCATTCAGGGCCCTGACCACTCACTACGTTGCCGGGTGGCTGCCGACATCCGTCGTCGTCGCGGCTGTATGTCTTCTTATCGCGGGATTCTATTTCCGTTTTGCGCCGTCGGGTCGTTCTCTTTTTGCGATGGGTGCCAATCTTGAAGTTTCGCGGCTCTCGGGCGTTCCGACGGGTCGGCTGATGATCGGCGTATACACGGTTGCGGGCATTCTCGCAGCTGTCGGCGGGATCATGATGACTTCACGGCTGGGATCCGCCCAGCCGACCGCGGGGACCGGAATCGAGCTTGATGTCATTGCCGCCGTCGTCATCGGAGGGGCCTCGCTTTCGGGCGGCTATGGGTCGATCGTCGGGACCGCGGTCGGTGTCCTCATGATCGGAGTGCTGCGCAACGGCCTGAACCTGCTCAACGTATCTAGCTTCTGGCAGCAGGTCGTCATCGGCGTCGTCATCGCCTTGGCGGTTCTCGTCGAACAATTTCGGCAGAGGCGCGTTTTGAGCGCGCCCTGATCCTCCATCCACATGAAAGGAACAGTCCCATGAAGTCCCTCAGAAGTTTCGCAGTCCTTGTTGCGGCCAGCACGATGCTGATCGCCGCATGCACGCCAACGCCCTCGGTAGGCACATCCGAGTCCGGTGCCGAAGCTCCGGCCAGTGCTGACAGCGGGGAGGTGAAGATCGGCTTCGCGATGTCTACCTTGGAAAACCCCTTCTTCGTCTCGATGAAAGACGGGATTGACGAGGCGCAGAAGGAATCCGGCGTCGAAATCCTTTTCGCGGATGCCGGGGACGATGCGAATAAGCAAGCCAACGACATTCTTGACTTTATCGCCCAGGGAGTCGATGTCGCGGTTCTCAATCCGACCGACGGCGATGCGATCGTGTCCTCTGTGGAAGCCCTCAACCAGGCGGGGATTCCTGTTATCACCGTTGATCGCATCTCCAATGGGGGACAGGTCGTCGCTCATATCGGCACTGACAATGTCACGGCCGGAGAGGTGACGGCGAAAACGCTTTTCGACGCGATGGGAGGGAAGGGAACGGTGGCGATCCTCGAAGGCGTCCCCGGTGCGTCGTCGGCTATCGACCGTGGGACCGGTTTCCAGAATGTTCTCAAAGACTATCCGGATATCGAGGTCGTCGCTACGCAGACGGCCAACTATCAGCGCAACGAGGGGTTGACAGTCGCTCAGAATATCCTTCAGGCGAATCCGGATCTGACTGCGTTCCTGTCGATGAATGATGAAATGGCATTGGGCGCTGCCGAGGCCATCGCTGCAGCCGGGCGAACAGGCAAGACGCTGACAATCGGTATCGATGGCGGGGCCGATGCCGTTAAGGCCGTGTCCGACGGAACTTTGGTCGCGACCGTCGCGCAGCAATCGAAGCTCATGGGATCGATGGGGATTCTGGAAGCGATCAAAGTCGCCCAGGGGGAATCCGTTGAGAAGCTTCAACCGGTCGAGGTCCTCGTGATCGACGAAAAGAACGTCGCCGAGCATCTCAAGTAACCTCGAAAACGGCGGGCGGAGGGTCGTGATGGGCCATCCGCCCGCCGTCTTCGTGCGTGAGCGGGAACGGGGAGGATACAGTTGCGCTAGGTCAGAGCGGGTAGTGAGAGGCGGTTTCATGAGTCGATCCGAGAATCGCTCCAGTCTGACGCTGAGAGACGTGGCTCGGATGGCAGGGGTTTCCCATCAGACGGTGTCCCGGGCGCTGAACCACCCCGATCTCTTAGATCCTGGCACGCTCGAACGGGTTCGGACGGTCATCGACGAAGTCGGGTATCAGCCGTCTGCGGTGGCTCGACGGTTGGCTACTCGCCGTTCTGGGCTCATTGGCGTCCTCGACACGGGCAGTTCCGTCCTCGGGCAGATCCTCTTGAATACGGGTATCGTCACGGCCGCAGCCGATGCCGGTCTGTCAGTGCGCATGATCGTGTGCGATTGGGAGGGAGGAGAATCGCTGGACTCCGCGCTCCGGTCTTTCTGGGCGGAGCAGCTCGAGGGGGTCATCGTCATGGCGAATACGACATTGGCGGTTCGAGTCGCGAGCCTTGTCGCCGCCCGGATGCCAGTCGTTCTTGTTTCGGGGAAAGAAATTGGCGACGCTCATGTCTCTCGCGTCCTCATCGACCAGGCCGGAGGGACGGCTGCCCTTCTCGACCTGATCGAGCGCAGCGGTTATTCGCGTATCGGGCACATCGCCGGACCGGCTGGATGGGTGGATGCGGATGTTCGGCGACAAGTATGGGAATCCTTGCCACACTGCGATTCTGCGCTGCTTTATCAGGGGGATTGGAGTCCGAGTAGTGGGTACGAGGGGGCTGCGATCCTCGTGGAGCGTGGAGTCGACGCGATCTTCGCGGCGAACGACCATATGGCTCTGGGGGCCCTGCATTTCCTGGCCGACAACGCGGTTCAAGTCCCCGAGGAGGTTGGCGTTGTCGGCTTTGACGACGTGCTCGGTTCGGCTCATTATCAGCCCCCTCTGACCACCGTATCCCAGCCGTTCGAGAATCTTGGGCGCAGATGCGTGAAGCTGCTCGCCGAGCTTATCGCCGGAGGCGCGCCAAGCACCGAGATCCTGGAGACGAATCTTATTGTTCGAGATTCGCTGAGACACTTGTGATATTCGTATAAGCGAATCATGCGAACCCTCTTGATTCTCTAGGTGTGTGACCGGTAACATCATGGAAAGGGATTGAGGTTTTCCGAGTGTGAATCCTCGCCCTGTGGAAGCAACGAGGATGTTGTTGAGGATCGAGACGAATGGGGTGCAGTCATGAGTGAGCAGATCGTCGATCAATGGCGAAGGAAAGTTCGCGAGCGTTTCTTCCGAGAGAGATCCTTGCGGCCGCAAGATTTTGAACGGCGAATCGATGTGTCATGGTCCAACTGGGGATTCGGCCTCGAAGAACTCGACGTTTCATGCGCGCGCCTGTCTGCTGAGGGCTTAAAATATGTCGAGCTTCACGGTAATCACTACGGGCCCGACCTTGGATATGAGGTTGAGGAGACGAAAAAAATCCTAGAATCGCATGGATTGAAAGTCTCTGGCGTGTGTGGGATGTTTTCCAACGATAACGACCTGTCGTCGAACAACCCAGTGCAGCAGCAGCGCGCAATCGACTATATCCGTCGGGAAGCGCATTTCGTCCAGGAGATGCAAGGTGCGTATTTGCTGGTGGTGCCCGGGTCTGTCGGCAGGGCGGATGCGTATGATTCCAGCGAGTTTCCGCGTTCTGTCGCGGCGCTTCGTCGAATCGCTGATGTTTTCGTTGAAACCGGGGTCAAAGCCGCCATAGAGCCGATTCGCTCGGCAGAGGTCTCTCTCGTGCATTCGGTGCGCGATGCGATAGATTACATCGAGGCCGTCGACCATCCGGGAGTTCAGCATATTAACGGGGATATCTACCACATGCTTGTAGAGGAGGCATACATTCCGCTGGCGGTTCTCGAAGCCGATGATCGCCTGATCAACCTCCATCTGGCCGATACGAACCGCCTTGCTCTCGGTAAGGGAGCGATGGACCTGGATACGATCATCATGTCCCTGTATTTGGTGGGGCAGAACCAGCAGGGACGTTTCGTCACCCCGGAGCCTCTGGGGCCAGGGGCCGGGCCGTATGCCGCGAGGACGGCAGTCCCGAATCCGAAGGTCCTCGATCGGCTCGTGCATGATACGGTCTCATATTTTAGGGAGAGAGAGGAAGCCGTTCGGATGATGGAGCCGTAAGGGCGAGCGAAGAAGAAGCGGGAGCGGCGCCCCCGGCGACAAAGACTCCTCTCAATCTCAAGGAGAGTGCCCCACTGACGGTCTCGTGCGATCGCGGAGGCGGGCTCTATGCCTCCCGGAGACGTTCAGGGGGAAGGGCCCTCTCGGCGTGTTTCTCCGTGGCGGATGAGCCCCCTGGTTCGGGTGATGACACTGAAGATCGCAAGAAGATAGAGGATTTCCTGCTGTCAACTTTCAAACTGGCTATCGGTTTCCTCTACCGCTCGCCGGAGGAGCGGCCAAGGGGATCGACGTGGCCTGAGTCGTCTGAGCCGGGTCTCCGGGTCGTCTGGCGGGCGACCTCCGCCGAGTGCGATGATGCCGGGATGATCCCCGTGCACACGCTGGAACAAGTCCGCCGGGCCGAGAGGGCGCAGGTCCTCCGCGCAGAGGTCGAGGGGGACCCCGATCGTCTGATGCGCATCGCGGCCCGAGCGGTCGCCGACGAGGCTCTCGCGCGCTGCGCCGGGCTCGGGCGGCGCACGGAGAAAGCCCCCTCTTCCGGCGAGGCGGCGGAGGCCCCCGCCGGCCCGTCAGCCCCGTCGGCCGCCCGGGACGAGGGCGCCGGGGCGGCGCGCGTGTGCGCCCTCGTCGGCGGAGGAGACAACGGCGGGGACGCCCTGTACGCCGCGGCCCTCCTCGCCCGGGCCGGAGCCGAGGCCGCCGCCCTCGTCCTGGCCCCCGCACCCCACGCGCGCGCCCTCGACGAGGCCCGGGCCCAGGGGGTGCGGATCGTCGAGGCCGCCCCTCAGGAGGTCGCGGCCGCGCTCAGGGCCGACGGAGGAGGCGCCGGCGCCGCGGCGGCCCCGGGGGATCTGGGGCTCGACGCCCCCGTCTGGATCGACGGGATCCTCGGATCGGGCCTGACCGGCGAGGTGCGCGAGCCGATGGCATCGGCGCTCGCGGCCCTCGACGCCCGGCGCGAGCGCGTCGGCGCGGTCGTCGTCGCCGTCGACGTGCCCTCGGGGATCGGATCGGGCCGCGCCTCCGGGCCTGTCCTGCACGCCGATGCGACGGTGACGATGGGGGCGTTGAAGGACTCCGTGATGCTGCCCCCGTCGTCCTACGCCTGCGGGAGCGTGAGCGCCGTCGACCTGGGCCTGGACCTCGGGCCGGCGCCGACGAGCCTGTTCCGCGATGAGGACGCCCGGCGCCTCCTGCGCCCGCCGGGCCCCCACGACCACAAGTACACGCACGGCGCCGTCGGCCTCGTCGCCGGCTCGACCACCTACCCGGGGGCGGGCCTCCTCACGTGCATGGGGGCATGCGCGACGGGGGCGGGCATGGTGCGCCTCGACGCTCCGGCGCAGGTCCAGAGCATGGTCGTCGCCCGACTGCCCGCGGTGGTCGCCGTCGGCGGTCGCGTCCAGTCCGGGGCCGTCGGCCCGGGGATGGACGAGGACACGCGGGGGCGCGGGCTCGACCTGGCCCGGTTCTGCCTGGCCTCCGGGCTGCCCCTCGTCCTGGATGCCGGCGGCCTGGCGCTCGTGCCGGACCTCCTGGACGCGCTGGGCGGAGCCGACGCGGTCCTCACCCCGCACGCGGGCGAGGCGAGCGCGGTCCTCGGCGCCCTCGGGCATCCCCGGTCGCGCGAGGAGGTCGAGGCCGATCCGGCGGACGCGGGACGCGTCCTCGCGCGCGAGACCGGGGCCCTCGTCCTGGTCAAGGGGGCGACGACGCTGATCGCGGCCCCCGACGGGCGCATGGTCGTCATCGAGCGGGGGAGCCCGTGGGCGGCGACGGCCGGGACGGGGGACGTGCTGACCGGGGTCCTCGCGGGTCTTGCGGCCTCGTGGCGGGCCGATATGGAGAACGGCCGGGGCCGCGGCGACTTCCTCGGGCTCGTGGCGTTGGGCGCCCATGTCCATGCGGCCGCAGGGCGCCGCGCCGCCCTGCGGGTCGGCGGGAGTCTCGGCGGGCCGGTCCGCGCCGATGAGATCGCCGACGAGGTCCCGGCGGTCATCGCCGGCCTGACTGGCGAGGGGCGATTCCCGTATCGCGCGCGGGTGTGATCCCCGGGCTGCGCCGCGCCTCATGCGCGCGCAGTGTTTTCGCTGATCGCAGATCATTGAGTCGGGGTGCTCCTCGTTCCGGTGAATGGAACCGCACGCATTCCGGAGCAGGCCGGGGCCAGAACCGACGGAGCCAGTCCAGGGTGGGATACTGGCCCGGTGACTGAACGACCCGACGCCGCGCGACCCGATGACGCGCTGCGATCCGACTACCCGGCGCGCGCCGTCGTCGACCTGGGGGCGATCGGCGCCAACCTGCGCGTCCTGCGCGCCGCCGCGCCGACGAGCAGTCAAATGGCGGTCGTCAAGGCCGACGCCTACGGGCATGGCCTGGGCCCCGTCTCCCTCGCCGCCCTGCGCGCCGGCGCGGACTGGCTCGGCGTCGCCCAGGTCGCCGAGGCCCTCGACCTGCGAGCCCTCCTCGACGCCGCCGGCATCCCCCGGAGCCTCCCCGTCCTCGCGTGGATCGGCGCCCGCGGCTTCGACTGGGGGCGCGCCCTCGACGCCGACATCGACCTGTCCGTCTCCTGGACGTGGACCCTCGCCGAGATCTGCGCCGCCGCCCGCGACAGGGGCCGACCGGCACGCATCCACGTCAAGATCGACACGGGCATGAGCCGCGCCGGATCGACCCTCGCGGACCTGCCGGCACTGGCCGCCGCCATCCGCACGGCCTGCGACGAGGGCCTCGTCGACGTCGTCGGCGCCTGGAGCCACCTGTCTCGCGCCGACGACCCCTCCGACGAGGGGCTCGCCTCGACCGCCGCCCACATCGAGGCCTTCGAACGGGGCCTGGCCGTTCTCGCCGACGCGGGCGTCCGCCCGAGGATCCGCCACCTCGCCGCCACCTCCGGCATCCTGTGGCACCCGGACTCCCACTACGACCTCGTGCGCGCCGGCATCGGCCTGTACGGGCTGAGCCCCGCCCCCTCGGTCGCCTCCTCCGCCGACCTCGGCCTCACCCCGGCGATGACCCTCGAAGCGCCCCTGACCAGTGTCAAAGCCGTCGACGAGGACGTCCCCGCCTCCTACGGCGGCACGTGGCGCTCCCCGACGCGGCGCTGGTTGGGCCTCGTCCCCCTCGGCTACGCCGACGGCATCCTGCGCGCCTCCTCCAACGGCGCCCCCGTCCTCGTGCGCACCCCCGACGGGGACAGGGCCGGCCGCGTCGTCGGCCGCGTGTGCATGGACCAGGTGATCGTCGACCTGGGGCCCGCCGACGGAGCCCCGGGAGCCCCCTCCGCGCGGACGCCCCGCCCGCCCGCCCGCGTCGGCGACCGCGCGGTCCTCTTCGGCGACCCCGCCTCCGGCGCCCCCTCCGCCGACGACTGGGCGGCCTGCGCCGACACCATCAACTACGAGATCGTCTCGCGACTGGGGGAGAGGATCCCCCGCGTCCACCTGCCCGAGAACCGAGGAGGGACCCGATGCCAGCCCCCGACGACCTGACCGTGACGACCGGGACCGCCGAGGAGACCCGGATCCTCGGGCGAGAGCTCGGCAGGATCCTCGCCGCCGGGGACCTCGTCATGCTCCACGGCGGCCTGGGCGCCGGGAAGACCACCCTCGCCCAGGGGATCGGCGAGGGGATGGGCGTGCGCGGGCGCGTCGCCTCCCCGACCTTCATCGTCGCCCGCGCCCACCCGTCGCTCGGCTCGGGGCCCGACCTCATCCACGCCGACGCCTACCGCATCCGCGACCTCGACGACCTGGAGACCCTCGACCTCGATTCGACCCTCGACGAGGCCGTGACCGTCGTCGAATGGGGCGAGGGCAAGACCGAGGCCATGTCCGACCAGCGGCTCGAGATCGAGGTCCGGCGCGCGGCCGGCGGGTCGGCTCCGGCGGGAGACGGGCCCATCGACCTGGAGACGATGGACGACGGGGCGCGGACGATCGTCCTGCGCCCGTTGGGAGAGCGCTGGGCCGGCGCCCTCGATCGAGCCGTCGACGCCGCCCGCCGCCTCATCGACGAGGCGCGCGCCGACCGCGAAACGGCCGGGAAGTAGGATCGTCGTCGTGATCGACCTGTGCCTGGACACGTCCGCCTCCACCGCCGTCGCCCTCGTCGCCGACGGCGAGGTCCTCGCCCGCGCGGCGCACGACTCGCCCCGCCACCACGCCGAGTCCGTCGTCCCCCTGCTCCACCGGGCGCTCTTAGAGGCCGGACTGCCCCTCGAGGTTGCCCGCGCCGGCATCGACCGCGTGTGCGTCGGCACCGGCCCGGCCCCCTTCACGGGACTGCGCGCCGGCCTCGTCTCCGCCCGCGTCATCGCCCGCGCCTGCGGCGCCCCCCTCCACGGCGCCTCCTCCCTCGACGTCATCGCCCGCCAGGGGCTCGACCGCCTGCCCCCCGACGCCCGCGTCTTCGCGGTCTCCGACGCCCGACGCAAGGAGCTGTACTGGGGCTGCTACCGCGCCGAGGGGCCCGACGACGTCGCCCTCATCGGCGACCTGGAGGTCGGCCCTCCCCAGATGCTCGCCAACCAGATGGGCGGCTCCGATGCGCTCATCGTGGCCGCCGACGACCTGCCGGCCCACTGCGCGCCGATCCTCTCCTCGGACCGGACCGGGCCGACGGCGCCCCTCGACCCGGCGGTCCTCGCGCGCCTCGTCTGCGCCCGCCTGGCCCGGGGCGACGTCGAGCGCCTCGGCGTCGAACCGCTCTACCTGCGCCGCCCGGACATCCACGGACGGCCCGCCGAGCGCCTATGAGCCCTCGCCCCCTGAGGCTGCGCCCCGCCGTCGAATCCGACGGCGGGATCGTCGCCGCCCTGGAGCAGGCGGTGTTCCCCGAGGACCCGTGGACCCCGGCGATGATCGCCGAGGAGCTCGCCTCGGCGGTCGGCCACTACACGATCGTCGAGGCCGGCGGCGAGCCCGTCGGCTACGCGGGGATCCGGGTCGTCGGGTCCCAGGCGGACGTCATGACGATCGGCGTCGCTCCCGGAGCGCGCGGCAGGGGGGCGGGCGCCCTCCTCCTCGACGAGGCGCTCGCGTGGGCGAGGCGGGCGGGCGCGCGTGAGGCGTTCCTCGACGTGCGCCCGTCGAACACGGCGGCGATCGGCCTGTACGCGTCGCGAGGGTTCGTCGAGATCGGCCGGCGCCCGAGGTACTTCCGCCACCCCGTCGAGGACGCCGCCGTCATGCGCCTGGACCTGCGCGGCGACGAGGGCGATCGCCGTCCCTGACGGCTGGGCCCGGTGTCCGGGGCCGCGTCGTGGACGGCCGCGGGCCCGTGGAGCCCGGTGGAGCCTCTGGCGCGCGGTGGCGCCTGAGCTCTCCCGGCGGCTGGGCCGGACCGGTCCGGGAGGATCAGTCGCGCGACCGGGAGCGCGGTGCGCTTTCGCGAGGAGCGCGGGAGCGTCGGCGCGAGGCGCTCGTCCGCCCCGCCGTGCGCCTCAGCCGCGCAGGGGCGAGATCGTCGTGATGAGCGCGGAGACGTCGTCGAGGTCCTCGGCGATGGTCTGTGGCGGCGCTCCCCATAGTCGCACGACGAGGTCGACGGGCGCGGTCGGCAGGCTGGCCCCCATGCGCAGGGCGATCGCGATCTGGGGGGCGCGGTGGCCGCCGATGGGCCTGGCCCTCCTCGTGGCGAGGAGCCCGGCCGTCTCGGGAGTGGGCCGGTACCCCGTGGTGGACTGGCGGTCGCCGGCGTCGATGAGCCGATCGAGGATCCTCAGCTGGGTCGATCGTCGGGCGTCCCCGCTGCCGTCGTCGTCGGCGGGCTCGAGGGCGAGGTCCGCGACGAAGGAGGACTGACGGGAGGAGGAGACGTGGACGAGGCGGACGAGCCCCTCGGAGCGCGACCACTGGGGCAGGCCCGAGAAGCGCTCCTCAAGGGAGTCGCATCGCATCCCCGGCATCGAGCCGCGTGCCAGGCACGAGGAGGCGGCGCGCCGCGCCCACCCGGGGGGAGGGAATCGGGGGACGGTCACCCAGTGCTCCGCGTCCGGTTCGATTGCGATCTTCATCTGACGCGCCGGTTTCCTTTCGCACGAGACGCTGGCGCCACCAGCGGTGGAAGGAGTATACGACGGTCGGGGCGGAGCCGCTCGCCGGGGACGCTCGACCGCGGGGCGACGGCCGCACGGGATCCGCTCGGCGCCCGTGCGGGCCCGGACGATCGTCCCCGTGCTATAGAACCCCTGGCCGACGCCGACTGGTGGGCGCGCGGGCGCCCCGATAATTCGATCCGGGGGCCAGTGGGGGCGCGCACCGGATGCGCGCACGTGGAGGTCGGGTCGCGCAGGCGGGGATCGGGTCGAGCTCCCGGCCGTGAGCGCGTCCTTCGCGACGTCCGCCGGAACTCCCGCGGAGTACCCAACGGGCGCGCGGCATGAGACGATAGGCATCGACGATCGCGCCGGATCAGCGCGATCGTCGAATATCAACCGGACGTACAGGGGCCGTGGTCGGCCGTGACGGAAGAAGAGGGACGCATCACCGTGTCTTATGAAGGAATCGCCGAGACGACTCGTTGGACCCCCGGCGCATGGTCCGCAGTGGTTGCGCCCAAGGGGAAGATCCTTCTCCCGCCCGAGGCGCCCGGCGGGCTTCTCGACGCCCTGTGGGACCTGCTCCACGTCGACGGCGATGTCGAGATGCCCGTCGTGCTCGACGCGATCGTGTCGCACGCCGGCCGGATCGGCGACACCTGGGACTTCGCAGTCGTCCTCATCCACTCCGACGGCTCGGTCAGGGCGGCGCTGAGGGGCTCCCCGGTCCTCGAATGCGACGGCGAGGCCATCGGGGCGGCGCCGTGCGTCACGTGGAGGGAGATGCTCCTGACGCCCTCGGCGACGATCCTCATCCGCTGCGAGGAAGCTGAGGGCCTCCCGGAGTTCTCGGTCAAGGACGCGGTTCTTCAAGCGTCCGCCCTGCGGCTCGGGGGGGCCGGGGCCGACGGCGGCGCGCGCGCGGACCAGCGGGGCGCCGACGCCCCCGAGCCGCAGGACGCCGTTCCGGGGGCGCCGGAGTCGAGCGGTCCCGGCGGGACCGTTCAGGGGGATCCGTCCCTTCCTGGCGACCACGACGGCAGGACGATCGCGCACCTGCCCGACGAGCTGGTCGAGGAGATCGAGCGCTGGCAGAAGGACGGGGCCGTCCGCGAGCAGGAGGCGGCCCCGTCGGCCGAGGTGATGTCGGCCCGGTGCTCCGCCGGGCACGACAACCCGACGAGCCGCAGCGAATGCGGAGAATGCGGCAAGCCCCTGGAGCGCCCCGCCGTGAAGATCCCCCAGCCCGCCCTCGGGCGGATGGTGACGTCGACGGGGCAGACGGTCGTGATCGACGGCCCGGTCCTCGTCGGGCGCGCCCCCGTCGTCCAAGACGGCCTGCCCGTGCGCCGCCTGGTCGCGGTGACGAGCCGGGACCGGACGATCTCGCGCAACCACGTGCTCGTCACCATCGAGGGGTGGTCGGTCCTCGCCCAGGACCTGAGGACCAATAACGGGACGATGCTGCTGCGCGAGGGGGAGGCCCCACGGCGCCTCTCGGACGCGCACCCGACCCTGCTGCGCTCCGGGGACGCGCTCGACCTCGGCGATGGCGTGACCCTGGGCTTCCAGGACATCCCGTGAACCCTCCGCGAGTGGGCCCGGCCCCCCTGATCCCGGGTTTCACCTACGTCAAGGATCTGGGGGCCGGCGGCTACTCGAGCGTCTACCTCTTCGAGCGGCACCTGCCCAGGCGCCACGTCGCCGTCAAGGTGATGAACGGCGACATCGGCCCGGACGGGACCGCCGCCTTCGAGTCCGAGGCGAACAAGATGGCGCTCCTGTCCTCCCACCCGGCGATCCTGTCGATCTACGAGGCCGGGATCACCGAGGACGGTCGGCCCTTCCTCGTCATGGAGTACTGCCCGCCGCCCCATCTCGGCGGGCTCATCGCCGGCGGTCAGATGAGCGTCTCCGACATGCTGAGCACGACGATCCAGATCGCGGGCGCGGCCGAGACCGCTCATCGGATGGGCATCGTTCACCGCGACATCAAGCCGTCGAACATCCTCATCACCCCGTACCACCGGCCCGTTCTCTGCGACTTCGGGATCTCGGCGCTGACGGGGCGCACGGCGGAGCAGGACCTGCGGGGGATGAGCGTGCCCTGGGCCCCTCCCGAGCAGCTCGCGGGCACCGCGGGGGCGGATCCGCGCGTGGACGTCTACTCGCTCGGGGCGACGGCCTACGCCATGCTCGCCGGGCACAGCCCGTACGAGGCCCCGGGGGGCGCGAACGGGGTGTACGAGGTCTCGCGGCGCATCGTCAGCCAGCCGCTGCCCCAGATCGAGCGCGAGGACGTCCCCTCCGGCCTCTTCCAGATCCTGTCGATCGCCATGTCGAAGAACCCGGAGAACCGCTACGCCTCGCCTCTGGCGTTCGCCCGGGCGCTCCAGAAGATCGAGATCGACCTCGGTCTCAACGTCACTCCGGTCGACCTCATGCGGGGGCCGGACGACCTCGCCGTCGCCCTGTCGGACGGCATGGAGGACGAGGGGGCGACGAGGGTCGGGGTGTTCCGGCGGGTCGACATCGACGCCCCGGCGACGGCCCGGGAGGAGGGAGCGCCGCCGTCGGAGCCGTCGGATGCGGGCGATGCGCCGCGCGCCGCCGACGGCGCCCGCCGCCGGGCGAGGACGTGGACGTGGGTCGGCGCGATCGCCGTCGTCCTCACGGCGGCGGGGCTGATCGTCGCCTCGGGATTGCTGAGGACGGACGACTCCGCCCCGACGGGGGATCTCGTCCCGTCGGGCTCTCAGCCCCATGACTCGTTCGGGGACGAGGTCCCGGGGCCCCGGGCGGTGCAGGGGAGGGCCGTCGACGACGAGGTCGAGTTCACGTGGCTCGCGCCGGAGGACGGGTGGAGCGGGAGCTACCTGTACCGCGAGGACCTCCCCGGCGGGCAGAGCGACGCCCACCCCCTGTTCGAGCCGAAGGTCAGGCTGCGCCGCCAGCCGGGGAGGACCTGCGTGAGGATCATCGCGGTCCGTGAGGACGGCAGGTCGTCGGACCCAGTGTCCTCGTGCGTCGATACGCCCTGAGCGCGGATCGGCCGGGCGATCCCCCCGATGAACGGGAGAGGGGCCTCACAGGTCGACGCGGAAGGCCCTCCTGCCCATCGTGACGATCGAGCCGCGCGGGGCCGGTTCGAGGTCGGTGACGACTTTCGTCCGGCCGTCGACCGTCACCCGGGTCCCGTTCGTCGAGTGGAGGTCCATCACCCACAGCCCGTTCTCGGTGGGGATCAGCAGGGCGTGCGTCTTCGACAGGGAGTAGTCGAGGTCGCCGATGACGAGGAGGGCGGCGTCGGGCGCGTCGGAGATGTTCTCGGGCTTGCGACCGACGACGGTGATCCCTGTGACGTCGAAGGACGGTCCCTCGTCGAGCGGGATCAGGCGGACGCGCGCGCTCGGCTCGGGTCCCGCGACCGTCGAAGGAAGGACCGCGTGGCCCTTCGCGGTTTCTGGGCCCCTCGCGGCCGCGGGTTCCGGTCCCGGCGGGTCCGTCGGGGGCATGGCGGCGTCGGGGGCGGTCGGGACGTCCTCGCTGGATCGGGGGGGAGCGGGCTGCTCCGCGGACCGCTCGGGCTCGGGGACCGTGCGGGCGGGTTGCGCGGCGCCGTCCGAGGCGGCCCGGGCCGGCGCCGCCTCCTTCGGTCCGGCACCGGTGGAGAGGGCCTGCTCGACCACGTCGGCCGGTAGGACGGAGAGGGCGTTGACCGTGTGACCGGCGGGGGCGTCGACCGGCACGGGGACGTTCGACCACGGCACCGAGTCGATGAGGATCTGCGGGGGGGCCTCCTCTTCGGCCAGCGAGTACCTCTGCTCGAAGGAGGCCGGGGACGGCCGGTCGGCCGCGGGGGCGGCCGACGCGTCCTCGACGAGGCGGACTCCCGTGAGGTGATCGTGCCACCCGGCCCCCTCCGCGTCGCGGGACGCCGACCGCAGGAGGAGGACGGAGCCGATGCCCGCGGTGACGAGGACGAACCCGCCGGTGAGGAGGCTGTGGGCCAGGGCCCGTCCCGCCGGGGCGGCGGCGGTCGCGCAGTCGATCATCCGGATGCCCGCGATCATCATGCCGGGCGTCGCCGAGGCGAGCATCAGGATGAGGAGGCGCAGGCCCAGCAGGATGACGAGCGCGACGCAGACCGCGGAGGAGGCAGAAACCGGCGCGTTGACGCTCTCGAACAGCCAGGGCAGCCAGACGGCCGCGACGAGGACGGCGATGATCGCGGCGTCGATGAGGACGGCGACCGCCCGAGCCCGCACGGGGGCGGGCGAGCGCCTGTGGCGCTGGTCGGAGCGTCGCGGGAGGGATCGCGGTGCGTTCGGCATGCTCATCAGCCTATCTTAGGGGTCTTGGCGGCCCGGCGGGCCGTCCGCACGAAATCCACGAGCGAGCGCGGGCAGAGCAGGGCCCGCAGGCGAGCGGCCCGCGAGCGGCCGGCGCCCATCGACGGGAGGATGACGGCGACGGACTCCCACAGGTCCCGTCCGTCGCCCGCCGCGCAGCGGGAGAACACCCTCTCGTCGACGGCGTCGCCGAACGCCTTCAAGTCGCATGCGGAGAAGACGGAGTCGAGGAGCGCCGCGGTCTCGCGTCGCGTCGCCCCCGCCGGCGGCGCGCACCCGAAGTCGCGCGCCTCGTCGACGATCTCCTCCCACGCCCCGAGGGCGCGGTCCACGGGGTCGGGCCGTCGGCGGCGGGTCGACCGGCGCAGGGCTTTCGCGGCGACGACGAGCAGCGGGATCAGCAGCACGGGCCCGCACACGGCGACGACGAGCAGCCATCGGGAGGGCCGGCGGTCCTCGTCCGGCTGCTCCCACTCCTCATCGCCCCCGTCGTACGCGGGGGGCAGCCGGGCGGGGTCTTTGGGCGGGGGCGGCGGCTGGAGCACCTGCGGCTCGGGGTTGGACACCTTCTGCGTCGTCTGCTGCTGGGGGACCCGATCGCGCCGGGGGGTGACGTCGAAGGGGACCCATCCCAGATCGGTGAAGGGGATCTCGACCCAGGCGTGGACGTCCTCGCCGGTGACGGTGGACGGGTCGGAGTCCGTGGCCGGGACGAAGCCCATCGCGATGCGCGCCGGGATGTCGAGGGAGCGGCACATCAGCATCATGAGGGTCGCGTACTGCTCGTCGTCGCCGATGAGCGAGTCGGCCTGGGCCATCGAGGAGAGGCGGGCCGCGCCGTGGCCCGGCAGCGACGGGGTGGTGGTGCCGTCGGCGTAGTACCCGCTCGTCAGGGCCTGCTGGAGGGCGAGGACCTGGCGCAGGGGATTGGACTCCGAGCCGACGATCTTCGTCGCCAGGGCGGACACGGCCGGCGGGACCTCGGAGACGGGTCCGAGGGGGACGGCGGAGATGGGCACCGACTCCAGCCGGGTGGGGGTGGGGACGGCGCTGACGCGGGCGTCCTCGGTGATGACGTCGCCGGTGGCGGTGCCTTCGGGGACGAGGACCGTCTCGGAGACGGGATCGTAGTAGAGGGGGAGGCCGTCGGGGGCCTCGCGGGCCGAGTCGAGCCTCAGGGAAGCGGTGGAGACGACGGTCGGCACCCAGGGGAAGGCGTAGTCCTCGACGGTGATAGCGACGGGCGCGGGTTCTCCGGGCCGGTCGGCGAGGGACGAGCGCGGGCCGAGGAGCTGGAAACGGGCCTCGACGGCGTCCCGCGCCCCGATCGTCGCGTTGAGCCCGTCGTAGGAGTCCATCGTCGCGATCCGCAAGCGGGTGGAGTCGTCCCCGCCGTCGAGGGTCATCAGCGTGGTCTTCGCCAGGTCGGTCTCAAAAGCCCTGGTCAGCGCGAGGGGGGTCGCGTACTCGGCGAAGTTCAGGGGCGGGACCGCGTGCTGCCTGAGGGCGAACCGGTCGGCGCCCGACGAGGGGAGCGCGAGGGCGATGCCGGAGGCGAGGACGAGGACCCAGCCCGCCGCGACGGCGGACCTCAGGGCGCGCCGGGAGCGCCCCGCGCTCGCGGCGGGGCTCCGAAGCCCCTCGGCCGAGGCGTCGCGTCTGCGCCTCCACAGGACGAGAAGGCCGCAGGCGATCGCGGCGCCGGCGGCGGACGGGTGCCAGGCGGCGGCGGGGGTGCCCCATAGGATGGCGACGCCGAGGAGGGCGATCACGGGGATCCCGGCGGCCAGGGGGCGGCCCGCCGAGACCGCCCTCCCCGCGAGGAGCCCGCAGGAGAGGGCCGCGATCCACGGCAGGGCCGTCATCGAGTTGAAGGAGGAGACCGGGGGGGCGACGGTCAGGAAGTCCTTCCAGACGGTGACGGTCGCCGTGAGGTTGGTCAGCACGGCGTCGGGCAGGGGCTCCCACCGGATGTGGAGGAGGGGCCCGAGGCAGAGGTGGACGGCCAGGGCGATGGCGGTGGTCGGGGCCGCCCCGAGGCGTCGCCGTTGCGTCGCCCAGGCGACGGCGAGGCCGGCGCATGCGCCGGCCGCGGCCGCGACGAGGCCCTCGAACGTCCCGAACACGGGGACGAAGGGCGTCGAGGCGATGACGAGGAGGACGAGGAGGAGGCCGTACTCGGCGGCGGCGCCGCGGGTCGAGGGGGTCGGGGTCATCGTGCGGCGACCGCCATCGCGCGGGGGAGCTGCCCGATCGCCGACAGGTCGAACACGGGCATGCCGCCGACGTGGCGCATCGACAGGTCGCGTTCCCCGCATCTGATCGCGGCGGCCGCGATGCCGGGGGGCATGAGGGTGCGCGTGCGGGCGAGGAGTTCATGGGGGGCCTCCTGCCCGGTGACCATGACGACGACCGAGGTCGAGGGATGGGCCGCGAGCCCGTGCCGCGCGAGGGAGTCGCACGAGGGCGAATCGTGGAGGGTCACGCCGCACGAGGCGTCGAGGAGGCGCCGAGGCGAGGAGACGGGGAGGAAGTCGTCACCGACGAGCACGCGCACCCCGATGTCCTCGCTCATCCCCTTGAGGGCGAGCGAGCAGGCGGACGACACCGCGGTCTCGAAGTCCTCGTCCGAGGCGTAGTCGGAGGGGGCGCACGACAGGACGACGAGGAGGGTCGCCCGGCGGGTCTCCTCGAACTGGCGGACCATGAGGGACCCGGTGTGAGCGGTCGAGCGCCAGTGGATCGAGCGGCGGTCGTCGCCCGGCGCGTACTCGCGCAGGGCGTGGAACGAGACGTCGGAGCTCGACAGAGTCTGCGTCACCCTGCCCTCGATGTCGCGCAGGTTCCCGGTCAGGCCCCGCGAGATGCGGACGGTCCTGGGGTGGACGTAGATCGTCAGCGACCCGGTCCACGACTTCTCCGAGCTCAGGAGGCCGAGGGGGTCGCCGACCGCCGAGAGGATCGGGCCGAGGACGACGACTCCGCGCTTGCGCGTGGGGATGCTGAATCCCTCCTCGAAGTCTTCGCCCGGGTGGAGGGGCGGGACGTCGAGGGACACGGTCCTGCCCCCGATGTCCATCTTCATCCGGGCCCCGGGGATCCGGCGGCTCGACGGGTTCGCGATCCGCACGTGCACGAGCGCCCGGTCCCCGACGGAGATCCTCTTGTCGAGGATCTCGCGGCGCACGTCCCACGCGGGGCGGCGCACGAGCCACAGCAGCGACGACGCCAGGACGACGGCGAGGATCACTGCGACCGTGCGCATCTCCTGCCAGTGGGCGAGGCCGCCGAGTCCCGAGGCGACGACGAGGAGGGAGAGGGCGGCGCGGCCGGAGGGCGTGAGCAGGGCGGCCGCGCGCCTCAGCGGGCGCAGGGGGGCGGAGTCCCGGATGCGCGCGACCCGGAGCCGGGCGGCGTCCGCGAAGGACGCGGGCGCGCCGGTCTGCCGGGAGGCGTCCCGGCGGCGTGACGGCGCCACCGCGGTCACCTCGACACGGGCGCGGGCACGGTCTCGAGCGCGCGCTGGACGATCGTGGCGGCGGTGGCGCCGATGAACTCGGCGTCGGGATCCATGACGAGGCGGTGGGTCCACACGGCGGGGGCGAGGTCCTTGACGTCGTCCGGGAGGACGTAGGACCTGCCGTGGGCGGCCGCCCAGACGCGCGCCGCCCGGGCCATCGCGATGGCCCCGCGGGTGGACACCCCCAGGCGGGTCTCCTCGGCGCTGCGGGTCTGCTCGACGAGGGCCCCGATGTAGTCGAGGACGGAGTCCTCGATGTGAGTGGACGCGGCCCCCTCGGACATCGATACGAGGGCGGTGGAGGAGATGATCGCGTTGAGCCGGGCCGACCGGTCGGGCGCCGCGGAATCGCGCAGGATGGCCGTCAGCGCCGGCCCGTCGGGGTATCCGAGGGAGGTTTTCATCAAGAAGCGGTCGAGCTGCGCCTCGGGCAGGCGGTAGGTGCCGGCCTGCTCGATGGGGTTCTGCGTGGCGATGACCATGAAGGGCTTGCCGGCGTCGTGCCGGACGCCATCGACGGTGACGTGCGACTCCTCCATGATCTCGAGCAGGGCCGATTGGGTCTTGGGGGAGGCCCTGTTGATCTCGTCGGCGAGGACGATGGAGGCGAAGACGGGGCCGGGGTGGAAGTCCCACGACTGGGTCTGCGAGTTGAAGACCGTGACGCCCGTGATGTCGGAGGGGAGCAGGTCGGGGGTGAACTGGATGCGCGAATCGGTCCCCTGGATCGTCGCCGCCAGCGAGCGGGCCAGCGCGGTCTTGCCGGTCCCGGGGGCGTCCTCCAGGAGGAGGTGGCCGCCGGCCAGGAGGCTCGTCACCGTCAGGCGGACCGCCCTGTCCTTGCCGAGGATCGCCCGGCCGATGTTCGCGACGATCTGGTCGAAGGTGGTCGCGAACCATGTGGCGTCGTCCTGGGTCATCGCCATGTCGGGGTGTCCTCCTGGGTCGGGGAAAGGGGGGTCATTGCTGGGTGCAGGTGATGGAGTAGCCGTTGAGGATGGCGCTCAGGGCGAGCCGGTGCGGGAAGACGTGCCGGGCCGAGCCGGCGGCGTCGACGTTGAAGGACTCGTCATACGGCATCGTCTGCGCGCCGTGGTAGGGCGCGTAGTGGTACCCGCACGAGACGGTCGAGTTCGGCGCGAAGCCGCGGACGTCGATGACCATCCTGCGGCACTGCTGGGCGGGGATGCCGCTCGCGGCGACGTCCTCGGCCGAGCACTGGGCCTCCGGGACGTTGGGGAGGAGGCGGAAGTCCCCGGTGAGGACCGACGTCGTCGCGTTCGCGCACGCCCACGGCGAGTACTGGCCGGCGGTGTTCGACGCGGCGACGCACCAGGTGACCGTCTTGCCGGCCCCGGCGTTGATCGTCTTGACCGTGCCGGCCTCCAGCCGCTGGGAACCGGTGCCGTGGGGGTTGTCGGCCTCCCAATAGGCCGTCGGGGACAGCCCGCCGCTCGCCCCCGGGGTCCAGGTGCAGGCGACCTGCGAGGACGACGTGGCCGAGCAGGAGACGGACGGGGCGGAGGGGGGGCCGTACGGCGTGACCGGGGAGGACTCGACGGCCTGCGAGTAGACGGTCGTCCCGTCGTCCCCCTGGCCCGAGGCACGCGCCTGGACCGTGTACTCCTGGCCGTCGACCAGGCTCGAGAACGTCGTGTCCGACGTCCATTCGGTGACGGCGGCGCCGCCCCTCATCACCCGGTATTCGACGCGCAGCTCCGACGCGGCCCATCCGCCCCCGCCGTGCGGCGAGGCGGCGGAGGAGGCGCGGATCATCCCCGAGGCGCCGGTCGCCTGGAACGCGGGAACCGATGGCGCGGCCGGGGTGGTGACGATCCGGGCGCTGGCCGGCGCGGACGTGGCCGAGCCGCCGCGATTGGAGGCCGTCACCGTCACCGTGTACGAGCCGGCCGGCAACTGCCCGATGGAGGCGCTGGTCTCGGCCCCCGCGGATACGGTGCGCTCGGCGGCGCCGGTCACGGCGACGGTGTACGTCACGGGGTCGCCGTTGGCCTGAGCCGGGGCCCACGAGACGTTCAGCCCGTCCTGCGTCGAGGACACCCGGGGGGTGTCGGGCGCGCCGGGCGCGCCGTAGACGTTCTCGGCGGTCGAGGACACCCACGCGGAGGCCCCGCCCCCGTCGGCGACGGCGCGGATCTTCAGCGTGTAGGTCCCCGGGGGGACGGCGAAGCGCTCCGGCGAGACCGTCGCGCTGCGCTGCGTCCCGTTGCTGAGTTCGAGCTCGTATCGGATCGTCGCGCCCTCGATGGGGGGCGACGGCGTCCACGAGGCGACGAGCTCCCCGTTGCCCCCGGTCAGGCGGGGGGTGGACGGCGCGCCGGGGGTGACGGTCAGGACGGTCGGGCTCGACGCGGTCGAGGGGGCCGACGCGCCGGCGTCGTTGCGCGCGACGACCTGGAAGGAATAGGTCTCCCCGGCGGTCAGGCCCGTCGCCTGGCACGGGGAGGCGGCGCACTCCCAGGTCGTTCCCCGGGAGGCGTCCTTCACGGTGTACCCCCTGATCGGGGAGCCGTTGTCGGCGCCGTCGGTCCACGTGACCGTCATCGATTGGGCGCCGCGCGGAGTCGCGCGCACGTTCCGGGGCGACTCCGGGGCGGCGGCGACGACGACCGTCACCGTTCCCCTGACCGCGCGCGCCGGATTGCCCGTCGCGTCGAGGACGCGGTACTCGGCGACGAGCCTGCCCGCGAACCCGGCGTCCGGGGAGATCGTCAGGACCGTTCCCGAGGCCGAGACCGATCCCGAGCCGGAGGCGACCCTCGGAACGGAGTACAGGGAGATCGGCTTGTCCGGGAAGGGGTTCGTCGCCAGGGTGGAGACGTCGACGGACACCGGCTCGCCCTGGGAGCGCAGCGTCGGGTCGGAGAGGGTGATCAGGGGCCGGGAGGAGTCGACCACCGTCATCGGGATCGCCCCGGTGGTCGGGGATGACGACGCGTCGTCGAGGGTCACGGGCAGGGCCCCGGTGGTCCCGGCCTGGGCGCCGTCGGCCGCCGAGACGGTCAGGCGGGAGCCGGCGAGGGAGACGATGAACCCGTCGGGGATCTCGCCGATCGAGTAGGAGATCGGATCGGAGTCGGGGTCCTTCGACATCTCGGCGAGGTCGACGATGACCGGCTCCTCCCCGATCCCCACGTCGATGGAGGTCGGCGTGAACGCCGGGGGCGTGTTCGACTCCGACACGACGAGGACGGGGAGGGTCAGCGTCTCGGACAGGGCGTCGGCCCCGGTCCCGTCCGCCACGACGAGGGTGATCGACGTCGCGCCGGAGAAACCCTGGTCGGGGGTGAACGTGACGGTCCCGGGGTCCTTCAGGCCGGTCGCGCCCCCGGACCCCGCCCCGGTGCGGATCGTCGTCGGGTCGGTGACGATCGGGGAGGTCCCCGCGCGCGTGACGATGTGCCTGGACAGGTCGATGAGGGTGGTCTCATCGGCGGGGACGCGGACGGGGACGCTCCCGGCGTCGACGCGGGGCCGCAGCCCGGAGACCCCTGGGACGACGACCGCGGCCCGCCCCGAGAGCCCGTCCACGTCGGTGATCGTGTACATGACGAGGCGCCATTCGTCGCCGATCGTCACGAGCAGCTCGTCGCCGTCGACGCCGGCCGAGGGGTCGTCGGTCGACACCGTGAGATCCCACGGGGAGCCGTCGGGGTCGGAGTCGTTCGACAGGACGTCGACGCGGACGTGCCCCTCGGCGTCGATGCTCTCAAGGGCGACGACGTCGTCCATCCCCGCCGGGCCGAGGTTGGGGGCGTCGGCCTTGACCTCGACGGTGACCGTGCCGATGTCGGTCCCGCCCCGCGAGTCCGTCACCGTGTAGCGGACCGCGTGGACGCCCTCGGCCTCGGGGGCGGTCAGGAGGATCCTGCCCTCCCTCGTGGTCGCGCCCAGGGCTGGGTCCGCCGCGACCGGGGTGCTCGCCAGGCTCAGGGAGTCCCCGTCGGAGTCGATGTCGTTGATCACCGGGTCGATGGCGACGACCCGTCCGGGGCGGACGGTGACGATGTCGTCGACGGCTTCGGGGGCGTGGTTCTCGGACAGGGCCGGGGCGATGCCGACGCGGATCGTCGCGCTGGCCGACGCCCCGAAGCGGTCCTCGACCTTGTAGGTGAACGTGTCCGTCCCGACGGCGCCGGAGGCCGGCGTGTACGTCAGCCAGGTGGCCCCGGCGCCGACCGTGCCGAGCGACGGGGGCTGGTCGACGCCGACGAGGGTGACGGAGTCGCCGTCGCGATCGATGTCGGTCAGGGGGATGGCGATCGGCGTCGTCGATCCGACGACGGCCCGCGCCTCGAGGCTGACCGGGTGGGGCGCGGTGTTCGCGTTGTCGTCGCGGGCGACGACTTCGATGTCGAGGACGCCCTTGTTCTCCTGGCCGTGCTCGTCGACGGCCGTGTAGGTCACGGTCGTCCTGCCCGGGGCCGACCCGGCCTTGAAGCGGACGTCGGTGCCGTTGACCCACGCCTCGCCGAGCTCGGGGTCCGACGAGACGACCTCGCCGCCCAGGGACAGGACGAGCCCGGAGGGGGAGGAGTCGTTGTCGAGGACCGCGATCGTCGCGATGTCGTCGACCCTGACGACGGCCCGGTCCGGCTCGACGCGCGGCGCCTGGAGGGCGGATTCCTCCATCGGGATGAGCGCGATCGTCCCGGTCGCCGTCGCCGTCCCGTTCGTCACGGTGTAGGAGACGGAGGAGGAGCGCTCGACGGAGTCTGCGGTCGACAGCTGGAGGAGCGAGTGGTCGACGATCGTCGCCGTCACGTGGGCGTCGTCGGGGACCTCGACCGACTGGAGGACGAGGACCCCCCCGACGGGGTCGAAGTCGTTGGCGAGGGGGGCGATGGTCGCCGACCCGCCGTCGCGCAGCATCGCGGTGTCGTTCTCGACGGCGGGGGGGACCGTCGAGTCGGCCTTCGCCGTCACGTCGACCCGCACGATGCCCGACGCGATGCCGGGCCCGTCGGTGATCCCGTAGTCGAGGTAGTACGTCCGCGCCTCGTCGGAGACGAAGGTGAAGGTGCCGGCGCCCTGGTCCACGTCGATACGCGTGCCATGCGGGGCCTCCTGGACCTGGGCGAGCTTGAGGTCCCCGCCGCTGGGGGAGGCGTCGTTCGACAGGGGGGAGACGGTGATCGGCGACCCCGCGACGACTCGGACGTGGTCGGCGTTGGCCA
Source organism: Actinomyces sp. B33 (assembly GCF_028437565.1). Classification (GTDB taxonomy): domain Bacteria; phylum Actinomycetota; class Actinomycetes; order Actinomycetales; family Actinomycetaceae; genus Pauljensenia. The sequence continues at coordinate 293,797 of NZ_JAMRYR010000004.1, forward strand.
CGGGCGCGGCCTCCGACTCGGGGACGACGTTGACGGACAGGCGGCCCGTGGCCGTCTCGATCCCGTCGGACACGACCAGGGTCACCGTCCGGTTGCCGACTCCCCCGGACGATTCGTGCACGGCGACTCGCCCCTCCGCCGTCCAGCGCAGGTCGAATCCGTCCCCGGCGGCCGACACGAGGGCGAGCGCGTCCCCGTCCGGGTCGGTCCAGTGGCTGAGGACGTCGATCGTCCCGGAGGCGCCCTCGGTGAGGTCGAGGGAGGGGATCGCCTGCTGCTCGGGGGGGTGGTTCTCGTCCCACGGGTGGATCTCGACGGTGGCGACGGCCGAGGCCGTCAGCCCCCTGCCGTCGTCGGCGGAGTAGGGGATGACGACGGAGCCGGAGGCGTCGTCGGGGAGGTCGAGCTGGAGGGCCCGCCCGGAGCGGACCGCGGTCACCTCGCCCTTCGAGCCGTGGTCGCCGGCGATCGCCGTGAGGACGTCCCCGTCCTGATCGGAGTCGTTGGCGAGGACGGGCAGGGTCGTCGAGCGGCCGGGGCGGGCGCCGAACGCGTCGTCGTTGGCGACCGGGGGGTGGTTCTCCTCGGTGCGGTCCGGGGGCGCGGTGGACGTCGAGGTCTCCGCCGCGTTGTCGCGGGTGTCGGAGTCGTCCGAGGTCTGGGCGGTGGCGCTCGTCCAGTTGTCGACGAGGGTCAGTTCCTTGTCGAGCGTCCACACGGAGCCGGACGTCACGTCGTTGAGGACGACGACGTCCCTGTTGACGCGGAAGACGGGGCGGGCGGAGGCGGCGAGGGCGTCGTCGCGCATCCGCTCGGCCGGGGCGCCGCCGCAGGCCCTGAGGAAGCTCCCCGTCCCGGACCACGCCCCGTAGGCGCAGTGCCCGAGGCGCACCGGCTGGGCGGGCGCCCCCGACGACTGGGGGTCGTCGCCGGCGGGCGTCGTCGTCGGGGAGGAGCCGTCGAGGGGGACGGAGATCAGGGCGGTGCGCGAGGCGAGGAGCACGGCGTCGGCGCTCGGCCCGGGCTGCTGGAGGGCGAGTCCGGGCTCGTTGAGGCTGACGGTCGTCCCGTCCGGGAGGTGGACCGTGCCGTCGCCGCGGTCGAGGACGACCGTGAACTCGCCGACCGCGGTGATCGCCAGGTCGGCCGACTCCTGGACGTCGATCTGCGACTCGGAGACGGGCGCCCACCCGCCCGCGGGGAGGGCGGCGACGACCGAGACGGTGCGGGTCTTGGCGTTGACGGCGTGGATCGATCCGTCGGTCCCGGCGGCGGCGACGAGCCCTTCCGCCCCCGACAGGATCGGCTCGGACCCCGTCAAGGCCGATATGGACGAGGCGGTGGCCGCCCTGACCGTCCCGAGGGAGCGGTTGACCAGGACGACCCGATCCCCTCCCTGGAGCACCGCGGTCCCCGGTTCGAGTTGGGTCTTCTCGGAGAAACCGATGGACGTCGTGTCCACGGCGGAGACGGAGGAGGAATCGGAGTCGGGGACGAAGACGTCCTCGGCGTTCTGGGTGACGTCGAACGAGGACGACGGGGTCCTCAGAACGGCGTCGATCTCCTTCGACGGGTAGTTGAGGCGGCCGACGAGGTGCTGGGACTGGTTCGTGATCCAGATGCCGCCGTCGTTGAGATCGAGGTCGGTCCTGTGGATCCCGGGGTGGACGAGGGCGGCGCCGACGAGGGCGCACAGGGAGACGGCGACCGCCCCGGTCGACCAGTGCCGGCCGATCCGCGCGCGCATCGCGCCTCGCGGGGGCGCCGGGGGATGGATCGGGTTGCTCCTCATCAGTAGGCCCCTTCCCCGCCGAGGACGGCTTTAACGGTGCGGACGATGATCTTCCCGTCGAGCCGGGCGCCCCTGTTGTCCACGTAGTGCTGGTCGAGGGCGACCGTCGACTCCCACGACAGGCTCGACCGCCCGGAGACCTGCCACAGCCCGGTGAGCCCGGGCTTGACGAGGAGCCGGCGGCGGGCCTCGGCGTCGTATTCGGCGACCTCGTCGGGCAGGGCGGGCCGGGGGCCGATCAGACTCATCTCGCCCCGGACGACGTTGATGAGCTGGGGGAGCTCGTCGATGGAGAAGCGCCTGATGAACGCGCCGACCCGGGTGATCCTCGGGTCCCGGCTGTCCTTGAACAGGACCTGGTTGCCGCTGTCCCCGCCGCGGGCGACCACGGCCGAGCGCAGGGCGTCGGCCTCCTGGCACATCGACCGGAGCTTCCACAGGGTGAAGGGGCGCCCCTCCAGGCCGATCCTCGTTTGCCGGTAGAAGGCGGGCCCCGGCGATTCGATGCGGATCGCGAGGGCCGCGACGGCGATGACGGGCGAGGCGAGGACGAGGAGGACGGGCCCGAGGACCGAGTCGACGAGGGATTTGAGGGCCAGCCGGGTGCGACGGGCGCGAACCTCGAGCGAGGCAGTCCACCCCCCGACGACCGGCAGCGCGCGGACCCTCTCGGCGGTGACGTCCTTGAGCCCGGGCAGGACGAGCATCCGGGCGCCGGTCCCCTCGATGCCGCGGAGCACGGTCGTCAGGTCCTCGGGGGTGACGGCGCCGATCGTGGCGACGACGTCGATGCCCTCCTCGTCGATCGCCCTGCGGATCTGCGCGGGCGAGGCGACGGCCTCGGGATCGGAGGCGGAGCGGCGCCCGAACCCCGATGAGAAGTAGCCGATGATGAGGAGCCCCGTCTCCGGGCGTCGCCGCAGCCCCAGGAGGATCCTCTCGAAGCCGGAGCCGAGGATGATGAGCGTGCGACGCAGGGCCCGGCCGCTGAGCCTGTCGCGCCTGAGGGACGACGCCGCGAGCGACTGGAGGACGAGCACCGCGACGAGCGAGGCGGCCAGCGCCGTCAGCGGCGGCCGCGCGTCGAATCCGATCCGCGCGCCCGCCGCCACGAGAGCCAGGGCGACGACGGAGGCGATGGCCAAGGGAATGCCGGCGACGGCGTTCCCATCGTCGAGGAGGCCCCGCCTGCGGGTCGGGGAGAACTGGAGGAGGACGACGAGGGCCGTCGAGGCCCCCAGGCCGGCGAGCGCGTCCGGCAGGCTCCGGGTCGCCGCGAGGAGGACCATCGCGGGGACGAGCGCCGCGGCGAGGTCGAGCAGGAGGAGGCGCGCGGCCCTGACGCTCCTGTACCCGGGCCATGGGACCGAGTGCAGGCGGACGCGCGGGTTGCGCGGGAGGAGGGTCTCGGTCCTCTCGGTGCGCGAGCGCGTGGGCATGCCTGTCCTCTCTCCTCTGTATCGACCGGTCGGCGCGGCGGGGCCCCGGGTCGTTCCATCTTTGAAATTGCGGTCGGAGTCTAGCAGGGCGGGACGCGCGGGCACTGCCCGTCGGGCGCGGGGATCGCCGGCGATCCCCGCGCGGCCCTTCTGACATCCGATGGGCCGATACTAGGATCGGTCGCACGTTTGGGGAAGGGCCTTATCGCCCGCCCCCTCGTCCACGCACGCCGATCGATAAGGGAAACCCGCTGATGAACGCACTCGTGCTCCCCGCAGCGTCCAGCCGCGAACTCGTCGCCCGCGGCCTGAGGAGCGGATGGCACTGGATCGCCGCCGGCGTCCTCGCCGGCGTCGTCGCGGCGGTCGCGGTGATATTCGCCGCACCGCATTCGGTCGTCGCCACGGCCACCGTCAACGTCGTCGCCGTGAACGCCGAGGGCAACGGGGCCTCCGCGCGCTCGGCGGCCTCGATCGTCGACATGCCCACCGAGGTCGAGCTCGCCCGATCCGCCCTCACCGCCAAGGCGGCGCTGGACGAGCTCGGCGACGGCTGGAGCCTCGGCGCCCTGATGAGGGGGACCTCCGTCAGCGGGGACTCCGGCGGAACGGTCCTGAAGATCGCGTACCGCGACGACGACCGCGAGCGCGCGACGGCGGGCGCCGACGCCCTGTCGAGGGCCTACCTGTCGACCCGCTCCTCGCTCGCCAAGTCCCGCTACGAGAAGAAGGTCGCCGCCATCGACTCGCGGATCGGCGAACTGGAGGGGGCGCTCGACTCGACGGGCTCCGACGACGAGAAGCGCGCGAGCCTGCGGGCGAGCATCCGGGACCTCGTCGCCCAGCGGGCGGCCCTCAACGACCCGACGATCGAGGCGGGGCAGGTCATCACCTCGGCCGAGCAGGCGCCGACCCCCGTCTCGCCCTCCCGGCGCCTCGTCCTCGTCGCCGGTGTGCTCACCGGGGCCTTCGCCGGGGTCGTCGCGCTCCTGCTGCGGCGCGCCCTCTCCGACCGGATCCGGGGGGGCGAGGACCTGGCGGAACTGCTGCGCCTGCCCGTGTGGCTGCCGGAGTTCGGGAGCATCCAGCAGAACCCCGAGGAGGCGTCCTGGTCGTCCGAGCTCGACCAGACGACGAGCGTCTTCTCCGCCGGCGCGACGGTGTCGGCTCGCTGGGCGTCGGCCGTCGAGCTCATGCTCAGCGCCTCGGACGCCTCCCCCCTCCTCCTGATCCTCGACCCGGGGTCCCCCGAATCGGACGAGCTCTTCTTGACGGTCCGCGGCGCTATCCAGCGCGCCGCGGAGGGGGGCGCCGCCTCCCGACTCGAGGTCGTCGACGCGACCGGGCCGCGGTGGCGGGTCGTCAGGGCGGCCGCCGACTGCCCGGTCTGCGCCATCGCGATCACGCCGAACCTCAGGAAATCCCAGGTCTCCCAGCTGTGCGATCAGATCGAGATGGCGGGCTGCCGGTGCCTCGGGGCCTTCCTCCTGTCCCCCCAGGACCCGCGATCGGCGGTCAGGTGAAGGACCTCGACCCGCTGGAGCTCGCCCGCCTGCTCACCGGGCGGCGCGAGGACGGCCCCGATGCGGCCCGGCTGACCCGGGCCGACCGCGGACTGCTCGTGCGGGCCCTGCCCGCCTGGCCCTTCGTCCTGTCCTTCGCGGGATTCCTCGCGGCCTGGGCGCTGGGGATCGGGGACCTGATATGGCCGGTCGCCGCGCTCCTGATGGTCTTCAGCTGGGCGGGGGCGACGAACCTCTCCCTCCCCCCGGCGACGGCCCTGTGGGGGCTCTTCCTCCTGTGGGCGACGGCCTCGCTCGTCATGAACGACACGGCGGGGCGCCTGATCGGGGCCCTGTACCGCGTCGTCCTGTACGCCTCGGCGGGCGTGATCTACGTCCACCTGCACAACGCCCGGCGGCGGATCCCGATCCGCGTCGTCACGTCGGCGATGACGTGGTTCCTCCTGTCCGTCACCGCCGGCGGCTTCCTGGGGATGGCCTTCCCCTCGCTCGTCCTGCGCACCCCGATGTCGTGGGTCGTCCCCGGCGCTCTGGCGTCGAACGACCTCGTCCACGACATGGTCTTCAGGCGGACGGCCCAGTGGAACCCCGAGGCGTGGAACCAGGTGGCGCCCCGCCCCTCGGCCCCGTTCCTCTACGCGAATCAGTGGGGCAACGTCTACTCCCTCGTGCTGCCCCTGGCCGTGCTCAACATCGTGTACGCGAGGACGCTGGCGCGCCGGGTCGCCACCGCCCTCGTCGTCCTCGCCTCGTTCGTCCCGGCGGCGGCCACCCAGAACCGGGGGATGGCCATCGGGCTGCTCGTCGTCCTCGCCTGGACGGGGGTTCAGGCGCTGCGCAGGGGGCGGGCCGCCCCGGTGATCGCCGGCGCGGCCGTCCTGGTGCTGGCGGCGCTCGCGTGGGTCGTCTCCCCGGCGTCGGAGGCGTTCTTCCACCGCCTCGAGGCCTCCCCGTCGACGACCGACCGCTACGAGCTGTACCGGCTCACCATCGAATCCGTCCTCCAGTCGCCGCTCCTGGGATGGGGGTCTCCCCGGCCGGCCGGGTCGGCGTGGCTGCCCTCGGTGGGGACCCAGGGGCAGCTCTGGCTCCTCATGCAGTCCCACGGATTCGTCGGCCTGGGGCTCTTCCTCGCGTTCTTCCTCGTCCTGGCGGTGCGCGCCGCGAGGCGGACCGACGCCTGCGGGGCCGTCGCCGGGGGAGTGATCGCGGCCACGCTCGTCGAGACCGTGTACTACGGGATGACGTCCGGCCTGGCGGTCTCCATGGTCGCCGCCGCGCTCGTCGCGCGCCCCGAGGAGGAGCTGACCAGGTCGCACGGCCCGGCGCCGGCTCCCCCGGGCTCGCGCCCTCCCGCGCGCACGCGGGCGGAGGAACGGATCGAGCGCGCCCGGGGGCGGACGAGGAGAGCCGCCGGGGAGCCGCTCGTCCGGGGAGGCGGGCGGCGCTCGGCGGCGCTCCGGGGCTCGGGCGGCGACGAGGGCGATCGCCGTCCCTGACCGGCGCTGCCCCCGCCCCGCGAAATTGGAAACGCACTATTGCGCAAAACGGGGTCGGGGCGGGGGCGCCCGAGGCGGCGGCGGGCGCGGGGCCGACGAGGGGGTCCGGGACCGGCGAGGGGCGCCAATACGCCGAAAACGACAGTGTGTCGTCAAGGCGTCGGAAGGGTCCAGACGTGGGTCCCAGATCGCCCCTGAAGCCGGTGGATAGGGTGGGCGCATGGCCACAACAAACGTCGCAACGAAGAAGCGCCGAGCGTGGACCACCAGCGTGTTCGTCAAGCAGCTGATGGCCATCTCGGGCTTCGTCTTCGTCTTCTTCCTGCTCTTCCACTCCTACGGCAACCTCAAGATGTTCCTCGGCGAGGAGGCCTACAACCACTACGCCGAGTGGCTGCACTCCGAGGCGTTCGTGCCGATCTTCCCGCACGGTGGATTCCTGTGGGTGTTCCGCGCCGCGATGATGCTGATGCTCGTCATCCACCTCTTCGCCGCCGCCTACACGTGGAAGCGCTCGCGCCGCGCCCGCCGCACCCGCTACGTGGTCAAGAAGTCCGTGACGAACTCCTACGCCGCCCGGACGATGCGCGCGACCGGCACGGTCCTCCTCTTCGGCATCGTGTTCCACCTCCTGCACTTCACGACCGGGACCATCAAGACGAACTTCACCGCCGACGCCCTGCCCTACGAGCGGATGGTCAACTCCTTCCAGTCGCCGCTGCTCGTCCTCGTCTACGCGCTCTTCGTCTTCAGCGCGTGCCTGCACGTCTCCCACGGCTTCTGGTCGATGTTCCAGTCGCTGGGCTGGGTCCGTCCCTCCACCCGCAAGCTGATGATCGTCCTGTCCGGACTCGTCGGCGCCGTGATCTTCGTGATGTTCATGGCCCCGCCGCTCGGCATCGTCGCCGGCTTGATCACGCTCTGAGGAAGGCCTGACAAACATGACTGATACCCTGATCCAGGGCCTGTACCGCGAGGGCGAGAAGATCGCCGACACCAAGGCCCCCCTCGACGTCCCGATCTCGCAGTGCTGGGAGCAGCGCAAGTTCGGCGCCGCCCTCGTCAACCCGGCGAACCGCCGCAAGCTGCGTGTCATCATCGTCGGCTCCGGTCTGGCCGGCGGCGCGGCCGCCGCCTCCCTCGGCGAGATGGGCTATAACGTCGACTGCTTCTTCTACCAGGACTCCGCCCGCCGCGCCCACTCGATCGCGGCCCAGGGCGGCATCAACGCGGCGAAGAACTACCGCAACGACAACGACTCGGTGTACCGCCTCTTCTACGACACGGTCAAGGGCGGCGACTACCGCGCCCGCGAGACGAACGTCTACCGCCTCGCCGAGGTCAGCGCGAACATCATCGACCAGTGCGTCGCCCAGGGCGTCCCCTTCGCCCGCGAGTACGGCGGCCTCCTCGACAACCGCTCCTTCGGCGGCGTCCAGGTCTCGCGCACCTTCTACGCGCGCGGCCAGACCGGCCAGCAGCTCCTCATCGGCGCCTACCAGGCCCTCGAGCGCCAGGTCGCGGCCGGCACCGTCACGGAGTACCCCCGTCACGAGATGGTCGAGATCATCGTCTCCGATGGGCGCGCCCGCGGCATCGTCGCCCGCGACATGTCCACCGGCGAGCTTCAGACGCACGTCGCCGACGCGGTCGTCCTGGCCACCGGCGGCTACGGCAACGTCTTCTTCCTGTCGACGAACGCCATGGGCTGCAACGCGACCGCGATCTGGCGCGCCTACCGCAAGGGCGCCTACTTCGGGAACCCCTGCTTCACGCAGATCCACCCGACGTGCATCCCCCAGCACGGCGATCAGCAGTCGAAGCTCACCCTGATGTCGGAGTCGCTGCGCAACGACGGCCGCATCTGGGTGCCCAAGAGGGCCGAGGACTGCGACAAGGACCCGCGTCAGATCCCCGAGGAGGACCGCGACTACTACCTCGAGCGGATCTACCCGGCGTTCGGCAACCTCGTCCCCCGCGACATCGCGAGCCGCCAGGCGAAGAACATGTGCGACGAGGGCCGCGGCGTCGGCCCGAAGATCGACGGCGTCGCCCGCGGCGTCTACCTCGACTTCTCCGAGGCGATCGAGCGCATGGGCCGGGCCGCCGTCTCGGCGAAGTACGGCAACCTCTTCGACATGTACGAGCGCATCACCGGGGACAACCCCTACGAGGTGCCGATGCGCATCTACCCGGCCGTGCACTACACGATGGGCGGGCTGTGGGTCGACTACGACCTGGAGTCGAACCTGCCGGGCCTGTACGTCGCCGGCGAGGCGAACTTCTCCGACCACGGCGCCAACCGCCTCGGCGCCTCGGCCCTCATGCAGGGCCTGTCGGACGGGTACTTCGTCCTGCCGAACACGATCAACGACTACCTGTCGGGCTGCTTCGGCCTGCCCAAGCTCGACGCCTCCTCGCCGGACGTCGCCCAGGCCCTGGCCGACGCCCAGGCGCGCGTCGATCGCCTGATGGCGGTCAACGGCTCCCGCTCGGTCGACTCCTTCCACAAGGAGCTCGGTCACATCATGTGGGAGTACTGCGGCATGGAGCGCACCGAGGAGGGCCTGAAGAAGGCCATCGGGATGATCCGCGAGCTGCGCACGAACTACTGGCGCGACGTCCGGGTGCCCGGCAAGTCGATCGGCGAGCTCAACCAGTCCCTGGAGAAGGCCGGCCGCGTCGCCGACTTCATGGAGCTCGGCGAGCTCATGTGCATCGACGCCCTCCACCGCGAGGAGTCCTGCGGCGGCCACTTCCGCGCCGAGTCGCAGACGCCCGAGGGCGAGGCGCTGCGCCACGACGACGAGTTCCTGTACGTCGCCGCGTGGGAGTGGGGCGGGGAGGACCAGCCGCCGATCCTCCACAAGGAGGACCTGATCTACACCAACATCGAGCTGAAGCAGCGGAGCTACAAGTGAACCTGACACTGAAGATCTGGCGCCAGAACGGTCCCGAGGACCGCGGCGCGATGCACGAGTACCAGGTCAAGGGGATCTCCGAGGAGTCCTCGTTCCTGGAGATGCTCGACGTTCTCAACGAAGAGCTGTTCGCCCGCGGCGAGGAGCCGATCGCCTTCGACTCCGACTGCCGCGAGGGCATCTGCGGCCAGTGCGGCATCGTCATCAACGGCGTCGCCCACGGCCCGGAGGTGACGACGACCTGCCAGCTCCACATGCGGACCTTCCACGACGGGGACACGATCACCATCGAGCCGTGGCGCGCCGAGGCGTTCCCGGTCATCAAGGACCTGGTCGTCAACCGCTCGGCCCTCGACCGGATCATCCAGGCGGGCGGCTACATCTCCGTCAACACGGGCGCGGCCCCCGACGCCCACGCGACCCCGGTCCCCAAGCAGGACGCGGAGCGCGCGTTCGAGGCCGCCGCGTGCATCGGCTGCGGCGCGTGCGTCGCGGCGTGCCCCAACGCCTCGGCGATGCTCTTCACATCGGCGAAGGTCACGCACCTCCAGCTCCTGCCCCAGGGCAAGCCGGAGAACTACACGCGCGTCGTCAACATGCTCAACCAGATGGACGAGGAGGGCTTCGGCACCTGCACGAACATCGGCGAGTGCGCGGCCGTGTGCCCCAAGCAGATCCCCCTCGACGTGATCTCGACGCTCAACCGCCAGCTCGGCAAGGCCGCCCTCAAAGGCGTGTGACCCGAACGGCGCGACGGGGCCCCGACCGGAACATCCCGGTCGGGGCCCCGTCGTTCTCGTCGCAGTCCTCGCCGTCAGGGCCGGCGGCCGGACGGCGGCTGCCGGATCGTTCGTCGCGCTCGGGCGGTCGACGGTCTACGATCGATGGACGACGACTCCGGGGAGGTCCGATGACGAATCCGACTGAGCGTCCCCGATCGCCCTATGAGAGGGACGAGCCGCCCCGCTACGACGTGCAGACCTGGCGCAAGGTCGCCTATTACGGCGGAGCCGTCCTGCAGGGCGTCGGGGTAGTGATGTTCTTCTCCGTGTTCTTCTCGTTCTTCCGCTTCTTCCGGGCCATGTCCTCGACGTTCGGGACCGGGAGCGCCGTCGACGGCCCCCACTTCATGAGCCCGTTGGGGATGTTCCCCTTCGCTTTCGTCGGGATTCTCCTGATCGGTGCGGGCCAGTGGGTGCGCAATGTCGGCAAACGGGGCCTGGCCGGTTCGGGCGTCATCTTGTCGCCCGAGGGCGAGGCGCGCGACGCCGAGCCGTGGAAGCGCTCGGAGGGCGCGCAGGACCAGGACAGGCTCGAAGAGGTGCCGATCCTGCGCGATGCCGTCGCTCGGCTCGGCTCGGTCGCCCCTGACGTGCGCGTCCGATGCCCGAAGTGCGCCTATGTGGAGACGGAGGACGCGCGGTTCTGCTCGGCGTGCGGGGCGCCGATGATCGGCGGCGCCTGAGGTCGACGGGGTTCGCTGTCGGCGCGCCTCGGGGGATCCGGGTTCGGGACCGCGGTCGTGGGCTCGTCGAGGTGCGCTGAGAATCTGAGGAGGCGGTTCGTCAGCGGCGCCGGTGGCTGGAGCGCGGCGAGGTCGGGGGCGTCTCGCGGGGCGGTGTTGTCCTGCCCGATCGGGCTGTCGCGGCCGTCCTCGTGCCGTCATGGTCCTCGCACCGTCTAGCATGGAGGGGAACTCGATCCGGGAGGACCCCATGAGCACTCAGACCGCGCCCGACTCGTCGCAGGCCTCGACGCGCTACCGCGCCGGGACGTGGATCGGCATCGGCGCGATGGTGATCTTCGGCGTCCTGTCGCTGGTCCTCATCTGCGGCGTGATTGTCGGCCCCGCCGATCTCAAGCCCTACGCGGACTCGCTCTTCCCGTGGTCCCTGGGAGCCCTGGCGGTCTCCGGCGTCGGCATGCTCCTCGCCTCGGCCCGCCGCCCCCGCGACCCGGCCTCCGAGGACGACTGACCTCTCCCAGGAGTCCGCGGCAGCGGTACCGGCGCCTGCCGCAGTGAGCTTCCCACCCTACTTCACACATAACATCCCACTGTGGGAAGTAAGTGGTATGTTGAGTGGTATGTTGGTCGAAGACGTTGAGGAAATCGTCGCCCACCTGCGCGTCACGGGATTCGATTCCCAAACGGTCGAAGTCAAGAGCGGCGTTGGCAAGGAGATTCGGCCGACGCTCAGCGCCTTTTCGAATAGTGGTGAGGGTCTGCTGATCGTCGGATTGTCCGAAGCGGATGGATTCGCCCCGACCCCTGGATTCGATCCGGCCAGTGCGCAGAATCAATTGATCGCCAGATGCCAGCAAATGACACCGGTCGTCAGGCCGAGCATCGAGATCTACGACCTCGCAGGGTCGCCCCTCCTCATCGCCCGGATCGAGGAGATCCCGACTGTCGACAAGCCCTGTTTCGTCACCGACCAGGGGCGTTACGGCGGCTCCTACCGCCGCACGGGCGATGGGGACCTGCGAATGAGCCAATACGAGGTCGATCGCCTGGTCGAGCAGCGAACCCAGCCGAAATGGGATGAGGAGCCCGTCGAAGAAGCCTCCCTCGACGATCTTGACGAAGAGGTCTTGGCCCCCTATCTGCGGGCCGAGCGGGAGCGGCGACCCAAGACGTTCGCCCACGGGGACGAGCAGGCCCTTGAGCATCTGAGGGTATGCAGGCAGAGCGCCCCTACTCTCGGAGCCCTTCTCGCCATGGGCGAGTATCCCCAGGAGTTCTTCCCGCGATTGACCGTCACCTGGGCGATGTTCCCGGGGACGTCGAAGGCCGAGGTCCTTACGGGCGCTCGACTTCTCGACAGCGAGACTCTGACCGGTCCCATTCCTGAACTCGTCGAACGGACGGTTGATCTCGTCGCGAAGAATATGCGGACCGGTGCGCTCATCGATGCGAAGTTCAGAACTGAAGTCCCGGACTATCCCTTGGTCGCCGTCAGGGAGGCGATCGTCAATGCGCTGATGCACCGCGACTACTCGCCGGTGGCCAGAGGCGCGCAAGTCCAGGTCAACCTGTTCGTCGACCGGCTGGAAATCACCAGCCCCGGCGGCCTGTACGGCAATACGACTCTCGCAACGCTGGGAAGTGCCGGGGTATCCGCGACTCGCAACCAGCGCCTGGCGACCTTTTTGGAGACGGTTTCGTTGCCCGATGGTGGGATCGTCGCGGAGAATCGAGGGACCGGCATACAGGTGATTCAGGCGTCTCTCGCCGAGGCTCTCATGCCTCCCGCGGAGTTCAAGAGCGATCTGACCCACTTCACGGTGATCTTTCGGCGCCGGAGGGTTGCGCCGACTGAACGGTATGAGACGTCGATGGATCGGGTTCGAGAGATCATCCTGCGGCGCGAGAGCGCGTCGACATCGGAGATCGTCAGCCTGACCGGGTTGAGCCGGACGTCTGTTCAGAATGCGATCAACGAGCTCATCGACGCCGGGATCGTCGAGCCGACCGATCCACCCAGGAGTCCGCGGCAGCGGTACCGGCGCCTGCCGCAGTGAGCTTCCCACCTTACTTCCCACATAACATCCCACTGTGGGAAGTTGAGTGGGAAGTTCGGTGGGAAGCTCGACGGTGAGCCGGGAGGACGGGCCCGGGCGGCGCAACCCCGATCCGCTCGCGGGACGCCGCCCGAGGACGCGGCGCGGAACCCCGGGAGCCCCCCGACGGGGCGGGCGCGAAGCCGCGTCCGGTGAGAACTAGACTGGGCCCGTGACTCAACCACTCGTCCTCGGCATCGAATCCACCTGCGATGAAACGGGCGTCGCCCTCGTGCGCGGCCACGACCTGCTCGTCGACCGCACGGCGACCTCGATGGACCAGTACGCCCGCTACGGCGGCATCATCCCCGAGATCGCCTCGCGCGCCCACCTCGAGTCCTTCCTGCCGACCCTCGACTCCGCCCTCGACGAGGCGGGCGTCGGCCTCGACGAGATCGACGCGGTCGCCGTGGCCGCCGGCCCCGGCCTCGTCGGATCGCTGACCGTCGGCATCTGCGCCGCCAAGGCCCTCGCCTCCTCCATCGGCGCGCCCCTGTACGGCGTCAACCACGTCATCGGCCACCTCGCCGTCGACGCCGTCGCCGAGGGCCCCCTGCCGCAGCGCTTCATCGGCCTCGTCGTCTCCGGCGGCCACTCGAACATCCTCCTCGTCGAGGATCTCGCCACCGACGTGCGCGAACTTGGCGGCACCCTCGACGACGCGGCCGGAGAGGCCTTCGACAAGGTCGGGCGCCTCCTCGACCTGCCCTACCCGGGCGGACCCCACGTCGATCGGCTCTCCCAGCAGGGCGACCGCTCGGCGATCCGCTTCCCGCGCGGCCTGGCCGCCGGCAAGGACAAGGACCGCCACAAGTACGACTTCTCCTTCTCCGGACTCAAGACCGCGGTCGCCCGCTACGTCGAGGGCGCGCGCGAGCGCGGCGAGCGGATCGACGCCGCCGACGTGTGCGCGGGCTTTTCCGAGGCCGTCAACGACTCGCTGACCGCCAAGGCGGTGCGCGCCGCCCTCGACACCGGCTGCGGCACGATCGTCGTCGGCGGGGGGTTCTCCGCGAACTCGCGGCTGCGGGCCCTGATCGGCGAGCGGGCCGCGGCCGCGGGACTGAGCGTGCGGATGCCCCCGCTGCGCTTCTGCACGGACAACGGCGCGCAGATCGCGGCGATGGGGTCGGCGCTCGTGCGCGCGGGGGTCGCGCCCTCCGACTGGGACTTCTCCCCGGATTCGGGGATGCCGTTGACGCAGACGTGGATGGCGCCCGCCGGGAGCTGAGGCGCGACGAGGGGGCGGCCGGGCCCGTTCGGGGAGGGCCCCTCACGTGTCGCGACGGCGCGTGAGGAATTCCCGTGGGGCGATCGGCCGGCCGAGGCTCATCTCGGCGCGCATGAGATCGACGACCGCGTCTACGCCCGCGCGCGCGGCGACGACGCGCTGACGTTCGTAGGAGGCCCCGATCGTCATGATCTGGGCGATGGAGTCGAGCTCGCCCGCGCAGTCCAGATCGTCGGCGATCGGCCGGAGTCGGTCGACGAGATCGTCGATCGCCGCCCGAGCGCCGATCGACCCGCCGGATTCGTCGGTGATGAGATCGGCCTCGAGCCCGTAGCGGGCGGTGCGCCACTTGTTCTCGGCGATGAACCAGTCGGGGATCGCCGGAAGGGCCAGGCCGGCGTCGAGCCTGCGCGAGAAGTCCTCGACGAGGCAGTGGGTCAGCGCGGCGAAGGCCCCGACTTCGGCGAGATTGGTCGCCGAGTCGAAGGCCCTCACCTCGATGGTCCCGAGCCGCGGCGAGGGACGGATGTCCCAGCGGACTTCGTCGAAGACGCTGATCGCGCCCGCCCGGATCATGCCGTCGGCGTAGGCCTCCAGGTCGTTCCACGTGGAGAATCGTCGCGGGATGCCCGCCGCCGGGAGCTGCTGGAAGAGCATCGCCCGATTGCTCGCGTAGGCGGTGTCCTCGCCGGACCAGAAGGGGGACGACGCGGCGATGGCCTGGAGGTGCCCGAGATGGGCGACGAGGGCGTCCTGGATCGGCAGGACTTTGCGCCTGTCCTCGATGCCGACGTGGACGTGGACGCCGTATAGGAGCATTTGACGGCCCCAATGCCGTGTCCGTTCGACGAGGCGGGTGTAGCGGTCCGAACCGGTGACGATCTGGCGGCTGGGGCGCGCGAAGGGGTGAGTCCCGGCCGACACGAGATCGATGCCGAGTTCGCGGGCGAAGGGGCTGAGGAAATCGATGGCCTCGGTGAGATCGGCGAGGCATCGGGAGACGGACGAACGGGGCAGTGAGGTCACCTCAATCGTGTTGAGGAACATCTCACGGTGGATGTTCTCGCGCGCAGCCCGTTCGGAGTCGAGTCCGGCCCGCTGGAGGATCGTGTCGGCTGCCTGGCGCAGGTCGCGGGAGTTCTCGTCGACGAGTTGGAGCTCCCATTCGATGCCGAGGCTGGAACGTTCGGAATGGGCGAAGGTCAAGGTCATCGGGCGGTGCCCTTCGGTCAGTGGTGCGCATGGCGGTCGTGTTATCGGGCTCGATTGTCACAGCGAATAGCGATGATCGCGCGATGACGGCCCTCCAGGCGCGTGGCGATGACGACGGCGTCGGCGTCCCCGGTCAGGGACAGGCGCGCCCGCAGGGCGGCCGGGTCGATGTCGGCGCCGCGCTTCTTGATCTCGACGCGGCCGGCGCCCATCGCCCGCAGGGCGGCGGTGATCGCCTTGGGGCGCAGGGCGACGGCGTCGACGACCTCGAAGCGTCGGACGAAGGGGGAGGCGGGCAGGTCATCGCCGGTGAGGTAGGCGATGCGCTCGGACACGCAGTGGGCGCCGAGGTCGGCCGCGAGGCGGGCGACGCAGCCGGAGCGGATGACCGCGGCGTCCGGTTCGGCGATGACCGATCCGAGGGGGCCGACGGGGGCTGCGGGCACGGGCGCGTCGGCACGGCGGACGTCGGGGTCGCTCAGGCGGTGTGCGCGGCCCGAGCGGATGACGACGGCGGTGCGCCCGGGTCCCTCCGGGGCCAGGTCCGGCGACCAGACGGCGGCCTCGACGAGGTCGGAGTCGACGCTCGTCCATTCCGCCCGCCAGTCGCCGGGCAGCGCCGAGTGGTCGATGCCGGGGGCGAGCTTGGCGCCGACCCGGGGGATGCTTTCGCTCCAGGCGAGGACGGCGGACAGGGGCGGGGACCAGGACTCGGGGTCGTGCAGGCGCGTCGAGCCGCGGGCGGCGCCGGTGCGTCGGGCGGGGTCGGCGTAGATCGCGTCGACGCCGCGCGCCGTCAAGTCCTGGGGGTCGAGGTCGGTGGCGTCTCCGAGTTCGACGCGGGCGTCGGGGAAGGCGCGCAGGTTGACGGCGGCCGCGGCGGCGGCCTCGTCGTCGATGTCGATGGCGAGGACCCCCAGGCCCAGGCCGGCCATGGCCATCGCGTCGGCGCCGATCCCGCAGCCCAGGTCGGCGACGCGGGTGGCGCCGGAGTCGACGTATCGCCGGGCGTGGAGGGCGGCGACGACGAGGCGGGTCGCCTGTTCGAGTCCGTCCCGGGTGAAGATCATCGATCGGGCGAAGTCGCCGAATTTGGCCTCGGCGCGGTCGCGCAGGGCGAGTTGGCCGAGGACGGCGGCGGCCGTCTCGGGGGAGACGCCGGAGCGGCGCAGGGCCCGTCCGAGGGCGAGGGGATCGGTGGAGGCGCGTTCGGGGCGCGACTCCCACGCCTGGAGGAGCTCCCACCCGGGGGAGGAGAGGATCGGTTCGAGGCAGGAGGGCACGGGGGAATTGTGTCATGAGCGCATTCGTGTGGGGTTCCGGCCGGTGGCGGATGGGCTTCCGCTGTCCGGTGGCGTCGCCGGTGCCGGAAGAGGGAGCCGGTGCGTCGGCGCGCGTGCGCGGGGACGGCGCCCACTCGCCGCGCATCGCTGCGACCATCCCGCGCGTCGGCGCGCGCGTGAGGGGGAGCCTGTCCGCGGGCGGGCGTGTTCGACGGGGCGCGGGACGGCGAGTGCCCGGCGGTGGGGCCGATGAGGCCCCGGCGCGGCGCTCGGAGCATCCGGGAGGACGTGTTGGCACTCGGCTTGCCGGAGTGCCAACACGAGCCTAGACTCGACCCCGGAACGCGGCGAGGAGCCGCGGTCGTGTCCCGCGCCTGACCCCCGCGACGGCAGGGAAGGGACGGTATTCGTCATCTGTGAGAAAGGGAGTCGCCATGTCGATCTCCATCAAGCCCCTCGAGGACCGCATCGTCATCCGTCAGGTCGAGGCCGAGCAGACCACCGCCTCGGGCCTGGTCATCCCGGACACCGCCAAGGAGAAGCCCCAGGAGGGCGAGGTCATCGCCGTCGGCCCGGGCCGCATCGACGACAACGGCAACCGCGTGCCGGTCGACGTCTCCGTCGGCGATGTCGTGATCTACAGCCGTTACGGCGGCACCGAGGTCAAGTACGAGGGCCAGGAGTACCAGATCCTCTCGGCCCGCGAC
The DNA here is from genome assembly GCF_028437565.1 of Actinomyces sp. B33. Classification (GTDB taxonomy): domain Bacteria; phylum Actinomycetota; class Actinomycetes; order Actinomycetales; family Actinomycetaceae; genus Pauljensenia. The sequence goes on from NZ_JAMRYR010000004.1 coordinate 310,965, forward strand.
GTCCTCGCGGTCGTCGAGCGCTGATCGCTCACCCGGTCGGATCGGCCGGGAGGACGGGCCTCACCCCTCGGGGTGGGGCCCGTTCCGCGTCCGCTGGGGGCGCATCGCCCAGACGGCGGCGACCAGGAGCGCGACGGAGACGGCGATGAGCCACCACGGCATCCGGGCGCCGAGGTCGATGATCCGTTCCTCCCACGCGGCCAGGCGCTCGGAGCCGACGAGGGAGCCGAGGGGGTTCGTCGGCCCGACGACGAGCATCCCCAGGCCCAGCGCGACGAGGATCGCGCCGGACACGGCGTTCGTCCACGTCGTCGCCCGTCCCAGGAGGGTGAGCGGACGCGGTCTGAGGAGGCGGCGGGTCCTGTCCCCGGCCGTCTGCCAGGCCAGGGCGAGGGCGCCGAGGGGCGCGGCCATCCCCGTCGCGTAGAGGGTCATGAGGAGGGCCCCTCGCGCCGGGTCGCCGCCCAGGCCGGCGGAGACGAGGACGGCGCCGAGGATCGGCCCGGCGCAGCCCACTCCCGCTAAGCCGTAGGCGGCTCCCAGGAGGAAGACCGCCAGGGGCTTCGAGGAGTCCCGGTCGGCTTGCGCTCGGGCGCGGGGCCGAGGCCACCGGGGGGTCTCGACGGCGAGGGCCTGGAGGATCCCCAGGACGATGACGATGGCCGCGCCGATGCGGGTGATGAGGCCCATATGGTCGCGCAGGACGGCGCCGAGGGTCGAGGCGGCCATCCCCAGGGGCAGGAGGACGGCGAGGAGCCCGAGCCAGAAGGTCGCGGTGCGGGCGATGAGGGTCGTCGGGGAGGCGAAGGCGTAGGCGAAGAAAGCCGGCAGGAGCATCACCGAGCACGGGGCGACGAGGGTAAGAACGCCGCCCAGGAGCGCGGCGATGGGCGCGATGTCACTCATTCCCGGTCGATCGGGCCTGTTCGAGGACGGTCGTGCGGATGTAGTCGAGATCCTTGTAGCCCGAGATCACGGCGTCGCCGACGATCATGAAGGGCGTGCCGGTGATGCCGATCTCGTAGGCGTGCTGCTTGGCCCGGGCGACGGTGTCGACCGTGGCCTGGGCGGTCATGGTCTCGCGGAAGCGGTCGAGGTCGGCGACGCCGGCCTGCTGGGCGAAGGCGACGAGGGAGTCCTCGGTGTAGGACGGGTGGTCGTTGGGGTCGGCGGCGCCGTACACGGCGTCGTGGAACTGCCAGAACCTGCCCTGCTCCCCGGCGGCCAGGCCGGCTTGGGCGGCCAGGGGGGAGGTCTCGGTGATCTGCGCGAGGTCGCGCCATTCGATGCGCAGTGTGCCGTCGTCGATGAGATCGGCGAGGCCGGGCTGGATCTGCTGGGCGAAGAGCGTGCAGTAGGGGCAGGCGAAGTCGGAGTAGAGGACGAGGACCGTATCGGCGTCGACGTCGCCCTTGGCCTGGGGGTCCTCGGGATCGCGGTGGATCTGCTCGCGGATGAGGGCGAGGACCTGGGGGTCGGTCGTCGGGACGGCGGAGGCCGGGGGCTCGGCGCCGGCGCCGGCCTGTTGGGAGGACTGGGGCGCTAAGGCCCGGGCGGCGTCGAGGTCGTCGGAGAGTCGGGCCCGGTCGGCGATGAGGAGGGCGATGATGAGGACGAGGACGGCGATGACCGCCAGGAGGGCGCCGACGAGGGGGGAGCGGCGCCTGCGCGCGGGGGCGGGGGGCTCGGGGCTGGGTGAGGTCATGTTCCGATCCGGGGTCGATGGTGGGGCGGGTGCTCCAGTGTGCCACGGACGCGACGACGGCGCCGCGATGCGGCGCCGTCGTGCGGGCGGGGGGCGGGGCGCTCAGGAGGCTCGTCGCGCGGTTCTCTGGCGGGAGCGGACCTCTTCGCGGCGCTCCTCTTCGGTCATGCCGCCCCAGATGCCGTAGGGCTCCTGGGCGGACAGGGCGTATTCGCGGCACTGGTCGAGCACGGGGCAGGCGGCGCAGATCGCCTTGGCGTTCGCGGCGCGGCGGCGGCGGGTAGATCCGCGCTCTCCCTCGGGGTGGAAGAAGAGCTCGGTGTCGAGCTCGCGGCAGGCTCCGTCGTATTGCCAGTCCCAGGCTTCCATCATGGGGCCGGGGAGTCGTGAGACGTCGGTCATGGGGGCCTCTCATTCCGTGCTGGGCCGTGGGGAGTTCCCGGGGCCAACAGGATTCACCATACGCAATTGCGCAATAGCTATTCAAGTAGCGCTCATAAATTACATTCATATGTTCACTTGTGGTGAACGTATGAGTGAGTCCGGGTATCTATACAGTTGCGTATCGATTGACACATCCAGCGACCCGCGCAGATCCGCCACGGGACCATCATTCCGACCCCTCATCGGATGATGGAGGAGTCCATTGCGGTGGCGCGTCCAGCCCGGGAGGGCCACAATCGGGCATCAGGAGATGCTCCAGGAATGAATACCTATGGGAGGGAAGCGATGCCTCGCGCTCACTTGGCCGCCGCGCAGCCGAACGTGCCGCTGTCGGTCACCGCCGTCTCCGCCAGGCTCGGAGTCTCCGCCTCCACCCTGCGCACCTGGGAGCGCCGATACGGCCTCGGTCCGGGGGACCGGCGCGCCGGGGCCCACCGGCGCTACCTCCCCCAGGACGTCGCTCGGCTGAGCCGCATGGTCGACCTCGTTCACTCCGGCGTCGCCCCCGCCGACGCCGCCGCAGCCGTCCTCGCGGAGCCCGCCCCCGATCCCGACCCCCACTCCGACGAGACGCCCCCCTCCTGCCCCGACGAACTCGCCCAGCTCGCCGCAGCCTCGTCGACCACGCACGTCATCGACCTCCTCGAGGCGTCGGTCGGCGACCACGGGCTGATCCACACGTGGAGCCGCCTCGTCGTCCCCGCCCTCGACGCGATCCGATCCGATTCCGCCGGCCACCTGCCCGGGGCCAACGGCGCGACCACGCTGACCGCAGCCTTCCTCGCAGTCCTCGGCGCCATCTACCGCCAGCGCCCCTCGGTCTGCGCCTCCGCCCGCCCCGTCGTCGTCATGTCCGACGACGCGCACTACCTCGCCGCCCAGGTCGTCGGCGTCGCCCTGGCCTGGTACGGCCTCGACGTCCGGCTCCTGTCGACCGAGGACCGCTGCGACGGGACCGGGGCCCAGCGCTTCGCCTCCCACGTCGCCGACCGCGCCGTCGGCCTGGCGATCGTCCTGGGAACGGGGGCCTCGTGCAGGACCTTCATCGACGCCCTCACCGCTCAATACGACCTCGACATCCTCCTCGTCGGACCGGACACCCCCGTCGTCCTCGACAGCCGGGTGATCCGCGTGAGAACCGCCGCCGCATGCGTCGAAGAGGCCCTCGCCCTGCTCGCACCCGACGCCGACTCCCACATCGGCATGACGCCCGCAGACGGGTGAGACACCCCACGCCCCGGCCCCCAGGCCCCGCCCCGGGCACGACCCCGGCATGGGGCGCGCCTACACTCGGCACATGGGCGACTACATCGAGAACGATCCATTCGGACTGACCGGCCTGACCTACGACGACGTCCTCCTGCTCCCCGAGCTCACCGACGTCGTCCCCTCCACCGTCGACACCACGTCGCGGCTGACGAAGAACATCTCCTTGCGCATCCCGCTCCTATCGGCGGCCATGGACACCGTCACCGAGGCCCGCATGGCCATCGCCATGGCGCGCCAGGGCGGTATCGGCATCCTCCACCGCAACCTGTCCATCGAGGACCAGGCCGCCCAAGTGCGCCAGGTCAAGCGCTCCGAATCCGGCATGGTCGAAGACCCCGTGACCGTCGGCCCCGAGGCCACCATCGAACAGCTCGACGAGCTGTGCGGTCACTACCGCGTCTCCGGACTGCCCGTCGTCGACGAGGACGCCAAGCTCCTGGGCATCATCACCAACCGCGACCTGCGCTTCGTCCCCCAAGCCCAGTGGTCCGCCCTGCGCGTCCGCGACTGCATGACCCCGCGCGAGCGCCTCGTCGTCGGCGCCGTCGGCGTCTCCCGCGAGGACGCCAAGGCCCTCCTGGCCACCCACCGCGTCGAGAAGCTCCCGATCGTCGACGACGACGATCGCCTGACGGGCCTCATCACCGTCAAGGACTTCGTCAAGACCGAGCAGTACCCCAACGCCACCAAGGACTCGCGCGGCCGCCTCGTCGTCGGCGCGGCCGTCGGCTACTGGGGGGACACCTGGGAGCGCGCCACGGCCCTGGCCGAGGCCGGCGTCGACGTCCTCGTCGTCGACACGGCCAATGGGGGCGCGGCCCTCGCTCTCGACATGATCCGCAGGATCAAGGCCGACCCCGCCTTCGACGGCATCGAGATCATCGGCGGCAACGTCGCGACCACCGAGGGGGCGCAAGCCCTCATCGACGCCGGCGTCGACGCCGTCAAGGTCGGCGTCGGACCCGGCTCGATCTGCACGACCCGCGTCGTCGCCGGCGTCGGCGTCCCCCAGATCACCGCGATCCACCTGGCCGCCAAGGCCTGCGGCCCCGCCGGCGTCCCCCTCATCGCCGACGGGGGCCTCCAGTACTCCGGCGACATCGGCAAGGCCCTGGTCGCCGGCGCCGACACGGTGATGCTCGGGTCCCTCCTGGCCGGCTGCGAGGAGTCCCCCGGCGAGGTCGTCTTCACCAACGGCAAGCAGTTCAAGCGCTACCGGGGCATGGGGTCCCTGGGCGCGATGAGCTCGCGGGGGCGCACGTCCTATTCCAAGGACCGCTACTTCCAAGCCGACGTCGACTCCGACGACAAGATCGTCCCCGAGGGCATCGAGGGCCAGGTGCCCTACACCGGCTCCCTCGCCTCGGTGGTCTACCAGCTCGTCGGGGGCCTCCACCAGACGATGTTCTACCTCGGCGCCGGTTCCATCGCCCAGGTCAAAGCCAATGGGCGCTTCGTGCGGATCACGTCCGCGGGGCTGCGCGAATCTCATCCGCACGACGTGCAGATGACGAGCGAGGCGCCGAACTACCACTCGAGCGGGGCCAACAGCTGAACCCCGTCGCGCCGGGCACGGTCCCGATCGTCCTCTGACGGTCGGGACCGTGCCCGGCGGCGATTCGGCGCCCGGAGAAGACGACCTCCCCGGCCCTCCATCGCGGATCCCGGTCGAAGGCGCGGCCCCTGCGGACCGATGCGACGGGTGCGCTGAGGAAAGACGAGCTCTTCTCGTCGATGGAGGCCGGCAAGCCCGGGCCGCACATATCAGCGACCAGGACGCGAGCTTCCCTCGTCGGCGGAGACTGGGGTTTCGTCGATGCGGTGGTGCTCTCGGGGCGTTGATCGTCCGGGGTCGTTCGTTGGTCGTGGCCGAAAGTCCATGCCGTTCGGCCCGGTGCGACGGGTACGCTGAGAACGAACGACTTCCCATCGCCGTCCGAAAGGCCACTGCGCATGCTGATGCTCATCGACCACGCCAATGTCGAGGCCATCGAGAAGACCCTCGACTACCTGCCGATCGACGGAGTGACGACGAATCCGACGATCCTCTACCGGGAGGGCAAGGAGCCCCTCGACCTCCTGCGGCGCATCCGCGACGTCCTGCCCGTCGGCTCCCAGATCCACGTCCAGATCGTCTCCCAGCGCGCCGACGACATGGTCGCCGAGGCGAAGGCGCTGCGCTCGGCCCTCAGCGGGAACCTGTTCATCAAGCTCCCCGTCACCCGTGAGGGGTTCGCCGCGATCCCCCGCATTGTCAAGGAGGGCATGCAGGTCACGGCCACCGGTATCCACTCGTCGATGCAGGGCTTCATGGCCGCCAAGGCCGGGGCCCGCTACGTCGCCCCCTACGTCAACCGCATGGACAACTACGGCATCGACGGCGTACGAGTCGCCACCGAGATCCACAAGACCCTGCGCAGCTACGACATGCACGCCGACGTCCTGGCCGCCTCCTTCAAGAACTCCGAGCAGGTCCTCGAACTGGTCCGTCAGGGCGTCGGCGCCATCACCGCGGCCCCCGACGTCCTCGCGGCCCTTATCAAGAATCCGGCGACCGACGCGGCGATCGCCGATCAGAACCGCGACTTCGGATTCCTCATCGGGGAGAAGCGGACCTGGCTGGACCTGGTCAACGAGCGGTGAGGTCCGGCGCCCATCCGGTCGGGAGCCGCGTCAGCCGATCCACGGCCACCGCGGATCGATGACGGCGTCGCGCCCCTGGCGGCGCAGGTAGGACTGGAAGTCCTCGGCCCATTCGCGATGCCTCTCGACCTGGTAGGAGTGCAGGTCTGCGGCGCCCATCCCGGCGACCTCCGGGTAGCGGGCGGCGATCCCCGCGAGCACGTCGAGGGTCATCGCGACGTCGGCCTGGGCCGTGTGCGCGTCCGCCCGGGCCTCGATCCCGTAGAGCGGGGCCATCGTCGTCAGCGTCCTCTTCCCTTTGCGGAAGCGGTCGAGGGCCCGATCCAGGACCAGCGGGTCGATGACCGGCGCCGGGTCGGACCCCAACCGCTCGGACAGGGAGCCGAGGCCGTGACGGCGCAGTTCGCAGTCGACCAGGGTGATGTCGTACGAGGCGTTGAAGGCGACGACCGGGTAGCCGCGCCGCCAGTGCTCGACGAGGGTGGCGGCCACCTCGTCGAGGACCTCCTCGATCGGGCGCCCGTGCTCGCGGGCGTGCTCGGTCGAGATCCCGTGGACCGCCGTCGCCTGAGCGGGGATCTCCACCCCCGGATCGGCCAGCCACGTCGCCACCTGGTCGTCGCCGTCGGGGCGGGAGCCCCCCAGGCGCAGGACGAGGGCCGCGGTCACCAGACGGTCCTCGCCGACGTCCACCCCCGTCGTCTCGGTGTCGAATCCCAGCCACGGCGCATCGGTCCAGCTCATCCATCTCCTCCTTCGTCGCCACCAGTGTGCCTCCTCCCGCCCGCATCTGCGTCCCCGGGATCCTGGGAGGCTCGACGAGAGGGGCGTCCGCTCCCGAGCGGGGCCCCGGGCCCGGTGAATGAGGCGGCTGGCGGCGGTCCGGCGCGATCGCGCGCACCGCCCCCCGGAGGGGAGCGGTGACCGGGACGGTTCCCTCGGGTTCGGCGACGGGCATCCCCGATGCCTCGATAGAATCTGGGCATGAGCGACGAAGTGGAGATCGGACGCGGCAAACGGGGGCGACGCGCGTACAGCCTCGACGACATCGCCCTGGTGCCGGCCAGGCGCACCCGGGACCCCGAGGACGTCAACGTCGGATGGCAGATCGACGCCTACCACGTCGACATCCCCATCATGGCCGCCCCCATGGACTCGGTGATGAGCCCCGAGACGGCGATCGCCTTCGGGCGACTCGGCGGCATCGGGGTCCTCGACCTCGACGGGCTGTGGACCCGCTACGAGGACCCCGAGCCGATCCTCGACGAGATCGCCCGCCTCGGCGGCGACGAGTCGATCGCCCGCCTCCAGCAGATCTACTCCGAGCCGATCAAGGCCTCCCTCATCACCGCCCGCCTCGCCCAACTGCGCGAGGCCGGCGTCGTCGTCGCCGGCAAGCTCTCCCCCCAGCGCACCCAGAAGTATTGGCGGGCCGTCGTCGACGCCGGCGTCGACCTCTTCGTCATCCGCGGCTCGGCGGTCTCCGCCGAGCACGTCTCCAGCCGCGCCGAGCCCCTCAACCTCAAGCGCTTCATCTACGAGCTCGACGTGCCCGTCATCGTCGGCGGCGTCTCCACCGACACGGCGGCGCTCCACCTGATGCGCACGGGGGCAGCCGGGGTCCTCGTTGGCTTCGGAGGGGGAGCGGCCCACTCGACGCGGCGCTCGCTGGGCGTCCACGCCCCGATGGCGACCGCGATCGCCGACGTCGCCGCCGCTCGTCGGGACTACATGGACGAGTCCGGCGGCCGCTACGTCCACGTCATCGCCGACGGGGGGATCGGCAGATCGGGCGACCTCACGCGGGCGATCGCCTGCGGCGCCGACGCGGTCATGCTCGGCGCGGCGCTCGCCCGCGCCCAGGAGGCCCCCGGTCGCGGCTGGCACTGGGGGTCGGAGGCCACGCACCCGGACATGCCCCGCGGTCAGCGCGTCCACGTCGGGACCACGGGGAGCCTCGAGCAGATCCTCTACGGTCCGTCGACGCGGGCCGACGGGTCGCTGAACTTCGTCGGCGCCCTCAAGCGGACGATGGCCTCGACCGGGTTCTCCGAGGTCAAGGACCTGCAGAAGGTCCAGGTGGTCGTCAGCCCCTACTCGCCGAGCTGAGAGCCGTTCGAGAGCGCCTGGATCGCGCGCCGCCGGGCGCGTGATCGCGACGGGCTCGGATCGCCGTGCCCGAGTCGTCGCGCTCCGATGCCGGGCATAGGCGTCGAGCGCGGCCCGGGCGGTCCGGGCGCTCGTCCTTTCCCGTCGTGATGCGGGGGTGGTCTTCTCCTCCCACTGTTGGTACATTTGTCAAAACCTGAAGTGCCAAGAAGGAAACTTGTGGTACATCGGTACTCGCCCTCACGACGGTGTGGAGGGCGTACAAGAGAGGACACCCCTGGTGCAGACACAGACGATGCGGGCGGGTCTGGCCGCCCTCGCGGTCTGCGCGCTCGTCGCATTGCCGACGAGCGCCCACGCCGCAGACGGAATCGACTCGCCCCCCGATGCGGCGCCGATCTCGACGGGCGAGGCCGCCCCCGCCGCCGCGGACGAGGCGGATCCGGGCGAAAGCGCCCCGACGCCAGTCCAGCCCGAGGACGGGGTCGACGAGCCGTCGGCCCCCGCGGCCCCGGCATCTACGGCCCCCGAGGAGACGGCGCCGACCGCGGAAGGGGTCGCCGAGGAGAAGCCGGCCGAGGAGGCCCCGGTCCCGGCTCCCGCCGCGATCCGAGCGGACGCGCAGACGATCCCGATCCGCGACATCCAGACGCCGGCGGAGGGCAGTGACGACTCGGCCCTCCTGAAGAAGAAGGTGACGACCGTCGGCATCGTGACGAGCGCCTACGCCCACGGCGAATCCGGTATGACGTCGACTTTCGACGGCTTCACGATCCAGACCCCGGGCACCGGCGGCGCCTTCGACCCCGCGCGGACCGCTTCCGACGGCCTCTTCGTCTACCTCGGTAAGCCGAAGGCGACGAATCCTCAGACCCTGCCGCAGATCGGCCAATGCGTCCAGGTCACCGGCACGGTCGCCGAGTACTCCGGTGAATCCAATAAGAAAAAGGACAAGCCCGAGCTGCTGAGCCTCACTCAGCTCACCTCCCCGAAGATCACCGTCGTCGACGAGGGGTGCGACCCCGTGACCCCGATCCCCCTGGGCGCCGTCCCGACCCCCGATCAGCTCGAGGCCCTCGAATCGATGCTCGTCATCCCCCAGGGCACGTGGACGATCACCGACAACTACTCGGCCGATCGCTATGGGAAGATCACCCTGACGCCGGGGACCGAGCCCCTGCGCGCGGCGACCGACGTCGTCGCCCCCGGCGACGAGGCCCGGAAGTACGAGGCCGACAACGCCGCCAAGGCGATCCCCCTCGACGACGGGACGAACACCTACCTCCAGCCGAAGAAGGCGCTCACCGCGCCGCTCGCCTACGTGGCCAACGGGCAGCCCGCCCGCGTCGGCCACCACGCGACCTTCGGTCATCCGGTCCTCATCGACTCGCGCAACAAGGAGTTCGTCCTCCAGCCGACCGCGATGGTGGCCGCCCACCCGGACCGCTCCCCCGTGACCATCGCCGGGGAGCGCCCCGAGGCCCCGTCCGTCGACGGGGACGTCAAGGTCGCGACCTTCAACGTCCTCAACTACTTCACCGACCTGGGCGAGAACGACGGGAAGTGCAAGAGCGACGACTCCCAGAACAACACCGCCGGGCGCAAGAACTGCAAGGTCCGCGGCGCCTACTCGCGTCAGGCCTTCCTCAACCAGCAGGGCAAGATCGTCGAGGCGATCACCGCCCTCGACGCGGACGTCGTCGCCCTGGAGGAGATCGAGAACCCGGTCGGGGCCGGGGTCGGCGAGGACCGCGACTCCGCTCTGAAGGCCCTCGTCGACGCCCTGAACGCGAAGGAGGGGGAGGGGACGTGGAGGCATGTGCCGAGCCCGACGACCGTACCCGACAAAGAGGACGCGATCCGGACGGCGTTCATCTACCGCCCGGCCAATGTCGAGCCGGTGGGGGAGTCGCAGATCCTCGACGACGCGGCTTTCACCTCCCTGGCCCGTCAGCCCCTCGCCCAGGAGTTCACTCCGGTGATCGGGCCCGACAAGGTCGCCGTCCCCTTCGTCGTCATCGCCAACCACTTCAAGTCGAAGGGGTCCGTGCCCAAGGGGCATGAGGAGGGGAACAAGGACTCCGGCGACGGGCAGGGCAACGCGAACGCGATCCGCGTCGCCCAGGCCACGGCCCTGGCCGCCTTCGCGGAGAAGTTCTCCGACAAGCCGACCCTCCTCGTCGGCGACTTCAACTCCTATTCGATGGAGGACCCGCTGAAAGTCCTCACCCAGGCAGGATGGGTCCACCGCGAACCCGTCGGACCGCCGTCCTACGTCTACGGCGGGCGCTCCGGCTCGCTCGATCACGTCTTCGCCAACAGCCTGGCGGATTCACGAATCGTCGGCGTCGCCTCGTGGGCGGTCAACGCGCAGGAGGCCGTCGCCTTCGAGTACTCCCACGCCGGCTTCTCCGCGCTGGCATTCGAGGCGGACAACCCGTACCGCTCGTCGGACCACAACCCGGAGATCGTCGGGCTCAGGGTCATCGACAAGGAGCCGGGAACCGAACCGCAGCCGGAGCCGCAGCCTCAGCCGGAGCCGCAGCCTCAGCCGGAGCCCGAGCCTCAGCCCCAGCCCGAGCCTCAACCGGAGCCGCAGCCCCAGCCCCAGCCTCAGCCGGAGCCGCAACCGAAGCCGAAGCCTCAGCCCCAGCCGGAACCTCAGCCGCAACCTGAGCCGAAGCCGCAGCCGCAGCCGCAACCTCAGCCTCAGCCTCAGCCTCAGCCCCAGCCTGAGCCGGCGCCCGCTCCTGCGCCGACTCCCCGAACCGGTGAGAAGGCCCCGTCTCAGACGTCGCGGGTCCTGGCCGCCACCGGCGCCGAGGGAGCCTCGCAGATCATCGCCTGCGGATTCCTCGTCGGCGGACTCGGCCTGCTGGCCCTACGGCGCCGCCGCTGACACACGGGCGGTGCCGGGCCGCTCTTTCCCCGCGACCCGGCACCGCCTATCATCCCGAGGGCCGGCACCGTACCGCACCTGCGACGCCGACCCACAACCCCCGCTCCGGGCACTGCCGCTCGGAGCGCATCGAGAAGGACACCATATGAAGACACGGACACGACGGGCGGCCATCGCCGCCTGCGCAGCAGGTGCGCTGCTCGCCATGCCGATGAGCGCCCTCGCCGATCCGGCCGACGCAACGGCACCCGACGAGGCGACGAGCGTCGAAACGGCGACGAGCGCCGAGACGGCCGCAGGGGACTCCGAGGAGCCCGCCGAGGCCGCAGAGGAATCCCCGGAGGCGGTCGCCGCCCCGGAGGAGACCGGAGCCTCGGAGGCGGTCGCCGCCCCCGAGGCCGATGCGGCCCCCGCTCCAGCAGGCACCATCGTCACCCTCGACCTCTACAACCTCACCGACGTGCACGGGCACATCGAGCAGGTCAAGGACAAGAAGAAGGAGACCGTCGTCGAGGCCGGCCTGCCCGCGATGAACTGCTACCTCAAAAAGGCCCGGACCACTAACCCGAACTCCTCCTTCACCCTCCTGGGCGACAACATCGGAGCCTCGCCGTTCACCTCGGGCTCCCTCAAGGACAACCCGACGATCGCGGCTCTCAACACGCTTTCGCCGCTGGCCTCGACCATCGGCAACCACGAACTCGACATGGGGCAGGCCGTCTTCAAACAGCGAGTCGACGGCACCAACCCCGATGAATTCGTCCAGGTCGGATTCCCCTACCTCGGCGCGAACATCGAGGGCATGGGATCGTGGTCGAACGGGGGAGTGCAGACCCCCTACCTCGGCGACTACAAGGTGTGGGAGTCGCCCTCGGGCGTCAAGGTCGCCTTCATCGGCGCCATTGCCGAGGACGTGCCCTACAAGCTCAGCCCCGGGACGACCGAGGGATTGACCTTCTCCGATCCGCTGGCGAAGATCGACACCCTCGCCAAGAGCATCAAAGACTCCGGCGAAGCCCAGATCGTCATCGCCATGCTCGACGACGACGTCAAGAACAACTACCCGAAGGTCAGCGAGCACGTCGACGGCCTCATGGGCGGCGACACGCACGTGCCCTACGAATTCGACCACGTCGACTCCGCCGAGAAGCTCGACTCGAAGAACCCGCTGCTCGCGGGCGTCGCCTCGGGCTCCTACACGGACAACCTCGGCCTCATCCGCATCTCCTACGACACCGCGGCGAAGAAGGTCGTGTCGGCGGACACCCAGTTGATCCCGGCGGCGAAGGTCGCCGAATGCGGCACCGACCCGGCGACTCAAGCGGTCGTCGACAAGGCGGTCGCCGACTCGAAGGTCGCCGGCGAGAAGGTCATCGCCGAGGGGATCCCGTCCTCGTTCTACCGCGGCGTCTTCGAGACGGTCGACGGCAAGAAGGACGCGGGGTCGAACCGCGGCATCGAATCGAGCCTGGGCGACCTCATCGCCAACGCGATGAGGGACAAGGTGATGACCACCGCGGGCAAGCACGTCGACATCGGCATCATCAACGCCGGCGGCATCCGCGCCGACCTCACCCCCGGCGAGGACGGGAAGATCACCTACAAGATGTCCTACGACACGATGCCCTTCTCCAACGAGGTCGGCTACGTCACCCTCACGGGGGCGGACTTCAAGCAGGCGCTCGAGGAGCAGTGGAAGACGAACCTGTCCTCCCAGAACTCCCGTCCCCTCCTCAAGCTCGGGATCTCCGACAACGTCCGCTACACCTACGACGCGACGAAGCCCGCGGGCTCGCGGATCACGTCCGTGACGGTCGACGGCAAGCCCCTCGACCCCGCCGCCTCCTACACCGTCGGATCGGTGACCTTCCTCCTCGACGGCGGGGACTCCTTCGAGTCGCTGACGAAGGGCGGCAAGCCGGTGACCCTGGGGCGTCTCGACCGCGAGATGTTCAACGAGTACCTCGCTGAGCACCCCGGGGTCGCCCCTCGCGCCCTCAAGTCCTCGATCGGCATCACCCTCCCGAAGGGCCCGGTCAAGGACGGGGAGGCCGTCACGGTGGCGCTGCGCGGTCTGTCGTTCTCCGAGGGGCCGTCGATCACGAAGAAGGTCGGTGTGACGATCGGCGGCGAGCGGGCCCAGGCCGAGGTCGACAACTCGCTCGTCGAGGCCCACGCCTCCGATGAGGCCTCGGTCATCACGACCGATGGCGCGGGCAGGGCCGAGGCCTCCGTCGTCGTCTCCGGCTCCTGCAAGGACAAGGCCGCCGGGGAGGTCGTCGCGGTGCCCGTCGTCGTCGAGACCGACTTCGGCACGGTCGTCGAGGCGTCCCAGGGACTGAGCATCGACGTCCAGTGCGCCGGAACCGCTGCGGATCCGCAGGCTCCGGCGGGGCCTGCTGCTCCGGCGCAGGACCAGCCCCAGAAGAAGGGGCAGAAGGGGCCCGGGGCGAAGGCCCTGGCTAAGACCGGCGCCTCGGTCGATGCCGCGGCCCTTCTCGCGCTCGTCCTCGTCGGCGGCGCGGCCACGGCGCTCGGGATCCGGAAGAACTGATCCGATCGGCGATCGGTGGAGGCCGGCGCTCAGGGCGCCGGCCTCCACCGTCGTCCGGTCGTGGATCGACGCGGGAGGAAACATGCCCTGGTGGGAGATCATCGGTTGGACCGGGTCGATCCTGGTCGTCGTCTCGCTCATCGTCCCCAGCGTGAGGAGGTTCCGGCTGCTCAACCTGTCGGGCAGCCTGATCGCGACGCTGTACAACGTGGTCTTCGGGATCTGGCCCTATGCCGCGATGAACGCGGTGATCTCGGTGATCGACGTGTACTGGCTGGTGCGCCTGAGCGCGAGGTCGAGGAGCTTCGATGTCGTGCGGACGCGGATCGACTCCGATCTGGTCGGCCGCTTCGTCGAGCGGCACCGCGAGGAGATCGAACGGGCGTACCCGTCGTTCTCCTTCGACGCCTCGTCGTCGGTTCGAGCGCTGCTCACGCTGTGCGATGAGGAGGTCGTCGGCCTGTTCGTCTACTCGGTCGAGGACGGTCGAGGCGTCATCCATCTCGATTTCGTTACGGAGCGGTTCAGGGACCTGCAGCCCGGCAAGGCCCTCTACTCTGATCTTGCAGTACTTGATCCGCGGATCCGCGAAGTGACGATCACTCGCTCGAACACGGCTGATCCGGGGTATTTCGAGGCCCAGGGATTCGCGCGCGACGGGGAGCAGATGGTGCTCGTTCTGGCCTCTGAGCAGGAGGGTTGACAAGGAACTCTGCAGCCGCCACAATATGACTAATCGTCAAGTCTAAGTTTTACAAAAGTTCACCAGCGATGATGAACCACTTCACGACCAGCGATCGCCGCCGGCGCAGAGCCGCGACCCCGGAGGCGAACAACCCTACTGGAGGAAAACCCATGAAGCACCTCTCGAAGTACCTCGCGATCGCGGGGGCCTCCGCTCTCGCCCTGAGCGCCTGCTCCGGCGGCGCCGCCTCCAACCAGTCCGGCTCGGCCTCGGACCAGGGCGGGGCAGCAGCCTCCTTCAAGGCCTGCGCCGTCTCCGACGCCGGCGGCTGGGACGACAAGTCCTTCAACGAGTCGGCCTACCAGGGCCTCGAAGCCGCGAAGAAGAACCTCGGCGTCGCGATCAACACCGCCGAGTCCTCCTCGGACGCGGACTTCGTGCCCAACGTCGAGGCCATGGTCGACGACGGCTGCAGCCTCGTCATCGGCGTCGGCTTCAAGATCGAGAAGGCCCTCCACGACTCGGCCGTCGCCAACACCGACATCAAGTACGCGCTCGTCGACTCCAGCTTCTCCGACGCCGACTTCAACACCGTCGTCGTCGACAACGGCCGCCCGCTCCTCTTCAACACCGCCGACGCCGCCTTCCTCGCCGGATACGTCGCCGCCGGCATGACCAAGACCGGGAAGGTCGCCACCTTCGGCGGCATCCAGATCCCCTCGGTCTCGATCTTCATGGACGGCTTCGCCGACGGCGTCGACGCCTACAACGCCGCCAAGGGCACCAGCGTCCAGCTCCTGGGCTGGGACAAGGCCGCCCAGAACGGCTCCTTCACGCAGTCCTTCGACGACCAGGCCCTCGGCAAGCAGCAGGCCCAGCAGTTCATCGACCAGGGCGCCGACATCATCATGCCGGTCGCCGGCCCCGTCGGCCTCGGCGCAGCAGCCGCCGCCAAGGAGAACGGCTCCACCCTCATCATCGGAGTCGACTCCGACTGGTACGAGGCCAACCCCGACTACTCCTCGATCATCCTCACCTCGGTGATGAAGGAGATCGGCGCGTCCGTCGAGCAGGTCATCAAGGACTCCGTCGACGGCAAGTTCTCCGCCGAGCCCTACGTCGGCTCCCTCGCCAACGGCGGCGTCTCCATCGCCCCGTTCCACGACTTCGACTCGCAGGTCCCCCAGGAGCTCAAGGACGAGGTCGAGAAGCTCAGCGAGCAGATCAAGAACGGCGAGCTCACGATCGAATCGCAGAACTCCCCGAAGTGATCGCGCACGAGGGCGCGGCGGAACAGCCACCGCCGCGCCCTCGTGGCGTCTCCCCCACTCAACCCACTCGTCGAAGAATGAAGGACGGCACCCAGTGAAACTGGAACTTCGGGGCATCACCAAACGCTTCGGCCCCCTCGTCGCGAACGACGCCATCGACCTGACGATCGAGGAAGGCCGGATCCACGCGCTCCTCGGCGAGAACGGCGCGGGTAAGTCCACGTTGATGAACGTTCTCTACGGCCTCCACCAGCCGGACGAGGGCGAGATCCTCATCGACGGCGCGCCCACCGTCTTCAAGGGCCCGGGCGACGCGGTCGCCGCCGGAATCGGCATGGTCCACCAGCACTTCATGCTGATCCCCGTGTTCACCGTCGCCGAATCCATCGCCCTGGGAGACGAGCCCACGCGCAAGGCCGGGCTCATCGACATCGCGAAGGCCCGTCAGATCGTCCGAGACGTCTCCGCGCGCTTCGGCTTCGACCTCGACCCGGACGCGAAGATCGCCGACCTGCCCGTCGGCGCCCAGCAGCGCGTCGAGATCGTCAAGGCCCTGTCCCGCGAGGCGAAAGTCCTCATCCTCGACGAGCCGACCGCGGTCCTCACCCCGCAGGAGACCGACGAGCTCATGGCGATCATGCGCCAGCTCGCCGACGCGGGCACCTCGATCGTCTTCATCACCCACAAGCTCCGCGAAGTCCGCGCGGTCTCCGACGACATCACCGTCATCCGCCGCGGCGCCGTCGTCGGCACGGCCTCCCCCCAGGACTCCGAGAGCGAACTCGCGAACAAGATGGTCGGACGAGCGGTGATGATGAAGGTCGAGAAGGAGCCCGCGAAACCCCAGAACGGCGGCCTTGTCTTCGACAACGTCTCGCTGCTCGCGCGGTCGGGCAACGCGATCCTCGACCACGTGTCCTTCCGAGTCGAGCGCGGCGAGATCGTCGCGATCGCCGGCGTCCAGGGCAACGGCCAGACCGAGCTCGCCGAGGCGATCCTCGGCCTCGTCACCCCCGACTCCGGGACGATCAGCCTCGAGGGCGTCGACATCACCCACGCGGCCCCCCGCAAATCCCTCGAAGCCGGAATCGGCTTCGTCCCCGAGGACCGCTCGAAGGACGGCATCATCGCCTCCTTCTCCATCGCCGAGAACCTCGTCCTCGACCAGTACAACCGCGCTCCCTTCTCCGCCGGCCCCATGCTCAAGCTCGGCGTCATCGAGAAGAACGCGCAGGACCTGCGCGACGAGTACGACATCCGGCTCACCCGCATCGAGGACCCCGTCTCCTCGTTGTCGGGCGGCAACCAGCAGAAGGTCGTCGTCGCCCGAGAGATGTCGAAGGACCTCAAGCTCCTCGTCGTCAACCAGCCGACGCGCGGCGTCGACGTCGGCTCCATCGAATTCATCCACAAGCAGATCGTCGGAGTGAGGGACAAGGGCACGCCCGTCCTCCTCATCTCCTCCGAGCTCGACGAGGTCGTCGCCCTCGCGGATCGGATCGCCGTCATGTACCGCGGCCGGATCATGGGCATCGTGCCCGCTGACACGTCGCGAGAGGTCCTCGGCCTGATGATGGCCGGAGTCCCGCTCGACGAGGCAATCGGCTCCGGCTCCCACGCTCACAAGGAGGAGCGATGACGAAGAAATCACCGTCCACGGCGGGAATCGTTCTCCGCCACGCCCTGGGATCGAAATGGTTCGTCTCGATCCTCGCCGTCCTCGTCGCATTCGCCATCGGCGCGATCCTCATCCTCATGGCCGGGGCCTCCGTCACCGAGGCCTACTACGCGATGTTCCGCGGAGCGATCTTCGACCCGGAGGCGGCGACCCTCCAGCGCCAGATCAAGCCGATCACGAACTCCTTCTTCTACGCGATCCCGTTGATCATCGGCGGACTGGGCCTCGGCTTCGGATTCCGCGCCGGACTGTTCAACATCGGCGGCCAGGGCCAGGTCATCTTCGGCGCCCTCGCCGCGGTGTGGGTCGGCTTCCATATGAGCCTCCCGCCGGTCGTCCACACGCTCGTCGCCATCTGCGCGGGCGTCCTCGCGGGAGCCCTGTACGCCGGCATCGCCGGCATCCTCAAGGCCCGCACCGGCGCCAACGAGGTGATCGTCACGATCATGCTCAACTCGATCGCGGCCCTCGCCCTCGGATACGTCCTCGCGCAGAAAGCGTGGCAGGTGCCCGGCTCGAACCAGCCGCAGACCCCGGTCGTCGCGGACTCCGCGGCTTTCCCGCCGCTCCTGCCGGCGCCCTTCAAACTGCACGCGGGCCTGCTCGTCGCGATCCTCGCCGTCCTCGTCTTCTGGTGGGTCCTCGACCGGTCGACCCTCGGCTTCGAGGTGAGGGCCGTCGGAGCGAACCCCGACGCGGCCCGCACCGCGGGAGTCTCCGTCGGGAGGATCACGACCATCACGATGATGATCTCCGGGGCGTTCATGGGCCTGGCCGGGGCGAACGAGGCCCTGGGCACCATCGGCTACGTGTCGCGCGACGTCGCCGGATCCATCGGCTTCGACGCGATCACCGTCGCCCTCCTCGGGCGCAACAAGCCGATCGGCACCTTCTTCGCCGGCCTCCTCTTCGGGGCCTTCAAGGCCGGCGGCTACGTCATGCAGCCGAAGGGCGTTCCGATCGACATGATCCTCATCCTCCAATCCGTCATCGTGCTGCTCATCGCGGCCCCCGCCCTCGTCCGCTGGCTCTTCCGCCTCCCCAAGGCGGGGGAGAGGCCCTTGCGCGCCCAGCTCGCCGGCCTGAGCGAGGCCCCCGTCCCCGTCGGCGCGCCCGCAGCCGCCACGACCGCCGCCCCGCGCGCCGATCGGGCTGAAACAGGTGATGCCGCCATGGACACGACCGCCCCCGGCACGGAAGGAGACGCACGGTGAACTCCGACAAGATCCTCGCCGAGCAGACCGATGTACAGGTCAAGCGCACATGGAAGATGCCCGTCGCCTACTCGCTGGCGGCCCTCCTCCTCGCGTTCTTCGGAGCCACGGCCTCCGGTGACGTCACCCTCCGCCTGAACGACAAGTCCCAGGCGTTCTCCATCGACGACATCTCGGCCCCGGGCGCGCCGATACTGTGGGGCCTCTTCGTCCTCGTCGCCGCCGTCGCCGCATGGTCGATCCTCTGCACGGCGACGAGGCGGGCCCCGAGCCGCTGGCTCTCCGCGCTCCTGATGGCCCTGGCCGGGATCGGGACGGTGTTCGGCTTCCTCGTCTACGCGGGCTCCGGCTCCTCCGGCGTCGTCACCCTCACCTCCCTCCTCGTCTCGACGATCGCCATCTCGACGCCGCTGATCTTCGGCTCCCTGTCGGGCGTCGTCTCCGAGCACGTGGGCGTCGTCAACATCGCGATCGAGGGCGACCTCCTCGTCGGCGCGTTCGCCGGCGTCATGGCCGCCTCCTTCTTCCAGACGCCCTACGCGGGGGTCATCGCCGCACCCCTGGCGGGCGCGCTCCTGGGGTCCCTCCTCGCCCTCTTCTCGGTGAGGTACGGGGTCGATCAGATCATCGTCGGCGTGGTCCTCAACGTCCTCGCCCTGGGCCTGACGACCTTCTTCTACGGGACCCTCATGAAGGTCTCCCCGCAGGCCCTCAACACGAACCAGTTCTCGCTGACCCCGATCAAGATCCCGCTCCTCGCGGAGATCCCGGTGATCGGCCCGATGCTGTTCAACCAGACGCTCCTCGTGTACCTCATGTACCTCGCGGTCGCCTTCCTCACCGTGTTCCTCTACCGCTCGCGCTGGGGCCTGCGCCTGCGCGCCTGCGGCGAGCACCCGAAGGCCGCCGACACCGTCGGCATCAACGTCAACCGCACGAGGAGCCGGAACGCGATCCTCGCCTCGGCGTTCGCCGGGCTGGGAGGCGCCTTCTTCACGATCGGCTCGGGGCTGGCGTTCACCGACAACATCTCGGCGGGCAACGGCTACATCGCGCTGGCCGCGATGATCCTCGGCAAGTGGCACCCGGTCGGCGCGACCGCCGCCGCCGTGATGTTCGGCTTCGCCCAGGCGGTCGCCCGGATGCTCCCGAATGTCGCGCCCGCGATCCCCTCCGACCTCGTGTCGATGATCCCGTACCTCGTGACGATCGTCGCGGTCGCCGGGTTCGTCGGCCAGTCGAAGGCGCCGGCCGCCGAGAACATCCCCTACGTCAAGTGATCCGAGCCCGCAGGAGCATCACATGAGCATCGACTGGGACGAGTTGACCGCCCGAGCCATCGAGGCGATGGAGCAGGCGTACTGCCCCTACAGCCGGTTCCCCGTCGGGGCGGCGGGCCTGACCGCGGATGGGAGGATCGTCTCGGGCTCGAACGTCGAGAACGCCTCCTACGGGTGCGGCCTGTGCGCCGAGTGCTCGATGGTCTCCGACCTCGTGCGCACCGGCGGGGGCAGGCTCGTGGCCGTCGCCTGCGTCGACTCCTCCCGCACCCCGGTGGCGCCGTGCGGGCGGTGCCGCCAGGTGATCTACGAGCACGGGGGCGACGACTGCGTCGTCCTCATGCCCGCCGGCCTCATGCCGATGAGCAAGGTCCTGCCGGGGGCGTTCGGCCCCGACGACCTCGATCGATCGACGCTCCCGGCGCCCCCCACTCGGGGCTGACGCCCCACCACGGACAGAAAGGCACGACAATGACGGCATTCGACGCGGTCGACGTCATCCGCACGAAGCGCGACGGGGGGACCCTGTCGCGCGAGCAGATCGACTGGGTGATCGACGCCTACACGCGCGGGAGCGTCGGCGACGAGCAGATGGCGGCCCTCGCGATGGCGGTCTTCCTGCGGGGGATGACCCGCACCGAGATCGTCCAGTGGACCGATGCGATGATCCGCTCCGGCGAGCGCATGGACTTCGGGTCCATCGGCCGGCCCACCGCCGACAAGCACTCGACCGGCGGGGTGGGCGACAAGATCACCCTGCCCCTGGCCCCCCTCGTCGCCAGTTTCGGCGTCGCCGTCCCGCAACTGTCGGGCCGGGGGCTCGGGCACACCGGCGGCACCCTCGACAAGCTCGAGTCGATCCCCGGGTGGAGGGCCGATCTGACGAACGAGGAGATCCTCTCCCAGCTCGGCTCGGGCTGCGGGGCGGTGATCTGCGCGGCGGGGGCCGGCCTGGCGCCCGCCGACAAGAAGCTCTACGCGCTGCGCGACATTACCTCGACCGTCGACTGCATCCCGCTCATCGCCTCGTCGATCATGTCGAAGAAGATCGCCGAGGGGACCGGTTCCCTCGTCCTGGACGTCAAGGTCGGCTCGGGGGCGTTCATGAAGGACGTGGACTCGGCGCGCGAGCTGGCCCGGGCGATGGTCGACCTGGGCGCGGACGCGGGGGTCGAGACCGTCGCGCTCCTCACCGACATGTCGACCCCCCTGGGCCTGACGGTCGGCAACGCGCTGGAGGTCGCCGAGTCCGTCGAGGTCCTCGCCGGCGGGGGCCCGGCGGACGTCGTCGAGCTGACGGTCGCGCTGGCCCGCAAGATGCTCGAGATGGCCGGGCGGCCCGATGCCGACGTGGAGGAGGCCCTCAAGGACGGCCGGGCGATGGACGTGTGGAGGGAGATGATCCGCCAGCAGGGCGGTGATCCGGACGCTCCGCTGCCGACGTCCGCCCTGACCCATACGGTCGTCGCCGAGGGCGATGGCGTGCTGCGCACGCTCGACGCGCTCGCCGTGGGCGTCGCTTCGTGGCGCCTGGGCGCCGGGAGGGCCGTCAAGTCCGATCCGGTCCAGGCCGGCGCGGGCATCGAGATCCATGCGAAGCCGGGCGACGCGGTGCGTCGCGGGCAGCCGCTGCTCACCCTGCACACCGACGACGAGTGGCGCATCCCCCGGGCGCTGGAGGCGCTGGCCGGGGGGATCGAGATCGGCGCCGAGGCGGTGGCCGCGCGCGGGGTGGTCCTCGACGAGGTCGTCGCCGACCGGGGCTGATCCCGGTCGATCGGCGGGATCGAGCGCTGGATCGTATACTTCGGATTTGGCGCCCCGGGATCGCACCGCCCGGGGCGTGTTCGACTGATCGGCAGGAGGCCGCGGTGGACAGGCGAGATGAACAGGCCGTAACCGCTGTCAAACTGTATTTCGAGCGGGGGCTCAGTCAGGCCGAGGTCGCCGCCGAGATGGGGCTGTCGCGCCCGACGGTCGCCAAGCTGATCCAGCGCGGCAAGGACGCGGGCTATGTCACCGTCGAGATCCACGACCCCCGGGAGACCTCGTCGCAGTTGGCCGATCGGCTCGTCGAGCGGTTCGGCCTGGCGGAGGCGCGGGTCGTCCACATGCTCGTGTCGAACGATCATGAGCTCCTCGACGAGTTGGGGCGCGCGGGGGCGGATCTGGTGACCGGCCAGGTGCGCGACGGGATGAGGGTGGGCGTGTCGTGGGGGCGGACGATGAACGCCCTGGCGTCGCATCTGCCTCACACCGCTCGACACGACGTCGAAATCGTCCAGCTCAAGGGCGGCTCGTCCTACTCCGATCATGCGACGAACGACTTCGAGGTCATGAGGGCCTTCTGCGCGGCCTTCAACGCGACGGCGTGCTACTTGCCGTTGCCGGTGATCTTCCAGGACGTGCGGACTCTGCGGATCGTCGAGAGGGATCCGCATATCGAGCAGATCCTGCGGGCCGGCCGACAGGCGGACGTCGTCGTCTTCACGGTCGGGGCGATGGGGCGCGAGAGCCTGCTGATGAATCTCGGTCATCTGGGGGAGGAGGATATCGAGATGCTCCTGGCGCGCTCCGTGGGCGACGCCTGCTCGCGGTTCTTCACCTCGGATGGGCGGATCGCCGTTCCGCAGATCGACGAGAGGACCGCGGGGATCTCGCTGGCGGATCTGGCGTCGAGGCCGGTGCGGATCCTCATCGCCGGCGGGCAGCGCAAGACGGCGGCCCTGCGCACGGCCCTGAGGATCGGGTTGGCGACGCATCTCGTCGTCGATGAGAAGACGGCGCTGTCCCTCCTGACGGGGGCGTCCGGCGACTGATGGGAGAGCCGGAGGGAGGGATCCACCGGCGAGAACATTTGACAATTTAATGATTGACATTTGATCCATTAGTGGGATAGCCTGGGGCGCAAGGGGCGACGGAGCCCCCGATCCGACTACGCCCGTAATCAGTGGAGCAGATATGAAGACAACGCCTCACATCGACCCCCAGGCCCCCATCGCCCCGACGATCCTCCTGCCCGGCGACCCCCTGCGCGCCCAGTTCATCGCCGAGACCTACCTCGACGACGCCCAGCAGTTCAACTCCGTGCGCAACATGCTCGGCTTCACCGGCACCTACCAGGGGACCCCCGTCTCCGTCATGGGATCGGGCATGGGCATCCCCTCGATCTCCCTGTACGCGTGGGAGCTCATCCACGTCTTCGGATGCACCAAGCTCATCCGCATCGGCACCTGCGGCGCCATGCAGGAGGGTATCAACCTCTACGACGTCGTCATCGCCCAGGCCGCCTGCTCGAACTCGGCGTTCATGGACCAGTACGACCTGCCCGGCACCTACGCGCCCATCGGCTCCTACCGCCTCATCGAGGCCGTCCGCGAGCGCGCCAAGGCCGCCGGCGTCACCACCCACGTCGGCAACATCCTGTCCTCCGACACCTTCTACAACGCCATCCCCGACTTCAACGAGCGCTGGCAGAAGATGGGGATCATGGCCGTCGAGATGGAATCCGCCGGCCTGTACGCCACCGCCGCCCACGCCGGGGTCGAGGCCCTCGGCATGTTCACCGTCTCCGACTCCCTCGTCACCGGGGAGGCCACCACCGCCGCGGAGCGCCAGACGGCCTTCACCCAGATGATGGAACTCGCCCTGCCCCTCGCTCAGATCTAAGGAGCCAGAATGAACCGAACCGATGTCGCCCGCATGATCGACTACACCCTCCTCAAGCCCGAGGCCACGAGCGCCGACGTCGCCGCTCTCGTCGCCCAGGGCGCCGAACTGGGCACCTACTCCGTGTGCGTCTCCCCGTCGATGCTCCCCCTCGACGCGCCCGAGGCTCTCAAGGTCGCCTGCGTCGTCGGATTCCCCTCCGGCGCCGTCAAGCCCGAGATCAAGGCCGCCGAGGCCGCTCGCGCCGTCGCCGACGGCGCCGACGAGATCGACATGGTCATCGACCTCGCCCTCGTCAAGGAGGGGCGTGTCGACGACCTCGAAGCCGAGATCCGCGCCGTCCGCGACGCGGTGCCCGCCCCGCGGGTCCTCAAGGTCATCATCGAGTCCGCCGCGCTCACCGACGACGAGATCGTCGCGGCCTGCCGCGCCTCGCAGGCCGCCGGTGCCGACTTCGTCAAGACCTCCACCGGATTCCACCCCGCCGGCGGCGCCAGCGCCCACGCCGTCGCCCTCATGCGCGCGACCGTCGGACCCGACATGGGGGTCAAGGCCTCCGGCGGCATCCGCGACGCCCAGGCGGCCGTCGCGATGATCGAGGCCGGGGCCTCCCGTCTCGGCGTCTCCGCCACCGTCGCCATCCTCGACGGGCTGGAGGACTGATGACCGACGAACTCCTCGATCGCGCCCAGCACTGGGCCGACCACGACCCCGACGAGCGCACCCGAGCTGCCCTGACCGCCTCCATCGAGGCCGCCCGCGCCGGCGATTCCGGCGCCCTCGACGAGATCCGGGCCGCGATGGCCGGCCCCCTCGAATTCGGCACCGCCGGCCTGCGCGGGAGGATCGGCCCCGGGGAGTCGCGGATGAACCTCGCCGTCGTCATCCGGGCGACCGCGGGACTGTGCGCCTTCCTCGCGAAGGCGACCGACCGCGCCCCGCGCGTCGTCATCGGCTGCGACGCCCGTCACGGCTCCGTTGACTTCGCGCGCGCCGCCGCCCGCGTCGTCTCCGCCGCCGGCGGCACCGCCCTCGTCCTGCCCGAGCGCAACCCGACGCCGCTGACCGCGTTCGCCGTGCGCCGCTTCGACGCGGACGCGGGCATTATGGTCACCGCCTCGCACAACCCCGCCCAGGACAACGGCTACAAGGTCTACCTCGGCGGCACCGTCGTCACCGACGCCGGCCAGGGCGCCCAGATCGTCCCGCCCTACGACGCCGACATCGCCACGGCCATCGCCGCCGCGCCCCCCGCCGACCAGGTCCCCCAGGACTCGGCCCATATCGAGCGGATCGACCCGCGCGACGACTACGTTGCCGCGGCCGCCGCCCTCGCCCCCGACGCCCCCGCGAAAGCCGATCTGGCGATCACCTTCACCGCCATGCACGGCGTCGGCGCGACCCTGCTCGAGCGCGCCCTGCGGGAGGCCGGGTTCACCCGCATCCACTCCGTCGCCGAGCAGGCCGAGCCCGACCCGGACTTCCCGACCGTCTCCTTCCCGAACCCGGAGGAGCCCGGCGCCCTCGACCTGGCGATGGCCCAGGCCGGCGCCAACGGGTCCGACCTCATCATCGCCGTCGACCCCGACGCCGACCGCTGCGCCCTCGCCGTCCCCGACGCCTCGGCGGACACCGGCTGGCGCCAGCTCTCCGGCGACGAGATCGGCTCGCTCCTGGGCGAGTACCTCGCGGCCGACGCCCCCGACGGCTCCGTCCTGGCCAACTCCATCGTCTCGAGCCGGCTCCTCGAGCGGATCGCCCGCGGGCACGGCCTCGACTACCGCCACACCCTCACCGGCTTCAAGTGGATCGCCCGCACCCCGGGCCTGCGCTTCGGCTACGAGGAGGCCATCGGCTTCTGCCCGGACCCGGCGTGCGTGCGCGACAAGGACGGGATCGCCACCGCGGTCGTCGCCGCCTCCCTCTTCGCCGGCCTCAAGGCCGAGGGCCGCACCGGCCTCGACGAGCTCGAGCGGATCGCCCGCGCCTACGGGCTCTACATGACGGCTCCGCTGACCTTCCGGGTCGACAGCCTCGACCTCATCGCCGAGGGCATGGAGCGCCTGCGCAACAATCCGCCCCAGTCGCTCGCCGGCTCGCCGGTCGCCTCCGTCACCGACCTGTCGAACGGCTGGGACGGCCTGCCCGGCACCGACGCGATCATGGTCGTCACCGAGGCCGACGACCGAGTCATCGCCCGGCCGTCCGGCACCGAGCCGAAGCTCAAGTGCTACCTCGAGGTCGTCCTGCCCGTCGAGGACGGCGCCCCCGTCCCGTGGGACGAGGCTCGCGCCCGCCTCGACGCCATCGCAGCGGAGTTCGGACCGGCGATCGGCATCTGACCCCTGCGCGAGACCGTGATCGCGGCGCCACCGGTGCTCACACATCGGCGACCGCGATCGCCACGAATGCGGCCCGTATCAGCGGAATCACCCTCCGCCGATACGGGCCGCGGCCTTCGCGGGAAGGCCACGGCCCCATCGACGAGGCGCCGACGGGGCGGCGCCGCGAGGGCCGGCGGGTCGGGGCCCACGCGACTGGACTCGGCCCGGCGGGGACGCGCGCCGCAGGAGAGCCCCGACCGGGAACCGCCCCGAGGACGAGCCGGCCGGGACGACCCCGTCCTGACGGGAGCGTCTCGCCCACGTAGGATGATCGAGCGCAGAACCCACCCCCGCGGAGGCGCCGTGACCCCCGACCTCGCACGCAGAGCCGCCCGAACCGATCGGGCGCGCCCGTCCTCCTCCGCGCCGATGGCGCGCCGCGCCTCGTCCCCGAGCTCCCCGCTCCCGCCGTCATCACGGTGACTCGCGCACCGGCGACCTCGCCCCTAGGAAAGGAAAACCCATGTCCCCGTCGACCGACTCCCAGGCCGGCGCGCCCGCGCCCGTCATGACCGACCTCGCCGATCTGGCCTCGATGGTCCAGATCAACGACCGGGCCACCGTCTCGACCACCGTCATGCGCGCCGAGGGCGTGCGCCTCGTCCTCTTCAGCTTCGACACCGACGAGCTCTTGAGCGAGCACACCGCCGCCATGCCCGTCATCCTCCAGGCCCTCGAAGGGGCCCTGGAGATCACCGCCGACGGGCGCACCGTCGTCCTGCGCCCCGGCGACGTCATCCACTTCGGGACGCGCCTGCCGCACGCCGTGCGCGCCCTGGAGCCCTCCAAGCTCGCCCTGTACATGCTCGACCGGCGCGAGAAGCCCGTCGGCTGATGGGAACGACCGGAACGGTCCTCGTCGGCCTGGCGATCCTCGTCGGCGTCGTCGGCGCCGTCGTCCAGGTGATCCCCTCGGCGATCATCATCATCGGCGCCCTCCTCGTCTGGGCGATCGCGTGGAACACCGCGACCGCGTGGATCATCTTCACCCTCGCCGCCCTCGTCCTCGTCCTCGCGGCCGTCGTCAAGTACCTCGTGCCGGCCAAAAAGCTCAGCGGCTCCGACATCCCCCGCTCGACCCTCGTCGCGGGCGTCGCCGGGGGCGTCGTCGGTTGGTTCGTCGGGCTGCCCGTCGGACTGGTCCTCGGCTTCATCGCGACGATCTACGTCCTCGAATGGCGCCGCCTGCGCGCCGCCGACGCCGCCTGGGCGTCGACCCTCGCGGCCCTGCGGGCCGTCGGCCTGTCGATCCTCATCGAGGTCGTCGCCGCCCTGACCGCCGCGACGATCTGGGGCGTCGGACTCCTCCTCGTCTGACCGGCCGACGCCCCCGCGGGGCGGATCGGCCGGGTCAGCGCCCCCGTCGGCGCACGGCCGACACCGCGGCCGCCGAGGCGACCAGGCGCAGGGCCACCGTCACGACGAGCCCGGCGACGGCGATCACCCGGAGGAATGAGTGCCCCTCCTGAACCCCCATCGTCAGCCCCGCGGCGAGGGCGCCGATGCCGTGGACGGCCGCGACCCCGGCCGCCATCGCGAGGAGGGGCCATGCGGCCCGATGCCCATCGCGCCACGCGCCCTCGGAGGCCAGGAGCTCGGCCCGTCGAATCCCCGTGCGCGCTCCCGTCTTCAGGGCACCGGAGCGCGCACGGGCGGCCGTCGACCCCAGGACGATGGCGAGGACGGCGAAGACCAGGGCGACGACGACGGCGAACGCGTTCATCGGGGGGCCTGCTCGTCCCGGGCGGGGACGCCCGAGCCCGGGACGCCGGCGACCGCGGCCTCCAGCTCGTCGATCCACGCCTGCCCGGACGCGTCGGACGGCATCCGCCAGTCCCCGCGCGGCGACAGGGACCCGCCGGCCATGACCTTCGGGCCGTTGGGCAGGGCCGAGCGCTTGAACTGCTGGGAGAAGAACCGGCGCAGGAAGAGCGTCTCCCAGCGGACGATCTCGTCGAGTCCGTAGGCGACGCGCTCGTCGACCGGGAATCCCGGCGGCCAGGCGCCCGCCTCGACGTCCGACCACGCGCGCTCGGCGAGGAAGGCGATCCTCGACGGCCGGCAGCCGCGCCGCAGGAGGTGGAAGAGCGTGAAGTCCTGGAGGTTGTAGGGGCCGATGACGTCCTGCGTCGACTGCATGGGGCGCCCGTCGCCGGCCGGGACGAGCTCGGGGGAGATCTCGGTGGCGAGGATCGATTCGAGGACCCGCCCGGTGGCCGCCGGGAACTGGTCGGAGGCGGCGACCCAGCGGATCAGGTGCTGGATCATCGTCTTGGGGATGCCGGCGTTGACGCCGTAGTGGCTCATCTGGTCGCCGACGCCGTAGGTGCACCAGCCCAGCGCCAGCTCGGACAGGTCCCCGGTGCCCAGGACGATGCCGCCGTGGTGGTTCGCCAGGCGGAAGAGGTAGTCGGTGCGCAGCCCGGCTTGGACGTTCTCGAAGGTCACGTCGTAGGCGTCCTCGCCGTCGGCGTAGGGGTGGCCCATGTCGGCGAGCATCTGACGGGCCGCCGGGGTGATGTCGATGGTCTCGCAGGGGATCCCCAGGGACTCGCACAGGGCCAGGGCGTTGGTCTTCGTGCGGTCGCTCGTGGCGAATCCGGGGAGCGTGTAGGCGAGGACGTCGCCGCGCGGGCGGCCGAGGACGTCCATCGCCCGGGCGGCGACGATCAGGGCATGGGTCGAGTCGAGGCCGCCGGACACGCCGATGACGACTGTCGGCTCGCCGATCGAGCGCAGGCGCTGGACGAGGCCCGAGACCTGGATCGAGTACGCCTCGTAGCAGTCCTGGGCGAGGCGCCGGGGGTCGTCGGGGACGAAGGGGAAGCGGTCGACGGCGCGCATGAGGCCCAGGTCGGCGCGCGGCGGCTCGAGGACGGTGGTCGCGCGGGCCACGGCGCGCGGGCCCGGGGCGGGGCCCAGGAGGGGGGCGACGGCGTCCGCGTTGTCCTGGAAGGAGCCCTGACGGATCCGCTCGGAGACGAGGCGATCGAGGTCGACGTCGGCGAGGACGATCCTCGGGCCGTCGGCGAAGCGCTCGCCCTCGGCGAGCAGGTCGCCGGCCTCGTAGATCATCGTCTGCCCGTCCCAGGCCAGGTCGGTCGTCGACTCGCCCGAGCCGGCCGCGCAGTACAGGTAGGCGGCGTTCAGGCGGGCGGAGGCCGACCGCACGTGGAGGCGCCGGTCCTCGGCGCGCCCGACGGTGGCGGGGGAGGCCGACAGGTTGACGAGGACGGTGGCCCCGGCCAGCGCGGCCAGGGAGGAGGGGGGCACGGGCACCCACATGTCCTCGCACACCTCGGGGGAGACGACGAGGCCGGGAACGTCCTCGACGTCGACGGCGACGGGGCCGAAGGGGACGGGGCCGGGGGAGCCGGTCCACCGGGAGGCGTCGATGGTCGCGGGGGCGGCGGGGCCGGCGGTCGAGAAGTGGCGCTTCTCGTAGAACTCGCCGTAGTCGGCGAGGTGCTGCTTGGGGGTGACGGCCAGGACCCGGCCCCGGTGGATCGTCACCGCGCAGTTGAAGACCCGGTTCGCGTGGCGCACGGGGGCGCCGACGACGAGGATCGGCAGGAGGGCCCGCGAGTCGGCGACGATCCGTGCGAGGGCCGCGTCGGATTCGTCGAGGAGGAGGGCGGATCCGAAGAGGTCGTCGAGGGAGTACCCGCAGACGCTGAGCTCGGGGAACGCGATGAGGGCGGCCCCGGCCTCGTGGGCACGGCGGGCGGCGGCGAGGATCTCGTCGGCGTTGCGCCCGGGGAGGGCCGGGTGGACGGGGATCGTCGCGACGGCGACGCGCGCGAAGCCCTGGTCGTAGAGCGAGCGGAAGTTCAACGGTCCTCCTGGGATCGGCGGTTGGGGCCCTTGTGCCCGGCGGGCGGGGGATGCGCAGCGCCCGACCGGCACGGGACCGGTCGGGCGCTGGACGCGACGGGACCGGGGTCAGACGAGGGTGAGGGCCTGTCGGGCGATGGCGAGCTCCTCGTTCGTGGGGACGACCATCACCCGGACGGTGGAGTCGTCGGTCGAGATCGTCCGGGCCTCGTCCGAGCGGGCGGCGTTCGCGTCGGCGTCGATGGAGACGCCGAAGGGGGCAAGGCGCTCGCACACCTCGCGGCGCAGGTCGGCGTCGTTCTCCCCGATGCCCGCGGTGAAGGTCAGGACGTCCAGGCCGCCGAGCTCGGCCGTGTACGAGCCGATGTACTTGACGATGCGGGTGACGACGATGTCGAGGGCGAGGCGGGCGCGGTCGCGCTCGGCGCCCTTGGGGCCCTCGGCCATCAGGCGCACGGCCCGCATGTCGTTGTTCCCGGTCAGGCCCTTGAGCCCGGACTTCTTGTTGAAGAGGTCGTCGAGCTCGTCGACGAGCATTCCGCCCTGGCGGCGCAGGTGGAAGACGACGGCCGGATCGATGTCGCCCGTGCGGGTGCCCATGACGAGTCCTTCGAGGGGCGTCAGACCCATCGAGGTGTCGATCGCGCGGCCCGCGTCGACGGCGGACACGGAGGCGCCGTTGCCGAGGTGGAGGACGATCTGACGCAGGTCGGAACGGCCGAGGAGCTCGCCGACGCGGGTCGAGACGAACTGGTGGGAGGTGCCGTGGGCGCCGTAGCGGCGCACGGAGAACTTCTCCGCGGTCGCGCGGTCGAGCGCGTAGGTCGCGGTCGCCTCGGGCAGCTGGCGGAAGAACGCGGTGTCGAAGACGGCGACGTGGGGGATGTCGCTCATGAGCTCGCGGGCGACGTCGATGCCCTTGAGGTGGGCGGGGTTGTGCAGGGGGGCGAGGGCGCACAGCTCCTGGATGAGGCCCCGGACCTCGTCGGTGATGAGCGCGGGCCCGTCGAAGTACTTGCCCCCCTGGACGATGCGGTGGCCGACGGCGACGACGTGGGATTCGGCCAGGTTCGGGCCGACCTCGTCGAAGAGGCGCAGGACCTCGCGCATCCCGGCCTCGTGATCGGCGACCGGCTCGTGGAGGTCGACGATCGCGTCGCCGTACTTGTGCTGGATGTGCCCCTCGGACTCCCCGATCTTCTCGACGAGGCCCTTGGCGATGCCGTCGCCGGTGGCCGGGTCGATGAGCTGGTACTTGATGGAGGAGGAGCCGGAGTTGATGACGAGGACGGTCTGGGACACGGGGATCGGCCTTTCGGGGTCGTATCTGGGGGAAGGGGCGAGGGCGGGCCGGGGCGCGCGACCCCGGCCCCGGCCCTCAGCCCTGGGCCTGGACGGCGGTCAGGGCGACGGTGTTGACGATGTCCTCGACGAGGGCGCCGCGGGACAGGTCGTTGACGGGCTTGTTGAGGCCCTGGAGGACGGGGCCGACGGCGACGGCGCCGGAGGAGCGCTGAACCGCCTTGTAGCCGATGTTGCCGGCTTCGAGCGAGGGGAAGACGAAGACGGTGGCCTGACCGGCGACGGGCGAGTCCGGGAGCTTGGTGGCGGCGACCGACGGGTCGACGGCGGCGTCGAACTGGATCGGGCCCTCGACGGCCAGGTCGGGCGCCTTCTCGCGCAGGATCCTCGTGGCCTCGACGACGGCGTCGACGTCGGGGCCGGAGCCGGACGAGCCGGTCGAGTAGGAGAGCATGGCGACCTTCGGGTCGACGCCGAAGCGGGCGGCGGTGGCCGCCGAGGAGATCGCGATGTCGGCGAGCTGCTCGGGGGTCGGGTTCGGGTTGACGGCGCAATCGCCGAAGGCCCACACCCGGTCCTTCATCAGCATGAGGAAGATCGACGAGACGATGGACACGCCGGGAGCGGTCTTGATGATCTGGAAGGAGGGGACGATCGTGTGGGCGGTCGTGTGGGCGGCGCCCGAGACCATGCCGTCGGCGTCCCCCATGTGGACCATCATCGTGCCGAAGTAGGACACGTCGGCGACGGTGTCGCGCGCCTGCTCGAGGGTGACGCCCTTCTTCTCGCGCAGGCGGGCGAACTCGGCGGCGTACTTCTCGCGCAGCTCGGGGTCGTCGACGGAGACGACGCGGGCGGCCGACACGTCGACGCCGAGCTCGGCGGCGCGAGCCGCGATCCGGGACTCGTCGCCGACGAGGATGACATCGGCGATCCGCCGGGCGATGACCTCGGCGGCGGCCAGGAGGACGCGGTCGTCCTCGGGCTCGGGAAGGACGATGCGCTTGCGGTCGGCGCGCGCCCGGTCGATGAGGTCGGCCTGGAAGGACTCCGGGGTGACGGCGGCGGGGGCGGGGGAGTCGACGAGGGCGTCGACGGCGGCCCCGTCCAGGGGCAGGGGCAGGACGAGGGCGTCGCCCGCGATCGCCGAGGCGTGGGCGGCGGGCAGGACGACGGCGCAGATCTCGGCCTGGTGGGCGGCGGCGCGCGTGCGGGCGACGAGGACCTCCTCGGCGAGGAGCTCGGCGTCGACCCCGTCGGCGTCGAGGACGAGGACGACGCCGGCGCGGGCGCTCGCGGCGAGATCGAGGTCCCAGCCCAGGGCGTCGAAGGTGCGCGCGTCGGCCTCGTCGACCCCGTCGACGAGCACGTAGTCCGCGTCCTCGGCGCGCACGGCCTCGAGGGCCGCGGCGAGGGCGCCCGTCGGATTCGCGGCGGCGGCCTGGGGGGTCGTTCCGGCGAAGGCGCCGAGGCGGGCCAGGGAGCCGCGAGAGGCCAGGGCCTCGGCGAGGGCGTCGCGGACCGCGGCGGCGGTGTCGGACGATCCGGGTCCTACGACGATGTAGCGGGAAGTCACAAGAGCTCCTTCGTTCAGGTCCGTGCGGCCCGCGTCGAACCGCGTGCACATCCTATCGCCGTTCGGCTCGGTCCCGGCCCGCGCGGAGGCGGTGGCCGGGTGTGCGATCGCGCTAGTCTGAGTGACGTGCTCCACCCAGACGACCCCTCGGCCCGCGGCCGCGCCGCCGGCCTCGTCGCGCTCGCGGCCGCCCTGGGCGGCCTGGGAGTCCTCGTCGGCCTCATCGCGACGGATCATCCCCACCGGGCCGTCCACGTCCTCGTCGCGGTCCTCGCGCTTTTGGCGCTCCTGCGCCTGTGGATCCCCGGCAGGCCGTGGTTCTCCTCCCGGAACCGGTGGGCCGATGCTGCGGTTCTGGGCGGCGTCGCGCTGGCGATCTGGTACTTGGCGCCGTTCACCGCGACCGTCGGGATCGGCTGAGACCCGCCCTCGTGCGGGAACAGCCCACCGAAGTATCTCGATGTCGAGTAATCTGGGGGGCAGGGGAGGCCCGGGCGCACGGCCCGGACCCGCTACGGCCCGCGGGAGGGGATATGGCGCTGATTTCAGTGAAAGGACCCGTCGTCGAACTCGATGGGGACGAGATGACGCGGATCATCTGGCAGTTCATCAAGGAGCGGTTGATCCACCCGTACCTCGACGTCGACCTGCGCTACTACGACCTGTCGGTGACCCACCGGGACGCCACCGACGACCAGGTGACCATCGATGCCGCGCATGCGATCAAGGAGCACGGCGTCGGCATCAAATGCGCGACCATCACCCCCGATGAGGCTCGCGTCGAGGAGTTCGGGCTCAAGAAGATGTGGAAGAGCCCCAACGGGACCATCCGCAACATCCTCGGCGGCGTGATCTTCCGCGAGCCGATCATCATCTCGAACATCCCCCGCCTCGTCCCCGGGTGGACCAAGCCCATCGTCGTCGGCCGCCACGCCTTCGGCGACCAGTACCGCGCGACCGACTTCGCCGTGCCCGGGCCGGGGACCATCACCCTGACCTACACGCCCGACGACGGGTCGGCCCCCATCGAGCACGAGGTCGTGCGCATCCCCGAGGGCGGGGGAGTGGCCATGGGCATGTACAACTTCACCCAGTCGATCATCGACTTCGCCCGCGCCTCGTTCTCCTACGGGCTCTCGCGCGGCTACCCCGTCTACCTGTCGACGAAGAACACGATCCTCAAGGCCTACGACGGCGCCTTCAAGGACATCTTCCAGGACGTCTACGACCGCGAGTTCAAAGCGGACTTCGAGGCCGCGGGGTTGACCTACGAGCACCGCCTCATCGACGACATGGTCGCCTCCTCCCTCAAGTGGGAGGGCGGCTACGTGTGGGCCTGCAAGAACTACGACGGCGACGTCCAGTCCGACACCGTCGCCCAGGGCTTCGGGTCCCTCGGGCTGATGACCTCCGTCCTCGTCACCCCCGACGGGCGGACGATGGAGGCGGAGGCCGCCCACGGCACCGTCACCCGCCACTACCGGCGCCACCAGGCGGGGGAGCCGACCTCGACGAACCCCATCGCGTCGATCTTCGCGTGGACCAGGGGACTGGCCCACCGCGGCGCCCTCGACTCGACCCCCGAGGTCGTCGGCTTCGCGCGCGCCCTCGAGGACACGGTGATCCGCACCGTCGAATCCGGCCGGATGACGAAGGACCTCGCGCGCCTGGTCGGCCCCGACCAGGAGTGGCTGACGACCGAGCAGTTCCTCGCCGCCCTCGACGAGAACCTCGCCCGGGCCCTCGCCTGAGACGAACGGGAGGGGGCGGCGGGGGAGGCCCCGCCGCCCCCGATTCCTGCGTCTGCCCCCTCGAATAACAGCGGGCGAACGGCGGTATTCCGCCATGTGGGAGGAGATGCGGACGGGTCCTCCCGTGGGGCACTCTGTCCGCGTTCTACCGGCCCCAGTCAGCAAGGCAGGCATATGCGCACGTTCCTCCGCAACTCCGGCATCCTCGTATGGGTCCTCACGGCGATCGTCCTCGCCCTCGTCCTCGGGTCCATCACCATCGGCGGGAACCACCTGATCCCCGTCGGAGTCGGGCGCGTCTTCGCGACCTTCTCCGACCTGTTCAGCCAGTTCCTCTCCTTCTCGATCCCCCTGATCATCATCGGCCTGGTCACTCCGGCCATCGCCGACCTCGGACGGGGCGCGGGCCGCTGGCTGGCGATCACCGCGGCCATCGCCTACGGATCGACCCTCTTCGCCGGATTCCTCACCTACGCGGTGTGCGCCGCCGTATTCCCCCGGATCCTCGACGCCTCCTCCCTCAGCGACGTCGCCGAGCCCGGGTCGGCGCTGACCTCCTACTTCAGCGTCGAGATGCCCGCGGCCGTCCCCGTGATGACCGCGCTCCTCCTCTCCTTCGTCATCGGCATCGGCCTGTCGATGGTGCCCCGCGGCGTCCTGCGCAAGGGCTCCATCGAGTTCCGCGCGATCATCACGCGCCTCATCGAGACGATCATCATCCCGCTCCTGCCCCTGCACATCTTCGGCATCTTCCTCAACCTCACCTACACCGGCGAGGCTTGGTCGATCATGCACACCCTCGTGCGCGTCGTCGTCGTTGTCCTCCTCCTCGAGGTCGTCATCCTCGGCGCCCAATACCTCCTGGCCGGCGCCGTCGCCGGCGTCAACCCCCTCACCGCCATCGCGACGATGATGCCCGCCTACCTCACCGCCCTGGGCACCTCCTCGTCGGCCGCGACGATCCCCGTCACCCTGCGCCAGGCGAAGAAGAACGGCGTGTCCGACGCCGTCGCCTCCTTCACCGTCCCCCTGTGCGCGACGATCCATCTGGCCGGGTCCACCTCGAAGATCTTCGCCTTCGCCTTCGCGATCGTCCTCACCCAGGGGATCCCGGTCGGCCCGATCCAGTGGGTCGGCTTCATCTTCATGCTCGGCATCACCATGGTCGCCGCCCCGGGAGTCCCCGGCGGGGCGATCGTCGCCGCCACCGGCATCCTGTCGTCGATGCTCGGCTTCGACGACGCCCAGGTCGCCCTGATGATCGCGACCTACATCGCCCTCGACTCCTTCGGCACCGCCACCAACGTCACCGGCGACGGCGCGATCGCGCTCATCGTCGACCGGATGACCGGGGGCCGCCTCGGCGACGAGGGGGACCCCCGCAACGCCCAGGAGCTGTCCTTCGACGGGATGAAGTACCTCGACCGCGTCTCGGTCGAGGGCGTCGTCAGCCCCGAGGAGCTCGCCGAGTCCGCGGCGCGCAACGGCGCCGACGCCTCCGCCTGATCCCGGGGGCCGCCTCCTCGCGGGCCCGGGGCGCCTGCCCGTCGGGGCCGTCGCCGGACGGCGCCCCGGCCCCCGGCCCGCCCCCGCCCGTCCTAGACTGGACGCGACTCGCGCGCCCGCGAGCCGCACCCGAGGGAAACGGAGCAATCCGGCATGGAAACCGCTGAGCAGACCGCCGTCGACCTGCGCCTGGGCGTCCTCACCTCCGGGGGAGACGCCCAGGGGATGAACGCCGCCGTCCGAGCCGTCGTGCGCACCGCCCTGGCGATGGGGGCCCAGCCCTACGCGATCCTCGAGGGATGGGCCGGGGCGGTCAGCGGCGGCGACGCCATCAAGCGGATGGGCTGGTCGGACGTCTCGAGCATCCTCGCCGAGGGCGGCACCGTCATCGGAACCGCCCGGTGCCCCGAGTTCCGCGACTACGAGGGCCGCCACGCCGCCGCCCTCCACCTCGTCGAGCGCGGCATCGACCGCCTCGTCGTCATCGGCGGCGACGGATCCCTGTCGGGCACCGACGAGTTCCGCGGCGAATGGGCCCAGCACATCGCCGAGCTCGTCGACGAGGGCGCCATCTCCCCCGAGACGGCCGCCGCCCACCCCGACCTCGTCGTCGTCGGCCTCGTCGGCTCCATCGACAACGACATGGTCGGCACCGACATGACGATCGGCGCCGACACCGCCCTCCACCGCATCGTCGACGCCATCGACCAGCTGACGAGCACCGCGGCCTCCCACCAGAGGACCTTCGTCGTCGAGGTCATGGGCCGCCACTGCGGCTACCTCCCCCTCATGGCGGCCGTCGCCGGCGGCGCCGACTACGTCTTCACCCCCGAGGACCCCGCCGGGCCCGACTGGCCCGACGACCTCGCCGAGCACCTGCGCCTCGGGCGCGAGGCGGGGCGGCGCGAGTCGATCGTCCTCGTCGCCGAGGGGGCCACCGACCGCGACGGCACTCTCCTGACGACCCAGCTCATCGCCGACACCATCAAGGAACGCACCGGCGAGGACGCCCGCGTGACGATCCTCGGCCACGTCCAGCGCGGCGGCGCCCCCTCCGCCTACGACCGCTGGATGTCGACGATCCTCGGCTTCGCCGCCGCCCAGGAGGTCCTCACCCGCACCGGCGACGACGCCCCGTGCATCCTCGGCGTCCGGCACAACCGGATCACCCGCATCCCCCTGATGACGGCCGTCCGGAACACCCGCGCCGTCAAGGACCTCGTCGCCGCCGGCGACTACGCCGCCGCCCAGGCCTCGCGCGGGCGCTCCTTCACGATGATGGTCGGCATCAACGAGATCCTCTCGACTCCTCCCCAACTGGCCCCCGACCCGACGGGCTCCCCCCGCAGGATCGCCGTCCTCCACGCCGGCGGGCTCGCCCCCGGGATGAACACCGCAGCCAGGGCCGCCGTCCGCCTGGGCATCGCCCGGGGCTGGACGATGCTCGGCGTCGACGGCTCCTGGAAGGGCCTGGCCGACAGCGCGGTCCGCGAGCTCACCTGGGCCGACGTCGAGGGGTGGGCGTTCAAGGGCGGCGCCGAGCTCGGCACTCGCAGGGACATTCCCGAGGTCGAGGAGTTCTACGCGCTGGGCAGGGCCATCGAGCGCAACTCCATCGACGCGCTCCTCGTCATCGGCGGGCTCAACGCCTACCTCGCGGTCAAGGCGATGATGACCGAGCGGGACCGCTACCCCGCGTTCCGCATCCCCATCGTCCTCGTCCCCGCGAGCATCGACAACAACCTGCCCGGATCGGAGCTGGCGATCGGCGCCGACACCGCCCTGAACAACGCCGTCTGGGCGCTCGACCGGATCAAGGAGTCGGCCGCCGCCACCCGCCGGTGCTTCGTCGCCGAGGTCATGGGCCGGCGCTGCGGCTACCTCACGCTGATGTCGGCCCTCGCCTCGGGCGCCGAGTACGCCTACCTCAACGAGGACGACATCGACCTGGAGGATATCGTGCGCGACACGCGGACGATGTCGACGAGCTTCGACCGGGGGCGCCGCCTCTTCCTCGTCCTCGTCAACGAGGCCGTCTCGAAATTCTACGACCGGGGGTTCCTCGCCTCGGTCTTCGAGGCCGAGGCCGACGGCAAGTACGACGTGCGCCACTCCGCCCTCGGCCACCTCCAGCAGGGCGGGGCTCCCAGCCCCTTCGACCGGCTGCTCGCCACGCGCCTGGCCAATCGGGCCCTCGAGCACATCCAGAACCAGTTCACCCGCGGCGAGTCCGAGGGTGTCTACATCGGGCAGGTCGGCAACCGGATCGAGGCCCGGCTCGTCAAGAACATGTTCGAGGACCTCGACATCCGCAACCGGCGCCCCTTCTCCCAGTGGTGGCACGAGCTGACCCCGATCCACCGGGTCGTGTCGATCCAGGGCGAAGAGCCGGTGACCGCCCGCATCCGAATCGCGGACGCCCAGGCGTGACGGGTAGTCTGCAGGCCGTTGACGACGACAGGAGATGACATGACCGACATCGTGGTGACCGACCCGACGAAGACCCCCGCGTGGGAGGCCCTCGACGCGCGCGCCGAGGACTTCGACCCCGATCTGCGCGCCTGGTTCGCCCAGGACCCGGGCCGCGCCGACGCCTGGACGCGTCGGGCCGCCGACCTGCACGTCGACCTGTCGAAGAACCTCGTCGATGCGGCGGTCCTCGACGACCTCCTCGCCCTCGCCGAGCAGACCGGCGTCCTCGATCTGCGCGATCGGATGTACGCCGGCGAGCGCATCAACGTCACCGAGGACCGCTCGGTCCTCCACACCGCCCTGCGCCGACCGGCCTCCGACAGCCTCGTCGTCGACGGGAGGGACGCGGTGGCCGACGTCCACGCCGAGCTGACGCGCCTGTACGACTTCGCCGAGCGCGTGAGGTCGGGGGAGTGGACCGGCGTCACCGGCAAGCCCGTGCGCACGATCGTCAACATCGGCATCGGCGGCTCCGACCTCGGGCCCGTCATGGCCTACGAGGCCCTGGCCCCCTTCGTCGCCGACGGCCTCGAGTGCCGCTTCATCTCGAACATCGACCCGACCGACGCGGGAGAGACGACGAAGGGCCTGGATCCGGAGACGACCCTCGTCATCGTCGCCTCCAAGACCTTCACGACCCTGGAGACGATCACGAACGCCACGGTCGTGCGCGAGTGGTTCCTCTCGGCGCTGCGCGAGCGCGGGCTGGCCGGCGACGAGGCCTCCACCCGGGAGGCGATCGCCAAGCACTTCGTCGCCGTGTCGACGGCCCTCGACCGGGTCGCCGAGTTCGGCATCGACCCGGCCAACGCCTTCGGGTTCTGGAACTGGGTCGGCGGGCGCTACTCGGTGGACTCCGCGGTGGGCGCGGCCCTGGCCATCGCCATCGGCCCCGATGGATTCTCCGACTTCCTCGGCGGGTTCCACGCGATGGACCGCCATTTCGCCGAGGCCGCCCCCGCCGAGAACGTCCCCCTGATCATGGGCCTCCTCAACGTCTGGTACTCGAACTTCCTGGGGGCGGACACGCACGCGGTCCTGCCGTACTCCCAGTACCTCCACCGCTTCCCCGCCTACCTCCAGCAGTTGACGATGGAGTCGAACGGCAAGTCGGTGCGCCGCGACGGCGCCCCGGTGACCTACGAGACGGGGGAGATCTTCTGGGGCGAGCCGGGGACCAATGGCCAGCACGCGTTCTACCAGCTCATCCATCAGGGGACGCGCATGGTCCCGGCGGACTTCATCGCCTTCGCGAATCCGGCGTGGCCGTTGGCCGACGGGGAGTCGGACATGCACGAGCTGTTCCTGTCGAACTTCTTCGCCCAGACGAAGGCCCTGGCGTTCGGCAAGACCTCCGACGAGGTCCGGGCCGAGGGCACGGACGAGGCGATCGTGCCGGCGCGGGTGTTCACGGGCAATCGCCCGACGACGTCGATCATGGCGCCGTCGTTGACGCCGAGGGTGCTCGGCGAGCTCATCGCCCTGTACGAGCACATCACTTTCGTCCAGGGCGCCGTGTGGGGCATCGATTCCTTCGACCAGTGGGGCGTGGAGCTGGGCAAGGTCCTCGCCAAGCAGATCCTCCCGGCGATCGAGGGGGATGAGGAGGCGCTGGCCTCGCAGGATGCGTCGACTCGTGGGCTCATCGAGTACTACCGGGCGAATCGGGTGTGATCGTCGCGCGGATCGCGCGCGGGGGCCGCTCCTTCGGGGGCGGCCCCTCGTCGTCGGGCGGGCGGGGGCTCAGCGGGAGGGCGCGGGGCCGGTGGAGTCGCGCACGACGAGGGAGGCGGGGACGATCCGGCGTTCGAGGGAGGGGGCGGGCGAGCCGATCCGCGAGAGGAGGAGGTCGACGAGGCCGGCGCCGATGGCGGGGAAGTCGAGGTGGGCGGTCGTCAGCGGGGGGGAGCAGAACTCGGAGAGGGGGATGCCGTCGAAGCCGGTGACGGAGACGTCGTCGGGGACGCGGCGGTGGCGCTCGTGGAGGGCGCGGATGGCGCCGAAGGCGCTCTCGTCGTTGGCGCAGAGGACGGCGGTGGCGCCGGGGTGCTCGTCGACGAGGCGCAGGCCGGCTCGGTAGCCGGAGTGGGCGCTCCAGTCGCCGGGCAGGAGGGGCCCCTCGGGCAGGCCGGCCTCGTGGAGGCAGGACCTCCAGGCGGCGGCGCGCTGGAGGGCGGAGCGGGAGTCGTCGGGGCCGGCGATGTGGGCGATGGAGCGGTGCCCGAGGGAGATCAGGTGGGCCATGACGTCGCGCACGCCCCGGTCCTGGTCGGCGACGACGGAGGGGTAGTCGTTGATGAGGCGGGAGTCGGAGACGACGACGGGCAGGCTCGTGGGCAGGAGGAGGGAGCCGCGGTCGGCTCCCCCGGCCTGGACGATGATGAGGCCGTCGATGGTCTGCTGGCCCAGGCGGACGCCGGCTTCTTGGAGGTCGCCGGTCTCCGGGTGGCTGACGCGCATGAGGGCGACGGAGTATCCGCGGGACTCGGCGGCCGAGGCGATGCCGGCGGTGATGAGGTTCTCGCCCGTGCGCTCGGGGTTCTGGGTGATGACGCCGATGGTGCGGAAGGTTCCCGAGCGCAGGGCGCGGGCCGCGCGGTTGGGGGCGTATCCGAGTTGGTTCATCGCGTCGAGGACGCGTTGGCGGGTGGTCGGGCGGACGTTGGGGGCGTCCCGGGATACGCGTGAGACCGTCTGGGCGGAGACCCCGGCCAGACGGGCGACGTCCTCGATCGACGGGGCGGGGGCGATGCGCCCGCGCGGTGCGGAGGGGGTCATACCGGGGATCGTATCAGAGGCCAAGCGCCGATATATTGATAACGTCAACAATTAGAAAGTGGATGGAGTCGTTCTCAGCACGTACTCAAGTATTTGCTGGAATATCAACAAATAAAGACCCATATGTTATGGAATCGTGATCTGTTTCCTTGTGAATCAAGACG
This sequence comes from Actinomyces sp. B33, assembly GCF_028437565.1. Lineage (GTDB taxonomy): Bacteria > Actinomycetota > Actinomycetes > Actinomycetales > Actinomycetaceae > Pauljensenia. Next base: position 352,152 of record NZ_JAMRYR010000004.1, read on the forward strand.
TGATGATCCTACTATTGGCGACGTCAACATCTGCTTGTTCCCGACGTTCGCCGACGAGCGGCCAGCCCCTCGGCGCCCCGGGAGCGCGACACGACGAAGGAGCTCAACGATGAGTGCTACGACCCGGATGATCGCCGCCGCGACGATCGCCCCCCTGTGCCTGGCGATGACCGCCTGCTCGGGGGCCGGCCAGGCCCCGGCCGCCGATCCCGCGCAGGACCAGACCCTGACCGTGTGGGCCTGGGACCCGAACTTCAACATCTACGCCCTCACGGAGGCCGAGAAGATCTACCGGGAGACCCACCCCGACTTCCGCCTCGACATCGTCGAGACCCCGTGGGACGACCTCCAGCCCAAGCTGACGACGATCGCCCAGGCGGGCCAGACCGACCAGCTCCCCGACATCTTCCTCATGCAGAACTACTCCTTCGAGAAGAACGTCGTGAACTACCCCGACATCTTCTCGCCCATCGACGGCGCGGCCCTCGACTTCGACGAGTTCCCCGCCTCCGTCGTCGCCAGCTCGACCGTCGACGGCGCCCACTACGGCGTCCCCTTCGACTCGGGCACCGCCATCACTGCCCTGCGCACCGACGTCCTCGCCCAGGCCGGCTACACCATCGACGACTTCACCGACATCACCTGGGAGGACTTCATCGCCAAGGGCAAGGACGTGCTCGCCGCCACCGGCATGCCGCTCCTGTCGACCACCTCGGGCAACTCCGACCTCGTCATGATGATCATGGGCAGCGCCGGCGCCGGACTCTTCGACGCGCAGGGCGCGCCGACCATCGCCGGCAACGACACCCTCCTCGACGTCGCCGCCATCTACAAGGAGCTCATCGACTCCGGGGTCCTCGTCATCGTCAACTCCTGGGACGAGTACATCGGCAGCTTCGTCAACGGCTCCGTCGCCGGCACGATGAACGGCGTGTGGATCGCCGCGAGCATCCAGACCGCGCAGGACCAGGCCGGCCAGTGGGCCATCACCAACGTCCCCCGCCTCGACTCGGCGCCCGCAGCCACCAACTACACCTCCAACGGAGGATCCTCCTGGGCCATCAGCGCCAACGCCAACGTCGATCTGGCCACCGACTTCCTCGCCTCGACCTTCGCCGGATCCGTCGACTTCTACAACACGATCCTCCCCAAGTCCGGCGCCATCGCCAACTGGACGCCCGCCGCGGGCGCCCCCGCCTACACCGAGCCGCAGGAGTTCTTCGGCGGGCAGGCCATCTACGCCCAGGTCGTCGACTACGGCGGGAAGGTCCCCACCGCCCCCACCGGCGTCTACCACACCGAGGGCCGCGACGCCGTCAACACCGCGCTGACGAAGATCGCCGACGGCGGCGACCCCGTGCAGGCCTTCGCCGAGGCCCAGGCCACCGTCGAATTCGCCATGAAGTGACCCCGTCGGGGCCGGCGGCGCGAGCCGCCGGCCCCGCGGACGAAAGGACCCGCACCATGACGCCGATCCCGGCCCCGACGGCCCCCGAACGCCCGGGGGTCGACACCCGACGGCGCTGGACGACCTCGCGCCGTCGCAGCCTGACCGGCTGGGCCTTCCTCATCCCCGCCTCCCTGCTCATCGCCGTCATGAGCTTCTGGCCGATGATCGAGGCCCTGATCCTGTCCTTCAAGACCGGGCGCGGAACGCGGCTGTCCTTCGCCGAGCCCCTCTGGTCGAACTACGAGCGGCTCCTCCACGACGACGTCTTCCTCATGACCCTCAAGACCACCGTCGTCTACCTCGTCGTCCAGGTCCCCCTCATGCTCCTGGCCGCCCTCGTCCTCGCGGTGATCCTCAACCAGCCGGGCCTGCGATTCACAGCCTTCTGGCGCACCTCGATCTTCCTGCCGTGCGCCGTCTCCCTCGTCTCCTACTCCCTCGTCTTCCGCACCCTCTTCGCCACCGATGGATTCGTCAACGACGTCCTCGTCTCCTGGCACCTCATCGACGGGCCCATCAACTGGCTCGGACAGCCCTCCACCGCCCGCATGGTCATCATCCTCGGACTGCTGTGGCGCTGGACCGGGTACAACATGGTCTTCTTCCTCGCCGGGCTGCAGAACGTCGACCCCGCGACCATCGAGGCCGCCCGCATCGACGGCGCCGGCCCCATCGCCACCTTCTGGTACGTCATCGTCCCCCAGCTCAAGCCCATGATCCTCCTGACCGCCATCATGTCGACCAACGGGACCCTCCAGCTCTTCGACGAATCGTGGAACCTCACGCGCGGGGGCCCCGCCTACGCCTCCATGACGATGTCCCACTACCTCTACGAGCTGTCCTTCCAGAAGAACCCCAACTTCGGCTACGCCGCGGCCCTGTCCTACGTGATCCTCCTGCTCGTCGCCGTCCTCGCCCTGATCCAGATGAAGGTCGGTGACCGCCGTGATGACTAAACTGCGCCGAGCCCCCCAGTACCTCGTCCTCTCCCTCGCCTCCGCCTTCTCCCTCTTCCCCCTGTACTTCATGGCGGTCTCGGCGACGAACACCAGCCAGGACGTCCTATCGACCCGGCTCCTGCCCGGCACCCACCTCCTGCGCAACCTCGACGACCTCCTCGCCGTCCAGGACCTGCCCGCCGCCCTGTGGCACTCGAGCCTCAACGCGGTCGCCACCACCGTCGCCGCCCTCCTCGTGTGCTCGATCGCCGGCTACGGGTTCGAGATCTTCCACTCGCGGGCCAAGGACCGGCTGATGAGCGTCCTCCTCCTGGCGATGATGATCCCCTTCGCGGCGACGATGATCCCCCTGTTCCGCATGTTCGCCACCGCCGGCCTCGTCAACTCCACCCTCGCGGTCATCCTCCCGGCCGTATCCACCCCGTTCCTCATCCTCCTCTTCCGCCAGTCCTCGCGCTCCTTCCCCCACGAGGTGCTCGAGGCCGCCCGCATCGACGGGCTCAGCGAGATCGCGATCTTCCTGCGCATCTACGTCCCCACGATGCGCGCCACCTACGCGGCCGCCGCCGTCATCACCTTCATGACCGCCTGGAACAACTTCCTGTGGCCCAAGGTCATCCTCGTCGACAACGCCTACCAGACCATGCCGATGCTCGTGTCCAACCTGTCGGCCGGGTACGTGACGAACTACGGCGTCCTCATGCTCGCCGTCCTCATCGCCTCCCTGCCGGCGATGATCGTCTTCCTCGTCCTCCAACGGTCCTTCGCCAACGGCATCACGGGAGCGATCAAATGACCCGACGCGCACGCGAATTCTCCCCCGACTGGATCGACGACCCCACGGTCGTCGCCGTCAACCGGCTCGCCCCCCATTCCGACCACCGGTGGTACGCCACCGACGCCGAGGCCGCCGCGCGCGACTCCTCGTACGAGACCGTCCTCGACGGCACCTGGCGCTACCGGCACGCCGATGCCCCCGGCCTCGTCCCCGACGGCCTGGAGGCCGCCGACTGCGACCTGTCCGACTGGGACGAGATCCCCGTCCCCGCCCACGTCCAACTCCACGGCTACGACCGCCCCCAGTACGTCAACGTCCAGTACCCCTGGGACGGGCGCGAGGACGTCGACCCGCCGCGCGCCCCCGCCCGCTACAACCCCGTGTCCACCTACGCCACCGACGTCGACCTCGACGCCCCCGCCGACGGCCAGGGCCTGCGCCTCGTCATCGACGGCGCCGAATCCGCCTGCGCCCTGTGGGTCAACGGGCGCTTCATCGGCTACTCCACCGACTCCTTCACCCCCGCCGAATTCGACATCACCGGGGCCGCCGAGCCCGGGCGCAACCGCATCGTCATCCGAGTGTGGAAGTGGTGCGCCGGATCATGGCTCGAGGACCAGGACTTCTTCCGCTTCTCCGGGATCTTCCGCTCCGTGCGCCTCCTGCGCACCCCCCGCGCCCACGTCGAGGACCTCCACGTCGTCGCCGACGTCCACGACGACCCGGCCCGCGCCGTCCTCACCGTCGAGGCCCGCCTCGACGGCCCCGGCGCCCCCCGGTGCCGCGTCGACTGCGACCTCGCCGGCGTCGGCCCCCTCGCCCCCGACGGCCCCGGACGATGGCGCCTCGAGATCGACCGCCCCCGCCTGTGGAGCGACGAGGACCCCCACCTGTACGACCTGGCCGTGCGGGTGAGCGACGAGGACGGCCGGCTCCTCGAGCACATCCCCGTGGACGTCGGCCTGCGCCGCTTCGGCATCGAGGACGGGCTGCTGCGGATCAACGGCAGGAGAGCCGTCCTCAAAGGGATCAACCGCCACGAGTTCGGCCTCGACGGCCGGGTCGTCGACCGCGCCCGCACCGACGCCGACCTGCGCGCCCTCAAAGCCCTGGGGGTCAACGCGATCCGCACGAGCCACTACCCGAACTCGACGGACCTCTACGAGCTGTGCGACCGCTACGGCCTCTACGTCATCGACGAGGCCAACCTCGAGACCCACGGGACGTGGGACCCCATCGTCCGCGGGCGCCGCCCGATCGACGACGCCGTGCCCGGGGACCGGCCCGAATGGTCCGGCGCCGTCGTCGACCGGGCCGAGTCGATGATCCTCAGGGACCGCAACCACCCGTGCGTCGTCATGTGGTCGCTGGGCAACGAGTCCTTCGGCGGCACCGTCCTGCGCGACCTCGCCGACCACGTCAGGGCCCTCGACGACCGGCCCGTCCACTACCAGGGCATCGAGGAGGACGGACGCCACCCCCAGACCTCCGACGTCGCCTCCCTCATGTACCCGAGCGCCCGCGCAGTCGCCGACCACCTGCGCGAGCACCGCGACAAGCCGCTGATCCTGTGCGAGTACGCGCACGCGATGGGGCACTCCCTGGGGGCCGTCGACGACTACCTCGAACTCATGCGCTCCGACGCGCTCTTCCAGGGCGCCTTCGTCTGGGACTTCGCCGATCAGGCGCTGCCCCTCGGCGACGACGCGGGGCGCCTGGGCTACGGCGGGGACTTCGGCGACGCCCCCCACGACGCGGACTTCTGCGGCAACGGGGTCTTCTTCGCCGACCACACCCCCACGCCCAAGGCCCGAGAGCTCGCCCACCTGTACCGGCCGATCCGCATGACGATCGGAGCGGGGGGCATCGAGGTCGTCAACGACTACGCGTTCACCGGGGCCTCGGAGCTGACCTGCGCGCTCGAACTGGCCCGATGGGGGCGGCCCATCGACTCGCGGACCGTCGACTTGACCGCCGGGCCCGGGCAGTCCGAGCGCATCGAGCCCCCCTTCGAGATCCCCGACGACGGCGCCGAGTACACGATCACCGCCGTCGTCCGACGCAGGGGGGCGACCGCCTGGGCCCCCGCGGGCCAGGTCGTCGCCTGGGACCAGGGCGTCGTCTCCGCGAGCCCGTCGGCCGTCCGCCGCGCCCGCGCCGTCGGCCCCCTCGAGCTCATCGAGGGCCGCCACAACATCGGCGTGCGCGGCGACGGGTTCTCCGTCCTCTTCTCCCGGCTCGCCGGCGGCCTCCAGTCCTACCGCCTCGAGGGCGGCAGCGGGCCCGGGCGCGAGCTCCTGCGCCGCGTCCCCGCCGTGAACTTCTGGCACGCGCCGACCGCGAACGAGCGCGGGTGGGGGGCTCCCGCCGAGGACGGGCAGTGGCTCCTCGCCTCCCGCTACGCCTTCCCCGAGCGCGGGTTCGACGCCCTGGGCGCCGTGCGCCTGGACGACCGGGTCCGCGTCGAGTGGGGGCTCGTCCTGCCGAGCGCCCCCGCCGGGTCCGCGTCGATCCGCGCCGACGTGTTCGCCGACGGCCGGGTCGACACGACGGTCGTCGTCGATCCGGGGCCCGGACTGCCGCCGCCCCCGGAGTTCGGCGTCCTCTTCGCGCTCGACCCGGCCCTGGGCCGTCTGCGCTGGTACGGCGACGGGCCGGAGGAGACGAGCGCCGACCGCAGGTCGGGGGCCCTCCTGGGCCTGCACGAGGCGCGGGTCGTCGACCAGCTGACCCCGTATCTGCGCCCTCAGGAGTCCGGGGGCCATACCGGGGTGCGGTGGGCGTCGGTGACGGACGACGCCGGGGAGGGGATCGCCTTCGAGGCGGGTGGCGCGCCGATGGAGTTCTCCGCTCTGGCGTGGAGCCTGTTCGAGGTCGAGAACGCCGCCCACCCGCAGGATCTGCCGGTCCAGACGGCGACGTGGGTCCGTGCGATGGCGATGCGCCGGGGCGCCGCCGGCGACGACTCGTGGGGGGCCCGCCCCCATCCCCGCTACGAGCTGCCCGAGGGGCGACTGGAGTTCTCGTTCTCCTTCCGGGGGATCGGGCCGACTCGCGAAACCGGGGGTTTTTCCTGACAAATCCGTCACGACCGGGGCCGGGGGCGTGTCGGGCCGGACGGGGCCCGTAGCCTGCTGGGCGGACAGAACCGACACCCAGGAGGACCCATGCCCCCCAGCCCCGCCCCCGCACCGACCGGACGCGGCCCCTCCGTCACGGACCTCGTCGTCATCGGCGCCCTCGCCGCCGTCTACTTCGTCGTCCTCGGCGCCTCGACGATGCTCACCCTCATCTCCCCGGCCTTCCACCTCGTCGGCATCACCCTGTCGACGTTCCTCAACGCCTTCGTCGTCATGGCGCTCCTGGCGCGCAGCCCCCGCATGGGGACGCTGACCATCTTCGGCTCCGTCGTCACCGCCGTCATGGTCCTCCTCGGGCAGTTCTGGGGCTCCATCGTCCTCGGCGCCGCCTGCGGCCTGGCCGCCGACCTCGTGCGCCGGGCGCTGGGGGAGACGACCCGCCGGGGAGCCGTCTGGTCCTACGGGGTCCTCCAACTGTGGCTCATCGGGCCGCTCCTGCCGGTGATCCTCACCCCCGAGGCCTTCTTCGGCAGGATCGCGGTGCGCAGGGGCGCCGACTACGTCGCCGCCATGGAGGCCCTGTTCACGCCGACGAACCTCGTGATCTTCCACGTCCTCAACGCCCTGGCCGGCGTCGCCTTCGCCGCCCTGGCCGCCCGGGCGCTGCACCGCCACTTCGAGCGCTCCCAGGTCCTGTGAGCGCCCTGCGGGCGCTCAGCGCGCCCGGAGCGGCGAAGGGCCTGGGCCCCGCCCTCGACACGAGGACCAGGCTCGCCGTCCTCCTGTGCGTCAACGCCGTCGCCCTGGGACGGTCCTCCCTCCTGTGCGCCTTCGTGTGCGCCGGACTCGTCTCCGCCATGCTCGCCTCGATCCACCGCGCCCTGGCCGCCGGAGCGGTCCTCGCCGTCGCCGCCGCCGGAGCGGCGCTCCACGAGCTCCTCCCCCCGCACGCCCCCGGGGCGGCCTCCGCGGTCCTCGCGGGACTGGGATTCTGGGCGATGCGATTCGCCGTCTGCGCGGGCACCGCCCTCTGGCTGCTCGCGACGACCCGCGTCGGGGCCCTGGCCGCCGCCCTCGACCGCCTGAGGGTCCCGCGGGCCGTCGTCATCCCCCTGACCGTCATGCTCCGCTTCCTCCCGGTCGTCGTCGACGAGGCCCGGGCCGTCGTCGACGCGATGCGCCTGCGCGGCGTCGTCCCCGGGGCCGGGTCCTGGGCCCGCCACCCGGTGCGCGTCGCCGAGTACGTGATGATGCCCCTCCTGGCGGCGACCATGCGCGTGTGCGACGACCTGGCGGCCTCGGCGATCCTGCGGGGCCTGGGCGGCCCCGCGCGACGCACGAGCATCGTCGCCATGGGATTCGGGGCGACCGACGCGGCGGCCGCACTGGTCCTCGTCGGCCTGGTCGCCCTACGGTTGAGCGCGTGGGGCGGGCTGTGAGCGCCCTCCTCCTCGACGGCGCCGGATTCGCCTACGGCGCCCGGGGCGCGCGCCAGTCGTGGCTCGGCGGCGAGCGCCCATCCCCGACGGATCGGGCCGTGTCCGGCGTCGACCTCGACCTGTCCGCGGGGCGCGTCCTCCTCGTGTGCGGGCCATCGGGATGCGGCAAGTCGACGCTTGTGCGGATGGTCAACGGGCTGGCCCCCGAATTCCACCCCGGCGCCCTGACCGGGCGCATCGAGGTCGCCGGCGTCGACGTCGTCGCCGGCGGGCTGAGAGCCGCCGGGGCGCTGACGACGACGGTCTTCCAGAACCCGAGGACCCAGTTCTTCACCGCCGACGTCCTGTCCGAGCTGGCCTTCCGAGGCGAGAACCTCGGGGAGGACCCGGCAGGCCTCGTCGAGCGTGCGCGCGCGGCCCTGGGGGCGCTCGGCGTCGTCGACCTGGAGGACCGGCTCCTCGCCGACCTGTCCGGCGGCCAGCTCCAACGCGTCGCCTGCGCCCAGGCGATCGTCGCCGACACCCCGGTCGTCCTCCTGGACGAGCCGACGTCGAACCTGTCGCCGGCGGGGATCGGCGCCCTGGCGGAGGCGATCGGCACGCTCAAGGACCGGGGGGCGGCCGTCGTCATAGCCGAGCACCGCCTCCACTTCCTGCGCGGGATCGCCGACGAGGTCCTCCTCATGGACCGGGGGAGGCCGGTCCGGCGCTTCGACGCCGACGACTTCTACTCCCTCGACGACGACGCTCGGCGTGGACTCGGGCTGCGCAGCCTCGTCGAGGTCCCGCTGGCCGCGGCGCCGAACGGTCCGCGCCTCGGACCGGGGGAGGCCGCCGACGCCCTCGGGGACCCCGGCGGATCGGTCGCGGGGAGACCGGGTGGCGGCGGATCGCGGGAGGCGGGGGAGTCCGGCGTGCGCATCGAGGGGGTCGGCTTCTCCTACGGGAGGACGCCGGTCCTCGACGACCTCGACATCGACCTGCCCTCCGGGACGATCAGCGCGATCGTCGGTCCCAACGGCGCCGGGAAGACGACTCTCGCCAGACTCCTGTGCGGCCTGGCCTCTCCGCAGAGGGGGAGGATCCTCCTCGACGGGCGGCCGGTCCGGCGCCGCCGACTCCTCGGCGAATCCGCCCTCGTCATGCAGGACGTCACCCGCCAGCTCTTCGCCGAATCCGTGCGCGCCGACGTGCGCCTGGGCGTCGACCCGTCGGCGCTGAGCGACGAGGACGTCATGCGGATCCTCGAATCCGTCGACCTCGCCGACGTCGCCGACCGTCATCCATCGACGCTGTCGGGGGGCCAGAAACAGCGGGCCGCCATCGCCTGCTCCCTCGCTCGCCGCGCCCGCATCCACGTCTTCGACGAGCCGACCTCGGGAGTCGATCTCGCCCACCTCGAATCCATCGCGCGGCTCCTGCGGCGGTTGGCCGACGACGGCGCGGTCGTCGTCGTCATCACGCACGACGCCGAGCTCGTCGAGGCGTGCGCCGACCGCGTGATCCGCCTCGACGCGGTCGAGTCGGCGGGTCTGCGGCCGTAGAGGGGCTGCCGACGAGCGCCCGGGGCCGGTCCGGGTCCCACGGCGCAGGCGCGGCGCGCCCCCGATCCATCGTCGAGGGCGCGCCGCGCCTCCCATGGCCGCTCGCCTCCTCGCTCGTCCGCGCCCGAGGGCGGGTTCGGGCCCGGACCCGCGTCCCGGTCTCGTGAGGACCCGGCCGGGGACAAGGGAGGCCCCCCGCCGACTGGCGGAGGGCCTCATCCGATGAGCGGGTCACGCCGCGGGATCGGGGGAGCACGTCGCGCCCGCGTCGGGCACGACCCCGTCGACGAGGTACTTGCTCGCAGCCGCGTCGGCGCACGACGACTTGCCGGAGAACGTCGCGCCATGGCCGGTGCCCTCCAGCGTCAGGAGGACGGCGTTGCCCAACTGCTCGGTGAGCGTCTGGGCGTGGGGGTACGCGGTCGCGTGGTCGCCGGTGATCCCGACGACGACGATCGGCGTCGTCACACGGGAGGCGTCGAAGGAGGTCGTGATGTCCTGGCCGAACTCGGGCAGGACCGAGCACGACAGGTCGGCGAGATCCTTGAGGAGATCCTCCGTGGACTGGGCGTCGTCCTTGAACAGGCCCGGCAGCTCGGTCGCCTCGACCTCGTCGGCGAGGGCCTGGATGTCGGGGGTGCGGGGGAACGAGTGGCAGGCGACGATCTCACCGGCGATATCGACCTCGGCCTTCGACTCCGCGGCCTTGGCGATGAGGGCGTCCACCGTCTCCTGGCCGGCCGAGGTCGCCTGCGACAGGAGCGTGAGGGAGTCGGCGCGGTCGGCGGGCGAGCCGTAGAGGGAGCCGGCGATGAACTCGACGAGGCTCTGGCCGTTGAACTCGGTGCCGTCGCTGCCCGTCAGCGGGGAGCCGTCGAGCGTCTTCTTCAGCTCGACGATCCCCGACTCGTCGGTGAAGGGGCACGAGGCGGGAGCTCCGTCGGAGGTGACGAGCTCGGGGCAGGAGGCCGCCATCTCGGCGGCCGCGCGGCCGACGGCGACCTGCTGGCCGAAGCTGTGGGAGAGCGAGGCCCACTGGGCGTCCTCGGCGGAGTCGAGGATCATCCGCCCGGTGTTCCCGGGGAAGAGCGTGGCGTAGGTCGCGCCGAGCATCGTCCCGTAGGAGTAGCCGAGGTAGTTCAAGCGATCGGCGCCCGACAGGGCGCGCAGCATCTCCATGTCGCGGGCGACCTGCGAGGTCCCCATGTAGTGGGCGATCGGGTTCGCCTCGATGCACTCGGCGAGCTTGACGGCCCTGACCTCCGTGTCGGATTCGCAGGAGAGGGGGGTGGAGGCCCCGATCCCGCGGGGGTCGAATCCCCACAGGTCGTAGGAGGCGAGGATGTCGGAGAATCCCGGGTTCAGGGGCAGGCCCAGCGTGTACTCGACGCCGGAGACGCCCGGCCCCCCGGGGTTGCCGAAGAGGGGCGTGGACTTCTCGGGGTCTCCGGTCGAGGGGATGCGGATGATCGCCAGATCGACGGTCCGCTCATCGGCGGGATCGGCCCAGTTCATCGCGGCCTTGACGGTCGCGCATTCGATGCGCTGAGGGTCGACGCCGACCTGGGACAGCGCGTCCGTGTACTCCTCGGGGAAGCCGTCGCCGCCCCCGCAGGTCGCCCAGTCGATCTGCTGGCCGTACAGGCCGGCGAAGTGCTCGGCCTGCCATGCGGCGTCGAGGCCGGTGTCGGAGGCGACGCGGGCGACCGCCGTCGAGTCCTGCTCGGCGGAGGACTGCGCTCCGGCGGTCGGGGCGGGGGAGCAGGCCGCGAGGACGAGGGCGCCCGAGGCGAGGGCCGCGAGGCGTGGGAGGCGGGGGGAACGGGTGCGGAGTCCGGGCATGGCTGATGCCACGAGGAGTCCTCCTTCTTCAGATACGTCGTGGTTTCGGGGCGGAGGTGCGAGTGCCGGTCTGCGCCGGTGTCCGAGTGCCGATCATGGGCGGGCCCGCTTTCAGGATCCTGAGCGCATCCTGAGGGAATACTGGGAGGGGGTGAGCGCTGTGGGCGGAGCGGCCTCCGGACCGCCCGGGCATGCGCAGATCGGGGACTAAAGGCCCGTCTCGCGGAGTGATGAACGACTCGACGGCCTTCGCTGCGTCAATCGGCGGGGCCAACGGCCCGCCTCGCGGGGTTGGGCGACCCATCTGGGACCCGTCTCCCTGTGCGCTCGTGGCACGGGGCCGTAGGCTTAGAGCATGTGCGCGGCCGTAGGCCGCCACCAGGGCGACGGACGTCGTCTTCCCCCACCACTGAAGGAGTGCCTCATCATGGCAGAACCTCGCATCGTCACCGTCACCGGCGCCGCCGGCAACATCGGCTACGCCCTGCTGTTCCGCATCGCTTCCGGTCAGCTCTTCGGTCCCGATGTCCCCGTCAAGCTCCACCTCCTCGAGATCCCCCAGGCCGTCAAGGCCGCCGAGGGCACCGCGATGGAGCTCGACGACTGCGCGTTCCCGACTCTGGCCGGCGTCGAGATCTTCGACGACGCGACCAAGGCCTTCGCGGGCACGAACGTCGCCTACCTCGTCGGCGCGATGCCGCGGCGCCAGGGCATGGAGCGCGCCGACCTGCTCGAGGCGAATGCGGGCATCTTCGGCCCTCAGGGCAAGGCCATCAACGACGGCGCCGCCGACGATGTGCGCGTCCTCGTTGTGGGCAACCCCGCCAACACCAACGCGACCATCGCGCAGAACGCCGCGCCGGACGTCCCCGCCTCCCGCTTCACCGCGATGATGCGCCTCGACCACAACCGCGCTGTCGCCCAGCTCGCCCACAAGGTCGGCGCCCCCGTCGCCGACATCAAGAACCTCGTCGTGTGGGGCAACCACTCCGCCGACCAGTACCCGGACGTCTCCTACGCGACCGTCGCCGGCAAGCCGGCCGCCGACCTCGTCGACGAGGCGTGGCTGGCCGACACCTACCGGCCCGTCGTCGCCAAGCGCGGCGCCGCCATCATCGAGGCCCGTGGCGCCTCGTCGGCCGCCTCGGCTGCGAACGCCGCCATCGACCACATGTACTCGTGGATCCACGGGACCCCCGAGGGCGAGTGGGTCACGGCCGGCGTCATGTCGGACGGGACCCACTACGGCGTCCCCGCGGGCCTGTGTTTCGGCTTCCCCGTCACTTCCGACGGCGGCGAATGGCAGGTCGTCGACGGCCTGGAGATCTCGGATGCGACCCGCGCCGGCATCGATCACAACATCGCTGCTCTCCAGGAGGAGTACGACGCCGTCAAGGAACTCGGCTTCATCAAGTGAGCCCGACCGGAGCCGATCCGGCTCCACATCGACCGGGGCCGCGCATCCATTCGGGTGCGCGGCCCCGCCGTGTTTGCGCGGGGGTGTGCACCGGCGTGCGTCTCGACGAGGTTTACCGCCGGATCGCGGCCATTCATGACGCCGAGATGCATCCCGGTGCACAAGGTCACCGGTGAACGAGCCTCGGGCGAGCATCTTTTCGGCTCGTCGCGACCTCGAACGCGACTCTGTTCACATCGGCGCCCCCGGGGTTGACTTCGGGCGCAGGAAAAATATTGTTGAATTTGTAACAACAAGCCGATGAGCCGGTCCACCGCCGGCAGGACGAAGGAGGCACGCATGTCACTCATCAATACCCGGGCCGCCGAATGGTCGGGCACCGCCTACTGCGACGGCGACTTCATCGAGGTCTCGAGCGAGGACCATCGCGGCCAGTGGGCGATCCTCTTCTTCTACCCGGCCGACTTCACCTTCGTGTGCCCCACGGAGCTCGAGGACATGGCCGACCACTATGACGAGTTCCAGCAGCTCGGAGTCAAGGTCTACGCGTTCTCAACGGACAAGCACTTCTCGCACAAGGCCTGGCACGACACCTCCGAGCGGATCGGGAAGATCCGATTCCCCATGGTCGGGGACCCGACCTGCCGGACGGCCGCCGCCTTCGACGCCCTGCGCGAGGACGAGGGCGCCGCCGATCGCTCGACGATCCTCATCGACCCCGACGGGGTGATCCAGTACGTCGAGACGACGTCGGAGGGCGTGGGCCGCAACGCCGCCGAACTCGTCCGCAAGGTGAGGGCCGCGCAGTACGTCCACGCCCACCCCGGAGAGGTCTGCCCCGCGAAGTGGGAAGAGGGCGAGGAGACGCTGGCCCCCTCCTTCGATCTCGCGGGCAAGCTCTGATGGTCCTCGACGACAAGACGATCGACCAGCTCACGGGCCTCATCGGCCACGTCGTCGTCCCGGTCCGCTTCGAGGCCTCGCTCGACGACTCGCCCCGATCGCGCCAGGTCCGAGAGATGCTCGACCAGGTCGCGGCCCTCTCCCCGCTCATCGACGTCGTCGAGGCGCCCGACGAGCGCACCCCGTCATTCGCGATCCGCAGAGTCGACTCCGACGTCTCCGTGCGGATCGCCGGACTGCCGATGGGGGAGGAGTTCTCCAGTTTCGTCCTCGCCCTCGTCCAGGTCGGCGGGCATCCCGTGCGCGCCGACGAGGACGTGATCGAGGCGATCAAGGCCCTCGACGAGCCCCACGAGTTCGTCACCTACATGTCGTTGACGTGCCAGAACTGCCCGACCGTCGTCCAGGCCCTCAACTCCATCTCGATCCTCAACCCGCTGATCCGGCACACGGCGGTCGAGGGAGGGGCCTTCCAGGACGAGATCTCCTCCCGGGGCATTCAAGCCGTCCCGACCGTCTTCATGGACGGGGAGGTCTTCGGACAGGGGCGGATGGGGCTAGCCGAGATCCTCGCCAAGCTCGACGCCGGGTCGGGCGCCAGGCGGGCTGAGCGGCTCAACGCCGCCGAGCCCTTCGACATGCTCATCGTCGGCGGCGGCCCCGCCGGCGCGTCGGCGGCCGTCTACGCGGCCCGCAAGGGCCTGCGCGTGGGCGTCGCCACCGAGAACATCGGCGGGCAGGTCCTCGACACGGCGCTCATCGAGAACCTCACGGTCGTCGATCGGATCGCAGGTCCCGCCCTGGGTGCGGAGCTCGGGCGCTCGATGGACTCCTACGGCGTCGAGGTGATGAGCGGCCTGCGCGCCATCGGGCTGCACGAGAAGGACCAGTCGGGGCTCGTGTCCGTCGATTTCGACGGGGGCGCGACTCTGCGAGCCAGGGCCGTCGTCATCGCGACCGGCGCGCGCTTCCGAACCACCGGGGTCCCCGGCGAGGCCGAGTACCGCAACAGGGGCGTGAGCTTCTGCCCGCATTGCGACGGCCCGCTCTTCAAGGGCAAGCCCGTCGCGGTCATCGGGGGCGGGAACTCGGCGATCGAAGCGGCCATCGATCTGGCGGGCGTCGCCTCGCGCGTCACGGTCATCGAGGTGATGCCCCGGCTCAATGCCGATGACATCCTCTTGAGGAAGCTCGACTCGCTGGGCAACGTCGACGTCATCACCTCGGCCGAGCTTCAATCGGTCGAGGGCGACGAGTCCGCGATGACGGCGGTGACCTATCGGGATGAGGCCGGCCAGGAGCGCTCCGTCGCGGTCAACGGGATGTTCGTGCAGATCGGCCTGGTGCCGAACGCCGAGTGGGTCGACGGGGCGCTCGCCCTCGACCGCGGGGCGATCGCGGTCGACGACCGCAATGCGACGTCGATGCCGGGCGTCTTCGCCGCCGGCGACGTGACGAGCATCCCGTACAAGCAGGTGCTGATCTCGCTGGGGGCGGGGGCCAACGCCGCGCTGAGCGCATTCGACCACCTGATCCGCCAATGAAACCGGTCGCGGGCCCCGCGGGGCCCGCGACCCCCGGCGCGAAGCCCGGGCGCCCTCGGCCCGCGGCGGCCGCCATGAGCCGCGATCCGCGGAGGGCGGTGCGCCGCCCGCAGCCCTCCGTCGAGGCGGCCATCCCCCGGGGAGGGGCCGCCCGCCCGGGCGCGCGGACGTCGAGGGGGAGGGGCGCCGGGGCCCGCTACCCTGGGGGCATGAACGACTCCGCCTCGCAGCCCGTCAAACTCGTCATCACCCTGTCGTGCCCGGATCAGCCGGGGATCGTCCACGCCGTCACCGGCGTCATCGGCGGCGTCGGCGGCAACGTCATCCAGTCCCAGCAGTTCGGGGACCCCGATTCGGGGCTGTTCTTCATGCGCGTCGAGGTCGACTCGCCCGTGGGCCGCGGGCCCGTCGAGACCGGCCTCGCGGAGGTCGCCGAGCGATTCGGGGCGACCTGGAGCATCGATCTGCTCGGCCGCCCCCTGCGAACGGTCATCATGGTGTCGCGCGAAGGGCACTGCCTGACCGATCTCCTGTACCGCCAGCGCACCCAGGGCCTGCCGATCGAGGTCGTCGCCGTCGTGGGCAACCACCCCGATCTCGCCCCCGTCGCCCAGTTCTACTCCGTTCCCTTCCTCAACATCCCGGTGACGGCCGCGACGAAGGAGCGGGCCGAGGCCGAGCTCCTCGACCTCGTGCGCACCGAGCGGATCGAGCTCGTCGTCCTCGCGCGCTACATGCAGATCCTCTCGGAGAAGGTCTGCGAGGAGATGAAGGGCCGGGTCATCAACATCCACCACTCCTTCCTCCCCTCCTTCAAGGGGGCGCGCCCCTACGCCCAGGCCCACGACCGTGGCGTCAAGCTCATCGGCGCGACCGCGCACTACGTGACGGCGGACCTCGACGAGGGGCCGATCATCGAGCAGGACGTCACCCGCGTCACCCACGCGGATTCGACGCCGGACATGGTGGCCCTGGGCCAGGACGTCGAACGGCGGGTCCTCGCCCAGGCGGTCCGCTGGCACGCCGAGCGCCGGGTCCTCATGGACGGATCGAAGACCGTCGTCTTCTCGAAGTGAGGCCCACCCGCGCGCACGGCCGGCGGCCGGGTCCGTGGGGCGACGAGATACACTCGCCGTGTCGTGACTGGCGAACAGGTGGGCGACCACCGGGGAGCGACGAAACGGCATCATCGGCCGCCCGCCTGGGTCGATGCGCCAGCCGCATGCGGTGAGTCCCAAACCCAAGGAGAACCCGTGGATTCCCTCAATGACATGACACTGGCCGAGCTGGATCCGCAGATCCGCGCCGTCCTCGACGACGAGCTCGAGCGCCAGCGCACCACACTGGAGATGATCGCCTCGGAGAACTTCGTCCCCCGGGCAGTCCTCGAGGCGCAGGGGTCGGTCCTGACGAACAAGTACGCCGAGGGCTACCCCGGTCGGCGCTACTACGGGGGCTGCGAGGCCGTCGACGTCGCCGAGTCCCTGGCGATCTCGCGCGCCAAGGAGGTGTTCGGCGCCGACTACGCCAATGTCCAGCCCCACGCCGGCGCCCAGGCCAACGCGGCGGCCCTCATGGCGATGGCGGACGTCGGGGACACGATCCTCGGCCTGTCTCTGGCCCACGGCGGGCACCTGACCCACGGCATGAAGATCAATTTCTCCGGCAAGCACTACAACGCCGTCGCCTACGAGGTGAGCCGCGAGACCATGCGGATCGAGCCCGAGCAGGTGCGCGAGGCCGCTCTGCGCGAGCGTCCCCGGGTCATCATCGCCGGATGGTCCGCCTACCCCCGCCATCTCGACTTCCAGGCGTTCCGGCAGATCGCCGACGAGGTGGGAGCGGCCCTGTGGGTCGACATGGCGCACTTCGCGGGCCTCGTCGCCGCGGGGCTCCACCCCAGTCCCGTCCCCTACGCCGATGTCGTGACGACCACCGTCCACAAGACCCTCGGCGGGCCGCGCTCGGGCATGATCCTGTCGTCGCGCGGCGAGCAGTGGGGCAGGAGGATCAACTCCGCCGTGTTCCCCGGCCAGCAGGGCGGCCCCCTGATGCACGCGATCGCCGCCAAGGCCATCGCGATGAGGGTCGCCCAGACCGAGGAGTTCAAGGATCGTCAGCGTCGCACCCTCGAGGGCGCCCGGCTCCTCGCCGAGCGCCTGGGCGCCGAGGACGCCCGGAAGGCGGGGATCAGGCTCGTCACCGGGGGGACCGACGTCCACCTCGTCCTCGTCGACCTCGTCGATTCGAGCCTCGACGGCAAGCAGGCCGAGGATCTCCTCCACGAGGTCGGCATCACCGTCAACCGCAACGCCGTCCCCTTCGACCCGCGCCCGCCGGCCGTCACCTCCGGCCTGCGGATCGGCACCCCGGCGCTGGCCACGCGCGGCTTCGCCGCCGACGACTTCGCGGAGGTCGCGGACATCATCGCGACGGCCCTGGTCCAGGGGGCCTCGGGCGGCGCGGTCGACGTCGACGGCCTGCGCCGTCGCGTCGCGGCCCTGACCGACGCCCACCCGCTCTACGCCGGGCTCGGCCGGTGAGGGCGCCCTGGGCGGGCCCCGCCCGCGTCCTCGACGGCGCCGCGTGCGCCGCGGCCGTCAAGGCCGAGCTCGCCGAGCGGGTGAGGGCCCTGCGGGCGCTCGGCGTGGTCCCGGGGCTCGGCACCGTCCTCGTCGGCGACGACCCGGGGTCGCGCACGTACGTGGCGGGCAAGCACCGCGATTGCGCGGAGGTCGGGATCGAGTCGATCCGGGTGGATCTGCCCGCCGACGCCTCGCAGGAGGAGATCGAGGCGGCGATCGATCGGCTCAACGCGGATCCGGCGTGCACGGGGTACATCGTCCAGCTGCCCCTGCCGTGGGGCGTCGATCAGAACGCGGTCCTGGAGAGGATCGACCCGGACAAGGACGCCGATGGCCTCCATCCGATGAATCTCGGGCGCCTCGTTCTGCGCGGCTCGGGCGCGATCGACTCGCCGCTGCCGTGCACGCCGCGCGCCGTCATCGAGCTCGTGGGGCGCCACGGGATCGACCTGGCGGGGGCGGACGTGTGCGTCGTCGGGCGAGGGGTGACCGTGGGCCGGTCGATCGGGCTCCTGCTGACCCGGCGCGAGGTCAACGCGACCGTCGACGTGTGCCATACCGGGACCGTCGATCTGGCCGATCATGTGCGCCGCGCCGATGTCGTCGTGGCGGCCGCCGGTTCGGCGGGGCTGATTACTCCGGGCATGGTCAAGCCGGGCGCCGTCGTCCTGGACGTCGGGGTGTCCCGGGTGGCGGGCGAGGACGGTCGTGCGCGCTTGGCGGGGGATGTGGCCGACGGCGTGGACGAGGTGGCGTCGTGGATATCGCCGAATCCGGGCGGGGTGGGCCCGATGACGAGGGCGCTGCTGGTGGCCAATGTCGTCGAGGCGGCGGAGAGAGCGGCGGGCGGACGATAGATAGCGCGCATCGCCGTGGAGACGTGGCGGGGCCTTGGGCCCCGCCACGTCGGTTGTTGGGGGCGGTGGGAGCGGGCGCCCGGGAGGGGCGGGAGGCGCATTTGTCGCCTGCGGTTCGGGCTGCGTCGCGCAAGTGGTGGTGGGGGCTCGGGTTCGAGGACTCCCATGGGAGGCGGCGTCGCGCGTGGGGTGGGGGCGCTGCATGGTCCGCCGGCGGGCGTAGACGACAAGGTCGATGACGGTACGAATGTCAATAGGAAAAAAGTCCTAGATTTTAATGTAAAAAGTACGTTTGTACTACCTGAGAAATAGCTGAAATTGCTCAACCCTCTTGTTGGCACAAGCGTACTGCTAGTACGTTTGTGCCAACACGACGACGTGTGATCCCTCTAACGAAATGACACAGGAGGACAGGGCGATGAAACCCCGAGTCTCATCCGAGGTCGGCTCCCTCAAACAAGTGATGCTCCACCGGCCCGGCAAGGAAATGCTCCGGCTGACGCCGTCCAACAAGGACGACCTCCTCTTCGACGACGTCCTCTGGCTCGAGAAGGCCCAGGAGGAGCACGACGCCTTCGCCCAGTCGCTCACCGAGCGCGGCGTCGACGTCCTCTACTTCCAGGAGCTGCTCGGGCAGGCCCTCGACAACCCCGCCGCCCGCCTTGAGGCCCTCAACGCCGTCTTCACCGAGGAGACCTGCGGAACCGGCGCCGTCGACGTCATCGCCACCTACGCCGAGCAGCTCGACGCCCCCGACCTCGCCGAGCTCCTCATCGCCGGCATCACGAAGAAAGAGCTCTTCGACCGGATCGCCTACACGCGCTCGGTCTCCCTCGAGGCCATCGACAACGACGACTTCGTCCTCGCCCCCCTGCCCAACCACCTCTTCACGCGCGACACCTCGTGCTGGATCTACGACGGCGTCTCCATCAACTCGATGCGCAAGGAGGCCCGGCGCCGCGAGACCATCAACGCCCAGATCGTCTACCGCTACCACCCGCGCTTCACCGCGGACGGCCCCCTCATCCACTCCAACGGCGTCGAGGCCGGACCGGCGACCGTCGAGGGCGGCGACGTCCTCGTCATCGGCAACGGCGCGGTCCTCATCGGCATGAGCGAGCGGACGTGCCCCCAGGGCGTCGAGCGCCTCGCCGCCCGCCTCTTCTCCGCGGGCGAGGTCACCAGCGTCATCGCCCTCGAAATGCCCAAGTCGCGCGCCCAGATGCACCTCGACACCGTGATGACGATGGCCGACCGCGACACCTTCGTCAAATACCCCGGCCTGGGGATGCTCCGCTCCCAGACGATCCGCCCCGGCGACACCCCCAAGGAGCTCGACGTCACCGTCAACGCCCCCGAGGCCATGCACGACGTCATCGCCGACGCCCTCGGCCTCGACTCCCTACGGATCCTCGAACCCCCCTTCGACTCCCTGACCTCCGAGCGCGAGCAGTGGAACG
This sequence comes from Actinomyces sp. B33, assembly GCF_028437565.1. Lineage (GTDB taxonomy): Bacteria > Actinomycetota > Actinomycetes > Actinomycetales > Actinomycetaceae > Pauljensenia. Next base: position 372,010 of record NZ_JAMRYR010000004.1, read on the forward strand.
ACGGATCGAACGTCCTGGCCATCGCGCCCGGCGTCGTCTCCACCTACGAGCGCAACACGGCGACCAATGAATTCCTCGAGGGCAACGGCATCGAGGTCGTCGCCATCCCCGGCAACGAACTGGGCCGGGGCCGCGGAGGCCCCCGCTGCATGAGCTGCCCCATCGTCCGCGAAGACGCGTGACGCAACCACCCCCACCGAGAAAGGAACGCCCACCATGGCACACGCACTCCAAGGCCGTCATTTCCTCAAGGAGATTGATTTCACTCCGAAGGAGTGGAAGTCGCTTCTTGATTTGTCCGCGTATTTGAAGGCGGCGAAGCGTGAGGGGAGGGAGGCGCAGTATTTGCGGGGTCGGAATATTGCGTTGTTGTTTGAGAAGACGTCGACTCGTACGCGGTGTTCGTTTGAGGTGGCGGCGTATGACCAGGGTGCTCGGGTGACGTATTTGGATCCGTCGGGGTCGCAGATGGGTCATAAGGAGTCGGTTGCTGATACGGCTCGTGTGTTGGGTCGGATGTTTGATGGTATTGAGTTCCGTGGTGCCAAGCAGGAGCATGTTGAGGTTTTGGCGCAGTTGTCGGGTGTTCCGGTGTGGAATGGGTTGACTGATGATTGGCATCCGACTCAGATGCTTGCTGATCAGTTGACGATGATCGAGCACGGTGGTGGTCGTGATTTGTCTGAGTTGTCGATCGCGTATGTGGGTGATGCGCGTAATAACGTGGGTAATTCGATTCTTGTGTCGTGCGCGATGATGGGCATGGATGTGCGGATGGTGGCGCCTGCGGCTCTTCAGAATGATGAGGCTGTGGTGGCTAAGGCGCGTGAGTTGGCTCAGGCGTCTGGTGGCAGTGTTCTGATGACGGATTGTGTTGATGAGGGTGTTGCTGGGGTTGATTTTGTGTACACCGATATTTGGGTGTCGATGGGTGAGCCCAAGGAGGTGTGGGATGAGCGGATTGGGTTGTTGCGTGGGTATCAGGTGAATGCGGGGTTGATGGCGAAGGCTGGTGCTGGTGCGAAGTTCTTGCATTGTTTGCCGTCGTTCCATGATCGCAAGACGAGTGTGGGTGAGGAGATTTTCCAGCGGACGGGTTTGGATGGGCTGGAGGTCACCGATGAGGTGTTCGAGTCTGAGGCGTCGATCGTGTTCGATCAGGCCGAGAACCGGATGCACACGATCAAGGCCGTCATGGTCGCCACACTAGGAGACTGAGATGCGGATCGTCGTCGCACTGGGGGGCAACGCCCTCCTGCGCCGGGGGGATGTCCCCGACGCCACCACCCAGATCGCCCACGTCCAGCACGCCGCCCAGGAGCTCGCCAAGCTCGCCGAGCAGCACGAGCTCATCGTCACCCACGGCAACGGCCCGCAGGTCGGCGTCCTCGCCCTCGAGAGCGCCCAGGACGAGCGCCTCAGCGAGTGCTACCCCTTCGACACCCTCGGCGCCGAGACCCAGGGCATGATCGGCTACTGGCTCCTCCAGGCCCTCCAGAACGCCCTCCCCGGACGCCACGTCGCCTCGCTCGTCAACCAGACCCTCGTCCTGGCCGGAGACCCCGCCTTCGCCAACCCGACGAAGTTCATCGGGGAGGTCTACACGAAGGAGCAGGCCGAGGCCCTCGCCGCCGAGAAGGGATGGGTCGTCAAGCCGGACGGCGAGCACTACCGCCGCGTCATCGGCTCCCCCAAGCCCCAGCGGATCATCGAGACGCGGATGCTCCACGTCCTCGTCAACGCCGGCGCCGTCGTCGTGTGCGCCGGCGGCGGCGGGATCCCCGTGATCCGCAACGAGAAGGGCAAGCTCCAGGGCGTCGAGGCCGTCATCGACAAGGACCGCACCGCCTCGGTCCTCGCCGAATCCCTCGACGCCGACGCCCTCCTGATCCTCACGGACGTCGACGGCGTCCAGGAGGGCTACGGGACCCCCCAGGCCCGCACGATCCGACGGGCGACCCCCGCCCAACTGCGCGGCATGGGACTGCCCGCGGGGTCGATGGGCCCCAAGGTCGACGCCGTGTGCGACTTCGTCGAGCTCACCGGCGGCATGGCCGCCATCGGGCGCCTCGAGGACGCCGTCGACATCATCGCCGGCCAGGCCGGGACGATCGTCACCGCCGGCGGCGACTACGGAGGCCCCGACGATATCCGCCCCGAACTGCCGGACGCCCTCGACGGCCGGATCCGCCGGGTCTGAGCGAATGGGGCTGTGAGAAAGGAGGTGGGAGCACCCGATCGACGGCTTGCGCCGCCACCACGGTCCGGGAGCCGGACCGCCACACCACCACAAAGGAGTGAGAACAATGACGAAGATCGTCAACTCGTGGAATGATTTCGATCCGCTCAAGCACGTCATCGTCGGGCGCGCCGACTTCTCGGTGATCCCGCCCGAGGAGCCCGCCACCTCCGAGAAGGTGCCGATCGACTCCGAGATGCGCGGCATGTGGGGGCCCCGCCCCACCGCCACCGTCGAGGCCGCCAATGAGCAGCTCGACAACTACGTCAAGATCCTCGAGGGCCTGGGCGTCAAGGTCGACCGCCCGACCCCGCTGCAGTGGAACCAGGCCATCCAGACGCCCGACTTCCGCACCGAGTCCGGCTTCACGCAGATGCCGCCGCGCGACATCCTGCTGACCATCGGCGACGAGATCATGTCGTCGGCGAACTCCTTCCGCTGCCGCTACTTCGAGTACCTCGCCTACTGGCCGCTGATGAACCAGTACTTCGAGGAGGACCCGGAGTTCAAGTGGACCCAGGCCCCCCGCCCGCGCCTGACCGACAAGTCGTACAAGCACAACTACTACGACGAGAAGATCACGCTGGAGGAGCGCCTCGAGCGCACCGCGGCCAAGGACTTCGTCACCACCGAGGTCGAGCCGATGTGGGACGCCGCCGACGTCATGCGCATGGGCAAGGACCTGTTCATCCAGCACGGTCTGACCACCAACCGCAAGGCGATGGAGTGGTTCAAGCGGTACTACCCCGACTTCCGCGTCCACGCCGTCAACTTCCCCGGCGACCCCTACCCGATCCACATCGATGCGACCTTCGTGCCGCTGCGCCCGGGCCTCATCATCAACAACCCGCACCGCCGTCTGCCCGAAGAGCAGCGGAAGATCTTCGAGGCCAACGACTGGCAGATCGTCGACGCCGCCCAGCCGGCGCACGACAACCCGCCGCCGCTGTGCTACTCGTCCGTCTGGCTGTCGATGAACTGCCTGGTCATCGACCACAAGACCGTCTGCGTCGAGGCCTCCGAGGTCCACCAGATGGAGCAGATGGACAAGCTCGGCATGAACGTCATCCCGGTTCCGTTCCGCGACGCCTACGCCTTCGGCGGCGGCCTGCACTGCGCGACCGCCGACGTCTACCGCGAGGGCACCTGCGAGGACTACTTCCCGAACCAGGTCGAGGACCCCACCCTCGTCTGATCCCCGATCCGGGGCCGCGCCGGTCCATCCGACGCGGCCCCGGCCTCCCATATCCTCTCGACTTTGACAGGGGGACAACGATGTCCGCTCCCATCTCTCACGAGTACTCGATGAACAAAAGGCTCGGCGCCCTCGCCATGGTGCTCTCAGCCACGGGCATGGGCCTGGTGGGGACCTTCTCCCGCGGCGCGACCGATGGGCTCCTGCCCGAGCACAAGGCCGTTATCGGCTCCTTCCTCGCCTTCGGGCGCATGTCCTTCGGAGTCATCGGCTTCCTCATCATCGCCCTGGCGACGAAGAAGCTCTCCGACGTCTTCCATGCGCGCATCACTCCCGCCGTCGTCCTCGGCGGCATATCGATCGGCCTGTCCCTGGGCTGCTACATCTCCTCGACGCTTCTGACCTCGATCGCCAACGCGGTCTTCCTCATCTACACCGGGCCGCTCTTCTGCACGATCCTGGCCCGGATCTTCCGCAAGGAGAAGGTCTCGCCGCTGGCAGCGGCCTTCCTCTCCCTCGTCTTCATCGGCATGCTGATGACGATCGGCATCATCGGCTGGGAGAACGGGCGCCCGACCTTCGGCCTCGACCTGTCGGCCTCCTCGGCGGAGTACCCGCTCAAGCCGCTCGGCGACCTCCTCGGGCTCCTGTCCGGGGTCTTCTACGGACTCGCCCTCTTCTTCTACGGCTACCGCAAGGACATGGACTCCATCGTCCGGGGGACGTGGAACTTCATCTGGGCGGTCGTCGCCACCCTCGCGATGTCGATCGTCCTGCGCCCGTGGGAGGGCGTGTCGACGTTCACCGGCTCGAACTGGGCCTGGGGCGTCGGCCTCTTCCTCGTGTGCGGACTGTTCGCCCTCGGATGGCTCGTCGTCGCCGGGCGCAACCTGCCCGCCGTCGAGATGTCGACGATCTCCTACTGGGAATGCGTGGTCGCCATCATCTGCGGCCTGCTGATCTTCCACGAGTCGCTCGACTTCGTCTCGGGGATCGGTGGCCTGCTGATCATCATCGGCGGCCTCGCCCCGATCTTCGTCTCCTCCGATCCCGAGCCGATCGTCGAGGCCCCCGCGCCTGAGGCCCACCTCACTGTTGAGGACGGCTCCGGCGAGCATGTCGCCTCACCGACGCGGACCAGGGTATGAGAGGTGTCCCATGATGAACTCATCCTCGACACCATCCATACCCGACGCCCCGGCACCATCCGGCGACGACGAATGCCATCGGCAGACCCTGCGCCGGGCCGCGTCGGCGAGCTTCATCGGGAACTTCATCGAGTGGTTCGACTACGCCTCCTACGGATACCTCGCCACCGTCATCGGCATCGTCTTCTTCCCCGAATCGGACGCCTCGGTCAGGCTGATGTCGACCTTCGCGGTCTTCGCCATGTCCTTCGTCCTGCGACCGGTCGGCGCCGTGATCTGGGGGATGTGGGGCGACCGGTGGGGGAGGCGCTGGGCCCTGTCGTGGTCGATCCTCATCATGTCCGGATCGACCTTCCTCGTCGGGCTCCTGCCGGGCTACTCGTCGATCGGCATCGCCGCCCCCCTGGCCCTGCTCGTCCTGCGGATCATCCAAGGCTTCTCCGCTTCGGGTGAATACGCGGGGGCCGCGACCTTCCTCGCCGAGTACGCGCCGACCGAGCGCAGGGGCGTGTACACCTCGCTCGTCCCGGCCTCGACCGCCGCGGGTCTGCTCGGCGGCTCCCTCATGGTCACCGGGCTCCACTTCTTCCTCGACGCGGCCCAGATGCAGGCGTGGGGATGGAGGATCCCCTTCCTCCTCGCCCTGCCGCTGGGATTCATCGGGCGCTACATCCGTGTCCATCTCGAGGACTCCCCGGTCTTCCAGGAGCTCGTCGAGTCCTCGTCGCGCGCGAGCACGCGCCACTCCTCCCCGCTGCGCGACCTCCTGCGCCATCACTGGCGGGCGGTCCTCATCTCCTTCGGGGTCTCCTCGCTCAACGCGGTCGCCTTCTACCTCCTGTTGAGCTACATGCCGACCTATGTGCACGAGGAGCTCGGGCTGGGGGAGACGATCTCGACGGGCCTGTCCTCGGCGACGCTCGTCATCTACATCCTCGCCATCAGCCTGATGGGGAGGTTCTCCGACCGGTTCGGGCGCCGGCGCATGCTGGTCCTCGCCTCCGTCGGATTCATCGTCGCGTCGGTGCCGATCTTCTGGCTCATGGGATTCGGCTCGATCGGCGTGATCCTCGGCTGCGAGATCGCCTTCGCCCTCATGCTGACGATGAACGACGGGACGCTGGCCACGTTCCTCGCCGAGTCCTTCCCGACCCAGGTCCGGTACTCCGGGTTCGCCCTGTCCTTCAACGCGGCGAACGCCCTGCTGGGAGGGACGGCCCCGTTCATCGCGACGACGCTCATCGCCTGGACCGGGTCCCGCCTGGCCCCGGCCGTCTACCTCGCCGTCATCGCCGCCGCAGCACTGGGCGCGATGCTGTGCGCCCACGAGAACACGGGGCGCGACCTCGTCGATATCGAGGGCTGAGACGAGGCCGCGAGGACGTCGGCGGCGCCGTGGCGCTGCGGGGCCGCCGACGTTCATCACATCGCGCCGCCGTGCGACGGTTGCCCTGGATTCGTAGAATTCAGGAGCGCGAGCAGACGATCCCGAGGAGATGTGATGACGACCGAGACAGCGGATTCCATCGCCTCAACCCGGCGGGGGGAGGAGCGCCGCCGACAGATCGTCGAGGCCGCCGCGGCCATCGTCTCCGAAGAGGGGCCGGGCGCCGTCACCCATCGCTCAGTGGCCGCGCGCGCGGGATGCTCCCTGTCGGCGACGACCTACTACTTCTCAGGACTCGAAGACCTCCTGGGACGGGCCGGCGAGCTCAACATCTCCCGGTGGGCCTCCCGGGCCGAGCGGGTCGCCGAGACGGTCGAGACCCTGAGCGGACCGATCTCGACCGACGCCGCGATCGGCCATCTCCTGAATGCGACCCTCCCCAGGGACGTCTCCCTGTCGGGCCACTATGCGGGACTCATCCACGCCGGATCCTCCGTCCCGATCTCACGGGCCTATCGGACGGGCCGCTCCCGATTGAACTCGGCCGTCGGCCGCGTCCTCGCCCATCTCGGCATCGGGGTCCCCCCCGAACTGGTGATCTCCATCGTCGACGGGGCCGCCGTCTCGGCCCTCTCCGAGGGGCGGGACGTGCGCGAGACAGCCAGCGCCCTGCTCCACCAACTCGCCGAGAAACTGGCCGGGACGAGACGATAGGGCCCGACGGCTCCGGAGCGTCCGGCCCCCGCGGGAGGACACCCAGGGGCGGAAGGGCGATGACGGACATCCACAACGAACGGAGGACCTCATGACCCACCCCCTCGCCGGGAGGCACTTCCTCAAGGAAATCGACTTCACTGCCGATGAATGGCGATCCCTCCTCGACCTTTCCGCCGAGCTCAAGGCGGCGAAGCGTGAGGGGAGGGAGGCGCAGTATTTGCGGGGTCGGAATATTGCGTTGTTGTTTGAGAAGACGTCGACTCGTACGCGGTGTTCGTTTGAGGTGGCGGCGTATGACCAGGGTGCTCGGGTGACGTATTTGGATCCGTCGGGGTCGCAGATGGGTCATAAGGAGTCGGTTGCTGATACGGCTCGTGTGTTGGGTCGGATGTTTGATGGTATTGAGTTCCGTGGTGCCAAGCAGGAGCATGTTGAGGTTTTGGCGCAGTTGTCGGGTGTTCCGGTGTGGAATGGGTTGACTGATGATTGGCATCCGACTCAGATGCTTGCTGATCAGTTGACGATGATCGAGCACGGTGGTGGTCGTGATTTGTCTGAGTTGTCGATCGCGTATGTGGGTGATGCGCGTAATAACGTGGGTAATTCGATTCTTGTGTCGTGCGCGATGATGGGCATGGATGTGCGGATGGTGGCGCCTGCGGCTCTTCAGAATGATGAGGCTGTGGTGGCTAAGGCGCGTGAGTTGGCTCAGGCGTCTGGTGGCAGTGTTCTGATGACGGATTGTGTTGATGAGGGTGTTGCTGGGGTTGATTTTGTGTACACCGATATTTGGGTGTCGATGGGTGAGCCCAAGGAGGTGTGGGATGAGCGGATTGGGTTGTTGCGTGGGTATCAGGTGAATGCGGGGTTGATGGCGAAGGCTGGTGCTGGTGCGAAGTTCTTGCATTGTTTGCCGTCGTTCCATGATCGCAAGACGAGTGTGGGTGAGGAGATTTTCCAGCGGACGGGTTTGGATGGGCTGGAGATCACCGATGAGGTGTTCGAGTCTGAGGCGTCGATCGTGTTCGATCAGGCCGAGAACCGGATGCACACGATCAAGGCCGTCATGGTCGCCACACTAGGAGACTGACCGGGAGGCCCGAATGTCCGATCACACCAGCGCCCTGAGCGCCGCCGAGCGCGCCCACGTCCTCGGCCAGGCCCTGACCTGGATGCGCGAGTTCCGCGGCGAGATCATCGTCATCAAATACGGCGGTCACGCGATGACAGACCCCCAGGCCCAACGGGCCTTCGCCACCGACATCCAGTTCCTCTACCATGCCGGGCTGTTCCCGGTCATCGTCCACGGCGGAGGGCCCCAAGTCACCGCGATGCTCTCCCGCCTGGGGATCGACACCCCCTTCGTCGACGGGGTGCGGGTGACGACCCCCGAGGCGATGGACGTCGTCCGCATGGTCCTCACCGGGTCCGTCCAACGCCGCCTGATCTCCCTGCTCAACGAGTCGGACTCCCTGGCCGTCGGCATCTCCGGCGAGGACGGGGCGCTCCTGCGGGCCAGGCGCCGCACCGGGCGGGCCGCGGACGGCAGGCTCGTCGACTTCGGCCTCGTCGGCGACGTCGAAGCCGTCGACCCCGACCCCATCGTCGAGCTCCTCGCCGCCGGACGGATCCCCGTCATCTCGTCGATCGCCCTCGACGCCGACGACCCCAGCTCCGTCCTCAACATCAACGCCGACGCCGCGGCCTCGGCCATCGCCGTGGCCCTGGGGGCGGCCAAGCTCCTCATGCTCACCGACGTCGAGGGCGTCTACGCCGACTACCCCGACCCCGACTCCCTGGTCAGGAGCGCCACGGCCTCCCAGATTCGTGCCCTCGCCCCGGCGATCTCCACCGGCATGATCCCCAAGATCGAGGCGTGCCTGGAGGCCATCGACGCCGGCGTCGAAGCCGTTCACATCGTCGACGGTCGCCAATCCCACTCCGTCCTCGTCGAGGTCATGACGGACGACGGGACCGGCACGATGATCGTCCCCGACCCCCCGGACGCCCGCGCCTCCACGACCCCGGATCGGAAGGACTGAACCCCATGCCCCTGCGCGTCACCTCGATCAACCTCAACGGCATCCGCGCCGCCGCCAAACGCGGCTTCGAGGACTGGCTCGCCGCCGAGGCGCCGACGGCCCTACTCATGCAGGAGGTCCGCGCCGACGAGGACATCACCCGCACGATCCTCGGCGACGAATGGGACGCGGCCCTCGTCCCCTGCCGCATCAAGGGGCGCGCCGGCGTCGGCATCGCCGTCCACCGCGATCGCGGCCAGATCATCGGCGAGCCTCGATCGATCCTCGACGACGCGGAGTCCGACGTCGACTCGGGCCGATGGGTCGAGGCGCAGGTCCTCGCCGACGGCGCCGACTCGCCGGTGCGCCTGGTCTCCGCCTACTTCCATTCGGGGGAGAAGGACACCCCCAAGCAGGAGGCGAAGATGGCGCATCTGCCGCGCATCTCCGAGCGCCTCGCCCGCCTGCTCGACGAGGCCCGCGGCGCCGACGGCCCCCAGACCGTCGTGTGCGGGGACTTCAACATCGTCCGGTCCCGCGCCGACATCAAGAACTGGACGCCCAACCACAACAAGCGCGCGGGCGTCCTCGACGAGGAGATCGCCTTCCTCGACGCATGGGCGACCGCCGGGTGGCGCGACGTCGTCCGCGAGCTGGCCGGCGACGTCCAGGGCCCCTACTCGTGGTGGTCCTGGCGCGGCAAGGCCTTCGACAACGACGCCGGCTGGCGCATCGACTACCACTGGGCGACGCCCGGACTGGCCGATCGCGCCAGGTCCTTCGCCATCGGCAGGGCCGCGTCCTACGACGATCGCTTCTCCGACCACGCGCCCGTGCGCGTCGACTACGACGCCTGATCGGGGTCGATGATCGCCCGAACCCGCGCGTGGAGGGGGTCCGGCAGGAGGATCCCCGAGTACTCGTCGTAGGGCCAGTCGAGGGTGCGGGGCTCGGAGACCGTGACGTAGTTCGGGGTCTCGTCGAAGTGGAGCTCGTCGTTGGAGTCGGGGATCCTCGCCCGCGGGGGATTCGCGATCCACGCGCACGTCGTGAGGATCACCCGCACCTGGAGGTTGATCCACAGGGCGACGGTGACGACCGCCGCCGCGGCGGCGAGGATCGGGCCCTTCGCGGCGCCGACGGCGCTCGTGCCGAGGAAACGCAGGACCACCGAGGCGACGCCGACGATGACCAGCCCCCAGGCGAGGTCGCGGCCCGGGGGGCGGACCCCGGCGACGACGCGGATGAGGAACCAGACGACGAGGGCGAAGGACAGGGCGGATACCACTTCGGTGAGGACCCGCAGGGCGACGGCGGCCATCGCCGACCCCTCCTGGCCGACGGCCGCGAGCAGGCGATGCCCGGCGAAGTCCACGCCGATGCCGACGCCGGCGCCGAGGACCAGGCCGACGCCGACGGCGAGTGCCCCCAGCGCGTGGAAGGCGACCTGGAGGGGGAACGGGCGGGGAGTGGCGACCAGGGCGAACATCGCTCGGATCGCCGTGGCGAAGTGCCCGACGACCGTGATCGACGACCACGCCATGACGAGCAGGGCGACGATTCCGGTGATCGAGAAGACGCCCGTCATCTGCAGGTCCTCGGGGGCGACGAGCCCGGGCGAGCCCTCGCCCGCGATGACCCCGGGCAGGGCCGAGTCGATGGCGTCGAAGAAGGCGGTCCTCAGCTCCTGGTTCTGGCCGAGGATCGCGAGGAACACGGTGACCGCCAGGGTGAGGGCGGCCGTGAGGGCCAGGAGGCTCGTCAGCGCTAGGCCGCCGGTCAACAGGACCCCTCGGGCGCCGGCGTAACGGGCGAGGGCGCGGGCCGGGCGGCTCCGGTTCCACCGCTCGACGAGGCCGGCGGGGCCGGACGGGAGGCGGGGGTCCCCGTGCGGGGGGAGGGTTCCGGCGGGGGAGTCGGTCGGGCTCATGCGACCAACGTATCGGTGCCGGTCCGCCGACGCGCGGGGAACGGGAGGCCGCCCCGCGGGGCCGCTAGCCGGCGTCGAAGTCGAAGAGCGCCATCGACGAGTACATGCCGTTCTCGTCGACGCGGTCGAGCCGGAACCCGGGGACCACCCACGAGGCCTCGAAATCGGCGGCCACGTCGACGGCCAGGTCGATCGCCGGGTCGTCGACGTCCTGGGCGATCGTCACGTGCGGGTGGTAGGGGAAGCGCAGGTCGGCGTCGAGGGGGCCCGAGCGCACGTCGTCGGCGAGGGCGGCGCACTCCGCGGCCCCCTCGGCCAGGCGCAGGAACGCCACCTGGGAGACGGGCCGGAACGTGCCGGACCCGCGGAGGCGGATCCGGAAGGGCCGGTGCCCCTGGGCGATGGAGGACAGGTGGGCGATGACGTCGGCGCGGGCCGATGCCGGCACGGGGGTGGGGGGCATGATCGTGATGTGCGCCGGTACCCGCGAGCCCTGCATGTCGCCCAGGCTCAGGCGCAGGTCGGTCAGGTGGGTGACCCACGGTTCGGGGATCGCGACGACGACGCCGAGCCAGTCGTGCCCGGGTTTGCGCTGGGGGAGGAACATCACGGCCTCTGGTGGGGGACGGGGGACTCCTCATCCTACGGCGGTGCGCCCCGGGAGGGGACTTCGCTAGACTGGTCCGGACCCGTTCGCAAGGAGGCGCCCGCAGTGAACCCGATCATCCAGGCACGTGCCGCCACCGGCGACGAGGGGGCCAGCGAGGCCTCCCGGCTCTTCGAGACGGCCTTCTCGCACTCCCCTGAGGGCGTATGGTCGGCCCCCGGGCGCGTCAACGTCATCGGCGAGCACGTCGACTACAACGGGGGGCCCTGCCTGCCGATCGCCCTGCCCCACCGGGCGTTCCTCGCCGTCAAGGCGCGCGACGACCGGCGCATCCGACTGGTCTCCCCGCAAACCGCCGAACGCGTCGACGAGATCGACCTCGACGCGATGGGCCCCAAGGGCACCGCGGGGGAGGTCCCCCACTGGGCCGCCTACATCGCCGGCGTCGCCTGGGCCCTCGAACGCGACGGACGCGGGCCGCTGCGCGGATTCGACGCGGCCCTGTGGTCGTGCGTCCCGCGCGGAGGAGGGCTCTCCTCGTCGGCCGCCCTCGAATGCTCGACCGCCGTCGCCCTCGACGAGCTCAACGGGCTGGGACTGGCCGGCACCGCCGAGGATCCCGACGACGAGGGCCGGCGCATCCTCGTGGAGGCGGCGCGCCGGGCCGAGAACGAGATCGCCGGGGCCAACACCGGGGGGCTCGACCAGACGGCCTCCCTGCGCTGCCGCGCCGGGCACGCCCTGGCCCTCGACTGCCGGGACATGTCGACGCGCCAGATCCCCTTCGACATGGGGGCGGTCGGCCTCGAACTCCTCGTCGTCGACACGCGGGCCTCCCACTCCCTGGCCGACGGCCAGTACGGGAGGCGGCGCGCCGACTGCGAGGAGGCCGCTCGAATCCTGGGCGTGCGCGAACTCGTCGAGGTCGACGACCTCGACGCGGCCATGACGGCCCTCGACGACCCGCGGCTCAGGAGCCGCGTCCGCCACGTCGTCTCCGAGATCGCCCGGACCCGGGCGTTCATCGACCTCATGGGCGCCGGCCCCCTGGAGGGCTCCCGACTCGACGCCGCCGCCCTCCTCCTCGACGACTCCCACGACTCGTTGCGCGACGACTACGAGGTGTCCTGCCGGGAACTCGACGTGGTCGTCGGCGCCGCCCGCGCCGCAGGCGCTCACGGAGCCCGCATGACCGGCGGCGGCTTCGGGGGGTCGGCGATCGCCCTCGTCGACTCCGACCGGCTCGAGGCCACCGCCCGGGCGATCCGCGACGCCTTCGCCTCCGAGGGCCTCGACGAGCCCCGCTTCCTCTCCGCCGTAGCCTCCGGGCCCGCCGGCCGCACCCGGTAGGCGGATCCGCACCGAACCCGCAGGAGGACGCATGACCCCGTCCCGCAAGGCCCTCGCCACCGGCTCCCTCCTCGTCGGAGGGGCCGGCGCCGCCTCCATGGTCCTCGCCGCCCGGCGCCTCCTGAGCCTCGACTCCCAGCGGGGCGCCTACCGCAGGGCCTGGGAGGACCACGCCCTCGCCGTCCTCGACGACCTGCGGGCGGTCCGCGACGCGGACGTGGGCGACCGCCCCTTCCTCATGGTCAGCCTCGGGGACTCCTCCGTCCAGGGAATCGGCGCAGCCCGCATCGAGGAGTCCTACCCGGCGCGCCTCGCCGCCGCCATCTCCCAGAGCCTCGACCGACCCGTCGCCCTCCTCAACCTCTCCCTGTCCGGCGGCACGGTCGAATCCGTCGAGCTCTCCCAGATCCCGCAGATGCGCGGGCTCGGACTCCTCGACGCCGACCCCGCGCCCGACCTCGTCACCCTGAGCATCGGGGGCAACGACGTCATGCTCGACGACCTGCCCCCCTCCTCGTACGCCGCCCGACTCGGCCGCGTCCTCGACGCCCTGCCCGCCGGCTCCCTCGTCTCCTCGATCCCCTCCTTCTCGGTCATGCCGCAGGAGAGGCGCGCCCAGGAGATGTCCGACCTGCTCGCCCGCGCCGTCGCCGACGCCGGCCACGTCCTCGTCGACCTGAGGGCCCTGACCCTCTCCTACTCGACCCTCGAATACGCCGTCGGCTACCACGCCGCCGACCTCTTCCACCCCAACTCCGCGGCCTACGCCCGGTGGGCCCAGGAGTTCGCCGACGCCTGGGCGGCCTCCCGGAACCTGCCCGCGCCGGATGTGGCCTGCGCCCCTCAATGGGAGATGCGCTCGGCCCGGATGGCACAATCGGGGCATGACATCTGACTCCCCGTGGCTCGTCGTCGGCCTGGGCAACCCCGGCGCCCACTACGCCTCGACCCGCCACAACGTCGGGCACCTGACCGTCGACGCCCTCGCCGCCCGCGTCGGCGCCGCCCCCGTCTCCCACCGCTCCGGCACCCACGTCGTCGACGCGCGCCTGGGGGTCCTGCCCGGCGGGGCGCCCGGCCCGCGCGTGATCCTCGCGACCTCCGACTCCTACATGAACACCACCGGCGGCCCCGTCGCCCGCCTCATGTCGTTCCTCGGCATCGCGCCCGACCGCCTCCTCGTCGTCCACGACGACCTCGACCTGCCCGTCCACGACCTGCGGCTCAAGACCGGCGGCGGCGAAGGCGGCCACAACGGGCTCAAATCCATCACCCAGCACCTGGGGACCAAGGACTACCACCGCCTGCGCATCGGCATCGGCCGCCCCCCCGGGCGCCAAGACCCCGCCGACTTCGTCCTCGGACGCATCCCCGCCAAGGAGCGGCCCGACTGGGACGTCACGTGCGAGCGCGCCGCCGACGCCGTCGAGGACGTCGTCCTGCGGGGCCTCGCCTCCGCCCAGCAGACCCTCCACACCCGCTGACCGCCCCAGGCGAATCCCGGAAGGAACGCGTGAAACTCACCGGACTGGCCCCCCTCGTCGGCCGTGACGCGGCGATCTCCCAACTCCTCGACTCCGTCGCGGCCGGTCGTTCCGGCACCGCCGTCATGCCGACGGGCATCCGCCCCGCCGTCCTCGCCGCCCTCGCCGATCGGGCGCCCGGGGCGCCCGTCGTCGTCCTCACGGCCACGGGGCGCGAGGCCGAGGCCCTGACCGCCGCCCTGCGCTCGTGGAGCGGCGGCGTCGACATGCTTCCCGCCTGGGAGACCCTCCCCCACGAGCGCCTCTCCCCGCAGGCCGACACCATGGCCCGGCGCGTCGCCGTCCTGCGGCGCCTCGCCCACCCCGTGGCCGACGACGATAGGGCCGGCCCCCTGTCCGTCCTCGTCGTCCCCATCCGCGCCTTCCTCCAGCCCGTCATCGCGGGCCTGGGCGACCTCGAGCCCGTGCACGTGCGCACCGGGGACGTCGTCGACCTCGTCGACCTCGTCGACCGCCTGACCGCCCTGGGCTACCAGCGGGTCGACATGGTCGAGGCCCGCGGTCAGCTCTCCGTGCGCGGCGGCATCCTCGACGTGTTCCCCCCGCACGAGCCCCACCCCCTGCGCGTCGAACTGTGGGGCGACGAGGTCGACGAGATCCGCGCCTTCTCCGTCCAGGACCAGAGGACCCTCGGGGACGCCCCCTCGGGCCTGTGGGCCATCGCCTGCCGGGAGCTCCTCCTGACCGCCGCCGTGCGCTCGCGGGCCCGGGAACTGGCCGAGACCCTGCCCGGGGCCGCCGAGATGCTCTCCCTGGCCGCCGAGGGCATCGCCGCCCCCGGCATCGAATCCCTCGCGCCCGTCCTCGCCGGCGGGATGGAGCGCCTCATCGACCTGATCCCCGCCGACGCGCCGATCGTCGCCTCCGAGCCCGAGCGGATCAGGGCCCGCGCCGCCGACCTGCTCGCCACCACCGAGGAGTTCCTCCAGGCCGCGTGGTCGGCCGCGGCCGGCGGCGGGGCGATCCCCGTCGAGGCGGGGTCCGCCTCCTTCCTCGACCTCGCCGATCTGTGGGGGACGGGGGAGCGCGCGTGGTGGGAGCTCACCCAGATGGCGCCGGCCGAACTGGCCGCGGTCGAAGGAGCCGAGGACGAGGCGGGGAGCGAGCAGCTCCCCCCGGTCGTCGCCTCCGCGACGCTGATGAAGGTCGGAGCCCGCGACGTGCGCCCCTACCGGGGGGATTTCGACGCCGCCCAGCGCGACCTCGCCCGCCTCGCCCGGGACGGGTGGAGCCTCGTCGTCACCACCGAGGGCCCGGGCCCGGGCCGCAGGATCCGGTCGATCCTCGCCGACGCCGGGGTCGGGGCCCGCGTCGTCGACGACCTGCCCGACGCCCCCGAGCCCGGAGTCGTCCACATCACGACCGCCCAGGCGGGACCCGGGTTCGTCATGCCCGGGCAGCGCCTCGCGGTCCTCGCCGACAGCGACCTCACCGGCCGGGCCGGGGCGACCACCCGCGACATGCGGCGCATGCCCTCGCGCCGGCGCACGGGCGTCGACCCACTGTCCCTGCACCCCGGCGACTACATCGTCCACGACCAGCACGGGATCGGCCGCTTCATCGAGCTCGTCTCGCGCACGATGGGGCGCGGCGACTCGGCGACGACGCGCGACTACCTCGTCCTCGAGTACGCCCCGTCCAAGCGCGGCCAGCCCGGCGACCGCCTCTACGTCCCCACCGACGCCCTCGACCAGATCTCGAAGTACACCGGCTCCGACCAGCCCTCCCTGACGAAGATGGGCGGGGCCGAATGGGCCAAGACGAAGGCGCGGGCCAAGAAGGCGGTGAACGAGGTCGCCAAGGAACTGATCCGCCTGTACGCCGCCCGCCAGGCCACCAAGGGGCACGCCTTCGGCCCCGACACCCCCTGGCAGCGCGAGCTCGAGGACGCCTTCCCCTACGCCGAGACCCCCGACCAGCTCGTCACCATCGACGAGGTCAAGGCCGACATGGAGAAGCCCGTCCCCATGGATCGGCTCCTGACCGGCGACGTCGGCTACGGCAAGACCGAGATCGCCGTGCGCGCCGCCTTCAAGGCGATCCAGGACGGCCGCCAGGTCGCCGTCCTCGTCCCGACGACCCTCCTCGTCCAGCAGCACCACGAGACATTCACCGAGCGCTACGCGGGATTCCCCGTGACCATCGGCACCCTCTCGCGGTTCTCCACGCCCGCGCAGGCCGAGGAGGTCAAGGAGGGGCTGGCCTCCGGGCGCGTCGACCTGGTCATCGGCACCCACTCGCTGCTCACCGGCGCCGTCTCCTTCAAGAACCTCGGCCTGGTCGTCATCGACGAGGAACAGCGGTTCGGCGTCGAGCACAAGGAGACCCTCAAGGCCCTGCGCACCGACATCGACGTCCTGTCCATGTCGGCGACGCCGATCCCCAGGACCCTGGAGATGGCGGTGTCGGGCATCCGGGAGATGTCGATCCTCCAGACTCCGCCCGAGGATCGCCAGCCGGTCCTCACCTTCGTCGGCTCCTACACGGACGCGCAGGTCAGCGCGGCGATCCGGCGGGAGCTGCTGCGCGACGGGCAGGTGTTCTTCGTCCACAACCGGGTCGACTCGATCTCGGCGACGGCCGCCCGCGTCCAGGAGCTCGTCCCCGAGGCCCGCATCCGCATCGCCCACGGCAAGCTCTCCGAGGCCCAGCTCGAATCCGTCATCGTCGACTTCTGGAACCACGAATTCGACGTCCTCGTGTGCACGACGATCGTCGAGACCGGCCTGGACATCTCGAACGCGAACACGCTCATCGTTGATCGGGCCGACGTCTTCGGATTGTCCCAGCTCCACCAGCTGCGCGGGCGCGTCGGGCGCGGGCGCGAGCGCGCCTACGCCTACTTCTTCTACCCGGGAGACCGCTCGCTCACCGAGACCGCCCACGAGCGGCTCAAGACGATCGCGGCGAACACCGACCTGGGGGCGGGCCTGGCCGTCGCCCAGCGCGACTTGGAGATCCGCGGCGCCGGCAACCTCCTGGGCGGGGCCCAGTCCGGGCACGTCGAGGGAGTCGGCTTCGACCTGTACGTGCGGATGGTCGCCGACGCGGTCGCGGCGTTCCGCGGGGAGCGGCCCGTCGAGAGGGCAGAGGTCCGCATGGACCTGGCGGTCGACGCCCACATCCCCGAGGACTACGTGCGCGGGGAGCGGCTCCGCCTGGAGGTCTACGGCAAGATCGCGGCGGCGTCCACTCCCGAGCAGGCCGCGGACGTGCGCGATGAGCTCGAGGACCGTTACGGGCGGCTCCCGCGCGAGGTCGACCTGCTCTTCGAGGTGTCGCGCCTGCGGGAGGTCGTCCGCGCCGCCGGGATCGAGGAGGTCGTCACCCAGGGCAAGTACCTGCGCGTCCACCCCGTCGAGTTGCGCGACTCCCAGGCGATGCGCCTCACGCGCCTCCACCCGGGCGCGGTCATCAAGGCGGCGGTGCGCCAGGTCCTCGTCCCGCTGCCGACGACCCAGCGGGTCGGGGGCGCGCCGCTGACCGACGAGCCGCTTCTGACCTGGGTCGAGAACCTCGTGACCCAGGTGCTCGTCCCCTTCTCGCAGTGACGCCGATGCGCCCGACTCGCGGGGGAGGGCCTAGACTGGCGGGGAAAGACCGGGGCCCTCAGCCCGGCCCCCGGAGGAAGGACCGCCCGTGAGCACCGTCCACAGGATCGTCGCGGCCTGCGCCGCCGCCATCGGAGCCGTCGCCCTGTCGGCGTGCGCCGCCCATCCCGGCGTCGCGCTGAGCGTCGACGGGCGCACGTACACCGAGGCCGAGATCGACGAGGGGATCGCCCAATACTCGCAGATGCTCGGCAAGCATCTCGACCGCCCCCAGTTCGTCCTGGGGCTGCCGGCTACTGAGACGATGACGCGGGCGGCGGAGTCGATGGGCGTCGCCGCGACCGTCGAGGAGATCGACGCATTCGTCGCCGAGAAGCAGGCGGAGGGGACGATCGGCCCCATCGACGGGGAGATCTCGTCGACGATGTACGACATCCTCGGCTACCTCCTGAACTCCGAGCGCGTCAACGCCGCCGCAGCGGGGATGAGCGCGGACGAGATCGCCGACCTCCAGGCGAGGATCAACGAGATCTCCTCCTCCCAGCGCGTCGAGGTCAACCCCCGTTACGGGACGATCGACGAGGCCCTCGGCAAGATCGTCGCCCCCCGCTTCGGCGACGTCGTCGACCTCTCCTCGTTCGCCGATGCCGGTGACGGCGCCGACGACCGCCCCGACGGCGGCCGGTGAGGCGCGGCCCCCGGCGCCGTCGGTGTGAGCGATCGCTCGGACCCGCCGGCGCGCACGGGGGACCTACGTCGCCCTCGGGCGACGACGCGGGCCGGGCCCGCACGATGACCCCGCGTCCCCCATTCCGGGGGGATGCCCCGAGAAGAAGCCCGTACTACCGTTGGGACCGACCGAGTCCGCGGTAACGATCGAATGGAGAATGACGTGGCAAGGATTGAGGCAATTGGCGCTCGCGAGATTCTGGACTCGCGCGGCAACCCGACCGTCGAGGTCGAGGTCCTGCTCGAGGACGGCACGCTCTCGCGCGCTTCCGTTCCCTCCGGCGCCTCCACCGGCGCCTTCGAGGCCGTTGAGCGCCGCGACGGCGACAAGGGCCGCTACCTCGGCAAGGGCGTCCAGGACGCCGTCGACGCGGTGACCGACATCATCGCCCCCGAGCTCATCGACGAGGACGCCGCCGATCAGCGTCACATCGACGAGGCCATGATCGACCTGGACGGCACCGACAACAAGGGCAAGCTGGGCGCCAACGCGATCCTCGGCGTCTCCCTGGCCGTCGCTAAGGCCGCCGCCGAATCGGCCGGCCTGCCCCTGTACCGCTACCTCGGCGGCCCCAACGCCCACGTCCTGCCCGTCCCGATGATGAACATCCTCAACGGCGGCTCGCACGCCGACACCAACGTCGACATCCAGGAGTTCATGATCGCCCCGATCGGCGCGGAGTCCTTCCGCGAGGCCCTGCGCATGGGCGCCGAGGTCTACCACACCCTCAAGGGCGTCATCAAGGAGCGCGGCCTGTCCACCGGCCTGGGCGACGAGGGCGGGTTCGCCCCCAACCTCGAGTCGAACGCCGCCGCCCTCGATCTCATCATCGAGGCCATCACGAAGGCCGGGTACGAGCCCGGCAAGGACGTCGCCCTGGCCCTCGATGTCGCCTCGACCGAGTTCTTCGACGAGAAGACGAAGACCTACCGCTTCGAGGGCGAGGCCCGGTCGACCGAGTACATGGTCAACTACTACGAGGAGCTCATCACCAAGTACCCGATGGTCTCCATCGAGGACCCGCTGTCGGAGGACGAGTGGGAGGACTGGAAGGCCCTCACCGACAAGATCGGCGACCGCGTCCAGCTCGTCGGCGACGACTTCTTCGTCACCAACCCGTCGCGCCTGGCCAAGGGCATCGATCTGGGCGCCGCGAACGCCCTCCTCGTCAAGGTCAACCAGATCGGCTCGCTCACCGAGACCCTGGACGCCGTCGAGAAGGCCCACCGCAACGGCTACCGGTCGATGACCTCGCACCGCTCCGGCGAGACCGAGGACACGACGATCGCCGACCTGGCGGTCGCGACGAACTCCGGTCAGATCAAGACCGGCGCCCCGGCCCGCTCCGAGCGCGTCGCCAAGTACAACCAGCTCCTGCGCATCGAGGAGGAGCTGGGCGACGCCGCCGTCTACGCCGGCCGCTCCGCCTTCCCGCGCTTCCAGGCCTGAGAACACGGGGGTCGGGGCCGCTGCCCCTGACCCCTCCCTCCGGTGGGCCCCGGGGACTCGACGAGTCCCCGGGGCCCACCGCGTGTCATCGGGCGCCCGTGGGAGGGGAGCGGAGTGGGACGGCGAATTCCCCGGTTCCCCAGATGAGCACCACAGACGAGGGGTGGCCGGAGGGGCATCGGGTCCCCGTCTCCTCCTGCTGACCGTCGGTGCCCCGAGAGGGGAGGGAAGCGGGCGGCGGGGTTTTCGGTGCCGGCAGGCGGTGGGTTCTTCTTACTTTTCCGCTTCCGCCTGGTGATGGGCGCCGGCTGATTGGGCCTGTCGAGCAAGATAAAATCTTTTTCATCAAAAATAATTTCGGAGTCCGTTAACCCCCGTCATCCCCTATTCGCGGATAGGAAGAAAAGGGCCTCGATAGGGCTTTTCCTGTGCCGATTCTTCAGCTTCCGGTTTATTCCCGTTTTTCATGTCGTCATGGGATGAATCACTGTTCGCTCCATCGATTGATGCGCGGATGCGCCTTCGTTAGCCTGTGGCGCACACGATAAGGGGTGCGAGGGTCTGCGCAGCCCCTTGACATGAATTGAAGGGAAGCGCATGTCAGATTCTCGCCATATTCGACCGGTTCGGCCCTCATTTTCGCGGCGCATGGGCGTCGGCATCCTCGCCGGTGCCATTGTCGCTGTCGGCGCGGGCTCGGCGCTCGCAGTCCCCCTCGCGGATGAGATGCCGGGAGCGGTGTCTTCCGTGGCGGCCTCCGAGGTTCAGTCCGATGACCCTGCGGTGGCCGCCGGGAGGGAGCTCGCCGAGGCCGTCGATGAGGAGAAGGCGGCTGCCGCTGCGGTGAGGGAGGCCGAGAAGGCGTTCGACAAGGCGATCGCCGCTTCCGAGCTCGCCTTGTCCGCAGAGGACGATGATGTGGCCGCGCAGCGGAAGGCCGAGAGGGAGGCCGCGCAGGCCGAGCAGAGGCACGAGGCCGCGAAGAAGCAGTCCGCCGATGCCGATCGCGCCGTTGAGGAGGCGAGGGCGAGGATGCTCCCCGATCAGGAGCAGCTCCAGACGAATGTCTTTTTCAACGAGGCGAAGCAGAAGAACGAGGCCGCGCAGCGCAAGGCGGCGGAGGCCCGAGCGCGGGCCGCAGCCGAGGGCGCGAATGAGGAACTGCAGCGGCTTACGCGCGAGGCCGAGGCCGAAGCGGAGAAGACGGCGAAGACCCTTGCTGAGCTCCAAGGGAAGATCGACGCCATTATCGCTGCGAAGGAAGCGCTGAATCGGGCCCAGAAGCAGGCCGATGAGGCCGCCGCCCGCGTTCGCGCGGCGGCGGACGAGGCCCAGGCCGCCAGGGTGGCGTCCGTTGAGGCGGCTCGCGTCGCGGCCGAGTCCGAGGCGAATGCCCGCAGGCTCGGCCAGGCGGCTCATGATGCGGGGGTCCGCCATACCGCCGCTGTTCGGGCTTATGAGAAGGCTCGTGCGCGTGTGGCCGCTGCCCGTGCGGAGCTTGAGCGACTGCGCAAGTCCGCCCCGGGTGGGCCGGAGGGGCCTGTGGTGCCGGGTGGGCCGGAGGGGCCTGTGGTGCCGGGTGGGCCGGAGGGGCCTGTGGTGCCGGGTGGGCCGGAGGGGCCTGATTCATCGAAGAACACGTCGTCCGATGCAGGTCCTGTGGAGGATCGTGCATCCGCGGCGACTTCGCCCTCGCCAGCCGCCCGGACCGCTCAGAAGCCGACGAAGACGCTAGTCTCCACCGGTGCCAGTGTCGGCGGGGCTCTCGCCTTCATCGTCGCCGCCGGCTGCGGGGGTCTCGTGGCGAGCATCATCCGGGCGCGTATCCGGAAGCGCTGATTTCTCGCACGCCCCCGTGGCGAGGTCTTCACCTTGACCGAGAGAGAAGGGTGATGCCGCCGCTTTAAGGAGCGGTGGCATCACCCTTTCGCGCGACTCGCGCGATATCCGGTCGATCGGATCGCAATGGGTTTCATCGGGTCGTCGAGTGGAAGCCCGCTGATGAATCGGATCTCCCCATACGGCGGGTGAGTGCGCGTTCACTTCCCCTCCTGGCGGCAGGCCCTGTGCGTGGACGCGAACCTGAAGACCGTAGAGGTGCTCGTCGGCTGCACCTGTCTTCGCATGACCGTGAGAGTGCCTCGAAGAGGAGGTGGGGAAACTCTCGTCCGGCCATAAGAACCGCGCCAGCGGATCAGCCTGCCTGACGTGGTACCGGGGCGAGTGTGGGCATGGGTGCTTCGATCGCTGTCGGTCGATCGTCTGTCGGGGTATGTCAGGGATCGTGCCGTGCTGGGATCGGCCCTGGTTTTGGGGGTGTGTTGTCCACAGGTTTGGTGTTGGGGGGTGGTGGGTGCGT
>NZ_JAMRYR010000005.1 GCF_028437565.1 Actinomyces sp. B33
TGGCGAATTGCGGCCCTGCGAGTTCCCGGTCGGTTATGCGACCGGTCTGGACCGCACGATGACGGACGGGCCTCCCAATCATCGACGGTGTCCGCCCGCGCGCAAGCACCGCCCGATCTGGATCGTACGATGGTGGACTGGACGCTGGCGTGGCGTCCCCGCCCGCGCGCGAACAACGTGGTCTAGACAACACAGTCCAGAAAGCCACAACGGCAAAGCCATCCGACAGCGCCTACCCGCGCGTACGGGGTCTGGACCAATCGGCGACCACGCCCACGAGCGGGCCCCGTGTGTTCGTGCGTGTGGGGTTTGGCTGAGGCCTCCGCCGACCCCGCCCACGAGCGGACCCACCTGCCCGCGCGTACGGGGATTGGACCAATCGGCGACCACGCCCACGAGCGGGCCCCGTGTGTTCGTGCGTGTGGGGTTTGGCTGACCCCTGTGCTTCCCCACGTCCGCCAAGCCCCACAGGGCAAGCACATACGCACATGATCGGTTAGCCGCTTCGCAATTTCCCCCGAAAACGAAAAAACCAGCGCGCATACCCGAGGAAACGTTCGTTTTCGAAGGAAAACGTAGGGACGGAGCGTGATGCGGACGAGAGGGAGGGCGTGATAGGGACCAAGAGGCAAGGCCCCACCTACAACGGGAACGAACACCCCGACCACCAACCCAACACACCAGGGACAGCCAATCACCCCAAGACGCCAACACCAGCATCAACACCAGCATCAACACCCGGCAATACAAACACCCCTACCCACAAGAACACCGCACGGGCATGCGATGACACACGAACGTGTTCAAGGCCGGAAACGTCTTGAACAGGCTGATCAGTTTTTCGGCCCGCTAAATTCACCTCCTTCCCACCTGGACACACTCCATCTGCGAGTTCCCGGTCGCGCGAGCGTCGCCCGGTCTGGGTTGCACGATGATGGGCGGGTCTCCCAATCATCGGCGGTGTCGGGTTGTTGGGGATGCGTGATCGCAGTGCCGTTCCGTTCTGCTGTTCCAACACTTCCTCAAAACAGGCACGGATGCGGGCCCCATGGCCGCTTCGCGGCGATCGAATGCAGCGCGCGTTGTCTTCTCAGCTCGACGGTTACCATGAAGAGGACCACAACACCGTTGGAAAGGGCGGCTCATGGGAATCGATGACATCAAGAACCAGACTGAAGGAATCCGGGCGAAGGCCGAGGATCTCGTGCGAACGACGCTCGCCGATGAGGCGAAATCCGATGAGCTGCTCGACCAAGCGTCCAAAGCCGTGAAGAAAGCAACGGGAGGGCGTTTCGACTCCACGGTCGATACCGCCCGTGACGCCGTCGATGAACGCGTCGGCGAATAAGACGACGACATGCGCAACGACTGAATACCAATCGGATACGCAGGTGTGGGCCACCCAAACGGGCGGCCCACACCCCCTTGCTGGAAAACGCCTTGAGCGGGCTTGCGACAGGAAGCGCCGCAAGAAAGTTCTCTTCTAATACTGGGGTTCGGCGCCCACCCATTGAAGCCACTTCTTTCGCCTGCACCCGCGGTTCGATTCATCACGCACGCGCGGTTCGACCCGGACTCGCTCGCCTCAATTCGAGACTCCTGGCGACTGCATGCCCTGCTATGTCCCGCCGATGCTTCCTGCGACCTGCGTCCGCGCTGTTCCACTCCCCGCCCGTGCGTACGTGGTCGGGTGACGCTTCGCTTCCCCGGAAAACGAAAAAACCAGCGCGCATACCCGGGGAAATGTTCGTTTTCGAAGGAAAACATAGAGAAGGAGCGCGATGCGGACGAGAGTGAGGCGCGCGCGTGTTGGGTTTGGCTGAGGCCTCCGCCGACCCCCACCCACGAGCGCGCCCGCCTGCCCGCGCGTACGGGGTCTGGACCAATCGGCGGCCACGCCTCGGCCGGGCCAATGACTCCTGCCCATGCGCGTCGGGTTTGGCTGACCCCTGTGCTTCCCCACGTCCGCCAAGCCCCACAGGGCAAGCACATACACACATGATCGGTTAACCGCTTCGCAATTTCCCCCGAAAACGAAAAAACCAGCGCGCATACCCGGGGAAACGTTCGTTTTCGAAGGAAAACACAGAGAAGAAACGCGACACGGACGAAAGCGGGCGCGCGGAAAGGAATGCCAAGCCTGGTCGGCGGCGATTCAGGCCATTGGCGAGGCGCGCGCGGAAAGGGGCGCCGACCGCCGCCGGGGCGAACCGATGGGGCGCGAGAGCACGTGCGCGGGCAAGGGAGGTCGACGTCTTGTCGGTATCGAAACTGACAGGCGAGAGCACGTGCGGAGAGGGCTGTGATGGGGCGTACAGCGGTCCCTCTTGCGCGTGGGACTTCCGCCCCATAAAGTATTTGATGTTTCAATAATTTTGTTTTGAGGAGTTCACGTGATCCGTCTTGGAGTTGTTCTCGGTTCCATCCGCCCCACCCGCATCGGCGCGGATGTCGCCCAGTGGGTCGTCGACCGCGCCAATGCCGTCGAAGGGGTCGGGGCTGAGCTCGTCGATCTCGCGGCCTTCGACCTGCCGGTCTTCGCCGAGCCAGTGCCGACCGCCATGGCCGCCCCGACCGATCCCGCCGGAGCCGCGTTCAACGAGGCTGTCAAGGGCTTCGACGCCATCGTCTTCGTCACCCCGGAGTACAACCACTCGATCCCCGGTGCCTTGAAGAACGCCATCGACTTCCTCGAGCCCTCCGCCCTCGCCCACAAGGGCGTCGGCCTCGTCGGATACTCCTTCACCGGCGGAATCCGCCCCGTCGAGCACCTGCGTCAGATCCTGTCGAACTTCGAGGCCGCGGTCGTCAATGCCCAGGTCTCCCTCTCGCTCGTCACCGATTTCGAGAACATGTCCGAGTTCTCCCCGGCCGAGCATCATGCGGACGAGGTGCCGGCCATGGTCGAGGCCGTCGTTGCCCGGACGAAGGCCCTCTCCTCCCTTCGCTGATACGCCGTCCTCTTATGGCCCGCAGGGGTGCTCGGTGGTGAGTGCCCCTGCGGGTTCGGCGTATCCAGGGGCTGAACTAGGGGGTGGGTGTCGCCCGATGGGTATCCTTTCCTCCCTTCGCTGACACGCCGTCCTCTTCCGGCCCGCGGGGGCACTCGCCATTCGAGTCCTCCCGCGGGTGCGGCGTATTCAGGGGGTGAGCTTCGATGTATGGGGGGTGGGTGGGATGTTGTCCGACGGATCCCCTCTCTGCCTTTCTGACGCGCAGTTCTCTGTTTTCTTCCGATCCGCGGGGATGCTTGGGCGAGCGACTGGGGAGGTGTCGGCGAAGGTTTGTTCTCTTAAAATCCGCGGGGATGGTCGACTGCTGCGCGTGTCTTAACCGCCGCCATGATGATTCTCTTCCCGTCCGCGAGGCGCTCGAGTGTCAGTGCCTGGGGGTTCGGCGGATCCGAGGGGCTTCGGTGTCGGGAGGACGGGGCGGTCGTCGGGTCGCGTGAGGCTCTGCGAAGACTGTGCGATGGGGCGTTGTCGTCTTCTGGCCTGCGGGATGCCCGGTACCTGGATCGCGGGCCAGTCCTGAGCAGGGCGTCGTCTGCTGACCCCCGGAGGTCCTCGACCGTTGCGCGCGCCTGCGGGAGAGCCCGGATGCTGGTGAGTTCTTCGCGCAGGGCAGTGCGACCGTTGCGCGTGCCCGCGGGAGAGTCGCTTCCGGACGGCGGGTCGGACGACGACTGGTTGAAAACGATTTTCAGCAGGACTAATATTTCGGGCGTCCGAAAATCTTGAGAGAAAGATCCTTATGCGCGTCGTCAGACCATCCGCCCGCCCCAGCCGATTCCTCGTCTCCGCCACCGCAGCCCTCGCAGGGGCGGCGGTTCTCAGCGCCTGCGGCCCCGCCGGCACGGACACCGCCGCATCCAGTCAGCCGAACGAGGCGGCCGCCCCCGCCGGCGACTCCGTCAAGGTCGTCGCCACCACCACCCAGATCTGCGACTACGTCACCCAGATCGCCACCGACTCCTCCGCCGAGGCGACTCTCGCCCTCGTCAAGACCGCGGCTGATGGGACCTCCTCCACCGCGGGCGCGCCCGCCGACTCCGCGCAGTCCACCATCGAGCTCACCTGCCTCCTGGCGCCCAACGCCTCGGCCCACGAGCACGAGATGACCCCCCAGCAGACCAAGGCCCTCTCCCAGGCCGACATCATGCTCGTCAACGGCGTCGACCTCGAGCACTTCCTCGACGACGCCATCGAATCCTCCGGCTTCCACGGGATCATGGGCGTGACGACCGGCGTCCTGTCGAGCGCCGACATCGACGATCTCGACAAGGTCCTCGCCTCCGAGAAGAACCTCTCCTACACCGTCGACCGCGGAGCCGCCAAGGTCGAGGTCGCCGAATGGCCCTTCCCGCCCGAGGACGGCGAGGAGGCGGAATTCCGCTTCGACCCGCACGTATGGACCAGCCCCAAGAACGCCGCCATCCAGGTCGCCAATATCGGAGACGTCCTCGCCAAGGCCTCCCCCGACAACGCCCAGCTCTTCAACTCCCACGTGGAGAAGTACCAGCAGCAGCTCGCCGACCTCGACCAGTGGGCGCAGGAATCCCTCTCCTCGATTCCCGATGAGCACCGCGTCCTGTTCACCTCGCACGACGCCTTCGGCTACTTCTCGAAGAGCTACGGCATCGAATTCATCGGCGCCGCCCTCTCGGACTTCTCCGAGCAGCAGGACGCCACCGCCGCCCACATCGCCGAAGCCGCCGAGCAGGTCAAGGCCTCGGGCGCGACCGCCCTCTTCGCGGAGAACTCCAACAACTCCAAGTCCATCGAGGCCATTGCCAAGGCCGCCGGCGTCACCGCCGTCATCGGCGACGACGCCCTCTACGGCGACTCGCTCGGCCCGGACGGAACCGAGGGCGAGACCTACGTCGGCTCTATCATTCACAATGTGACGACCCTCGTCACCGCCTGGCAGGGGCAGCTCGCGCCGCTCCCCTCCTCGCTCAACTGAAAGACGACCCATCGATGACCCCCATCCTCCGCTTCGATCGCGCCGATCTTGGCTACGGGCGAACGCCCGTTCTCACCGGCGTCACCGCATCGCTCGAAGCCGGCCAGGCCCTCGCCCTCATCGGACCCAACGGATCCGGGAAGACGACGCTCCTGCGCTCGATCCTCGGCGACGCCGCCGTTCTCGGCGGCTCAGTCGAAGCGGAGGCGGGGGTCATCGGATACGTCCCCCAATCCGCCGACCTCGACCTCGAATTCCCCGTCACCGCCCGCGAAGTCGTCACCATGGGCGTCTACGGGGAACTCGGGTGGTTCCGGCGCCCCCATCGCGGGCATCGCCGCGCGGTCGCCGACGCCCTCGAACGCGTCGGCATGGAGGACCGCGCCGGCCAACGATTCGGACGCCTGTCGGGCGGCCAGCGCCAACGCATTCTCCTGGCTCGGGCGCTGGTCGCCCGCCCTCGTCTCGTCCTCCTCGACGAGCCCTTCAACGGCCTCGACCAGCCCAACCGCGACGCCCTCCTCGACATCATCACCCAGATGAAGGCCGACGGCGTCGGCGTCATCGCCTCCACCCACGACCTGTCCCTGGCCCGGCGCACCTGCGACCTCGCCCTCCTCCTCGCCGGGCGCCAGATCGCCTTCGGCCCCCTCGACCGCGTGCTCGACCCGGATCTACTCGCCGCCGCCTACGGGGGAGAACCCGATGCCGTCATCGAGGCGACCGCCGGCCAGCGCCGCCTGCGCGTCGTCGGCCAATGACCATGACCAGCGCGATCTCATGGGCGATCTCGGCCCTCGCCGACGCCATCGCCCCCCTGCCGGTCATCGGGGACGCCCTCGGCGCGCCCTACATGATCCGGCCCCTCCTCCTCCTGACCGTCCTCGGCTTCGTCGCCGGCCCCGTCTCCACCGTCGTCAACCTCCGCCGCCTCGAGTTCAACGCCGAGGCCATGGTCCACTCCGTGTTCCCCGGCATCGTCGTCGGCGCCATCGTCGGCGGGACCGACATGATCGTCCCGGGCGCCGCGCTCGCGGCCGTCCTCGTCACCATCGCCCTGACCGCCGCCAGCCGCCGCGCCGCCGTCTCCGAGGGAGCCGCGGCCGTCATCCTGACGACCTTCTTCTCCGCCGGCATCATCATCTCCCTGAAGAAGGGCGACATGTCCGGCCAGCTCGAGGCCCTGATGTTCGGCCGACTCCTCGAGATCACCGACCACCGGCTCGCCCAGTCCCTCCTCGTGTGCCTCGTCGCCCTCGTCCTCATCGCGGTGACCTGGAAGGAGCAGGTCTTCGTCGCCCACGACCGCGCCGGCGCCGGCGCCGCCGGGATCAGCCTCCTCACCGTCGACATCATCATCAACATCTGCATCGGGGCGATCGTCGTCGCCGCCTCCAGCGCCGTCGGCGTCCTCCTCGTCGTCGGATTCCTCATCGTCCCCGGGGCCGCCGCCCGCCTCCTGGCATCGACCAGCCGCGTCATGGCGATCGGGGCAGCAGTCGCCGGCATCACCGGAGGATGGGCGGGGATCGCCCTCATGCTCGCCCCCACCCCCCGCCCCGTCTCCCCCCAGGCTGCCGTCGCCCTGTGCGTCCTCGCCGTCTTCGGGGCCTGCCTCATCGCCTCGCGGATCCGGACACCGGGAGGGGCCCGATGACCGGCCTGTGGCAGATCCTCGCGCTCCCCGGACTCGAAGTCGTCCTCGTCGGCGCCCTCGCCGGCCTCGTCGGAGTTCTCGCCGTCCTCGACCAGCGCGTCTTCTTCGCCGAATCCGTCACCCACGGAGCCTTCCCCGGAGCCGTCCTCGGCGTCGTCATCGGCGCTGCCGTCGGGCTCGACCACCGCCAGCTCTCCCTCGTGCTCTTCGTCGGGGCCTTCCTCATGTGCCTGCCGCTGGCCTGGCTCATGCGCGCCCTCGCCGCCCGCCCGGGCATCTCCTCCCAGGCCGCCGCCGGCGTCGTCCTCACCCTCGGATTCGCCCTCGGGTACTTCCTCGCCACGTGGTTCGCGCCCCTGCCGATCCAGGTCTCCGGATTCCTCACCGGCTCCGTCCTGACCGTCAACGCCGTCGACGCGGGCGCCGCCGGACTGTGCCTCGTGGGAGCCCTGGTCCTCGCCGCCGCCCGCGGGCGCCGCCTTCTCCTCCACTGCTTCGACCCCAGCGCCCAGGGCCCCCGCGCCCGGCGCCGCCACGAGGCGACGATCCTCCTCGTCATCCTCATCACCGTCGTCGTCCTCATCCCCGCCGTCGGCACCGTCCTGTCGATCGCCCTCATCGCCGCGCCCGCCGTCGGCCTCAAAGGACTCGTTCCCTCGCTGCGGGCCTACGTCATCGCCGCGCCCGCCTGCGGCGCCCTGATCTCCACCACGGGACTCGGCATCGCCGTCGCCGCCGACCTGTCCGCCGGAGGATCCATCGCCGTCGCCGCCGGAGTCTTCTGCCTCGCCTGCCTCGGCATCGCCCGCATGCGCGCCGCCGACATGACGAGCGGACCGCGCCGATGAGACGATGAGACGGTGGCCCACGACATCCGCGCCCTCGATCCAGGAGCCGTCACCCTGGCGGCGACCCCCATCGGCGACTCCGCCGACGCCTCCGCCCGCTTCATCGCCGCGCTCGCGCAGGCCGATGTCATCGCCGCGGAGGACACCCGCCGCCTCCTCGCCCTCGCCTCGCGCCTCGACGTGACCCCCTCCGGGCGCCTCCTCGCCCTCCACGACCATAACGAGGCCGACCGCGCCTCCCGCCTCGTCGACGAGGCCGAACGCGGGGGCCGGGTCCTCCTCGTCTCCGACGCCGGGATGCCGACCGTCTCCGACCCCGGGTACCGGGTCGTCCGCGAGGCCGTCGTCCGAGGCGTCCCCGTCACCTCCATTCCCGGCCCCTCGGCGGCCCTGGCCGCCCTGGCCGTCTCCGGGCTGCCCTCCGACCGCTTCAGCTTCGAAGGATTCCTCCCGCGCAAGGACGGCGAGGCCCGGCGGGCCCTCGATGCCCTGGCCCGCGACCCGCGCACGATGATCTTCTTCGAGTCGCCCAAGCGCCTCCACGAGACCCTCGAGCGCATGGCCGGAGCGTTCGGGCCCGACCGGCGGGCCGTCGTGTGCCGGGAGCTGACGAAGACCCACGAGGAGGTCCTGCGCGGGACCCTCGCTGACCTCGTCGCGGCCACGGCCGACGGCGTCCTCGGGGAGATCACCGTCGTCGTCGCCGGATGGCGGGGGACGCGGGACCCCGCCGATCACGTCGACGCGGTCCTCGCCCTGGCGGACGAGGGGATGCGGCTCAAGGACGCGGCCGCCGACGTCGCCCGAGCCACGGGGCTGCGCACCAACGACCTGTACGCGGCCGTCCTCGCCCGCCGGGCGGGCGGCTGACCCGGCCCGCCTCGACACGAGGGCCGCCGGCCGAGGGACCGGCCATACGTGGTGGGAGACTCGCGGACACTCGTACTTCCGACTCCCGTCCGACGTGGATGGGCTCGCGGGCGCGATCTACGAGCAGGGCACGGTCCCCGAGGCGGCGAGCGAGGAGCAGGAGGATCGTGGGCGAGGACGCCGAGACGGCGGCGCCCCAGGCGCAGGACGGGCCGTCAGAAGACGAGGAGCGAATCGATCTGCTCGACGCCCGCGGCATCGAGGCGCTCGGTCGCCCTCACCGCGGTCTCGGCCGAGACCGGCTCGGTCAGATCCGACAGGATCCTCGCGGAAAAGCCCAGGCGCTGGGCGTCCAACGCCGTCTCGCACACGCAGTGCGACTGGGCGAGGCCGCAGATGTCGACGGAGTCCACCCCCGCCTCGGACAACACGTCCGCCAACGGGCGCCCCTCCTCGTCGACCCCCTCGAAGCCCGAGTAGGCCGCCGAGTAGAGTCCCTTCTTCGTCGAGACGTCGGCGTTCACGCCCGCCAGAGCCGGATGGAGCTCGGCCTGCGCCGTCCCCGCGACCCCATGGGGAGGCCACGTGTCGACGAAATCCGGGGTCTGGGAGAAATGAGAGCCCGGGTCGATGTGCCAATCCTGAGTCGTCGCGATGAGGGCGTAGTCGTCGCGGTGCTCCTCGACGAACTCCGCGATCCTCTCGGCGCAGGCGTCGCCCCCTTCGATCGGCAGCGCTCCGCCCTCGCAGAATGTCGGCTGCACGTCGACGATGATGAGCGCGCGGGACATACGGACTCCTTCCCTCGGCGATGCGACGCCTCCACCGTATCCGAGGCGGCTGGGCGCCGACGGACGAACGGCGGGCACGGGGCTGGGGGCGACGAGCGGAGTGCCGGTGGGCGCCGGGCCGGCGGGGGCGAACGAGGGGGGAAGGGGCCGATCGCTTCGACTCGGGCAGGGCGAATGACTAGGCTGGGCCACCATGAGTCGCATTCTGTCTGCCGTCGCCTGGCCCTACGCCAACGG
The DNA here is from genome assembly GCF_028437565.1 of Actinomyces sp. B33. Taxonomy (GTDB): domain Bacteria; phylum Actinomycetota; class Actinomycetes; order Actinomycetales; family Actinomycetaceae; genus Pauljensenia. The sequence continues at coordinate 9,369 of NZ_JAMRYR010000005.1, forward strand.
CCCCCGCCATATCGGTCACGTCGCCGGCTTCGGCGTCCCCTCGGACGTCTTCTCCCGGTACATGCGCATGGCCGGCCACGACGTCCTCATGGTCTCGGGCACCGACGAGCACGGCACCCCGATCCTCGTCGCCGCCGACGCCGAGGGCATCAGCGCCCGCGAGCTCGCCGACCGCAACAACCGGCTCATCGTCGAGGACCTCGTCGCCCTGGGCCTGTCCTACGACCTGTTCACCCGGACGACCGCGGGCAACCACTACCGCGTCGTCCAGGACATGTTCCGCATCGTGCGGGACAACGGCTACATGCTCGAACAGGTGACGCGCTCGGCGATCTCGCCGTCGACGGGGCGCACCCTGCCCGACCGCTACATCGAGGGCGAGTGCCCGATCTGCCACACCCCCGGGGCCCGCGGCGACCAGTGCGACGCCTGCGGCAACCAGCTCGATCCCACCGACCTCATCGACCCCAGGTCGCGCATCAACGGGGAGACCCCCGAGTTCGTCGAGTCCACCCACTACTTCCTCGACCTGCCGGCCCTGGCCGCGGCCCTGTCGGAATGGCTCGACGACCGCGAGGCCTCGGGCTCGTGGCGGCCCAACGTCATCAAGTTCTCCAAGAACTTCCTCCAGGACATCCGTCCGCGCGCGATGACCCGCGACATCGACTGGGGGATCCCCGTGCCCGGCTGGGAGGACCAGCCCGGCAAGCGCCTGTACGTCTGGTTCGACGCCGTCATCGGCTACCTGTCGGCCTCGATCGAATGGGCGCGCCGCACCGGCGACCCCGAGGCGTGGCGACGGTGGTGGAACGACCCGCAGGCCCTGTCCTACTACTTCATGGGCAAGGACAACATCGTCTTCCACTCGCAGATCTGGCCCGCCGAGATGCTCGGCTACAACGGGCAGGGGGACAGGGGAGGCGCCCACGGCGACCTCGGGGTCCTCGGACTGCCGACCGAGGTCGTCTCCAGCGAGTTCTTGACGATGGAGGGCAAGAAGTTCTCCTCGTCCCACGGCATCGTCATCTACGTGCGCGACTTCCTCGCCCGCTACCAGGCCGACGCCCTGCGCTACTTCATCTGCGCCGCCGGCCCGGAGACGTCCGACGCAGACTTCACGTGGGCCGAGTTCGTGCGCCGCACGAATGGCGAGCTCGTCGCCGGCTGGGGCAACCTCGTCAACCGGACCGCCTCGATGATCGCGAAGAACTTCGGTCAGATCCCGGCTCCCGAAGCCCTGGAGGACGTGGACCGCGCCCTTCTCGACGAGATCGGCGCCGGATTCGACACGGTCGGCGGCCTGATCCGCCGGCATCGGCAGAAGGCGGCCCTCGCCGAGGCGATGCGCCTGGTCGCGGAGGCCAACAAGTACGTGGCCGACACCGAGCCCTTCAAGCTCAAGGCTCCCGAGCAGCGCGGGAGGCTGGGGACCGTCCTGCACACGCTCGCCCAGGCCGTCGCCGACCTCAATCTCATGCTCTCGCCGTTCCTGCCGCACGCCGCCAACGACGTCGACCGGGTCATGGGCGGCGAGGGCGCGGTCGCCCCGATGCCGCGCATCGAGGAGGTCGTCGAACTCGACCCGCAGATCCTCCCCGACGACTTCGCCGGACGCGCCGGCTATCCGGTCATCACCGGCGACTACACGCGGACCCCCCGGTGGCGCCGGCACGAGATCGCGGTGGGAACGCCGATCTCCAAGCCCACCCCGGTCTTCGTCAAGCTCGACGAGTCGATCGTCGACGAGGAGTTGGCGCGCTACGCCCAGTGCGCGCCGGACGACGTCACGGGCGCCTGACTCGTCGTGCGGGCGGCGCACTGACAGAGCGGTCCGTCGTCCACGAAAGAGGGGGGCGGCCTCCGGAACCGGAGACCGCCCCCCTCCGCTGCGTCCAGCCGTTCGTTTCGGGGGCTGATCGGGCTGGACGGGTCCGGGGGCCTCAGCCCGCGCGGGGCGCTGACCCGGCCGTGTCGCGAGTGGAGGGCCCGCGTCCGACGAAGAGCGCCGAGACGACCAGTCCGAGGCCGAGGAGCCCGATCAGGCCGATGAGGAGCATCGGGATGTTGATATTGCGGATGATGGCGAGGGCGATGAGGAATACCCCGGTCAGGCAGACGACGCCCGCCCAGATCAGTTGGCCGACGCGAACCCCGCGAGCGGGAGCCTCGTCGAGGACTGCGACGGAGTCCGCTGCGGTCCAGACCTTCGAGTCGCCGGGCTCATCGGCTGGATCTGCCGCCACATGCGCGGACGGTTGAGCCGGGTCCTGCGCAGAACGAAACGTGGCTCCCTCAACGGGGGGCGCAGCGGGTCTCTCGTCGGTGGCGGGCTGCTCCTCCTGCGCCGCGCGATCATCCGAGGATCCGGTGTCGACGTCGGGGCCGGTGATCGGATCGGCCGGGAGCATCGTCGTCTCAGCGGTCGCCTCGGGGACATCGGAGTCGAGGGGGAGGGAGGTCGTCGGCGCCTCCGGGACGACGGGCATCGGGGTCGTCGGGGTGTCGTGGTTTTCAGTGCTCATCATGGTGCCTTACTGCTGGCCCGCCGGTGACGGGGCGATGGCTGAGGATTGCGCGTCCGACTGCGGTGCGGTGGCCGGGGGAGTGGCGGAGGGGGAGGCGTCCGATTGGCCCTGCGGGTCGGACGGCGTCTCGAACCTGTCCAGAGGCGAGGTCTCGGTGAAGGCGAGCTCGTCGATGAGGGCGTCGGAGTCGATGACGATGGTGAAGCCGCGCCCGGCCTGCCATCCGCGAGTCTGCGCGGTGATCGTCCCGCGGTCGTCGTCCGCGCTCAGAGCGCAGTCCTTGAGGCCGGAGAGCCAGTCCGGGGTCCGGGCCGGGTCGAGGTAGGAGCCCTTCGCGGACATCAGCTCGCCCTCGCACAGGATCCGCACCTGCTGGTCGGAGCGGGCTGTGATGTCGAGGAGGCTCCACACCTCCGAGGTGACGCGGATCGTCGAGGAGGTGCCGACGGGGGCCTGCGACAGGTCGAGGACCGCCGACCCGGAAGCGTTGATGCCGTCGATCACCGAGTCCTCCCAGGTGAAGACCCTGGGAGTGGGGAGCAGGAGCGCGGACGGCGTCTCGTACTCCTCCTCCTGCCAGGCCGCCCCGATGAGGGCGACGGGCGCGGCGAGGAGCATCCCGATGATCGTCATCGAGACGATCCAGGCGGCGGCTCGGTCGCGCAGTGAGGCGACGGCAAGGGCGATGCCGACGATCAGCAGGCACGCGCCCGCCCCGATCAATCCGATCCTGGTCGCGTAGCCGTCGTTCTGGGCGAGAACCCAGTCGTACATCGCGTAGAAGGTCGCCGCCATCGTCAAGAACACGAGGCCGCTGACGATGAGGTTCGCACGCAGGCCGACCGTCCGCGGACGGGGCACGGGGGGAGGGGTCCACACGGGGGCCACGGTCGGCGCCGGGTTCGGGGGCCAGGGAGGCGTCGACCGTGGTGCGGCGTAGGGTGCGGGTCCGCCGTGGGCGCCTGCTTGCCACGTCGGGGACGGCGCGCCCTGAGGCGCGGAGAAAGGCGCGCGCGGCGCCTGCCACGGGGAGTTCTGCGGCGGCGGGAACGAGGAGGGCGCGGAGGCCGGGTCGTGAGCCCCGGGACCACCCGGAGTAGGCCCTCCCGGATGCGCGGGGGGATGAGGCGTGCCTGCCGGGGGCCGGCCTCCCGGTGTCGGCTTCGCCGATCCGATGAGGACGATGAACACAACGATTCCGATGAGGGCGCACAGCAGTCCCCAGATCACCCCCCTGCGAGAGCCGAGGACGAACGACACGGGGAATTCGCCTCCCATCCCGAGGAGGATCGCGGCGAATCCGCCGAGGACGGCGATGTCGAAGCGTCCGGAGACGAGTTCGTCGAGGTGGATCCTCCCGTCTCGCTGCTCGGGCAGGAGCAGCCACGCGGCGCCGTAGACGGCGAGGAGGAACGGGGCGAAGAACATGGCGATCGCGGTGATCCCGCGGACGAGCAGAGGATCCCATCCCCAGCGGGCGGCGATGCCCGAGCAGACGCCGCCGATGATCCTCGGTTCGGCCCGGAACCATCCGGACCAGCGGATCGACTCGAAGAACCGTCGATCGCCGCCCGAACGCGGGGGCTGTTGGGGGCCGGGGCCGGGCGGGCGGGGGCCTCCGGGCGGTGGGGTCGGCATCATGAGATCGCCTCCTGGTGTTGTAGGATCATGGGATAACTGTCTCCCACGAGTGCGGGTCGGCGTCATTGGGTGAAGCCCTGAACGGTCCCTGATTCCCCGTGTCCGGACGGATCCCGGTCCCTCGTTGATGCGAGAATACGGCGTGTGACGACGATTCCAGGACCGCGCCCCCCCGCGGGCGCTCCCACCGCGCCCGGGCGCCCCTGGATTCCGCCGGTGCCGTCCCTCCTGCGCCCGCCGCTGCGGCGCGCCACCGGCGAGTCCGGCTCGATGCCGACCCCGTGGATGGCGGGGGTGTGCTCGGGCTTGGCCGTCCACACCGGTATGAGCGTGGGCGCGGTCCGCATGGTCATGGCGGTCCTCGCGCCGGCGCTGGGCGTGTCGGTCGTCCTCTACCTGTGGCTGTGGGTCATGGTCCCCAAGGATGGCGACCCGGGCTCGGCGGCCCGGGCCCGTGGCATCGGCGCCCGGCTGTCGGCCCTGGGAACCGATCGTTCGCGCGCGACCTCGCGCAGCCAACTCCTCATGGCGGGGACCCTCATGGTCGTCCTGTCGACGATGGCGCTGATCCTGGCCAGTTCCGGAGTCGTCGATCTGCGCGACATCCTCTCCACTGCGCTCATCGTCATCGGCATCGGCCTCGTGTGGAGCCAGGGGGGGCGCCTGGCACTGGCGCGGACCCCCTCATTCCTGGGGATCGTCAGCGTCGGCGTCCTCATGCTCATCATCGGCCTCGTGGCCGTCGTCGGACGCAACGACCCCCCGCTGATCCTCCTGCGCGGAGGGCTCATTGGCGCCGTGGTCATCGCCGGGGTCCTCTTCGCCCTGACCCCCCTGTGGTTGCGGACGAACAAGGATCTGTCCGCCTCCCAGGAGCAGCAGGTCCGCGATGCCGAGCGCGCCGACATCGCCGCCCACCTGCACGACTCCGTCCTCCAGTCCCTCACGCTGATCCGGGCCAGCGCCGACGACCCGGTCCGCGTCCGGTCCCTCGCCCTGACGGAGGAGCGCGAATTGCGCTCGTGGCTCTACACGGGGCGCGAGGAGCCCGCCGCGTCGCTGGGCCAGGCCGTGTCCGAGGCCGCCGGCCAGGTCGAGAGCCGCTACGGGGTCCCCGTCGAGGTCGTCACCGTCGGCGACACCGTCCCCGGCCCGGCCGAGCTCGCCCTCGTGGCAGCCCTCGGCGAGGCCGTGGCGAACGCGGTGCGCCACGGGGCGCCGCCCGTCTCCGTGTTCCTCGAAGTGCGCCCCGACGTCATCGAGGCGTTCATCAAGGACGCCGGCCCCGGGTTCGACCTGGCCGCCGTCCCCGACGATCGCCACGGCGTGCGCGACTCGATCTTCGGCCGCATGGAGCGCGTCGGCGGGACGGCGTCGGTGCGCGTCAGGGCCTCGGGCACCGAGATCGGCCTGCGGCTGCCGCGCACCCCCCTCGACATCCCCACACCGATCCTGACATGACAAGGGAGAAGCACATGCCCATACGCCTCGTCGTCATCGACGACCACCCGATGGTCCGCTCCGGCGTCCGCGCCGAACTCGAGTCCTCCGGCGCCGACCTCGTCGTCCTCGGCGAAGCCGCCGACGTCGAGGGCGCGATCGCCGCATGCCGGGAACTGCGTCCCGACGTCGCCCTCCTCGACGTCCACCTGCCCGGCGGCAACGGCGGCGGAGGCGCCGAGGTCGCCGCCTCCTGCCAGGACATCGAGGGACTGCGCTTCCTCGCCCTGTCCGTGTCCGACGCGCCCGAGGACGTCGTCCAGGTGATCCGCGCCGGCGCCCGGGGCTACGTCACCAAGTCGATCTCCACCGCCGACCTCGTCGAGGCCATCGCCCGCGTCGCCGGAGGGGACGCCGCGTTCTCCCCGCGCCTGGCCGGCTTCGTCCTCGACGCCTTCGGCACCGGTGAGGTGTCCGCGGCCGACGACGAGCTCGACCTGCTCAGCGCCCGCGAGCAGGAGGTCATGCGCCTGATCGCCCGCGGGTACACGTACAAGGAGGTCGCGTCCGAGCTGTTCATCTCGATCAAGACGGTCGAGACGCACGTCTCCTCGGTGCTGCGCAAGCTCCAGTTGTCCAACCGGAACGAGCTGACGAGGTGGGCGGTCCAGCGGCACATCGTCTGACGCCGTCGGCCGGAGCGGCGGGTCCGCGTGTGGCGAGGTAGACGCTCGACGGCGCCCGGAAGAAGCGTCGACATGAGTAGGCTGATTCTGCGTTGGACTCGTCCCCGGACCGCGCTCTGGGGCACTGCTTCGAGAGGAACGCATGCGCCGTATCGGATTCGATCGCGACCTGTACATCACGCTCCAGTCTGAGCACATCGCTCAGCGCCGCGCCCAATTCGGCGGCAAGCTCTACCTGGAGTTCGGCGGCAAGCTCGTCGACGACATGCACGCCTCCCGCGTGCTTCCCGGCTTCACCCCCGACAACAAAATCGTCATGCTCAAGGAACTGGCCGACGACGTCGAGATCATCGTCGCGGTCAACGCCAAGGACTTCTCCCGCAGGAAGGTCCGCGCGGACCTGGGCACCTCCTACGAGGACGAGGTCCTGCGCCATATCGACGCGTTCCGCGACTACGGGCTGTACGTCGGATCGGTCGTCATCACCCAATGGACCGATGACAACCGGGAGGCCAAGGCCGTGCGCCGCAAGCTCGAAAAGCTCGGCATCCGCGTCTACCGCCACTTCATCATCCCCGGCTACCCGAACGACGTCGCCCGCATCGTCTCCGAGCAGGGCTACGGGAGGAACGAGTACATCGAGACCGAGCGCGACCTCGTCGTCGTCACCGCGCCCGGCCCAGGATCCGGCAAGATGGCGACCTGCCTGTCTCAGCTCTACCACGACCACCGTCGCGGCATCTCCTCGGGCTACGCCAAGTGGGAGACGTTCCCCATCTGGAACATCCCCCTGGACCACCCGGTGAACATCGCGTACGAGGCGGCCACCGCCGACCTCGACGACGTCAACATGATCGATCCCTTCCACCTGGCCGCCTACGGCGAGCAGACGATCAACTACAACCGCGACGTCGAGGTGTTCCCGGTCCTCAACCGCCTCTTCGAGCAGATCCTCGGAACGTCCCCCTACCGGTCGCCGACCGACATGGGGGTCAACATGGCGGGCCGGTCGATCTGCGACGACGAGGCGTGCCGCGAGGCGTCGAAGCAGGAGGTCATCCGCCGCTACTACAGGGCCCTCGTCACCGAGAAGAAGGAGATGGGCGAGCCCGTCCAGTCCGAGCGGATCGCCCTGCTCATGGCCCGGCTCGGCGTGGAGAAGGAGGATCGGCCCGTCGTCGCTCCGGCGCTGAGGGTCGCGCGGGCGACGAAGGCCCCGGCAGCGGCGATCGAGCTGCCCGACGGCACGATCGTCACCGGCAAGACGTCGGCGCTGCTCGGCTGCTCCTCGGCGATGCTCCTCAACGCCCTCAAGGCGCTCGCCGGGATCGACGACGCCGTCGACCTGCTCGCCCCGGAGTCGATCGAGCCGATCCAGCGGCTCAAAACCGAACACTTGGGGTCGCGCAACCCCCGTCTGCACACCGACGAGGTGCTCATCGCCCTGGCGGTGTCGGCCAACGGGGACGACAACGCCCGGCGCGCCCTCGACCAATTGGAGGCGCTGCGCGGGTGCGACGTCCACACGTCGACGATCCTGGGGACCGTGGACGAGGGGATCTTCCGGTCCCTGGGGGTGCAGGTGACGAACGAGCCGGTGTACGCCACGAAGTCCCTGTACCGCAAGAAGTGAGCTCCTCCTGAGCGGGGTCCGGTGGGGTAGCCGCGCGCCGGGGCGTCGGACGCAGACGCCCTAGGGGTGCCCTAGAGTGAATGGGCCATGACAGACTTCACCGCCCTGCCCGACCTCGGCCCCTCGGATCTGCCCGTGTGGGACGAGGACGGCTACGTGCCGCCCGAACTGCCCGCCTACGACCTCGACGAGGCCGCCGCCGACCATCTGCCCGAGGCCGGCGGCTGGCCCGCCGTCGCCGTGCCCGGAGGAGCCGACGGTCGCGCCACGGCGCCGACCGCGCCGTGGCCAGGGGCCGGCGAATGGGAGGCCCCCGCCCCCTCCCTCGACCCCGACGCCCTCCTCAGCGGCCTCAACGACCGCCAGCGCGCCGCCGTCGTCCACGAGGGCTCGCCCCTGCTCATCATGGCCGGCGCCGGATCGGGGAAGACCCGCGCCCTCACCCACCGGATCGCCCACCTGCTCGCCACCGGCAGGGCCAGCGCCGGGCAGATCCTCGCCATCACCTTCACGAACAAGGCCGCCGCCGAGATGCGCGAGCGCGCCGCGGGCCTCGTCGGCCCCCAGGCCCGCAGGATGTGGGTCTCCACCTTCCACTCGGCGTGCGTGCGCCTCCTGAGGGCCGAGCACGCCGCCGCCGGGTTGTCGTCGAGCTTCACGATCTACGACGCCCAGGACTCCCAGCGCCTCATCCAGATGATCCTCAAGGGCGACGACGTCGATATCAAGCGCTTCGCCCCCCGGATGATCGCCGCGCGCATCTCCGACCTGAAGAACGAGCTCATCGGCCCCGCCCGCTACGCCGACACCGCCGCGAACGACCCCGTGTCGAGGATCGTCTCGCGGACCTACCTCGAATACGACAAGAGGATGCGCGAGTCGAACGCCCTCGACTTCGACGACCTCATCATGCGCACCTACGAGCTCCTCGCCTCGGCCCCCGCCATCGCCGAGCACTACCACCGCAGGTTCCGTCACGTCCTCGTCGACGAGTACCAGGACACCAACCACGCCCAGTACATGCTCGTGCGGGCCCTCGTCGGCGACGGGTCCGACGCCGTGGCGCCCGCGGAGCTCACCGTCGTCGGCGACTCCGACCAGTCGATCTACGCGTTCCGGGGTGCGACGATCCGCAACATCGAGGAGTTCGAGCGCGACTTCCCCGGGGCGACGACGATCCTCCTGGAGCAGAACTACCGGTCGACGCAGAACATCCTGTCCGCCGCCAACGCCGTGATCTCCCGCAACGAGGGGCGCCGGCCCAAGAACCTGTGGACCGCCTCCGGAGACGGCGCGAAGATCGTCGTGGACGCCTCCGACTCCGAGTACGACGAGGCCCGTTTCGTCGTCTCCCAGATCGACCGCCTCCACGACGACGGCTCCGCATGGGGCGACGTCGCCGTCTTCTACCGGACCAACGCCCAGTCCCGCGCCCTCGAAGAGCTCCTCGTCCGCCAGGGCATCCCCTATCGCGTCGTCGGCGGCACTCGCTTCTACGAGCGCCGCGAGATCAAGGACGCCCTGGCCTACCTCCAGGTGATCTCCAACCCCGACGACACCGTCGCCGTGCGCCGCGTCCTCAACGTCCCCAAGCGGGGGCTCGGGGACAAGGCCCAGGAGGCGCTCGCCGCCCACGCGAGCCGCCACGGCGTGTCCTTCGGGCAGGCCCTGCGCCACCTGTGGATCTCTCGCGGGCGCCCCGCCGGTGAAGCCGAGGGCCTCGACCCCGCCGCCCTGGGCGCCCGGACCGCGGACGACTCCGACCGGGCCCCCGGGGACGGCGCGCCCCCGGCGATGGCGCCGACGGAGCAGGACGGCCAGGGTTCGGCTCCCCGACCCCGCGGGGGGCGGATCCCCGAGCCCGGCGCGCAGCCGACCGCCGACGCGCCCTCGGCCGATGCGGGCGCCGAGGAGCCGGTCCCCGATGTCCTCGGCCTCACCCCCCGGGCCGCCGCCTCCGCCGCCGGGTTCTGGGGACTCATCGAAACCATGCGGACCGCCCATGACGCCGGCGCGGGGATCGGCGACATCCTCGAAGAAGTCCTCGACCGCACCGGCTACCTGTCCGAGCTGCGCCGCTCCGAGGATCCCCAGGACGACTCCCGCGTCGAGAACCTCGCCGAACTCCACTCCGTCGCCCAGGACTTCGCCCTCTCCTCGCCGGGGGGCTCCCTCGCCGACTTCCTCGAGCGCGTCGCCCTCGTCGCCGACTCCGACCAGGTCCCCGCCGAGGAGCAGCGCAGCGGACACGTCACCCTGATGACCGTCCACACCGCCAAGGGCCTGGAGTTCCCCACGGTCTTCGTCACCGGCATGGAGGACGGGACCTTCCCCCACCAGCGGTCCCTCGGCGAGCAGTCCGACATCGAAGAGGAGCGCCGACTCGCCTACGTCGCCATCACCCGCGCGCGCGAGCGCCTCTACCTGACGCGCGCCGCCGTCCGCTCCGCCTGGGGCACCCCCCAGGAGATGCCGCCGTCGCGGTTCCTCGACGACATCCCCCCCGAGATCCTCGACGTGCGCCGGGCCTCCACCAGCGGCGAGCGCCTGCGCGCCGGGACGCCCGGCTGGGGCGGGCGAGGCGGCTCCGTCGGGAGCCGTCGACGCACCGACCCGTGGGGGGACGAGGACGCCGGCGCCGTCATCGGCGCCGGGGCCGGCACCAGACCCGGGCAGATGGCGAGTCCGCGCCTGGGGACGACGATCCGCATGGGCGCTCGCCCCGCGGCATCCGCCGACCGGGCCGCCGACGCCCCCGTGCTCGACCTGGCCGTCGGCGACCGCGTCGCCCACGCGACCCTCGGTACCGGCACCGTCGTCGGCCTGGAGGGCCAGGGCGCGCGCACCGTCGCCCGCGTCGCCTTCGGGGCCGTCGAGAAGCGTCTGCTCGTGCGGATGGCCCCGATGAAGAAGATCTGAGAAAAACATCCCCAGCGCGTGACCGGGCCCGCGCCCTTCGCTAGGGTGGGGGAGATCACCGACACGTCCAACGAAGGAGAGACGGTGGATCTTTACGAATACCAGGCCCGCGCTCTGTTCCGCGAACACGGCGTCCCCGTTCTCGCCGACGTCCTCGCGCAGAACCCCGACCAAGCGCGCGCCGCCGCGGCCCATCTCATGGCCGACGGCGCCGACCTCCTCGTCGTCAAGGCCCAGGTCAAGACCGGCGGCCGGGGCAAGGCCGGTGGGGTCAAACTGGCGCGCACCCCCGACGAGGCGGCCGCCCGGGCCGAGGACATCCTCGGCCTCGACATCAAGGGGCACAGGGTCGACTCCGTCCTCATCGCCGTCGGCGCCGACATCGCCCACGAGTACTACTTCTCGATCCTCCTGGACCGCTCCCACCGCCGGCACCTCGCCATGTGCTCGCGCGAAGGCGGCATGGACATCGAGACCCTCGCCCAGGAGCGCCCCGAGGCCCTCGCCCGCGTCCCCCTCGACCCGACGACCGGCATCGACGAGGACGTCGCCGACCGCATCCTCGACGAGGCGGGGTTCCCCCCGTCCGAGCGCCCCGCCCTCGTCCCCGTTCTCGTCTCGCTGTGGGAGGTCTACCGCGACGAGGACGCCACCCTCGTCGAGGTCAACCCCCTCGTCGTCTCCCCCGACGGATCCGTGTGGGCCGTCGACGGCAAGGTCAGCCTCGACGACAACGCCCGCTTCCGCCACCCCGACCACGAGGCCTACGTCGACCTGGCCGCCGAGGACTCGCGGGAAGCCCGGGCCCGCGCCGCCGGACTCAACTACGTGCGCCTCGACGGGCAAGTGGGAGTCATCGGCAACGGCGCCGGCCTCGTCATGTCGACGCTCGACGTCGTCGCCATGGCCGGCGAGGACCTGGGCGTCACCCCCGCGAACTTCCTCGACATCGGCGGCGGAGCCTCCGCCGACGTCATGACCCGTGGCCTGGACGTCATCCTCGGGGACGAGCAGGTCCGCTCCGTTTTCGTCAACGTCTTCGGCGGCATCACCGCCTGCGACGAGGTCGCCCGCGGCATCGTCGCCGCCCTCGACAACCTCGGGGATGCGGCCTCCAAGCCGATCGTCGTCCGACTCGACGGCAATCGCGTCGACGAGGGCCGCCGCATCCTCGCCGCCGCCGCCCACCGCCTCGTCCACATCGAGGAGACCATGGACCAGGCGGCCCGCACCGCGGCCGAACTCGCCGCCCACTGACTCAGGAGACCCGCATGTCGATCATCATCAACGCCGACTCCCGCGTCCTCGTCCAGGGCATTACCGGGTCCGAGGGCCGCCGCCACACGCAGCGGATGCTCGACTCCGGCACCGCCGTCGTCGCCGGCACCAACCCCCGCAAAGCCGGGACCACCGTCGATTTCGACGTCGTCGGCTACGGGCCCGGCGCCGATCTCGCCCGGCAGGGCCGCGTCGAGATCCCCGTCTACGCGAGCGTCGCCGAGGCCCGCGAGGCCACGGGCGCCAACGTGTCCGTCATCTTCGTGCCGCCCGCGTTCGCCAAGGACGCCGCCCTGGAGGCCATCGACGCCGGCGTGGAGACCGTCGTCGTCATCACCGAGGGCATCCCGGTCGCCGACGCCACCGTCGTCGTCGACCGGGCCCTGGCGCGCGGCACCCGCCTCATCGGCCCGAACTGCCCGGGGATCATCACCCCCGGTCAGTGCAACGTCGGCATCACGCCCGCCGACATCACCGGGCCGGGCAGGATCGGGCTCGTCTCGAAGTCGGGGACGCTGACCTACCAGTTGATGCACGAACTGCGCGACATCGGATTCACGACGTGCCTGGGCATCGGCGGCGATCCCGTCGTCGGGACGACGCACATCGACGCGCTCGCCGCATTCGAGGCCGACCCCGAGACCGACGTCGTCGTCATGATCGGGGAGATCGGCGGCGACGCGGAGGAGCGGGCGGCGGCGTGGATCGCCGAGAACATGACGACGCCCGTCGTCGCCTACATCGCCGGCTTCACCGCTCCCGAGGGCAAGACGATGGGCCACGCCGGGGCGATCGTCTCCGGGTCGTCGGGCACCGCGGCCGCGAAGGCCGAGGCGCTCGAAGCCGTGGGCGTGCGCGTGGGCCGGACGCCGTCGCGCACGGCCCTCCTGGTCCGCGAGGTCCTCGGGGCCTGACCCGGGCGTCGTTCCGACGCCCGGACGGCCCTAGGGCTCTGCGGGATCCGCGTCCCGGCGCCACGCCGGCACGCGGGGAGTGGACTCCCCCGGGGCTCGTCGACGAGGCCGGCGCGACGACCCGGGGCCTCCTCGTCCGACGCGGGCCGCCCCGATCGGGTGACGGCGCTGCGGCGAACCGCCCGACGGCGGCGCGCCGCAGGCAGTGCCCGCAGACCCCGTGGGGGAACATGGGGGCGATGAGCGAGAACACCGAAACCCCCCGCGACCGCGCCGAGTCGAGGCGCACGACGACGACCTACGTCGGATCCCGCCCGACGATCCGCATCGTCATGCCCGACGGGTGGGCCCGCGCCCTGCTCACCGGTGTGGAGGCCGCCCTGGGGGGATGGGCGTTCGTCCTCGTCTGCTCAGCCCTGGCCTACGCCTCGGTCGCCTCGAACCCGTGGATGGGGTCCACGACGTGGGAGGGGGCGCTGAGCGCCGGCGCCGACCTGTGGGCCGCGTCCCTCGGCGCCCCCGTGGTCGTCGGCGGAGTCTCCTACCGGGCGATCCCCACGCTCCTCGTCCTCCTGCTCATCGGCATCCTGCGGCTGTTCATGCGCGCCGGCGCGACGTTCCCGCCGGCCGCCCAGTGGTTCGCCGTCCCCGGGTTCGCCGTCGCCTCCCTGCTCGTCGTCGGCCTGGGGGCCTCCCGCGCGCACTGGTGGGAGGCGCTGCCCGGGGCGCTGGCGATCCCGACGGCGGCCGCCCTGTGGGCCGTCGTCGACGCCGTGGAACGCCCCCCGGCGTGGCTGCCGCTGCCCGGATGGGCGCGCGAGGGCCTGCGCATGGGAGGAGTCGAGGCGCTCGCCGCCCTGGTCATCGCCGTCGTCGGCGCGGGTGCGGCCGCCGTCGCCGGGTGGGAGCGGGCCGTCGGCATCCACGAGCTGCTGCTCACCGATTCCGCGCTCGCCGACGCGCTGGCCGTCGGCGCCCAGATCCTCTTCCTGCCGACCGTCCTCGCCTGGTCGCTCGCCTGGATCACCGGTCCCGGTGCGTGGGCGGGCGAAGGGGCACTCCACTCGCCGCTCGCCTCCGACCCGGGGGCCCTCCCGGCGCTCCCCGTCCTCGGGTTCCTCCCGCAGTCGTCCCCCGGATGGTGGGTCGGCCTGATCCCGGCGATCGTCGGCGTCCTCGTCGGTTGGGCGTGGTCGGCGCGCAGGCACCGCGAGACCCCCGTCGACCAGGCAAAAGTCGCGGCAGTCGCCGCGGGCGTCCTCGCCGTCGTCGTCCTCGTGTGGATGTCCTCGGCGACGATGGTGCTCGGCTCCCAGCGCCTCGCGGTGTTCGGCCCCCGGGTGGGACTCGTCGTCGTCTTCGCCGTGCTCGAGATCGGGGTCGTCGCGGGGGTTATCGCCTGCCTCGCCCACCCCGTGACGGTCGCGGCGGCGCGACGCCGGTGGGGCGCGCTCGTAGCCGCTGGGACGCGTTCAGGACGGGGGAGCGGTTCCGACGGGGCGGGGGAGTCGGCGGGCAGCTCCGACGAGGAGACGCCGACGCTCCTGGCGGACGAGGGGCCCTCGGGCACCGGGTCGCACACCGACGCCGGGCGCCAGGCGGAGGCGGGCGCTCAGGCGCCGACCGGCGGGGGCGGCGGCCTCGATGCCGGGAGCGCAGAACCCGACTCGCCCGCTCCGCACGACAGCGCCCCCGCAGGAGCCTCCTCGGCTTCGTCCTCCCCGGCCGACGGGAAGACGCGCGACCGGGCGGCGGACGCCACCACGGCCCTCGTCCCCCTCGTCTCCCCGGGCGGCCCCCTGTCGGCGCCCGAATCCGGGGACGCGGCGGAGCCCGATGACGGGCAGCCGGAGCGCGAGGACGACGACGGGTCGACGTCCGGCTCCCCGCGAACCCCGTGACCGCGGGCGTCGAGCACGGCGACGCGCCGGGACCTCGGCCGCCGGTCCGGAAGAATCGCGGCGAAGAACACACTCGGCGCCGGATCCGCGGCACCGGGCGCCCACTACCATCGTCAATGGACGCGACTGGCGAGGGTGGATCACCACCGGGGAGCGGCCGACAACCCACGAAGGCGTCGCCCGCCTGGGCGCCGGGACATGACCATCACCGCAACGGAGCCCACATGTCCGACCGAATCGACGCCCGCCCCCTGACCCGCGCCCTCATCTCCGTCTACGACAAGACCGGCCTCATCGACCTCGCCCGCGGGCTCGTCGACTCCGGCGTCGAGATCGTCTCCACCGGCTCGACCGCCGCCCGACTGGCCGACGCCGGACTGCCCGTCACCCCCGTCGAGGCGATCACCGGGTTCCCCGAGGCCCTCGAAGGGCGCGTCAAGACCCTCCACCCCGCGATCCACGCCGGGATCCTCGCCGACCAGCGCAAGGCCGACCATCGCGACCAGATCGCGCGCCTGGGCATCGACGCCTTCGACCTCGTCGTCTGCAACCTCTACCCCTTCTCCGACACCGTCGCCTCGGGCGCCGGATTCGACGAGTGCGTCGAGCAGATCGACATCGGCGGCCCCTCGATGGTCCGCGCCGCAGCGAAGAACCACCCGTCCGTCGCCGTCATCACCTCCCCCGACCGCTACGAGGACACGGTCCGGGCCGCCGAGGGAGAGGGCTTCACCCTCGACGAGCGCCGTGCCCTCGCCGCACAGGCCTTCGCCCACACCGCCGCCTACGACCTGGCCGTCGCCGGATGGTTCGCCGACGAGCTGGGGCGCGACGACCTGCGCGACGACCTCGACGAGCTGTGCGAGGCCCGACTCGACGCCTCCGACGCCGCCTTCCTCGCCGAACTCGGATACGTCGCCGACGACAGCGGAGAATTCCTCGTCGCCGATGACGACGACCCCATGCCCGCGTACGTCGCCGACGCCTTCGAGCGCATCTCCCCCCTGCGCTACGGGGAGAACCCCCATCAGCGCGCCGCCGTCTACCGGACGGCGTCCGACGATCCGGGTGAGGACGCGTCGGAGCGCCCCCTCCCCGGCATCGCCAACGCCCGGCAGCTCCACGGCAAAGCGATGAGCTACAACAACTACGCCGACGCCGACGCCGCCCTGCGCGCCGCCTACGACCACGCGCGCCCGTGCGTCGCAATCATCAAGCACGCCAACCCCTGCGGCATCGCCGTCGCCGACGACGTCGCCCACGCCCACCGCAAGGCCCACGCCTGCGACCCCGTATCCGCCTTCGGCGGCGTCATCGCCGTCAACCGCCCCGTCAGCGTCGAACTGGCCGAGCAGATCGTCCCGATCTTCACCGAGGTCGTCCTCGCACCCGGCTACGAGGACGGCGCCCTCGCGGTCCTATCCACCAAGAAGAACCTGCGGGTCCTCGAGGTCGAACCGCCCGCCCGAGGCGGCTACGAGTTCACGCAGATCAGCGGGGGCCTGCTGATCCACGAGCGCGACGACGTCGACGCCGACGGCGACGACCCGGCGAACTGGACGCTCGCCGCCGGGCCCGCCGCCGACCCCCGAACGCTCGCCGACCTCGAATTCGCGTGGAGGAGCGTGCGGGCCGTGCGCTCCAACGCGATCCTCCTCGCCTCGGACGGCGCCTCCGTCGGCGTGGGCATGGGGCAGGTCAACCGCGTCGACTCGTGCCGCCTCGCCGTCGAACGGGCGAACACGCTCGGCGGTCGGGCCGCGGGGGACGCGGCAGGAGGGGCCTCAGCCGAGATCTCCTCCGCCGGCGGCGCGCGCGCCGAGGACGCCCTCGCCGACGCGCCGCAACGGCGCTCCGTCGGGGCCGTTGCCGCCTCCGACGCCTTCTTCCCCTTCGCCGACGGCCTCCAGGTCCTCATCGACGCCGGCATCAGGGCCGTCGTCCAACCCGGGGGATCGGTGCGCGACGCGGAATCCATCGAGGCCGCCAACGCCGCGGGCGTCACGATGTACTTCACGGGGACCCGCCACTTCGCCCACTGACGAACGCGCCGTCGCCCCCTGTCGAGGAGCGCCCCTCCTCGACAGGGGGCGCGCGATCGTTGCCCGACCATGCGCTCGCACGACACCCGGCACCCACGGCCCGGCTATGCTAGTTTCAAATCGCGCAAAACGCGCAAACTGCGCGCAGGGAGGTGGGGAGTTCGATGGCGGTTCGTGAGAATACGTACATGCCCGACGTGGAAGTGGCAGGACGCTTCGGAGAGATCGTCGCCGCCCATCGAGGGGATTCTTCCGATCGGTGTCTGATGCTCGGGGAGAAGAGGATCGAACTGACTGAAGAGATGGCGGACATCCTCTCGGTGGTCGCCGAGTCGATGAAGCAGGGCTTGGCCGTCAGTGTCGTCCCGCAGAACACTCGCATGACGACCCAACAAGCCGCCGACTTCCTCGGAATCTCACGGTCCACCCTGGTGAGGATGCTCGATGCCGGAGAGATCGCTTACGAGAAGGTCCGTCGCCACCGCAGGCTCTTCCTTTCCGACGTCCTCGACTATCAAAAACGCCAACGTCGCCGAGCTGATGACGCGCTTTCGGACATGGTGGCCGACGCGCAAGCCATGAAATCCTATGACATCGATCCAGTCCAGATGCGCGAGGTTCTCGCACAGGTGCGCGCCGAGGGGTGAAGGGATATGACCTTCTCCGCATTCCTCGACGCATGCGTGCTGGTGCCGAGCGTCCTTCGGGATCTGCTCTTGGAGACCGGGACAACACCTGTCTATCGGCCGCTATGGAGTGAACGGATCGAAAGAGAAACGGCCAGGGCGATCAGTCGCATACACGAGGCGCGAGGGGAAGATCCTCAAGAATCCACCGCTTACGTCAAACGGCTGTTGCGACAGATGAATACAGCCCTTCCAGATGCGCGAGTCAGCGGCTGGGAGGCTCTTGAACAGCAGCTTCTCACGGGCCCCGATCCCAACGACCGTCACGTCGTGGCCGCTGCGGTCGCTGGACGCGCAGACGTCATCGTCACCTTCAATCTCAAAGATTTTCCCGACGAGGTATTGCCGTGCGGCCTCTTCGCCCAACATCCTGACGACTTCCTCTGCGATCTGCTGGATCTCAACTCGCTGCTGGTTCTCGACTCGCTGAGAACGATCTCGACACGAAGCGGGCGGAAAGGGCCAAGGCTCACCCTGAAGGATCTCCTGGACAAACTGGAGCGAGAAGGACTCGAAGGCTTCGCCGCGGAAGTGCACGGGCACGTCCCTCATGGGTAACAGCAATGGCCCGCCGACCGAGTGAAACGAGATCGTACGACCATCGTCAACTCCATCAGAAATGCGGTAGAGGTGCGAGGACGCGAATCGTTCAGGTCCGCGAAAGTCCGGATGCGCATGCCAGGAAGGGCTTGCGGGAGTTATCGGGACCGATGCCAATAGGGTCGATCGTCGAGCCCGGCCACATCCAGAGCGGCCTCTGCCGGCGTCGGAGATCCGCCCGCTCGCGTCTAAAAGAATCGCGAGAATCGCGCACGAGAATCATCGAGCCTAACGGGCATAGCGGTTTCTCCTCTCTTTGAGCCCGTCGACCACACCGCGCGACAGACCCGATCCCGGTGCCCCCTCGGCTCCCGCGACGTGGACACCGGCGACCGCGATCGACCGCCGAGCCGATAGAGTTGACGGCGCCATCGGGCCGCCGCCCCGAAATGGAACGAGGAGCGATGAAACCGGATTACGAGGAGATCGCCGCCCGCGCCGGCATCCGCCTGCCGCCGCTCGGACCCCTCCCCGGGCGCTGGCCCGCCCCGTGGCGCACCCTGTCCGGCCCCGTCTGGCACCTGCCCACCCGCCCCGGGCCCTTCCTCGCGGCCCTCCTCGCCCGACGCGCGACCGCCCTCACCCTCGGCGTCCTCGCGACCACCATCGGGACGGTCTCCTCCGCCCTCATCCCCTGGGCGATGGGCCGCGCCCTCGACGCCGGCCTCGCCCACGGTCTCGGGTCGCGCCTCGGCGCCGCCGTCGCCGTCCTCCTCCTCGTCATCGGCCTCGTCGCCGTCGGCGACGCCCTCACCCAGATGACCGAGATCACCACGTGGATGGGATCATCCGTCGGCGCTACTCGCGCCCTGAGCGAGCGCACCGCCGACCGGGTCCGCGCACTCGCGAGAGAAACCACCCCCGGTGAGATGATCACCGCAGTCACCGGGGACGCCATCGCACTGGGACGCGCTACCGCGCTCATCCCCGAACTCGTCGCCTCGGCGGCCTCCACCGTGCTCGTCGCCGTCCTCATGCTGCGCACCTCCACCTCCCTCGGCCTCGTCGTCCTCATCGGGATGCCGCTCCTCTTCCTCCTCCTCATCGGCATCGCCAAACCCCTCGAAGCCCGCCAATCCCGATTCCGCGCCGAACAATCCGCACTCACGACCATCTCCACCGACGCCGTCCAAGGACTGAGGATCCTGCGCGGCATCGGCGGCGAAGACGTGTACTCGCAGGTCTACCGCGCCCAATCCCAGCGCGTGCGCGACGCCGGCGCTCGCATCGCCCCCACCGCCGCCCTCCTCGCCGCGATCCGCTCCGCAGCCCCCATGCTCCTGTCGGTCCTCGTCGTCGCCCAAGGCGCCGTCCTCGTCGCCGATGGGGCGATGAGCGTCGGCGACCTCCTCGCCTTCTACGGGTACACGACCTTCCTGCGCCACCCCGTGTGGATCGTCGGCGACGCCGTCGAACACATGACGCGCGCCTGGATCGCCGCCAGACGAGCCGCCGACCTCCTCGCCGTGGCGCCGATCGTCGCCGACCCCGGCGACGAACCGTCTGCGCCCGCCGACACCGCGCCCCCGGCGGACGGCGCCGGCGCCCGCGAAACGGAGCCCCGCGTCGACTGGGCGCGCGCCGCCCTCGTCGACCCCGTCAGCGCAGCCCGCATCGACCCCGGGATCCTCACCGTCGTCCTCGCCCCCTCAGCCGGACTCGGCCTCGACCTGTGCCGTCGCCTCGCCCGCGTCGACGACTCCCTCCGCCCCGCCCTCGTCGACGGCGCCCCCACCCGGGCGCTCAGCGACCTGCCCGTCGACGAGGTCCGCCGCGCCATCCTCCTCAACGAGGAAACCCCCCAGCTCTTCGCCGGGACTCTGCGCGACTGCCTCCTCGGCCGCGGCGCCCCCCGGCCACGCGACCCCGGGACCACCGACACGATCCTCCGAGACGTCATCGACACGGCCGCCTCCGGCGACGCCCGCACCCGCGACCTCCTCCTCCACGACGCCCCCGCCGACGACGCGCCCCTCCTCGCCGCCCTCGACGCGGCCGCCGCCACCGACGCCCTCGACTCCCTCGACGGAGGGCTCGACGGGCTCCTCGACGAAGCGGGACGCAACCTGTCGGGCGGACAGCGCCAACGCGTCGCCCTCGCTCGCGCCTACGCCCACGACCCCGCGATCCTCCTCCTCGTCGACCCGACCTCCGCCCTCGATTCCCACACCGAGGCCCTCATCGCCAGGCGCCTGCCCGGCGCCCGACGCGGACGCACCACCGTCGTCGTCACCGACTCCCCGCTCCTGGCCAGGGCCGCCGACCGCCTCGTCGTCCTCGACGAAGTGGGGCGCAGCCTGGGCAGCACCGACCCGAGCAGCGCCGCCGACCCCTCGTCCGACGACCCCGCCGCCCGCGCCGCCCGAGCGATCCTCGACCGCAGAGGGGGCCGCCGATGAGCGCCCGACGCCTGCCCATCGCCGACGCCCGCACCACCGGCGGGCGCCTCCTCGGCCTCCTGCGCGCCCACGCCGCCCCCATCGGCCTCGTCCTCGCCCTCCAGCTCGGCGCCGCCGCCTCCTCCGTCGCCCTGCCGTGGATCGTCGGGGACATCGTCGACGGCATCGGGATCGGACGCGGCCGCGACTGGGTCGCCACCCGCCTCGCCATCGCCGTCGGCCTCGTCGTCATCAATTTCGCGCTCTCCTGGGCGGCGGTCGCCCGCTCGCGCGTCCTCGGCGAAACGATCTTCGCCGCCCTGCGCGACGGGCTCGTCGACGCCGTCGTCCACCTGCCCCTGTCCACCGTCGAAACCGCCGGCAGCGGCGATCTCATCGGGCGCACCACCAACGACATCGAGCGCGTCCAGGTGATGATCCGCCAGGGCCTGTCCTCCATCCTCGTCCTGACGACCACTGTCGTCGTCACCCTCATCGCCTCATTCGCCGCCGCCCCCTCCCTCGCCTGGGTGCTCCTCGTCGAGATCGGCCTCGTCGTCCTCGTCGCCCGCTGGTACCTGCCGCGCACGATCCCCGCCTACCGGGCCTCGTCCGCCGTCGTCGCCCGATTCAGCGGCCACCTGTCCGAAACCATCGGGCACGCCCCCAGCGTCGACGCCCTGCGCCTGGGACCCGCCCGCCACCGGGCCTTCGACTCGATGCTCGCGCAGATGTGGCGCGTCGAGCGCTACGGGGCGTGGATGAGGGTCTTCCTCTTCATCGGCATGGTCCTGGCCACCCTCGGCCCCGTCACCGCCCTCATCGTCCTGGGCGCCGCGGGAGTCGGGGCCGGCGCGCTGACCGCCGGGACCGTGACGACCGCCGTCATGTACTGCTACCAGATCCGCATTCCCCTGTGGGAGGCGACCTTCTGGATCGACGAGCTCCAATTCGCCTGGACCTCCCTCCAGCGGATCTTCGGCGTCGACCTCGTCGACCCCGACCGGCGTCCCCTGCCCGGCGCCTGCGCCGACGGCCCGATCCGAGTCGAGGGCGTCTCCTACGCGTACCGGGACGGACGCCCCGTCCTGCACGGCGTCGACCTCGACCTGCGCGACGGGGAGACCCTCGCCGTCGTCGGCCCCTCCGGCGCCGGAAAGTCCACGCTCGGCCGGATGATCGCCGGCATCCACCCGCCCGTCTCCGGGCGCGTGACCTCCGGCGGCGTCGACCTCGTCGACCTGCCCGAGGACGACCTGCGCCGACGCGTCGTCCTCGTCACCCAGGAGCACCACGTCTTCGTCGGCACGCTCGCCGACAACGTGCGGATGGTCCGCTCCGACGCGACCGACGACGAGGTGTGGGAGGCGCTCGCAGCCGTCGGCGCGGACTCGTGGGCGCGCGAGGCCGGAGGGCTCGGGATGCGGGTGGGCGCTGGGGGAGAGCAGCTGACCCCCGCGCGCGCCCAGCAGGTGGCGCTCGCGAGGATCGCGCTGATGAACCCGGGGACCCTCGTCCTCGACGAGGCGACCTCGCTCCTCGATCCGGCGTCGGCGAGAACCGTCGAGGCCTCGATGGCGCGAGTCCTGTCCGGGCGCACGGTCGTCGCCATCGCCCATCGGCTCGACACGGCTCGGGCCGCCGACCGGATCGCGGTCATGGTCGACGGGCGGATCGTCGAACTCGGGGCGCACGACGAGCTCGTCGCCGCCGACGGCGAATACGCGCGCCTGTGGGAGGCGTGGAACCGAGGGGCGTGACCACCGGGCGCGGACCCTCACTCGCCGTGCGTCGGGCCGGGCCGTATCGCGGCGACCCGAGCGTGGGCCCGGGGTCGCCCCCGGGCCCACCACGGCGCAGAGCCTCTAACGGAAGAAGCGGTCACTGGACGGCGACGAACACCTTATCCGAGAGGATGTCCGCCTGGACGGCCAGGACCCCCGCCTCAACATTCGCGCTCGGCACGGCAATGGCGATATTGCCGGTTGTCGAGGCCCCGTTGTACAGGGTGCTCATCCGGTCGAAGGACTCCGGGGCGATGAGGAACTTGGTCGTCGTGTCGTAGGACTTGCCCTCGGGCGATACGTAATCGACGGAGGCCCACGGCGTGGCGCCACCGGCTTCGTCGCCGATGTACGTGGCGGTCATGTTGATGAGGATGTAGGTCTCGCCGTCGGCGGGGGGCTCGTTGAACATGTTCTCCTCGGTGAGGAGGGCCGCCGCGTCGAGGTCGACCGAGTTGATCGTGACCTGCCAGTCCTTGCTCGACAGCATCGTTCCCAGGGCGACCGGGTTGTCGCGGGTCGCCCCGGCCTGGGACCCGGCAGGGGCTTCATCGTCGGCAGGAGAGGAGGCCTCGGCCTCCGACCCCTGAGCCGGGGCGCCGCTGGTCGAGGAGTCGACCGAGACATCGGTGTGCAGGGCCTGATCGACGGCGTGTCCGACGATGAAGACGAAAGCGATGATCGCAACGAATGTCCCGATGATCGACACGACGATCGCGGCGATCCCGGTGCCGTGGGGCCTGTTCTTCTGCAGGGCGGCGACGATGCCGAGGACGAACGAGACCGGCAGGAGGATCCAACCGAGGACCACGATGCCGGGAATGCACGAGAGCACTGCTCCGGCCGCCGACAGGCACAGGGCGACGAGGCCCAGGATGTTCTTCGGCTTATCGGCGGGAGGCTCGCCAAGAGGAGGGGGCGGGGGAGTCGGTTGCGCGTGGGGGGCGCTATTCAGCGGGGGGGGGGTGGAGTCATTGGGAGTATTTCCAATCGTGTGATGCGTGAAAGAACAAGGGGCGCCGGCGGCAAGATCACGACTCTGCGGAGTCAGCGGAGACACCGTCTTCGGCGACCCCCGCGACGATCATACAAGAGCGTTTCACAGCACGGGGCGGCGGCGATCGGACGACCACGGCCCACCACGGCGCGGATAGCTCCGCCTTCGCGCGAGGACAGGACGAGGGATCGGACTCGGGGGCGCGGCGGCGGCAGGATCGCGTCTTCGCGCGAGGACGACGGCGATGCCCGGGGGAGCGCCGGGTAGCATGGGGGGCGTGAACACGACTGACCCCCGCCCCGTCCTCGTCGTCGACTTCGGCGCCCAATACGCCCAGCTCATCGCCCGTCGCGTGCGCGAGGCCTGCGTGTACTCCGAGATCGTCCCCCACACGATGAGCGTCGCCGACATGCTCGCCAAGGACCCCGCCGCCATCATCCTGTCCGGCGGCCCCTCGTCCGTCTACGAGGAGGGCGCGCCGTCGATCGACCCTGCGGTCTTCGACGCGGGCGTGCCCGTCCTGGGAATCTGCTACGGGTTCCAGGCCATGGCCAACGCGCTCGGCGGCTCCGTGGGCCGCACCGGGACCCGCGAATACGGGCACACCGAGGCGGCCGTTCACGCCGACTCCTGCCTGTTCTCCGGCACCCCCCTCGACCAGGTCGTGTGGATGAGCCACGGCGACGCCGTCCAGGCCGCCCCCGACGGCTTCACCGTCACCGCGTCGACCGACCAGACCCCCGTCGCCGCCTTCGAGGACAGGGAGCGCCGCCTCTACGGCCTCCAGTGGCACCCCGAGGTCGCCCACTCGTCGTTCGGCCAGGACGCCCTGAAGAACTTCCTCTACTCCGGCGCCGGTCTCGAACCGACGTGGAACCCCGGATCGATCGTCTCCGAGCAGGTCGCCCGCATCCGCGAGCAGGTCGGCGACGCGCAGGTCATCTGCGCCCTGTCGGGCGGCGTCGACTCGTCGGTGGCCGCCGCCCTCGTCCACAGGGCCGTCGGCGACCAGCTCACCTGCTTCTTCATCGACCACGGCCTCCTGCGCGCCGGCGAGAGGCAGCAGGTCGAGGGCGACTACGCGCGCGGAATGGGCATCAGGGTCATCACGGTCGACGAGTCGGAGAGGTTCCTCGCCGCGCTCGCGGGCGTCACCGAGCCCGAGGCGAAGCGCAAGATCATCGGCCGCGAGTTCATCCGATCCTTCGAGGCCGCCCAGAAGCAGGTCGTCGAGGCGGTCGGGGCCCGGGGCGGGCAGGTCAAGTACCTCGTCCAGGGGACCCTGTACCCCGACGTCGTCGAATCCGGCGGCGGCGAGGGGGCCGCGAACATCAAGAGCCATCACAACGTCGGCGGCCTGCCCGAGGACATGTCCTTCGAGCTCGTCGAGCCGCTGCGCGCCCTGTTCAAGGACGAGGTCCGCGCCGTCGGCCGAGAGCTCGGCCTGCCCGACTACCTCGTCAACCGCCAGCCCTTCCCCGGTCCGGGCCTGGGGATCCGCATCATCGGGGAGGTCACTCGCGAGCGCCTCGACGTCCTGCGCGCCGCCGACCTCATCGTCCGCGAGGAACTGACCGCCGCCGGCCTCGACGAGCAGATCTGGCAGTGCCCGGTGGTTCTCCTCGCCGATGTGCGCTCCGTGGGCGTGCAGGGGGATGGGCGCACCTACGGGCATCCGATCGTCCTGCGCCCCGTGTCCAGCGAGGACGCGATGACGGCCGACTGGACGCGACTGCCCTACGACGTGCTCGCGAGGATCTCGACGCGGATCACGAACTCGGTGCCCGAGGTCAACCGGGTCGTCCTCGACGTGACGAGCAAGCCGCCGGCGACCATCGAGTGGGAGTGAACCAGGGCTTTCGTGTGCGAAATATCCCCAATTGTCTAGATGGCACGCGAAATTCAAACTTTTTCGTCTCGAAGACGGTGCGTCGACAATTGAACGGGGAGTGAATCATGCCCGATCATCGTTCGTAGCGGATAGCTCCGCCTCGGTAAGACGGCGGATGATCTTTGCCGGCACGCCACCCACTATCACGTCGTTTGGCACGTCCTTCGTGACTACCGCTCCGGCAGCGAGCACAGAGTTGTCCCCGATAGTGACACCGGGCAGCACGGTGACGTTCGCCCCGATCCAAACCCTGTTGCCGATATGGATGGGAGCCGGTACGAGTCTGGCTCTCCTTGCGGGCGCCACCTCGTGGTTGAGGGTGGCAAGAACAACGTTGTGCCCGATGAACGCATCGTTGCCGATGTAGATACCCCCCTGGTCTTGGAAGCGACAGCCCGAGTTGATGAAAACGTTCTTCCCCACGTGAATATTGCGCCCGTAGTCGGTCGTGAAAGGAGGGAACAACGCGAAGGACTCATCGATTTCCTCGCCTGTTAGCTCCGAAAAGAGGCCGCGAACCTCTTCCGGCATATGGTAGGCGCTGTTTAGCTCGGCTGTTATCCTCATCGACTCCTGAGTCCTGGCCCGCATGTCGGCGACGATCTGGTCAACCTCCTCAGGGGAGGCTTCTCCGGAATTCATGTATTCGAGCTTCTCAAGCATGCCCATTGCTCGTGTTCCTAGTCTTCTTCAGGACGACCGCGATGCCGGACGTCGTGTCATTATCAGGATGAATACGCGCAGGCGGATTGCGGACTTCGGGGGACTTCTGCCCTAGATCAGGCTTAGCGTCAGCTCGACGCTTCCGGAGCCGAGCTTCTCCTTGATGTTCTCCGAGTCGTCGATGTGCCCGAGCTTGGTGAAGCCCCAGCTGTTAGTGTCGTAGTAGACGGCGATCTTGTCGCCCTGGTAGAGGATCACATCTCCCGGCGCCGTCGTTATCTGCCTGTCGTTCGTGGGCAGTGTCATCCCGAGGTCGCCGACTTTCTCGAAGTTGCCGTAATCGCTGGCTTCGATGGTAATGGGGCCGGACTTCAACGCCTTTGCCAGCGCGACCGCAGAGCTGTTGTTCTCCAGCTTTACCTCGAATCGGTTCCCGTTGGCGGTGATATACATGAGTGGGGTCTCCATGGATGCCTCGCTTTCGTTTTGGCTTGCCTGGGATGAAGGTGCTTGCGCGATTTCGTTTCCATTTCCGCTTGCGTGTGCAGCGGAGGATCTTTGGATGTTGTGGGCCGATTCGCTCGAAGCTTCCGAAGACGCGGTGGCGCTATTCGATGGTGAGCTACTCAGCGCCGCGCATCCTCCTAAAACAAGGGGCAGGGCGCATATCGCGGCGACGGGAATCGCTCGCAGTATCTTCGCGCTCACCAAAGGAGGCTCCGAACTTGAACAGCGCCCTTTGCTCGGGAAGTCGTCGCCGTGTATGCGCCCATGTCCTCGTATCCGAAATATCCCTGCACGAAACCTTTGCAGATGGAGCGGTTCGCGTCGTAGACGCCGCTCGCTCCGGAGCGCAGGAACATCGCCGTCTTCTTGCACCTGGACGGGATTCCGGGGGTATAGGCGCGGTGAAGAACGCACGGCAGCTGCCCCGTGGGAGAGCCGTGGTGGAACGGGCTAGCGGGAACCAGAATGTCGCATTCGTCCCACTCGTCGCAGACGGCACCCGTGTCGTCGTTCTGGACGCAGCGGCCGTCGCCCCTTGTGCGACACCACTCGCACGCACGGCATACTATGTCCATGCCGGCTACATCGAAGGCGGTCGCCTCGTTGCCACCGGTCTCGGCACCGCGCTTGAAGACGCCTACCATCGCACGCGTGCCTCCGTCCTTACGGGGACTTCCCTGAAGAAAGAGTATCCCCATGGATACTTCTTTTCTTCTCCTCGACGGTCGCCTCAGGGGAGGGGCTGCTCGCGGTCCCCGGTGCGAGCCGAGGCCCGGTCGGCGTCGAGAAGGCCGATGACCTCGTCGAGGGAGCCGAGGACCGCTGCCGTCATCGCCCGGTGGGCCTCATCGGGAGTGGTTTTGTCCGGGAGGCACACGACGGGGAATCCCCCGGCGCGGGCGGCCTCGATGCCCATCGTCGAATCCTCCAGGACGAGGCACTCCTCGGGAGGGGCGCCCAGGCGGGAGGCGGCGAGGAGGAAGACCTCCGGGTCGGGTTTGCCGCGGCGGATGTCGTCGGAGAAAACGCCGGCGTCGAAATCGCGCGCGATCCCGTGCGATTCGAGGATGTCGAGGGCGCGGTCCTTTCTCGACGAGGTGGCGATCGCCGTCCGATACCCGTGGGAGCGCAGGTGGTCGAGGAGTTCGATGGCCCCGGGTTTGAGGGGGACTCCGGCGGCTCGGGCCGCGAGCTCGGCCTCCTCGACCAGCGCGGTCCCCTCGTCGACCGTCAGCGTCAGGCCGTACACCTCGATGAAATCGGCGATGATCGTGCGGATCGGCCGTCCCGAATAGGCGCGCAGGTACTCGGCGAGGGGGAAGTCGTGGCCGTGGGAGGCGAGGACGGTCCGGTACGCCTCGTAGTAGACGAGCTCGGAGTCGATGAGAGTCCCGTCGAGGTCGAAGAGCACTGCCTGGATCATGGCCCCCTACTCTATGCGGCGCAGCCGCCGATGGGGTTCGTTCGGCGTCCGCGGGGCGCTGCGCGCGATCGTCTGGGGAGCGGCGCGGGAGCGAGTCGGATGCCGCCTGCCCCATCGGCGTGACGGCTTCTCCTGTCAGAGCGCCCGCACGCCTCCGGGAATACGCCAGGAAGACCGGGCGGACTCGTGATGAGCGGGGGAGGGGGCTCGCCGGGCCGTCCGAGCACGGGGGGCCGGGGGCGCCGGCATCGGGCGCCCCGTCGACGCGGGGCGCCGCGCATGTCATGACAGGGTGAGGAAGAGCTTCTCCAAGGCGGCGATATTCTCCTCGCGGTGCTCCTCGTCCTCGACCGCGCAGGTGCGCAGCGCGGTCGAGATCAAGGCGAATCCGGCGCGGTCGACCGCCTTCGAGCACGCCGATAGTTGCGTGACGACCTCCCGGCAGTCGCGGCCCTCCTCGACCATGCGGATCACCGCGTCGAACTGGCCGCGCGCCCGCTTGAGCCGGTTGAGGACCGGGGCGCTCTGATCCGAGGTCAGATGCATCGTCCGAGGGCCCTCACTTGCCGAAGAGGCGGGAGAAGAAGGACGATCCGGTCGTCGCCGCGGAGTCGGCGGAGACCGGGTCCTTGTCGTGGCCGGGGCACCACTGGGCCGCGGGAACCTGGGCCTTGACGGAATCGATGTGCTGGCCGCAGCCCGCCCACGTCGTCTTGCCGCACTTCTTGCACCTCACCGGTCGGCACATATGTGTCCTCCATCGTTCTGTAGGGGAGAGGCGGTCAGCGGATGCGATCTCCTCGCTATGGAAAATACCCCAGGGGGTATCTTATGATCAAGCCCATGAACCAGACACCACATCGCTACCTCATCATCGGCGGCGTCGCCGGCGGCATGTCCGCCGCCACCCGCCTGCGCCGCCTCGACGAGAACGCCGACATCACCGTCATCGAACGCGGTGAGCACGTCTCCTTCGCCAACTGCGGCCTGCCCTACTACGTCGGCGGAGTCATCGAGGAGCGCTCCGACCTCCTCCTCCAAACCCCCAGCTCCCTGCGCGCGCTTCCGCATCCGCGTCTTGACCCGCACCGAGGCCCTCGCCATCGACCCGGACGCCCGCGCCGTCACCGTCCGCGACCTCGCCACGGGAGACGAGCGCGACCTCCCCTACGACGACCTCATCCTCTCGCCCGGAGCCCGTCCGATCACCCCATCCCTGCCCGGCGTCGACCGCGCCCTCACCCTGCGCGACATCGCCGACACCGATGCCCTGGCCGCCGCCGTCGACCGCGCGCTCGTCGACGCCTCGGCCCGGGGGCGCGTCGCGACCGCCGCCGTCATCGGCGGAGGATTCATCGGCCTCGAAGCCGCAGAGAACCTCGCCCGCCGCGGCCTCGACGTCGCCCTCGTCGAAGCGGCCCCCCCAAGTCATGGCCCCCCTCGACCCCGAAATGGCGGATATCGTCCACCGGCGGCTGCGCGACAACGGCATCGACCTGCGCCTGGGCCGAGCCCTCGCCTCCATCGGCCCCGACGACATCGCCCTCGACGACGCCACCCGCCTGCCCGCCGACCTCGTCCTCCTCGCCATCGGCGTCCGCCCCGACACCGCGCTCGCCCGAACCGCGGGACTCGCCCTCGGCCCGCACGGCGGCATCGCCGTCGACGAGCGCATGCGCACCTCCGTCGAGCACATCCACGCCATCGGCGACGCCGCGGAGAAGACCGACGCCCTGACCGCCGCCCCCGCCCTCGTCCCCCTCGCCAACACGGCGAACCGACAGGGCCGCGGCCTCGCCGACGTCCTCGCGGGACTCCCCGGTCGCGACCGCCCCGTCCTGGGAACCGCGATCGTCGGAGTCTTCGGGCTTCAAGCCGCCACCACCGGCTGGAACGAGAAACGCTTGAAAGCCGCCGACCGCCCCTACCGGGCGATCCACACCCACCCCTTCGCCCATGCGACCTACTACCCGCGCGCCGCGCAGATGTCCCTCAAACTCCTCGTCGACCCCGATACCGACGAGATCCTCGGCGCCCAGGGCGTCGGCGAGGACGGCGTCGACAAGCGCATCGACGTCATCGCCACCGCCATCGCCGGCGCGATTCCCGCCCGGCGCCTCGCCGACCTCGAACTCGCCTACGCGCCCGCCTACGGCGTCGCCAAGGATCCGATCAACATGCTCGGCTACGTCGACCAGAACCTCGCCGACGGCCTCACCCGCTCCGTCCAGTGGCACGAAGTCCCCGACCTCGTCGCCGGCGGCGCGCGCCTCGTCGACGTGCGCACCCCCGCGGAATACGCCGCGGGAGCCATCGACGGCGCCGTCAACATCCCCCTCGACGACCTGCGCGCGCGCCTCGACGACCTGCCCGACGCCGACCTCGTCGTCTACTGCGCCGTCGGCATCCGCGGCCACATCGCCTGCCGCCTGCTCGCCCAGACGGGACGGCGAGCCGTCAACCTCGACGGCGGCTACGCGACATGGATCGGGCGGCCCCAATGACCCGCGCCTGACGGGCGCGCGCCCCGCGCTTTCGAGTCGTCGTCCTCGAAAGCGCGGGGCCCCTCTTTTCGGCGGCCGACAGAGGCTCCCCGGTTCGGATCGGAGCCCCTGGCATCACGGGGTTTGCTGAATCCTGCCCAAGTGTGCATACTGTATATATTCTTATATATACAGTTTGAGTGCTCGCCCCACGGTGAGCCCCGAGACCCGCCGGGAAGGAGGACCGATGCAGATCGTCCTGTCGAACTCCAGCGACCAACCCATCTACGAGCAGATCTCCACCCAGATCGCCCGCGCGATCCTCGACGGCGACCTCGACGACGGCCACCCCCTCCCCTCCATCCGCGCCCTCGCCAACGACCTGCGCGTCAGCGTCATCACCACCAAACGCGCCTACTCCGACCTCGAACGCCTCGGCTACATCACGACGATCCACGGCAAAGGCAGCTACGTCGCCGGCGGGAACCGCCACCTCCTGCGCGAACAACGCCTCCGACGCGTCGAAGAATCCCTGACCGACGCCATCGACTCCGCGCGAACCGCCGGCCTGAGCCTCGACGACCTCCACACCATGCTCGACGCCCTCGCCGACACCCGTCCGTGAACGCGCCCCCGACCGACAGGAACCCCCATGCCGCCAATACTCGCCGTCAACGCCCTGACCAAAACCTACGGAGACTTCACCCTGGGCCCCCTCGACCTCGCCGTCGACGACTCCGGCATCACCGGCCTCATCGGCTCCAACGGGGCCGGGAAGACCACCGCCATCAAAGCGATCCTCGGGCTGATCCGACCCGACGGCGGAAGCGTCGAACTCCTCGGGCTCCGCACCAGCGACGACGAAGCCGCGCTCGTCGAGTCGAAGAAAG
Source organism: Actinomyces sp. B33 (assembly GCF_028437565.1). Taxonomy (GTDB): domain Bacteria; phylum Actinomycetota; class Actinomycetes; order Actinomycetales; family Actinomycetaceae; genus Pauljensenia. Next base: position 40,650 of record NZ_JAMRYR010000005.1, read on the forward strand.
ACATCGGCGTCGTCTTCGACACCGCGCCCTTCCCCGCCGAGATGCGCCTCGCGGACCTGGCCGCCATCGGAAGGACCGCCTTCGCGCACTGGGACCGCAAGGCCTTCGCCCGACTCCTCGACGACTTCTCCCTCAACCCCGGAAAACGGGTGAAAGAGCTCTCCCGAGGCATGGGCATGAAACTCCAACTCGCCTTCGCCCTCGCCCACCGCCCCCGCCTCCTCATCCTCGACGAGGCCACCGCCGGCCTCGACCCCCTCGCCCGCGCCGAGATCCTCGACCTCCTGCGCGGATTCGTCGCCGCCGAAGGCCACGGCATCCTCATGTCCACCCACATCACCACCGACCTCGAACGCGCCGCCGACCGCATCGTCTGCCTCGACCACGGCTCGACCGCATTCCACCTGACGACCGACGAGATCTGCGACACCGCCGGCATCGCCCGATGCACGACCGAGCAGGCCGACCAGCTCCTCTCCTGCGGCCTCATCGCCCCCGGTCGGGCGCGCGTCATCCGCCGCGGCTACAGCGTCGACGTCCTCGTCCCCGACCGCCGCGCCATCGCCCGGGCCCTCCCGCAGATCCCCTGCGACCGCGTCTCCATCGAGGACTACATGCACCTGAGCCTGACAGGGGAGGGACAATGAGAACCGTCTTCGCCACCGACCTCGCCTCCACGTGGAGGCTCCACGTCCAGCAGGGCCTCCTCGGCGCCGTCGCCGCCCTCTGCGTCGCCTGGGGGGCGGGGCCCGCCGCGATGGCGCCGATGCTGATCGGCATGATCGCCCTGGGATTCCTCTTCAACGCCTCGGCCTACGACGACATCAACGGATGGCTCGCCTTCCGCGCGGCACTGCCGGTCTCGCGCCGGGCCATGACCGTCGGGCGCTACGCGAGCGTCCTCGTCCAGGCCCTCGGGGCGAGCCTCCTAGCATTCCTCCTCGGCCTCGGGCTCAACGCCCTGACGAGAGGGCTCGGCCCGATCGGACGGATCCGCCCCGTCGATTCCACGACCCTGCTCCTGTCCGTCGCGCTCGGCCTGGGGATCGCCATGACCGCATGCGCCCTGTGCCTGCCGCTCATCGCCCGATTCGGGTTGACCCGCGGGATCCGCCTCCTGCCCCTCGTCCTCGTCGTCCTCGCCCTCGTGGGGAGCTGGCTCGCGGACGAGTCGGTTCTCAGGAGGGCGGGGGAGGAGCTGCTGCAATGGGTGTCCGCGGTCGGCGCGGGGGCGATCGTCGCCGTCGGGCTCATCGCCTGCCTGATCCTCTACGGGGCGTCGATGGCGGCCAGTATCCGCCTGTTCCGCTCCCGGCAGCTGTAAGCCCCGCGACAACGCCAGCGCCGCCGCCCCGCGACCGGCCGGAGCCCCAGGGGAGCGCGGGCCCTCGGGGCGGCGGAGAAGCCGGGAGGAGGATCCGCTCACGCCTCAGGCCGGGCGCGACCACAGGGCCCGCAAGGCGGCGCGGTCGCCGTAGGAGGCCTGCGCGCCGAGAGCCCGCAGAGCGCATCGCGCTGGCAGTGCCCGTCGGCTGTCGGGCGCTCGCCTCCGCTGTCGCGGACGCCTCCACGCAATGCCCCGCGCTCGACGTCGACAACTTCCGCCCCGGCGCCCCGCCCGTCCCTGTGGCGATCGGCTCGGGGACGACGATCGGGGGGATCAGTCGGCCAGACCATCCGTCTCCTGCGAGGAGGGGCGCCGGACATCGCCGCCGGATGCGCCCCGGATCCCCGGTCCGAACTCGCGCAATCGTGGACAGCGAAGGCCGACGGTCCATCGATCACGCGCGGCTGACGACGATCTTCCCGACGGCGTGCCCCGTCTCCACGATCCGGTGGGCCTCACGGAGCCGTGCGGCGTCGAGCGGTGCGAGCGCCTGCGTCAGCGTGGTGCGGATGCGCCCGGCGTCGACGAGTTCGGCGATTCGCGTGAGCGCCCGGTGCTGGGCCTCGAGGTCGTAGCCGTACCGCGGACGGGTGAACATGAGCTCCCAATGCCAGGAGATGGCCTTGCTCTTGAGCGCCAGGAGGTCCAGGTCGCGCTCGTCGTCGATCGCGACGATCTCCCCGAAGGGGCGCACGACTTCCGTGAACAGCGGGATGCGTCCCTTGCTCTGCGACGTGAACACGTAGTCGACCCCGCCCGGTGAGGCAGCGAGGATCTGCTGATCGAGGTCATCGGCGCCGTGGTCGACGACTGCGTCCGCGCCGAGGGCCTCGACCCATGCGCGGGATTCGGGGCGGGAGGCGGTGGCGATCACTCGCACGCCGGTGAGGGCCTTGGCGAGCTGGATGAGGATCGACCCGACGCCGCCCGCGGCGCCGAGCACCAGCAGGCTGCCGGTCGAGTCGACGGTGAGGCCGAGCTTATCGAACAATGCCTCCCAGGCCGTGATCGAGGTCAACGGCAGAGCGGCGGCCTCGGCGTGGGTGAGCGTGGACGGCTTGGGGCCGACGATGCGCTCATCGACGAGCTGCTGCGCGGCGTAGGAGCCGGGTCGCTCGAGCGACCCGGCGTAGAACACCTCGTCACCGGGACGGAACAGCGTGACATCCTCGCCGACGGCGAGCACGGTGCCGGAGGCATCCCAACCGAGCACGCGCTCCTCCCCGCCGCTATTCCCGGAGGCGCGGACCTTCACGTCGACCGGGTTGACGGACACGGCCTGCACCTCGACCACGAGATCGTGCCCGGTCGGCGCTCCGGGGGCAGCGATGGTCGCGTCCACGAGACTGTCCGGGCCATCGAGCCGGCCACCGGCACGTGATACGACGGCGGGGATGGTTTCAGTGGGAGTCGCGGCGGCGACGGCCCGATCATCGGTGGTCATGATCGAATCTCCTTCTCACGGGGAATGGCGCCGACCGGGCGCCGGCGTGAACCGACCATAACCGGAGGAGAGTGGTTACCCACAAGGGAGGCTACTATCAGATAGGAAGCGATCGGTCAGTGCGAGCGAGAGACGGATTCGGGTCGGAGCCGGTTAGTGGTCGGCGGGCCGCTCCGCATGAGCGAGAGCGTGCGCGTAATGCGACTCGGCCCACTCGCGCATGCCGAACACCGGCCCAACGGCGCTGGAGCCGACCTCTGTGAGGGAGTACTCCACATGCAACGGCACGGCTGGGAGCACCTCGCGGCGCACGAGACCGAAATCCTCCAACCGGCGCAACGTGGCCGTCAACACCTTCGGCGACACTCCCTCCAGTCGCCGCTGCAGCTCCCCGAATCGCAGCGTGCCCTCAGCGGCGAGCGCACCGATCGCCAGCGCCGCCCACTTGTTCGCCACCACTTCCAGCAGGTCCCGGCACGGGCAGTTGGCGGAATACGCATCGCCCCGTGTTCTCATCGACCGCCGCGGCGCTCCCCGGCCGTCATTCAGTGTCACAGTATCGGCCTTTCCCATCCCGAGGTCCTCCATTACTCACTGTTAGATAGTAGTGGGTCTTGCGGGTAACCATCGTCTGTTCTTTAGCTTCGAGGCATCCCGCGGCAACCCGCGCGGGACCAATCGCGTGACTTAAGGAGTGCATCCATGGCCATACCCGTCATCTCTCCTGTCGTCCTGGCCCGGAGCGCGGCGCATGCCGCGCTCGACGCAGGCTTCGCCAAGGACGACCGACTCGGGATTCCCTTTGCCATCGCCGTCCGCGACGGCGGGGGGAGCCTCATCGCCCAGGTTCGCGGCGTCGGGGCCGCCCTCGCGTCGATCGGCACCAGGGACGTCAAGACGATCGCAGCCGTGCACTTCGCCCAGCCCATCAAGGGCCTCCAGGGCGCGGCCACTTCCGACCAGGCTTTGTTCGGCCTCGGCACCCGTGACGCCGCGCACGCCTTCGTCGTCGGCGGCATCCCGATCACCGGCGCGACCGGCGCCGGCTCCCCGGAGCAGGACCACGAGGCCGCCGCCGCGAACCTGGCCGCCATCTCCTGACGCGCGGGCGCCGCGGCCCCTCGGACGCGATTCCCGAGGGGGCGCCCCACCCGCCCATGATCCAATGCTCATCGCACCAGAATGAAGGAACACCTTGACATGGCTACCCTCGTACCCCGGGCTGGCCTCCAGCCCACCAGCATGCAGATGCCCTCAGGCGCCGTCGCGCATCTGATCGTCGAGCACCTCAGCGACCTCCTCGCCCGCGCCGACGCGGTCCTCACCCGGGACCGGTTCACCGACGAGACCTTCACCAAGCTCGACTCCTACCGGCTACCGACGCAAGAGACCCTGCGCGAGACCGCGGACCGCGTCCGCGGCGACATCGACAGATTCGCTGAACGCTTCCCGGACCGGACGCCGCTCGCCGACAGCTTCGCGCATGCGCTGGAACTGGCGCAGTCCGCGGACCGCGGCCTCGAAGCGGTCGGAGCCGGATACCGGACCGCGCTCGAAGCCTTCGGAGACGGGTTCGAGCCCACCGCCTCCGCTCCCCGGGCCCATTCGATCTTCACCGACGACGGCCTCGACGTGCACGTCCGGATCGAGCACGAGCGCTTCGCGCGACCGGAGCAGGATTTCCTCGCCGCCGTCTCCGAGCTGATCGCCCACCGTCGCGATCACGAGGACAACCTCACCGTTGACGAACGCATCGCCGTTCGGGCCGCCTACTGGCTGCTCGACCAGGGGGTGCGCATCCCCGGCCCCTACCCGATCTGGGGAGCCTCTGGCTTCCGAGACGTGCAGACGTACGCCTCCATCACCGATCCCGGGGAGGGCCACCTGGCCGGCACCACCCGGTACCCCGGCTACCTTCACGGCGTCATCGTCCACGTCGAGCACCTCGAACGCGGCATCAGCCGCAGCCGGGAGGAACTCGAGCCCTACCGAATCCCCTCGCCTCGCGTCGTCGCCCGCGTCCGCCTCCATGCCGGCAGGGCCGCGCCGACATCCAGTTACATAGGCAGGCCCTTGCTCGATGGTGCAGTCGAAGACTCGCTCATCAAGACCACCCGTACCTTCGCCGCCGCCGCGTCCTCCCTGCTGTCCGACGGACTCGCCGAAGTGAAGCTCTCCGTCGAACGGCTCACCGCCGCCCAGGCGATCCGGCTGCTGTCGGCCCTCGCGCACGAGGTACGACGCGACCGGCACGCCCAGATCCTGGCCGGGGCGTTCAACATCAACACGCCCATCCTCGACGACCGGGACGAAACGATTCGCGCCCACGGGGAGCCCATCAGCGCTACCACCCCGGAGGAGATCGGACTCCTCGGCATCGAGATCGCCGCCCGGGCCGGACTCGACAAGGTCACCTGGGACGGTACGGCGGACACCTACCCGAGCCGCTGCATCACCGACCAGCTCGGCGCGCCCCTCGCGCTCACCCTGGTCCATCGCGCCCACGAGGTCGGTCTATTGACCTACTTCTCGGCGGGGTTCCGATTCGACAGTCTCCCCGACGCCGTGGTCACCGGCGTGGACGGGATCGGCATCGGCGGAGCGCAGATCCTGCGGTTCATGGACAAGCGCACCGGCAACCACGGACCTTTCCTGCCCGGCAACATCCACCGTATCCTCGCGGTCCGAGACGAGGCTGCGGCTACCCCAGCCGGGCTGGGAGCGCGCCTGCTCGCCCGTCTCGACCGCCTCCACTTCGAAGGCGCCCTGAGCAGCGGCGACGAGCCCCGCCGCATCGCGTTGTTCGAGGCCCTCCGCGACGGCGATACCGTGGAGGCAGAGCGCGTCATCGGGGAACTCCGCCATATCTTGGACCTGCCGGGCGACGCGATTCACCCGCTCCTGGCCTGGGCGTCCCGCCTGCTCGACGGCGGCGACAGCCTGCTCGCGCGACAACGGATCGGATGTCGGCAGTGGGGTCGATACCTGTCTCGCATTCGCCGTGCCGCCGAACACGCCGACCTCGTGCGACTCGCCGACCTGCTCCACCAGGCGTCCTCTCGCGCCGTGCCATCCGAGACGACCGCGGGGTGCTGACCCCGTGGACCGCGCCCGGTCGGGGCGGGACTCGAAGAGGCCCCGTCCCGACCGACGCCCGCGATCCGCGCAGCGAGCACGATGCGCGCCCCCGGCCGGCCCATGGCGCGGCGGCCGGGGGCATCCGCGTGTAGCGCCTCGACGAGAGGCGGAGCTCCCGCATCTCGCGGGCAGCGGCGAGCGAGTCCTCCGGGACGCGGTCGTGAGCGGGTCGGGCCCCGGCCGGTAGGCGTCGTCGCCCGGCGGGCTCGGCTCCGATGCGGGTGCCGCGCCGGGGACCGGCGCTCGAATCTCGAAGCGGCGGGCGTTTCAGGAATGAGGCGGCCACAGGGCCCGCAAGGCGGCGCGATCGCCGTAGGAGGCCTGCGCGCCGAGAGCCCGCGTCGAATGGGCCGACACCGCCGAGGCGAGCGTCGCCGCCTCGACGAGCGATCCGCCGGCGGCCAGGGAGGCCAGAAGGGTCCCGAGGAAAGAATCGCCCGCGCCCGTGGTGTCGACGACCTCGGCCGGCGCCGGATCGATCGGGGCGACGCGCCCCCGGTCGAGGACCACGGATCCGCGCGCCCCCAACGTGACCACCGCCCGCTCGATGCCCAGTCCCGCCAGGGACCGGGCGCATCCGGCCCACTCCTGCTCGCAGGCGCCCGGATCGACGCTCCCGGCATCGGCGAGCCCGTGGTGGACGAGCATCCCCTCGAGCTCGTGCTCGTTGACGACGAGGACGTCGACGATGCCGAGGAGGTCGGCCGGCAGGTCCGCGCGGAACGGCGAGTTGTTGAGGACGACGATCGTCCCCGCCTCGTGGGCGATCGCGGCCGCGCGGGCCACCGCGTCCAGGTCGATCTCCAGGCACAATCCCAGCGCCGACGCCGACGCGATCCTCTCGGCGTGCCGCTCGACGAGGCCGAGCCCGGTCCGCGCATTCGCGCCCGGGGACACGATGATCGTGTTCTCGCCCTCGTCGTCGACGGTGATGACGGCCGTGCCGGTCGCCACGGGGGCCCGGCCGACGAGTTCGGTGCGCGCGCCGGCGGCGCGCAGGGACTCGACGAGGAGATCGCCGTTGGCGTCGTCCCCGACCGTGCCGATCATCGTGACATCGGCCCCCAGGCGCGCGGCCTGGACCGCCTGATTCGCGGACTTGCCGCCGGGCAGGACCTGGAGGTCCTCGCCGGACACGGTCTCGCCCGGGTCGGGGAATCGCGCGGTGCGCACGGTCAAGTCGGCGTTGAGGGAGCCGACGACGACGACCGAGCCGTCGCCGATCCGATCGAGCAGGTCGAGGGGGCGGTGCCGGTCGGCGGGGTCGGCGGCCGGGGCGTCGCGACGATCCCCCTCGCGCGCCGGGCGCGCGGGGCCTGAGTGGATTCCGGGGGTGTTCTGCGTCGTCATCGCCCCTCCTTCTGGATGCGGTCGATGGCGTCGACGACGAGGCCCCAGAACCGGTGGTGGTCGAGCCTGGTGGCGGCCCTGGTCCGGCAGTCGGGCGGGGCGGGGGAGCGGAAGTCGGCGACGGTCATGCCCAGGGTGTGGGTCCCCGTCAGCTCGACGCTCAGGGGGACGGGGACCGTCTCGACGATCGTCGGGTCGATGAGGTAGGCGAGGGTGCAGGGGTCGTGGACGGGGGGCACGTCGAAGCCCTGAGCGATTCGGTGAGATTCCCGGAAGAAGGCGAGGAGCCCGAGGACGAAGTCGGACACCGGGCCGGGGACCGCGGCGATCCGGGAGACGACGTCGTCGGTGGCCAGGGCCTGGTGGGTCAGGTCGAGTCCGACCATGACGAGGGGCCAATCCTCGGAGAAGACGATGTGCGCGGCCTCGGGGTCGACGGCGATGTTGTACTCGGCGGCGGCCGACAGGTTGCCGACGTGGCAGCCGCCGCCCATGAGGACGACTTCGCGGACGCGTTCGACGATCCGGGGCTCCTTGCGCGCGGCCATCGCGATGTTCGTCAGCGGCCCGGTCGGGACGAGGGTGATCGTGTCGGGCTCATGGGCCATCACGGTGTCGATGATGAGGTCGACGCCGTGGCGCGGGTCGAGGCGGACGACGGGCTCGGGCAGGTCGACGCCGTCGAGGCCGGATTCGCCGTGGCATTCGGGCGCGATCCGGGTGGGGCGCACGAGGGGGCGGGGGCAGCCGGCGGCGATGGGAACGTCGTGCATCCCGACGACTGTCGCGACGGCGAGGGCGTTGCGGGTGACCTTGTCGAGGGTCTGGTTGCCGCCGACGGTGGTGACGCCGACCAGGTCGATGCGCGGATCGCCCCACGCGAGGATCATCGCGATCGCGTCGTCGTGGCCGGGATCGCAGTCCAGGAGGACTTTACGCTGCTGCATCGTCGCCTTTCCCTCTCTCGCACACCTTTGTGCAAACGATTGCGTAATGAATACGCTATCGCGCGTCCCCACCGGCGTCAAGAGCGCCGAATGCCTAAGCGCTTCCGGGAACGCTGGTGCGAGCAGATGCTCCGTCGCGACGGACCGCTCCGTCACAGGCCCGCGAGGACCTCGCCGACAGCGTCGACCGCCCCGGGAGGCGTCGCCCAACTCGTCGCCAGACGGATCACCGTGCGCGAATCCTCCAGGCGCTCCCACACGCCGAATCCCACTCGGCCGTCCAACGCCAGCAGGAGGGACTCGTCGGCGGCCACGAACACCTGATTCGTCGGAGAATCGACGAACGGAGGATACCCAGCCCCGGCGAGCATCCCCCGCAGGCGCTGAGCCTCCCGGACCGCCCGCTCGCCGATCCGCCCGTACAGGCCATCCTCGAAGAGGACCTCGAACTGGAGACCGAGCAGGCGCCCCTTGGCCAGTAGCGCCCCCCGCTGCTTGATCTGGGTGAAGAAGCGGGGGATCGCCCCCGCCTCGCGCACGACCACCGCTTCCCCGAACAGAGCCCCACACTTCGTCCCGCCGATGGTGAACACGTCCGCCAGGCGCGCCACATCAGCCAGGGACACGTCATTCGACTCCGCCGCCAACCCGTACGCCAATCGCGCGCCGTCGACGAAGAGGAGCATCCCGTGGGCCCGGCACGCCTCCGCGATCCCCTCCAATTCGGCAGATCCGTAGAGCGTCCCGTACTCCGTGGGCTGCGACAGGTAGACCATACCCGGCTGGAGGATGTGCGCCCGGTGGGGATCGTCAGCCCACGCGCGAGCCGCGTCGCGGACCTGGGACGCCGTGATCTTCCCGTCGACGCCGGGCAGGGCGACGACCTTGTGCCCGCCGGCCTCGATCGCCCCGGCCTCGTGGTCGCAGATGTGACCCGTGCGCGCCGCGAGAACGCACTGCCAGGCGGGGACGGCGCAGCCGATGACCGCCGCATTGGCCTGGGTGCCTCCGACGAAGAAGTGCACGTCGGCGCCCGACTGGTCGCAGGCCGCGCGGATGAGGCCGCGCGCCCGCTCGCAGTGGGCGTCCTCCCCGTAACCCGGATCCTGGTCGAGGTTCGTCGCGGCCAGGCGCTCGATGATCTTCGGGTGGGCGCCCTCGAGGTAGTCGCAGGACAGGTCGGCGCTGCTGATCATCGGGTCTCCTCGGATCGTGCGGACGGGGCGTGGGCAGCATAGGCACGGCACCCGGGGGGAAGGGGAGCCCGCCGAGGCACGGACCGATGTCTGCTGGACGATCTGTGCACGAGGATGCGTCTCGACGTCTTTTCCGCCGTGAAAAGGCATGAAATCGCGTCGAACAGCATGACGGTGCACACTACCGGTCGGATTCGGCGGCCTCCACCCGCACACGCCCGCGAGAATCCTCGGCGAGGACCGCCCCCTCGAAGGCCAGAAGGGACGCCTTGCGATCAAGACCCCCCGAATAGCCGGTCAAGGCCCCATCGGCGGCGACGACCCGATGGCAGGGGACGATCACCGGCAGGGGGTTCCGCCCGATCGCGGCCCCCACCGCCCGTGCCGACATCGCCGGCCGGCCCACGCGCGCGGCCACCTCACGGGCGACGCGGCCGTAAGAGACGACCTCGCCGTAGCCGATCGAGCGCACGACCTCCCACACCGTCGACTGGAAAACCGTGCCGACCGGGGCCAGGGGGACGGCCCCCGGATCGGGGCGCCCACCCGCCGCATAGGACGCGAACCACTCGGCCGCCGCGTCGAGCGCCGATGAGGCCCCCGGAACCTCATCGGGAGCAGAACCCGGACCTCGCCCGAGCTTTTCCCCCTCCAGTCGGACGGCGACGAGGCCGTCCGCGCCCGCCGCGAGCGTCACCTCCCCGAGGAACCCGGCCTCGATCCGCGTCGTGACGGTCATCCCAGTTCTCCTCCCGGCCCCGGGCCGATGATCCCGTTTCGGTGACGATCCGCGAGGACCGGCCCTCGCTCCTCCGAGGTTATCCAGTATCGCCTACGATCGAAGCGGATGCTCCACGAGGGACGAGGAAACACTGTGCTGACGCGACTCTCCCGCCTGATCGTCGACAGGCGCGCGCTGATCGTCACAGTCATGGCCGCTGTGACGGTCCTCTGCGGATTCCTCGCCCCCCGGGTCGGCATCATCACCGACCCCGCCGAGCTCCTCCCCGCGGACTCCTCGATGCGCCGGGGCATGGAGATCATGGAGGAGGAGTTCCCCGACTCCTCGCGGACCTCGACCCTGCGGGTCATGCTCACTGGGCTGAGCGACGCCGATGAGGACGCGGCCGCCGACTCCCTCGCCGACATCCCCGGCGTCGGCGCCGTCGACTTCGCGCGCGACGACCGGCACCTGAGCGGCGACCGCGCCCTCTACACGCTATCGACCGGCGCCGCCTACGACTCCGACGAATTCGCCGCCATCGAGCGCGGCGTCGACAACCTCTTCGCGGGTGCCGACATGACCCGCGTCTCCGACGACCCCTCCGCGGCCGACGAGCTGCCCGCGTGGATCGCCCTCACCGCCGTCGCCCTGCTCGCCCTCATCCTCGTCGTCATGACCGCCTCCTGGGTCGAGCCGCTCCTCTTCCTCATCGCCATCGGCATGGCCGTCGTCTGCAACCTCGGCACCAACATCATCCGAGGGTCCGTCGCCGACGTCACCTTCACCATCGGGCCGATCCTCCAACTCGTCCTGTCGATGGACTACTCGATGATCCTCGCCAACAGGTACCGGCAGGAGAAGGCCGCGACCGCCTCGAGGCCCGACGCGATGACGAAGGCCATCCGCGGGGCCCTCCCCTCGATGGCCTCAGCCGCCCTGACCACCGTCGTCGGCCTCCTCATGCTCTGCGCGATGTCCATGCGCATCGGCGCCGACTTCGGGATCGTCCTCGCCAAAGGCGTCGCCTGGTCGCTCCTCACCGTCCTCACCGTCCTGCCCGCCCTGCTGCTCGCCTGCGATCGGTGGATCGACGCCACCGCCAAGCCCCACCCGAATCCCCGGCTCGCCCCGCTGGCCGGCCTGGGCTACCGGCTCCGGGCGTTCATCGCCGCGGGGTTCGTCGCCCTCCTCGCCCTCAGCGCCGTCACCGCCTCCGCGACCCCCGTCGCCTACGCCCTCGACTCGCGCGACCCCATCGCGGAGGTCTTCGGCCAGAGGCACCGCCTCGTCCTCCTCTACGAGAACTCCGACGAGGCCGCCGCTGGACGCCTCGCCGACGCCATCGAGGACGAGGACGGAGTCGTCTCGCTGATCTCCTACCCGTCGACCCTGGGGCGCCAGCGCACCGCCGGCGAGATGCGCGAGGCCCTGGCGGGCATGGGGGAGGGGTCCGCGATCGACCCGACGATGCTCGACCTCGTCTACTACACGGCCCACGGGGGGACGGGGCTCGAACGGATGGCTCCCGGCGAGTTCCTCTCCGAGGCCTCCGCGCTCGCCTCCACCCCCATGGCGGCGCGCGGCCTCACGGCGTCCGACGCCGCCGGCCTCGCCCGTGCGGAGAAGTTCTCCGATCCCGCCGCCCTCACCGCCCCGATGGGGGCCGCCGACCTCGCCCGCTTCCTGTCGATCGGCGAGGCCGAGGCCCGCGACGTCCTCCTCGCCGACGCCATCGCCGACCCCTCCCGCGACCCCGGGACGCTCACTCTCCCAGTTTTCGCCTCCTTCGCCTCCTTCGAGGTCCTCCCCGACCCCCGGTACTCCTCGGCGCTGCCCGCGTCCGCGCGCCGAGACCTCGAGCGACTCTCCTCCTTGACCGACGTCGGCGCGATGGCCCGGCGCGCCTCCTACGAGCGGGTCGCCGATCGGCTCGGCGTCGAGCGAGAGCCGATGGGCTACGTCTTCATGGCCCACGAGGCCGCCCGCGGGGGCATGGACTCCCAGACGATGACGCTGCCCGACCTCGTCGACCTCATCCGCGGCGACATCGCCGTCAACCCCCTCTTCGCCGGGCGCCTCGACCAGGAGGGCCTCTCCCGCGCGGACGCCCTCGCCCCCCTCGTCGACGAGGCCGCCACCAGCGCTCCCCTCGACGCCCCCTCCCTGGCCGGGGCCCTCGGTCTCGACGAGGCGACCGCCTCCTCCGCCCTGGCGGCCTTCGCCGGCGCGCGCGGGCAGGACCCCGCGACCGCGCGGATGAGCCTGCGCGACTTCACCGGGGCCCTCGTCGACGCGGCCGCCGACCCGTCCCACCCCCTCGCCTCGGCCATCGGCCCGGAGGCCCTGGCCAGGCTGCGGCAGGCCCGCACCGTCATGGACCTGGCCGTCGACCGGACCGGGTTGACCCCTGCGGCCGCCGCCGGCGTCCTCGGCGCCGACCCCTCCGACCTCGCCCTGGTGTACGCCTACGACCGCATCGACACCGACGCCCTCGCGTGGCGGGCCAGCCCCCAGGAGATCCTCCACTACCTCCTCGACGAGCCCGAGCTCCTCGCCTCCGCGGGCGCCGAACCCGCCGAGCTGGCCGCGGTCTCGCGGATCGTCGACGCGTCCGTCGCCGGCACCGCCCTCGCCCCCCGCGACATGGCCGAGGTCGTCGGCCTCGACGCCGGCGCCCTCCGCCCGCTCTTCCTCCTGCACGCCTCCCGCCACGGGGACTCGTCCGCCTGGCGGATGAGCGTCCAGGACTTCCTCCGGCTCGTCGACGACCGGCTCATCGACGACCCGGATGCCGGCCCGGCCCTGAGCGCGCAGCGGGCCGCCTCCCTGCGCTCGGCCCGGACCCTCGTCGACGCCGTCGTCGACGCCCGGCCCCTGGGCGCTCAGGATCTCGCCGGTCTCCTGCGGGGGGCCGGCGCGGGCATGGACGCCGACCGCGTGGAGCTCGTTCTCCTCCTCGCCGGCGCGCGCGAGGGGGCCGATCCGGACTGGACGATGAGCATCGACGAGCTCTTCGAGCACATCGACACCGAGATCGTCGACGACCCCCGATTCGCCGGGGCCGTCGACGCCCATGCCCGGTCGATGCTCGCCGACGCGAGGGCGCGCCTGTCCGAGGCCCTCGAGGAACTCGTCGGCCCCCACTGGTCGCGCATGGTCATCGAGACGAGCCTCGCCGAGGACTCCCCGCAGGCCAGCGCCCTCATCGATCGGATCCTCGCCGGCTGCGCCTCCGATCTGCAGCGGGAGTGCCACCTCGTCGGCCAGCCCGTCATCAGTCACGAGGTGGCCGCCAGCTTCGGGTCGGAGAACCTGATGATCACGGCGCTGACGGCCCTGGCGATCTTCCTCGTCATCGCCGCGACGTTCCGGTCGGCGGCCGTTCCGGCGCTCCTCGTCCTCCTCGTCCAATGCGGGGTGTTCCTGACGATCACCGTCATCGGCTGGCAGGGGTACGACAGCTACTACCTCGCTCAGATCATCGTCCAGTGCATCCTCATGGGCGCGACGATCGACTACGCGATCCTCTTCGTCTCCTACTACCGGGACCTGCGGCGCACCCGGGGGATCGCCGACGCCCTGGCCGGCGCCTACGACGGGTCGATCCACACGATCGCGACCTCGGGGGCGATCATGGTCGTCGTCACCGGGGTGCTGTCCCTCCTCTTCGAGAACCCGACGGTCGGCCAGATCTGCCGGACGATCTCCATCGGCGCGGCGATGGCGATCCTCCTGATCCTCCTCGTCCTCCCCGGCCTCTTGGCCGCCGCCGACCCCCTGGTCGCGGGGCGCGAGCGCCTGCGGGCCCGGCACTGACCGGCTGGACGGGACCCGAGTCGGGACGGACGGGGCCGGCCCGCCCGTCCTCGACCCGTCTCGTGCGGGCCGTCGAGGCGCGCATCGACCGGCGGCGGGCCGACCCGCGGTCGAGGGGGGGGAGCGCGCCCCGGCGGCCTTCCCTATGCTGAGAGCGTGAACTCTGCGCGCAGCCGATCGCGCCGGCGGACCGGGAGCCGGTACGTGCGGGCCGGACGATGGGCCCTGCGGGCCTTCTTCGTCGTCTCCGCCCTCCTCGCCGGACTGCGGCTGACGCTGGCCCTCGTCGAGGCCGCGGCGTCGGGCGCCGGCCTTCTCGAGGGGATTCGGATCGCCGTCCTCGCGGCCATCGCCCTGGGGGCGATCGCGATGATCGTCTTCGACTTCTCCACGCGCCTGCCCCAGGCCCGGTGGACGGCCCGCGCCCTGTTCGTCGCCATCATCGCCGGAGTCGTCGTCGACACCGTCCACGAGGGGTTCTCGGCCCTCCACCTGATCGCCGTCTTCCAGATCCTCAGCCTCGTCAGCTTCCAGACGGTCACCGATGAGCGGTTGCGGCGCAACGAGCGCTTCTCAGCCCCCTGGGAGAGGCCCTCGGACCTGGGGAGGCGAGACTACATCCCGTTGAACTTCTTCAATGGGTTCTGGGTGTTCGCCGTGGCCAGCGTCCTCGGCCTCGTCGTCGAGGTCGTGTGGCGGCTCCTGACCGTGGGGGAGTACCAGGACCGGGCGGGGATGCTGTGGGGGCCGTTCAGCCCGATCTACGGGTTCGGCGCGCTCCTGATGACGATCGCGCTCAACCGCTGGTGGAATCATTCGAAGATCGTGATCTTCCTCGTCGCCGGGGTGATCGGCGCCGCTTTCGAGTACGCGGTGTCGTGGTGGATGGGGAGCGCGTTCGGCATCGTCGCCTGGGACTACTCCGGGACATTCCTCAACGTCGACGGCCGGACGAACGCCGGGTTCTTCTGCGCGTGGGGGCTGCTCGGCCTCGTGTGGATCCGCCTGCTCCTGCCCGACGTGCTCAGGGCCGTCGACGCGATCCCGTTGACGTGGCGGGCGGTCGTCACGACGACGGCGGCCCTGGCGATGCTCGTCAACGGGGCGATGACGCTGATGGCCATCGACCGCTGGTACGCGCGTCAGGCGGGCGAGGCGCCGGCGGGCCCGGTCGAGGAGTGGGTCGACCGGACGTGGGACGACGCCTTCATGGAGCACCGCTTCCAGACGATGACCCTCGACGCGCGGCTCTCGACGCGCTGACGCGCCCGAGGCGCGGGCCGTCGGGCAGGAGATCCGGTCGACTGCGGTCCGATCAGGGATCGGCGGGGCGTCCCATGTCGAGACGCGCCCCGATCCCGTGCCTCCCGCTCTTCCGCGCCCGCACCAGCCGGGACGGCCCCGTCGGGGAGGGCGGGCGCGGGCCGGACGGGGGCGGGGACCGCCGTCCGCCGGGCGCCTCTGCGGCGGCGTGGACTAGGGTGGGACGAGTTCTTCAGACGTCTGAAATGATCGGGGTCAGAGTGCTCGAGCTCAAGGGGATCACCAAGTCGTACACGACGGCCTCCCTCACCCAGACCGCCCTCGACGACGTGTCCGTCGCCTTCCGGGACAACGAGTTCGTCGCCGTCCTCGGCCAGTCCGGCTCCGGCAAGACGACGATGCTCAACGTCATCGGCGGCCTCGACCACTTCGACTCCGGCGACCTCGTCATCGACGGGATCTCCACCCGCGACTACACCGACCGCGACTGGGACTCCTATCGCAACAACCGGATCGGATTCGTCTTCCAGTCCTACAACCTCATCCCCCACCAGTCCGTCCTCGCCAACGTCGAACTCGCCCTCACCCTGTCGGGAGTCTCGCCGGCCGAACGGCGCCGCCGCGCCCTCGAGGCCCTGGAGGACGTCGGCCTCGGCGACCACGTCCACAAGAGGCCCGCCCAGATGTCCGGCGGCCAGATGCAGCGCGTGGCCATCGCCCGCGCCCTCGTCAACGACCCGGAGATCCTCCTGGCCGACGAGCCCACCGGAGCCCTCGACTCGGCGACCTCCATTCAGGTCATGGACCTCCTGCGCGACGTCGCCGCCGACCGCCTCGTCATCATGGTCACCCACAACCCCGACCTCGCCCACCGGTACGCGACCCGCATCGTCGAACTCGCCGACGGGCGGATCAAGGACGACAGCGCCCCCTTCGCTCCCGTCCCCGGCGAGGCGCGCGACGCCAAGCCGGCCCGCCGCACCTCGATGTCCCTGGCGACAGCCCTGTCCCTGTCCGCCAACAACCTGATGACGAAGAAGGGGCGGACGGTGATGACGGCCTTCGCCGGATCCATCGGCATCATCGGGATCGCCGCCATCCTCGCCCTGGCCAACGGCGTCAACGACTACATCGCCCGAACGGAGGAGGAGGCCCTGACCTCCTACCCCCTGTCGATCCAGCGCACCGCGATGGACATGACCGCGATGATGGGCGAGGCCGAGGGGCAGGACGTCGACGCCGAGCAGGCGGATCCCGGCAGGATCGGCACGCGCACGACGTTCACCCAGATGGCCCAGAACGCCTCGACGAACGACCTGGGGGCCCTCAAGGACTACTTCGACAACGACGGGGGAGGGATCTCCTCGCGCGTCGCCGCCATCGAGTACGGGTACGACACGACCCCGCAGATCTACCAGGTCGATACCGGCCCGGGCATCGTCCAGGTGAGCCCCGATCAGGCGTTCACCACGATGAACGCCGCCTATGGGGCGGGGGCGTTCTCCTCCTTCGTGTCGATGAACGCCTTCAGTCAGATGCCCGCCACCGCCGGCCTGTACGAGGACAAGTACGAGGTCCTCGCCGGCACCTGGCCGCAGAGCGACTCCGACCTCGTCCTCGTCCTCGACTCGACGGGGCGGATGACCGATCTCATGGAGTACACGCTGGGACTGCGCGACCATGGGGAGCTCGACGACCTGATGAAGGACTACTACTCGGGCGCCATCGGCCGTCCCCGGGCGGACGCCGGGGCGGGGGGCGACGCCCCGCAGTCGTCCGACCCGGCCGATGAGGGCGCCCGGCCCGCCGGCGGCTCCTACTCGTTCGACGAGGTGCTGGGCGTCGAGTTCTCCCGGATCAACGCCGCCGACCGCTACGTCTACGACGAGGCCTACGGGGTGTGGACCGACAAATCCTCCGACCGCGCCCACATGAGCGCCGCCATCGAGGCGGGGCAACGACTCCGGGTCGTCGGCGTCGTGCGGGCCGTCGACGAGGACACGCAGATCATCCAACCGGGACTGGCCTACCGGCCCGAACTGACCCGCAGGATCATGGACGAGGCAACCGCCTCCCCGATCGTCCGCAGCCAGATCGCCCACCCCGACACGGACGTCTTCACCGGTCGGGCCTTCGCCGATTTCGACGACCCGTCCGATGCGGGCGCCGACTTCGATATGACCCAGCTCTTCACCGTCGACGAGTCGAGGCTCCAGGCGGGGTTCCGCATCGACCCCGACAAGCTCCAGCTCGACCTGTCGGGGATGGACGCCTCCGGCCTCGACCTGTCCGGCCTCGACCCGTCGGCCTTCGACATGAGCGGCGCGGACCTGTCGGCGCTCGACCCCTCGGCCTTCGACCTATCGGGGATCGGCGACCGCCTCGACCCCGCCGCCCTCGACTGGTCGAGCCTGGATCTCAGCGGCCTGACCGACCAACTCCCGCGCCTGGCCGACGTCGACTACCCGACGATCATCTCCAAGGCGCTCGCCGACGGCGCCGTCAAGGAGGGAGCCGGTCGGGTCCTCGCCGAGCGCGCCGCCGCCATCGCCCAGGGCTTCGCCCAATACGCGGCCGACCGCGCGGCCGCGTCCCCCGACGCCGACGGGGACGGCGCCCCCGACGTCGACCTCGCCTCCGTCGTCTCCGACTACTTCGCCCAGGACTCGGTGCGCGCTCAGATCGACGAGGTCCTCGCCTCCGACGAGGTCATCGACCGGGACAGGCTGACCGCGAATCTGACGGCCGCGCTGGGCGAGGACCCGGCGCTCGCCGACATCGCGGCGACCGTCGGCGACCGGGCCTCCCAGGAGATCGGGCGTCAGTTGTCGGCGGGACTGTCGAGCGCGGTGGGCGGGGCCCTCGTCGACGCCCTCGGCAAGCAGACGACGACCGCGATGAGCGCGGCGATGACGCAGATGATGACCGCCGTCCAACAGGCGATCGCCTCGCAGATGGAATCCGCGATGGGGGCCTTCGCCTCGTCGATGGCCTCGGCCTTCGCCTTCGACGAGCAGGCGATGGCCGACGCCTTCCAGATCAACACGAGCCCGGAGGACCTGTCGGCGCTGATGGCGACGATGATGTCGGCGGACCGGCCCGACTACGACTCGACCCTGGCCGAACTCGGCTGGGGGGACGTCGACGAGCCGAGCACGATCGACATCTACCCGACGTCCTTCGAGGACAAGGACGCGGTCAAGGCCATCATCGACGACTACAACGCGGATAAGGCCGCTCAGGGCAAGGACGCGCAGACGATCACCTACACGGACCTCGTCGGGCTGCTGATGTCGTCGGTGACGAGGATCATCGACATCATCTCGTGGATGCTCATCGCGTTCGTGTCGATCTCCCTGATCGTCTCGTCGATCATGATCGCGATCATCACGTACATCTCCGTCCTCGAGCGCAAGAAGGAGATCGGGATCCTCCGGGCGATCGGCGCGTCGAAACGGGACGTATCGCACGTGTTCAACGCCGAGACCGTCATCGAGGGGCTCCTGTCGGGCGTCATGGGGGTCGTCATCACCCTGGGGTTGTGCGTCGTCGCGAACGCGGTCGTCGCCCGCGCCCTCGACGTCCACGGCATCGCCCAACTGCCGCCGACGGCGGCCGTCGTCCTCGTCGTCATCTCCGTCGCCCTGACGCTCCTGGCCGGCGTCCTCCCGTCGCGCAAGGCCGCCCGCGAGGACCCCGTGGAGGCCCTGCGCTCCGAGTGAGTCGCGCGTAGCCTGGGACCGTACCGGTCCGCCGACCCAGGAGGAGCCATGCCCACGCCGAATACCCTCGCCACGGACGCCGCGGTCGCCGTCCTCATGGCCCCCGGCCTCGAGGAGGTCGAGGCGCTCGCCGTCGTCGACATCCTCTACCGGGCGGGCATCCGCGCCGACCTCATCGCCCTCGACGCCGACGGCGCGGGCCGACCCCGCGTCGTCTCCTCCCACGGCATCGACATCGGCTGCGACCTGCTCCTCGACGACGCGAGCCTCGCCGACTACGCGATGGTCTTCCTGCCCGGCGGGCTGCCCGGGACCACGATCCTGGCCGACAGCCCCGTCGTCGCCGACGAGATCCGTCGCCGCGGCGCCCACGGCCTGCCCGTCGCCGCGATCTGCGCGGCCCCGTCGATCCTCGCCGACCTCGGGCTCCTCGACGGGCGCAGCGCCACCGCCAACCCCGCGTACATGACGGCCATCGCCGACGCGGGGGCCACCGCCCTGGAGGACGCGGTCGTCGTCGACGGGCCGATCATCACCAGCCGCGGCATGGGGACCGCCATCGACCTGGGACTCCAGATCGTCCGCACCCTCCTCGACGAGGACGCGGTCGCCCGGGTCGCCGACGGCATCGTCTACCGGGGCTGAGCGCCACAGGAGCCGGCACCGCGGACGGCTCCCCCGCCAGTTCCCGGCCCCGAGGACGGGCCCGCGACGCGAACCGACGCGCGACGGCATGCGCGACGGGCATGACCGCAACGCCCTTCACCGCGACGTACGACGGGCATACGCTACGGGCATGACCGCAACGCCCTTCACCGAACTGGCGGCCTCCCGCCACTCCGTCCGCTCCTTCCGCCCCGACCCCGTCCCCGCCGACGTCCTCGACGCCATCGTCGACGACGCCCGCCACGCCCCCAGCTGGTCGAACACCCGCCCCTACCAGGTGGCCCTCGCCACCGGGGCGCGCGCCGACCGGCTGCGCGCCGCCTACGTCGAGCGCTTCGACCAGACCCTCGACGTCCAGCACAAGAAGCGCGGCTCCATGGCCCGCATGGTCCTCACCGGGAAGATCCCCGACGGCGACTACCCGGTGTGGAGGCGCTACCCCGCCGACCTGCGCCCCCGCAGCGTCGAGGTCGGCACGGGGCTGTACGCCCACATGGGCATCGCCCGCGAGGATCGCGCCGCGCGGGACGAGGCCGCCCGCGCCAACTGCCGGGCCTTCAACGCCCCCGTCATGGGGTTCGTCTTCGTCCACAAGGGCCTCATGCCCTTCGCGGCCCTCGACGCCGGGCTCATGCTCCAAACGCTCTTCCTCGCGGCGGCCTCCCGCGGCGTCGACTCGTGCGCGCTGGGGACGCTGGCCACGTGGAGGGGCCCGGTCGACGCCGAATTCGACGTCCCCGACGACTACCGCCTCATCACCGGGTTCGCCCTCGGATACGCCGACGACGCGCCCGTCAACGGGTTCCGCGCGCCCCGCCGCCCCCTCGTCCTCGTCCCCGCCAAGCGCCCCGACGAGCAGGAGGGGTGAGGGCGTGAGCCGCCGCAAGCCGCGCACCTGGCCCGACGAGCCCGCGCCCCTGGCCGCTCCCGTCATGGACAACCACACCCACCTGCCCGTTCACGAGGGGGAGATCCCCCGGGCCGACGGCGTGCGCCTCGGCCTCGACGAGCAGATCCGCCGCGCCCGCGCGGCCGGCGTCGTCGCGCAGGTGTCGAGCGCCTGCGAGCTGCCCGACTTCGACCCGATGATCGCCCTCGCCCGCGCCCACGAGGGCGTGCGCGTCGCCCTGGCGATCCACCCGAACGAGGCCGCCCTGCACGCCGGGTGCGCCGACCCCTCGCCCGACGGCCTCACCCCCCGCATCGAGGAGCACCACGTCCCCCTGGACGAGGCCCTCGCCGAGGTCGAACGGCGCCTGGACGACCCGATGGTCGTCGCCGTGGGGGAGACCGGCCTGGACTTCTACCGCACCGGCGAGGCGGGGCGCGACGCCCAGGCCGAGTCCTTCCGCGCCCATCTGCGCCTGGCCGAGCGGGCGGGCCTGCCCCTGCAGATCCACGATCGCGACGCCCACGCCGAGACCCTGGGGGTCCTCGACGAGGAGGCGGCCGACGACCAGCCGATCGTCTTCCACTGCTACTCGGGGGACGCGCAGATGGCGGAGCGCCTGGCGCGCAGGGGCTGGTACGCGTCCTTCTCCGGGACCCTGACCTACCCGGCGAACGAGGACCTGCGCCGGGCGCTCGCGGTCCTGCCGCGCGACCTCGTCCTCGTCGAGACGGACGCCCCCTACCTGACGCCCGTGCCCCATCGGGGGAGCCCGAACTCGTCGTACGTCATGGCCCACACGGTGCGCGTCATCGCTGACCTGTGGGGCGTCGACGAGGCCGAGGCGTGCGAGACCCTGATGGCGACGTCGCGGAGGGTCTACGGCTCCTGGTGAGGCGCCCGGGGCGGGGCTCTCGGGGGTGATTCTTCCCATGACGCGCGCCCGCGGAGAGGGGGATCCCGTACGGTGGGAGTGTTCCGTCCGGTCCCGAGCGGACTCGCCCCGGGCGAGTCGGCCGATTCCGGATCCTTCGACGTCTGGAGACCCGTGGTCCTCTCCCTCCTCTCGCGGCGCGCCGTTATCGCCTCGGCGTCCGCTCTCGGCCTGGCCCTCACCGGCACCGCTGCGACGGCCGTCGCCCTGTCCCACAAGGACGTCACCGTCGAGGTGGACGGGGTCTCCCAGCCGGTCTCCGGGTTCTTCCGGACGGTGGGCGACGCGCTGGACGCGGGAGGGGTGAGCGTCGGCGCGCACGATCTGGTCGCGCCGGCGGTCGCCGAGTCGCTGGCGGACGGCCAGACCGTCGTCGTGCGGACGGCCGTCGAGTACCGGGTCGAGGTCGACGGGCGCGATGTCAGCGCCTGGTCGACGGCGGGCAGCGCCGACGAGGTCCTCGACGGGATCGCCGGCGGGTCGGTCGTCATGGCGGCGGATCGGTCGACGGTTCGCGAGGCGCTGGCGGTGTCCTCCCGCGGGGGCCCGGTCCGGGTCGATGCCGACGGGCAGTCGTCTGAGGTCGTCGTCGCGGCGGGCGACGGGGTCGAGGAGATCCTCGCGAAGGCGGGCGTCGAGGCGTCCCCGTTGGACCGCGTCGAGTTCGTATCCGAGGGGGAGGACCTGGCCGTGCGCGTCCAGCGGGTGACCCGCGGCGCGGTGACCTCCACCGAGGCGATCCCGCACGGCGTCGAGGAGCGCGAGGACGCGGAGGCGCTCGAGGGCGTGCGCGCGGTCGTCCAGGAGGGGGCGGACGGGTCGGTGACGACGACGTCCTACCGGGAGACGGTGGACGGCGAGGCCGTCGTCGACGTCGTCGTGTCGACCCAGCGGGTCGAGCCGGTGGCGCGGGTCGTCTCGGTCGGGACGAAGAAGGCCGCTGCTGCGGCCGGGGCGGCGGGGTATCCGGCGACCGCGGTCGGCGGGTCGGATCTCGACGCGATGTTCGCGAGGATCGCCCAGTGCGAGTCGGGCGGGAATCCGACGACGAACACGGGCAACGGCTATTACGGGATGTATCAGTTCTCGCTTCCGACGTGGCAGTCCGTCGGCGGCACGGGGCTGCCGTCGGAGGCCTCCGCGGAGGAGCAGCTGGCCCGGGCGAAGATGCTTCAGGCCCGGTCGGGCTGGGGCCAGTGGGGCTGCTCGCCGTACTGATCGGAGGGGAGTGATCGGGGGTGGGCGCCCGCGCGGGCGGGCCTGGGTGCGGACCGGTCGTTCTGGCGCCGTGATCCTCCCCTCGTCCACTACCCGCGAAGATCACGAATCGATTACGCTTGCATCAGCCGCCGCCGCGGCGCCCCCATGACGATCAGGAGACCCGCGTGCCCCATCCAGTGACCGCGACCCTCGCCCGCGCCGCCGCATCCCTGGGCGCCAGGATCGGCGGGTTCGAGCCCGCCCGCCGCACCGTCCTCGGGGCCGTCGCCGGGTCGACCGCTCTCCTGCTGGGCACGGCCGGCGTGGGCATCGCCCAGTCCCGCACCGACGTCATGGTCGAGGTCGATGGGGTGGTCCGCCCCGTCTCCTCGTGGACCTCCGAGGTCGGCGACATCCTCGCCGCCGCCGGCATCACCCCCGCCGACCACGACCTCGTCCAGCCCGCGCGCGGCCAATCCGTCCCCGACGGGGGCACGGTCGTCGTGCGCACGGCCCGCCCCCACACCGTCGCCGTCGACGGGGTCGCCCGGACCATCTGGTCGACCTCGTCCTCCGCCGACGCGATCCTCGCCGACTCGGCGGCCCTGGGCGCCACCGTCTCCCTGGCGGCCGACCGCTCCTCGACCCGCCAGGAGGTGACCCCCCTCGTCGCCCGCGCCCGCAGCGTCGACGTCGAGGCCGACGGGCAGACCGCGCAGGTCGTCGCCCGGGAGGGCCAGGACGCGCGGGCCGTCCTCGACTCCGCGGGCATCGGCGTCGGCCCCCTCGACCGGGTGAGCGTCTCGGCCGACGCCGCGGGGCAGATGACCGTCGCCGTCGAACGCGCCGGACGCGGCACCGTGACCGAGACCGTGCCGATCGACTTCGAGCAGACCGAGACGACGAGCGACACGATGTTCATCGGGGAGTCCCAGGTGACCTCCCTCGGCTCCGCGGGCTCCCTCGAGCGGACCGTGTGGCGCGAGACGGAGGACGGCAGGACCGTCCACGAGGCCGTCCTCGACGAGAAGATCGTCGCCGAGCCCGTCGCCCAGGTCCTCACCCGCGGAACCAAGGAGGCGACCCCGGAGAGCCTCGCCGCCGCCGGACTCGACCCGACGGCGACCCTCGAGGAGGCCGTCGAGGCCGACGGGACGACCTCGGTCCGCTACCGCAAGAAGCTCTCCTCCGCCGCGGCGTCGACGGGCTCCGCGCCGTCGGGCACGTACTCGGGCGAGGACCCCCGGGGGATCGCCCAGCAGATGGTCGCCGCCCGCGGGTGGTCGGACGCCGAGTTCCAGTGCCTCCTCAACCTGTGGCAGCGCGAATCCGGGTGGAACCCCTACGCGCGCAACGCCTCCTCCGGCGCCTACGGGATCCCCCAGTCCCTGCCCGGATCGAAGATGGCCTCGGCCGGCGCCGACTGGATGACGAATCCGGCGACCCAGATCACCTGGGGGCTGGGCTACATCGCGGGCCGCTACGGGACCCCCTGCGGGGCGTGGGCCCACTCGAACTCCGTCGGCTGGTACTGACCCGCCCGCCGGGGCCCGTCCGGCCTCGACTAGACTCGCCCCGTGACCCGTAGCCGCACTCACCGAACGCCTCAGCGACGCACCGACCCGACCCTGCCCGACGGCGCCCGGCCGTCGGACTCCGGGCTGCTCGGCCCCCTCGAGGTCCGGGCGATCGCCGAAGCCCTCGGCATCCGCCCGACGAAGGCCCTGGGGCAGAACTTCGTCCACGACGCGGGCACCGTCCAGCGGATCGTCCGCGCCGGAGGGGTCGAGGCCGGCGACGAGGTCGTCGAGGTCGGGCCCGGCCTCGGCTCCCTGACCCTCGCGCTCCTCCAGGCCGGGGCCCGGGTCCGCGCCGTCGAGATCGACCCCCCGCTGGCCCGCGCCCTGCCCGAGACCGTCCGCGCCCGCATGCCCGAGGCCGCCGACCGCCTCCACGTCGTCGCCCTCGACGCGACGAAGATCGCCGGCCCCGCCGACTTCGGGGTCGACTGGCCGGACCCGACCCGTCTCGTCGCGAACCTGCCGTACAACGTCGCGGTCCCCGTGCTCCTGGCGATGCTCGAATCGTTCCCGTCGATCACCGACGTCCTCGTCATGGTCCAGTCCGAGGTGGCCGACCGTCTCGCGGCCGGCCCGGGGTCGCGCACCTACGGCGTCCCGTCGGTCAAGGCCGCCTGGTACGGCGATGTCGAGCGGGCCGGCACCATCGGGCGCACCGTGTTCTGGCCGGTGCCGAACGTCGACTCGGCCCTCGTGCGCCTGCGCCGCACCGGCGAGCCGCGCGGCGGCGCCGCCCTGCGGCGGGCGACGTTCGAGGTGTGCGACGCGGCCTTCGGGCAGCGGCGCAAGACGCTGCGCGCCGCGCTCAAGACGTGGGCGGGCTCGCCGAGCGCCGCCGAGGCGCTCCTCGACGAGGCCGGGATCGACCCGTCCGCGCGCGGCGAGACCCTCGGCATCGACGAGTTCGTCCGCCTGGGGAGGGCGGTCCTCGACCTGCGCGCCTCGGGGGTCGTCGCCCGGCGGGTCGACCCGCGCGCCGGCGCCCCCGCCGAGGACGACGGGGCCGGCCCCGACCCGGTCGGCGACGCGGACGCGAGCCGGGAGCGGCCCCATGCGTGAAGTCGTCGCCTCCGCGCCCGGGAAGGTCAATCTCACCTTGCGCGTCGGCCCGCCCGGCGCCGACGGGTTCCACCCCCTCGTCACCGTCTTCGAGGCCCTCGACGTGCGCGAGACCGTCGCCGTGCGCACGTCGCGGACCCCGGGCGTGCGCGTCGAGACCACCGCCTACCTGCCCGACGGGTCGGTCGACCCCCGGGCCACGGACCTCATGCGGCGGGTGCCCGACGAGCACCACCTGGCGGTGCGGGCCGTCCGCGTCATGCAGCGCCTGGCCGCCGCCGGCCCCTGGGCGCACACGGCGGCCGGCGTGTCGATCCGCGTCGACAAGCGCGTCCCGGTGGCCGGGGGCATGGCCGGGGGGTCGGCGGACGCGGCCGCGGCCCTCGTCGCCTGCAACGCCCTGTGGGGGATCGGACTGGACGCCGGGCGGCTCGAGGCCATCGGGAGAACCCTCGGGGCCGACGTGCCCGCGTGCCTGGTCGGCGGCATCGCCCTGGGCACCGGGCGCGGCGACCGGATGGAGGCGCTCGCCGACCCGGGCGGCGCCGAGCACCACTGGGCGATCGTCCTGTCCGACGAGGGGCTGTCCACCCCCGAGGTGTTCCGCGCCCTCGACGAGGCAGGGGGACCCGGCGGGCGCTGGTCCCCCCTCGTCGTCCCCGACGAGGCGGAGGTCGCGGCCCTGACGGGCCCCGCCGAGGGCCTGGCCGACGTCCTCGTCAACGACCTGACCGGCGCGGCCCTCTCCCTGCGCCCGCGCCTGGACGATGTCCTCCGGGGGGCGCGCGAGGCGGGGGCCCTGGCCGCCGTCGTCTCCGGCTCCGGCCCGACGGTCGCGGCCCTCGCCCGCGACGCCGATCACGCCCGCGGTCTCGCCGCCGCCGTCCGCGGCCTGCCCGGCGTGCGCGGCGCCCTCGCCGTCTCGGGGCCCGCGCCGGGCGCCCGCGTCGAATCGGACGAGGCGGCCTGATGGCGCACCTGCTCGGCACCCAGGCGGCGGGCGCGATGGCCGGGTCGCGCCGACTCCTCGACGCCGTCACCGTCGGCCTGGACGACGGGTCGCGCGTCGGCATCCTCGGGCCGAACGGGGCGGGCAAGTCGACGCTCCTGCGGCTCGTCGCCGGGGCGCAGGAGCCCGACTCGGGGAGCGTCACCCGTCGGGACGGCGTCCGCGTCGTCGTCCTCGACCAGGCGGACCGCCTGGACGCGGCCCTGCGCGTCGTCGACGCCGTCCACCCCGGCGCCCGGGAGTACCAGTGGGCGTCCGACGCGCGCGTGCGCGACGTCCACGCCGGGCTCCTCGCCGATATCCCCCTGGACTCGCGGGTCGGCGACCTGTCCGGCGGGCAGCGCCGACGCGTCGCCCTGGCGCGGGTCCTCGCCGCCGAGTCCGAGATCGTGTGCCTCGACGAGCCGACGAACCACCTGGACGTCGAGGGCGTCGCCTGGCTCGCCGACCACCTGGGCGCCCGATTCTCCCGCCCCGGATCGACGGGGGCCCTCCTGGCCGTCACCCACGACCGCTGGTTCCTCGACGCCGTGTGCGAGCACATCTGGGAGGTCGTGCCGGGCGTCGACCCGGGCGGGGACCGGCCCCAGACGGCCGGCCGCGTCGAGATCTACGACGGCTCCTACGCCGCCTACACGCTGGCCCGCGCCGAGCGGGCGCGTCAGGCGGACGTCGTCGCCCGCAAGCGCGCGAACCTGCTGACCAAGGAGCTCGCGTGGCTGCGGCGGGGGGCTCCGGCGCGCACGTCGAAGCCGAAGTTCCACATCGCGGCCGCCGAGGCGCTGATCGCGGATGTGCCGCCGCCGCGCGACGCCGTCGAACTCGTCGCGATGGCGACGGCCCGCCTGGGCAAGGACGTCCTCGATCTCGAGGACGTCACCGTGGAATTCCCCCGGCCCGACGGCTCCACCGCGCGGATCCTCGACTCGGTGACGTGGCGGCTCGCCCCCGGCGAGAGAGTCGGGGTCGTCGGCGTCAACGGGGCGGGCAAGACGACCCTCCTCAACCTCCTGCGGGGCGACCTGGAGCCGACGTCGGGCCGGGTCAAGCGGGGGAAGACCGTCGAGGTCGCGACCTTGTCCCAGGACACCCGCGAACTCGACGCCCTCGCGGACCTGCGGGTCGTCGAGGCGGTCGCCGAGGTCGCCCAGACGTGCCTCGTCGACGGGCGGGAGGTCAGCGCCGCGCAGATGACGGAGCGCATGGGATTCACCCGCCAGCGCGCGTACACGCGCGTCGCGGAGGTCTCCGGCGGGGAGAGGCGGCGCCTCCAGCTGATGCGCCTGCTCATGGCCCAGCCGAACGTCCTCCTCCTCGACGAGCCGACGAACGACCTGGACACCGACACCCTGGCCTCGATGGAGGACCTCCTCGACACCTATCCGGGGACCCTCGTCGTCGTCTCCCACGACCGGTATCTCCTCGAGCGGGTCACCGACCACCAGGTCGCCCTCCTGGGGGACGGGAGGGTGCGGGCGCTGCCCGGCGGCGTCGAGCAGTACCTGGATCTGCGCCGGCGGGCCGACGAGGCGCCGGGGCCCGGAGGGGGCCGGTCCTCCGGGGGCGCGTCGCGGACGACGAGCGCCGGGTCGGCGGATGGGGCCGGGGCGGGACCGTCGGACTCCGCGGCCCGGCGGGCGGCGAAGAAGGAGGCCGATCGGATCGAGCGGCGCCTCGATCGGCTGCGCGCCGAGGCGGGGGCCCTCGAGGCGAGGCTCGCGGCCCTGGCCGAGAGGGCCGTCTCGGATCCATCGGCGGTGGGTGAGTTGACGGAGGCGTCGGCGGAGCACGCGGGGGTCCTCGCCCGGATCGACGAGCTGGAGGAGGCGTGGCTCGCGGCGGCCGAGCTCCTGGAGTGAGCCGTGCAGGCTGTGGGCGCAGCCGCGCGCAGGGGGCGCTCCGGGGCTGAGGAGGGGCGGGCCGACTGGGGGACGGTGAGGCTGCTCTTCCCTATTTACGTCACGGATCGGGCCGTCAATGTCGCGTAAATAGTGATGCCGTCGGTGGGGAATGCCCCTGGGCAACTCGCCCTAATAATAGGCTCTGACCTGCGTGAATAGGGGGATGGTGGACGCTTGTTGAAATCGGGGGTCGAATGGGGACGACGCCGATCGCCCCGGTCGGCCCCGAGTACTCGCAGGAGGGAATCGACATGGCCACCACCGACATGCCCCGCGTTCTGGACTGCTCCGTCGAGAGCTGCTCCTACAACAAGACCAAGAGCTGCGGCGCCGCCGCCATCACCGTCGGCTACGCGCAGACGTGCACGACGTTCATCCCGCTGTCCATCAAGGGCGGCCTCGACACGGTGACGTCCGTCGTCGGCGCCTGCCAGAAGGCCGACTGCGTCCACAACTCCGCGCTGGAGTGCACGGCCGAGTCGATCCGCGTCGGCGCGATGACGGCGGACTGCCTCTCCTTCGAGCTGCGCTGACCCGTCGAGGGACTCGTCGAGGGCGTCCGGGGCCCGCCCGGGCGCCCTCAGCGCGTCTTCGACGGACGCGCGGCGTCCGCCGATTCGAGGGGGAGGAGGAGGGCGCGCAGCAGCCGCGTCGCCTCGTCCCGATCGGCGTCGTCGATGGGCGAGAGGATCTCCTCCTCGCAGGCGAGCAGCGCGGCGAGGGCCTCGTCGACGAGGCCGCGCCCGGAGGGCGTCAGGGTGACGACGATGGCGCGCCGGTCGCGCGCGGAGGGGGAGCGGGCGACGAGGCCGCGAGACTCCAAGCGGTCGATCCGGTTCGTCATCGTCCCCGAGGAGACGAGGAGCTCGGCGAGGATCTGCCCGGGGGTGGCCGCGTACGGGGGGCCGAGGCGGCGCAGGCACGCGAGGACGTCGAACTCCCAGGGTTCGAGGTCGTGGTCGGCGAAGACCGTGCGGCGGCGCAGGTCGAGGTGACGGGCCAGTCGGGAGGCGCGCGAGAGCACGGACATCGGCGACGTGTCGAGGTCGGGGCGCTCGCGCCGCCACGCCGAGACGATCCCGTCGACCTCGTCCATGCCGTGTGCCGTCATACCACCAAGATACTCGACGTCGAGAGGAACGGCGCCGAGCGGGACGAGGGGGCGGCGACCGGCCCCGCGCCCTACTCCTGACGGATCCTCAGCCCGGGAGCGGGGCGCAGATTGTGCATCCCGTTCCACACGAGGTTGACGACGTGGGCGGCGACCTCGTCCTTCTTCATCCGCCGATCGTCGAGCCACCACTGCCCGACCTGGGCGATGAGCCCGACGAGCATCTGCGCGTACAGCGGCGCCCACCCCGGGTCGAACGAGGACCGGCGGAACTGGTCGGCGAGGACGTGCTCGACGCGGGCCGCGACGTCCCCCAAGACCGACGAGTAGGAGCCGAGCGCCTGCTCCGTCGGCGCATCGCGCACGAGGACCCGGAACCCCGCCGTATTCGACTCGATGTAGTCGAGGAGGGCCAGCGCCGCGTTCTCCAGGACGAACCGGGGGCGGTCGGAGGACTCCAGGGAGGACGACACCTGGGAGAGCAGGGCGTGGACCTCGCGGTCGACGACGACCGCGTACAGCCCCTCCTTGCCGCCGAAGTGCTCGTAGATCACCGGTTTGGACACCTTCGCGCGGGCGGCGATCTCCTCGACGCTCGTCGCCGAGAACCCCCGGTCCGCGAAGAGCGAGCGCCCCACGGCCACCAACTGCTCGCGGCGCTCCAAGCCGCTCATCCTCGTGCGCTTCTCTCCCATGGGGCCAGTATCCCACCCGCCGGTCCGGGGGCGGGCGACGGGGGAGGGGCGTCTGGGCCGGCGGGGCCCGGACCCGGGGAGCCCCTCGCATGTGGCACAATCGCTTCCGAGCGATCCGCCCTGGTGTAACGGCAGCACATGGGTTTTTGGTGCCTTTGGTCCGGGTTCGAGTCCTGGGGGCGGAGCGATTCGGGAGGCACCGACCACGGAGGACGACGATGACCCGACCCGCAGCAGTGATTGTCCTGGCCGCGGGCCAGGGGACCCGGATGCGCTCCGACCTGCCCAAAGTGGTCCACCCCGTCGCCGGACTGTCGATGATCGGCCACGCCCTGCGGGCCGGGGCGGGCCTGAACCCGGGACGCCTCGTCGCCGTCGTCCGCCACCAGCGCGACCTCGTGGCCGCCGAGATCTCCCGCGTCGCGCCCGACGCCCTCATCGCCGACCAGGACGAGATCCCCGGGACCGGGCGCGCCGTCCTCTGCGGACTGACGGCCCTCGACGCCGCCGAGGGCCCCGTCCACGGGACCCTCCTCGTCACCTACGGCGACGTCCCCATGCTGTCGACCGGCACCCTCGCGGCCCTCGTCGACGCCCACGAATCCCAGGGCAACGCCGTCACCGTCCTGACGAGCAGAGTCGACGACCCCACCGGCTACGGGCGCATCATCCGCGACGCCACCGGCGTCGTCACCGCCATCGTCGAGCAGCGCGACGCCACCGCCGAGCAGGCCGCCATCACCGAGATCAACGCCGGCATCTACGCCTTCGACGCCGACTTCCTGCGCGACGCCCTCGCGTCGGTCGGCTCCGACAACGACCAGGGGGAGGTCTACCTCACGGACGTCCTCGCCGCCGCGGCCCCCGTCGGGCGCAGCGCCGGCGCCCTCGAACTGGCCGACGCCTGGCAGTGCCAGGGGTGCAACGACCGCGCTCAACTGGCCGAACTCGGGGCCGAGCTCAACCGACGGATCTGCCTGGCCCACATGCGCGCCGGCGTGACGATCGTCGACCCCTCCTCGACGTGGATCGACGTCGACGTCGTCATCGGCGCGGACACGACGATCCTGCCGGGCACGTGCCTGCGCGGGACGACGACGATCGGCTCCGGGTGTGAGATCGGTCCCGCCGCTACGCTCAAAGCCGCGCAAGTGGGCGACCGGGCGACGATCCCCACCGCATGGGTGGAGGACGCGGTCGTCCCAACCGATACGATGGTCCCACCATTCAGCGTCATCGGAGGGGCTGACAGGTCCTGAAAGAGCCCGATCCATCGGGGCATAGGGAGGAACGCCGCATGAGCGGACTGGTCACCAGCGGAGAGAAGAGCCTCGTCCTCGTGTCTGGGCGCGCGCACCTGGACCTGGCGAATCGGGTGGGCGAGGAGATCGGCTGCGGCGTCTCCCCCGTCACCGCCTACGACTTCGCCTCCGGCGAGATCTACGTCCGCTTCAACGAGTCCGTGCGGGGCGCCGACGTGTTCGTCCTCCAGTCCCACACCGGCGACATCAACAAGTGGCTGATGGAGCAGCTCATCATGATCGATGCCGCCAAGCGGGCGTCGGCCAAGCGCATCACCGCGGTCGCCCCCTTCTACCCGTACTCCCGACAGGACAAGAAGCACCAGGGCCGCGAGCCGATCTCCGCGCGGCTCGTCGCCGACCTGTTCAAGACGGCCGGCGCCGACCGGGTGATGAGCGTCGACCTGCACGCCTCCCAGGAGCAGGGCTTCTTCGACGGCCCCGTCGACCACCTCTTCGCCATGCCCGTCCTCGTCGATTACGTGCGCACGCGCGTCGACCTGGCCAACACCGTCATGGTCTCCCCCGATGCGGGGCGCATCCGCGTCGCCGAGAAGTGGTCGTCCAAGCTCGGCGGATGCCCGCTGGCCTTCGTCCACAAGACGCGCGACACGACCCGGCCGAACGTCGCGGTCGCCAACCGGGTCGTCGGCGACGTCGCCGGCAAGCAGTGCATCCTCGTCGACGACATGATCGACACGGCCGGCACGATCACCGAGGCCGTCAAGGTCCTCACCGACGCGGGGGCCTCGAAGGTCATCATCGCCGCCACTCACGGGATCCTCTCCGACCCCGCGGCCCGTCGCCTCTCCGAGTCCGGCGCCGACGAGGTCGTCATCACGGACACCCTGCCGATCCCCGTGGACAAGCGCTTCGACCGCCTGACGATCCTGTCGATCGCGCCGCTGCTCGCCCGCGCGATCCGCGAGGTCTTCGACGACGGTTCCGTCACATCCCTCTTCGACTGATTCGTCCGCCGGGGCGCCGCTGAGGTACCCTGGCCCAGTTGCTCCGGCGAGGGCGGCCCCGGCCGCCGTGATCGACAGGGCCTCCCGCGTTCGCGCAGGGGTTCATCGACGCCGGTGCGTTCCCAAGAGCCCCAGGAGGAAAACCCATGAGCGACAAGCCCGTTCTCACCGCCCAGGTCCGCACCGAGTTCGGCAAGGGCGCCGCCCGCCGCGCGCGCCGCGCCGGCCTCGTCCCCGCCGTCGTCTACGGCGCCGGCACCGAGCTCGTCCACCTCGACGTCCCCCAGCACGACCTCTTCCTCATCGTCCGCGGCACCCGCGGCGGCCAGCAGGTCGAGCTCACCGTCGACGGCTCCTCCTACGACGTCGTCGTCGGCGAGATCCAGCGCCACCCGGTCAGCCGCGAGCTGCTCCACGTCGACTTCGTCGTCGCCACGGCCTGACGCCGGCACCGAGTCCCGACGGGGGACGGATCCCACGGGATCCGTCCCCCGTTCGCGCACCCGCAGCCGTCCGAGCACGGGTCGATCCCGTGTGGGAGGGGCAACACGGCGGCGCATCCGGCGGGGACGACTGGTAGCGTGGCAATCCGTTGACGGCTTGCGATGAAAGGCCCTTCGTGAACAAGCAGATGATGGCAGGCGGCGTCGCGGTCCTCGCGGCCGCGTCCTTGAGCGGATGCGCCTCGAACCTCCCCCAGTCCACCCCGACCTCCGTGACCGGAACGGACCGGGCCGTGGTGTGCGCGGCGCTCGGCGAGGACGGCGCCGAGGCGCTGGGCCCCCGGGCGCTGGCCGACGCGGTCGAGGCCGCCGCCGAGTCGCTCGGAGCGGACTCGCGCACGGCCTCGGGCCCGAAGGCGGCGACCTCCCTCGCCGACGCCGGGTGCACCCTCATCATCGCGGCGGATCAGTCCCTGACCGCCGACCTCATCGCCGTCGCCGACGAGCACCCCGACGTCGACGTCGCCCTCCTGGGAGGGGCCCTCAGCGGCCCTCAGGGGGAGGACTACCGCCGCGACAACGCGGCCGCCGTCGACCTGCGCCTGTCCGAGGCCGCCTACCTCGCCGGCTACGCGGCCGCCGGCATGACGACGACCGGGACCCTCGGCGTCGTCGGAGGAACCGATGACGCCCTGACCCAGGGGGCGATGGACGGGTTCGCCCAGGGCGTCGACGCCTACAACCGATCCAAGGGGACCTCGATCCGCGTCCTGGGTTGGGACCCCCTCGCGCTGAGCGGCGCGCTCGCCTCGACCGCCGACGGGGTCGAGGCCGCGGCGGCCGAGATGATCGCCGAGGGCGCCGACATCATCATGCCCGTCGCCGGAGAGGCGAGCGCAGGGGCGTTCTCGGCCCTGGCCGCATCGGGCAACCCCCTGGCCCGGGTCATCACGACCGGGGCGACGACCACCGATCTGCGCGCGGGCCAGGCCGTTGCGGCGGATGGGGACGCCCAGTCCGCCGGCTCCGCCCAGTCCGGAGAGACGGCCCAGTCCGGCCCGGCCCCCCAGTCGGGCGACGAGGCCGGCTCCGACCGCTCCGATGCGACCGCCCAGTCCGGCGTCGGCCCGCGCGAAGAAGCCCAAGCCGACGACGACTTCTCCCAGGACTACCTCGACCGCGTCGGCGTCCCCGTCCTCACCGGGATCGTCACCCGCCTCGACGAGATCGTCGCCGACCTCGCCGAGCGGAGCATCCGAGGCGAGATCGGACCCGATCCGATCGTCTACTCGACGGCGGACGGGCGCGTCCACCTCGCCGGATTCGCCGACGCCGCCGCGCTGATGTCGCCGGAGCTGACCTCGGATCTGACCGCGCTGCGCGAAAGGATCGACTCGGGCGACCTGATCGTCGCCACGGCCTTCGACCTGGCCGACGCCGACCGGAAGTGACGCCGGTGCCCCGGCCCGCCTCCTACCCCCGGCAGGTCGATGCGACGACCTGCGGGATCGCGGCGCTCGCCGTCGTCGCCGCTCGCTCCGAGGCGTCCCCCGACTACCTCGGCGCCGGGCCCGAATCCATCGTCCGCCACCAGAAGGCCCTCCACGTCGTCGCCTCGCGCGTCGGGATGCCGTGGCCCCGATCCCTGGGGACCTCCCCGTGGGCCCTCGCCCGCCTCGCCTCCGCCGCCACCGGCAGGCGCTACCGGAGCGCCATCGGCCGCCGGCTCCGCGCCGCCATCGACCGGGGCCTCGACCACGGCGACGTCTTCGTCTACACCGGGGGAGGGCCCCAATGGTGGAGCCGATGGATCCCCCGGCACGTCGTCGCCGTCCTCGCCGACGGACCCGATCCCCGCGACGGATGCTACGACGTGTACGAGCCGTCCTCCGGCCTCATCCACCGCGTCGACGCCGACGGATTCCTCACCGGGGCCGCGGGCGGGCGAGCCGCCCGCGGCAACTGGCGCCGGGCCCTCCTCGTCCTCGCCCCCGAGCCCCTCCGGGAGGGGCCGACCCGAGCCTGCCGACGCTGAGCCCCTGGAACGGCGTCGACGCCGAGGGCCGCGAGCACCTCGATGAGGGAGCGCCAGCGGGCGCCCACCCGCTCCATCAGGAAGGCCGCGAGCCCCACGACGGCCCCGTCCCCCGGGAAAACGGTTCGTCAGCGGGGAGGCGTCGCCGGCCCTGGCGGGGCGTCGAGTCGGGCGGGAGCATCGGCGCCGGCGTGCACCCCATCGGGCTGGCGGCGCCCGGGTACCCGGGCGCGCGGGCGAAACCGTGCTCGACCCGGATATCCTGCAGGGGCGCCGCCCCAGATCGCGGCCCGCGCCGCCGGTGCCAGGCCGGCGCCTTCGAGGAATGAGGACCCCATGACCGACGCCCCCCGCACGTCCTACCAGCGCGGCCCCGTGATCCTGCGCGGACCCCAGATCCCCACCGAGACCTCCGACACTCGGCTCCTGCGCGAGCAGCGCGGATCCGACTGGGTCCACGAGGACCCGTGGCGGGTCCTGCGCATCCAGTCGGAGTTCGTCGAGGGGTTCGGCGCCCTGACCGAGGTCGGCCCCGCGATCTCCGTGTTCGGGTCGGCCCGCACCCCCCAGGACTCCCCCTATTGGCGGGCCGCCTACCGCATCGGCCAGATGCTCGTCGACCGCGGGTACGCGGTCATCACCGGCGGCGGCCCGGGGGCCATGGAGGCGGCGAACAAAGGGGCGTGGGACGCGGGCGGCAAGTCCGTGGGGCTCGGCATCGAGCTGCCCCACGAGCAGAAACTCAACCAGTGGGTCAACATCGGCATCAACTTCCGCTACTTCTTCGCGCGCAAGACGATGTTCCTCAAGTACTCGACGGGCTTCATCGCCATGCCCGGCGGGTTCGGGACGATGGACGAGCTCTTCGAGGCCCTGACCCTCGTCCAGACCGGCAAGGTCGGCTCCTTCCCGATCGTCCTCGTCGGCACCTCCTACTGGGCGGGGCTCATCGACTGGATCGAGGACCGGATGATCGGCGAGACGATGATCACCCCGGGGGACGAGGCCCTCGTCCACGTCGTCGACGACGAGGAGGAGGCCGTTCGCCTCGTCCTCGGCGACCCGATGCCCCCCGCCTGAGGCGAATCTGCGCCTTTGCGCGCACCAACGGGCCGCTCCTTGGTAAAATGGGCGGGTCCGCTGCGGCGCGCCCCGTGCCGCCAGCCCAGCACAAGAGGAGCGCAGCCCATGGCAGCCATGAAGCCCAGGACCGGTGACGGACCGCTGGAGGCAACGAAAGAGGGACGCGGCATCGTCATGCGCATCCCCAGCGAGGGCGGCGGCCGTCTGGTCATCGAACTGACCCCCGACGAGGCCTCCGAGCTCGCCCAGGCGCTCAGCGCCGCAGTCTGACCCGACGCTCGTAGGCGACGCCCCCGTCCCAGGATCGGACGGGGGCGTCGCCCGTCCTGGGCGACCCCGGGCCCCTCAGCGCTTGACGGCGACCGCCAGGCCGTCGCCGACGGGCAGCACCGCGGAGACGAACTCCTCCGAATCGCGCAGGAAGTGGACGACCTCGCGGCACACGACCGTCTCCGCGTCGCGGCGCGCCGGATCGGAGACCTGGTCGCGCCACAGGGCGTGGACGAAGGCGACGGTCCCGCCGGGACGCAGGACCCGCACCGCGTGATCGAGGTAGGCGGGGGCCTCGGAGACCTCGGCGTCGAGGACCATCATGTCGTAGCCGCGCGCCGCCATCCTCGGCAGGACGTCGAGGGCGCGTCCGGCGATCAGGCGGGTCCTCTGAGAGGACACGCCGGCGGCAGAGAACGCCCGTCGCGCGTGCTTGTGGAACTCGACCTCGTGATCGATCGACGTGAGGACCCCGTCGGCGGCCATCCCGTCGAGCAGCCACAGGCCCGACACCCCCGCGCCCGTGCCGACTTCGAGGACGGCGCGCGCCCCCGACACGGCGGCGAGCATCCGCAGGGCCGCGCCCTGGCCGGGCGTCACCGGCTCGGCGCCGAGCTCCGCGGCGGTCGCGCGGGCCTGGGTGACGATCTCGCGTTCGGGGATGTAATCCTCGGCGTACACCCAGGTCTGGGCCTTGTCAGCCATTGCGGCCGCCTTTCGCAGGAACAACAGGAACGAGTGGAACACTCCAACACTAGCGCCCGAAGGGCGCGCATCGGGGGACGGCTCAGCGCCGGACGGGGGAGACGCCGAGGGGACGGCCCGCCAGCCCCCGCTCGACGGAGCCCAGGGACGCGGCCAGGGAGGAGAGGACGTCGGCGGCCGGACCGGAGCCGACCGCGACCGGACGGCCCTCGTCGCCCCCCTCGCGCAGCGCGATGTCGAGCGGCACCTGGCCCAGCAGCGGGACCTCGTAGCCGAGGTGGGCGCTCAGGCGCGCCGACACGGACCGTCCGCCGCCCTCGCCGAAGATCTCGAGGCGCGACCCGTCGGCCTGGGGCAGGTACGACATGTTCTCGATGACGCCGACGACCTTCTGCTCGGTCTGGGAGGCGATGGACCCGGCCCGCTCGGCGACCTCGGCGGCGGCGACCTGCGGGGTCGTGACGACGACGATCTGGGAGGAGGGCAGGAGCTGGGCGACGGAGATCGCCACGTCGCCGGTGCCCGGGGGCATGTCGATGAGGAGGACGTCGAGGTCGCCCCAGAACACGTCGGCGAGGAACTGCTGAAGGGCCCGGTGGAGCATCGGGCCGCGCCAGATCACGGGCTGGCCGTCGGGGACGAACATGCCGATGGAGATCACCTTGACGCCGCAGGCGCCGACGGGGGGGATGATCATCCCGTCGATGACCTGCGGCTCGTGGTCGACGCCGAGCATCCGGGGGATGGAGAAGCCGTAGATGTCGGCGTCCATGACGCCGACCTTGAGACCGGACTGGGCCATGGAGGCGGCCAGGTTCGCCGTCATCGAGGACTTGCCGACGCCGCCCTTGCCGGAGGTGACGGCCAGGACGCGGGTGAGGGATCCGGGCTGGGCGAAGGGGATCTCCCGCTCGGCGCGGCCGCCGTTGAGTTTCTCGCGCAGGGCCTTCTTCTGCTCGTCGTTCATCACGCCCATGTCGACGGCGACGGAGTCGACCCCGTCGAGGGCCCCGACCTTCTGCTCGATGTCGGCTCCGATGGGGCCCCGCAGCGGGCATCCCGCGGTCGTCAGGAGCACGTGGACGCGCACGGCGCCGCCGTCGATGTCGATGAGGTCGGGGGAGACCATGTCGAGGTCGGTGATGGGGCGGCGGATCTCCGGGTCGATGACGGCGCTGAGGGCCTCCATGACCTGTTCTCTGGTGACAGTCATGGACCCATCCTAGGAGCCGGGCGGCCGGGCCTTCCACGCGAGAGGCCCGTCGCCCGGCGGGTGCGCCAGGTGTGCACGCCGAGGGGGCGGGGACGGTCGGATGCCCCGGCGGGCTCAGCGCCCGTCGTCGTGCCCGGAGCGATCCGCCTGCTCGGCGGCGAGCTCGGCGAGCGTGGGCGCCTCGGGGCGGGGGCCGTCCTCCGGGTCGGCGGCGAGGTCGAGGTCGGCGCGCAGGTCCTCGAGGACGTCGCGCAGTTCGGAGCGGACGAAGTCGCGGGTCGCCACGTCGCGCAGGGCCAGGCGCAGGCCGGCGATCTCGCGCGTGAGGTACTCGGTGTCGGCGAGGTTGCGCTCGGCGCGCTGACGGTCCTGCTCGGCCTGGACGCGGTCGCGATCGTCCTGACGGTTCTGGGCCAGGAGGATCAGGGGCGCCGAGTAGGAGGCCTGCGTGGAGAACGCGAGGTTGAGGAGGATGAACGGGTAGGGGTCCCACGCGTACTCGCGGGATGCCCGGTATAGGACGAGGTTCGCGGTGATCCACGCGATGACGAAGATCGTCATGTAGAGGATGAACCGGGGGGATCCCATGAACCGGGCGGTGGCCTCGGCGAATCGTCCGAAGCCGTCGCCCCGGGAGCGCCTGCGGCGCAGGAGGCCCCAGCCGGAGTCGCGGGGGGTGTCGAGACGCTCAGCCATCGATGCTCCTTGCCATCATGCGGTCGGTGACCTCGTCGTCGAAGTCGCGCCAGTCCTCGGGCAGGAGCTCGTCGAGGACGTCGTCGACGGAGACCGCGCCGAGGAGGTGGCCGTCCTCGTCGACGACGGGGAAGACCGTGAGGTTGTAGGTCGCCAGGAGGCGGGTGACGGTGGCGACGTGGTCGTCGGGGGAGGCGGCCTCGATGTCGTGGTCGAGGATCGTGCCGAGGAGGGTCTGCGGGGGCTCGCGCAAGGCCCGTTGGATGTGGACCATCCCGAGGTACTGGCCGGTCGGCGTCTCCTCCGGGGGGCGGACGATGAACGCGACGGTCGCCAGGGAGGTCGGGATGTCCTCGCGTCGGGCGGCGGCGAGCATCTGGGCGACGGTGGCGTCGGGGCCGAGGATGATCGGCTCGGTCGTCATCAGCGAGCCGGCGGTCGACTCCTCGTAGACGAGGAGCCGTCGCACGTCGGCGGCCTCCTCGGGCTCCATGAGGGCCAGGAGGGTCTGGGCCTGGGCGTCGGGCAGTTC
This sequence comes from Actinomyces sp. B33, assembly GCF_028437565.1. GTDB lineage: Bacteria > Actinomycetota > Actinomycetes > Actinomycetales > Actinomycetaceae > Pauljensenia. The sequence continues at coordinate 79,927 of NZ_JAMRYR010000005.1, forward strand.
GGAGACGAGGTCGGCGGCGTCGTCGGGCTGCATGACGTCGAGGACGTCGGCGGCGCGCTTGGCCTCGAGTGCGGTGACGATGGCGACGCGGTCGTCGTCGCCGAGCTCTTCGAGGACGTCGGCGAGCCGGGCGTCGGGCAGCTGCTGGGCGACGGCGATCTGGCGCTCGCGGGGCAGGTCGTGGATGAAGTCGGCGAGGTCGGCGGGCCGCATGTCCTCGGTGTGCTGGATGAGGGCGGTGGCCGACTGGTTGGAGTCCGTCTTGAGGAGGCCGGAGATCTCGTCGACGGAGACGGTCAGGGTCTCGCCGCGCCGGGAGAACCCGAGGGCGGTGGCCCGTTGGCGCTGGACGTGGAGCTTGGAGATCACCCAGTCGCGGGGTCGGCGCCGTTCCATGGCGACGTCGACGATCCGGGCCTGGCCGGTCCCGTCGTTCATGGTGACGACGCGGTCGAAGAGCTCGGACAGGACGAGGGTCTCGATGGGGCGCTGCTTGAAGGAGCGCATGTTGAGCAGGCCCGTGGTGATGACCGAGCCGGCTTCGATCGAGGTGACCCGGGTCAGGGGCAGGAAGACGCGTTTGCGGGGGCCGACCTCGACGACGAAGCCGATGACGTTGGCCGCGGATTTGAGCCGGAAGGCGACGACGACGTCGTGGACGGCGCCGACGCGGTCGCCCAGGGGGTCGAAGACGGAGGTGCCGGCGAGCCGGCCGATGTAGATGCGCTTGCCGGCCGTCGCCAGGTCCATGGGTGCAGTGCTCACGGAACCAGCCTAGGCTGGTTGACGGATGAACCGATGCCAGGACTCGTCGAATTGGGTCCGTTGTCACGCCAGGAGGCCCCATGCCCCGAACCGATGTCCCCGGATCGATGCCGACGATGCCCTCCGGGGTGGAGGTCGCGTCCTATCGCACGTACGCGGAGGCGCAGGCGGGCGTCGACTACCTGTCGGATCAGGAGTTCGACGTCAAGGCGATCACGATCGTCGGCACGGACCTGCATCTTGTCGAGCGGGTGACGGGGCGTTTGACGATGGCGCGGTCGGCGATGTCAGGGGCGTCGACGGGCGCCCTGTGGGGCGGGTTCCTCGGCATGATGATGTCCTTCGCGGCGCCGGAGCGCTCGGCGCTGATCTGGGTGGCGTTCGGCCTGGTCGGCGGGGCGCTCGCGGGCACGCTCATGGCGGCCCTGTCGTACGCGGCGTCGGGGGGTCGGCGGGATTTCGTCTCCCATTCGCAGGTCGTGGCCTCCCGGTACGCGGTGCTCGCGTCGGCGCAGGTGGATGAGGCGTTCCGCCTCTTGCAGCGCACGCCGGGCAATCAGATGCGCCCGAGGCCGCGCCGGGCGCGGCCGGAGCCGGAGGGGCCCACGGAGTACGGGTCGAGGCCGGACGAGGAGCCTCGTTTCGGCGTGCGCGTATCGGATCCGGGGGAGGGGAACGGGGCCGGCTCGACTCCCTCGACCGAGGATCCGGGGGAGCGGCCGTAGACGGGGCTTGTTTTCGGGGTTATCCTGCGGCTGAACAAGGGGGTTCAGCGGGTCTCGCCCAAGCGCACGGGGTGAGGACGGTTCGCCGTATCGAATCGTCGGGTTCTGCCGGGCCTCCCTGGGTGCGGGGACGCGTCGTGGCTCGATTGGCCGAGCGCTCTGCGCGCCGAGAGAGTGTCGCCGGTGAGGCGGGAGGAGCGATGGTGCGCGGTTCGATGAGGGTCTTCGGAGGACGCGGACTCGGTGGGGGTCGCGAGGACGCGACTCATACGGGGAGGCGGCGGGGAGTCGTCGTGGCGTGCGCGCTCGCCTGCGGGGCGGGCCTGGCCGTATCCTCCTGTTCACAGGGCGGCGCGCTCGACGGCGCCGCGGCAGCCCCCCGGGCAGTCCGCGTCGGTCCCCGCTGTCGACGGCCCGTATGCGACGGAGCTCGCTCAGGCCTATCGGGATTCGCAGTCGGAGTACTTCCGCGAGGTGATCGCCGATGGGGTCATCACCGATGCGGAGTACGCCGAGGCGCAGAGTCGCTCGCGCCAGTGCTTGGAGGACAACGGATTTACCGGGATCGTCCAGAACCCCGACGGGACGAGAAGCATCGATGTGCGGACCGACATCAGCGAGGAGGAAGAGTCTCGCTTAAAAACCGAATGCGATGATCATTCGGGGCTCATCGATACCGAGATCTGGTACCGGATGCTGAAGGCGAATCCCGACAACGTCGATTGGCCGAGCGCCGAGCGGGACTGCCTCGTCAAGGCCGGGCTCCTCGAAGCGGGGACCACCGTCGAGGAGATGAACCAGTGGTACGTCAGCGGCGATCCGGCGTCCCGGTCGTACGAGGCCTACGTGTGCTCGCAGGACGCCCTCGGGCACCTCGGTCTCCAATGACCCCGCCCCCACGGCGCGCGCCACGACCCCGGGAGGGGGACCGATGACCCGCTCGCTCCTGGCGCTCGCAGCCGCCGTCACCGCCATCGCCGCGGGCATCGCCCTGGGCGCCCTCCTCTTCCGCCCCGCCGTCCCCCGCGGCCTCGACGAGGCCCCCGCCGTCGTCGACACCCCCGTCGCCGAACGCGCCCTCGACGACCGGCGGACCGTCAGCCTCGCCCTCGACCTCGGGCCCAGCACCGCCCTGAAATCCCCCGCGGACGGGCTCGTCACCGCGTTCCACTGCCGCCCCGGCCAGGCCGTGTCCTCCGGCGACCACCTGATGACCGTCGGCGACCAGCGCGTCTACGCGCTCGCCACCGACGCGCCCCTGTGGAGAGACCTCGGCCCGGGCGACACCGGCGACGACGTCGCCGACCTGCAAGAAGAACTCCAGCGCCTCGGATACCCCCTCGCGGTCGACGGGGAGGTCGGGCCCCGTACCCTGCGCGCAGCCGCCGACCTCGTCGGGCTGGTCGACCCCGCGTCGATCCGCGCGTACACGACGATCCCCCGCGCCTCGTTCGTATGGCTCCCCGCCGCTAGCGTCGTCCCCGTCTCCTGCACCGCATCGGTCGGAGACGGCGTCAACGAGCACGACGACCTCGCCGCCCTCGAACGGCCCCTCGTGCGCGCCCAGATCGTCGCCATGCCCGACGACCTCCTCCCCGGGCCGCGCCGCCTGACCGTCGACGGGCAGGACCTCCCCGTCGACGACTCGGGCGCCGTCGACGACCCCGACGCCCTCGAACGGCTGCGCACGACCCCCTCCTACCAGCGCTGGCTCGCCGGCCTGGCCGACGACCCCGCATCCGCCCTCGACGCCGCCCTCGGCCTCGTCGACCCCGCCGTCGTCTCCTCCGTCAGCCCCTCGGCGATCTACGACATCGACGGGGCCGCCGCGTGCGTCCTCGACAACGGCGCCCCCAGGCCCGTGACGATCGTCTCCTCCGAACTGGGCCAGACCCACGTCGTCTTCCCCGACGGACGACCCGCCCCCCTCTCCCTGCCCGCCTCGACCCGGACGGGCCCGCCGTGCAGGTAGTCATCGACTCCGTCGGCCACCGCTTCCCCACGGGCCCCTGGCTCTTCCGGGGACTGACCGCCCGACTCGACCCCGGGCAGGTCTACGCCCTCGTCGGCCCCTCCGGGAGCGGCAAGAGCACCCTCCTCAGCCTCATCGCCGGATGGGTCGCGCCCGCCGAGGGCGCCATCGAGCGCCTCGGGAGCGGCCGGACCTCGTGGGTGTTCCAGAATCCCCACGGCGCGCCCCGCCGAACCGTCCTCGACCACGTCGTCCTCCCCCTCCTGGCCGCCGGGGCCCGGCGCCGCGAGGCCGAGGCCGACGCCGCGCCCCCCACGCGATGGAGGTGGCGCCGATGACATGGGGCTCGATCCTGTCGGAGGGCTGGCGCGACACCGTCAGCGGCACGAGCCGCGCCCTGCTCTGGGGCGTCGTCACCGCGGCCATCGTCTTGACCGTCATCGCCGCCGAGATCCTCCACGCCCACGCCGCCGCCCTCGCCGCCCAGGAGTACGCGGCCAGCGGCGCCTCGATCATCACCCTCCAGGCGCCCGGGCGGATCGACCCCGCCGCCTGCGAGGCCCTCAACCGGGTCGAGGGCGTCCGCGCCGCCGGGGCGCTCGCCGCCGAGGAGGAACGGGTGCGGCTCGCCGTCCTGCCCTCCGCCCCCGTCCCCGTCGCCACCGTCACCCCCTCGTTCCCCGCCGTCCTCGGGGCCCGGACCGGTGCACGGGCCGGGGCGGTGATCTCCGACCAGGTCGCCGAACGGATCAATGCGGGGCCCGGGGACGCGGTCGCGACCGACGGCGACGACCTCGTCGTCTCCGGCGTCTACGCCTACCCGGAGGATGGGCGGGCCTCCGGCTACGGGTACATGATCCTCCTGCCCTCCAACGCCCGGACCGCGTACGACGAGTGCTGGGTCGACGCCTGGCCCCAATCCGACCTCCTGACCGGCCTCGTCTACTCCTCCCTCATCCCCACGAGGGACCCGCAGGCGGCGAGCCCGCGGATCGGGCAGCTCAACTCGACCCTCGGGGCCCGCTTCACCGGTAGGGAGCAGTTCGACGCCAGGGCGACCCGCTTCTCGCCGGCCGTCGTCGCCCTGGCCTGCCTCGCCCTGGGATTCGCCTCCGTTCGGGCGCGCCGCCTCCATCTCGCCTCCGACCTCCACGCCGGGGCGACGCGGCGCGACATGCGCACGATCGTGGTCGTCGAGACCCTGTGGTGGCTGGCCCCCGTGATGCTCCTCTGCGAATCCGCGGCGATCATCCTCACGGCCGGGCTCGGGGAGCTCGACGATCCCGCGCCCCTCGTCCTGGCGAACCGGATCGTCTGGGCGGCGACGGCCGCGTCCCTGACCGGCGCGGCCCTAGGATGGTCGTTGACGCGCGAGCGCCACCTCTTCGCCTATTTCACGACACGATAAGGGGAACAGGAGACAGGGATGAGAAAACTGTTCCGGGCGGCAGCGGCGACGGGCATCGCCGGCATCGTCCTGCTCGCCGGCGTCCACCTGGCCCTCCTCGTCCTCTCGACAGCAGACCCCTCGGGAGGGGCGAATATCGGGCTGGGGCTCGTCGGGCTCGCGGCATACGGGGTCCTCGCGATCGCCGCCGTCCTGTGGATCGTCTACGCGGTCGCGCGCATCGGGTCGCGCCGCGCGCCGGGCCCGGACCGGCAGGCGCCTCCCCGGCAGTAGCGCCGAGGACCGGCCCGCGGCGAGCGGGCCGGGCGCCCTCACCGGCCCTGGGCCGAGGCGATCCACGCCTCCACGTCCGCGATCGTCCGCGGGATCGACTCCGAGAGCCGAACGACCCGCCCGTCGTCGCCCACGACGACATCGTCCTCGATGCGCACCCCGATGCCCCGGTACTCCTCGGGGACCATCATGTCGTCGGCGCGGAAGTACAGGCCGGGCTCGATCGTGAAGCACATCCCCGGCTCCAGCAGCGCGTCCTGATACATCTCGCGGCGCGCCTGCGCGCAATCGTGGACGTCGAGGCCCAAGTGGTGGCTCGTCCCGTGCGGCATCCACCGGCGGTGCTGCTGGCCGGCGGGGGACAGGGCCTCCTCGGCGCTCACCGGCAGCAGCCCCCACTCCTCCAGGCGCGCGGCGATGACCCGCATCGCCGCGTCGTGCACGTCGCGGAACCGGGTCCCCGGCTCGTTGGCCCGGGCCAGCGCCGCCTCGCACGCGTCGAGGACCGCCTGATAGACGCGGGCCTGCACCTCGGTGAAGCGGCCGCTGACGGGGAGCGTCCGGGTGATGTCCGCGGTGTAGAGGGAATCGACCTCGACGCCGGCGTCGACGAGGACCAGATCGCCCTCGTGGACCGGGCCGTCGTTGTCGATCCAGTGGAGCGTGTTCGCGTGATCGCCCGCCGCCGCGATCGTGTCATAGCCCAGGCCGTTGCCCTCCTCGCGGGCCACGGCCCCGAAGGCCCCCTCGATGACGCGCTCGCCGCGCCGGTGACCGACCGCGCGCGGCAGCGCCCGCAGGATGTCGTCGAAGCCGGCGCGCGTCACCTCGACGGCCCGCGTCAGCTCGCCGATCTCGAAAGGGTCCTTGCGCAGGCGGATCTCCGACAGGCGCTCCTCGAACTCCTCATCCGCTCCCCGCGCATCCTCGCCGTCGGCCAGTCCCGCCTCGGAACGGACCTCGTTGACCATCCGCTCGACCTGCTCGTCGACGCCGCGCACGACCCGAAGGCCCACCTGCCCGGCGTCCTTGGCGAGCGCATCGCGCAGCGTGTCGATGTGCTCGCAGCGCAGCCCCGTCGCCGCCGACACCTCGTCGAGGGAGGGGCGCGCCCCCACCCAGAACTCCCCGTAGCGGGCGTCGGCGTAGAACTCCTGCGACGTGCGCGACGCGCGGGGCTTGAAGAAGAGCACCGCCTCATGGGGGCCGTCGGCCCGCGGCTCGAGGACGAGCACCGAATCCGGCTCCTTCTCCGCGCCCAGGCCCGACAGGTGCGCGAACGCCGAGTATGCGCGGAAACGGTAGGTGCAGTCGTTGTTGCGGACCTTGTACGTGCCCGCGGGGACGACGAGGCGCTCGCCGGGGAACGGCTCGCCCGCCGCGGCCGCCCGCGCCGGCAGGAAGCCCGCGACGGCCTCGCGCTCGGGCAGGGACGCGTCGCGCGGCCCCCAGCCCGAGCCCATGAACTCTCGGAACGCGTCGGAGTCGGGGCGCCTCGAGCGCCCCTCGACGCGCTCGGCCATCGACGCGGGAGCCGAATCCTCGGCGGGGACCTGGGAAGTCGAATCAGTCATGGACCCCATGATGGCACCGCCGCCGCGCGGACGTGAACCCGCCCCGCGGCGGCGATTGTCCGGCGGCGCCGTCGACGGATACCCTCGGCACATGCCCAGGATCGACCCGCACGCCCACTCGGCCCTCTCGGACGGCACCGACGCCCCCGCCGAGCTCATGGCCGCCGCCGCGGCCGCGGGCCTGGACGCCGTGGGCCTGACCGACCACGACACCTTCGCCGGCTGGGACGAGGCCGCCGGCGCGGTCGAGACCACCGGTGTCGCGCTGATCCGCGGCGTCGAGATGTCCTGCGCCGCCGACGGCATCACCGTCCACCTCCTCGGCTACCTGCCCGACCCCGACGACCCCGGCCTCGCCGCCGCCTTCGACGAGACGATCCGCTCGCGCGCCACCCGCGCCCGGCGCATGGTCGACGCCCTCGCCTGCGACTACCCGATCACGTGGGAGCAGGTCGTCGCCCTCGCCCCCAGCGGGGGCCCCGTCGGGCGCCCCCACATCGCCGACGCCCTCGTCGCCGTCGGCGCCTTCCCCGACCGGTCCTCGGCCTTCGCCCGCGCCCTGCACCCCTCGGGCCCCTACTACGTCCACCACTGGGCGCCGACGCCCGTCGACGCCGTCCGCCTCCTCGTCGCCGCCGGCGGGGTCCCCGTCCTCGCCCACCCGCGCGCCCGGGCCCGCCAGCGCCTCCTGCCCGAGTCCGTCATCGACGAGATGGCCGACGCGGGGCTCTTCGGCATCGAGCGCGACCACCGCGACCACGGGCCCGCCGACCGCGCCGACGTCGATCGGATCGCCGCGCGCCTCGGGTTGCGGATCACCGGCTCCTCCGACTATCACGGGTCCGGTAAGCCCAACCGCCTCGGCGAGAACCTCACCGAGGCGGCCGTCATCGACGAGATCGCCGAACGCGGACACCTGGAGGTCCTCCACCCGTGAGCATCGCTTCTGTCATCGACGCCGCCCTCTTCGCGACGACGTTCACGACCCTCATCGTCATCCTCGACCCCATCGGGACCGTCCCCGTCTTCCTCGGGCTGACGTCGAGGCTGACCCCCGCCGGGCAGCGCCGCGCCGCCCTCCAGGCGACCTCCGTGTCGATCTCCGTCATCCTCACTTTCGCGGTCCTCGGCCAGCAGATCCTCTCCCTCCTCCAGATCTCCATCGAGGCCCTCCAGCTGTCCGGGGGGTTCCTCCTCTTCCTCGTCGCCATGGAGCTCCTCATGGGCAAGGATTCCGACGAGCCCGACACGGGCGACGACAACGTCAACGTCGCCCTCGTCCCCCTGGGGACGCCGCTGCTCGCCGGCCCCGGCGCCATCGTCGCCGTCATGGTGTCCGTGTCCCACGCCGGCTCCTCGGCGCCCGGATGGGTCGCGGTCGTCCTCGCCGTCGTCCTCGCCCACCTCGTCATGTGGGCGACGATGCGCTTCTCCCTCGTCCTGTCGCGCCTCCTGGGCCCCGGCGGGATCCTCATGCTGACGAAGATCTCCGGCCTCCTGCTCGCGGCGATCGCCACCCAGCTCGTCATGGGCGCGATCTTCGACTTCATCTCCTCCGCGCACATCCTCGGGTGAGGAGGGCGACCGCGCCCCGGGGCAGAGAATCGGGGTCCGAAGCGGGCGAGGGATCGGGGCCGTCGCCTCGGCGAGGGGGGAGGACCGGCGTCGGGATCGGGGCGTGTCGCGCGAATCGTTGGGTTGTCTGAGACGGATCGGGGCGCGATGAGCGGCGAGTGAGGTTCCTCAACGAATCCGATGCGGGAAAACCGATGCTTCCTCGCTAGTCTGGCGGGGCACGACGCCCGCCCGCCGGGCGGGGAACCACTCGAAGAGGGGAAGTCCATGACGCTCACCGATTCCGTCGTCTCGCAGGTCCGCGCGGCCTCGGGGCGCCCGGTCGCCGAATCCACTCCGATGGAGGTCTGGCACGGCCTGTCCTCGGCCGTCATCGACCGCATCGCCGACGACTGGAGCGCCACGGCGAAGACCTACGCGGCCACCCGCCAGGAGCACTACTTCTCCGCGGAGTTCCTCATGGGCCGCGCGCTCCTCAACAACCTGTCGAACCTCGGCCTCGTCGACGAGGCGCGCGAGGCCCTCGCCGCCCACGGCCAGGATCTGTCCACCGTCCTGGAGGAGGAGCCCGACGCCGCGCTGGGCAACGGGGGACTGGGCCGCCTGGCCGCCTGCTTCCTCGATTCGTGCGCCACCCTCGACCTGCCGGTCACCGGGTACGGGATCCTCTACCGCTACGGCCTGTTCAAGCAGCTCTTCGAGGACGGCTTCCAGACCGAGCACCCCGACCCGTGGATGGAGGAGGGCTACCCCTTCGTCATCCGCCGCGAGGAGCTCCAACGGGTCGTGTCCTACGCGGACCTGACCGTGCGGGCCGTCCCCTACGACATGCCGATCACCGGCTACGGGACCCGCAACGTCGGGACGCTGCGGCTGTGGCGCGCCGAGCCCGTCGAGGAGTTCGATTACGTCGCGTTCAACTCCCAGCGCTTCACGGACGCCATCGTCGATCGCGAGCGCACGCACGACATCTCGCGCGTCCTGTACCCCAACGACACGACCTTCGAGGGCAAGGTCCTGCGCGTGCGCCAGCAGTACTTCTTCTGCTCGGCGTCCCTCCAGTCGATCGTCGACGGCTACATCGCCGCCCACGGCGACGATCTCAAGGGCTTCGCCCGCTACAACGCGATCCAGCTCAACGACACCCACCCGGTGCTCGCGATCCCCGAGCTCATGCGGCTCCTCATGGACGAGCACTCCCTGGGGTGGGAGGAGGCGTGGGAGGTCGTCTCTCAGACCTTCGCCTACACGAACCACACGGTCCTCGCCGAGGCGCTGGAGACGTGGGAGATGACGATCTTCGACCGGCTCTTCCCGCGCATCGCCGAGATCGTCCGCGAGATCGACCGGCGCTTCCGCCTCGACATGGCCGGGCGAGGCCTGGATCAGGGGCTCATCGACTACATGGCGCCGGTGGCGGGCACCACGGTCCGCATGGCGTGGATCGCCTGCTACGCGTCGTACTCGATCAACGGGGTGGCGGCCCTCCACACGCAGATCATCGCCCGCGAAACGCTCAAGGAGTGGCACGACCTGTGGCCCGAGCGCTTCAACAACAAGACGAACGGGGTGACGCCGCGCCGGTGGCTCAAGCAGTGCAATCCGCGGCTGGCGGCCCTGCTCGACGAGGTCGTCGGTTCCGACGAGTGGGTCACCGACCTGTCGGTCCTCGCCCGTTTCGCCGATGCGGCCGACGAGTCGGTCCTCGATCGGCTGACCGAGGTCAAGCGGGCGAACAAGGCGGACTTCGCCGCGTGGGTGAAGGAGCGCGAGGGCGTCGACATCGATCCGGAGGCGATCTTCGACGTCCAGATCAAGCGGCTCCACGAGTACAAGCGCCAGCTCCTCAACGCCTTCTACATCCTCGACCTGTACTTCCGCCTCAAGGAGGACCCGTCGTTGGAGGTCCCCAATCGGGTCTTCGTGTTCGGGGCGAAGGCGGCGCCCGGCTACATCCGCGCCAAGGCGATCATCAAGCTCATCAACGCGATCGCCGACCTGGTCAACGCGGATGCGGACATCGACGGGCGGCTGAAGGTCGTGTTCATCCACAACTACAACGTGTCGCCGGCCGAGCACATCATCCCGGCGGCGGACGTGTCCGAGCAGATCTCGACGGCCGGCAAGGAGGCGTCGGGCACGTCGAACATGAAGTTCATGATGAACGGGGCGCTGACCCTGGGGACCCTCGACGGGGCGAACGTCGAGATCCTCGACGCGGTGGGCGACGAGTGCGCGTACATCTTCGGGGCGCGCGAGGACGAGCTGGGGGAGCTGCGGCGCGACTACGACCCGCGCTGGCACTACGAGAACGTCCCGGGCCTGCGCCGTGTCCTCGACGCGCTGACGGACGGGACGCTCAACGACAACGGGTCGGGGTGGTTCCACGACCTGCGCGGCTCCCTGTTGGAGCACGGGCACGAGGCGGCCGACGTGTACTACGTCCTCGGGGACTTCGACGACTATCGGCGGGTGAAGGACCGGATGGCCGCCGACTACGCGGATGCGCGCGGGTGGGCGCGCAAGGCGTGGGCGAATATCGCGGCGTCGGGGCGGTTCTCGTCGGATCGGACGATCCGCGACTACGCCGATGAGGTGTGGAGGCTCGATCCGACGCCGATCGCCTGAGCGCGTGCGCGAGGCCCGTCGTCCCGGGTGGGGCGGCGGGCCTCGTCATCGCGCGGGTGGGCTTGACGGGGAGGGCCCCATCTGACAATGTATTAGTGTATTAATACAGCAATTCAGGAAGAGGGGTGCCGATGCGCATCGACGACACCCGACCCATCTGGGTGCAACTCGCCGAGGAATTCCGGACGAACATCGTCTCCGGCGCCTGGCAGTCGGGCAGCAGGATCCCCTCCGTGCGCGAACTCGCCGTCGGAGCCGGGGCCAACCCCAACACCATCCAACGCGCCCTCGGCGAACTCGACCGCGAGGGCCTGACTCTCACCGAGAGGACCGCGGGACGCTACGTCACCACCGACGAGGCCGCCATCGCCGCCGCCCGAACCGCCCTCGCCTCGACCGCCGCCGACACCTATATCGCCGCCGCCCGCTCCCTCGGCCTCACCGAGGACGGCGCCACCGGCCTCGTCAGCACCCGATGGACCCCCACCACAGGAGAATCCCGATGACCACCCCCGCCCCCGGGGACCACGCGCCCCTGCTCGCCGTCACCCGACTGACGAAGACCTACCGCGGCGCCCCCGCCCTCGACGACCTCACCCTCAGCCTCGACGCCGGGCACATCGTCGGACTCCTCGGCCCCAATGGATCGGGCAAGACCACCCTCCTGAAGATCCTCGCCGGCGTCCTCGCCGACTGGACCGGCGACGTCTCCATCGCGGGCCACCGCCCCGGACACGCCACCAAGGGCTTCGTCTCCTACCTGCCCAGCGTCGACTTCCTCGACCCCGCTCTGACCTGCCAGGCCGCCATCGACCTGTACGACAGGTTCTTCGCCGACTTCGACGCCGCCAAAGCGCGCCGCATGGTCGACTTCTTCCGCCTCCCCGCCGACAAGACCCTCAAAGAGATGTCCAAGGGCATGGGGGAGAAGCTCCAGATCGCCCTCGTCATGTCCCGCCGCTCGCGCGTCTACCTCCTCGACGAGCCGATCTCCGGCGTCGACCCCGCCGCCCGCGACTACATCCTCCAGGGCATCCTCTCCGAATTCGACCCCGACGCCCTCCTCCTGATGTCCACCCACCTCATCGCCGACATCGAACCCATCATCGACCACGCCCTCTTCCTCGCCGACGGCCGCCTGCTCATGTCCGGCGACGCCGACGACCTCAGGGCCGAGCACGGGATGTCCCTCGACGCCCTCTTCCGCAAGGAGTACCGCTGATGCTCGCCACCGTCCTATCCCACGAACTGCGCGCCCAGGCGAAGAACGACCTGCGCACCGTCGGGATCCTCCTGCTCTTCGCCGGCGGATTCACCATCGTCGGGCTCTTCGCGGGCGGGTTCTTCGTCGGAGCCGGCCTCGTCCTCCTCCTCATCCCCGTCGCCCTGCTCGCCCAGGCCGCCGCCGACTACTGGCAGACGATGTACGGGGCCCGCGGCTACTGGACGATGAGCCTGCCCGTGCGCGGGCGCGACCTCTACCTGGCCAAGACCATCCGCGCATTCCTCTCGGCCCTCGTCGGATCCCTCGTCACCGTCGCCGGACTGACACTCGTCGCCCTCGTCGGCATCTGGCGGACGCGGCTGCCCTACGACGAAGTGGTCCGCGGATTCGAAACGATGCTGAGGATCAGCACGGACTCGGCCGCCATCGTGCTGCTCCTCGCCGGCCTCGTATCCCTGTTCTGCCTGATCCTCCAGGTCAGCGCCGCCATGACCATCGGCGCCGAGGCCCGCTGGAACCGCTACGGCATCGGCGCCCCCATCGTCATCTGCGTCCTCATGTACGTCTTCAGCCAAGTGGTGTCGGTCGTCTCGATGCTCTTCGTGCCGGTGGCCTACTCCTTCGACGAGAACCGCATCGTCATCCGGTCGGTGGGCAGCGAGCTGCTCACGGGCGCCTCCGGCCCCGTGAGGGTCGTCACCGACGAGAGCCCGAGCAGCGACCTCATCGGAGTCGCCCCCTCCGTGCTCGCCCCGATCATCGCCGTCGGCTTCGCCTGGTGGGCGATCCGCTCGATCGAGAACCGGACGTCGCTGCGCTGAACGCCCGCTCCGGGAGCCGCTGCGCCCGGACCCGTCAGAAGCACGGGCGCCGCGGCGCGCGCCGATGACCCCGCGTCCGCCCCGCCGTCAACGGGACGGGACGAGGCGCTGGCCGGGCCCCGCCTCGGCGCCCGCCGGAGACGCGTCTCGTAGCGTAGCCATCGGCCCGCCTCGGTGTCCGCCTGGACGCGGCGATGTCAGTCCTGAGCGCCATCCCCCGACGAGCCCTTGCGGCGGCGGATCCTCTTGCGCGCCGGGCGCGGAGCCTGATCTTGCGAGGCGTCGAGGGTGTGGTTCCCCCGGCCCCGCCCCCGGGACCCCCGATCCGAACGCCCCTGCTGACCGGCGCGCGACGACGCGCCCCCATCACGAGACGCCCGTGACCTGCCCGACCGGGAGCCCCGCGACATCCCGCCCCGGGGGGCGCCCCGCCCGCCCCGTCCGGACCGGCCCCGGCCCTCGCGCGACGACGGGCCCCCGAGATCCTCGAGGACCTCGGCGCCGAGCCCGGCCAGCGTCCGCTTGGCCCGCGGCAGGCGCCCCGTCGTCCCCTCGGGAATGTCGAGATCGGTGAACAGGTGCGCCGACGTGTGGTACGTCTCCAGGGGCTCGGGAACGCCCAGGCCCAAGGCCTTCGAGATCAACGACCACCGGGGGGTGTCGTCCCAGTCGACGAAGGTCACCGCCGTGCCCGAATGGCCGGCGCGCCCGGTGCGCCCGATCCGGTGGATGTAGATCTTCTCGTCCTCGGGGCACTGGTAGTTGATGACGTGGGTGACGTCGTCGACGTCGATGCCGCGGGCCGCGACGTCAGTGGCCACGAGGACGTCGACCTTGCCGTTGCGGAAGGCGCGCAGCGCCTGCTCGCGGGCGCCCTGCCCGAGGTCGCCGTGCAGCGAGCCCACGGCGAAGCCGCGGTCCGTCAGGTCCTCGCCCAGGCGGGCCGCGGTGCGCTTGGTCCGGCAGAAGATGATCGAGCGCCCCCGCCCCTCCGACTGGAGGATACGGGCGACCACCTCGACCTTGTTCATCGCGTGGACCCGGTAGATCACCTGCTTGACGGAGTTGACCGTCTGATTCTGGTCCTCGGGGTCCTGGGCGCGGATGTGCGTCGGATGCTCCATGAACTTGCGGGCCAGGGCGACGACCGGGCCGGGCATCGTCGCCGAGAACAGCATCGTGTGCCGGTGGGAGGGGACGCGCGCCAGGAGGGTCTCGACATCGGGGAGGAAACCGAGGTCGAGCATCTCGTCGGCCTCGTCGAGGACGACCGTCTCGACCCCCGACAGGTGCAGGTGGCCCTTGCGCAGCAGGTCGATGAGGCGCCCGGGAGTTCCGACGACGACGTCCGCACCGCGCTCGAGGGCCTCGATCTGGGGCTCGAAGGCGACGCCGCCGTAGATCTCGACGATGCGGGTGGCCAGGAGAGCTCCCGCGTCGCGCAGGTCGCCGGCGACCTGCTTGGTCAGCTCGCGGGTCGGCAGAACGATGAGGGCCTGGGGCTTGCCGGGGTTGAGGAGGTCGTCGTAGCCGGGCTCGTCTGGGGCGATGACGTCCTCGAGGACGGGGATGCCGAAGCCGAGGGTCTTGCCGGTACCGGTCTTGGCCTGGCCGATGATGTCGTGGCGGTCGAGGGCCGGCGGCAGGGTGAGCGCCTGGATGGGGAACGGGTGGGTGATGCCCTTGGCCTCGAGGGCGTCGACGATGGGGTCGGTGACGCCGAAGTCGGCGAAGGAGCGGTGCTCGAGGTCCTCGTCGCCGGAGTCGACGACGTCGGGGGTCGCCTCCTCCTCGACGGCGATCGGCTTGATGTCGCCGAGGCGGACGACGCCCGCGGAGTACTCGACCCTCCGGGGGGCGGTGGTCTCGGCGGCGCGGGCGTCGGCGGTCATGGGGGCGCTGTCGCCCGCGTGGATGTCGGTGGTCACGATCGGCCTGTCCTCCCGGGCTCTCCCGGGGTCGGGGATGGCAGCCGATCGCGCATCAATCGAGGCGCCTGCGGGCGCCTATCCGCATGTCTTCTTCAGCGACCGGTCAGCCGTGGTCGCCCTCATTGTACGAGGGCGACCGCGGCCGTCCCATGCGGTATGGCCTATCACTCATCGAGCGGACAGGCGCGGGCCCGGAAGCGGGAGGCGCGATCAGAACGCCCCGACCTGCCCCCCGACGAGCATCCAAGCGAAGATCGCGGCGCCGATGGTCGAGGAGACCCAGAGTGATCGCGTCCTGACGTGCACCCACACGGTAAGCGCGACCAAGGCGGTGAACTGCGGGATGACGACCGCCAGCATCATCATCCAGCGTCCGCCGAACGTCGGCAGGCCGATGACGTCCATTCCGGGACCGAACCCCAGGTAGCCGGGGACGAAATGGGCCAGCCACAGCAGGCACAACCCCCCGATGGCGCTCACCCAGGAGAAAATGAATCTTCTCAGCCACGTCTTCTGGACGGCCTCGCCTGGGCGCTCGCGGATCTGCGCCATCACGGTCAAGGACAGCCCGTTGACGACGAAGAAGAACATCCAGATGATGAGGAAATAGGGCAGGAGGACCAGGGCCCTCTCGGGAGTCAGCGTCTTGAGCATCGGCCACAGGACTCGGAACTCCGGCCCCCTGAAGAACGCCGTCACCCCCACGAACAGCGCGAGCCATCCGATGAGCAGCGCGCACAGGGCCGTGGACGCCCCGATCCACCGATGACCGGCGGGAACGATCCCCAGCTCCTGCCATGTCCATCCTCGACCCGCCCCGCGGAGCCTCCACACGAGGAAGACCCCCAGTGTCACCGCAGTCGTCACGACCAGCCAGGTGGCGATGCCGTTGCCCATCTGGAGGGGGAGGAAGGGGATCACCGCCGAGATCGGATCGTCCCCACCGCCTTTCTGCGTGCACAGCGGATACAGGAGGATCGTCATCAGGATGCTCGCGACGGCTGTCATCACGAGGCTTCTGCGGCTCGCAGCCGGGGATCTGGGCCCCGGGACGATCGCGCCGCCGAGGAACGAGTTCCTCAGCAGGAGGCCGAGCAGGGGGACCAACGAGGCGATGAGGCCGCCGAGCGCGAGGGCCCCACCGATCTCCTTCCATTGGTAGACCTGCGAATCGGGGGCGATCCAGTGCTCGTCCTGAGCGCCTCCTCGCAGCGCGTCGTTGAACCATGCGACGACTGCACTGTTGGAGGCCCCCGAGGTCATGACTCCCAGATGGGTCCCCGAGACGAGTTCGGCGCGCCTGGCCGAGCCGTCGTCGAAGGACCCGTACGTGTGATTCCACTCCAGCACATCATCGGGAGCGAGGCCGAAGGCATCGAGGCGGGCCGGATGGGTGCTGAGGGAGGCGACGGGGAAGGTCTTCTCCCGATAGGGGCCGATCTCCTCGTTGTCCCCCTGGACGAGCAGGTAGTTGCGGACCTCGTGGATCGTGGGGTCCCCTCCGTTGCCGGACAGGGCGGCGACTGCGCGGACTCCGTCGTTGGCAGCGGCGAGTTTCACCGCGTAGATCGATCCGGTCGAGTGCCCGTAGACCCCCAGGGCATCGGGGATCACGAAAGGCAACGAGACGAGGTAGTCGAGGCCGTACTGGGCTCCTGAGAGGATCTCCGGGTCGACTCCGTGCTGCGTCGAGGAGCCGTGCCCGAATTGATCGATGCTCAAGACGACGAAACCGCGGCGGGCGAGCTCGATGGTTCCGAACGTCGTCGTCGCCTCCTTGTCCGACTGGTATCCGTGCAGGGCGAGCAGCCCCGGGGCCGGGTCGTCAACGGAGACCCATGTCGGCCGGTAGACCTTGGCCGACATGGGGACCCCTTGCGGGGTCATGAAGTCGACGGCTCGGACATCGATCCGACCGAATCCCCGGTCGGCGCTCGATGACAGGACGATGCCGCTCAACGAGACGAGGAGGAGGACGAGGAGGGCGATGACCTGCTGTCGCAGGGGAGACGAGTCGGCGCTCCCATGGCGCGCGGGTGTCTGGATCGGGATGGCGCTCATCCGGTTCTTCTCCTCTCAGGCCCGGCCGGAGGCCCGGCGGCAGTCCGTGGTCGTTGTCGGGATGGTGTAGATGGAGGTGCTCGCGGCGATGAACAGATCGGTCCCGTCGGCGCCGCCGAAGCACAGGTTGCCGATCTTCTCGGGGACGGGGACGCGGCCGATCTCCCGGCCGTCGGGGGCGAAGACGACGACGGCGTTCAGGCTCGACGACCAGACGTTCCCGGCCTCGTCGACCTTGATGCCGTCGGGAACGCCGGGGGAGACCTCGGCGAAGTCCTCTCCCGCCTTGAGCCGCCAGTCGTCGACGAGATAACGGCGGATGTGATGGCGCCCCATGGTCCCGTCGCGGGTCAGAGCCGAGGAATCCGCAACGTAGAGCACGGATTCGTCGGGGGAGAACGCGAGGCCGTTGGGCTCGACGACATCGGTGAGGGCGACCGTCAGCCGTCCCTCGGGGGTCACTCGGAACACCCAATGGTCGCAGTACTCGCGCGATCCCGGGTGGCCCTCCTGGGGGTAAATGATCCCGTAAGCCGGATCGGTGAACCAGATGCTCCCATCGGAAGAGACGACGATGTCGTTGGGGGCGTTGAACCGGTGGCCCGACCAGTGGTCGACGACGACGCTGATGCTCCCGTCACGATCGCGCTCGATGCGGCGCCCGCCGTGAGAGCACTGGAGCACGGAGCCGTCGAGGTCGAGAGTCCGGCCGTTGACATGGTCGGGCGATTCCTGATGGATCGAGGCGCTCCCGCTCAGGGGGTCGAGATTCCACACCCTGTCGGCGATGACGTCGGAGAATCTCAGATGACGGTGCGAGGGGATCCAGCACGGGCCCTCAAGCCAAGAACCACCGATGAAGATGCGGGTGAGGGCCGTCGGGTCGGGAACGAGGGAGGAGAAGTCCATGAGCGGTCCTTTTCTTCACGTGTCGCGGGGTGATGCGCAGCAGGCTGCGATGCGTCTCCGCTCCGATGCCTCGGGCGCGCAGCGGAGGACGGGGGTGCTCATGGCCGGGTCACCGCCTATCGGGGGAGAGGACGCGGATGACGGTCGAGTCGTCGTCGGCCGCCCTGCCCTGGGCGGCGCCGAGCACGTAGAGCTGCTCGGCGGCGGCGGCCAACGGCACCGACAGGCCGACGCTCTTGGCCGCGGCCGTGACGATCCCCATGTCCTTGACGAAGATGTCGAGGCGCGATGCGACCTCGGGCTCGCCGCCCTCGTAGGCCTCGATGGCGCGGGGCCCGCGGTTGCCGAGCATGAAGGACTCGGCGGCGCCCGACATCAGCGCGTCGAGGGCGGCGCGCTGGTCGAGGCCGAGCCTGCCCGCCAGCGCGAGGGCCTCCCCGGCGGCGGCGATGTGGATGCCGCATAGGAGCTGGTTGACGGTCTTGAGGGCCTGGCCCTTGCCGGGCTCGTCGCCGACGAGGACGAGGGTGCCGGCCATCTCCTCGAGGACGGGCAGGGTCCGCTCCCACACGTCCGGGTAGGCGCCGCAGGTCACGAGGAGGTCCCCCTCGCCGGCGCGCACGGGCCCGCCGGACACGGGGGCGTCGACGAGGCCGATGGAGTCGGAGGCCAGGCGGGCGGCGACCTCCTCGACGGCGGAGACTCCGACGGTGGAGGTCAGGACGACTATGGACCCGGGGCGCATGGCGGGGACGACGCCGCCCTCGCCGTAGAGGACCTCGTCGAGCTGGGCTCGGTTGCGCACGGCGATGAGGACGACGTCGGCGTCGCGGGCGGCCTGGGCGGCCTCGGCGACGACGCGGACGCCCTCGGCGGACGCCAGGTCGCGGCGGGCCTCGAAGGGATCGAAACCGGTGACGTCGAACGAGGAGCTGAGGTGGGCGGCCATGGGCAGTCCCATGGCCCCCAGGCCGAGGACGGCGATGGACAGGGGCATGATGTTCCTCCTGGGGTCGTGGCGCCGCGACGTCGCGGCGCCGGGGATACGACAGCGGTGTCGTGGATCGGACGGGTCGGACGGGGGAGACGGGTCAGCTGCTGAGGGTCTCGACGACGTCGGCGAGGGACTGGTCGTCGCCGACGTTGCCCGGGAAGACGACGTAGGGGATGCCCGCGGCGGGCCCGTCCTGGGCGGACCACAGGGAGATGATCCCGGGCAGCATCGGGCCGACCGCGAGGGCGCGGCGGATCCGCAGGCCCTTCGAGGCGACGTCGGAGGAGGTGATGCCGCCCTTGGCGACGACGAAGCGCGGGGAGGTGCGGGCGAGGACCCGCTGGACGACGTCGACGACGGCGGCGGAGATCCTGCGGGAATGGGCGAGGGCGGTGTCGGGGTCGAATCCGTCGAGGAGGGCCCGGGAGGTGCGCAGGACCACGGTGCTGGAGTCGAGGCCCGAGGCGATGGCGCCGGCGATCTCGTCGAGGTGGGCGTCGGCGTCGCGCTCCTCGATGACCCGCGCGGAGTCGATGACGGCGACCGGCGGGTCGAGTCGTTCGACGAGGGCGTCGAGTTGGCGGCGCGTCATGCCGACGTGCGAGCCGACGACGACGAGGCCGCCGGCCGAGCAGGTCCGGTCGCCGCGGGAGGCGTCGATCTCGTCGGGGGTCAGGGGGGCGTGCTTGTCCTGCCCGAAGCGGGCGCGGCCGAAGGGCGGGCCGACGCGGTAGATGAAGCGGGATCCGGCGTCCTCGGCGCGGATCAGGGCCAGGGCGAGGGCCCTGAGGTCCGATTCGTCGTCGACGGAGTCGACGGCGATGGGCCGGCGGTCGCGGGCCGATCGCAGGAGGGCGACGGTCGCGTCGGGGTCGGCGCGCAGGGTCTCGATGTCGAGGACGAGGACGTCGCCGGCGCTGATGCGCCCGCCGCTCTTCTCCTCGACCCACTGGGGCAGGGTCGAGGAGGAGTAGCCGAAGGTGTTGTCGCGGGCGAACTCGGATTCCCCGACGGGCACGTACCCGGTGGCGGGGCTGCCGGCGTAGTGGGTCCCGTGGATCGTCATGCGGCCGGCGTCGGAGAAGGCGGGGACGATGACGATGCCGTCGACCTGGGCGCCGGTGCGCGCTGCGAGGACGTCGGCGATCGTCTCGGGCTCGAGGGGGAAGTGGCCTCGCAGGGTGGAGTCGGATCGGGAGACGAAGGCGACGTCGAGGCGGGCCCTCTCGGCGGCGGTCAGGGCGGCTTCGACGACCTCGCGGTTGACGGACTCGGCGTCGGCGGGGGGCAGGGAGCGCGAGTTCGTCATGACGTAGACGGCGCCGGCGCCGGTGCCGAAGGCCCAGAGGAAGTCGTCGACCTCCCAGGCGGTGAGGACGGGGATGCCGGAGACGGATTGGGTGCCGGTGGGGTCGTCGTCGAGGACGACGTGGAATGGCCGGGTCGAGGCGGCGGCCTGGGCGGCGGCGACGTCGGCGGCGGTGATCGACGGGGCCGGGGGGAGGCCGGCGGTGAGCTCTTCGAGGGTGCGTGCGGTCATGGTCGCTCCTGGGTATCCGGGGTGTCCCCCATCCGAGCACCTTTGCTCAGACCTCTGAGGACTTGTGAACACCGTACCCCCGTACTCCGACACGCGCAAGGGGCGGAGCGCCCCACCGGGGGCGCTCCAATGACGCGGTCCCATCAACCCCCTGCGCGTGAGGGCGAGACCACCAGACAGGCACCCCAGAAGCCCCGCAACGGATCAATCCCCATGCGCGTGAGGGCGAGACTCGGCGAGCTGATCGGCAGGTCCCAGGGCTCGAATCAATCCCAGTCGAGTGAGCACGAGACCGGCCTTTCGACCACGCGGTCCCGGGCCCGGGGACTCATTCGAACGAGGGTCGGATGCGCGTACCCGATGCCCGGATCGGCGGGGCAGTAGCTCCCGACCGCGCGAGAGCGGGAGCGTCGGATCAGCGCGCGGTCGACTCGATGAGATCGCGCCTGGTCTGAGACATGTGCGAGCGCATCGCGTCCTTCGCCGCCTGCTCGTCCCCGTCCCTGATCGCCTCGAAGATCGCGCGATGATGCTCCTGCGCGCGGTCCCTCACCCGCGGATTCGAGGCCGTGACCACCCGGGACGAGCGCAGCGCCCGCTCCAACGGGCTCATGACGACCCCGATGTACGGATTGCGAGACGCCCGCATGATCCGGTCGTGGAAGGCGATGTCGGCGGCCACCACGGTCCTCACGTCGTCCTCGGCCCCCGCCCTGTCCATGACCTCGAGGAGGCCGGCGAGCGCCGCGACGTCCTCGTCCCGCCGGTTGAGCGCGGCCAGGCCGGAGGCCCCGACCTCGATCATCCGGCGCAGCTCCGTCAGCCGCAGGCCGACCTCGCGCGGCGACGACTTCCGCAGCGACATCGACACGACCGTCCCCAGGTCCGTCCACTCCTCGCGAGGGGCCAGGTACGTCCCCCGCCCGTGGACCACCCGGAGGACCCCTCGCTCCCGCAGGACCTTGACGGCCTCGCGGACCGTCAGCCGCGACACCTCGAGATCGGCGGCCAGGTCGACCTCGCCCGGCAGAGCCTCCCCCACGCGGTAGCGGCCCTCGGCGATCCCGTCGAGGAGAGCGTCGACCACCTGCTCGACGAGGTCCTTGCGCATGTCCTCCCCCTTACTCCGGATGAGACGGATCATCCCACAGCGACGCCGCCCGCCGCCCGGAGGGCTGCCGATCGGGGAGCGCAGGCGCTAGCCTGGCGCCATGGCTTCACATTACGCACCCGTCGCGCCCCGGGACGCCGACGTCGTCGGCCTCCTCGCCTATTCCGCCCTCGCCGCGATGACTCGCCTGGCCAAGGACGGGGACCAGGCCCCCTCGATCCGCGCGCACATCGAGCACGCCCGCATGTCCGCGCGGGCCTTCACCGTCTTCGAGCAGCTCGAGACCTGGGCCGGTCACCGCGGGTTCGACCTGCACTCGGCCGCCGACGCGTTCTCCGGCATGTACGACGACCTCGACGCGAGGACCCGGCCGACCACCTGGCATGAGAGGCTCATCAAGACCTACGTCACCGCGGGGATCCTCGGCGACATGCTCCACGAGGTCGCCGCCCGACACGGGCTCTTCCAGGAGTCCGACGACCAGTGGGACCTCGGCGAGGGGGACTGGGTGCGCGAGCACATGGCATCGAGCACGGCGGCCGACGAGCAGCTCGCCGCGCGCCTGTCCCTGTGGGCCCGTCGCGTCGCCGGCGAGGTCCTCGGCCTCGTCCGGTCGACCCTGTTCACCCACCCGGATCTGGCCCTGACCCCCGAGGCCATGGACGAGATCGTCGAGGCCGTCACCGCCCGCCACGGCGAGCGCATGGGGGAGATCCACCTCAAGGCGTGAGCCGGGCGGCTCCCCGCGACGGGGCCAGAGGGCCGGGCGGGCCGGGGCCTCAGTCGATGGCGAAGCCGACGCGCCGCTCGGCCGATCCGACGATCTGGACGAAGCCGATCGCGCGGGACGGCACCAGGGTCCGCTGACCCTTGACGTCGGTCAGCTCGAGGACCGAGCCGGTCGCGACGGCCTCGCCGACGAGGCGGGTCAGGGCGGCCTCGTCCATGTCGACGTCGAGGGCGAGCTCCCGGACCGTGTCGCGCACGCCGATGATGATGTTCATGGTGTTCCTCCCGTGAATGAATGCCTGCCACCATGCTAAGCGCCGCAGATGCCGATGCCCTCTGAGAGTATTCAGTCATGAGCGAAATCGACGTGCGCATCAGGCCCCGGCCCGACGGCTGGGCCGACCTGCCCGTCCTCGACCCCGCCCAGGCCGCGGTCGTCGAGGCCGCGTCGACCGGCTGCGTCATCGCCCGGGGGGCGCCCGGCTCGGGACGCACGACCACGGCCCTGGCCGTCGTCGACCGGGCCGTGCGCGAGGGGCGCGAGCCCCTCCTCCTCGTCCCCGACCGGGCGCGCGCCGACCGCCTGGCGCCCCGGGTCCGCGCCCTCGTCCCGTCGGGGGTGCGGCCGGTGCGCACCCCCGCGTCCTACGCCTACTCGGTCGTCTCCACCTGGCGCACCGGTCGGGAACGCCCCCTCGGCGGCGTCGAGCTGCTGACCGGGGCCGCTCAGGACCTCCTCCTCGAGCGCCTCCTCCTCGTCGACGCCCCCTGGCCCGAATCGATGCCCCCGCAGATGCGCCAGGCCCCCGGCTTCCGCGCCGAGCTGCGCGGCCTCTTCGCCCGCGCCGGAGAGGCCGGCCTCGACGGACGGGCCCTGGCCCGGGCGGGCTCCCGATTCGGGCAGCCCCAGTGGATCGCGTGCGGGCGCCTCCTCGACGAGTACCTCGCCGGAGCCGACTTCGACGTCGAGACCGACGGCGTCCTGCGCGTCGACTTGTCCCGCATCCAGTCGATGGCGGCCGACGTCATCGCCCGATGGGACGACCGGGCGCGCGACCGGGGGGTGACGGCCCCGATCCCCCTGCCCGACGTCCTCGTCGTCGACGACCTCCAGGACTGCACCCCCTCGACCCTCGCGCTCCTGCGAGCCGCCCGGGACCGGGGGGCCCGGATCGTCGCCATGTCCGACTCCGACGTCGCCATCGCCGGCTACAGGGGAGGCGAGCCCCACCTCGACATCCGCTTGGCCGACGCCGTCGGCTGCCCGATCCTCGACCTCGGCGCGGTCCGCGGGCAGCCCGAGCAGATCCGCTCCCTCGTCCGCTCGATCACCGGCCGCATCGCCCAGTCCGGCCCGGCCGGGCGTCGGCGCGCGGACGTCGCCCCCGGAGCCCCGAGCGGACGGGTCCTCGCCAGGCTCGCCGCCTCGTCGGCCCAGCTCGGCGCCCTCGTCGCCCGGGATCTGCGCGCCCTCCACCTCCACGAGGGGATCCACTGGGACGACCAGGCCGTCATCGTCCGCTCGGCCTCCATGGTCGACGAGGCGGCCCGGCACCTGCGGCGCGCGGGCGTGCCCGTCAGCGGGGGAGGGCGGGCCTTCGACTTCGCCGCCCAGCCCGTGACCCGCCTCCTCCTCGGACTGCTCCTGCCCCCCGCCCCCGACCTGACCGAGCCCGAGCGGGACGTGCAGGCGACCGAGCTCCTGTCCTCCGCCCTCGTCGGCGCCGACCCCCTCGAGATCCACCGGCTCCTGCGCCGGCTCAACGCCGCGCGGGCCCGCGCCGACGACCTGGAACAAGAAGGGCCCCCCATCGGGCCGTCCCGTCTCATCGCGGAGCCCGACTGCTGGCGGGGGACGGCGAGGGGCGCCCTCGCCGAGCGCCTCGAACGGGCCGCCACCCTGTGGGGGTCCCGGGACCGCGCCCACGGGATGCGCCCCCGCCCGGCCCTGTGGGAGGCGTGGGTCGCCGCCGATGTCGCCGACCGGTGGCGCGACGGCGCTCTCGCCGCGGGGCCCGACTCCGCGTGGTTCGACGACCAGCTCGACGCCGTCGTCGCCCTCATGCGCGTCGCCGACGTGTGGGAGCAGCGCACACCGACCGGGCGGGCCGGGGACTTCGCCGAGCAGCTCCTGGCCGGAACGGTCCCCGTCGACACCATCGCCCGCACCGGCGTGCGCCCGCCCGGCGTCCACGTCCTCACGCCCGCGCAGGCCGTCGGCGGGCGCTGGAGCGTCGTCGCCGTCCTCGGCCTCCAGGACGGGGCCTGGCCGAACACCCGCCTGCGCGATCGGATCCTGCGCGCCGACCTGCTCGCCGACATCGGAGCCGGGCGCGTGGGCGTTGGGGCGGACGGGTCCGAGGCCCTCATCGACGACCCGCACTCGGCGCGCCGCGCCGTCCTCGACGACGAGCGGCGCCTCCTGGCCGCCGCCGTCTCCCGCTCGACCCGAGTCCTCATCGCCGGGGCCGTGCGCGCCGAGGACCGCGCCCCCTCCCCCTTCTTCGACCTCATCGCCGCCGGCGCCCCCGTCGACCGGGTCGACGGCGTCATGGCGCTCGACGAGGTCCCCGCCCCCCTCGACCTCGACGGGCAGGTCGCCGACCTGCGCAGGATCGTCGCCTCCGACCGACCCGGCCCGGAGGTCGACTCGGCCGCCCGACTCCTCGCCCTCCTCATGCGCGAGGGCGTGCCCGCCGCGGACCCCGCGACGTGGCTGGGATCCGGCGGGGAGCAGACGACGGACGCCGGCATCGACGGCCCCATCGTCTTAAGCCCCTCCTCCTTCGAGACCGCCCTCGCCTGCCCCCTCTCATGGTTCCTCCGCAGGATCGGCGCCTCCCCGCCGGCTCGAGAGGCCCAGCGCCTGGGGACCCTCGTCCACTCCCTCGCCGAGCGCCTGCCCCACGGGGACCAGAGCGAACTCCTCGCCGCCCTCGAAGAGCGCCTCGTCGACGAGCTCGGGATCGACGAGCGGACCTGGGCCGGGCGCCGGCGGGCCGAGCACGCCCGGGGCGTCGTCCGCGCCCTCGCCGACTACCTCGCCTCGATTCCCGGGGACGTCGACGTCGAGCAGCGGATCCGCGTCGACATCGACTCGGTGACGGTCTCCGGCCGGATCGACCGCATCGAGCACGTCGACGACGGGGTCCGGGTCACCGATCTCAAGACCGGCTCCTCGACCGTCTCTGCGAAAGCCGCCCAGGACCACGCCCAGCTCGCCCTCTACCAGGTCGCCCTGCGCGAACTCGGCCACCGCGTCGTCGGGGGCCGCCTGGCCTACTTCGGCAAGGAGAAGAAGGAGCTGCGCGACCAGGCGGCGCTCGACGACGAGGCCCTCGCCGGGTGGAGGGCCGCCATCGCCGACATCGGGCGCATCGCCCGGGGCCCGGCCTTCACTGCCGTCGAATCCAATGACGCCTGCAAAAACTGCCCTTTCGACGCCGTGTGCCCCGCGAAGGATCGCGGCCGCCGGACCATCGAGTAAGGAGGAACGATGATCCACTCGGCCACGAGCATCCAACGGATCGTCGACGCAGACCGGATCCCGACCGACGAGCAGGTCCGCGTCATCGAGGCCCCGCCCGAGCCCCTCCTCGTCGTCGCCGGAGCAGGATCCGGCAAGACCGAGACGATGTCGATGAGGGTCCTGTGGCTCGTCGCCAACCACGAGGAGATCCCCCCCGGGGCCGTCCTCGGCCTGACCTTCACCCGCAAGGCCGCCGGGGAGCTCGGCGCTCGCCTGCGGGAGCGACTCGACGCCCTCGCCGGACCCATGGGATGGCCTCAGGACCGCGACGACCCGGTCGCCTCGACCTACAACTCCTTCGCCGAGAGGATCGTCGCCGAGCACGGGCTGCGCATCGGCGTCGACCCGGACTTCTCGATCCTCGGGCAAGCCGGCGCCGTCCAGATGATGACGGACGTCATCTCCTCGTGGACCGGGGACCTGGGTCCCGACCTCGCCCCCGCCACCGCCGTCGCCGCGGCCCTGTCCCTCGCCTCCCAGCTCGGCGAGCACGGGTACGACATCGACTCGGCGCGCAGCGCCCTCACCGAGTTCGACGATCAGATCAGCCAGGTCGGCGACACCAACGAGGCGGCCAGGAAACTGCGCGCCGCCAACCGCAGCCGGCTCGCGCTCCTCGGCCCCATCGGCGCGTTCCACCGGCGCAAGCGCGATCAGGGGCTCCTCGACTTCTCCGATCAGCTCGTCCTCGCCACGCGGATCGTCACCGAATGCCCCGACGTCGTCGACATGCTCCGACGCGAGCACCGGGCGGTCCTCCTCGACGAGTTCCAAGACACCTCCGTCATCCAGATGACCCTCCTGTCGACGATCTTCCGAGGCCATCCGGTGACCGCCGTCGGCGACCCGAACCAGGCGATCTACGGGTGGAGGGGCGCCTCAGCCTCCTCCCTCGCCCGATTCCACGAGAGATTCGCCGCCCCCGGCTCGTCGGCCGAGGAGGGCAGGACCCTCACCCTGTCGACCGCGTGGCGCAACGACGAACTGATCCTCACGGCCGCGAACGCCGTCGCCGCGCCCCTGCGCGACCACGCGCGCGCGACGACCGGCTCCGCGCCGGGCCGCGCCCGAGGGGTCGCCTCCCCGGTGCTCGCCCCCCGTCCCGAAGCGGGCAGGGGAGAAGTCGTCGTCTCCTACGCGCCCGACCAGCGGCGCCAGGCCGAGGCCATCGTCGACTTCGTCTGCGCCCATCGCGCGGGCGCCGGGAGGAAGCGGCCGACGACCGCCGTCCTGTGCCGGCGCAAATCCGACTTCCCCCTCATCGACCGCGCCCTGCGCGAGGCCGGGATCCCCACGCAGGTCATCGGCGTCGGCGGACTCCTCGATCAGCCGATCGTCTCCGACGTCAGGGCCGCCCTCCAGATCGCCGTGGACGTCGCCGACTCCCCGTGGCTCATGCGACTCATCGCCGGACTCGACCTGGGGGCCGCCGACCTCGTCGCCCTGTCCGACTGGGCCCGCCACCTCGCCGCCTCCCAGGGCAGGAACCCGCACCTGTCCCTCCTCCTCGACGCCGTCGACTCGCCCCCGCCGTCAGGCTGGCCCCACGAGCCCGGGCGGCATGGCATCACCCCGGCCGCCGTCGACCGCCTCGCGCTCCTGGGCCGGCGCCTGCGCCGAGTCCGCGACGGCGCCGGCCGATCCCTCACCGAGCAGGTCGAGCGGGCGATGAGGATCATGGGCGTCGTCTCCGACTCCCTCGCCGACCCCCTCGTCGCCGGCGGGCGAGCCGCCCTCGACGCCTTCGTCGACCTCGCCGCCGGTTACGAGGCCGACGCGCCCGGAGCGACACTCGCGGGATTCCTCCACTGGCTCGCCGCCGCCGAGACCGAGGAGAACGGGCTGAGCGCTGGAGCGGACCAGCACGACCCCGACGCCGTCCAGATCCTCACGGTCCACGCGGCCAAGGGCCTGGAATGGGACTCGGTCGTCGTCGCCGGCCTATCCGACTCGGTCTTCCCCAACCACTCGGCGCGCACGACAGTGACGTGGACGCAGGATCCGCCCGGGGTCAGCGGATGGATCAACGCCGCGGGCGACCTCCCCCACCCGTTGCGAGGGGATCGCGACGACCTGCCGGACTTCGCCCTCGACGTGGACGGGGAGAACAACCCCTCGGCGGCCTTCAACACGTGGCTGAAGGAGGAGTACAAGCCCCTACTCGGGGCGCATGCCGAGCGGGAGGAGCGGCGCCTCGCCTACGTCGCATTGACCCGCGCCCGCAGCTCCCAACTGCTCATCGGCTCGTGGGCAGTCGGCGGAGCAACAACCCTCAAGGAGCCGTCGCGCTACCTCATGGAGGCCCGATGCGCGCTCAACGACCCCCCGGGGACGATGAGCGACCGCCCCGATCCCGACGGGCCGAAGGAGGAGTCCGCCCCCGCCGCCCCGCAGACGTTCCCGCCGCAGCCGGGGCCGTCGCGACGCCGCATGGCCATGGCCGCCGACCGCGTGCGCGCCGAGCGCTCCCAGATGGCCGCCGGAGCCGACGTCTTCGACCTCCTGGCCCAGATGGAGGACGAACCGGCGGTCCGCGACGTCGTCGCCCTCCTCGAGGAGCGGCGCCTGCGCGCCGAGCGCCCCGTCGTCGAGCTGTGGCAGGACTCGGTGCCGGCGACCTCGGTGGCCGGCCTCATCGAGGACCCGAGGGGCTTCGCCCTCGACATCCGCCGCCCGATGCCGACCGAGCCCTCGCCGGACTCCGAACTGGGGACGGTCCTGCACTCCTGGATCGAGAGGCGCCTGAGGATCGGATCGGCCGAGCCCTCCGAGGACCCCCTCACCGACGAGGCCTCCCTCGACGAGAGGGCCCGCCGGCGCCTGGAGATCCTCAAGGACAACTTCGAGAAGACGGGCTTCGCCGACCGGCCGGCGCTGGCCCTCGAGGAGCCCTTCAGCGTCCGCGTGGCGGGGGCGTCGATCCAGGGCCGGATCGACGCCGTCTTCGAGGACGGTCCGGGCCGCTGCCTCGTCGTCGATTGGAAGTCCGGGGCCGTGCCGACCCGGCGCACCGACGGGCGGTCACTGAGGTACTTCATCACGCAGCTGCGCCTGTACCGGCGCGCCTGGGCCCAGCGGGCGGGGGTGGACGAATCCGCGGTGAGCGCGAGACTGGCATTCCTCTCCGGGCCGCGCATCCTCGACCTGGCCGACCTCGAGGAGATGGCCGGCGGGGTCCGCGCCGGCCTCGACGCGCAGGTCGCCGCCGCCCTGGGGGTGCCGGCCCCGGGAGCCGGCTGACGCCGCTGTGCCGCCCCGGGCCGGGGCGGCGAATCGCGGGCGTCGAACGAGGGCGCGAGCGGCAGGACGGACCGGTCGGCGCGCGGCGAGGATCAGGGGACTCGGCCGGGCGCCGAGCACCGCCGGGGCCTGGCCGAGGGGCTCAGTGGGATGAGCCCGACCGGCCGCCGAGATCGAGGACCTCCGTCGGCCCCTCCGCGTCGGCGCCCCGCTCCCCGGCGTCGGACGGGACCCCGAGTCCGGCCCGATCCGGGCCCGTGGAGCGGCCAGAGTCGGGGGCCGCGGGGGGACGGGTCGGCTCCGGCGACGGCGCGACGGGATCGCGTCGGACGACGAGCTGGTCGTCGCCCAGGTCCTGGGACAGCTCGGCGAGCATCTCTCGCGCCTCGGCGACGATCGAGCGGTCCTCCGCGTGCAGGCCGTGGACGAGCCATCGGATCACCGCCAGCTCCGATACCAGCTGCGCCCTTGTCACCAGCTGGAGGTCGACGGCCTGGCGCTCGCGCGAGTAGGCCTCGAGGAAACGGTCGAGGAAGTCGTCGGAGGCCTGGGCGAGGACCCACGCGACGTCGGTCGCGGGATCGCCGACGTGGGCGGAGGAGAACCCGGTCAGCGCGGTGACCGACCCGCGCTCAACCATGACCGAGGTCATCTGCAGGTCCCCGTGGATCGGCGCCGCCGGGAATCTCCACAAGGAGAGGTCCTCCAGGGCCGCCTCCCACCGGTTCCACAGGTTCGCGGGGATGAGGACCTGCCCGGCGGCCTCGTCGAGGAGGGCGAGTTGGCGCTCGCGGCACTGGGCCGCGGAATAGGACGGCAGATCGACGCCCGTGTACGCGGTGTCGGGCAGGTTGTGCAGGGCGGCCAGGGACCGTGCCAGTGAGACCGGCAGGAGGTGGGGGTCGGAGAAGTCCGCCTCGTCCATCGTCCTGCCCCCCAGCGACT
This sequence comes from Actinomyces sp. B33, assembly GCF_028437565.1. Lineage (GTDB taxonomy): Bacteria > Actinomycetota > Actinomycetes > Actinomycetales > Actinomycetaceae > Pauljensenia. Next base: position 109,882 of record NZ_JAMRYR010000005.1, read on the forward strand.
GATGGACGATGACGCGCGCCCCCTCGGGGGTGCGGGCCGTGCCCTTGACCCGGGGGACGTCGAAGGGGAGGCGCTTGGCGTCGAAGGCCGCGGCCAGCCGTTCGAGGACGCCGGATTCGGAGTCGAGATCGAGGCCTCCGACGGAGTCGTGCGGGCACGTGACCGTCCACCGGTTGCCGGCGATGTCGATGATTCCGGTGACCGAGACGACCTCGTCGGAGTACTGTGGCGGGCGCAGACCCGCGATCTGCAGCCCGGGGACGGCCGCCGTCGCCAGGGCGGCCAGTTCGAGGGGGGTCTTCGCGCGCGTCACCCTCACACGGTACACGCCGGGCCGAGGGGTTCGGGGCTCCCCCGTTATCCACAGGCGGGATCGGGGTCTTGTCCGATGCGGACGCGGCCCGATATTATGCTGACCAGTTGGTCAAAATGAGGAATCGGGATGCCCCGCAGGAGGTGCAGCAGATGACCGCCGCCGCGCATGACGCTCATGTCGCCTGGATCCGCGACCGCCTCGCCTCCCGCGGGATCGACCCCTTCTCCCAGGCGGATGCCACCGCCGCGCTCGTCGACGAATCCATCGACGCCCTCTCCGATCCGCTGACGCCCCTCGAACGCGAGGAGCGCTTCGCCGCCCTCGTCGCCGAGGTGTCCGGCCTCGGCCCGATCCAGCCCCTCCTCGACGACCCGACGGTCGAGGAGATCTGGATCAACTCGTCCTCCCGCGTCTTCGCCGCCAGGGGAGGGGTCGCCGAACTCACCACCGTGATCCTCACCGACCAGCAGGTTCGAGACCTCGTCGAGAGGATGCTCCACCACTCCGGGCGCCGCCTCGACCTGTCCCAGCCCTTCGTCGACGCGACACTGCGCGGGGGAGAGCGCCTCCACGTCGTCATCCCGCCCGTCACCGGCCGCCACTGGTCGGTCAACATCCGCAAGCACGTGCAACGCGCCCGGACCCTCGCCGACCTCGTCGACGCCGGGATGGTCCCGCGACCCATGGCGGACTTCCTCAAGGCCGCCGTCGCCTCGGGGCTGTCCGTCCTCGTCTCCGGCGCCACCCAGGCGGGCAAGACCACCCTCCTACGGGCCCTGGCCGGAGAGCTCCCGCGCCCCCGCCGCGTGATCTCGTGCGAAGAGGTCTTCGAACTCGGGCTGACGAACTGGGACTGCGTCGCCCTCCAGACGCGCCCCGGCAACATCGAGGGCCGCGGAGAGATCACCCTGCGGGACCTCGTGCGCGAGACCCTGCGGATGCGCCCCGAGTGCCTCATCGTCGGGGAGGTCAGGGGGCCCGAGGCCCTCGACATGCTCCTCGCCCTCAACGCCGGAGTCCCCGGCATGGCCACCGTTCACGCGAACTCGGCGCGAGAGGCCCTCGACAAGCTCTCGATCCTCCCCCTGCTCGCCGGTGAGAACGTCACCTCGGGCTTCGTCGTCCCCACCCTGGCCTCGAGCATCGACCTCGTCTGCCACGTCGAGCGGTCCCCCGGGGGATCGCGACGGCTCGCCGAGATCATCGCCCTGCCCGGGCGGACCGAGGGATCGAGGATCGAATCGTCGGACCTGTGGTCCTACGACGGGACCTCCGTGCGGCGCGGACCCGGGGGCCTCGACCTCCACGAGCGCTTCGCCGCCGCCGGCTTCGACCTGTCCTGCCTGCTCGCCGGGGACGGATCGTGAGCGCCGTCCTCGCCGGGCTCGGCCTGGGCGTCGGCCTGATCCTCATCGCCTCGGTGTGGGTCGGGGTGCCCGCCGCGCCCTCGCGCCGCCCGGCATGGGTCCTCGCCTGGCAGGACCGGATCGTGCGCGCCGATCTCCCGGGGATGACGCCGGGCCGCCTCGCGGCCCTGAGCCTGGCGGCGGGCCTCGTCCTCCTCGTCACCGTCTACGCCTGGACCCAGGTCGCCGCCGTCGCCGTCGTCATCGGCCTCATCGTCGTCCCCCTCCCCCCGATGTGGGTCTCCTCGAGGGCCCGCGCGCGGGCTCGCCTCATGAGACAGGGATGGCCCGACGTCATCGACTCCCTCGTCTCCGGCGTCCGAGCCGGAGCGGGCCTGCCCGAGCTCCTCGCCGACCTCGGGGAGTCCGGGCCCGACCCCCTGCGCCCCGCCTTCCGGGCGTTCGGCACCGACTACCGGGCCGAGGGCCGATTCGACACCGCCCTCGACCGCCTCAAGGAGCGCCTCGCCGACCCCGTCGCCGACCGGATCGTCGAGGCCCTGCGGCTGGCCCGCGAAGTCGGCGGATCCGACCTGTCGGTCCTCCTGCGGGATCTGGGGACCCTGCTGCGCGAGGACGCGCGCGTGCGCGGAGAGCTCGAAGCCCGTCAGTCGTGGACGGTCAACGCCGCCCGCCTCGCCGTCGTCGCCCCCTGGGCGGTCCTCCTGATGATCTCCTCCCAGCCCCGGGCGGCCACCGTCTGGAACAGCCCCCGCGGCGTCGTCGTCCTCCTCGTCGGAGCGGCGATGTGCGTCGTCGCCTACCTGGCCATGCGGGCCCTCGGACGCCTCTCGACCGATTCGAGGACCCTGCGATGACGCACGTGCTCAGCGCCGCCGGCCCCGTCCTCGCCGGGCTCCTCTTCAGCGCGGGCCTCCTCCTGCTCGTCGGGGCGGCGACCGCCCGGCGCCCGGATCTGGCGGCCCGAGTCGCCCAGGGGTCCGTTCGTCCCAGGGGAGCCCGGCCCACGGCGCGCATGCGGGGCGCCTGGTTCGGGGCGCTCCTCGAAGGCCTCGGATCCACCACCGGATCGGTCGAGCGGCGTCTCGAACTGCTCGGAGCGCCCACCGATCCCGGGCCCTTCCGGCTGCGCCAAGCGATCGGCGCGATCGCCGCGGCGGCCCTCATCGTCGCCCTCGTGACGCCCGTCCTCGCCCACCGAGGGCTCGCCGGCCTGCCCGCGATCGGCCTGGCCGGCGTCGTCGGAGCGCTGACCGGGCTGAGCGCGGCCGACCGGCTCCTGACGATCCGGGCCCGCCGCCGCCAACGGAGCATCGACTCCCAGACCCCCGATGCCTCCGAGCTGCTCGCCCTGGCCATCGGCGCCGGGGAATCCATCCCCGCGGCCCTGAGCCGGGTCGCCCGGATCGCCTCGACCGACCTCGCCGTCGAATTGGGGAGAGCCGTCGCGGACATGCGCTCGGGCACTCCGTCGATCGTCGCCCTCGCGGACCTGTCGAGACGCAACGACTCCCCGGCCCTCGACCGCCTGTGCCTGACGCTCATCACCTCCATCGAACGGGGAGCGCCCCTGGCCCGCGTCCTCCACGACCAGGCGCGCGACATCCGGGAGGCCTCCCGGCAGGATCTGATGGAGGAGGGCGGCAAGCGGGAGATCGCCATGCTCTTCCCCGTGATCTTCCTCATCCTGCCCGTCACCGTCCTCTTCGCCCTCTACCCGGGGCTCATCGCCCTTGACCTCGCCCCCTGAGCGGGGTGTGATTCTGTGCACGCCGATCACCGATGAAGGGAGTACCCGATGCACCGCCTCGACACCTTGCGCATGCGGATGCGAAACGCCGCCCCCGAGCGCGACGACCCCGAACGCGGGGACGTCCCCGGCTGGGTCCTCATCACCCTGATGACCGCGGCCCTCGTCGTCCTCATCTGGGGGGTTGCCTCCGATCGCCTCCTCGAGATCTTCAACCGGGCGATGGACTCCGTCTCGGGGATCTGACATGCGGCGCAGCGGAGGGGGCGAGGAGGGCTCGGAAGTCGTCGCGACTGTCCTCCTCCAAGGACTCGTCCTCGTCGTCGTCCTCGCGATGCTCCAGATCGGCTTCGCCCTCCACACGCGCAATCTCGCGATCAGCGCGGCCCAGGAGGGCGCCCGCCGCGGGGGCCTCCTCGGAGGGGACGAGGCCGAGGCCGTCGCGCGGACGCGGGAGATCCTCTCGTCGTTCGTCGGGGCGGACGAGGATCCCCGGATCGAGGCGGTCCGGTCGACGCTCGGGGGGCGCGAGGTCCTCGTCGTCACCGTGGAGACCGCCGTCCCCGTCGTCGGCGCGCTCGGGCCCCGGTGGCTGACGGTCGTCGGCAGGTCGCTCGTCGAGAGGGGCCTGCCGTGAGGCGCCGTCGTGCTCCCGGATCGACGGTCGCGGGGGAGGAGGGGAGCGCCGTCGTCGAATTCGTCGCGCTCATGGCGGTGATCGTCGTCCCGGTCCTCTACCTCGTCCTCGCCCTGGCCGACGTCCAGGCCGCTGTTCTCGCCTCGGAGGCGGGGGCGCGCGAGGCGGTGAGGATCCTCGCGGAGGATCCCGGCGCGCAGGACGACGCCCGGTTCCAGATCGACCTGTCGTCGGCCGACTACGGCGCTCCCCCGCCCTCGGGGGTGACCATCGACTGCTCGGTCTGCTGGGGGGAGGGGCGCGACGTCGTCGTCTCCGTCGAGACGTCCGTTCCGCTCCCCCTCCTTCCCGACTGGCTCTCCGACCGCGCGTCCGTCCCGATCAGGGCGACGGCGCGCTCCCCCCTCGAGGAGGTGGCCGTTGACCGCTGATCATCGGGCGAGGCCGTCTCGTTCGCGGACCCGGGGCCCGGAGACGGGCGAGGAGGGCCGCATCGGGATGCTCCTGGTCGGCTGCGTCGGCGTCGTCGTGATGTTCGTCCTCGTGTCGGCGGCGATCACGTCGGTCGTCATCGACGATCGGCGCCTCGTCGCCTGCGCCGACCGGGTGGCGGCGGCAGCCGCCGGGTCCGTCGACGGCCGGGCCTTCTACGACGGCGACGACGAGGGGCTCGCCGTGTCGACGCGGAGCGCGCGCCGCAGGGCCGAGGACGCGCTCGACAAAATGTTGGATTCGACATGCTCGATCGGCGAGGGCGCGGCCCTGGTCGGAGTCGAGGTCGTCGGGGACGAGGTCGTCGTGTCGGTCGAGGCCCGACCGCTCCTGGCGCTCGTGCCTCGCCCGCTTTCGGGCGCCGTGACGCCGATTCTCGTCAGGAGCTCGTCGGCTGTCGTCCGGTGACCGGGGGATCGCGCGGATGAAGGGGCGACGCCGTGGGCCATCGTCCACCCGCGGGGGCCGGTGAGGAGGAGGGCGGTCAGAATGCGGGAAGAACTTTTGCCGAAAAGGCAAAGAATGGTAAAAAAATTGCCATGACAAATCTTGATGTGCATCGACTCTCCGATACGCTCCGCCCCGTGTACGAGGCGGTCGTCGCCCGCGATCCCGGGCAGGCCGAGTTCCACCAGGCGGTCTTCGAGGTCCTCCTGACCATCGCCCCCCTCGCCGAGCGCAAACCGGAGTACGCCGATCTCGAGATCTTCTCGAGGATCGTCGAGCCCGAACGGCAGATCATGTTCCGCGTCCCATGGGCCGACGACGCCGGCAGGGTGCGCGTCAACCGCGGGTACCGCGTCGAGTTCAACTCGGCCCTGGGCCCCTACAAGGGCGGGCTCCGCTTCCACCCGTCGGTCAACCTGTCGATCATCAAGTTCCTCGGATTCGAGCAGATCTTCAAGAACTCCCTGACGGGACTGCCCATCGGCGGCGGCAAGGGAGGCTCCGACTTCGACCCGAAGGGCAAGTCCGACGCCGAGGTCATGCGCTTCTGCCAGTCCTTCATGACCGAGCTCCAGCGCCACATCGGACCCGACACCGACGTCCCCGCGGGCGACATCGGCGTCGGCGGGCGCGAGATCGGCTACCTCTTCGGCCAGTACAAGCGCATCAAGAACCGCTACGACGCGGGAGTCCTCACCGGCAAGGGCCTGACGTGGGGGGGCTCCTACGCCCGCACCGAGGCCACCGGCTACGGCCTCGTCTACTTCGCCGAGGAGATGCTCAAGGCGAAGGGCCAGTCCTTCGACTCCTCCCGCGTCGTCGTCTCCGGCTCCGGGAACGTCGCGATCTACGCGACCGAGAAGGTCCAGCAGCTCGGGGGCACCGTCGTCGCCGTCTCGGACTCGTCCGGCTACGTCGTCGACGAGGCGGGCATCGACGTCGGCCTCCTCAAGGACGTCAAGGAGGTCCGGCGCGGCCGGGTGAGCGACTACGCCGACGAGCGCCCCTCGGCGCGGTTCATCGCCGGCGGGTCGATCTGGGACGTGCCCTGCGACGTCGCCCTGCCGTGCGCCACGCAGAACGAACTGCCCGTCGAGGCGGCCTCCACCCTCATCAAGAACGGCGTCCGCCTCGTCGCCGAGGGCGCGAACATGCCGACCACCCCCGAGGCCATCGAGGCCTTCCAAGCCGCGGGCGTCGCCTACGCTCCGGGCAAGGCGTCGAACGCCGGGGGCGTGGCGACATCGGCCCTCGAGATGCAGCAGAACTCGGGGCGCACCCAGTGGACCTTCGAGACGACGGACGCGAAGCTCCACCAGATCATGGTCGACATCCACGCGGCCTCGGTCGCCACCGCCGACGAGTACGGGGTGCCCGGGGACTACGTGGCCGGCGCGAACCTCGCGGGCTTCATCACGGTCGCCGACACGATGATCGCCATGGGCCTGATCTGATACTCGTCGGATCCCACGGCTCGGGGCCGGGAGGGGCAGCTGGACGCTGGACGCCTCCCGGCCCCGTCGTCCGCCGACGGCGCCGCTGCCGCCTGCGCTAGTGTGGCGCACGGACGGAGCCGGTGAAAGGAGCGACGACGTGGGGTGGGGGATCGCTGCTGCGGCGATTGCCGCCCTCCTGCTCTGCGGCGTCCTCGCATGGAGGCTCCGGACCGACCTGGCGCGAGCCCGCATCGAGCTCGAGCGCCTGAGGCGACTCCACGAGAAGCAGGCGAACCGGCCGGGAGTGCTCTCCCACGAGCTGCGCACCCCGCTGACCGTCATCCACGGCGCCGCGGAGTTCCTCCTCGACGAGACGGCGGGCCCCCTCAACCCCGTCCAGCGCAGATTCGCCAAGACGATCGCGGAGAACTCCCACCAAGTGGTCGAAATGGCCGACGACCTCCTCGCGGAGATCAGGATGGAGTCCGAGCTGTTCAAGCTCCGACTCGTCCGGGTCGACATCCGCGAACTGGTGCGCGATCACGTCGCGCAGATGAGGCGCGTCCACAGCACCCCGATCCGCTTGGAGAATCACGGGCCGCCCATCCGCCTCGATGCGGACCGCCGCCTCCTCGGCCAGGCGATCTCCAACCTCGTCAACAACGCCGCCCGGCACGCGGGCGAGGGCGCCTCCATCCTCGTCGCCGTCGCCGACTCCGAGAACGACGTGACGATCTCGGTATCCGACGACGGCGTGGGGATGACCCCCGACGAGCGGGCCCGCCTGTTCGTCCCGTTCGCGACCGGCGGATCCCTCCGAGCCGGTACCGGCATCGGCATGATGATCACCCAGAAGATCCTCGACCTGCACGGGGGCCGGGTGCTCGTCGACACGATCCAGGCCAAGGGCACGACTTTCTACCTCACGCTTCCGCGCGCGCAGCCCGGGGCCACCATGATGAGGAGCGAACAGGGATGACCGAAGAACCGCGCCGCGCCGCGCCGCCGAGGGCCTTGATCGTCGACGACGAGCCGCAGATCCTCATGATCATGCAGTTCGCCCTCGAGACGGCCGGATTCGCCATCGTCACCGCCAACGACGGCGCCCGCGCGTGGGAGCTGTTCTCCTGCGGCGACTTCGACGTCGTCGTCCTCGACCTCATGATCCCCTCTGTCGGGGGCCTGGCCCTCACGGAGAGGATCAGAGCGGTCTCGGACGTCCCGATCATGATGATCACAGCGCTGTCGGAAGAATCCGACAGGGTGCGCGGACTCCAGATCGGCGCGGACGACTACATGACGAAGCCCTTCAGCCCCCGCGAATTCGCCCTCCGGGCCCAGGCGCTCGTCCGACGGTGGAGGGGGCGACCCACGACGAGCATCGTCAACGGGGCGCTCACCGTCGACATCGTCAGGCACCGGGTGCTCCTCGACGGGCGCCTCATCGAGATGCCCGCCACGGAGACCCATTTCCTTGAGGCCCTCGCCCTCCACATGGGCCGATCCGTCAGCTACCGCGATCTGCTCAACCAGGTGTGGGCCACGCACGAGACCAACGGCGGCAAGGACATGATCAAGATGACCGCCTACCGGGTTCGCCAAGCCCTCGGGGACGAGGGGCGCACCTACGTCCGCTCCCTCAGGGGCGTCGGCTATACGATGCCCATTCTCCCGCAGGAACGGTAACCGAAGCGTTACCGGGCGTTACCGCCGACCGATGCGCGTCGCGGCTCGATCGGCGAGCCTGGATGGAAGCCGCGATCGATGAGGATCCGGCCCTGTTTCGCAGGCTCGAAGGAGAACCCCATGAAGAAACGACACCTACTGGCCCCCTCCGCGCTCCTCGCGTTCGCGATGGCGCTCACCGGATGCGTCGTCCCCGAGTCGCAAAGCGGGGCCTCCTCGGAGCCGGGGTCCGATTCCCTGACGATCGCCTGCGGCGCGATGGAGGACCTCTGCCAGAAATGGACCGAGGAATTCTCCGCGTCCACGGGCATACACGCCACGTACGTGCGCCTGTCGTCCGGGGAGACCGTCGCCCGCCTCGATTCGGCGAAGGACAATCCGGAGTTCGACGTGTGGCACGGGGGACCGGTCGACGGATACGGCGCCGCAGTGGAGAAGGGCCTCATCGAGGCCTATGACTCCCCCTCGGCTGCGGAGATCCCCGACAAGTACAAGGACCCCGGGCACCACTGGACGGGCGTCTACGTCGGCGTCCTCGGGTTCTGCTCGAACAGCGCCGTCCTCGACCAGCTCGGCGTCGACATCCCCGACTCCTGGGACGACTTGACCGATCCGGCCCTCAAGGGGCAGATCTCCACCGCTCATCCGTCGACCTCCGGCACCGCCTTCACGACCCTGTGGACCCAGGTGACGCTGCGCGGCGGCGAGGACGAGGGACTGGACTACATGAAGAAGATGCACAACAACGTGCTCCAGTACACGAAATCCGGCACCGCCCCCGGGCAGATCGCCGGGCGCGGAGAGGTCGGCGTCGGCCTCGTCTTCTCCCACGACTGCGTGAAGTACGCCGAAGAGGGCATGAAGGACCTCGTCGTCTCCTTCCCGCAGGAGGGGACCGGCTACGAGATCGGGGGCGTCGCCCTCATCAAGAACTCGAAGAACTCCGACGCCGCGAAGAAGTACATCGACTGGGCGATCTCCGCAGACGCCCAGAACATCGGGCAGACCGTCGGCTCCTACCAGCTCCTGACCAACCCGAACGCCAAGGCCAACGACAAGATGGTCGATCTCGACGCGGTCACCCTCCTCGACTACGACTTCGCCAAGGCCTCCGCCGCCAAACCGGCGCTGACCGCGCGCTTCGACGAGGAGATCGCCGCGAAGCCCCGGGAGTGACGCCCCTGCCCCTGCGGCCCCGGACCCTCGTTCGGGGCCGCAGGAACAGACCCCCATCCCCTGAATCCAGTCGCGGCGGGCCGCAGCCCCTGCCGTCGAAAGGAACGGCCTCCCCATGTCATCTGTCACGTCCACACCGCCCTCACGGCCCGAGCGGAAGCGGCCGCCGGTGAAACAGCGCACCAGGGTCCGCCAGGACCCCGTCACCCTCCTCATCGTCGCGGCGATCTCCCTGGTCCTGTTCCTCCTCGTCCTCCTGCCCCTCGTCACGATCCTGTCCAGGGCCTTCTCCTCCGACGGCGTCGAGGTCCTCTCCGGGATCGTCTCGACCACGACGAACCGGACGATCGTCGTCAACACCATCGTCCTGGGCTGCGTCGTCGGCCTCATCGGCACCCTCGTCGGGTTCTTCTTCGCCTTCGTCCAAGCACGGGTGGATCTGCCGGGCAAGAAGCTCCTCCACCTCATCTGCCTCATCCCGATCGTCTCCCCGCCCTTCGCGGTGGCGACCGCGTCCATCACTCTGTTCGGCCGCAACGGCATCATCTCGACCCAGCTCATCGGCCAGCAGTGGAACATCTACGGACTGCCGGGACTGACCCTGGTCCTGAGTCTCTCGTTCTTCCCCGTCGCCTACATGAACATGCTCGGCATGCTGCGCAACCTCGACCCGGCGATGGAGGAGGCGGCGGCCTCACTCGGCGCGTCGCGGTGGACGGTGTTCCGCACCGTCACCCTGCCGATGCTCGTCCCCGGGTTCGCGGCCTCGTTCCTCCTCCTCTTCGTCGAGGCGATCGCCGACCTCGCGAACCCCCTCGTCATCGGCGGCGACTACACGGTGCTCGCCTCGCGCGCCTACATCGCGGTCAACGGCGAGTACAACACGGCCGCGGGCAGCGCCTACTCCCTGATCCTCCTCGTGCCCGCCCTCCTCGTGTTCCTCCTCCAGCGCTACTGGGCGGGCCGTTCATCGGCGGTGACGGTCACCGGCAAGCCGACCGGCAGGATCACGACGATCTCCGGGAGCCTCGCGAGGATCCCCCTGGGTGCCGTGGCGGCCCTCCTGGGGTTGTTCATCGTCTCCATCTACGCGACGGTCATCATCGGCGCCTTCGTCAACATCCTCGGCGTCGACAACACCTTCACGCTGGGCAACTTCGAGTACGTGCTCTCCGGCATCGGCAACGACGCGATGATCGACACGACGATCCTCGCGCTCATCGCCACCCCGATCGCCGGCATCCTCGGCATGCTCGTCGCCTGGCTCGTCGTCGTGCGGTTGAGGGCCAGCGCCGGGCTCATGGACTTCCTCGGGATGCTCGGCCTGTCCGTTCCGGGGACGGTCCTGGGCATCGGGTACCTCATCACCTACAACAAGCCGTTGATCGTCGGACGCCTCCAGTTCCTCCCGGCCCTGGCCGGCGGCTCCGCGGTGTTCGGCGGGGCCCTGGCGATCATCCTCGTGTACGTCGCCCGCTCGATGCCCTCGGGCCAGCGATCGGGCATCGCGAGCCTCCAGCAGATCGACAAGAGCATCGACGAGGCCTCGACCTCACTGGGGGCCTCGGGCCTGCAGACCTTCGTCAGGGTGACCATGCCGCTGATCCGCCCGGCGTTCATCGCCGGCCTGACGTACGCGTTCGCCAGATCGATGACGACCCTGTCGCCGATCGTCTTCATCACGACGCCGCGCACGAAGATCATGACGTCGCAGATCCTCGCGGAGGTCGACGCGGGCCGATTCGGCAACGCCTTCGCGTTCTGCACGATCCTCATCGTCATCGTCATGACCGTCATCGGATTGACCAACCTGCTCGTGCGGGACACGTCAGTGACCGCCCAGAACCGTGCGGGCCTGTGAGCCCCGACCAGATCAAGGAGAATCGCATGTCCACTGCACGAAGCGCCGCCCACGGCCAGACCGAGCCCCTCGAGGCGGCGGGAGCGGAACCGGCCTCCGGGCGCCTGCGCCTCGTCGACCTGACGAAGACCTTCGGCGATGCGACCGCGCCCGTCACCGCCGTCGACCACATCGACCTCGACATCCTCCCGGGCGAGTTCATCACGCTGCTGGGACCGTCGGGCTGCGGGAAGACGACGACCCTGCGGATGATCGCCGGATTCGAGGACGCCACCTCGGGCCGGGTGCTGCTCGACGGGGAGAACATGGTGAGCATCCCGCCGAACAAGCGGCCCATGTCGATGGTCTTCCAGTCGTACGCGCTCTTCCCGCACTTGTCGGTGCGCGACAACGTCGCCTACGGCCTCAAGCTCCAGCGCATGGGAGAGCCCGAACTGACCGAGGCGGTCGACGTGGCGCTCGCGGCGATGAACCTCACCGCCATGGCGGACCGGGCCCCGTCGCAGCTGTCCGGCGGCCAGCAGCAGCGCGTCGCCCTCGCGCGCGCCATGGTCGTGCGCCCCAAGGTGCTCCTCTTCGACGAGCCCCTGTCGAATCTCGATGCGAAGCTGCGCGTGAGGATGCGCATCGAGATCCGCCGGATGCAAAAACGCCTGGGGATCTCCTCCGTGTACGTCACGCACGACCAGTCAGAGGCGATGGCGATGTCGGATCGGATCGTCGTCATGAACTCCGGGAGGATCGAGCAGGTGGCGACGCCCGCTGAGATCTACCTCCACCCGGCGTCGGTCTTCGTCGCCGACTTCGTGGGCCGCGCGAACTTCCTCACGGCGAGGGCCCTTGAGGAGGTCGAGCCCGGCAGATTCCTCGTCACCGCCTTGGGCCAGACGTTGACGGTGCGCGCCCAGGAGAAGGCGACTCGGGCCGTCGCCGATGGCGGCGAGGTCGTCCTCATGGTGCGACCCGAGTCGGTGCGGCTCGAGCCGGTCGCGGAGCGGCCGAAGGCGATCACCGGTTCGCTCGGGCAGGTCGTCACCAGCGTCTTCTACGGGGAGACCGTCGAATACGAGATCGAAACGGAGAGCAATTCGATCGTGTGCGTCCAGTCCGATCCGACGAGCGCCTCGCTGCTCGAGGAAGGGGATGTCGTCCGCGTGGCGATCGAGGAGGAGAAGGCCTGGCTCCTCGAATCGGGGGAGTGACGAAACGGCCGGGCCCGACGATACGAGAAGTCGTCGGGCCCGGCCGTTTGTTTCATCGTCTATCGGCGAGAACGGCGCGTCCGCGGCAGGAGGGCGCCTCCCGCGGCCAGGAGGGCTGCCCCTGCGAGGGCGGTGAGGGCGGAGGAGCCGGTAGCGGCCAGCGCCGACGGGTTCTTCCCGCGTGAGCCCTTGTGGGCGGTCTGGGGCGTGCGCCCCTGGGACGCGTCCGCGGGAGTGTCGGGGGAGGGCTGGGGCGAGGGGGCCTCGGGCTGGTCGGGCACGGGGGCGATCGGTTGGGAGCCGCCGGTCTGGGGGTCGTCAGCGGGTGCCGCGGCGGTGGGGAACCTCATCCGCGCCCACACGAGCCGGTGGTCGGACGTGGGGAAGGGGTGGACGCCGGTCAGGCGGAAGAGGGGGTCCTCGCGAGTGGGCCAGAAGACGCGCGCCTCGTTGACCTGGGTGCCGGCGTTGGGCAGGACGTAGTCGATGCGCAGATTCCCGGGACGCGGGTCGTCGCCGAAGTCACCGGTGTCGTATATCGGGTCGGTGAGGTGCTGGGCGTTCGCCCCGCCCTGGAGTCGGGCCTCGATAGGGCCGGCCTTGGAGACGGGCAGGGTGTCGACGACTCGGGGGCTGGTCAGCAGCTGGTCGATGGCACCCGGGTAGGAGTCGCCGTCGAGGGGGTCGGAGTTGTAGTCGCCGAGGATGACGAAGTTCGCGTCGACGGGCAGGCCGCCGACGACCCCGGCGTCGTCGTAGAGGTAGTCGGCGCGGTCGGCGATGTAGTCGGCCCACAGGCGGATCTCGTCGAAGTTGCGCTTCTTGTTGCGCTGCTCGGGGCCGTCGAAGGAGGGCGGGGTCGGGTGGGCGGCGAGGACGTGGACGGTGGTGCCGTCGACGTCGATCGGCAGGTCGGCGTGGGTCTTCGAGGACAGGGGGAAGGCGGCGAGGGCGTCGTCGCCGTACCAGCTGGTGCCGTCCTCCTTGGTCGGCAGGAGGGCGCCGGGCATGTCCTTCCAGAGGAAGTTCTGGAAGGTGCGGATCTCATCGGTCTTGATCGGGTACTTCGAGTAGACGACGAAGCCGTACTGGCCGGGGAAGGCGCCGAATCCCCAGCCGTCATCGGGCAGTGCGATCTTCCCGTCGCCGTTGAGGTCGAATCCGCTGAGGCTGCCGGTGTTGACTGGCCCGGCCCATGCGTAGGGGTAGACCACCGGGTCGGCGCCGTTATGGCCGACTTCGAGATAGTTCGTGCGGAAGAGATCGACGGCCCGGCCCTGGGGGTCGTAGTCGAACTCGTTGATGAGGATGATGTCGGGGGAGACTCGTTGGATCGTCTCGGCGGCGTTGGCGGCCTGCTCGTTGTCGGGGGCGGCGAGGTCGGCGAGGAGCTGTCCCTCGGCGGTGCGGTTGAGGCTGGCGTTGAAGGTGGCGATGGTCAGGGCGTCGGTCGTCGGCGGCGCGGCGGCGTGCGCGGGGGCGGGGGAGGCGGCGATGAGGCCGCAGGCCAGGGGCAGGCATGCGGCGGCCGCGAGCGGGTGCTTCATCATTGAATCTCCTCGGCTCTAGATGTCGGTGGTGGCACGGATGGTAGAGCATTGACACGAGGCCGAGTCAAGGCCGGGTGAGACCGGCCTGGGCGCCGGACGCTGATCTGGGGGCGGTCGGTTGGGCAGGCGAGGCGTTGGGCCGCTGCCGCCTCCCGGCGGCCCCGGTCGGACTTTGTGCACGGGGATGCTATTCGACGCAGTTTTGGGAGTCCGGAGGGCCACGAACGTCGTCGAATAGCATCCCCGTGCACACAAGCGGCTACGCTGACCCCGTGGCCACCGAATTCCCCGAAGAGATCCAGTCCCTGCGCACGACGATGGACAACGTCGTGGCGGTCGTCCAGCCCGACAGGCTCCGCGCCCAGATCGCCGAGCTCTCCGAGCGGGCAGCCGCCCCGGACCTGTGGGACGACCCCGCCCGTGCCCAGGAGGTCACCTCCGCCCTCAGCCACCGCCAGAGCGACCTCGACCGCGTGACCCGAATGGTCGAGCGCATCGACGACCTCGAGGCGATGGTCGAGATGGCCGGCGAGGACCCCGACGAGGCCGCCGAGATCCTCGCCGAGGCCGAGGTCGATCTCGCCGTCCTCAAGAAGGACATCTCCGACCTCGAGATCCGCACCCTCCTCGACGGGGAGTACGACGAGCGCAACGCCGTCGTCACCATCCGATCGGGCGCCGGCGGCGTCGACGCCGCGGACTTCGCCGAGATCCTCCTGCGCATGTACCTGCGCTGGGCCGAACGCCACGGCTACCCGACGAAGGTCATGGACACCTCCTACGCCGAGGAGGCGGGCCTGAAGTCCGCGACCTTCGAGGTCCAGGCCCCCTACGCCTACGGCACCCTGTCCGTCGAGGCCGGCACCCACCGGCTCGTGCGCATCAGCCCCTTCGACAACCAGGGGCGGCGCCAGACCTCCTTCGCGGCCGTCGAGGTCATCCCCCTCATCGAGTCGACCGACCACATCGAGATCCCCGAATCCGAGCTCAAAGTCGACGTGTTCCGCTCCTCGGGCCCCGGCGGCCAGTCCGTCAACACGACCGATTCCGCGGTGCGCATGACCCACATCCCCACCGGCATCGTCGTGTCGATGCAGGACGAGAAGTCCCAGATCCAGAACCGGGCCGCGGCCCTGCGCGTCCTCCAGTCGCGACTCCTCGTCCTGCGCCACGAGGAGGAGCAGGCGAAGAAGAAGGAGCTCGCCGGCGACGTCAAGGCCTCATGGGGCGATCAGATGCGCTCCTACGTCCTCCAGCCCTATCAGATGGTCAAGGACCTGCGCACCGAGTTCGAGTCCGGCAGCCCCCAGAACGTCTTCGACGGCGACATCGACGGCTTCATCAACGCCGGCATCCGCTGGCGCAAGAACGAGCAGAACGCCGCCGCCGACCGGTGAGCCCCGCGCCCGCGCCGAAGAGCCCCGACATGCGCGGGCCGGGCGTGTCACTGGGAGGCGCGGGGGAATCGCGCGCCTAGTCTGATCGGTGACCACGACCCCGATCTGGACGGCCCCATGATTCGATTCGACGACGTCACCATGGTGTACACACCGGGTGCCAGGCCCGCGCTCGACCACGTGTCCCTCGACATCGCGCGGGAGGAGTTCGTGTTCCTCGTCGGCAAATCCGGGTCCGGCAAGTCGACGTTCCTCCAGCTCGTCATGCGCGAGATCAAGACGACGTCCGGCCAGGTGTGGGTGCTCGGCCAGGACGTCTCCACACTGTCGAACTGGTCGGTGCCCAAGCTGCGCCGCCAGATCGGCACCGTCTTCCAGGATTTCCGCCTCCTGGGGTCCAAGACCGTCTACGAGAACGTCGCGCTCGCGATGCAGGTCATCGGCAAGCCCCGTCACGCGATCGAGACGGCCGTCCCCGACGCCCTCGACCTCGTCGGCCTGTCCGGCAAGGAGAAGCGCCTCCCCCACGAGTTGTCGGGCGGCGAGGAGCAGCGGGTGGCGATCGCCCGCGCGATGGTCAACCGCCCCGAGCTCCTGCTCGCCGACGAGCCGACCGGCAACCTCGACCCGGACACGTCGCTGGGCATCATGCGCCTCCTCGACCGGATCAACCGCACGGGGACCACCGTCGTCATGGCGACCCACGACGCCGACATCGTCAACCAGATGCGCAAGCGCGTCATCGAGCTGCACGACGGCCAGATCATCCGCGACCAGGATCGCGGCGTCTACGGATCGGCCAGGTGATCGCGTGAAGCTCCGATTCATCCTCTCCGAGGTCGGCAAGGGACTGTCGCGCAACCGCGCGATGTCGGTCGCGGTCGTCCTCGTGACCTTCGTGTCCCTCCTGTTCGTCGGCGTTGCGGGACTGTCCCAGATGCAGGTCTCGCGCATGAAGTCGCAGTGGTACGACAAGATCGAGGTGTCGATCTACATGTGCGCCATCGACGACGGGAACGCCTCGTGCAACGGCGACGAGGCGACGGACGAGCAGATCGCCGCGGTGAGGGCCAAGTTGGAGTCCCCCGAGATGAGCCAGTACATCGAGCGGGTGTACGAGGAGTCCAAGGAGGACGCCTACGCGAACTTCCTCGAACTGTACGGGGACTCGGCGATCGGCCAGTGGACGAGCGCCGACATGCTGCAGGTGTCCTTCCGCATCAAGCTCGTCGACCCCGAGCAGTACTCGATCATCAAGGAGGAGTTCTCCGGCGTCGCGGGCGTGTCCGAGGTGCGCGATCAGCGCGAGGTCGTCGAGCCCCTGTTCAACGTCATCGACTCGGCGCGGACCCTGGCCCTGGGCCTGGGGGCGGTGATGATCGTCGCGGCGATCCTGCTGATCTCGACGACGATCCGCCTGTCGGCGATGAGTCGCGAGACGGAGACGCAGATCATGCGCTACGTCGGGGCGTCCAACCTGTTCATCCAGGCGCCGTTCATGATCGAGGGGGCGCTCGCGGCGATCGTCGGCGCCCTGGCGGCCATCGGCTCGCTCTTCGCCGGCGTCCACTTCCTCATCCAGCAGTGGCTGGCGCCGGCGTTCGAGTGGACGAGCTTCATCGGCGTGCGCGAGGTGTGGATCATGACGCCGGTGCTGATCCTGGCCGCGGTGCTGCTGGCGCTGGTCGCGTCGGCCGTGTCCCTGGCGAAGTACACGAAGGCCTGATGAGGAGTCGATGATGAGGGTTCTTCCTGGTGCCGACCGGCGAGGGGGCCGACGCGGGCTTATCGCGTTGAGCGCCCTCGCCCTCGCGGCGGGGATCGTTCCCCTCGGGGCGGGGACCGCCGTCGGGGATGACGATCGGGACGCGGTCGAGCAGGAGAAGGACCGCGCCGCGGCGTCCATCTCGGCCCTCAAGGAGCAGGTGACGGATATCGACGCCGAGCTCGCGGGGATCTTCGTCGAGTTGGAGTCCCTCAATACGCAGATCCCGGTCGCGCAGGCGGCCTTGCAGGAGGCGCAGTCGAGGTTCGAGGCCGCCGACCGCGAGCACGAGGTCGCCCTGTCGCAGTTGGAGTCGGCCCAGGCCGAGAGGGGGGCCCTCGACGCGCAGGTGGCGCAGGCGCGGGCCTCCCAGGAGGAGGCGACGCAGGCGATCGCGGGGCTGGCCCGGCAGATGTACAAGGACGGGTCGGCTTCGGCGGTGGCCCTCGCTCTGACGGCGGAGGGATCCGCGTCGATCGATCAGCGGGCCGCGGCCGCGGACGCCTTGAGCCGGACCCAGGCGCAGGCCCTCCACGCGGCCCTGGACTCCCAGGCCTCCCAGCGCACCCGGGTGGCCCGTCAGGAGGCGATCACCGAGCGGATCGCGGCCCTGGAGGAGACGGCCCGCCGGGCCGCGCAGGAGGCGCAGGAGGCGCAGGACGAGGCCGCGGCTCACGTCGTCGAGTTGGACGGCCTCAAGGAGCGGGCCCAGGCCGCGCAGGCCCAGTGGGATTCGCGCAAGGAGGAGGCGGTCTCCCAACTCGCCCAGGCGGAGGCGGATTACCAGGCGAAGGCCGCCGAGCTGGCGGCGATCGACGAGCGCAACCGCGCCGAGCGGGCGTCGTACACGTCGGCGTCGGGGATGCGCAATCCGGTGGACAACATGACGGTGACCTCGCCCTTCGGGTGGCGGACGCATCCGGTTCTCGGGTACGCGAAGTTCCATCAGGGGGTGGATTTCGGGGCCGCGTGCGGCGACAAGGTGTACGCGGTAGCCGACGGAGTGGTGTCGGCGGTGTCGTCGAGCGTGTCGGCGGGCACCTATGTCGACGTCAATCACGGGATGATGGGCGGGGAGTCGACGCTCACCGAGTACCTTCATCTTCAGGCGGTCTACGTGTCGCCGGGGCAGTCGGTGAGCGCCGGAACGGTCCTGGGCGAGGTCGGGATGACGGGGTACGCGACCGGGTGCCATCTGCATTTCGGGGTGACGAAGTCCGGGGCGTACGTCGATCCGTTGATGTACCTGTGACCGCGCTACGATGGGTGGCCGCGCCCGTCGGGGGCGCGGGGTGCGGGCTCGGGGCCCGCCGGTGATTTGAGGAGGGGGTGCGACGTGCCCAAGGAGTGGAAGAAGCCGAAGCCGACCGAGGGGGAGCGCCGCAAGGCCGCCTCGGATGCGAAGAAGACGATCGCCCGCAATAAGAAGGCGCGTCACGACTACCTCATCGAGGATACGTGGGAGGCGGGCCTGGTCCTGTCGGGGACCGAGGTCAAGGCGCTGCGCATGGGGCGCGCGTCGCTCGTCGATTCCTGGGTCGAGGCCAAGGACGGCGAGGCCTGGTTGTACGGGGCGAACATCCCGATGTACGCCCAGGGGTCGTGGAACAATCACGCGCCGACCCGCAAGCGCAAGCTCCTGCTCCATAAGGCGGAGATCCAGCGGATGCAGCAGAAGGTCATGGCCAAGGGGTACACGATCGTCCCGTTGGAGCTGTACTTCATCGGCGGCAGGGCCAAGGTCGAGGTGGCCCTGGCCAAGGGCAAGCAGGAGTGGGATAAGCGCCAGGCGTTGCGCGAGGCCCAGGATCGGCGCGAGGCGCTGCGCGAGATGCGCCGGTACGCGAAGCGCCCTGCGGGACGCTGATCGTCGGGATCGCAGACGCGTGCGGCGGGTGACGATTGCGTCACCCGCCGCACGATCGTCCCGACCGGGGGTCAGTGGGAGTCGGAGGACTTCCCGTCGTGCATCTTGTCGTCGCTCATCTTCCCGTCGTCCATCTTGTCCTTGCCGTCGTGCATCTTGCCGTCCGACATCGCACCGTCGTGCATCTTCCCGTCGTCCATCTTGTCCTTGCCGTCGTGCATCTTGTCGTCGCTCATCTTGCTGTCCGACATCTGCGAGGAGTTCGAGGTCTTCCCGTCGTTCATCGAGTCGCCTCCGGCGCCCCCCGCGTTCGAGCAGGCGGCGAGGCCGACGGCGGCCGAGGCGAGGATCATGGCGGAGGCGGCGAGCTTACGGATCATGAGGATTCTTCTTTCGTCGTGGACGCCCTTCATCGGCGTCTTCGCAGATTGTTCGGAGCCGACGACTCGCCGGATTGGTCCTGTTCGAGTGATCTATGCCATAGCAGGATTCGCCGATCCATCCGGGCGAGGACTCCGAACCAGGGGTGACGACAACAGAAAGGTGTCACCCATGCTCAGCGTGGTCCTCATCGGCTTCCTCGGAGGCCTCATCACCGGGATCTCCCCATGCATCCTCCCGGTCCTCCCCGTGATCTTCCTGTCCGGCGGCGCCCAGGGCGCGCGCGCCCAGGACCAGTCGGCGGCCCCGAAGATCACCTTCGCCCCCGCCGGCATCGGCCTGGGGACATCGGGCGCCCCGGGGGCAGCGCCGATGGCCTCCTCGACGGGCGCCTCTCCCATGCCCCAGGTTTCGCGCTGGCGCCCCTATCTGGTGGTCCTCGGCCTGGTCATCAGCTTCACGGTGTTCACCCTCCTGGGGTCGGCGCTCTTGACCCTCCTGGGCCTGCCGCAGGACTTCATCCGATGGACCGGGGTGGTCCTGCTCGCGGCGATCGGCATCGGGATGCTCTTCCCGCAGGTCATGGAGTTCCTCGAGAAGCCTTTCGCCCGATTCGGGCGCTCCGGCGGCAAGAGGCCGTCGAACGGCTTCCTCCTCGGCCTCGTCCTGGGCGCGGCCTACGTCCCGTGCGCCGGCCCCGTCCTCGCCGCCGTCTCCGTCGCGGGGACGACCGGTCAGATCGGCGTCGAGACCGTGGCCCTGGCCTCCTCCTTCGCCATCGGCACCGCCGTCCCCCTCCTCTTCTTCGCCCTCGCCGGTCGCAAGCTCACCGAGCGCATCGCCGCATTCCGAACCCGCCAGCGCGCCATTCGCATCACCGCGGGCGTCGCGATGATCGCCCTGGCCGTCGGCATCGTCACCGACCTGCCCGCCACCATCCAGCGCGCCCTGCCCGATTACACGTCGGCGATTCAAAAGAGCACCGACGAGGCGCTCCACGGCCCCTCGGGGGCCGGCGCGTGCCAGCCCGGCTCCGAGTCCCTCGGCGATTGCGGCCCCCTGGCCCCGATCAGCGGCATCGTCTCCTGGTTCAACACGCCCGGCGACGCGCCGATCGCCGAGGCCGACCGCGCGGGCAGAGTCGTCCTCGTCGACTTCTGGGCCTACTCGTGCATCAACTGCCAGCGCGCGATCCCCGGGGTCGAGCGGATCTACGAGACCTACAAGGACTCCGGCCTGGAGGTCATCGGCGTCCACTCGCCCGAGTACGCGTTCGAGCGCGAGGTCGACAACGTCAAGGACGGCGCCGCCAGGCTCGGAGTCTCCTACCCGGTGGCCGTCGACTCCGACCTCGTCACCTGGCAGAACTTCGACAACCACTTCTGGCCCGCCCAGTACCTGTCCGACGCGAATGGGCGTCTGCGCTACTTCGCCTACGGCGAGGGCGGCGAGGAGACCCTCGAGCGCCACATCCGCTCGCTCCTGACCGAGGCGTCCCCCGGCGTCGCATTGCCGGCCGCGATCTTCGCCGACGGCGAGGAGGCTGACGAGGCCGCCCTCGGCGCGCGCACCCCGGAGACCTACCTCGGCTCGGCCCGGGCCGAGCGCTGCCAGTGCGACGAAGGGCGGGTCGCGCCGCTGAGGAACGGCGAGCACGGCTTCTCCTTCCCCACCGACCTCGACCTGCACCACTTCGCCCTCGACGGCCAGTGGAGCGTCTCGGACCAGTCGATCTCCCCGAACGGCGGGACCGCGGGACTGCGCCTCCACTACGAGGGCCGTCAGGTCAACCTCGTCGCCTCCGGGAAGGGGAAGATCCGGTACACGGTCGACGGCCAGACCCGCGAGCTGATGGTCGACGGGGTCCCCAACGGCATCGAGCTCGTCTCCACGGACGAGACGTCGCAGGGGATCCTCGATCTCGAGGTCGATGAGGGCCTGGAGCTCTACTCCTTCACCTTCGGGTGAGGGTATGCGCTGGGCGCGCGAGTCCCCAACGAGGACTCGCGCGCCCAGCGCGGCGCGGGGGCCGTTCCCCCGCCCGTATCAACGGATCGAGGATCGGCCCGTCTACTATGTGGGGGTGAATGACAGTGACATCGCAGACGAGGAGCTCGTGGGCCTGGTGGCGCGCGGCGATGAGCAGGCCTTCGCCGACTTCTACGACAGGTGGTCGGGCCGGCTCTTCGGCCTCATCCTCAGGATCCTCGTCGATCGGGCGCAGGCCGAGGAGGTCCTCCAGGAGGTATTCCTCGAGGCGTGGCGGTCGGCCGGCGGGTTCGATCCGTCCCGCGGGTCGGCTCGAGGGTGGATCGTCACGATGGCGCGGCGTCGGGCGATCGACAGGGTGCGGGCGAGCCAAGCCGCGCGGGACCGCGAGTCCCGGGCGAGTCTCGAGGGTATCCCCTTCGACGAGACCGCCGAGGCGGTGCACGCGTCCATCGCCGCCCGCGAAGTGCGCGAGGCCCTCGATGAGATCGGCGAGCCGCATCGATCGACGGTGATCCTCGCGTATTTCACGGGGTTGACGCATCAGGAGATCGCCGAGCGCAGCGGGGCGCCGCTGGGCACTGTCAAGACGAGGATCCGCGACGGGGTGATCCGCCTGCGGACGATACTGGGAGTCGAGGGATGAAGGAGGGAGCACCGATGAGTCGGATGAAAGGCGACGGGCGGGGCGTCGCCGGGGTCGGTGACGACTGTGAGGGCGTCGACCGCGAGGTGGCGGGGATCCTCGGGGCGTCCTTGACGCCGGTGGCCCCTCCCGAGCGGATCCGCGCGGCGCTGCTCGACGAGATCTCGCGCACGGCTCAGGACGATCCGATCGAGGCCCCGACGCCGCTGCGATCCGATCGGGTGCCCGGAGGGCGGGCTCCGGTCGAGGAGGCGGAGGGGGCGACGGTCGTCGAGTTCCGTCCGCGCCGCGTGACGCGGTGGCTGTCGCGGGCCGCGGCGGCCGCGGCGGTGGTCGTCGTCGGCCTGGGGGGCTACCAGTACGGTCGGATGTCGACGATGGAGACGATGTCGGATGCGACCTCGTACGCCAAGCTCAATCAGATGCAGGACGTCGAGCGGGCGTCCGACACGATGCCCGACGGGCACATCGCGACCCTGACGTGGTCGGAGTCGATGGATATGGCGGCCGTCGCCCTGCCGGCGGCGATGACCGAGGGGATGGATGGCGAGGACGGGCCGTTCCTCCACGTGTGGGTTCGCAGGAACGGGGTCGTCGAATCGGCCGGCGTGTACGAGCCGAGCAGGGGGATGGAGTTCTCCTTCATCCATCTGATGCCCGCGGAGGGCACTGACGTCCTCGTCACGCAGGAGCCGTCGAAGGGGGCGGATCGTCCGACGGGGGAGCCCCTTGTCGTCATCCACGTCGGCGCCCGGGGAGGCGCTCCGGAGGGTCTGGGATCCGGGTCCGGCTCGGCGGCGGGGTCGGCCGCCGCGGTGTCCGATCGCGCGTAGCGCGCGGGCCTGGGCGCCGGGGCCGGTGGGGGATGAGTCGCCGGACTGAGGCGTCGCGGTGCGACGGGGTCCTCGCGAGGCGGTAGGAATCGGCGCGCCGATGCAGGAGCGCTGCGATGAGCGTGCTCCGGGAGCCCGCGGCATCGGATTCCTCAGAGGCCGGAGTGCTCGAGAGGCGATGATCTCGAGTAAGTGTTGACGGAGCCCGTCGAATACGGTTAACGTTCACACATCTGTGGTCCGACGGTGGGCCCATGCCCGTCCGGCGAAGCGGCCGCGACGGCGCCACCTCGACGACGGACCTGAACACGCCCAGTCCCCTGGCCGATCAGCAGGAGCCGATACACATGAGACGTCACCACACGCCCCTGAGAACAGGGATCGTCGCCGCAGCACTGGCCGGACTCGTCGGCACGGGGCTGATCGCGGTCCCGGCCGCGCCGGCCACAGCCGCGACCACCGATCCCATCGCCGAATACCTCTTCACCAGCGCGCCGGCGGACTCCACGACCATCAAGAACACCGCCCCCGACGCGACCGTCGGCGACGCCCGTGTCCGCAACGGGGCGGCAAGGCACTGGACCGACTCCTCCCTGCTCCTGACCGGTGGCTCCAAGACCGGCTCGGGCACCTGGGTCGAACTGCCCGACGACCTCCTGAAGGGCTCCGAGCAGGCGACCGTCCAGATGGAGGTCAAGGCCGACGCCCCGATGCTCAACGCCTTCCACTTCCTGTGGAACATCGGCAACGACTCCTCCGACACCGAGTACTTCTTCTCCTCCCTCAACTGCGGCAACGGTCGTCGCCCCCTCGTCGGCATCAAGGCCTCCGGGCGCGAGGAACTCGTCCAAGCCGGCTCCTGCGGCGTCAGCGCGGACCAGTGGATCTCCGTGACCTCCGTCGTCGAGGACTCCACCGCGTCCCTGTACATCGACGGCGTGCGCGTCGCCTCCGGCCCCGTCAGCGCCACCCCCGCGAAAATCGCCGACCAATCCCTCAACGCCATCGGGCGATCCCCTTGGCCCGACCCCCTCTTCTCCGGCGCCGTCTCCTCGTTCCGCGTGTGGAACCGCGGCCTGAGCGCCGACGAGATCGCCGACCTGTCCGCGCGCGACGCCACACTCCACGAGACGGCGATCACCGCTCGCGCCCAAGCGATCCTCGACGGGCTGACGATGCCCTCCGGCAGCATCGACGCCGACTTCGTCACCCTGCCGACCGCCTCCGGCGCAGTCGCATGGACCTCGTCGGCCCCCGAGGTCATCGCCCCCACCGGGGCCGTCGTCCGGCCCTCCCTCGGAGCCGAGCCCGTCCAGGTCGACCTCACCGCGACGGCGACCGTTCGCGGCCTGAGCGCCACCCGCACGGTCCGCGTCACCGTCGAGCCCTCGACGCTCACCGACGCCGAGCGGCTCGACCAGACCGCCCAGGCCTACGCGATCCAGCCCGTCCTCCAATCCGGGACGACCCTGCCCGCCGGCCCCGCCGGCACCACGCTGACCCTCGCCGGCGACGCCTCCATCGGCGTCGACGAAGCCCGAACCGTCACCGTCGCCGGCGACCAGCCCGTCGAGGGCACCATCACGGCCACCATCGCCAAGGACGGGGCCACCGTCGTCAAGGCCTTCCCGGTCACCGTCCTGCCCCGCTCCGCCTCCACCCAGATCCTCTCCTACCACCGCACCGCCACCACCGAAGACCGCGCGAACAACGGCGATATCGCCTACTCGATGCACCTGGCCCTCGACGAGAACGGCACATGGACCCCCCTCAACGAGAACTACGGCGTCTTCTTCGCCCGCACCGCGACCTCGCCGGCCCAGAACGAAGACATCAACACCTCCCTGCACCGCTCCCTCAAGGACCCCTCGCTCTTCACCGCCGCCGACGGGACCTACGGCGTCGTCGCCGTGCGCACCGCCCGCGGAACCGCGCAGGCCGACGCGACCGGAGCCACCTCGATCCTCGTCGCCTCGTCGAAAGACCTGCTCTCCTACGAGGAGGCCGCCGACTCCGGCTCGATCATCGACGTCGGCGAGACCAACGGCGTCAACGCCCCCTACGTCGTCTGGGACTCCTCGCAGAAGCACTACCTCGTCGGCTGGACCGACGACGGCGGCATCGACAAGCACACGACCTTCGACTCCCTCGCCGACTCCACCGCCACCCACGGCCCCGTGCGCGTCGGCGCGGTCAGCGTCTCCGGCTCCGTCGACGACCCCGGCATCGAGGACTACGCCGCCGGACGATCGATCGCGATCCCCGCCAGCGTCGCCGACGCCCTGAAGGTCCGCCTCGGACGAGTCGTCAACACCGGCGCCTCGACGATCGCCGGCGTCTCCGTCGACGTCGACACCCCCGTCGCCGAACTCCCCCTGGCCTCGACCATCGACCTGTCCTACTCCGACGGCTCGACCGCGACCCTGCCCGTATCCTGGGACCTCTCCCTCGTCGACACCTCCAAACCCGGCTCCTACCAGGCCACCGGCACCGTCCTCCGGGACGAGTACCCCGTGCCCTTCGCCGAGGAGCGCGCCGACCCCTCCGTCTACAAGTGGCAGTGGAAGCGCGAGGACGGCGCCCAGACGAAGTACCTGATGATCGCCACCAACGACATCCGGGGCGACAACGTCTGGCAGAACGGCACCCCCCACATGCCGATCCGCATGGCCGACTCCATCACGGCGCTGGCCGACACCCCCGGGGACTCGACGGGGCTCATCGACTCTCGCGGCTACAACCCGAAGGAGTCGGTCCTCATGTCCAAGGGGCAGCGCAACTCCCAGGGCCAAGCCATCACCGGCTCCTTCTGGGCGCCCGAATTCCACGAGATCGACGGGAAACTGACGATCCTGTTCATGCCCAGCTACAACTCGCGCTGGACCGATGGCGCAGCCGCCTACACCCAGCTCAAGAAGGACGACAAGGGATTCGACCTCGACCCGACCGTCGCCGCGAACTGGACCGTTCCCACAACGGTGACCCGGGCCGATGGCAAGCCCCTGGCCACCACCGCCTCCGGCGGCGTCGGCATGTCCCTCGACATGACCTACTTCACGGATCAGGCCGGCCAGTCCTACTACGCCTGGCAGCAGCTCGGCGCCATCTACATCGCGACCATGGATCCCGCCGACCCGTCGAAGGTCACCTCGATCCCGCGCCGCATCGTCGCCCCCGAATACGCGTGGGACAACGCCATCGCCGAGGGCCCCAACGTCGTCGAGCGCGACGGCAAGCTCTACCTCATCTACTCCGGGTCCGCCGTCGGCAAGTCCTACACGACCGGACTGGCCGTCGCCGACGCCTCCGGGGCCTCCGACCTCACCGACCCGGCCTCCTGGGCCAAACTCAACTACCCGATCCAGAAGTCCGGGATCTTCAACGGCCAGTGGCAGCTCGGCACCGGGCACGGCATGTGGACGGAGGACGAGCACGGATCGATGCTCTACGTCTTCCACGCCTACGCCAACAACACGCCCGGGTACTCGAACTACTCCGGCCGCGACATGTTCGTGCGCCGCGTCCACTGGGCCTCCGACTCCATGCCGATCTTCGACATGGACCTCGACGAGGAGGTCGCGCCGCGCTTCGCCACGGTCACCGCGACCGTCACCGTCGGCGGGGGAGGGGTCGACGTGCCCGCACCCTCGGCCCACTACGACATGACCCGCTCGGCAGGAAAGCTCGTCGACGTCTCCGGCAACGGCCACGACGCCGCCCTGACCGGGATGGACGACGCCTCCTTCATCGACATCGACGGGCAATCCATCGCCGACTTCACCGGCACCGGCTACGCCACCCTCCCGTCGGGCCCGATCACCCGCGGCGACAACGACTTCACCGTCGAGATCACCGTCGCCGGGGCCGCCCTGCAGAACCAGTTCGGCTGGGTCATCGGCGACGGCATCGGCGACTGGAACACCACCCGGCTCGGCAACTACGTCTTCGTCAACCCGGCGTCGAGCGAACGCGCCGGAGGAATCCTCGCCGGGATCCGCGTCAAGAAGGGATCGAGCAACGGGGAGGTGCGCATGCCCGCCGGCGGCGCCATGTCCTCGACGTCCTTCACGACGGTGACGATGACCTCCAAGGACAACAATCTGTCCCTGTACGTCGACGGCAAGAAGGTCTCCACCGTCGACCACGAGTACTCTCTCTCCGACATCGTCCCCACCGGGGACGTCCTCGGGTACATCGGGCGCTCCCTGTACCGGCCCGACGGGCTCCTCAAGGCCAAGGTCTCCGACGTCAAGCTCTGGGATAAGGCCCTGACCCCCGCCGAGGTCGCCTCGTCGGCGCCCGGCGCCGCCGAGCGCACCAAGCTCTTCCAAGCGATCCTCGACCGCGACATCCTCGCCGCCATGCTCGGCGGCAACGCGTCGGCCGAGGAGATCACCCAGGACCTCACCCTGCCCGCCTCCGTCAACGGCATGGCCCTGACCTGGCAGTCCTCCGCGCCCCAGACGATCAGCGCCACCGGCGTCGTCTCGCGCACCAGCCAGGACGTCCCCGTGACGATGACCGCCACCGACACGACCGGCACCCCCCACTCCTTCGCGCTCGTCGTCAAGGCGATCAGCGAGAACGAGGTCGCCGCCCAGGTCGCAGCGGATCTCGACGCCATCGGCCTCGACGAGGTCGCCTACGAGAACCTGCCGCTCGTCGCCTCCGGGACGAAGTACGCCTCGGCGATCACGTGGACGTCCTCCGACCCCGCCCTCGTCACCGAGACGGATCCGGGCTATACGGCCGCGCCCGTCGGCGCCACCGACCCCTATGCGGGCGCAGGCATCGTCACGAGGCCGGCCTACGGCGCCGGCAACGCCGCCGTCACCCTGACCGCTACCGCCGTCAAGGGCGAGGCGCGCGAGAGCCGCACCTTCAACGTCACCATCGCCGAACTCGGGCGCAGCGCGCCCGACGCCGGATACGCGGCCGCCTACTTCACATCCGATAGCGACGAGAAGGTCTACGAGGCCTACACCACGGAGAACAACTTCTTCACCTTCACCCCGGCCAACGGATCGAAGCCGGTCCTCGCGCCGACGACCGACACCACCGGCCTGCGCGACCCCTACATCCTGCGCTCGGTCAACGGCGACAAGTACTACATGGTCGCCACCGACCTGTGCATCGGATGCGGGACCTCATGGGGCGACGCCCAGTCCAAGGGCTCGCTCAAGATCGAGGTGTGGGAGTCCACCGACCTCGTCACCTGGACGAGGACGAACGAGAACGAGGACACCGGCATCACCGTCAACCGGCCCGAGGCCGGCATGACGTGGGCGCCCGAGGTCGCCTGGGACGAGCACCTCCAGGCGTACGTCGTGTTCTTCGCCTCGCGCCTGTACGACGACGTCCAGCACACCTCGACCTCCACCGGGGGCCACGCCCGGATGTTCTACGTCATCACCCGCGACTTCGAGCACTTCACCTACCCGCCGCAGACGTGGCAGGACACGGGACGCGCGAGGATCGACTCGACCGTCACGAAGATCGGCGACTACTACTACCGGTTCACCAAGAACGAGGACAGCGGCGCCGCCGACGGACTCGAGCGCGGCAAGGACATCTTCCTCGAGCGCTCCACGGTCCTCACCGCGCCGACGGCCTCGTCGAACTGGGACGCCGACCCGACGACGACCTGGCAGCTCGTCGACACCGCGATGACGACGAAGATCACCGGCCAGGCCGGCGAGGGCCCGCAGATCGTCAAACTCAACGAGGGCGACCCGAATAACGCGGGCGACACCTACGCGTTCCTCGTCGACAACTACGGCAACGGCGGATACGTCCCGTTCCTCGCCGAGGGCAGCTCCATCGCCGCCTCGGCGAAGGGCTCGCGGCTGTCCGAACGGGCCGACTGGAAGGCCCACTCGACGAGCGGCCTGCCCGCCAGCCCGCGCCACGGCGCCTTCGTCAACGTGCCCCAGACGGTGCTCGACGCGATGGACTCGTGGACGGGGATCGCTCCGGTCGCCTCGACCACCAAGGTCACCGTCGCCGACTCCGTGGCGACCGCCGTCGTCACCGCCGCCGACCGCGGCGACGTCATCGGCACCGTCACCTTCTCCTCGGGGCAGTGGAGCCGGACCATCGACCTGACGGACCACCGGGCCAACGTCGAGGTGCCCGACACCGTCACCGGCGTCATCACCGCGTCCTACGACGGATTCCGCGACGGCCTCGTCAAGACGTCGACCGGAACGGTCAACGCCGACGGGACGCCGACCGGCGACGGCACGGACGACGAGCCGATCGACACCCAGGTGCCCGCCGCCGACGTCCACTACGCCTTCGACGAGGCGCCCGCGGACGGGCGCACCATCGACAACGTCGCCGGCGACGGCCTCGACGCCGCGCTCGAAGGCACGGGAGGCGTCTTCGCCAACGGCGCCCTCGCCCTGCCCGGCGGCGCCGCCGGCTCCGACGCGGCCCACGTGACGATCCCCGGACGGGCCTTCGACGGCCGCGACGTCGTCACCATCAACATCTGGATGGCCAACGCCACCGGCAACGGCAACTACGCCGGCGCCTACGTGGGCAACGCCTCCCAGAACAACGGGTACTGGCTGTTCAACCCGTCGAACCCGAACGGGCGCGTCAAATCCGTCATCACCACCGCGACCCCGTCCTCGCCGAGCACGTCCCCGTGGTCGACCGAGCGCGGGACCGCCGAGCGGGCCTCCACGTCGTCCATGGCGATGTACACGACCGTCATCGACGGCAAGAACGGCGTGATGTCGGTCTACCTCAACGGGCACAAGATCTCCGACACGGCGATCACCACGGACCTGACGAGCTTCGGCGACCTCGTCGCCTTCATCGGCAAGTCGCCCTACCCCGACGCGTTCTTCAAGGGCACGGTCGACGACTACTCGCTGCACTACTCGGCGCTGTCGCCCAGGCAGATCACCGCCCTGTACCGCTCGCAGGCCCTCGAACGCGCCAAGGCCCAGGTCGCGGCCGCGATCCCCGCGACCGCCACCGAGGACTTCGCCCTGCCGACGACGGCCGCCGGCGTCACGGTCCGCTGGGCCGTGGCCGACGGCGACGCGATCGGCATCGACGGAGCCCGCGCCCGAGTCTCCCGTCCCGCCGCCGAGGCCGGGGACGCGACGGTCCGTCTCGTCGCGACCTACGTCATGGACGGGACCAAGGTCTCGACCTCCGAGCGCGAGGTCCTCGTCCCGGCGGACCTGTCCGACCAGGACAAGGCGCAGGCCGACCTCGACGCGGTGTCAATCGTCAACGCCGAGGACATGCGGACGAACTTCTCCGTGCCGACTCAGGGCGCCCACGGGTCGACCATCGCCTGGAGCGTCGTCGACGACGGGGGAGCGCAGGCCGACATCGGCGAAGGCGTCAACTCGGCGTCCCGGACCGTGACGGTGCGCCGTCCCGCCGCGGGCAACGACCCGGTGACCCTCACCCTCAAGGCCGTGTCGACGAACGGCGGGGGGAGCGCGACGAAGCAGTTCACGGTCGTCGTCCAGCCGATGCCGTCCGATGAGGACGCGACCGAGGCCTACGTGTGGGCGTTCTTCACCGGTGAGGGCGACGGCGCCGAGAAGATCTCGATCGCGGCGTCGAAGGGCAACGACGCGCTGGCGTGGAACACGCTGAACAACGGCGTCCCCGTCATCGAGTCGACGGCCGGCACCGGCGGTCTGCGCGACCCGTTCATCCTGCGGTCCCACGAGGGCGACAAGTTCTACATGATCGCCACGGACCTCAAGGTCGCGGGCCTGGCGGGCGGCTTCACGACCGCCCAGCGCGAGGGCTCCCGGTACATCGAGATCTGGGAGTCGACGGACCTCGTCAACTGGTCGCAGCAGCGCCACGTCAAGGTGTCGAGCGATCTGGCGGGCAACACCTGGGCACCGGAGGCGTTCTACGACGAGGCGAGCGGCACGTACGTCGTGTACTGGGCGTCGAACCTCTACGACTCGCCGGACGCGTCGGCGCGCACCTCGCTGACCTACAACCGCATGGTGTACGTGACGACCGATGACTTCGTCAGCTTCTCCGAGCCGACGGTGTGGATCGACTCCCAGCGCGGCAACGGCCGCGACGGCAAGGGCGCGATCGACGTGACCGTCGGATACGAGGACGGCGTCTACTACCGCGTCTACAAGGACGAGCGGGACATGTCCCTGCGCGAGGAGAAGTCGACGAACCTCTTCGCCGAGCTCCACGGCGAGTTCGCCGACGCGCAGGGCCCGGCCGACGAGTGGACGCTCATCGGGGCCAAGCTCCTCGACGGCCTGGACAACGCCTGCGCCTCGTGCGGCGGGAAGTTCACCGCGGGCGAGGGGCCGACGCTGTTCCCCGCGAACGAGGGCGACGTCAACGGCGCCAAGTGGTTCCTCTTCGCCGACCAGCCGAACTATCACGGCGGGCCGAACCACTACATCGGTTTCGCGACCGACCGGTCCCTCGCCGAGACCGGGGCCGACGGGTGGTACTCGGTGGCTCAGAAGCTGTCGGCGAACATGCCGCAGAACGCCGATGGCGGCAAGCCGCGTCACGGCACGGTCATCCCGGTGACCCGAGACGTCTACCAGAAGGTCCTCGAGGAGCTCCAGCCCGATATCGCCGTGGCCTCGGTGGCGGCGATGGAGGTGTCGACGACCGTCGGCACGGTCCCGGTGCTGCCCGCGTCGGCTGAGCTGACGATGGCGGACGGGAGCTCGTCGACGGCGGAGGTCGTGTGGGAGGAGGTCGCCGCCGAGTCCTACGCGACGCCGGGGACGTTCACGGTGCGCGGAGTCGCGCAGAACGATTCGCGCGAGCCGGTCGAGGTCGTCGTGACGGTTTCGCCGGTGCCGTCCTCGGACGCGTCGCTCGCGTCGTTGACGATCGCGGGGGTGACGGTCGATCTGACCCGCGATCCGCTGGCCGTCGAGGTCGCCGACCCGCGGGCGCTGACCGCCGACGGGGTCGTCGCCGTTGCCTCGGACGAGGGGGCGAGGGCCGAGGTCGTTGTCGAGGGGACGACGGTGACGGTCACGGTGACCGCTGAGGACGGGACGACGGCGCGGTACTCCGTGTCGGTCGGCCGGGCTCCGGAGCCGACGCACGATCCCGCGGTGGTTCTCGACGACGATGAGGTCGTGCGCGGCCAGATACTGGCGATCACCGGCACCGGGTTCGTGCCGGGGGCGTCGGTTGAGGCGGTGTTCCATTCGACTCCGGTGGCGATCGGCGTTGAAGAGGCCGATGGCGACGGCGGCGTGGGGTTCACCTTCACGGTTCCCGCCGATGCCGAGTTCGGCGAGCACCGGGTGGTGCTGACGCAACCGAGCACCGGACTGGAGGCCGAGGCGGCGCTCGCGGTGTTCAGGGGGGAGAACCCGGACGAGCCGGTTGATCCGGATCAGCCGGTGGACCCGGTGGACCCGGATCAACCCGTGGACCCGGTGGACCCGGATAAGCCCGTGGACCCGGTGGACCCGGATAAGCCGGTGAACCCCGTGGACCCGGATAAGCCGGTGGACCCGGTGGACCCGGATCAGCCGGTGGACCCCGTGGACCCGGATCAGCCGGTGGACCCCGTGGACCCGGATAAGCCCGTGGACCCGGTCGATCCGGATAAGCCTGTGAATCCCGTGGACCCGGATAAGCCGGTGGACCCGGCTCAGCCGGACACCCCGGTGGCTCCGGATGATTCGAAGGGCGGTGACGGCGTCAAGCTCAAACCGTCCGTCGGGAAGAAGCCGGCGGCGACGCCCGGCCGCGCGCTGGCGGTGTCCGGATCGAATGCCCTGGTGGTGTCAGCGGGGGCTCTGTCCCTGCTCGGGATCGGCATCGGGGCGGTTAGGAGGAGTCGCAAGACTCGCTGAAATCGGTCCCGATGATCCGATGACGGGGCGGGCGGTGTCGCGCGGGAACGCGGTGCCGCCCGCCCCCTCTTATCGCATCGTCGGTTCGGATCGTGGGGAGTCGTTCGCCTTGTGAAGGGGGAGGCGACCAGATAGGCTGAGAGTCCGGCCGGTGGCCGGTGGGTGAAGAACTCAATAGGGGATGATCGGTTTCGACGGCGGTCGTCGATCGAGGGGAAGCGGGCCGAGAACGTGCGCTCAACTCGTTAACGCTGCGTGCAAACCAATAGGTGCCGAACAGAACCGCACCGACTACGTTCTCGCCGCCTGATATCGCCGCGTGAACCTTTAGTCCGTCAGCCCGGGTGGTGCTCTCAGCCCGGTGTCTGGCGTCGTTCAGAGAGCCACTGGGTGGGGGTCATGTTGGTGGGCCCTCTCCAACACTTCATCAACTGAGCCTACTGGCAGCAGGCCTGCATGACGTCAGGGGCTGAGAAATAATCAGCAGGATGCGCCCGGAGAAGACCTCGGGGCCGGCCGTCGGACGGGGGTTCGATTCCCCCCATCTCCACGCTAGGGACCCCGGGACCGCATGGTCCCGGGGTTTTCCCTTGCTCCTCTGCGGTTTTCTCCGCCTCCCATCCGATCCGCCATGCCACAGGATGGGGCAGGGCGGGGCATAGTTAGTGGCACGGGGGTGGCACAAGATGTGGCATGAGATGCCGTGCCAGATCCTTCAGAAGGAGAGCGTCATGGCGAAGAGGTCACGGGAGTTGAGCCCCTGACCTCAGCGACGAACCGGGTGTCGGCCGCGTGGCCGCTCTGGTGCATGCGTGTAGCCGCCGGGTCTTGCGGGGAATGCCCCCGCTGGGTGTTCACATTGCTTAGCTGGTCGGGCCCTCATGGTGAGCCAGGGTCGCGAATCCGTCCACCAGTGGTTGCAAGCGTTCTCGTTGGTCGGGATGCATGACGCACCAGTAGTCCGGGTTGGCTGCGGCGTCGGTGATGGGCACGTGGACGCGATTGCTGGTCTCGGCGTCGGCCGGGTACAGGTTCTGTGGTGAACACGGGGAGCGTGGATGCTTGTGTGATTTTGCGCCAGGGGTCAGCGTCCTGCACCAGGAAAGTCGCCCGGGGCATGCGATCGCGAACCAGGTCGTCCCAGAAACCGAGGTTCGGCTGGAGCAACATAGTCTCGCCGTCCAGATCGTGCAGCCGGATCGACCGGTAGACGGCGACCGGGTGCGCGGGCGGAACCGACACGTAGAGAGGTGTTCACTGCCGATCCGCACAGCGGGTGTGCCGGACTCGGGTCGTCGTGTTGTCACGGCCAGTTGGTATTCACTCGTGCGGATGGCCCGTTCGACCGCGCCGCCGCCGTCCTCCTCGCAACCTTCACCTGACTACGCGCATAAAGGAAACACACCCTAGCCGACGGCAGACACACCCCGGTCGCTGAAGTCCACCACATCCTCCCCCTCGAACACGGAGGCGCCCAAGACTTCGACAACCTCAGATCGCTGTGCAAACCCTGCCACTCGAGACAGTCCGCGCTCGATGGTGACCGGTGGAGGAACAAGTCGCAGGTCTACAGCTATTAGGAGACGGAGTCGATCGCGTTCTTAGCGGTGAGCAGGTCAGCGCCGGTTCGTACTCGGTACGCCTTGATCGCTTCGATCGAGCGTCCCTGCTCGACCAGCTTCTTCTCCTCGGCTGACACGCCGTAGATGTCCAGGTTGTCAGCGTCCTCGCCAAGCCTTGTCCTCAGCTCAGCAAGGAGCTTCAACAAGCGCTCGTTCTCACGACGTAAGCGCTCAATTTCTCGTGCCTGAACAAACCACTTAGCCATCTTCGTCACCTACCAGTTCAATTTTGTATGGCTTCTATTTTATCACAGGCGGGTAGGGGTCTTGGATCTCTAGGGCAGAGTCTGGGATCAACGGGCCTGCGGTCTCGCGCGCAAAGTCTTCGAACCAAACAGAGTATTGACCCGGCGTCCTGAGCTGGTGCGTTTTACCGCTTCTGTTTTGGGGCTTTCGGGTTTGATGTGTTGGCTTTCTGGTGGGCGCGCAGTTTCTTAATGGCTCAGTCGTAGTGGCTGGGTGCTGCTGACACTAGGTCGGACCCCAACGAGGTGATTCCTGTCCACGAGAAGTATTGTTTCTTTCGTGAACAGCTCCTCATCGGTGAAACTCTCGATGAGTTCGACTATCTGGAAATGACTCGTGGTCAGCATCTCCTGTATCTGACCCAAGGGCGCATTGTGGTAATGTTCCCAGATTTCCGTGTTCAAGACTGCGTAGTCTGCCATGTGTGAGGTGCAGGCAGAATGGTTGTGCTTGATCATCGAGGTTGGAATCAAGGAAGTTGAACAGCATTTTTTGACACGCGCATAGGTGGGCAAGGACATCGTGCAGATTCTTGTCTCTGGCCCAGCGGGTTCCAGTACGGTCGAAACCTACGCCGAAAACAGGCTGACGCTTTCTATCTCCGGCCGCATGGAGTCAATCAACGCCTGCAGCGCGTCCCACCGGAAAGTGGTCGCCTCCAACAGTTCCGTTTTTGTTTTCGCTCGAGCCATGCCTAATTGGAACACAGAACGCCGAGAAATTAGCAGAGGAGGCGCCTCGTGGCAAAAGGTGGATCTAGTGATAACGCGATTGCAGTTCAGCTTGTAGGTCGCGGAAATACCGGGCTTGATAGGCGGCTAGGAATCGTTTCGCTATCCAGTTCGGAACTAGCCTGTTCTGAAGGTGGACATCTTCGATGAATCTAACTCGGCAGCCACCATCTTCTTTTGGTTCGAAGGTGCCCTTCCATGTACCAGTTAGAGACGGCGAATCCATTTGAAATTCCCAACTGTGGAATGATTCGAGGCGGGTTGTGTGGAATCGTATGGGTTTGTCTCTTTTTGGAATTTCAATGAATCTGCGTTCATCGACGATTTGGCATTCGGATAGATCACTGCGCCATTGCCAGTTAGTTAGATCGGTAACCACCTGCCAGATTTGCTGGGGAGTATAGGGAAGGTCTTCTTCCCGAACAGCAACGATCTTTCCCATATCTACCTACCTTTGCTCGACAACCCTTCTACTGGAGAAATATGTCATGGCTCGTGATGGTACCAACCGAGGCGGTCGTCGGGTGCGTGCGGGTGCGAAGCCTGACCCGTTGAACGAGAAGCTCGCCGCTGGCCGACCGGCCACTCGGCTTGAGGATCCGCTGGCGACGCCGTTCGACTTCGAAGGCTCCGATATCGGCGATGGGGCGGTGTTGTCGGGGGAGACGATGCCCGAACCGTCGGAGTACTTGTCTGCGGTACAGAAGAACGGCAAACCACTCGGTGCTGACCTGGTGTATCGGGAGACATGGGAGTGGCTGAATGAGCGTGGCGGTTCCCAGTTCGTTTCCAAGCGCCTGATCGAGGCCTACGCCCAGGCGTTCGCACGTTATGTGCAGTGCGAGGAAGCGATCTCCAAGTTCGGCCTGCTGGGTAAACACCCAACCACCGGGACTGCAATCGCATCCCCATTCGTGGCGATGAGTCAGAGCTTCGGTAAGCAGGCCAACGTGTACTGGTACGAGATCTACGAGATCATCCGCGCGACCTGCACCACCGACTATTCGGGTGCTGCACCCGGTGATGAAGTGATGGAGCGCCTGCTGCAAGCCCGCTCCTAAAACCCTTTGAGTCTTTGCGCCTGCGCCGATCGGGTGGGTGCTTTTTCGTGCTGAGAAAGTGAGCCTTTGATGGTTGATGTGCGTACGTGTGAGTCGGTGTGTGTGGGGCATCCGGACAAGGTGTGCGATCAGATCGCAGACCAGATTCTTGATGACCTTCTGCGTACCGATCCGGTTGCGCGGGTGGCGGTGGAGGTGATGACAGCTGGGCGTCGGATCATCGTTACCGACGAGATCACCACGTCCGCCAGGCTTCGCATCCGTGAATCGGTGCGAGAGGCCCTATGCAGGATTGGATACAACCCGAACCGGTTCCTGGTCTATGTGTGGACGCGTAAGCAGTCGCCCGACATCGCCGCAGGCGGCTCGACTTCGCTGGAAGCCCCTGAAGGCAACACGAGTGCGTTCGCCCTGCAGGGCGCGGGGGATCAGGGCACCGTCTACGACTACGCCATCAACAAAGCATCTGAGCGTCTGCCGTTGCCGCTGGTTCTCTCGCACGAGATCTGCCGCCGTCTCGACACCGCCCGTGTGGAGGGCACGATCCACGGCCGGGCAGCGGAGGTCAGGTCGGGCGGTCTCGGCATGACGGTGGTCGGACGTCAGGGGATGGGCCCGACATTCCCGAGGGCTCTCCCTAGACTCATCCCATGGCTGCCCTCGAATCCCTGGAGGAGATTCTTTCATCCCTGACCGTGTCCGCCCGCGGAGTCTACGCCTACGTCGAGATCGGCGAATGGCCGGCCGGCGCCCATCCGCTCGCCGTCGTCGTCGAGGACGAGGGCGCCGCCGCGATCCTGCCGATTGACGAGGCCTTCGCGCTCGTCGACGGCCCGCTCGACCGTTTCGCGCTCCTGACGCTCGACGTCCATTCGTCGTTGACGAGCGTCGGCCTGACGGCTCTCGTGTCGACGGCGCTCGCCCGGCGCGGCATCTCCTGCAACGTCGTCGCCGGCTTGCGCCACGACCACCTCCTCGTCCCCGAGGATCGGGCCGACGAGGCGCTCGCCGTCGTGCGCGCACTCGCGTCGGGCGACGCGGATCCGACCGTGTGCCGGCACCTGGGGGACGACGGGCCCCGGTAGTCTCTCGGTCAGACGCAGATCGCAGGAGGAGTGAGTGATGAGCGACGATACGACGACCAGCATCCGCGGCGCCCGCGCCGGAGACGTCGTCGAGGTCGACGGCGTCCGTTACGAGAGGATCGACGCCATCGAGGGCGACAACTGGGCCGACGAATGGCGCGCGGTCGACTCCGGCGAGTCGATCGGCACCGCCGACCTCGAGCGCCTGTCCTCCGCCGAGGACTGAACCGCTGGGGACCCCCTCGTCCGTCGGGGCGTCCGCCCGACCGGATGAGGGCGCGGTGTCCAGCGGGACCGGGCTGCGAGGAGGCCGAAGCATCGTCGGCGAGCTCCGGGCCCCGGGCCCCTGCCAGGTCGGCGAGGCCGACGAGGCCCGGGAGCCGACCGGAGTCGGGAGGGCCTGACGGGCACCGGCGCGTCGAGGAATCCGGGCGCGAGAACCTCCCGGAAAGAATCCCAGGGAATCCGAAGGTTCGCTCGATCCTGCGTCCAGGTCCGGGCCCTACGCTCGGGGATACCACAAAGGAATACGGCCCGGGGCAGAGGCTGCCCCCATCGTTCGGGCCGACGACATTGTGCAAAAGGAGCGCTATCGGACGATTGTGACTGTGTTGATGGGATGCGTTGAGGGCCGGCCCCTGCGGGCCGGCCCTCAACGTCTGCGCGTCATCCGCCGTCGGGTCAGTCGAGCTGCTCGAAGCCCTCGGTCCATGCGGCGCGCACGGGGTTGGCGTCGGCGACGAGGGCGTCGAACCGTTCGTCGGCGATGTCGATGACCTCTCCGAGGGCGAAACGGGCCTCGCGCGCCGGGGACGACTCGACGCGGCGCCACCCCGATTCGATGATCCGGGCGCGGTCCGACAGGTTCGACACGCACATGACGAGCGGCCGGGAGAACCTCTCGCGGTAGGCGGCCCCCAGGGCCCTCAGCTCCCGCTCCTCCTGGTCGTCGAACTCCCCGAATGCCAGGGAGGTCGTGTCGACCTTCGACTGGTCGTCGCCCGAGTCGGTCAGCAGCAGGTCGACGATGTCCTCGTACCCCCCGATGAGCTCTTCCTGCTCCTCCTCGGTTGCCGCGAGGACCTCGTCCTCGAAGGCGCGGCGCAGGTCGGCCGTCGAGGCGAAGGGGCGGTGCTCCCAGGCCCGCTCGACGGGCCACGTCTGCCCGGTGAACATCTGGGAGAAGGCGGCGACGAACTGTTCGCGGCTCATCGCGTTGACCTCGTCGAGGGGGACCGGGCGCCCCTGGACGACGGCGACGCCCGGCCCGGAGGATCGGCCGACGTGGAAGAACAGCAGGTTGAGGACGATGGCGGCGAGGGCGCCGATGGTGACGCCCGATCCGAAGACGATCCGCAGCCAGGAGGGCAGGGCGGCGGCGATGTCGGGCTTGAGGGTGACGAGCATGGCGAGCCCCAGCGAGGTCGACACGATGACGGCGTTGCGGTTGTCGCGCATGTCGACGGCGCTGAGGGTCTGGATGCCGACGACGGCGACGCTGGCGAACATCGCGAGGGAGGCGCCGCCGATGACGGGCTGGGGGATGGAGGCGACGACGGCCCCGGCCTTGGGCAGCAGGCCGAGGAGGATCATGATGACGCCGGCGACGGTGACGACCCACCGGGACTTCACGCGGGTCAGCCGCACGAGCCCGACGTTCTGGGCGAAGCACGTGTAGGGGAAAGAGTTGAGGATCCCTCCCAGGACGGTCGACAGCCCGTCGGCGCGCAGCGCGTTCGCGATGTGCCGGGGGGTGATGCGCTTGCCGACGACCTCGCCGGTGGCGAAGACGTCGCCGGTGGTCTCGACGGCGGTGATCGCCATGACGATGAGCATCGACAGGATCGCGGTCGCTGAGAACTTCGGCAGTCCGAAGAAGAACGGGTAGGTGACGCCCGCCCACGAGGCGCCGGTGACGCCGGAGAAGTCGGCGTCGCCGAGGGCGAAGGCGACGAGGGTCATGACGACGAGGCCCAGGAGGACGGACAGGGTCGCGAGGAAGCCGGTGAAGAGGCGCTGGACGAGGACGATGATCGCGATGGTCGCCAGCGCGTAGCACAGGCCCCTGATCGTCGCGGCGGGGTCGGGGCCGTCGGGGGAGGAGGCGCCCCAGGCGACGATGTCGCCGGCGGACACGGCGATGAGGGTGACGCCCATGACGGTCA
Source organism: Actinomyces sp. B33 (assembly GCF_028437565.1). Classification (GTDB taxonomy): domain Bacteria; phylum Actinomycetota; class Actinomycetes; order Actinomycetales; family Actinomycetaceae; genus Pauljensenia. The sequence goes on from NZ_JAMRYR010000005.1 coordinate 149,435, forward strand.
GGAGGGTGCCGGTGACGACCGGTGGGAAGAACTTCAGGAGCTTGGCGAAGTAGGGGGCGACGAAGAAGACGATGAGGCCGGCGGCGATGATCGACCCGTACATCGTCGCGAGCCCGGTCGTGGGGTCGGCTCCGGCCGGCGTCGCGGCCGCGCCGATGGCGATGAGGGGGGAGACGGCGGTGAAGGTGACGCCCTGGATCAGGGGCAGGCGCACGCCGATGCGCGTGCCGATGCCGGCCGATTGGATGATCGAGGCGATGCCGCAGGTGAACAGGTCGGCGTTGATGAGGTGGATCAGGGTCTGCTCGTCGAGGCCGAGCCCCGAGGCGATGACGAGGGGGACGACGACGGCCCCGGCGTAGAAGGCGAGGACGTGCTGGAATCCGAGGACGAGGAGCTTGCCGATGGGCGGCACCTGGTCGACGGGGTGGGCGGGGGGCTGCGGCGGTTGGGGCGCGGTGGATCTCATCATGGCGTCTCCTGACGGAGCGGTGTGCGGGGACGCGCTCATTCTTCTCCGGCGCGGGGGAGGCGGGGGAATCGGGTGGCGAAGATCGCATCCGCGCGGCGAAGGGAGGACGGCGTGGGGAGATTGGGGGGGCCGAGGCCGGTGCCGGCCTGGGCGCGCTCCGTGTTAGCGTGTCCTGACCGGAGATCGCACCGCTTCGGCCGGCCGTCCCGGTTACGGCGGTCTTCGCGTCTGAGGAGGAGTGTTCATGGGGTCCGCTAAGCGTCCGCCTGCGATGATGGATGTTGCGGCTCTGGCGGGGGTTTCGCACCAGACCGTGTCGCGGGTGCTCAACGGGACGGGCAAGGTCGCCCCCCAGACCCGTGAGCGCGTTCAGGCGGCGATCGATCAGCTCGGCTACCGGCGCAATTCGGTGGCGCGGGCCCTGGTGACGCGCAAGTCGGGGATCATCGGGATCGTGACGACGACATCGGTGCACTACGGGCCGACATCGATCCTCGTGGCGATCGAGTTGGCGTCGCGCCAGGCGGGGTACTTCACGGGCGTCACGGCGCTGGAGGACTTCTCGGTGGAGTCCTTGACGAGCGCTTTCGATCACTTCCTCGGCCTGGCGGTGGAGGCGATCGTCGTCATCGCGCCGGTGGTGGGGATCGCGGAGGCGGTCGAGGCCGTCCGCGTGCCGGTCCCGGTGGTGGCGGTGACGGCGGCGGATGTCGTGGGGGCGTCGGATATCCGGTCGGTGAGGGTCGATCAGCTGGGTGGCGCGCGCGAGGCGGTTCGTCATCTGGTGGATCTGGGGCACCGGGACATCGTTCACATCGCGGGCCCGGAGGATTGGTTCGAGGCGAGGATCCGCTTGGACGGGTGGCGCGTGGAGCTCGAGGCCGCCGGCGTGGGCGGCCGTGTGGCGCCGGTGCGCGGCTGGGAGGCGTCGGTCGGGTACGAGGCCGGCAGGGCGCTGGTCGACGAGGGCCTGCCGACGGCGGTCTTCACGGCGAACGATGCGATCGCGTTGGGGCTGATTCGCGCGCTGGACGAGGCGGGGGTGGACGTCCCGGGGGACGTGTCGATCGTCGGGTTCGACGACGAGCCGATGTCGAGGTACTTCCGTCCGGGCCTGACGACGGTCCGTCAGGACTTCTTCGATCTGGGCCAGCAGGTCCTGTCGGCGGTCAGCTCGGCGATCGAGGGGGAGGGGGAGTGCTTCCCGATCCTGCGGCCGACCGAGTTGATCGTCCGGGATTCGACGGCTGCTCCGCGCACGCTCGTCCCGTCCGTCTGACCCGCTCGCTCTTCAGCGCTTCCCACTAGCGCCTGGCCTCCCATCCCGAGTGGGGAGGTCGGCATGTGCACGTGCACATTGTTATGAAACATTTACTCCGTGATGTTGCGCACATCGCATGTGATCGTTAACGTGAAGCGAGTCGGCCACCCATCGAGGTTCGGCGACTCGCAGTGCTACACCATCTCAGTTGCTCGACGAGGAGTACACCAATGACAACCACTCGTTCATTCGGCCGTCGCGCCAGCGGTCTCGCGGCCCTCTTCGGCGCAGGAGCCCTCGTCCTGAGCGCATGCTCGGGCGGCGGGGCGGGTGCCCCAGCAGCCGGTGAATCCGGCGCCGCCCCCGCAGCCGAAGGCTCCATCAAGGTCGGCGTCGCCATGCCGACCCAGACCTCCGAACGGTGGATCGCCGACGGTAATGCCGTGAAGGAGGGCCTGGAGAAAGCCGGCTACACCGTCGACCTCCAATTCGCCAACGACGACATCCCCACCCAGACCCAGCAGATCGACCAGATGATTACCAATGGAGCGAAGATCCTGGTCATCGCCTCCATCGACGGCACCGCCCTGTCCAGCCAGCTCGACGCCGCCGGCGCCGCGAACATCCCGGTCGTCTCCTACGACCGCCTGATCCGCGACAACGAGAACGTCGATTTCTACGTCTCCTTCGACAACTACAAGGTCGGCGTAGCCCAGGCGAAGGCCCTCCTCACCGGCCTCGGCCTCACCGACAAGGACGGGGCCAAGGCGGCCGATGCCCCGGTCGGCCCCCTCAACATCGAGCTCTTCGCCGGTTCCGCCGACGACAACAACGCCGGATTCTTCTTCAATGGCGCGATGGACACCCTCAAGCCCTTCATCGACGAGGGGACCCTCGTCGTGAAGTCGGGCCAGACCTCCTTCGACCAGGCGGCGACGCTCCGCTGGTCGCAGGAGGCCGCTCAGAAGCGCATGGAGGACATCCTTACTTCGACCTACGGCGGTGGCACTGAGCCGCTCGCCGGCGTTCTCTCGCCCTTCGACGGAATCTCACGCGGCATCATCACCGCCCTCCAGGGCGCGGGTTACGGCCCCTCGATCGCCGACGGCCTTCCGATCGTCACCGGCCAGGACGCCGAGATCGCCTCCATCAAGCTCATCAACGACGGCGTCCAGCAGTCGACGATCTTCAAGGACACCCGTCTCCTCGCCGCCCAGGCCGTGAAGACGGTCGAGGCGATCGGCAAGGGGGAGACCCCCGAGGCGAACGACACCAAGACCTACGACAACGGCGTGAAGGTCGTCCCCTCCTACCTCCTCGAGGTTCAGACCATCTTCAAGGACAACATCGAATCCGACATCGTCGGCTCCGGCTACTACACGGCCGATGAAGTCGCTGCCGGCGTCACCAAGTGAGCCACCCGGTGGGCGGGCGGAGGATCTCCCACCCGCCCACCGGTCACTCATCCCCTCGACTCGCGAATGCGGAAGTGAAATGACGTCAAACATTTTGGAGATGCGAGACATCGACAAAGGATTCGCCGGGGTCCAGGTGCTCAAGCACGTGAACCTCGAAGTCCGGCGTGGTGAAGTGCATGCCCTGTGCGGTGAGAACGGCGCCGGAAAATCGACCCTCATGAAAGTCCTCTCGGGCGTGTACCCGCATGGCCACTACGACGGGACGATCGTCTGGGAGGGCGAGGAGGTGAAGTTCTCCTCCATCAAGGACTCCGAGAATCTCGGCATTGGAATCATCCATCAGGAGCTCGCTCTCGTCCCGTACCTGTCGGTCGCGGAGAACCTCTTCCTCGGAGTCGATAAGCCCCGCAAGAATGGTCTGATCGACTGGCATCAGGTCAACCATCTCGCTGAGGAGGTCTTGAAGAGGGTCGGTCTCGATGAGAACGTTACGACTCCCGTCGGTCAGCTCGGCGTCGGGAAACAACAGCTCATCGAAATCGGCAAGGCCCTCTCCAAGGATGTCAAACTCCTCATCCTCGATGAGCCCACGGCGGCTCTCAATGACAATGACTCGGCACAGCTGCTCGATCTGGTTCGCCAGCTCAAGGACTCCGGGGTGTCCATCGTCATCATCTCCCACAAGCTCAACGAGATCGCCGCGATCGCGGACCGCACGACGATCCTGCGCGACGGCATGTCCATCGAGACCCTGAACATGAAGGATCCTGCCTCGACCCAGAACAGGATCATCTCGCTCATGGTCGGCCGCGAGCTGTCCCAGCGCTATCCGGTGCGCGAGTCCACGATCGGCGAGGAGATCTTCCGCGTCGAGGACTGGACCGTTTACCACCCGACCCAGGAGGGGCGCGTCGTCATCAAGGACGCCTCCTTCAACGTCCGCCATGGAGAGGTCGTCGGGATCGCCGGCCTCATGGGAGCAGGGCGGACCGAGCTGGCCCGATCGATCTTCGGCCGATCCTACGGGCGCAATATCTCGGGCCGGATCTACAAGGATGGCAGGGAGATCCAGATCAAGACCGTGTCGGACGCGATCAAGAATGGTATCGCCTACGCGACCGAGGATCGCAAGCAATACGGCCTCAACTTGATCGACGACATCCGCCACAATATCGGTATCGCGGGCATCTTCAAGCTTGCCAAGCGCGGCATGGTCAACGGCAACGAAGAGCTCGCCGTCGCCGTCGACTACAAGGAGCGGATGAACATCCGCTCCCAGTCGGTCCTCCAGCTCGCTGGATCCCTCTCGGGAGGCAACCAGCAGAAGGTCGTCCTGTCGAAGTGGCTCTACACGGATGCGGACGTTCTCATCCTCGACGAGCCGACCCGCGGCATCGACGTCGGCGCGAAGTTCGAGATCTACACCCTCATCAACAAGATGGTCGAAGAGGGCAAGGCCGTCATCGTGATCTCCTCCGAGCTCGAAGAGATCCTCGGCATCTCCGACCGCGTCTACACCCTTGCCTACGGGCGCATCACCGGTGAGGTGCCGATTGCCCAGGCGAACCAAGAGAACCTCATGGAACTCATGACCATTGAACCCTCAAGGGAGAACGACAAGTGAGCACCACCAAGAGCCTGGGCGAGATGTTCAGGGGAAACATCCGCCAGAGCGGTATCTTCTTCGCCTTCCTGGCGATCGCCATCCTGTTCGCCGTGCTGAACCCGTCCTTCCTGAGTCCTGGGAACCTGACGAACATCGTCCTCCAGTACTCCTACATCCTGGTCCTCGCGATCGGTATGCTCTTCGTCATCATCCTCGCCCAGATCGACCTCTCGGTCGGCTCGGTCGTGGCCGTGACGGGCGCCTTGTCGGCGGTCCTCGTCATCAAGCAGGGGATGCCCTGGTGGGTCGGCGCCCTCGCCGCCATCGTCCTCGGCCTGGTCATCGGGGCATGGCAGGGTTTCTGGGTCGCATACGTCGGGATCCCCGGCTTCATCGTGACCCTCGCCGGCATGCTCCTCTTCAGGGGTCTGACCTTCCAGATTCTTGAGAACGTATCCCTCTCGCCGTTCCCGAAGCCCTACTACAACATCGCCAACGGCTTCTTCAACGGCCTGCTCGGCGGCAACGGATACGACGTCTTCACCCTCGTGGTCTTCGGTATCGGTGTCGCGGGCTTCGCCTACCAGCAGTTCCGTTCGCGCCAGGCCCGTATTGCCTACAATCAGGCGGTGGAGTCCATGGGGCTCTTCGTCGGGAAGATCCTCGTCATCGGCGCTTTCGTCATGTGGTTCGCCTACCAGATCGCCTCCTCGCGCGGCCTGCCCTTCGTCCTCGTGATTCTCGCCGTCCTTGTCCTCATCTACGGCACGCTCGCGAACTCGACGGTCTTCGGCCGCGACGTCTACGCGATCGGCGGCAACCAGGCCGCTGCCGCCCTGTCGGGCATCAACGTCAAGGCCGTGACCTTCTGGACCTATGTGAACATGGGCTTCCTCGCTGCGGTCGCCGGCATCGTCTACTCGGCCCGCATGAACGGCGCCCAGCCTTCCGCAGGCAATATGTTCGAACTTGACGCCATCGCCGCGTGCTTCATCGGCGGCGCGTCAACGACCGGCGGCATCGGCAAGCTGTCGGGCGCCCTCGTCGGCGGTCTCATCATGGCCGTCATGTCGAATGGTATGCAGCTCATGGGCGCCTCCACCTCGACCCAGCAGATGGTCAAGGGCCTCGTCCTTCTCCTCGCCGTCGCCTTCGACATCTGGAACAAGCGCCGCGCCGGCTGATGCGGGCCTCGTCTCCTGCTGGAAGTGGGAGGGGGAGCGGGGCGGCGTTCTAGACGCCGCCCCGCTCCGGGTTTCTTTCATTCGCAGCGGCTCCTCGCTCAATGGGCTTTCGCATAGCCTTGCCTTAGAGGCGAACGAGGATTTCGGAGGAACTTGTTTCATGGCGCGTCCCAAACGGCTCAATCGCCCGCCGTCGATCCTCGACGTTGCCGCGGCGGCGGGGGTCTCCCACCAGACTGTCTCCCGGGTCCTCAACAACTCGAAGAACGTCCTGCCGCAGACGCGCGAGCGCGTGCAGGCCGCGATCGACGAGCTCGGATACCGCAGGAATTCCGCCGCGAGGGCTCTCGCCCGGCACAAGTCGGAGATGATCGGCGTCATCACGACGACCTCCCTCGACTACGGGCCCTCCTCGATCCTCATGGAGGTCGAGCTCGCGGCCCGGGCCTCGGGGTACTACACGGCGGTCGCCCCGATCGAGGATTACGACGACTCCTCGATCGAGGAGGCCCTCGACCATCTCCTCGGCCTGCCGGTCGAGGGCCTTGTCGTCATCGCCCCGCTGCGCGATGTCGCGGCGGACATGTCGAAGAAGGACATCCCCGTTCCGGTGGTCGCGGTGACGACACAGGAGATGGGGGAGGTCGCGGGGGTGATCCCGGTGGCGATCGATCAGGTGAAGGGGGCGCGCCTCGCCCTCGAGCACCTGTACGGACTGGGGCATCGGGATATCGCGCACATCGCCGGTCAAGCGGAATTCTTTGAGGCGCGGCATCGGGAGGCGACGTGGCGCGCCTTCATGGGGGAACGCGCCCTGGCGATCCGTGAACCGGTGGCGAGGGGATGGGACTTCTCGATCGGCTACGAGGAAGGGCGGCGCCTCCTGGCGGAGGGGATGCCCAGTGCGGTCTTCTGCGCGAACGACCAGATCGCCCTGGGCCTGTACCGCGCCCTTGAGGAGGCCGGGAGGTCCGTGCCCTCGGATGTGTCGATCGTCGGGTTCGACGATATGCCGGCGGCGCGCTACTACTCCCCGGCGCTGACGACGATCAATCAGGATTTTGCCAGCCTGGGGCGCCTCGTCCTCTCGACCCTCCTCGAGGCGATCGACGCTCCCGAGGCGGCGGGAATCGCGCCGAAGAGTCTTGAACCAGTGCTCGTCGTCAGGGATTCCACGGCCCGCCCGTAGCGCCCTCCCCCTTGCCTTCGAGGGCTTAGCCCTTCTTGCGCGCATGTGGATCAAATTCTTTGAAAAACGTGGACATCACAGTAATGTGAACGCTAACCTATAGGTGTTGACATCCGTTTCGTCGCTCCTTCCCGCATGGCGCGGATCGCACGCAGTGGTGCGGGGGCTGACACCAAAATGAAAGGACTGCGAGCATGGATCACCGCGATCCGAGCACCTGGGACGAGGAATTCGCCGCCCGGGTGCGACAGACCCGAGAAGTCGTCGCACGGCTCCACGCGGAGCTGCCCCGCTGGGGCCTCATCGTCTGGACGGCCGGCAATGTCTCCCAGCGCGTCAAGGGCCCGGCCGAGGACGGGTCGCAGGACCTCCTCGTCATCAAGCCCTCCGGTGTCAGCTATGACGACCTGACCCCAGAGTCGATGGTCGTCTGCGACCTCGACGGCGCCCTCGTCGAGGGGGAGGGATCCCCCTCATCGGACACCGCGGCCCATGCCTATGTCTACGCGCACATGCCCGAGGTCGGCGGCGTCGTCCACACCCACTCGACCTACGCGACCGCCTGGGCCGCGCGCGGCGAGGAGATCCCCTGCGTCCTGACGATGATGGGGGACGAGTTCGGCGGCCCCGTGCCCGTCGGCCCCTTCGCCCTCATCGGCGACGACTCGATCGGGCGCGGCATCGTCGAGACCCTCTCGGAGTCCCGCAGCCCCGCCGTCCTCATGCGCAACCACGGGCCCTTCACCATCGGCTCGGACGCGCGCGCCGCCGTCAAGGCCGCCGCCATGGTCGAGGAGGTCGCGCGCACCGTCCACATCGCCAAGCAGCTCGGCGAGCCGATCGCCATCGAGCAGGACAAGATCGACAGCCTCTACACCCGATACCAGTTCGTCTACGGACAGCACGACGGCAACGACGAAGGAGAACAGCGATGACAAGCTTCTACGAGGGCCGAGAGGTCTGGTTCTACACGGGCAGCCAGGACCTCTACGGCGAGGAGACCCTCCGCCAGGTCGCCGACCAGTCCCAGGAGGTCGTCCGCCTCCTCAACGAGGCTGGCGTGATCCCCGCCCCCGTCGTGTGGAAGCCGGTCCTCAAGGACTCCGACGCGATCCGCAGGGCGATGCTCGAAGCCTCCGCCGACGACCGGGTCCTCGGCGTCATCTCCTGGATGCACACCTTCTCGCCCGCGAAGATGTGGATCCGCGGCCTGGAGGTCCTTTCCAAGCCCCTGCTCCACCTGGCCACCCAGGCGAACATCGAGATCCCGTGGGACTCGATCGACATGGACTTCATGAACCTCAACCAGGCCGCCCATGGCGACCGGGAGTACGCTTACATCCTCACGCGCCTGGGCGTGCCCCGTACGACCGTCGTCGGGCACGCCTCGAACGCGTCGACCGTCTCGCGCGTGGCCGACTGGGTCCGCGCCGCCGCCGGTTTCGCCGCGACCTCGGAACTGAAGGTCGTGCGCTTCGGCGACAACATGCGCAACGTCGCCGTCACCGAGGGCGACAAGACCGAGGCCGAGCGTCGCCTCGGGGTGTCCGTCAACACCTGGGCCGTCAACGATCTGGTCGCCGCCGTCGACGCGGTCGACGAGGCGGCGATCGACGACCTCGTCGCCCTCTACGAGGAGCGGTACGACGTCGCCGAGGAGCTTCGAGCCGGCGGGGAGCGGCACGAATCGCTGCGCTACGCGGCCCGCGAGGAGATCGCGATCCGCTCCTTCCTCGACGAGCGGGGGGCCAAGGCCTTCACGACGAACTTCGAGGACCTTGGCGCCCTTCGACAGCTGCCGGGCCTGGCCGTCCAGCGCCTGATGGCCGACGGCTACGGCTTCGGGGCCGAGGGCGACTGGAAGACGGCGGTCCTCGTGCGCGCGGCCAAGGTCATGGGCGAAGGCCTGGAGGGCGGGGCCTCCCTCATGGAGGACTACTGCTACAACTTCGTCGCGGGCCAGGAGATGATCCTGGGGGCGCACATGCTCGAGATCTGCCCGTCGCTGACCGAATCCACTCCTCGCATCGAGATCCACCCCCTGGGGATCGGCGACCGCGAGGACCCGGTGCGGATGGTCTTCAACGCCGACGCGCGTCCCGGGGTCGTCGTCGCCATGTCGGACATGCGCGACCGCTTCCGTCTGACGGCCAACGTCGTCGAGGTCGTCGAGCCGCCCCATGACATGCCCAAGCTGCCCGTCGCTCGTGCGATGTGGGTCCCCGAGCCCGATTTCTACACCTCCGTCGAGGCGTGGCTGACGGCCGGGGCGGCGCATCACACGTGCATGTCGACTCAGGTCGGCATCGACGTGTGGGAGATGTTCGCGCGCATCGCGAAGATGGAGCTTCTCGTCATCGACGAGTCCACGACGCGGCGAGACTTCTCCTCGTCGACGCGGTGGAACCAGGCGTACCACCGTCTCGCCGAGGGGCTGTGATCCTCCGGCCGGGCACCCCCGTGCCCGGCCGGACCACCGATTCGTCGCCGAATCGTGACGAGCGGGTGGATCCATGCAGTATGTGTTAGCGTTAACCTTGTGAGTGGGGCATACGGCATGCAGCCGCCTATCCCTCCCTCTCCATGCATCAGTTTGTTCGAGGAGGAACAATGACCATCAACACGCGCTTCCGCAGCCTCGCCGCCGCCACCGCGGCCGGCCTCGCCATCGTCTCCCTGACCGCCTGCGGCGGCGGCCAGACGACCGACTCCGCCGATTCGGCGGCCTCCGGCTCGTCCACAGCCGACTCGACCTCGTCGACCAGCGCCTCCGATATCACCGTCGGATTCGTCGCCGTCGGCCCCGAGGGCGGCTTCCGCACCGCCAACGAGAACGACATCCAGCAGGCCTTCAAGGACGCCGGCATCACCCTGAAGTACTCGCCGACGACCAACAACGACCAGCAGAAGCAGCTCGAGGCCTTCGCCTCCTTCGTCAACGAAGAGGTCGACGCGATCCTCCTGTCGGCCACCGAGGCCACCGGCTGGGAGGAGTCCCTCAAGACCGCCCAGGAAGCAGAGATCCCCGTGATCCTCCTGGACCGCGGCATCGAGCCCAACGACGAGTCCCTCTACTCGACCCACATCGGCCCCTCGAACCTCGAAGCCGGCAAGGCCGCCGCCCAGTGGGCGATCGACAACAACCCGGACGGCGCCAAGGCCGTCGTCCTCGAAGGCCCCGCCGGCCTGTCGGTCGTCAACGAGCGCAACGAGGGCTGGGAGTCCCTCATCTCCGGATCGAACATCGAGGTCCTCGAGAACCAGTCGGCCAACTGGTCGACCGAAGAGGGCAAGACCGTCACCGAGGGCCTGCTCGACAAGTACAACAACGACATCAAGGTGATCTTCGCCCAGAACGACGAGATGGGACTGGGAGCGGCCCAGGCCGTTGAGGCCAAGGGCCTGACGACCGGCAAGGACGGCGTCCAGATCATCACCATCGACGGCACCCGCCCGGCGCTCGAGGGCCTCCTGGCCGGCAAGCTCTCCTACGTCATCGAGTACAACCCGATCTTCGGCAAGGACGCCGTCGACGCGGTCCGCTCGCTCGTCGAGGGCAAGACCGTCGAGAAGAGCATCGTCGTCGACTCGGCCTCCTTCGACCAGGACTCCATCACCCAGGAGATCATCGACGGCCGTCCGTACTGATCGGATATCGTCGATCACCGACACGCGCGCCCCCGGCGCCGTCTGACTCGTCGACACGCGGGGGCGGGAGGAGATCCCTCCCGCCCCCGCGCTGCGGTCGCCGCCGCACCGCCCGCCCCGGCGGGCGCCTGCCTCGAACAAGGACGTGAGAGAAGTGGATCAACAAGAACACGGGGGCGCCCCCGCCCCCATCGCCCAGATGACGGGCATCTCCATCGAATTCCCCGGAGTCAAGGCCCTCGACGGCGTCGACTTCAGGCTCTTCCCCGGCGAAGTCCACGCGATCATGGGGGAGAACGGGGCCGGAAAATCGACCCTCATCAAGGCCCTGACCGGGGTCTACCAGATCGACTCGGGCACGATCCTCGTCGAAGGCAAGCCCCAGCGGTTCAACGGAACGGCCCAGGCTGAGGCCGCCGGGATCTCGACCGTGTACCAGGAAGTCAACCTGTGCACGAACCTGTCCATCGGGGAGAACCTCATGCTCGGCCACGAGGTCCGATCCCCCCTCGGGATCAACTGGAAGGCCACCCACCGCCAGGCCAGCGAGGCCCTCGGCCAGGTCGGCCTCGACCACCTCGATACCCGCGCGCCGCTGGCTTCCGTGTCCATCGCCGTCCAGCAGCTCGTCGCCATCGCCCGCGCCACCGTCGTCAACGCCCGCGTTCTCATCCTCGACGAGCCCACCTCCTCTCTCGACGTCAGCGAGGTCGCCCAGCTCTTCGCCATCATCCGACGGCTGCGCGACCAAGGCGTTGCCATCCTCTTCGTCTCCCACTTCCTCGACCAGGTCTACGAGATCTCCGATCGCATCACCGTCCTGCGCAACGGCCGCCTCATCGGCGAGGACCTGACGGTCAACCTCCCGCGCAACGTCATGGTCTCCATGATGATCGGCCAGGACCTCAGCAACCTCGACGCCATCCAATCCAAGAGGCCCGAAGTCGCCGACGACGCCCCCGTCCAGCTCGTCGCCGAGGAACTGTCGAGGATCGGCTCGGTCGACGCCGGCTCCTTCGACGTGCGCCAGGGCGAGGTCCTCGGCTTCGCCGGCCTCCTCGGATCCGGGCGCACCGAGGCCGTGCGCCTCGTCTTCGGCGCCGACCGCCCAGACTCCGGGACCCTCACCCTCAACGGGGAGACGATCCACGCGGTCGGTCCGCTGCGCTCCCTCGCGAAGGGCATCGCCTACTCCACCGAGAACCGGCGCGACGAGGGCATCATCGCCGCCCTGTCGGTGCGCGACAACATCATGATCTCCCTCCAGGCCATGCGCGGATGGGCCAGGCGCATCCCCCAGGCCGAGCAGGAGGAGGTCTGCCAGCGCTACATCACCGGCCTGGGCATCAAGACCCCGTCGGGCGACACCCCCGTCGGCTCACTGTCCGGCGGCAACCAGCAGAAGGTCCTCCTGGCCCGGTGGCTCGCCACCAGTCCCAAAGTCCTCATGCTCGACGAGCCCACCCGCGGCATCGACGTCTCCGCGAAGTCCGAGATCATGAAACTCGTCTTCGACCTCGCCCAGGACGGGATGTCGATCGTCTTCGTCTCGTCGGAGATGGACGAGGTGCTGCGCATCTCGAACCGGATCGTCGTCATGCGCGACCGCCACCAGGCCGCCCTCATCGACAATGACGGGACCCTGACCCAGAAGGACATCGTGGGCATCATCGCCGAAGGAGGAGAGCAGGCGTGAGTACTCGAACAGGATCGGCCCCGCGCCGAAACCCCCTGGCCGGCATCGACACCCGGATCATCTGGACCCTCGTCGCCATCATCCTGCTCATCGCCATCTGCGCGATCAAGGACCCGACGTTCTTGCGGATCGGCTTCACCGGCGGGAGTCTCAACGGCCCCCTCATTGACGTCCTGCGCAACTCCGCGCCCTACCTGATGATCGCCGTCGGCATGACCTTCGTCGTCTCGACGGCGGGGATCGACCTGTCCGTCGGAGCGGTCATGGCCGTCTCGGGCGCCATCGCCATGACCCTCCTGCAGGGGGCCTCGGGCACCAGCGGGGCGATCGTCGCCCTCGCCGGCGCCCTGGGGGCCTGCGCCCTCATCGGCGCGTGGAACGGGGCGCTCGTCGCCTACATCGGACTCCAGCCCTTCGTCACCACGCTCATCATGATGCTCGCCGGGCGCGGCATCGCCAAGGTCATCACCGACGGCGAGAACCTCGCCGCCACGAACGACTCCTTCAAGGCCCTGGCTACCGGCCACCTCCTCGGGCTGCCCCTGGCGTGGGTCCTCGCGACCCTCATCGTCGTCGCCGTCGCGCTGCTCATGCGGCGCACCGCCCTGGGCCTGGAGATCGAGGCCGTCGGCCTCAACCCCGTCGCCTCGCGCATGGCCGGCATCGAGCCGCGTCGTATCCTCTTCACCGTCTACATCATCTCCGCCGTCCTGGCCGCGATGGCCGGCGTCTTCTCCGTCGGCAACGTCATGCGCGTCGAGCCGGCCAACACCGGCATGGGCTACGAGATGGACGCGATCCTCGCCGTCGTCATCGGCGGGACCTCCCTGCTGGGCGGGCGCTTCTCCCTCCTGGGGACTTACCTGGGCGCTCTGATGATCCCGATGCTCGAGAAGACGATCGTCTGGCTGGGCATCCCCAACGCCGCGACGCCCGCCTTCAAGGCGATCATCGTCATCGCGGTGTGCGTCCTGCAGTCCGGGCTCGTCGCCAAGCTGACGACCCGCAAAGCCAAGCCCCCGCTCCCGCACGAGACCGAGCCCGCCGTGGCCAAGGAGGTGGCGTGACCATGAGCACGCAATCCGCAGGCAAGAGCCGCTTCAACGCGTGGCTGACCCGGGACCTCAACAAGATCCCGACCTACGTCGCCGTCGCCGTTCTCCTCGCCCTCTTCATCGTCGGACAGCTCGCCTACGGCAAGTTCTTCCGGCTCAACACGGTCTCGTCGCTCTTCAACGACAACGCCTACCTCATCATCCTCGCCATCGCGATGACCCTGCCGATCCTCATCGGCGGCATCGACCTGTCCGTGGGCGCCGTCATCGCCCTGAGCTCGGTCGTCGGGTGCACCATGGCGAACGCGGGCGTCCCCTGGCCGGTCGTGGCCGTCGTGATGATCCTCATCGGGACGACGATGGGCGCGCTGTCGGGTGTCCTCGTGCGGTTCTTCGACATGCAGCCGTTCATCGCGACGCTGGCGACGATGTACCTGGGCCAGGGCATCGCCGCGATGATCTCGAGCAAGCCGATCGTCCTCGACGAGGGCAACGGGCTGCGCCTCCTGGGGACGAAGCTCACCCTCGTCGACGGTCCGAAGGTCAACGACCTGACGGTCTCCGTGGGCGTCATCATCGCCGCGCTCGTCGTCCTCATCGCCTACTTCGTCATGCACCGCACCCGCACGGGGCGGACCATCTACGCGATGGGCGCTCCCGCGAAGGACTCGGCGCGCCTGATGGGCCTGCCCACGGGGCGCTCCCTGTCGTCGATCTTCCTGCTGTCGGGGACGTTCTCGGGCATCGCCTCGGTCGTCTACGTCGCCGGGGTCGGCAAGGGGCAGAACATCCTCGGCCAGGGGTGGGAGCTCAACGCCGTGGCCGCCGCCGTCATCGGCGGGACGATCATCACCGGCGGCGCCGGGTACGTCCTCGGTTCGATCGTCGGAGCTCTCGTCTTCGCGACGACGAGCCTGATCATCACCCGCGATGGGCGCATCCCCCCGGCCGCGACGACGATCATCACCGGATTGATGCTCCTCCTGTTCGTCGTCGTCCAAAGGCTCATCATCTTCTTCGCCGAACGGCAACGGGCCAAGGGCGGGCGGATGATGAGCGCCGCTCCCGAGGGTTCTCAGTCGGTACCCGAACGGGTCTGAGACCCGTTCGCCGCCCGTCGCGTCGCCCCTTCCCGCCCCGGGAGGGGGCGACGCGCGTCCATCAGGTGGGAATCCGTCACGAAATCGGCGAAAACACGCGCCAGAACTGACAATTCGCCTCCGTATTCCGTAATGTTTCCCCGTGACCATCTTCGTGGTCCCCGACAACGACAGGAATGAGGTTCCTACATGTCCGTGAATCGCACCGAGCTCGTCGCTCAGATCGCCGAGCGCGCCAACCTGACCAAGGTCCAGGCGGATGCCGCTCTGGGCGCCTTCCAGGACGTTCTCGTCGAGTCCCTGGCCAAGGGCGAGTCCGTCAAGGTCACCGGCCTGCTGTCGGTCGAGCGCGTCGAGCGCGCCGCTCGCACGGGCCGCAACCCCCGTACGGGCGAGGAGATCCAGATCCCCGCGGGCTACGGCGTCAAGCTGTCGGCGGGCTCGACCCTGAAGAAGGCCGTCGCCAAGTGATCGCGGCCTGAACGACGACGCGGAGGGCGGTGCCGATCGGCACCGCCCTCCCGTCATGCGCGGGGCTTGATCTCGCGGGCCCGGGCGATGGCCCCGAGGACGCCCCCGTTCTCGCCCGTCGAGGCCGCCTCGATGATGAGGCGGCGGGTGATCAGCGGGTGGCACCCGGTGTACAGGGCCGCCCGCACCGAGGCGAGGAACACCTCGACGGTCGACAGCCGTCCCCCGATGAAGACGGCGTCGGGGTTGAAGAAGCCGGCGACGAGGCACAGGGCCTCGCCCAGTCGGGTCCCCGCGGTGCGCAGGAGGCGGACCGCGAGGGCGTCCCCGTCGATGGCGCTGGCGATGAGGTCGTCGGTGCCCGCGGCGCCGCCGGTCAGGCGGTTCCATTGGCGGCCCAGGGCGCGTCCGGACACGACGGTGTCGAGGCACCCGGTCTTGCCGCAGGAGCAGGGCTCGTCGCCGGTCCCGGTGATGCGCACGTGGGAGATGTCGCCGGCCGACCCGGTCGCGCCCCGGTGGATGCGCGAGCCGATGACGACCCCGACGCCCAGGGCGCTGCCGGCCTTGACGCTGAGGGAGCTGCGGATGCCCGTGTGGGCGAGGTGCTCGCCGAGGGCGAGGAGGTCGGCGTCGTTCTCGACGGCGACGGGCGCGCGGTACCTGTCGGCGAAGAACTGCTCGACGGGGAAGCCGTGCCAGCCGGGCAGTCGCGCCCCCGAGTCGACGGATCCGCGGTCGGGGTCGATCGGTCCGGGCAGGCCGATGCACACGGAGCCGGGCGAGGCGCGTCCGTGGTCGGTGAGCATCGCGTCGAACCGGTCGGCGAGGGAGGGGAGCAGGACCTCGGGTCCGGACGAGGTGTCGATGTCGAGGTCGACGAGGTCGAGGATCGTCCCGTCGTCCTCGGCCAGGGCGAGGCGGGCGTGGCGGGTGCCGAGGTCGGCCGCGAGGACGGGGGAGAGGGCCGAGGCGAGGCGCAGGGTGCGCGAGGGGCGCCCCCCGGTCGAGGGGGCGGATCCCGACTCGACGACGAGGCCGGCCGCGATGAGCTCGTGGATGCGCAGGGAGACGATCGAGGTGGACACGCCGAGGTCGCGGGCGAGGGCGGGGCGGGTCGAGGAGGGGCGGCGCTCGAGGGCGTCGAGCAGGCGCCGGTGGATGTCCAGGAGCGCTGGATCGTCGATGCTCATGGATCCTGTGCCTCCTCTTCGTCCAAATCGTTGAGTGAAGTGTAGGCCGATCTTCGGTGATCGGCGGAGCGAACAACCGTTATGCATTTGTGAACTACGAGGGTTATGCGTTCTTTCGGGGAATGCGCTATTGTCCGATTGGTGTAGGACAAAGTAGTTCTGTTCATCCGATTCATTGGAGGAAGTTGCTGATGCCGCGACCCGTCACCCCGGAGCAGGCCGCCGCCCACGCATGGTTCGACCACGACCGGTTCGGCCTGTTCGTGCACTACGGCATCTACTCCGTCGCCGCCCGCCACGAATGGGTGATGACCCGCGAGCGGCGCACCGTCGAGGACTACGAGAAGTACGCCGAGTTCTTCGACCCCGACCTCTTCGACGCCCGCGAGATCGCCCGAGCCGCCAAGAGCGCCGGAATGGGATACGCCGTCCTGACGACCAAGCACCACGACGGCTTCTGCCTGTGGGACTCGGCCCTGACCGACTACACCTCCCAGGCCCACCAGGGCCGCGACCTCGTGCGCGAATGGGTCGACGCCCTGCGCGCCGAAGGACTGCGCGTCGGCCTCTACCACTCGCTCATCGACTGGCACCACCCCGACTTCCCCTACGACTTCCACCACCCCCGCCGCGACGACCCCGACGCCCACGACCCCCACCCCGAGCGGACCATGGAGGAGTACCGCCGCTACCTCCACGGCCAGGTCCGAGAACTCCTCACCGGCTACGGGACGATCGACTACCTCTTCTTCGACTTCTCCTACCCCTGGAAGCTCGAGGGATTCACCGGCAAGGGACACGACGACTGGGGATCGGTCGAGCTCCTCGACATGTGCACCCGCCTCCAACCCGGCATCCTCGTCAACGACCGCCTCGACATCCCCGGCGACCTCGTCACCCCCGAGCAGTACCAGCCCAGCGCCCCGATGACCCTCGCGGGCCGGCGCGTGCGATGGGAGGCCTGTCAGACCCTCAACGGCTCCTGGGGCTACGACCGGGACAACACGGACTACAAGAGCCACGACATGCTCGTGCGCATGCTCGTCGACACCGTCTCCAAGGACGGCAACCTCATCCTCAACATCGGCCCCGACGCCCGCGGCGCCATCACCGCCGCCGATCGGGACGCCCTCGACGCCATCGGCGAATGGATGCGACTGCACCGCGCCTCGATCATCGGCGCCGGCGCCGCCGACGGCTTCACCGCCCCCGCCGGCACGGTCCTCACCCGCCGCGCCGACCGCCTCTACGTCCACCTCCTCCACTGGCCCTTCGGCCACCTCCACCTGCCCGACCTGGCCGGCCGGGTCCGCTTCGCGCGCCTCCTCAACGACGGCTCCGAACTGCCGATGAGCGTCCTGCCGCCCGACAAGGAGGCCCTATCCACCGACCTGGGAGGGCAACCCGAGGGGACCCTCACCCTCACGCTCCCAGTGCGCCGACCCGACGCACTGGTCCCCGTCATCGAGCTCTACCTCGACGACGCAGACGAATGACACCGACGAGAACCCAACGACCGCGCACCGACCTCAAAGGAGAGAACACCATGAAGATGCGCTACACCGCCCTCGCCGTCGCCACGGCGATGACCGCCTCCCTCGGGCTGGCCGCCTGCTCGGGCGGCTCCGGCTCCGGGACGACCGCGACCGCCGACGGCACGATCGCCCTGACCTGGGACATGTGGGGCAGCTCCGACACCGACCTCAAATGGATCGAGGACACCGCCAACGTCGTCCGCGAGCAGAACCCCGACATCGAGCTCACGACGAACGTCGCCTCATGGGGCGACTACTTCACCAAGCTCACCTCGAACATGTCCTCCGGGCAGCTGTCGTGCCTGACCTCGATGAACGGCCAGAAGCTCTCGGTCTTCCACCCCGCCCTCTCGCCCCTGACCGACGAGGACCTCGCAACCGCCGGCATCGACCCAGCCGACTTCACCGACGGAGCCCTCGACATCCTCACCTATGACGGCACCCTCTACGGCATCCCCTACGACGTCGCTGCCATGCTCGTCTACTACAACAAGGACATGCTCGCCGAGACCGGGACCCCCGAGCCCGTCAACGGCTGGACCTTCGACGATTTCGTCGCCACCGCCAAGGGGGCGACGACCGATGCTCACAAGGGCTTCGGCATGGGCATGGGCGAGTTCCAATGGCTCGCCCTGCCGATCGCCAAATCCGGCGTTCAGCCCGTCGCCGCCGACGGCACGCTCCAACTGACCGACCCGAAGTTCGTCGAGGCCGCCGAGTGGTACGCCTCCCTGGCCACCGCCGAGGGCGTCGCCGACCCCGTCCCCTCGGCCTCCGAGGCCGGCTGGGGCGAGGACCAGTACTCCTCGGCCAACACCGCCATGGCCGTCGACGGCACGTGGAACGCCCAGGGCTACTTCACCAACGAGAAGGGCTTCGCCGCGGGCGCCGTCACCCTGCCGAAGAACGCCGACGGCTCCTCCGTTGGCCTCGTCCTCGGCTCCGGATTCGGCATCGCCGCCACCTGCCAGGGCCCCGAGCGCGAGGCCGCGCTCAAAGTCCTCGGATCCCTCGTCTCCAAGGAGGCCCAGGACCTGATCTCGTCGTCCGGGCGCTCCTACCCGTCGCGCGTCGAATCCCAGCCGCTGTACTTCGACTCCCTCGACGAGGCCTACCGCGAGGACGTCCGCACCGTCTTCGAGGCCGCGTTCTCCGGACTCCAGGGCCAGCACGTCAACGAGAAGTGGGCTCAGGTCTCGGAGTACTTCACCCCGAACCTCGTCTCCGTGTACACCGGCGACTCGACGATGGCCGACATGCTGGGCAACGCCCAGAAGCAGTTCGGCCAGAACTGACCCGACCAGAGGAACCACCGACGCCATGACCACCACACCTGTGTCCCGCCCCCGGCGGAGCAGGCTGCGCAGGGCGGAGTCCCTCCAGGCGCTGGGCTTCGCCAGCCCGGCCCTGGTGGGGCTCTGCCTCTTCACAGTCGTCCCCGTCGTCCTGTCCATCGTCATGAGCCTGTACGACTGGCCGGCCTTCGGGCAGAGGCGATTCGTCGGCCTGGACAACTACGCCTGGCTGATGACCCAGAGCCCCGACTTCTGGCCCGCCCTGCGCAACTCGGTGGTCTTCACCGTCCTGTACGTCCCGGCGAACATCATCGTGTCACTGGGGCTCGCCCTCCTCATCGGGCCGAGGATCCGCGGGCGCAACGCCTTCCGCGTCCTCTTCTTCATCCCCGTCGTCACCCCCATGGTCGCCAACGTCCTCGTGTGGCGCATGCTCCTGCAGCCCCAGGGCCTGTTCAACGGCATCTCCCAGTCGTGGTTCGGCTACGAACTGCCCGTGTTCCTCTCCGACCCGCACTGGGCGATGGCGATGATCGTCATCATGTCGGTGTGGCAGGGGCAGGGGTACAACATGCTGATCTTCTCCGCCGCCCTCGAGGAACTGCCCGATTCGGTGATGGAGGCCGCCCGCATCGACGGGGCCAGCGGGGCGACGATGCTCTTCAAAGTCGTCCTGCCGATGATCTCCCCGTCGATCTTCTTCGCCGCCGTCATGACCGTCATCTCCTCCCTCCAGGTCTTCGTCCAGCCGCAGCTGCTCACCGGCGGCGGTCCCGGCAACTCGACCCTGCCCCTCGTGATGTTCATCTACAACACGGGCTTCAAGTTCCACCAGCTCGGCGTCGCCGCGGCCGCCGCGTGGATCCTCTTCGCCCTGGTCATCCTCGTGACCGCCTTCCAATTCGCCGCCCAGAGGAGGTGGGTCCACTATGAAGCGTGACGCCCGAGAGCCCGAGCGCGCGAAGAACACCCGCGTGGGACTCCTGGGCGGGGAGCCCACGCCGTTCAAGGACGCGATCCAGCACCTCGCCGTCTGGGCCTCGGCCCTGATCTTCGCCTCGCCCCTCGTCTACGCGTTCTTCTCCTCCCTCAAGGCCAAGGAGGAGGTCTTCTCGATGCCGCCGACCCTCTTCGGGGCCAGGCTGCGATGGGAGAACTACATCGAGGTCTTCACCTACGGGCCGTTCCTGCGCTACATCGGCAACTCGTTCCTCGTCGCGATCCTCGGGACCCTCGTCGTCCTCGTCGTCTCGACGACCGCCGGATACGCCTTCGCCAGGCTCAGGTGGAAGGGGCGCGAGGGCGCGTTCGTCCTGTTCCTCGCGACGATGATGATTCCCGCCGAGGTCCTCGTCATCCCGATGTTCATCCTCATGCAGAAGTTCGGATGGGTGAACACCTATCAGGCGCTCATCCTCCCCTTCGCCTTCGGCGCCTTCGGGACCTTCCTCATCCGCCAGTTCATGCGGTCCATCCCCTACGAGATCGAGGAGGCGGCGCGCGTCGACGGAGCCGGCCCCGTGCGGACCTTCCTGCAGATCATCCTGCCGCTGACGAAGTCGGCCATCGCGGTCCTGTCGGTGTTCACCTTCATGAGCTTCTGGAACTCCTACCTGTGGCCCCTGATCGTCACCGTCGACTACCAGACCCTGGGCACCCTGCCCGTCGGCCTGACCTCCTTCTCCAGTCAGCACGGGACGCGCTACGAGCTCCAGATCGCCGCCTCGATGATCTCCATGGTCCCCACGACCCTGCTCGTCATCGTCCTGCAGAAGCACCTCATCAAGGGCATCTCCATGTCCGGCATGGGCGGGCGCTGACGCCCTCCCGAACCCCTCCCCTCCGACCGTCCCCGGCCGTGGCGCTCGCGCACCAGGCGCGCCGGCCACCCCTCTACTAGGAGAACATCGTGGTCGTCCGACCCCGCATCGCCGTCTGCGGCATCCACATCGAAAGCTCGACCTTCACCCCCTACACCTCGACAGCCGACGACTTCGCCGTCACCCGCGGCCCGGACCTCATGGCCCGCTACGAGTGGCGGGGCGCCGACTGGGCCCTCGCCGTCGACTGGGTGCCGATCCTCCACGCCCGCGCCCTGCCCGGCGGCGTCGTCGAGCGCGGCGCCTACGACGCCTGGCTCGCCGAGATCCTCGACGGCCTGAGCGCCGCCGGCCGCCTCGACGGGGTCTTCTTCGACATCCACGGGGCGATGAGCGTCGACGGCCTCGACGATGCCGAGGGCCACATGATCGGTGCGATCCGCTCGGTCATCGGGCCCGAACCGATGGTCTCGGCCTCCATGGACCTGCACGGCAACGTGTCCGACGCCCTCTTCGAGGGCTGCGACCTGCTCACCTGCTATCGCATGGCCCCCCACGAGGACGCCTGGGAGTCGCGCGAGCGCGCCGCCCGCAACCTCGTCGACCGGCTCCGCCAGGGCCTGCCCAAACCGGCCAAGGCCCTCGTGCACGTCCCCGTCCTCCTGCCTGGGGAGAAGACCTCGACGCGCATCGAGCCGGCGAAATCCCTGTACGCGATGATCGAGCCCGTCGAAGCCATGGACGGGATCCTCGACGCCGGGATCTGGATCGGCTTCGCGTGGGCCGACCAGCCGCGCTGCACCGGCGCCGTCGTTGTCACCGGCGACGACCCCGAGCTCGTCGCTGAGCAGGCGCGGATCATCGGCCAGGAGTTCTGGGACAGGCGCCGCGACTTCGAGTTCGTCGCCCCCGTCGCCACCATCGACGAGTGCCTCGACTTCGGCCTGAGAGCCCGGCGCCCCTATTTCATCTCCGACTCCGGCGACAACCCGGGGGCCGGCGGCGCCGACGACGTCACCGTCGCCCTCGCCAGCCTTCTCGCCTGGCCTCCCGTCGTCGACGGGTCCCTCGACGTCGTCCACGCCTCCATCGTCGACCCGGATGCTGCGGGCGCCTGCTGGCGGGCCGGGGTCGGTCAGAGCGTCGACATCGAGGTCGGAGGCCGCATCGACACCCGGCCCCCTGGGCCCCAGCGGGTGCGCGGGACCGTCCGGGCCCTCGCCGACGACCCGCTCGGCGGGCCCACGGCCGCGATCCGCACCGGGGGCCTCACCCTCATCGTCACGACGAACCGCGCCCAGTACACGACGTTCGAGCAGTTCGAGCGCCTCGGCATCGACATCGCCGCCGCCGACGTCGTCGTCGTCAAGATCGGCTACCTCGAGCCCGACCTGTATGAGACCCAGGCCGACTGGCTCATGGCCCTGACCCCCGGGGGCGTCGACCAGGACCTCCTGCGCCTGGGCCATACGAGGATCTCGCGCCCGATGTTCCCCTTCGACCCCGACATGGACCCCGGGGCGATGGCGGCGCGGGTCGTGATCCCGTGACAGCCTCCCTGTACGCGGGGATCGACGTCGGCGGCACCGCGATCAAATGGATGATCGTCGACGCCGCCGGGCGGATCGAGGCGCAGGGGCGGGCCCCCACGCTCCGCCGGGGAGTAGCCGCGCAAAGCACGGCCATCGCCCGCCGCCTGTCCGACGAGCACCCGGGGATCGCCGGGATCGGGGTGATCTGCCCGGGGATCGTCGATGAGGCCGCCGGTCGTGTCGTCTACGCGTCGAACCTCGATCTCGACGGGGCGGCGCTCGCCGAGGACATCGGCGGGGCCACGGGTATCCCCGCGCGCCTCGGGCACGACGGAAGGGCCGCCGGCATCGCCGAGGGCCTCATGGGGGCGGGACGAGGGGCCTCCTCCTTCCTCATGATGCCCATCGGCACGGGCATCTCCATGGCCGTGATGCTCGGCGGACGGGCGTGGGCCGGCGCCTCCTACTGCGCGGGCGAGATCGGGCACGCCCCCGTCTTCCCCGACGGGGAGACCTGCGGGTGCGGCCAGCGCGGCTGCCTGGAGGTCTACGCCTCCGCCACCGGCCTGGCCCGCCGCTACCGGGACGCCGCCGGCGTCGACGTCGGGGCGAGGGGCGTCGAGGAGCGCCTGGGGTCAGACCCGATCGCCGACCGCGTGTGGGGCACCGGTGTTCACGCGCTGGCCGTATCCCTCACGCAGATGACGCTCGCCCTCGACCCCGAGCGCATCGTCGTCGGCGGCGGCCTGTCCCATGCGGGCCCCCGCCTCCTCGACCCCCTGCGCGCCGAGCTCGCCGATATGCTCCGCTGGCGGCGGCCGCCCGGCCTCGTCGCCGCCGAGCTCGGGGACGCCGCCGGCCGCTGGGGGGCCGCCGTCCTGGGGGCGCGGGCCGCCGGGGCGTCGTGCTACGAGGCGTGGGAGCCGCTCCGATGACCGCCGTGGAGATCTGCGTCGACGACCTCGCGGGGGTCTCGGCCGCCCGCGCCGGCGGAGCCGACCGCGTCGAGGTGTGCGCCGACCTGGCGTGCGGGGGGCTGACACCCTCCTTCGGCCTCGTCGAGGACGCCGTGGACGCGGCCCCCGTCGGCGGCCTCCAGGTGCTCGTCAGGCCCCGGCCCGGCGACTTCCTCCACACGAGCGACGAGGTGTCGCGCATCGCCTCCGACATCCGGGCACTGCGCCGCCTCGGGGAGGCGACGCGCACACGCCTGGGGTTCGTCGTCGGCGTCCTCGCCCCCGGAGCCGTCATCGACGAGGCCGCCGCCCGGCTCCTGCGCGACGAGGCGGAGGAGGCGCCGCTGACCTTCCATCGGGCCTTCGACCTCGTCGCCGACCAGGACCGCGAACTCGACCGCCTGATCTCCTGGGGCTACGACCGGGTCCTGACGACCGGCGGGGATCCGGTCACGGCCCGGCCCGAACGGCTCAAGAGGCTGGCGCAGCGCGCCGGCGACGACCTCGTCGTCCTCGTCTCCGGGGGGCTGCGCTCCCACAACGTCGCCGACATCGCCCGCCGATCCGCCGCCCGCGAAGTCCACATGAGGGCCCCCGGGGCGTCCGGCGGCACCGATCCGCACGAGGTCCGGCGCATCGTCGAGGCGCTCGCGGGCCCCGGGAGCGCGGCCCGGGCCGACATCGCGGCGCGGCGGACATAGAATGAGGCCCATGCGCGACGCACTCGACGAACCCACCGGCCCCGGCGCCCCCTCGGGCCCGGCGACCCAATCCTCCACGGGCCTCCTGGAGCGCACCGAGGTCGAGCAGGAGAAATCCCCCGGGGACGGCGATCGATTCGCGCACTTCGTCCGCAAGGACAAGGCCTCCTCCGCGATGATCACCGGCCAGCCCGTCGTCGCCCTGTGCGGCAAGGTGTGGATCCCCACCCGTGACGCCTCGAAGTTCCCCGTGTGCCCCACGTGCAAGGACGTGCGCGACTCCATGGGCTCCAACGGGCGCAACTGGCCCTTCTCCGACGGCTCGGGCGGCACCGGCCAGTGACCCCCGCGGAACGACACCACCCGTCCCGCGCCTCCGCCTCCGCCGCCCGCTCGATGCCCCCGGCCTTCCCGGACCGGGCGCCCCGCGGCGCCGCCGGGTCGCTGCGCGCCTGGCAGGCCCGGGCCCTGAGCCAGTACCTCGAGGCCGCCCCCCGGGACTTCCTCGCCGTCGCCACCCCCGGCGCCGGCAAGACCACGTTCGCGCTGCGCATCGCCGTCGAGCTCATCGGCCAGGGCGCCGTCGACAAGGTCTGCGTCGTCTGCCCCACCGAGCACCTCAAGACCCAGTGGGCCGATGCCTCCGCCCGGGTCGGCATCCACATCGACCCGGCGTTCACGAACTCCCAGGGCCGGGCCGGTTCGCACTTCGACGGCGTGGCCGTCACCTACGCCCAGGTCGCCGCCAACCCGTCCGTTCACGCGGCCCGCACCCGCGCCCACCGCACCCTCGTCATCCTCGACGAGATCCACCACGCGGGCGACGCCCTGTCCTGGGGCGACGGCGTGCGCGAGGCCTTCGAGGACGCGACCCGGCGCCTGGCGCTGACCGGGACCCCGTTCAGGTCCGACACCGCGCCGATCCCCTTCGTCCGCTACGAGGAGGACTCGCAGGGCATTCGGCGCTCGCGGGCGGACTACACGTACGGCTACGCCGACGCCCTGCGCGACCTCGTCGTGCGCCCCGTCCTGTTCATGTCCTACTCCGGGCAGATGGCGTGGCGCACGAGCGCCGGGGACGAGGTGAGCGCCCGCCTGGGCGAGCCGCTGACGAAGGACATGATGAAGCAGGCGTGGCGCACGGCCCTGGACCCGACGGGCGAGTGGATCCCCGCGGTCCTGCGGGCCGCCGACCAGCGGCTCGAGGAGGTCCGCCGCCAGGTGCCCGACGCCGGCGGCCTCGTCATCGCCTCCGATCAGACGCAGGCGCGCGCCTACGCCCGCCATCTGCGGATGATCACCGGCCGGGCGGCCACGGTCGTCCTGTCCGACGACGCGGACGCCTCCGAGCGCATCGACGCCTTCCGCGAGTCGGACGACAAGTGGATGGTCGCCGTGCGCATGGTCTCCGAGGGCGTGGACGTGCCGCGCCTGTCCGTCGGCGTCTACGCGACGAACACGTCGACGTCGCTCTTCTTCGCCCAGGCCGTCGGGCGCTTCGTCCGGGCCCGGCGGCGCGGGGAGACGGCCACCGTGTTCATCCCCTCGGTTCTGCCCCTGCTCACGCTCGCCGGGGAGATGGAGGTCGAGCGCGACCACGCCCTCGACCGGCCCGCCGCGGCCGGGGCCGACGAGGACTCGATGTGGAGCCCGGAGGACGCCCTCGTCGCCCGGGCGAACAGGCAGGAGCGGGCGTCCTCGGACCTTCTCGGCCAATTCGAGGTCCTCGGCGCGGACGCGGAGTTCGACGGGGTTCTCTTCGACGGGGCCGCGTGGGGGGCGGGCGCCGAGGTCGGCTCCCAGGAGGAGCAGGAGTACCTGGGGATCCCCGGCCTGCTCGACGCCGATCAGGTGACGACGCTCCTGAGGGCACGTCAGGCCGAGCAGATCGCCTCTCAGCGCAAGACGCGGGCGGCGGCGCGCCTGCGCGAGGAGAACGCGGGAGTATCCGAGCATCGGCTGCGCGCCTCCAAGCGCAAGGAGCTGTCGCGCCTGGTCTCCTCGTGGTCGCGCCGCTCGGGGGACACGCACGCGGTGATCCACGCCCAGTTGCGCCAGCGCTGCGGGGGGCCCGAGGTCGCCCGGGCGACGACCGACCAGATCGAGGCGCGCATCGCCCTGCTGCGCGAGTGGTTCGTCGGGCGGGGCTGAGCGCCGGGGCGCACGACCACGTTTTCGCATCGATGGGGGTGAGTCTCACTCCCCGATGAGGTGCAGGCCCGCGATGCAGCCGATGAGGACGGCGACGAGCACGATCCGCAGGACGGAGGCGGACTCGGCTCCCGACAGGATCGAGTAGCCGACGGTCGCCACCGCGCCCGTGCCCGCCCACGCCGCGTAGGCGGTGCCCACGGGGATGTCGCGCATGGCGACCATCAGCCCGCCCATCGAGATCGTGCAGGCGAGGAGGAACACGAGGAGCGTCCCGACGCGGAACTCCTCGCCCAGGCGGGCCAGGGCCGAGGCCCAGACGGCCTCGAACAGTCCGGAACCGATGAGGACCACCCACGCCATCGGCGTCTCCTTCCCGGATCGCCGGTCAGGCGATCGACTCGTAGCGGGTGGGGATGGCGACCTCGCCCTCGGACAGGCGCCACGCCTGGTAGGGCAGTTCGTTGCGCGAGCGCACGTGGCGCTCCTGCGCGGCCTCGAGGGCGCGCGGCCCCCACAGCCCGGAGTCGATGGCGCCGCCGGTGACGAGGGGGACCTGCAGGGGCCTGGCGCCCGCCGCCTCGAGGGCGGACGCCGCCTCCTGCGGCGAACCGCCGACGACGAGGAGCTCCTCGGCGGCGTAGCCGTCCTCGTCGAGGACCCGGCCGGCCGTCTTGCGCCCCCCGACGGTGCCCTTCGACTCCGACTTCTTCGCGACGGGGATCTTCTCCCCGTCCTCGCCGACGCGCTCGACGAGCTTGTACACGAGGGACGAGGTCGGCACGCCCGATCCGGTGACGAGCTTCGTGCCCACCCCGTAGGAGTCGATGGGCGCCGCCCCCAGGGCCGCGATCGCGTACTCGTCGAGGTCGTTCGTCACGGTGATCCTCGTCGTCGTCGCGCCGAGCGCGTCGAGCTGCCCGCGGACCTTGAAGGCCTGGGCGACGAGGTCGCCGGAGTCGAGGCGCACCGCGCCGAGCTCGCCGCCGGCCGCGCGCGCCGCCTCGACGGCGTTGACGACGCCCTGCTCGACGTCGTACGTGTCGACGAGCAGCGTCGTCGAGGGGCCGAGGAGGGCGATCTGGGCGGCGAAGGCCTCCGGCTCGCTGTCGTGCAGGAGGGTGAACGAGTGGGCGGCGGTGCCGATGGCCCGGATGCCGTAGCGCTTGGCGGCCTCCAGGTCGGAGGTGCCGGCGAAGCCCCCGATGACGGCGGCCCGGGCCGCCGACACGGCGGCCCTCTCGTGTCCGCGCCGTGCCCCCATGTCCATGCAGGGGCGCCCGTGGGCGGCGATCGTCATGCGCGACGCCGCCGAGGCGATCGCGCAGTCGTGGTTGAGGATCGACAGCAGGAGGGTCTCGAGCAGCGTGCACTCGGCGAAGGTCCCCTCGACGGTCAGCACGGGGGAGCCGGGGAAGTAGCACTCGCCCTCGGCGTAGCCGCGGATGTCTCCGCAGAAGCGGAACCCCCGGAGGTAGTCGAGGGCGTCGTCGGAGACGATCCCCTGGGCGTGGAGCCAGTCGATCTGATCGGGCTCGAACTCGAAGCGCTCGAGGGCCTCGAGGATCCTGCCGATCCCGGCGACGACGCCGAAGCGGCGGGTCGCGGGCAGCCGGCGCCCGAAGACCTCGAAGGTCGAGGGGCGAAGGGCCGTCCCCGCCTTGAGGGCGGCGTCGACCATGGTCAGCTCGTACATGTCCGTGAGCAGGGACGTGGATGCGGATGCGGGCATGCGTCCAACCTAGTCGGTTCCGGCCCGCGCAGACGACCCAAAGCCGCGCGACGAGACCCGCGGGCGCCTAGTCTGGCCGTATGACGACAACCGCGATCCGACCGGCCGCCGGGGCCGCGCCGACGCGGGCGGGCCTGCCCGTCTGGCGCACCGTCGTCCTCGACGACCCCGTCAATCTCATGGACTACGTGACGAGCGTCTTCCGTCGGCACTTCGGCTACCCCCTGGCCCGATGCGAGGCCCTGATGATGCGGGTCCACACCGAGGGGCGCGCCGAGGTCTCGCGCGGGCAGCGCGAGCGCATGGAGGCCGACGTCGTCGCCCTGCACGGGTACGGCCTGCACGCGACGCTCGAACCCGTGGGGGCAGACGAGTGATCGACGCGTTCGAGCGGATCGACGACGGCTACGCCGCCAGGATCGACACCGACGACGCCCTCGTCCTCCAGCGGCTCGTCGACGAGATCCTCGTCGTCCTCGACGACCCCGGGGACCTCTCCCTCCTCGTGGGCGCCGCCACCGATCTCGAAACGGACCGGGAGGCCCCCCGCGAAGGGGCCCTGGGTAGGCTCCTGCCGTCGATGAGCCCCGACCCGGACCGCGCCTCGAAGCTGCGGGCGCTGACCGAGGACGCCCTGCGCTCGCAGAAGTCGGGTCGGCTGCGGCGGATGTCCGCCCGACTGGACGAGGCGCGCGCGGATCGCAGGGCCGTCGTCTCCGAGGAGGACGCGTGGGAGTGGCTCGCGGCCCTCAACGACCTGCGCCTGGGGCTGGCCGGCGAGCTCGGACTGTCGGACGACGCCGACGCCGAGCGGATCGCCGACCTGGCGGCCCGCCCTCCGACCGGGTGCAGATCCCAGGCGGCGGCCGTCGCCTACATGGTCGTCACCTGGTGGCAGGACTCACTCCTGTCCGCCATGAACTCCCCGGCCCTCGACCACTAATGTCCACGGTATGGACAACGCGCCGATCGGCATCTTCGACTCGGGCCTCGGCGGCCTGACGGTCGCGCGGGCGATCATCGACAAGCTCCCCGATGAGCAGATCCTCTACCTCGGGGACACCGAACGCACCCCCTACGGCCCCCGCCCGATCGCGCAGGTCCGCCAGTACACCCTCGCCTGCCTCGACGAACTCGCCTCCCGCGGGGTCAAGGCCCTCGTCATCGCCTGCAACACGGCGACCGCCGCCGCGCTGTCGGACGCACGCGAGCGCTACTGGATCGACGCCGGCATCCCCGTCATCGAGGTGATCTCCCCGGCGGCGCGCCAGGCCGTGGCGACGACCCGCAACAGGCGCATCGGCGTCATCGCGACCGAGGCGACCGTCCAGTCCGAGGCCTACCTCAACGCCCTGGCGGCCGTCCCCGGGCTGACCGTCGTCCAGCGGGCGTGCCCGCGCTTCGCCGAGTTCGTCGAGGCCGGGACCACCACGGGCGAGGAGCTGGAGTCGGTCGCCCGCGACTACCTCGCCCCCCTCGGCCAGGCCGGGATCGACACCCTGATCCTCGGGTGCACCCACTACCCGCTCCTGACCGGGGTCATCGGGCGCGTCATGGGGGACGGCGTCTCCCTCGTCACCTCCTCGGAGGCGACGGCCAACGTCGCGTACAACGAGCTCACCGACCGCGGGCTCCTCCACGGGCCGTGGCGGGGGGCCGATGGGCCCGAGCACCGATTCCTCACGACCGGCAGGTCGACGACGTTCCCGCGCCTGGCGCGCCGCTTCCTCGGGCCGGAGGTGTCGCGGGTCGACGAGGTGGACCTGAGTCCGGGGGAGGGACGGTCGTGAGGCTGACGATCATCGGGTGCACGGGTTCGATGTCGGGGCCCGCCTCGCCGGCCTCGTGCTACCTCGTCCAGGCGACAGGCGTCGATCCGGCGACCGGGGCCCGGCGCGTGTACTCGGTGGCCCTCGACCTGGGGCCCGGCTCTTTCGGGGCCCTGTGGCGGCATCTGGATCCGCGCGATCTCGACGCGGTCCACGTGTCCCACGGGCACGCCGATCACATCGGCGACATCATCTCCCTTCAGGTGCATCGGCGCTGGGGGCCGGGCCGGGGGGCGGCGCCGGTGCTCGTCGCGGGCCCCGCGGGCACGGCCGAGCGGGTCCGCCAGATCGACGGGACGACGGAGCCGGACGGGTACGAGGACGAGTTCTCCTTCCTGACGCTCGTCGATTCGACGGTGTACGAGGTCGGTCCGATGCGGCTGACGGCCGCGGCCGGTCGGCATTCGGTGGAGTCCTACGGGGTCCGTATCGAGGGGCCGGACGAGGCGGATCCGTCGCGGACGGTGTCGATGTTCTACACGGGGGACACGGACGAGGCCGAGTCGATCGTGCGGGGGGCGCGCGGCGTCGACCTGTTGCTGAGCGAGGTGGGGTTCACCTGCGCGGACGCGGCGGAGGGGATCCATATGAACGGCGTGCGCGCCGGCTCCCTGGCGGCGCGCGCCGGGGCGGGGCGCCTGGTGGCCACTCACATCCAGCCGTGGACGGATCGGGCGGTCGTCGAGGCGGAGCTGCGTTCGGCGTGGTCGGGCCCGTTGGACTTCGCCCAGTCCGGGCAGGTGTACGAGGTCGGGGCGGGGCGGCGCTGAGGCGGCGGGCCCGGCCTCCCGGTGGGGACGGGCCGCGCCTAGTCGATGGCGGGGGTGCGCCCGCGGTGCTCGGCGACCCAGTGGAAGAGCTGCTGGCAGACCTGGGCCTCGGCGCTGGCCTCGTTCCATCCGGCGTTGCGCCGGCGCAGGAGGATCCGCCTGACTCCGAGGGCCGGCAGCGGGGTGATCCTCATCCCCTCGGTGCTCAGCCCCTCGACGGCCATCGAGGGCAGGACGCTCGATCCCTTCCCGGCGCGGATCATCGCGCGGGCCGCGTCGTAGTTCGTGTAGGAGAAGGGGACCCAGCGGATCTGGGGGAGGGTCGAGGTCAGGCGCTCCATGACGTGGGCGCCGACGGTCCCGGGGGCGACGCGCAGCCAGTCGATGTCGGCGAGCCCGCGTTCGGAGCCGACGGCGCCGACGGCCTCGGGGCTGACGAGGACCCAGGGCTCGTCGATGAAGGGGGTGTCGGTGCACCCCCGGGGGGCGGCCCCGCCGATGTCGGAGTCGCGCTCGACGACGAGGAGGTCGTAGCGGCCCGAGCGCAGGGCGGTCATCCCGGGGGCCTCCTCGGTCTCGGCGATGTGGAGTTCGACACCCGGGAGGGAGGTGCGCAGGAAGTCGAGGAAGGGCAGGAGGACGGAGCGGATCACGGTCTGGAAGGCGCCGATGGTGACGATGCCGGTGACCTGCCCGGCTATGGGCCGCAGGGATTGGAGGGTCTCCTCGAGCTCGATCTGGATGCGCTCGGCGCTCGCGGCGATGATCCTGCCGGCGGGGGTGAGGACGGCTCCCGCGGGCGTGCGCTCGATGAGCTCGAGGCCGACCTCGTCCTCGAGTTTTTGGATCTGCTGGGAGACGGCGGAGGGGGAGACCATGAGGATGTCGGCCGCGGCGACGATGCCGCCTTCGCGCTGGACGGCGAGGAGGGCGGGGAGCCGTTTCGGATCGATGTGCACTGGGTCTCCTCTATTAAGCCGAACTTAACGCTGAATGAAGAGTGCTTCTATTGTACTTGAGTCGAGGCCTTGGCATCATCGGTTCCATGCAGATGACGGTGCAGGACATCGCGATGGTCCTCGGATGGTTCGGGGCGGCCGGCTCCATGGGCGCGTACTACCTCGTGTCCAGCGGTCGATTCGCCTCCGACTCCCTGCGTTACCACGGCCTCAACATGGCCGCCTGCGCCCTCCTGGTCGTCGCCTGCTGCGCGACGGGCTCATGGCCGTCGATGGTGACGAATCTCCTGTTCATCCTCATCGGCGTGCGGATGTCGTGGCGGGTCCGCGACCGCCTCGTCGCCAGGATCGCGTCGCTCGTCCGGCCGGGCGCCGCGCGTCGGGCCGCATTAGAGGCGCTTAAGGCCAGCTGAAGCCAATATCGATTGATTCCATGGTCTGTGAGGAGGATCATAGGAACATCCTCAGACAACGGGGTCTGACGGATCAGCAGTGAGGATGACCATGAAAGCGCCACCCAGCACATTGATCGCCCGACTGCGCGCCCTCCTGATGCCGACCATCCGTTGGCGTCAGCAGCGCGATGAACTCCAGTTCGTCATGGATCGCCCGATCTACGGCAATCTCGTGGCGCGGTGAGCGCCGACGACCTGGACGCACGAGGAAACCGCCCCGGCTGATGCCGGGGCGGTTCGCGTTCGCCCTCGCCGCTCCGGCGATCCGTCGACCGGGGGAGGGGCTCACCCGGCCTCGGCGCCCAGGGCCTCGACGAGGCGCGGGGCCAGCGCCCTGAAGGCGATGCCCCGATGACTGATCGCGTTCTTCTCCTCCGGGCTCATCTCAGCCGTCGTCAGCGCGAAGCCGTCGGGGACGAAGACCGGGTCGTAGCCGAAGCCCCCCGAACCGCGGCGCTCGCGGAGCAGGCGACCGCGCACCTCGCCCCGCTCGGTGAACTCGCGCCCGTCGGGCAGGACGAGGGCGGCGGCCGACACGAACGCCGCCGCCCGGTGCTCGTCGCGCACGTCGGCGAGCTGAGCCAGGAGCAGGTCGAGATTCGCCGCGTCGTCGCCGTGGCGCCCCGACCAGCGCGCCGAGAAGATCCCCGGGGCGCCGCCGAGGACGTCGACGCAGATCCCCGAGTCGTCGGCGACCGCCGCCAGCCCCGTCGCCCGGCACAGCGCCCGCGCCTTGATGAGCGAGTTCTCCTCGAACGAGGCGCCGTCCTCGACGGGCTCGGGCGCGTCGAAATCCGACATGCGCGCGATGGCCCCCGGCTCGAAACCCTCCCATGCGGCGGCGAGAATCGCCTCGAGCTCGCTGATCTTGTGGGCGTTGCCCGTGGCGAAGACCAGGCGAGGCGCTCCCATCAGGCGACCTCGACGCGCTCGCCGACGCCGGCCTCCAGGCACAGGCGCTGGGCGCGGGCCAGTCGGGAGTTGCCCGCCGTCGCCAGGTCGAGGAGCGCCCCCAGCTCGGCGCGGTCGAAGGGCGCGTGCTCGGCGGTGCCCTGCACCTCGACGAACGCGCCCGACCCCGTCTGGACGACGTTCATGTCGGTCTGGGCCCGGACGTCCTCGACGTACGGCAGGTCGAGCATCGGCACGCCGTCGACGATGCCGACCGAGATCGCCGACACGGAGTCGGTCAGGACCGGGGCGCCGGCCCGCGGCGCGACGATCCCCCGCTCCGTCGCCCACCGAACGGCTTCGGCCAGCGCGATGTAGGCGCCCGTCACCGAGGCGGTGCGGGTCCCCCCGTCGGCGCGCAGGACGTCGCAGTCCAGGACGATCGTGTTCTCCCCGAGGGCGGACACGTCGACGACCGCCCGCAGGGACCGCCCGATGAGGCGGGAGATCTCATGGGTGCGCCCGCCGATCTTGCCCTTGACGGATTCCCGGGAGGAGCGCTCCGAGGTCGCCCGCGGCAGCATCGCGTACTCGGCGGTCACCCACCCCTCGCCCGAGCCCTTGCGCCAGCGGGGGACGCCCTCCGTCAGGGAGGCGACGCACAGGACCCGGGTGGCGCCGAACTCGACGAGGACGGATCCCTCTCCCGTCCCCGACCATCCGCGGGTCAGGGCGACGGGCCGGAGCTGATCGGTGGCGCGCCCGTCGGCGCGCAGATGAGTCGTCGTCATGACGCCCACCCTACCCGAGGGGGTTAGCGTGGAGTCATGCGCTGCGACCTGCCCCTGGCCCGCGGCGGGGTCGACCCCCTCGTCCCCGTGCGCGAATCCGTCGACCCCGTCCGACTCGTGCGCGAGGGGCCATCGGCCCTGACGGGGGCGGCCGGGCGGATCGGCGCCGTGCGGGTCCTGCCCGTGACCGCGCGCGGATGGGTCGGGGTCGAAAGGGGAGGGGAGGGCCCGCGCCTCGCCTCGATCCCCCTGGCCGAGGCCGAGCGGCTGATCGGCGTGGGCCGGCCCGTCCTGTTCCTCGGGGCGACCGGGGACGCCGCCCGCCTCGCGCTCGTCCTCGACGCCGACGACGAGCCGCGATCGGGCCCCTGGCGGTGGGCGGCCCTGCGCTGGTGCGGCCACCTCCTGGGCGACGACGACGCGGCCCTGGCCGCCGCGGCCGCCGCCCTGGCCGCCTGGCACGACTCCTTCCGGTACTGCCCGCGCTGCGCCGCCCCCGTCGAGCCCCGGGCCGGCGGGTGGTCGACGGCGTGCACCGGCTGCGGGGCCGTCGAGTTCCCCCGCCACGACCCGGCGATCATCGTCCTCGTCGTCGACGGGCGCGACCGCGCCCTCCTCGCCCACAACACGGCGTGGAGCGGGTCCTTCGCCTCGGCCATCGCCGGATTCGTCGAGGCGGGGGAGTCCCCCGACCGCGCGGTCGCCCGCGAGGTCCGCGAGGAGGTCGGCCTCGAGGTGCGCGACGTCGAGTACCTCGGCTCCCAGCCCTGGCCGTTCCCCCGCTCGCAGATGCTCGGCTACCGGGCCCGCACCGTCGGGGCCGAGGCCGTCCCCGTCCCCGATGGGCAGGAGATCGAATGGGCCCGCTTCTACAGCCGGGAGGACCTCGCCGAGGAGATCCGCGGGGGGCGGCTCGAACCGCCCGGCCGCGCCTCGATCGCCTCGGCGATGCTGCGCGACTGGTACGGCGGTGAACTCCCCGAGCCCCCCGGCGCCCCCGACCCGCTGAGACGGCCCTGACGCGCCGCCCGAGGCCCCACGTGCCGGCGACCCGTGGGATGATCCGACCATGACCACGACGCCCGATGAGATCCTCGACGCCCTCGACCCGGATCAGCGGGCCGTCGCCACCCGCGTCGCCGGGCCGCTGGCGGTCCTGGCGGGCGCGGGGACGGGCAAGACCCGGGCGATCACGTATCGCATCGCCTACGGGGCGGCGGTCGGCGCCTACGACCCCTCGAACGTCCTGGCCGTGACCTTCACCAAGCGCGCCGCCTACGAGATGCGCCACCGCCTCGCCGCCCTGGGGGTGCCCAGGGCGCAGGCCCACACTTTCCACGCCGCGGCCCTGCGGCAGCTGCGCTACTTCTGGCCGACCTACATCGGGGGCCCGGTCCCCGACATCGTCCCCCACAAGGCGTCGCTCGTCTACGCGGCCGGCGCGCGCCTGGGCATCGGCGTTGACAAGGCCCTGGTGCGCGACCTCGCGGCTGAGATCGAATGGTCGAAGGTCAGTCTCGTCGACGCCGCCCACTACCCGGAACGCGCCCGGTCGCTCGGGCGGCAGGCCCCCGCCGGGGTGTCCGAGCAGGACATGGCGCGCCTCCTCGACGTCTACGAGGAGGTCAAGGCCGAGCGCGGCGTCATCGACTTCGAGGACGTCCTCACCCACATGTGCGGCCTCCTCCAGGAGCGCCCCGAGGTGGCCTCCGCCGTCAGGGCGCAGTACCGCCACTTCGTCGTCGACGAGTTCCAGGACGTCAACCTCCTCCAGCACCGGCTCCTCGACCTGTGGCTCGGGGGGCGCCACGACGTGTGCGTCGTCGGCGACGTCGCCCAGACGATCTACTCCTTCACCGGCGCCACCCCCGAGTTCCTCACCGGGTTCGCCCGGCGCCACCCCGGCGCCGCCGTCCTCGAACTCGTCCGCGATTACCGGTCGACCCCGCAGATCGTGTCCGTCGCGAACTCCCTCATGGCGCTGTCGAGGCGCGCCAGCGGAACGGTGCGCCTCGTCTCCCAGAACGACTCCGGGCCCGCCGTCGCGTTCCGCGCCCACGGCGACGACCGCGCCGAGGCCGAGGCCGTCGCCTCCCGGATCCGCGAACTCCTCGCCGAGGGCGTCGAGGCCAGTCGGATCGCGGTCCTCATTCGGATGAACAGCCAGTCCCAGATCCTCGAGGAGGTCCTGTCCTCCCGGCAGATCCCCGTCGCGATGACGAACTCCACCCCCTTCTTCCGCAGGGAGGACGTGCGCTCGGCGGTGGCGGCCCTGCGCGCCGCCTCGATCGCCCCCGACGAGGCCGCCTCCCCTCTCGACCAGGCAGTCGTCGACGTCCTCTCCCCGATGGGGTGGTCCCCCGAGATGCCGGTCGGCGGAGCGGCTCAGGAGCGATGGGCCGACCTCAACGCGATCATCCAGTGGGCCCAGGACTCCAACGCCGACGACCTCGCCGGGTTCGTCGCCGAGCTCTCCGACCGCGCCCAGTACCAGGTCGAGCCGGACCAGTTCGGGGTCGAGCTGACGACGATCCACGCCGCCAAGGGGCTCGAATGGGACGCGGTGTTCGTCATCGGAGCCGCCGAGGGGCTGCTGCCGATCTCCTACGCGAAGACCCCCGAGGCCCGCGAGGAGGAGCGCCGTCTCCTCTACGTGGCGATCACCCGCGCGCGCCGGGTCCTGGAGATCTCGTGGGCGCGCGCTCGCTCGGAGGGCGGGCGGGGCTCGCGCCGGCGCTCGCGGCTCCTCGACGGCATCTGGCCGGAGGAGGCCCCGTCCCCCGCAGCCCCTCCGGCGCATGCGCGGAAGACGACGACGCGCGCCGCCAACCGGGAATTCGAGGAGACCCAGTCCGCCCAGACCATCGATCTCTTCGCCCGCTTGAGGGCCTGGCGCCTGGCCGAGTCGAAGGCCAGGTCCGTTCCCCCGTACGCGGTGTTCTCCGACCGGACGCTGCGCGACATCGCCATCGTCGCGCCCAAGACCCTCACGCAGATGCGGGTGATCTCCGGAGTCGGGCAGGTGAAGATCGACCGGCACGGGCCCGCCGTCCTGGCGATCGTCCGGGGCGAGGAGGTCGTCGTCGACGAGGACGAACCGGCCTGACGGACGGCGCCCGAACGATCGGGCCCTTCCCGCGCGCGGCCGCCGGCGGCCGCGTCGAGCAGGAGCGGCCCGGACGATCAAGCCGCCCGCTCCAGACCCGGAGGGCATCCCGCCGCCCCGCAGGCGCATCCCGGCTCGGGCGGCACGGCCGTGCGCGACAGGACTCCCCGCGAGTCGACGCGGACGAGCTGCTGGCACTCCTCGGGCGTCGCACGACCCCGGATCGCCGCCTCGACGAGGTCGGCGATGACGAGGGAGGCCGCGCAGGAGGCGCGCGCCGGGGTCGGGGGCAACGGCCACGTCGGCAGGTCCCGCAGGTGGATCAGGCGGGCCGGGTCGTCCCCGATCCGCCGGGCCTCGACGCACTGATGGCAGGTCGTCGCCCCCGGCATGACCAGAGGGCCGATCTCGTACCCCGATTCGAGGCGGGTGACGACCAGGTGGGGGATCTCCTCGCGGACCCACCGCAGCGTCGCCTCAGGATCGGCCCGTCGTTCGGCGGACACGAGGACGAGGCCCGGGCTCCCCGAGAACGACGACCGGGCGCTCGGCACGAGGCGCGCGAGATGCTCGCGCGCCGAGAAGGCCCGGTCCTGACCGAGCCGGTCCTCGCCGACGACCCGGGCGAGATCGCGCTCGACGACTCCCGGCGAGCTGATCGTCACGGCCACGTCGACGGACTCGGCGATGACCCCGATGGAGGATAGGCAGGCGGCGCAGAGCCCGTCGAGGTGCAGACGGGCCGCCGTCCGGGGCTCGGGACGGTCGACGAGTCCGGCGGCCTCCAGGGCGGCCTCGATCCTTCCGGCGCCCGGGGGCGGGGGAGGGCAGGGGCGCCGCGACAGCGGGTGGTCGAGGCGGTGGGAGGCGATGCGGGCGCAGGCGTGGACCCAGGCCTGCTCCTCGGGCGTCAGCGCGTCGAGGACGACCCCGGAGGCGGGGTCCCCGCCGATGCGCAGGGAATCGGCGCCGTTCCACAAGACGGCGGTGCCCGGACGCAGTAACATGTCGGATCCTCTCAGTTCGTCTCGTATGAGACGATTCTTCACGATCCGCGCGGGACGGGCCAGAGCGGGCCCTCCCCTGTGGACGGCCCGCGCTCAGGCGGACGGGGCACTCCCCTCGTCGGAGGGGCCGTCGTCGTCCGAGGACCCCCGATCGGGCCCCGACCCGGAATCGCCGCCCTCATCCGCCGCACCGGCCCGTCGCAGAGCCTCCGACTCCGGGTCGTCCTGCGGGGACAGGCCCTGGGCCCAGCCCATCGTCCCGTCCAGCAGGGACTCCAATGCGGCGTCGATCTGCGCGTCCTGCTCGTGGGCGGCCCGCCGCAGGACGAGGAAGGACTCCGGTGAGTCCAATTCCCCGGTCGTCGGGACCATATCCGGATGGCTCCACAGGGCCTCGCGGCCCTCGGATCCCGAATCGTCCGCGACCAGCGAGAAGATCTCGGCGGCGCCCCTCGCGCGCCGGGGCCTCATCGACAACCCGATGAGCCGGCCGAGGACCTGCTCGGCAGCCCCGCCCGACGCCCGACGCCGCCGCATCATCTCGCGGAGCTGATCGGCGTGCGGAAGGTAGGGGGCGACGGCGAGGG
Source organism: Actinomyces sp. B33 (assembly GCF_028437565.1). Classification (GTDB taxonomy): domain Bacteria; phylum Actinomycetota; class Actinomycetes; order Actinomycetales; family Actinomycetaceae; genus Pauljensenia. The sequence goes on from NZ_JAMRYR010000005.1 coordinate 187,845, forward strand.
CGGTGACGACCTCGACCCACCCCTCGACGAGGGCCAGGAGCGTTTCCAGGCGCTCGAGGGCCGACCGCTGCTCGGCCGTGGGGGACGTCGAGAAGACCCCTCCCGACATCGCCCCCTCGATCGAGGCCGGATCCGACAGGTCGACGCCGCGCGCCGCCTCGGAGATCGCCTCCATATCGATCGCGATGTTCGCCGAGTACCGCTCGACCGCGCGGATCAGATCCCCGGTCAGCCAGGGGACCGAGGCGAACAGGCGGCGGTGGGCCGCCTCGCGCACGGCGACGAACTGCTGGACCTCCTCGTAGGGGATCTCCAGGCCGTCGGCGAACTCGCCGACGTTGCGCACGACGAGGGCGCAGGTCCGCTCGGGTGCCAACGGCAGGCCGACGTCGAAGGACCCCATCGCCTCCTGCGACAGGGCCGCCAGGGCGTTGCCGATCTGCGCGGCGAACATCATCGACGACAGCTTCGGGAGCATCTCCCGGGTCTTGCCGATCATCGCCGCCATCGGGCCGGGGAGGGACTCGGCCTCCCCCAGGGGGCCGGCCCCCGACGCCAGGGCATCGCCCATCGCCCGTGAGACGTTCGCGGCCACCGGTTCGCAGACCCTCTTCCACATGTCGAGCGTCGCCTCGACCCACTGGACGCGGCTCCACACCTGACGGTCCGGCGGATCCGCGATGAAATCGGTGACGGCGTCCAGCCACAGGTCGGCGACCGTCATCGCCTGGCGCGCCCGCTCCGCCTCGGCCGCCGACGGCAGGGGATCGCCGGAATTGAAGGCCCGCTGCTTCGCCCCGTCCTCGACCATCGACCAGTTGACCGGGCCCGCCGTCGTGTTCAAGAGGAACTGGAACTGGGAGGCCGCCTGCGCCATGCGGGCCGGATCGGACAGCTCCGGGGGCAGGCTCTGCGGGTCGAGCCCCTGGGCGCGCATCGCGCGCGCCGCCTCCTCGCCCGCCTCCTCGCCGAGCATCCGCCGCAGGAACTCGTCGAAGGGCGTCGAATCGGATGAACCGTGATCCTCAGTCATATCCAGACCCTACCCACCCCCGCCCCGGCGACGCTCGGGGGCGGATGGGAGTGCGCTGAAAGCTGAATGCGAAAACCCCGTCCTCGCAGGAGCCGGCTCGCGTCGCGCGGCCGGGCGACCGACAATGAGCCGGTGGACCACGACGAGCAGAGCACGACCTCCCCCCGGCCCCCGACCGGCGCCCCCGGCGGCGGCGAGGCGCCCGCGCCCGCGAAAGGGCGACGGGCGGGCAGGACCCGGGCCCTGCGCCTGACCGGATGGGCGCTCATCGCCCTCGCGGCCGTCGTCGTCTTCGTCCTGCCCGTGCCCTACGTCGTCGACAAGCCGGGCCCCACCTTCAACGTCCTGGGATCGCGCGACGGCACCGCGGTCATCGAGGTCTCCGGGACCGACCCGGCCACCGGCTCCCCCCTCGTCCCCGACGCCACCGACGAGGCCGGCGACGCCGCGGCCCCCGCCGACGGACGGCTGCTCATGGTCACCGTCTCCGAATCCGGCGGCCCCGGGAACCGGATGACCCTCGCCGCCCTGGCGGTGTCCGCCCTCGACCCGCGCAACACCGTCGTCGCCTACAGCGACGTCTACCCCGACGACGTCACCGCCGAGCAGATCGAGCAGGCCGCCCAGGCCCAGATGTCCTCCTCCCAGTCGACCGCCGAGGTCGCCGCCCTCGAGCACCTCGGATGGTCGGTGCCCGCGACCGTGACGGTCGCCGGGGCCGTTCCCGGGTCCCACGCCGAGGGGGTCGTCGAGGCCGGCGACGTCCTCGTGTCCATCACCGACCCGCAGGGCGTCGTCCACCCCGTCGACTCCGCCTCCGTCCCCTTCTCCCTCATGCGCCGCCAGCCCGTCGGCTCGGTCATGACGCTGACCGTCGAACGCGACGGGCGGAGCCTCGACCTCCCCGTCGAATCCGTCGCCGGCGGGGAGCAAGAAGAGGGGTCCAAGCTCGGCGTCTACCTGACGGCCGACGTGTCCTTGCCGATCGACATCGCCGTCAACCTCGACAAGGTCGGCGGCCCCTCGGCCGGCATGGTCTTCGCCCTGGGGATCATCGATCGCCTGACCCCCGGCGACCTCACCGGCGGCCAGTCCATCGCCGGGACCGGCACCATCAGCTACGACGGCGCCGTCGGCCCCATCGGGGGCGTGCGGCAGAAGATGTGGGGCGCCAGGGCCGACGGGGCCCAGTGGTTCCTCGCCCCGGCGGGCAACTGCTCGGAGATCGCGGGCCACGCGCCCGAGGGGCTGACCGTCGTTCCCGTCGCCACCCTCGACGAGGCGCTGGCCGCGGTCGACGCCATCCGGCTGGGCCGACCGGACTCGCTGGCCGCCTGCCCGGCCGGGTGACCGCCCCGCAACGGACCGCCGCGGGCGCAGACGGGCGCGTCAACGGCGGTTCAGCGCCGGGCGCGGGGGCGAGACCGGCATCGTGGCGACCGCCGGGCCGCCATTCGCCCGGCCTGCCGGGGCAATCCGACGCGAGCCCGGCGTCGGCGCGCGCGGGGGTTGCCATCCTCCACCGCCCCCGGCCCGTCAGGGCCGTTCGCGCCCGCCGCGGACCGGGGGATCAGCCCCGAGCGGCCGAGCCATCCGGCTCCAGGGATGCCAGGAGCGCCTCGACGAGCCCGGGCACCAGGGACGACCCCTGCCCGACCTTGTCGTCGGAGTCGAAGGCGCGCGTGCGCAGGGCGCACCACGTCTCGCCCGAGCGCAGCGCCCCCACGGCCAGGCGCACATCGGTGCGCGACGGATGGTTCGAGATGAAGCGGAGCGCCTCCTCGGGGTCCTCGGGGGCCTCCTCCTCGACCTGCGGGGGGACGACGATCCTCTCGACCGTCAGGGCCGCCCCGGCGACGTTCTCGGGCCAGGCGAGATGGCCGAGGACCTCCTCGAGGTCGTCCTCGGCCAGATCGTCCTGGACGACCGCGGACAAATGGTCTCGCGACCCGTCCCAGCCGGCGCTCAGTCGCTCGGCGAGGTCGGCGGGCAATCCGGGCTGGGCGACGAGGTCGGCCGTCGGGACGAGGGCGTAGAGCGAGGGCGCGTGATCCCACCCGGCGCGCGACGCGGCGCGCTCGATGTCGACGACGACCGCGGCGAGGGCGATCTGGCGGGAGGTGGGCATCTGGGAATCCGTCATGGCGTCATGATCTCACGCCTCCGACGCCGACCCGGGCCGATCCCGCGCCTGCGGACCCGAAGCCGGGGCCCGCTCGGGCGGCGCGGCCGCGGACGGGTAGAATTCGCGGAGAACCCGTGAATGCGAGTACCTGAGAGTGGGTGACGCCGTGAGCGCCTTCCCGATGTTCGAATCCGATCGAGGGCCCCGTCCCAGACCGCCCCGACCGACGCCGAGAGGCCGGGGAAGGGGCATCAGCCCGATGTCCCTGACCCTCCTCGTCCTCGTCGGCCTCGGCGCCCTGATCTACGCGGCCTCGATCGTGTGGACGGAGATCCTGTGGTTCCGCCAGATGAGCGCCACGCGGATCATCCTCACCCAGTGGGGCGCGCACATCGGGCTGTTCCTCATCGGTTTCGCCGTCGTCTTCGCGATCACCTTCTCGTCCATGAGGATCGCCTACCGGCACCGGGCCGCCTCGACCCGCGGCGAGGCGTCGGCGAGCCTGCGCGAATACCAGGCGGCCTTCGAGCCCCTGCGCAGCCTCGCCTTCTGGGGCGTCTCCCTGTTCTTCGCGTTCACCAGCGGCGCGAGCCTGGCCGGTCAGTGGCAGACCCTCCTCCAGTTCATCAACCGGACCGAGTTCGGCACCGTCGACCCGCAATTCGGCCTCGACGCGTCCTTCTTCGTCTTCACGCTGCCTGCCCTGCGCGTCCTCGTGTCCTTCCTCCTCAAAGCGGTGACGATCGCCCTCATCGCCGGCATCGTCGTCCACTACCTCTACGGGACGATCCGACTGTCCCCGCGCCCCCACGCCTCGCGCCCGGCGCGCATCCAGTTGTCGATCCTCGCCGCCGCCGCCTCGCTCCTCATCGGCGCGAACTACTGGCTCGACCGCTACTCGCTGCTGACCAAGCGCGGGTCGACGGTCGATGGCGCGACCTACACCGACATCGCCGCCTCCCTGCCGGCGCACTCGATCCTCGCGGTGATCTCCCTGCTCGTCGCCGGGCTCTTCGTCTTCACCGCGTTCAAAGGCTCATGGAGGCTGCCGGCCATCGGTGTGGGCGTCACCGTCATCGCCGCCGTCGTCCTGGCGATGGCCTACCCGGCGCTCATCCAGCAGTTCCGGGTCACCCCCAACGAGCGCGCCCTCGAATCGGAGTACATCCAGCGCAACATCGACGCGACCCTGACCGCCTACGGCCTCGACGACCTCGAGTACACGAACTACGACGCGGAGACGACCGCCCAGGCCGGGCAGTTGCGCGAGGACTCCGAGTCGACCTCGCAGATCCGCCTCCTCGACCCGCAGGTCATCACCAAGACCGTCCAGCAGCTCCAGCAGTCCCGCCCCTACTACGGCTTCGACTCGGGCATGAAGGTCGATCGCTACACCGTCGACGGGGAGCAGCGCGACACCGTCATCGCCGTGCGCGAGATCAACCTCGACGGACTGTCCGCCGAACAGCGCACCTGGGTCAATATGCACACCGTCTACACGCACGGCTACGGGGTCGTCGCCGCCTACGGCAACACCCTCACCGGGGACGGGCTCCCCTCTTACTGGGAGCAGTCCGTCCCATCGGTCGGCGAGATGGGCGACTACGAGGAGCGCGTCTACTTCTCCCCGGGCGCCCCCCGCTACTCGATCGTCGGGGCCCCCGAGGGCGCCGACCCCCAAGAGCTCGACTACCCCGATGACAACGCCCCCGGCGGGCAGGTCTCGACGACCTTCTCCGGCGACGGCGGGCCGAGCGTCGGCAACCTGTGGAACAAGCTCCTGTACTCGATCAAGTTCGCGTCGACCGACATCTTCTTCTCCAGTCAGACGAACTCCGAATCGCAGATCCTCTACGACCGGGACCCGCTCCTGCGCGTGTCCAAGGTCGCCCCCTACCTCACCCTCGAGCAGGAGGCGTACCCGGCGGTCGTCGACATGGACGACGACCCGGCGACCCCCAAGCGCCTCGTGTGGGTCGTCGACGCCTACACGACGACCGACCAGTACCCGTACTCGCAGCACGAGTCCCTGGAGGAGACCACGGTCGACTCCCAGTCCTCCCAGATCGGCGAGTACGTCCAGGCCGAGACCATCAACTACATGAGGAACTCCGTCAAGGCCGTCGTCGACGCCTACGACGGCTCGGTCCGCCTGTTCCGCTGGGACGACCAGGACCCGATCCTGTCGACGTGGATGAAGATCTACCCGCAGACCGTCGAGCCGATCGACGCGATCTCCGGCGACCTGATGAGCCACCTGCGCTACCCCGAGGACATGTTCAAGGTCCAGCGCGAGCTCCTGACCAGCTACCACGTGACGAACGCGTCGGACTTCTACGCCGGCGGCGACCGGTGGCGCCTGGCGGAGGAGACGTCGACCGCGGTCCCCGGGGCCCAGCAGACCACCGTCGACGAGAACGGCAACACGGTCTCCACGCGGGTCGCGACGGCTCAGCCGCCGTACTACCTGACGATGCAGATGCCGACTCAGGAATCCGCGGAGTTCTCGTTGACCAGCGTCTTCGTGCCCGGTGGCGAGTCCAGGCGCGAGGCGATGGCCGGGTTCCTCGCGGTCGACTCCGAGACGGGCAGCAAGGCCGGGAAGGTGCGCGACGGCTACGGGAAGATGCGCCTCCTGGCGCTCCCGTCGTCGACGACCGCCCCGGGTCCCGGCCAGGTGCAGAACGCCTACGACTCGAACGAGCGGATCGCCACCCAGCTCAACCTTCTCAATCAGGCCGACTCGACGGTGATCCGGGGCAACCTCCTCACCTTGCCGGTCGGCGGGGGCCTGCTGTACGTCCAGCCGGTCTACGTCCAGGGCACGGGGTCGGCCTCCTACCCGGTGCTGCGCTCGGTGCTCACGGCCTTCGGCAACCAGGTCGGCTTCGCCTCGACGCTGGAGGAGTCGCTCAATCAGACCTTCGGCGGTGACGCCGCGGCGACGGTGGCCGGCGAGCAGCCGGAGTCCGAGGGCGATGACGGTGGCGGGGAAACCGGGGCCGTGGCGACGGCTCAGGAGCGCCTGACGGCGGCTCTTGCACGCGCGTCGGAGGCGCTGACCGAGTCGAGCGAGGCGCTGGCCGCCGGCGATTGGACCGCTTACGGGGCTGCCCAGAAGAAGCTCGACGCGGCGATCGCCGAGGCCGTCGCGGCCCAGACCGAGGCGGGACAGCCCGTCCCCGGGGCCGGTGCCGACGCTGAGGGACCGGACCGGGCCCAGTCGGGCGCGGCACCGGACGCGCCTCAGTCGAACGGCTGACGAGCAGGCAGGCCGGGCGTCGCAATGCGGCGAATCGGGGGGGGCGGTGACCGTCGTGGAGACGAAGGTCACCGCCCCCCGATTGGCGTTCGGCGTGGGCCCGGACTAACGTGGGTGTCACCGACGCGGGGTGGAGCAGTTCGGTAGCTCGCCGGGCTCATAACCCGGAGGTCGCAGGTTCAAATCCTGTCCCCGCTACGAGACCAGAGGCCTCGGACGCGAAAGCGCCCGAGGCTTTCTGCTTGCCTGGGACATGCTGGGCGGGCCCCGGGTCGGAGTCCCGCGTGCACTCATGGCCTGAGAGGTCACGAGGTCGGTGACCGTGATGCCGATGCGGTGATCGGTGCCGAGTACGACCGGCCCCGCCCCCACCTCCGCCGTTTCCCCCGAAAACGAACATTTCCCACCCGATCAGGTGGGAAATGTTCGTTTTCGGGGGAGGAGAGGGAGGGGAGAAAGCTAGTGGGTAGAGAGTGAGCGAGGTGGCGGCGGGGATGCGTCCATGACTTCGGTGTCGTCGGGGGCGCCCTGCCCGGCCTTTTTCGGAGGCAGGCGCGTCTCTTGCGGGTCGACGGCAGCGTCGCGACGCCGGCCGCGGGTCCCGCCGACGCCGACAGCCGAATGGGAGTACGGTCGGAGCCCGTGACCGACACGCATCACCCCCCAGCCGAACGACCGGATGCCGATCCCCCCGCCCGCCCGGACACTCCCGACCGCACGAGAGGACGACATCCGGCCCGGCCCGGAGCTCCCAGGGCCGTTGCGCTGACCGCCCTGACGGGAGTCGTCGCCGGACTGCTGTCCGGCCTCTTCGGTGTTGGCGGAGGGCTCGTCATCATCCCCGCGCTCGTCGCGATTCTCGGTATGGAGCAGCGCCGGGCCTCGGCGACCTCCCTGGCCGCCACCGTCCTCACCGCGACAGCCGGGTCGACGACGTACGCCGCGCACGGCCAGGTCTCCCTCGTCGCGACCCTCGTCGTCGCCCTCGGCTCCCTCGTCGGAGCCCAGATCGGCGTGCGACTCCTGAGGCGACTGCCCAACAAAGTCCTGTCTATCGTGTTCGTCGCGTTCGTCGGATTCGTCATCGTCTCCATGCAACTCCAAGTCCCCGTGCGCGACGCCCCGATGACGATCACCCCGTGGGCCTGCCTGGGGATGGTCGTCGTCGGACTCGTCGCCGGGATCTTCGCCGGACTCGTCGGCGTCGGCGGAGGATCGATCATCGTCCCCGGCCTCGAACTCGTCGTCGGAGCCGGCGACCTCCTCGCCCGCGGCACCTCGCTCCTCGTGATGATCCCCACCGGAGTCACCGGGACGATCAGCAACGCCCGCCACCGCCTCGTCGACCTGCGGACCGCCCTCATCGTCGGCGGATGCGCGGCCGCCCTGACGCCCGTCGGGCGCCTCATCGCCGCGCAGGTCAGCCCCCGCGTCGGCTCCCTTCTGTTCAGCGGGTTCCTCCTGATCGTCGTCTTCACCACCCTGCGCACGATCGCGCGCGCCCACCGGTGAGGATCCCCCGGACCCGCCCCCGACCCGTACTGGGGCGCCGTCGTCAAGCTCGGCGTCGAGTCGAGACCGTCGACCCAGGTCGTCGGCCTCGTCGAGGAAGACGGCAGGATCACCGCCGCCAGGGGAGGAATCCTCGGAGCCGGGGCTTCGACCACAACAAGGAATGCGCCTGAGGGACCACGGCCATCAGGGATACCTCGGGGGCGGAGTCGAACCCCGGCAGATCCACCAGAGCGCCCAAGCCCGCTGCTCCGCCCTCGTCCTGATGAACGACGCCGGGCGCCGCCAGCACGACCGCAGAGCGGAGGCTCCCCGCATCGACAGAATCGACGCGGGGGAGTGAAACACGTTTGTATCCATATGGGTTAAGGTGATCGGGCGCCGCCGAAGCGGTGCAACAATCCCCATCATCCATACGGATAGCGAGTGTCAACGATGCGAATCCTGTCTCATCGTCTTCCTGCGGCCGTCGTCACGGCCTCCGTCCTGGTCGGCGCCGGTGCGCTGACGATCCTCCCGAGCGGACCGGCTCATGCCGCGGACGGGCAGGAACGGATCCACATCATGGGGTACAACTTCTCCGACGCGATCATCCTCGAATCCGATGGGCGCTTCGCGATCATCGACTCGGGGGAGGACAACGACTACCCCGACGGCAGCGATCCCCGCTATCCGCTGCGCCCCGGGGTCACGAGGGATAATCCCCTCGAGGCCCGCACGCTCGCCTACCTCGACCGACTCGGCGTCACCGCCGACAACCTCGAGTTCTTCCTCGGGACCCACGCCCACTCCGACCACATCGGACTGGCGGACGCCGTCATCAGGAAATACAAGCCGAAGCGGGTGTACTCCCCGGAGTACTCCGATGAGTGGATCTCCAACCCGGACCGCCTCTGGGACAACCAGTACATCTACGACCAGATGATCGAGGCGGCCCAGGAGATCGGGGTCCCGATCATCCAGCACCTGTCCGCGGACGGACCGGTCCTCCCGACCGACGACGCGCCCCACTCGGCCGCAGACTCCTTCGACTTCGGGGACATGCGGATCCAGATCGTCAACCACCAGGAGGACTACAAGACGCCGGGGGCGATCCAGGACGCCAACCTGACCGCGTGGGGCGTCAAGGTCACCGCGCACGGGCACAGCGCGTTCCTCGCGGCCGATATCGAGAACACCGACGGCGACGAGGACCGGATCGCCCCGATCATCGGGGACGTCGACGTCCTCAAACTCGGCCACCACGGGGCCGCGACATCCAACAGCCGCGACTACCTCGCCGCCCTCCACCCCGAGATCGCCTTCCAGACGGGCAGCTTCGACATCCTCCCGACGCAGACCATGGAGCAGCTCTTCACGATGGGCACGCGCCTCTACACCGCCGACGACGTGACGGACGCCGGACTCGAGGCGTTCGTCGTCACCTTGACGGACCAGTCGGTGACGACCTCCGACCTCGATAAGGGAGTGCACGTCAGGAGCCACTCGTGGTACTCCCCCAGGGCCGTGGCCCTTCGCGACGGCAGGCCCGAGGCGCTGACCGGGTGGAAGGCAGACAACGGGTCCTGGTATCACTTCGATGGATCCGCCTATCCCGAGGAGAATCGCTGGTTCAACGATGGGGGGACCTGGTACCACCTCGGCGGCAACGCGCGGATGTCCACCGGCTGGCTGAACGACGGGGGCACGTGGTACTACCTCGCGCCGTCGGGGGCGATGGTGACCGGGTGGGTCAACAACGGGGGCACGTGGTACTACCTCAGGCCGTCCGGGGCGATGGCCACCGGCTGGATCAACGATCGCGGCACCTGGTACCACCTCGCCTCATCCGGGGCCATGTCCACCGGGTGGGTCAACGACGGGGGCACGTGGTACTACCTCAGGGGGTCGGGGGCGATGGCCACCGGCTGGATCAAGGACCGCGGCGCCTGGTACTACCTCGCGCCGTCGGGGGCGATGATGACCGGCTGGATCAACGATCGCGGCACCTGGTACCTCCTCGGCCCGTCGGGCGCCCTCGTCTGAGCGCGCTCCACAACGAATCCGTCACGGGGGACGCCGGCGTAGAGCCGGCGTCCCCCGTGGGACAATTCCACCCATGTGCACGAACGACCCGATGCCGTCGAATCCGCTGCCGAGGAGCAGCCGACGGATCATCTTGATCGTCGCCCTCCTCAACCTCGCCGGCATGGTCATGGAGGTCGTCGTCGCCGCCCTCATCGGATCCGCCTCGCTCTTCGCCGACGCCGCGGACTTCCTCGAGGACCTCCTCATCAACGGCCTCGTCCTCCTGGCGGCCGGATGGCCCCTCGACTCCCGGCGCCGCGCCTCCATGTGGCTCGCGGGACTGATCCTCATCCCCGCGGTCGCGGCTTTCGTCACGGCGGCCTGGAAGGTCGTCACCGGCCAGCCTCCCCAGGCCCTCACGCTGTCGGGGACCGCCGTCGCAGCGATGACCATCAACCTCATCTGCGCCCTCCTGCTGGTCTCGATCCGCAACGGCGGAGGGGCCCTCGTGCGCGGGGCGTGGCTCGCGGCCCGCAACGACGTCCTCGCCAATGCCCTGATCCTCATCGCCGGGCTCATCACCCTCGTATGGGCGTCAGTCTGGCCCGACGTTGTGGTCGGCGTCGTCGTCGGCGTCATCAACATCGGCGCGGCCAAGGAGGTCCTCGAAGCCGCCAGGGCCGAGACGCCCGAACTCGAACTCGCCGAGGACGAGGACTGACGGGACCGCCGGAGGATGAACGAGCCGGCTGATCGACGGCTCGGACCCGACGGATCGAGCATCCCGGGCCGTCGAGGGAGAGGCCGGGCTCCTAGTGGATTCGCCTCCCAGTCATCCCCGTTTTCATATTGGTCAGTTCTTCACGATCTCCGTATCGAGGGCTTTTGCGGCCTCCTCGAGGCCGCCGGCGTTCGTGACCTTCGTGAATCCTGCGGCCTTCATCATGTCGAGGGCCTCGCCCGCGCGGCGGCCCGAACGGCAGTAGAGGGTGTACTCGGCGTTCTTGTCGAGCTCGCCGATCTTCTCCGCGAAGTCGGGGGCGCTGAAGTCGATGTTCCTCGCCTCCTTGAGGTGCCCCTCGGCGAACTCCTCAGGGGTGCGCACGTCGATGAGGGTTCCGACGTGCGTGCTCCCCTCCTGCGAGGACGCGGCGGTCGAGGACGCGTCAGACGCGGCGGGCTGAGCGTTCTTCGCCGAGTCCGAGCAGGCGCTCAGCGCGGGTGCGAGGGCGAATGCTCCGATCGCGGCGGACGCGAGGAGGACGTGGCGGCGAGCGGTCATGAGGCTCCGATCTTCGACGAGGCGTGGTGCTGGCCACCAGTGTGTCAGAGGCCGCTGATAGTTCCCTGGGCCCCGCTTCGGGGCGGGTGTACACCGATGACGGCGCGCTTTTCCTGCTTCCCGCTTCGGTGGGGGCGGGTGTACACCGACGACGAGCGCGACGACGGCGTGCATGTCCTACCCCCCCCGTTTCGGGGGCGTGTGGCGCGGGTGTCCGAGGTCGGACGGGCGCGGGGGCGAGGGGGCCTCGACCCCATTCTTTGCGAAGACGCTGACGAAAGCAGGCGCGAAAGGCCCCCTGCGGCGGGTCCTGCGGGTGGTCGGCCCCGTCGCCGGCGCCCGCTCGAGGGACTCAGGGAGCGGCCAACGCCGCCCTGGGCGCATGATCGGCTCGCCCCTGCAGGTGGCTTGCGTGTCCTCCTCGTCCAGACGGCGTAGCCGGGACAGTCCCTCGGGAGGCGGAGACGACGGCGCCGGCCGGAGACTCTTGTCCTCCGGCCGGCGCCGAGCCCCGCATCGGGGTCAGTTCGGGCGACTCACTGGGCGGCGCTGGGGTGCGTCATGTCGGCGGGGACGACCCACGCCGCGAACTCCTCCTCGGTGACGAATCCGAGTTCGAGCGCCGACTCCTTGAGGGACAGGCCCTTGTGGTGGGCGTTCTTCGCGATCTTCGACGCCTTGTCGTAGCCGATGTGGCGGTTGAGAGCCGTCACCTGCATGAGGTTGGTGTCGAGGTTGGCCTGGATCTTCTCCCGGTTCGGCTCGATGCCGTAGGCGCAGTTCGTGTCGAAGGACACGCAGGCGTCGCCGAGCAGGCGGATCGACTCCAGGACGTTCCACGCCATGACGGGCTTGAAGACGTTGAGCTGGAAGTTGCCCTGGGAACCGGCGAAGCCCACTGCGGCGTCGTTGCCGAACACCTGGACGGCGACCATCGTCATGGCCTCGCACTGGGTCGGGTTGACCTTGCCGGGCATGATCGACGAGCCGGGCTCGTTCTCGGGGATGATGAGCTCGCCGATGCCGTTGCGGGGCCCGGAGGCGTACCAGCGCACGTCGTTGGCGATCTTCATCAGGGCGTCTGCCAGGACGCGCAGCGCGCCGGAGACGAGGACGAGGGCGTCGTGGGCGCCGAGGGCGGCGAAGAGGTTGTCCGCCTGGGTGAACTCGATGCCGGTCTCCTCGGAGATCTTCCGGGCGCACAGGGCGCCGAACTCCGGATGGGCGTTGAGGCCGGTGCCGACCGCGGTCCCGCCGATGGCGAGTTCGCGAGCGCGCGAGTCCGCGTAGCGGATGCCGTCGAGGGCGAAGTCGATCTGGGCGACCCAGCCCGAGAACACCTGGCCGAGGGTGATGGGCGTGGCGTCCTGCAGGTGGGTGCGGCCGACCATGACGACGTCGGCGTACTCCCGGGCCTTGGCGTCGAGGGTGTCGCGCAGCTGCATGACCCGCGGGTACATGTCCTGGAGCTCCGAGACGACGGCGATGTGCATCGCGGTGGGGAAGGTGTCGTTCGACGACTGGCCGCGGTTGACGTGGTCGTTGGGGTGGACCGGGGTCTTCGAGCCCATCTCGCCGCCGGCGAGCTCGATCGCCCGGTTCGAGATCACCTCGTTGGAGTTCATGTTCGACTGGGTGCCGGAGCCCGTCTGGAAGACGACGAGGGGGAAGTGGTCGTCGAGCTCGCCGCGGATCACCTCGTCGCCGGCGCGGGCGATGAGGTCGGCGATGTCCTGGGGGAGCTCGCCGAGCTGGGCGTTGGCCAGGGCCGCGGACTTCTTGAGGACGCCGAGGGCGCGGACCATCGGCCGGCCCCAGACGAAGGTGTTGCGGCCGATGTCGAAGTTGTGCAGGGAGCGCTCGGTCTGAGCGCCCCAATAGCGGTCCGAGGCGACCTCGACGGTGCCCATGGAGTCGGATTCGATGCGGGTGTTGTCTGCCACTGAAGGCTCCTTCGGTTACGGAGGTGAGCCCCTCCAGCCTACCGGCCGGCCTTCCCGGGCGTCGGGGCCAGTCGTCCTATCGACGGGCTGAGGCCAGGCGCGGATGCAGCCATGCGCTCGCGCAGGACAGGGCGAGGAGGACGAGGGCGAGGACGAAGGGGGACAGGGGGCGCCAGCCGTACAGGGCGGTCGCGCACACGGGGGCGAAGATCCAGGTGACGGCTCCCGTCGCGTTGACGATGCCGGCGACGCCCCCCTGCTCGTCCGCGGTGACCGACAACGAGGCCCCGGCGGAGAACCCGGGGCTCGCCAAGCCCTGGGCGACGCCGGCGAAGAACGCGGCCAGGGCGATGAGAACGGGGGACGAGGCGACGGCGAGCGCGCTGAGGGAGATGAGGCCGGTGGTCATCCCCACGCGCAGGAGGAGCAGCGGAGGCCAGCGCAGGCGCGGGACGGCCACGAGCTGCATGAGCATCCCGCCGGTGGCGCTGGCCAGGAGCATGAGGCCCGTCGTCGACACCGCTTCGCGGGGGTCGAGGCCGAGTCGGTCCTGCACGAGGAACCCCATGGTGATCTGGACGACGCCCGCGGCGAAGAACATGCCGAAGACGCCGGCGATCCACGGCAGGATCCTCGGGTCGTGCCAGGAGACGCGCGGCGGCAGCAGGGCCGACGCGGCGGCAGCCCCCTCGTCGCGCTCAGCGCGGGGCGAGGGCGCGGGGGAGGCGGTCGCGGTGCCCTGGGAGTCTCGTGGGATCCAGATCCACGCGATGACGAGGGCGACGACGATGAACCAGGGGGTCGCGTGGACCGGTGCGTAGATCCACCACGATCCCAGAGCCGAGGAGATCAGCGAGCCGATCATGATCGACAGGCTGATGGCCCCGGAGAACGCTGACAGTCCGCGCACGCGCGACTCCTGGTCGGGGGTCGTCTCGGCGACGAGGGCCTGACCGGTCGGGGGGATCGCGGCGACCGCCGATCCGAAGAACGGGCCCCGGGCCATCATGATCGCCCCGGCGGCCGCCCCGGCCCCCAGGAGCCCCGCGGACCGCATCCACACGGCCGCGGAGAACAGGGATCCGGCGACGAGGGCGAGGAACAGCGCCCAGAGGAGGACTCGTCGGCGCCCCCAGGCGATCGACCGGCGCCCCCAGAATTGGCTGAGGAGGGCGACCGCGACGGCGGCCAGCGAGACGGCGGCGCCGACGATCCATTCGGGCAGGCCCAATGCCCGCGCCAGTGGGGCGATCGACACGTTGAGCATGTTCTGCGCGGTGTAGGTGAACAGGGCGATCGCCAGCAGGGCGCGGAGCGTCGGATCGGTCGGGGCGGAGGAGGAGCGCACCGGGTTAGTCTAGGTCGTGCGGGCCGTCCGCGACGAGGGCGCCGGGCGCCGTCGTATGGTCGGATCGGGGGTGCGATGGATAACGAGGAGCTGCGGGAGCTGGCCATGGGCGCGGCCGAGGAACTGCCGGCCTCGACGCTGACCTGGCCCTTCGGTCCCGAACACGATGTGTTCAAGGTCTGCGGCAAGGTCTTCATGCTCCTGCACCTGCGCCACGGCCGGCTCATGGTCACCGTCAAGGCGGATCCCCGCGAGGCCCGGGCCCTCATCGACGAGTACGAGCAGGTCATCCCCGGGTATCACATGAACAAGCGGCACTGGGTGACGATCCTGCCCGGCGACTCCCTGGCCGCCGACGACATTTGCGACATCATCGCCTCGTCTTATCTGCTCGTCGTCGAGTCCCTCCCCCGGGCGCGCCGCCCCGTCGACCCCGAGGCCTACACGAATGCCCTGATGTCCAGGCGCGGCCGTTGACGGATGTGCGCACGGGGACGGTGGACCCCGGAAAACCGGGGGAAAACGACCGGAGAACACCCCCGCCCCCTCGCGACGGGAGATGACGCCGCGACAGGTCGAGGCCTGGCCGCCCGAATGTGACAGGGCGTCGCAACAACTCTGGTCGGACGGGGCTAGCGTGCGGACCGACACCTCACACGCCGACAGACAGGGAGCCCCATGAGGATCCTGGCCGTGCACTCCAGCCGATTCGGACACACCGCGAACATCGTTGCCTCGACGGCCCACCGCCTGCGCGAACACGGGCACGACGTCGACGTGCGCCCCATCGGCGCGATCCGCGCATGGGACGACACCGCCCAGGCCGTCCTCGTCGCCGCCTCCGTCCGCTACGGCGTCTACTCCCCGCGCATCGTTTCCTTCACCCGGCGCAACGCCGAGCGCCTGGCCCGCGTGCCCTCGGCGTTCATCGGCGTCAACCTCTCGGCCATCGACGCCGACAAGGCCACGCCGCAGACCAACCGGTACACGAAACGATTCCTCGCCTCCACCCCCTGGAGGCCCGACCTCGTCCAGCTCTTCGGCGGAGAACTCAACTTCCCCCTCTACAACCCGCTCGACACGGCCCTGCTCAAGCCGATCCTCGCGACCACCGGGCGCCCCTGGGGACCGGATGTGCGCGTCGACTACACGGACTGGGAAGAGGTCGACGCCTTTGCCGACAGGTTCGCGGACTACGCGGCCTCCCGGCGCGCCGAGGACTGACCCCCCGCCGCGCCGGTCCCCGATCGTGAGCCGATCGGCCCCTCAGCGGCGCACCCAGGTCGTCACGCGCCACCGCGCATCCCCCGACACCGGCCGCCACTCCTCGTCCGACCGGCCGGCGTCGACGCGCCACACGGCCTCATCGATCACGGGGGCCCGCACAACCGGTCCGTCGCCTGCAACCGACAGATCGAGGTCGGTGATGACGAGCTCGTCGACGATGCCCATCGTCTGCTCGTACACCGTCGCCCCGCCGGCGATCCAGATCCTCCCCGGCGCCTCCGAGCCCACCCCCGATCGGGCATCGACGAACCCCCGGGCCCGGCCCATCGCCTCGTCGATCGAGCCGACGACGACCCCGCCCGGGGCCTCGTACCCCGGAGTGCGCGTGACGACGATGTTGAGGCGGCCCGGCAGGGCCCCGCCCAGCGCCTCCCACGACGCCCGCCCCATGACCAGCGGGCACCCCATCGTCGACTCCTTGAAATGGGCGAAATCGGCCGGCACCCGCCACAGCATCCCCGTTCCCGAGCCGAGGACGCGCGCCCGATCCTGCGCCCAGATCGACGCGACGACCGGCCCGTTCATACGGCCACCGGAGCCGGGATCGTCGGATGGTGCTCGTAGCCGTCGACGACGACGTCGTCGAAGTCGTAGTCGAACATCGACGCGGCCTTGCGCAGCCGCAGGACGGGGAACGGGTACGGATCGCGCGACAGCTGCTCGGCCACCTGGTCGACGTGGGTGGAGTACACGTGGCAGTCGCCGCCCGTCCAGATGAACTCCCCGACGTCCAGGCCCGCCTGCTGGGCGAACATGTGCGTCAGGAGCGAGTAGGAGGCGATGTTGAACGGCACCCCCAGGAACATGTCGGCGCTGCGCTGGTAGAGCTGGAGGCTCAGGCGCCCGTCGGCGACGTAGAGCTGGAAGAACGCGTGGCACGGTTCGAGCGCCATCTGTTCGAGCTCGCCGACGTTCCACGCGGACACGATCATCCGGCGCGACTGCGGGTTCGTCCTCAGGGTGTCGAGAACCCGGCTGATCTGGTCAACCCGGCGCCCGTCGGCCGTCCGCCACTTGCGCCATTGGACGCCGTAGACGGGGCCGAGCTCGCCGTCCTCGTCGGCCCACTCGTTCCAGATACGGATCTTGCGCTCCTGGAGCCACCGGACGTTCGAATCGCCGTTGAGGAACCACAGCAGCTCCCCGACGACCGACCTGAGGTGGACGCGCTTCGTCGTGATGAGGGGGAAGCCCCGGGACAGGTCGTAGCGCAGGTGGGCGCCGAAGACGGAGCGCGTACCCGTGCCCGTGCGGTCGTCCTTGACGGCTCCCTCGCGCATGATCCGCGCGAGGAGGTCCTCGTACTGACGGTCCGGGGTGATGCTCATGGGGCTCCTGTCATCGGTGGCGCGTCGCGGCCGCGCGGTCGGGGAGTGCGCGGCGGCGGTACGGGGCCGCGCCGACGTTAGGGGAAGTGTGGCAGATCCGCGTCCTCGTCGGCCAGATCGATCCGTTCATAGAGCTGGGAGCGGCCGGTGTCGTCGACGAGGCGGACGTCGACGACGGTGGGGGCCTGGGCGAAGGACTCGGGCGCGGGCCCTAGCGCGAGGGACAGTCCCTCGATGGTGTTCTTCGCCAGACCCGAGCCGATTCCCCATCCGACGACGGCGCCGATCCCGAAGGGGATCAGCCGTCCGACGGTCGACATCGCCGCGGATTTGAGGGCGCGGCGCCGGACCCAGCGGATCATCATCTTGTTGAAGCGCTCCGCCGACACGGTGCGGATGTTGAGGAAGGAGCTGCGGAACCACGAGAGCGCTTGGATCCCGACCTGCATCGAGATCAGCTCCGCGCCCTCCTCGCCGGTCAGGGCGGCGACGACCAGGGCGGTGCGCTTGGCAGGATCCCTGAGGTCCATCCCGTGCAGGTGGGCGACGACCATCGAGTGGTAGGCGGCCTCGGAGACGAAGGCCAGGAGTTGGGCGCCCGAAGCTCCGGCGGAGACGGCGGTGCCGATCCCCGGCCATGCGGCGACGCCCCCGACGGCGGCCGACTCCCAGGAGACCCGCGTGGTGAAGCGACGGTTCTCCATGGCGATGAGCTCGGCGGGGGTCGCGTCCGGGTGGCGCTCGCGCAGCCTGCGCGCGGCGTCGAGGGATCGCGAGTAGGGGACGTCGAGCGCTCGGCGCCAGGCGCCCGTCACCATGTCCGTCGTCGCCATCTCAGTCCTCCGAGATCTTCTCTGAGGTGAAGGAGCGGGTGTAGGGGACGGGGTGGGCGAGGGTGTGCCCGATGGTGCAGTTGCGGTCGATGGCGCCGCCGGCGCGGCGCAGGAGGTCGGAGATCTCGGACTCGGACAGCCCGGAGAGGTCCTGGACGAGTTCGATCTCGAAAGAGGTGAAACGGTCGTCGGCTTCGTCGTAGGCGCCTGAAACGCCGATGTACTGCTCGAAGTCGTCGCCGAGCCGGTCGGCGAGGCGCTTGTCGGAGGACATCGCGTTGCAGCCGGCGATCGCCAGCTTGATGAGGTCCCCGGGGGTGAAGTGTCCGGGGCCGTCGCCGACGAGGACTTCGGCCCCCTTGGCGTTGCGCGCGATGTACTGCCGGGTGGCCGTGCGCTCGAGGTAGAGGGCGGGGACGGGGGTCTGCTCGGTGTTGCTCATGGCGCCATTGTCCACCGGGTCGGTGGTTCGCGCCGGATGAACCCCGATTGCGGGCGTCACTGGCGCCGGCGCCGGGCCTGCCACGCGAGCCCCGGGAGAGCGGCGGTCAGGGCCGTCGGGCGTCGAGCCATCTGGCGGCCGCGGCCAGTTCGGCGTCGACGACGAGGTTGAACCGGGCGAGCGCCTCCTGCTCGATGCGCCGGCCGAACAGGGGGACGGACACGGTGAGGTCGCCGCCGACGACCCGTTCGGCGCCGGCGGGGGAGTCGGTCAGCGTCGAGTCGAAGGAGAGAGCGACGGGGGCGCCCCGAACGCTCAGGCTCGTATGGGCGCGGGCGCCCTCCCACGTCTCGGTGAAGGTCATGTCGAGGTCGCCGGGGACGAGGGCGCGCGCCTGAGCGGGCAGGAGCTCCGGGTCGAGGCCCCCGGTGACGGTGGCGGTCGCGGTGGCCGCGTCGATGCGGATCTCGGGGGCGCGGCGGCACAGGCGGGCGAAGCGCTCGGCGAGGAAGCCGGCGTCCAGGGACATATCGAGGACGGTCTCGACGTCGGCGGGGTAGACGAGTTTTCGCGTGAATTCCACGGGGCTCCTCATTGCTGGTCGCTCGGATGTCGCTCGGGCGGGTCGGCGGGGGCGGGCGCCCCTCGGCCTGCTCAGCCACCGTACAGTAGTGCCATGAGAAGCCTGACCCAGCTCGCGGAGGAAGCCTCGACCACTCCGCTGTCGGATAAGGACATCGAGTGGCTCCACCTGCTCCTCGCGGACTGGCAGGTGCTCGCCGATCTCGCGGCGGCCGACCTCGTCCTGTGGCTACCGACCGACGACAACCGCTTCATCGCGGCGGCGCACTGCCGGCCGGCGACGTCGACGACGGTCCACGCCGACGACATCATCGGCCTGCATCTGCCGGCGGCCCGGGAGATCGAGTTGCGCCGGGCGATCGCCACGGGCAACGTCATCAAGGCATCGACGGCCCACTGGGCGGGCACCTATTCGATGATGGAGACCTGCGTGCCCGTCAATCACGAGGGGAACATCATCGCGGTCGTCACACGGGAGGCGAACCTGTCCTCGCCGCGCCTGTCCCTGGGATTCGAGGGGTGGACGGTGGCCGCGGCCGACACCCTGTGCCAGATGATCTCGCGCGGCGAATACCCGTACGAGTCCACGCCGGCGGTGTCGGCGCACGGGGTCCCGCGGGTCCTCGACGGGGCGGTCCTCATCGACGCCGACGGGCGCATCCAGGAGACGACGCCGAACGCGGTGTCGTGCCTGCGCCGCCTGGGCATCCGCTCCCATGTCAAGGGGAAGATCCTCGCCCAGGAGATCACCGACGTCGTCGGGGACTCCTCGATGATCGAGGAGTCGATGGCGGTCGTCGTCATGGGGCGGGCGTCGTGGCGCGTCGAGATCACCGCGCACGCGTCGACGATCACGATGCGCGCCCTGCCCCTCCTCGACGGGCGGCGCCGTCTGGGCGCGGTCCTGCTGACCCGCGACGTGTCGGAGGTCCATCGCCACGAGCAGGAGCTGATGACGAAGGACGCGACGATCCGCGAGATCCACCACCGGGTGAAGAATAATCTCCAGACCGTTTCGGCGCTGCTGCGCCTCCAGTCCCGCCGGTCGGCGGAGGATGCGGTCAAGCAGGCGCTGGCCGAGGCCGAGCGGCGGGTCCAGGCGATCGCGACCGTGCACGCGGCGCTGTCGCAGAACGTCGACGAGACGGTCGACTTCGACGAGGTGGCGCGCACGGTCTTGCGGATGTCGGGGGCGGTGGCGTCGACCGAGCACCAGGTCGAGGTCGTGACGACCGGGAGTTTCGGGGTGATCCAGGCGGATCAGGCGCAGGCTCTGGCCACGGTCCTCAACGAGCTCGTCGCCAATTCGGTCGAGCACGGGCTGGCGGGCCGCGACGGCAGGATCGAGGTGACGGCCGAGCGCGATGCGGAATCCATGAGGGTGACGGTCGCCGATGACGGGGTGGGTTTCGAGCCGGGGGCTCCGATGAGCGGTTTGGGGACCCAGATCGTCCGTCAGATGGTGCGCGGGGATCTGCGCGGCTCGATCGAGTGGTCGGAGCGCCCGGGAGGCGGGACGGTCGTCACGCTCGACATGGATCTGGAGCCCGTGTGAGAGGAGTCGACGAGGAGGGGCGGCCGCATCAGCCCGCCCCTCCTGCTCGTGGGTTCCGTGTCAGGACGCCCGGCGGGCCCTGGCGGCGCGCCGTTTGAGGGAGCGGCGCTCCTCTTCGCTCATGCCGCCCCAGACGCCGGAGTCCTGGTTGTTCTCGATCGCCCATTGGAGGCACACGGATTCGACGGAGCACGTGTGGCACACGGCCTTGGCCTCCGCGGCCTGAGCGATGGCCGGCCCGGTGTTCCCGATGGGGAAGAACAGCTCGGGGTCAACACTCAGACAGGCGGCCTTGCTGCGCCAATCCATTTTCGGCTCCTTACGAAGGCATCTCGACATATGCGTGAACGGGAAACGAATGATCCCTGGCAACTTGACAAGTTTGGGGCATCATCGACCGTCCGGCAAGGCTTTTCGCGTCACTGTGTCGTATCCGGCATCGGCGTCGGCCGATGGAGCGCCCTTTGGGCGCGCTGACGGAGCAATGGGGAGCGTGAGTTCGCGCGGTTGCGCCCACGGAAACTCCGCGTCCTGACGGGGATGGGGAGCCCGTCGTCATGGCGGGAGGGACAGGGCGATCCGGTCGGGCCGGCCGCGGTCGAGGAGGATCCCCGATCCGCGCGCCCACCCCCGGCACGCAACCGAGGCGGGGAGGGGAGTGGCGGCGGCCAGGGCGCGCACGACGTCGGCAGAGGGGTCGAGGGCGATGAGGATCGCATCGGCGCGCGCCTCCAGACGCGGCCACGCCGACGAGGGGAGCACGGTGGCGCGCTCCGCGGCCTCGTCGAGGGTCAGATCGCCGGAGCGGGCGAGAGCGCGCAGAACGGGCTCGGGGTCGTCGGAGACGACGACCCAGGGGACGAGGGGGTCGGGCCGGTAGGGCGTCCAGTCGGCGCCGACGAGGAGAGGACCGACGCCGAGGGGGCCCGAGAGGGCCTCGGCGCGCACGGCCGCCCGCGCCTCCTCGAGGCCGCGGACCCGCCACGCGGCTCGATCCCCGGGAGGAAGACCCCCGGAGTCCCCGGGGATCGCCGGATTCGGCGGCTCCATCGGAACGGAGACGACGACCCCCGGGTCGTCCCCGGCTCGGACGAGGAGGGCCTGGCCGTCGGGCAGTGCGGGCGCCCGGCCCGGGCCCAGTCCCGCCCGCCATGCGGACTCATCGGAGTCGACCCGGACCAGACGGGTCGGGAACGCCCCCGGTCGGGCGATTCCGCCGCCGAGGCGGCCGGGCGTCCCCGCGACGAGGACGGCGCCGGAGCGCCGGGCGCTCTCGCACAGCCTGTCCCATTCCTCGTCGGCCCTGAACTGGCCGATCGCCGATGCCGCCCTCCCCAGGAGCGCCCCCAGGTCGTCGACGGCGAGGACCGACGGGCCGCGATCGCGGGCCTCCTCGAAGAGGCGCAGCGCGTCGGAGACGTCATCAGGATTCAGACGACTGGCCGCGCTCGCCAGGGGCTCGCACGAGCAGTGGTGGAGGGAGAGCCCGGTGGCGGCGCGGATCCGCTCGGCGATGCCGGCGACCCACGTTCGGGACAGCTCGGCCTCGTGGTCGCCGACCTCGACGCGGACCCACCCCGACGTCCACCGCCAGGGGGAGTGGGTCCCGGCGTCGATGCCGTCGACGAGCCCGAGCGCGATGCCCGAGCCGTCATCCGGATCGGTCGAGTCCGGGTGCGAACGGATCCACGCATCGAGGTCATCCCACGACCACGACGCGGGAACCTCCCGGGGCCACAGGGGCTCTAGATGCGGGGCCTGACGGGCGGAGACCGCCTCGATCTCGTCGAGGCACCGGTCGCGGTCCGCGATCCGCGAGAAGTGGACCGTCCGGATCCCCTCCGGGCCCGTGATGAGGGCCCGTCCGGGCGCCCGGGGCAGGCGAGCGGCTGCGTCGTCGCCGAGGACGTCGACGGAGTCGGCGGCCGACACCATGCGCAGGCCGATCCGCAACTCCATGTTGGCCCTCATCGAGGCGGATACGGCGCCCGAGGGGCGCTGGGTCGCGGCGATGAGGTGGAGTCCGAGGGACCTGCCCTGGGCGGCGAGGCGCATGAGATCGTCCATCGCCTCCGGGTGGGTATCGCAGAGCACCCGGAATTCGTCGACGACGACGAGGATCCTCGGCGGAGGGGCCGGCACCGCGGCTCCCGCCGACCCGGGAGCGCGGGATCGGCGCCACGCCGCCGACCACGCGACGACGTCGACGAAGCCGAGGTCGCGCAGGAGGCGCTCGCGGGAGCGCAGGAGCGAGGCGATGCCGCGAAGGGCCCGGCCCGTCGCAGCGGGGTCGAGATCGGTGAGGACGCACTCGGTGTGGGGCAGGCGCGCGAAGGCGGAGAACGTGGCGCCCCCCTTGTAGTCGATGAGGACGAGACGCAGGCGCTCGGGCCCGTACGACCGGCACATCGCCAGGACCCAGGTCTCCACGGCCACCGATTTGCCCGACCCCGTGCATCCGGCGACGAGGGCGTGGGGCCCCTCGACGACGAGATCGAGGACGACGGGGGACATCTCCCCGGAGGAGTCGCAGCAGACGGCGACGGGGACCGCCAGCCCGTCATCCGGGTCCCCGCGCGGCGGGGGGAGCATCGACGAGAGGGCCTCCCACGGGACGTCGCGGGGGAGGGGCGCGGACACGGGAGAGCGGACGGCCACCTGCCACCACCACAGCGGCGAGACCGGCGCGTCGGGGCAGTGGACGAGGCGATCGCACCAGGCCGGGGCCGCCGCGGCGCTCACGGCCGTGCCCACGTGCAGGGTCTGCGCGCCATCGGCCGACGACGCGCATCCGAGGCAGTCGTCGGACCCGCTGATGTGAATGGGATCGCCGCCCCCGGCGACGTCCCATCGGCTCGCGTCCTCGAGGACGATGCTCGCCCCACCCCGGGCGACGGCGATCTGAGCGGCGGCCCATCGGGCGCTCAGGGAGGCTCCGGGCCCGACGAACCCCGGGCTCGTCGAGGCGCCCTCGGGACCCCTCCCCGGGGTCGCCACCGTCAGCGAGTCGCGCGGGCGCCGCGACGGGCGGATCCACACGGGGACCGCCTCGGGTGAGGCGGCGCCTCCCGTGCGGGCCTGCGACGCGGCGACGACGAGGGCGAGACGGGCCCCGTCGGGCAGGGGGCGTCGAAGCCGGGCGGCGACGAGGAGGAGGACGGTTCCCGCGCCGATGGAGGCGACCGCGCCCAGGCCGAGGAGGGGCGAGTCGGCGACGGGAGCCAGACGCCACACGAGCAGCGGCCCCATGACGACGAGGGGGACGGCCCCCAGCCACCGGCGCGCTGCGATCCTCTTGGGAGGGCGCGCCCACGCCACCTCCTCGGGGCGGCGGCGCACGACGAACTCGTCCTCCCCCAGGCGCAGCCGATCGCCGGCTCGGAGTCGTCGACTGCGGCCCCGCCCGACTCCTCTCCACGGTCCGCGCCGGCGCCAGAAGGTCCCCGCGGTCGAGCCCAGGTCGGTGACGACGAGCTCATCGGGACGATCCCCCGGGATCAGGCGGGCGTGACGGCGGGAGACGCCGGGCGCGGTCAATGGCACCGGCCCGGAGCGCCCGATGTCCTCGCCCGGGGGGATGACGACCCCGATGTCGGGGCCCCGGACGCACGCGGCGTGCCAGTGGCTCGTCAACGCCGAGGCCGCGCGGGCCCTCGAGGGGGCTCTCGTCGTTCCTGTCATGGAAGAGATCCTCGGGCGTCTTCCGGGGCGCCCGCCATCACCGGCGAGGGGCCTGTGGAGGGGCGCGCCTCGGCGACGCCTGTGGAGGGGCCGGCCGCGGGGCGGGGGAGCGGGAGGGACCGAGAAGCGCGAGGGCGATGCGACAATGTCCCCATGACCCAGGCCCCCGATCTGCGCGACGTGCCCCCCCTGCCCGGGGACTCCGCGCGCGCCCGCCACGACGAGCTCGTCTCCCTCATCGAGAGCGCCCGTACCGCCTACTACGTCGACGACGCGCCCGTCCTCGCCGATGAGGAGTACGACCGGGCCTACCGGGAACTCGAGGAGCTCGAACGCGCCCACCCCGGCCTCGCCGGGCTCGACTCACCGACCGCGTCCGTCGGCGGGGCCCCCTCCTCGGCCTTCGCCCCCGTGCGCCACCTCCAGCAGATGACCAGCCTCGACGACGTGTTCTCCCTCGAGGAGCTCGCCGAATGGGCCGCCCGGGTCCGCACCGATCTGGGGATCGAGGACCTGCCGATGACGACGGAGGTCAAGGTCGACGGCCTGGCCGTCAACCTCCTCTACATCGACGGCGACCTCGTCCGCGCCGCCACCCGGGGGGATGGACGCGTCGGCGAGGACGTCACCGCGAACGTCCTCACCGTCACCGGGATCCCGCACCGCCTCGACGCCGCCGTCCCTCCTCGGCGCATCGAGATCAGGGGGGAGGTCTACTTCCCCGTCGCCGACTTCGCCGCCCTCAACGAGGCCCGGGTCGCCGCCGGCGAGAGGGCCTTCGTCAACCCCCGCAACGCGGCGGCGGGGTCCCTGCGCCAGAAGGACCCCGCGGTCACCGCGGCCAGGCCGCTGCGGATGATCGCCCACGGCGTTGGATTCGTCGAGCCGTCGAACGCCGCCCCGCCGTTGCCGATCACCCAGCACGAGTGGTACGCCCTCCTGGGCGACTGGGGGCTGCCGGTCTCGCCCCACACGCGGCTCCTCGTCGGAGCGGGCGCCATCGAGGAGCGGATCGCCGAGATCGGCCGGCGCCGCCACGACCTCGACCACGAGATCGACGGCGTCGTCGTCAAGATCGACGACCTCGCCCTCCAGCGCAGCCTCGGCACGACCTCGCGAGCCCCCAGGTGGGCGTGCGCCTACAAGTTCGCGCCGGAGGAAGTCCACACGCGCCTCCTCGACATCCGCGTCCAGGTCGGGCGCACCGGACGCGTCACCCCCTTCGGGGTCATGGAGTCCGTCCTCGTCGCCGGGTCGAACGTCAGCCGGGCGACCCTCCACAACGCCCAGGAGGTCGCCCGCAAAGGGGTCCTCATCGGCGACCTCGTCGTCCTGCGCAAGGCCGGCGACGTCATCCCCGAGATCGTCGCCCCCGTCGAGGCGGCGCGCAACGGGACCGAACGGGCTTTCGTCATGCCCACCGACTGCCCCTCGTGCGGCACCCCGATCGTCGCCGAGAAGGACGGCGACGTCGATCTGCGGTGCCCGAACAAGGCCGGCTGCCCCGCCCAGATCACCGAGCGGCTCGCCTTCATCGGGTCCCGTCAGGCCCTCGACATCGAGGGGCTCGGCGACGAGTCCGCACTGGCGTTGACCCAGCCGGAGGCCTCCCGCGACGAGGTCGTCGCCGCCCTGGCCTCCGGGGCGCCCGTCCAGATGGCCGACGGCTCCCTCCTGACGATCCCCGAGGACGACCGGCGCGGGGAGGACCACGCCGATCTCTTCGCCCGCATCGACGCGGTCCTGCCTGCCCGCCAGTCCCCGGTGCTCACCTCCGAGGCGGACCTGTTCGATCTGAGCGCCGAGGCCGTCCGCGACCTGCACGTGTGGCAGTGGGGGCCGCTGCTCCAGTCGAACCAGGCCGCGACGGGGCGCGTCGAGGGGTGGAAGCGCACGCGGGTCTTCTGGTCGTCGGGCGCGCGCAAGAAGGACGGGACGTTCCGCAAGGGCCAGGAGGAGCGCCCCTCGAAGGTCCTCGACTCGATGCTCGACCAGATCGAGGCAGCCAAGTCCCGCCCCCTATGGCGGATCCTCAACGCCCTGTCCATCCGCCACGTCGGGCCGACGAGCGCTCAGGCGCTGGCCGGGGCGTTCGGGTCGATGGACGCCCTGCGCGGGGCCGACATCGAGGCGCTCGCCGACGTCGACGGCGTCGGCGAGACGATCGCGCGCTCCCTCCTCGACTGGTTCGAGGCCGACTGGCACGTCGAGATCCTCCGGCGGTGGGAGGCCGCGGGGGTGCGGATGCGCGACGAGGAGCGCCGCGCGGTCTCGGACGTCCTCGCGGGGCTGACCGTCGTCGTGTCCGGCGCGATGCCCGGGTACGACCGCGAGGGCGCCAAGGAGGCCATCGCCGCCCGGGGCGGGCGGGCCTCGGGGTCGGTGTCGAAGAAGACCTCGCTCGTCGTCGCCGGTCCCGGGGCGGGGTCGAAGGCCGCCAGGGCCGAGGCGCTCGGCGTCCCCGTCATCGACGAGACGCTCTTCGACGCGCTCCTGGAGGGCGGGCCCTCCGCGGTCGGCGTCGACATCGCCGGCTGAGGGGCGCAGATCGCCGGCTGAGGGCGCCGCGGTGGCGACCCCGGGCGTCGGGCGGCGTCGTGTCGTAGGACCGGGGCCCGGGTTCTCGGCGGCCCCGGTCAGACGATGAATTCGAAGGGGTGCAGGAGGTGTTCGCCGATCCGGGTGAGCAGCGTCCGGCTCTCCCACTCGGCGAAGGTGTACCGCCGGGAGGTCGTCAGGTCGTTGTCGAAGATCTCCTCCATCCGCTCGGCCAGGCGGCGGGAGTGGAATTGCATGTTGACCTCGTAGTTGCCCCGCATCGAGAGCCGATCGATGTTCGCCGTCCCGATCGTCGACCACACGCCGTCGACCGTCATCGTCTTGGAGTGGACCATCGCGTGCTGGTAGAGCCAGATCTCGATCCCCTCGCGCAGGAGCTCCCCGTAATAGGGGCGGGCCACCCAGTCGGCCATGATGTGGTTGGAGTACTCGGGGATGAGGACCCGGATGCGCACCCCGCGCCGGGCCGCGGCCTTGAGGGCGTTGAGGATCTCCCGGTCGGGGATGAAGTAGGCGGTGGTGATGAGGATGCGGTCGGTGGCCCGCTCCATCGCGTCGATGTACATGCCGCGGATCGGGTAGAGCATCCGCTCGGGCAGGTTGAACGCGGCGGTCACCGCCGCGTTCCATTTGCGGGCCCCCCGGTCGGGCAGGACGGGCGCGCCCCTGGGGCGGAAGTGGTTCCAGAAGTCGACGAAGCCGTTCTCCAGCTCCCACACGGCGTCCCCGGTGACCCGCACGTGGGTGTCGCGCCACTCGTCGGCGAAGGGGTTGCCGATGTTGTAGCCGCCGATGAATCCGACGTCCCCGTCGACGACGAGGATCTTGCGGTGGTCCTGGCCGGTCTTGCGGATGTTGAAGGTGAACAGGCCCGAGCGCAGGGCGGGGAAGCGGCGCAGGTGGAGGTGGGGGAGGTCGGGGAAGCGGTAGAAGCGCGGGTCCTGGTTGAGGACGCCGAAGCCGTCCCACACGCAGAAGACGTCGACTCCCCGGCGGGCGGCGGCGATGAGGGCGTCCTTGAAGCGCGTCCCCCACTCGTCCGAGCGCCAGATGAAGGTCTCGAAGAACACGTGGTGCTCGGCGCCCTCGATGGCGGCGAGCATGTCGGAGTAGAGGGAGTGACCCTCGGTGTAGGTGCGCGCGTCCATCGACCCGATGGGGGTGTCGGCGGGGGGCAGCGCCGGGAACCCGTGGACGCCGCCGGGCACGCGCTGCTTGCGCATCCGGTCGACGGCGTGGACGGCGATGATGGCGCCGGCCTGGGCGATCCCGACTCCCAGGGCGATCCTCTTGAGGACGGTCCACGTCGAACGGGGCCGGGGAAGTCGCCATGAGATCGCCATGGGGGACAGGGTAGTGGGTGCGCGGACGGGCGCGCACCGCAGCGGAGGGGCGCGCACCTCGGCGGGTGGGACCGGGCCGGTGGGCGCGGGTAGGATGCGGGTCATGCCACGTATTAGCACTGACGAGGTCGCCCGCGTCGCGGGCCTGGCCCATATCGCCCTGACCCCGGAGGAGATCGAGCGCTTCGCCGGCGAGCTCGACGTCATCGCCGACTCGGTCGCCAAGGTCGCCGAGGTCGCCACCGACGAGATCCCGGCGACCTCCCACCCGATCCCGTTGACGAACGTCCTGCGCGACGACGTCGTCGCCCAGACCCTCGATCGCGACGAGGTCCTGTCCCAGGCCCCGGCGGCCCAGGACGGGATGTTCCTCGTCCCTCAGATCCTCGGGGAGGAATGATGAACGACCTGCTCGCCAAGTCCGCCCTCGAACTGGCCGATCTGCTGGCCTCCGGCGAGATCACCTCCGTCGAGCTGACGGGCGCGTGCCTCGACCGGATCGACGCGCTCAACCCTCGGATCAACGCGTTCCTCCATGTCGACCGCGAGGGCGCGCTCGCCGCCGCGGCCGACGTCGACGCCCGACGCGCCGCGGGGGAGGAGCTCCACCGCCTCGCGGGGGTCCCCATCGCGCTGAAGGACAACATGGTCGCGCGCGGGATGCCGACGACGTGCGCCTCGAAGATCCTCGGGGATTGGCGCCCACCCTACGACGCGACCGTCGTCACCCGCATCCGCGAGGCGGGGATGCCGATCGTCGGCAAGACGAACATGGACGAGTTCGCCATGGGGTCGTCGACCGAGCACTCGGCGTTCGGGCCGACCCTCAACCCGTGGGATGTCGAGCGCATCCCCGGCGGCTCCGGGGGAGGTTCGGCGGCGGCGGTCGCCGCGTTCATGGTGCCGCTGGCGCTGGGCTCGGACACGGGCGGGTCGATCCGCCAGCCCGGGTCGGTCACGGGGACGGTCGGCGCCAAGCCGACCTACGGGGCGGTGTCGCGCTACGGCCTCATCGCCATGGCCTCCTCCCTCGATCAGATCGGCCCGGTGACCCGCACGGTGGCGGACGCGGCCGCGCTGACCGAGGTCATCGGCGGGCACGACCCCCTCGACTCGACCTCCCTGGACGAGCCGGTGGGGGCCCTGGTCGACGCCGTGTCCGCGGTGTCGGCCGCGGGGCGCGTCGAGGGGCTGCGCGTCGGCGTCGTCAAGGAGCTGTCCGGGGAGGGGTACCAGGACGAGGTCCTCGCCGCGTTCACCTCGACCGTCGAGGGGCTGCGCGCCGCGGGCGCCGAGATCGTCGAGGTCTCGTGCCCGAGCTTCGACTACGCGCTGGCCGCCTACTACCTCATCATGCCCGCCGAGGTGTCCTCGAACCTCGCGCGCTTCGACGGGATGCGCTACGGCATCCGGGTCGAGCCGACGGACGTCCCGGTGACGGCGGCGTCGGTGATGGCGGCGACGCGGGAGGCCGGTTTCGGCGACGAGGTCAAGCGGCGGATCATCCTGGGCACGCATGTGCTGTCGGCCGGCTATTTCGACGCCTACTACGGGTCGGCGCAGAAGGTGCGCACGCTGATCCAGCGCGATTTCGCGCGGGTGTTCGACGAGGTCGACGTCCTCGTGTCCCCGACGGCGCCGACCACCGCGTTCAGGTTCGGGGAGAAGACCGACGACCCGATGGCGATGTACCTCAACGACATCGCGACGATCCCGGCGAATCTGGCGGGCGTGCCCGCGATGAGCGTGCCGAACGCGGTGAGCGCCGAGGGGCTGCCGATCGGCTTCCAGATCATCGCGCCGGCGCACGCGGATCTGAGGATGTACGAGGTCGCCCAGCTCGTCGAGACACTGAGCGGCGACGTGGCGGGCGCGTGCCCGGCGGCGCAGTGGGAGGAGAAGTGATGAGCGAGCTCATGGACTACGACGAGGTCGTCGCCGGATTCGACCCGGTTCTGGGGATCGAGGTCCACGTCGAGCTGGGGACGGCGACGAAGATGTTCGACGCGGCGCCCAACGCCTTCGGCGGGGACCCGAACACGTACGTCACCCCGGTGTCCCTGGGGCTGCCCGGGTCGCTGCCGGTCGTCAACCGGACGGCGGTGGAGTACGCGATCCGCATCGGGCTGGCCCTCAACTGCCGGATCGCCGAGCACTGCCGTTTCGCGCGCAAGAACTACTTCTACCCGGATCTGACGAAGGCGTTCCAGACGTCCCAGTCGGACGAGCCGATCGCCTACGACGGCCATGTCGACGTCGAGCTGGAGGACGGGACGGTGTTCCGCGTCGAGATCGAACGGGCGCACATGGAGGAGGACGCGGGCAAGAACACGCACATCGGCGGCGCCGACGGGCGCATTCAGGGCGCCGATCACTCCTTGGTGGACTACAACCGGGCGGGCGTTCCCCTCGTTGAGATCGTCACCCGTCCGATCCTGGGGGCGGGGTCCCGCGCCCCGGAGGTGGCGGCCGCCTACGTTCAGACCCTGCGCGACATCTTCCGAGCGCTGGGGGTCTCCGAGGCGCGCATGGAGCGCGGCAACGTCCGCGCCGACGTCAACGTGTCGCTGCGCCCGGGCCCGGACGCCCCGTTGGGGACGCGCACGGAGACGAAGAACGTCAATTCGTTCCGCGGGATTGCGGCGGCGGTGCGCTACGAGATGCAGCGCCAGGGCCGGATCCTCGCCGACGGCGGGTCCGTCGTCCAGGAGACCCGTCACTTCCACGAGGAGGACGGGTCGACGTCGGCGGGCCGGGAGAAGTCGGACGCGGAGGACTACCGCTACTTCCCGGAGCCGGATCTGGTGCCGGTCGCGCCTTCCCGCGAGTGGGTCGAGGAGATCCGCGCGTCCCTGCCGGAGCTGCCGGTGGCCAAGCGCCGCCGTCTGCGCCAGGAGTGGGGTTTCGCGGACATGGAGATGCGCGACGTCGTCAACGCCGGTGCCGTGGAGCTCATCGAGGCGACGGTGGCGGCGGGGGCGTCTGCGGCCGCGGCCCGCAAGTGGTGGATGGGCGAGCTGTCTCGGCGCGCGAAGGAGCGCGAGACGGCGCTGGAGGAGATGCCGGTGACGCCCGCGCAGGTCGCCGAGCTTCAGGGGCTCGTGGATTCGGGCCGGATCAACGACAAGCTGGCCCGTCAGGTCCTCGAGGGCGTGCTCGCGGGCGAGGGGTCTGCGACGGATGTTGTCGAGGCCCGTGGGCTCGAGGTGGTCTCGGACGACGGGGCGCTGTCGGCGGCCGTTCGCGAGGCGCTGGAGGCGAATCCGGATGTCGTGGAGAAGATCAGGGGCGGCAAGGTCGCGGCGGCGGGGGCGCTCGTCGGCGCGGTGATGAAGGCGACGCGCGGCCAGGCGGATGCGGCGCGCGTGCGCGAGCTCATCATGGAGATGATCGGCGCCTGATCGTCGCGTCGCGGGGCCCCGCCGGGAGGATCGGCGGGGCCCCGCCGTTTGCTCACCGGGGGGCGGGGGATCTGCGAGGATGGGGGGAGTTCGTCGTGCCGATCGGTCCTGATGCGAAAGGGTGTGGTGATGGTGGGAGTCCTTCGTCTGTCGGTTGGGATGTGGAGTCTGGTCTTCGGCATCGCGGCACTGGTGCTGCGGCACATCCCCACCCTGATCCTCCGTCCCGTCGTCGAATCGGGCGGGATGAGCCCGGTGAGTCGGCCGGTCCTCCTTCTCACCGATGCGTTGAGCATGGCCTCCCAGTTGTGCCTCGTCGTGTGCGGGGCGCTCGTCGCCGTGATGATCGCGCGGGCGTCGGGTCGTCGTGCCGACGGATCGTCGGGGCCGGCGGCGCCGGTCGGTCCGGTCCTCGACGAGGAGGAGTCCGGCCTCGACGGGTGAGGAGACGGGTGAGTCCGCGGCGGTCGGCCCATGGGGGCGGGCCGCCGCTTCGTCTGCGGGGCCGTGGTTCGACACCCGCTGCGCGCGTGGGATCTCGGCGGCGCAGCGTCGTGCGGGCCTTTCTCCATGAGTTCAAGTTATGAAGTCAAGATTACAGATAGATTACATTCCGTGAAAATAAGGGGTGGGCGCCCCCGGGAGGACGCACACTATCCGCTGAAGGGGAACCGGAGTCGAGAACACGACGCCGCCCCATCGACGCCACCCGGTCCACAGTTCAGCGGAGAGCTCATGACTGAATCACCACGCGAACGCATCATCTTGGAGATGCGCTCCATCACGAAGGTCTTCCCGGGGGTCATCGCCCTCGACGACGTCAACCTCCAGGTGCGCCACGCGCAGATCCACGCGATCTGCGGGGAGAACGGAGCCGGCAAATCCACCCTGATGAAAGTGCTCTCGGGCGTCCACCCCCACGGGAGCTACTCCGGGCAGATCCTCTACGACGGCCAGGAGATGCGCTTCGCCAGCATCCGCGACTCCGAGCGCGCCGGCATCGTCATCATCCACCAGGAACTCGCCCTCATCCCCCAGCTCTCCGTCGCCGAGAACATGTTCATGGGCAACGAGGTCAAGAAGAACGGCGTCATCGACTGGAACGCCACCCGCTCCCTCGCCCGCAAGTACATGGCCGAAGTCGGCCTCGACGAGCACCCCGACACCCTCATCAAGGACATCGGCGTCGGCAAGCAGCAGCTCGTCGAAATCGCCAAGGCCCTCGCCAAGGACGTCCGGCTCCTCATCCTCGACGAGCCAACCTCGGCCCTCAACGAAGAGGAATCCGCCCACCTCCTCGACCTCATGCGCAAGCAGCGCGAACGCGGCGTCGCCATGATCATGATCTCCCACAAGCTCGACGAGGTCGCCGCCGTCTCCGACGCCATCACCGTCATCCGCGACGGCAAGACCGTCGGCTGGATCGACGCCGCCGACGACGGGGGCATCGACCAGGACCGGATCATCAGCCTGATGGTCGGCCGCTCCCTCGACAACAGGTACCCCGACCACGAACCGCACATCGGCCCCGTCAAATTCGAGATCCGCGACTGGTGGGTCCGCCACCCCCTCAACGCCGAGCGCTTCGTCTGCAAGGGGTCCTCCCTCGACGCCCGCGCCGGAGAAGTCGTCGGCATCGCCGGACTCATGGGCGCCGGGCGCACCGAGCTCGCCCGATCCGTCTTCGGCCGCTCCTACGGCGTCTACGAATCCGGCCAGATCCTCATCGACGGACAGCCCGTGCGCGCCGCCTCCGTCCCCGAGGCCATCGACGCCGGGATCGCCTACCTGCCCGAGGACCGCAAGATGCTCGGCCTCAACCTCCTCGAACTCATCCACGAATCCGTCGTGTCCGCCAAGCCCTCGAAGATCCTGCGCCGCGGCGCCCTCGACATCGAGGCCGGCAAGGCCCACGCCGAGCAGTACCGCAAGGACCTGCGCATCAAGGCGCCGTCGGTGACCACCGGGGTCTCCACCCTGTCGGGGGGCAACCAGCAGAAGGTCGTCCTCGCCAAGTGGATGTTCACCGACCCCGAGGTCCTCATCCTCGACGAGCCCACCCGCGGCATCGACGTCGGCGCCAAGTACGAGATCTACACCTTCATCCACGCCCTCGCCGCGCAGGGCAAGGCGGTCATCGTCATCTCCTCCGAACTCCCCGAGCTCCTGGGGATCACCGACCGGATCTACACGATCTTCGAAGGAGAGGTCACCGGGTGCGTGCCCACCGCGCAGGCCACCCAGGAGAGCCTCATGCACTTGATGACCAGCCACACCGCCCACTGACCCCGTCATACGACCATCAAAGGACCCACTTCGATGAAGAAGGACTTCACAGCACTCTTCGGCGGCGACTTCCGCCAGATCGGCATGATCGCCGCGCTCGCGGCCATCGCGCTGTTCTTCCAGTTCCAAACGGGGGGCAAGGTCTTCCAGGCCCAGAACCTGATGAACCTCGTCATGGGCAACACCTACGTCCTCGTCCTGGCCATCGGCATGGTGCTCGTCATCATCGCCGGGCACATCGACCTGTCGGTCGGCTCGGTCGCCGCCACCGTCGGCATCGTCGTCGCCGTGGCCATGCGCGACTGGAGCCTCAACCCCTGGCTCGCCATCGCCCTGGGCATCGGCGTGGGCCTCGTCATCGGGGCCTGGCAGGGCTTCTGGGTCGCCACCTGGGGGATCCCCGCGTTCATCGTCACCCTCGGCGGCATGCTCCTCTTCCGCGGCGTCAACCAGCTCATCGGCAAGTCGCTGACCGTTCCCGTCCCCGAGCTCTTCCAAACCCTCGGCGCCGGGTACCTGCCCGACATCGCCCCCGACGTCATCCCCTTCAACCTGCCGACGATGATCCTCGCCGTCCTGGCCGCCGCCGCGATCGCCTGGGCCGAGTGGAACGGCCACCGCAACCGCCGCCAGTTCGAGGCCGATCCCACACCCGTGTGGGTCCCCGTCGTGCGCGCCCTCGTCATCGGCGGCATCATCATCGCCTTCGGATGGATCTTCGCCACCGGGCGCCCCGGCACCTCCTTCCCCATCCCCGGCGTCATCGTCGTCGTCCTCGCCGTCGTCTACTCCTTCATCGCCGATCGCACCGTCCTGGGACGCTCGATCTACGCGATCGGCGGCAACAAGGCCGCCGCCGAGCTCACCGGCGTCAAGGTCGTCAAGACGAACTTCTTCGTCATCTGCAACTCGGCGTTCCTCGCCGCCCTCGCCGGAATGCTCTTCATCGGCCGATCGACCGCCTCGGGCCCCGCCGACGGCAACGCCTGGGAGCTCGACGCGATCGCCGCGGTCTTCATCGGCGGAGCCGCCGTGTCCGGCGGCGTCGGCACGATCATGGGAACCATGGTCGGCGCCCTCGTCATGGCCTTCCTCAACAACGGCCTCCAGCTCCTGGGCGTCGGCTCCGATCTCACGCAGATCATCAAGGGCCTCGTCCTCCTCCTGGCGGTCGCGGTCGACGTCTACTCCAAGCGGCAGGGCAAGCGCTCGATCATCGGGATGTTCCAGAACGCCGCCGAGCAGCGCAAACAGCTCCGCAGCCCCGCGGAGCCCACGCCTTCCGGTTCCTCCGACTGAAGGGACCGAGGGCGCCCGCCCGGGCGCCCGAGCACCGGGGGAACCCGGACCGCGCCGGTCGATCGGCCGATGCGGCAGTCATCGAAACACTGATCCGTCAATCACGACATGTGGAGTGGAGACAATGAAGACTCTCAAGACCGCGGCAGCGGTGCTCGCCATCGCCGCGACCACCATGACCATGAGCGCGTGCGGAGCGCGCGACACGTCCGCCCCCGCCTCGGGCGGCGAATCGGCCCCCGCCGAGGGCGCGATCTCCGTGGGCATCGCCATGCCCCAGAAGACCTCGCAGAACTGGGTCGAGGCCGAGGACATGTTCAAGGAGAACTGCGCCGAGCAGGGGATCGACTGCACGATCCAGTTCGCCAACGGCGGCGTCGCCGAGCAGCAGAACCAGGTGTCCGCCATGATCGAGAACGGCGTGCAGGTCCTCGTCATCGGCGCCATCGACGGCTCCCAGCTCGGCACCCAGCTCAAGGCCGCCAAGGATGCCGGCATCACAGTCGTCGCCTACGACCGCCTCCTGACCAACACCACCGACCTCGACTACTACATCGCCTACGACAACTTCGGCGTCGGTCAGCTCCAGGGCCAGGCCCTCCTCGAGGGCCTGGAGGCCAAGGCCGGCGAGGGCCCGTGGGACATCGAACTGTTCGGCGGGTCCCCCGACGACTCGAACTCCCTGAAGTTCTTCGGCGGCGCCATGGACGTCCTCCAGCCCAAGATCGACGACGGCACCGTCGTCGTCAAGTCCGGGCAGGCGGAGTTCACCCAGGTCGCCACCCAGGGCTGGCTGCCCAAGAACGCCCAGGACCGGATGGCGGCCCTGCTGACCTCGACCTACCAGGGCGACGAGGTCCCCGACGGCGTCCTGTCGCCCAACGACACCCTCGGGCGCGCGATCATCACCGCCGTCGAGCAGGCCGGCAAGCCCGTCCCGGTCGTCACCGGCCAGGACTCCGAGGACGAGTCCGTCACCCTCGTCACCCAGGGCAAGCAGTACTCGACGATCTTCAAGGACACCCGTCCGCTGGTGAAGTCCACGATCGCGCTGGCCATCGAACTGGCCAAGGGCGCGGCCGAGCCCAAGGTCGACGGCGCAACCCTCGACTCCGAGCAGTACGAGTCGATGGCCGGCAACCCCGTCAAGTCCTTCCTCCTGACTCCCCAGATCGTCACCGCCGACAACGCGGCCGACGTCTACAAGGACGACGCCCACCGCATGGAGCTCGTCAACGCGGCCAAGTGAGGCCCGGCGTTCCCGGCGGGCCGACCGCCCGCCGGGAACGCCGACCCCGAACATCCGATGGCCCTCCCTCCGCCCGCGCGGAGGGAGGGCCATCGGCCGTGAAAGGTCCCATTATCGGTTACCGGCGCAACGGGATCCTCGATGCCCCGGTGATCGCGGCGATGACCTCCTCCGTCGTCGACTCGTAGGCGTCGAAGGACCCGTTGTTGCGTCCGTGGCGCAGGACCTCGATCCGGTCGGCGACGGCGTGGACGTCGACGAGGTTGTGGGAGATGTAGACGACGCCCAGACCCATGTCCCGCAGGCGCTCGATATGCACGAGCACCTCCGCGGTCTGCGAGATCGACATCGACGCCGTCGGCTCGTCGAGGATCACGAGCCTCGGCTCGGTGACGAGGGTGCGGGCCACGGCCACGCACTGGCGCTGGCCCGCGGTCAGGCGGTGCAAGGGGACGCGGACGTCGGGGATCCTCGACCCGAGGCGGTCGAGGTAGTCGCGGGCGAGGAACTCCATCTCGTCCTCGTCGAGGAGGCCGCCGGTGAAGCGCTCTCGCCCGAGGAAGATGTTCGAGGCGACGTCCAGGTTCTCGCACAGCGCCGTCTCCTGGAACACCGTGGCGATCCCCAGCCGCAGCGCCTGCTGGGCTGACGACAGGACGACGGGCTCCCCCTCGAAGAGGATCCGCCCCGCGTCGGGCGAGACGACGCCCGACAGGACCCGGGCCAGCGTCGACTTGCCCGCCGCGTTGTCGCCGACGAGGGCGACGACCTCGTGGCCCCCCACGGCGAAGTCGACGTCGATGAGGGCCTCAACCCCGCCGAACCGCTTGGTCAGGCCGTGGACCTCGAGAAGAGGGGAGGGGCGTTCCATGGGTCCTCCTAACTGGTCAGTGCGTACGTCGGGATGAATTCGTCGGCGGCCAACGACAGCGCGCCCAGGGGCTCGGCGTCGGCGCCGAGAGCGGAGGCGACGACCTCGACGCCCGCCGCCCGCGCGAAGGGCCGGGCCGTCAGGGCCTCGCGGATCGGCGCGAGCAGCAGCTCCCCGGCCTCCATCAGCTCCCCGCCGACGGCGACCCGCTCGACCCCGGTGACGATGACGGCGTCCGCCAGGACCGCCCCGATCGACGTCCCCGCGTCGACGAGGACCTGTCGGCACCCCGGATCGCCGTTGATCGCCCCCGACAGGAGGTCCTGAAGGGTCATCGGGCCGCGCGACAGGCGCAGGAGGTCGACGAGCGCATCGGCCCCGACGACGGTGTTGAGGCAGCCGCGCGATCCGCACGCGCAGATCGGGCCGGTCGGGCTGACGACGACGTGCCCGATCTCCCCGGCGATGCCACCGGGGCCGGCGTGAAGCCGCCCGTCGAGGAGGATGCCCGCGCCGGTGTGGTACGAGGCGCGCACGTAGACGCACGAGGAGGTCCCCCGCAGGGCGCCGAGCCGGTTCTCGGCGATGACCGCCGCGTTCGCGTCGTTCTCGATGATCACGCCCTTGCCCAGACGAGCGGACAGGACCTCGGGGATGTCGACGTCCTCCCACCCGCGCATGATCCCCGGCAGCGAGATCCTGCGGGTCGCCGGATCGACCGGGGCGGGGACCGTGACGCCCACGCCCGCGAGATCATCCGGGCCGGCCGCGGAGGACTCCAGGAGGTCCATGATTAGCAGGGCCGCGCGGTCGAGGGTCGCGTCGATCCGATGATCGGCGGGCAGGGGCATCGTCTGACGCAGGTCGACGCTGCCCGACGAGTCCGCCAGGCACAGGCGCAAGGAGCGGCGGCCGATCGCCAATCCGGCCACCAGGGTCGAGGAGCGGGCGAGGGTGACGAGCTGAGCGCGCCTGCCCGAGCGGATCGTACTCTGCAGGTCGACAGCCCCCTGGGAGGCAAGCTGCTTGACGATGTTCGAGATCGTCGCGGGCGCCAGCCCCGTGGCGGCCGATAACTCGACCTGGGTGATCCTCCCGTAGCGCTTGACGGCCTCGAGAACGCGCGCGGCATTCGCCTCCCTCAGGGAGGACTGCGACCCCGCGGGGGCGTTCTTCGTCGGCACCTCATCAGGATAGCGAGTGGCCGGCGGCGCGCGGGGACGTCGTCGCGGCAGGGCAGAGCGTGTGACTGCGGGCGGCCGAACTCCTAGACTGACGGGACCGTATCCGCGACGAGGCGTTGACACAGGAGACGACTTCATGTTCCATCGGCTGGCACTGAGGGCCTCCCAGACCCACACGGTCGGGATCCTCGTGATCGTCACAGCGCTCTTCTTCCACGCGGTCACGGGCGGGCACATGCTCGTCGCATCGAATCTGCAGAACATCGTCACGGCCAACGCCCATATCGTCGTCCTGACGATCGGCATGGTCCTCGTCGTGACGATCAACCAGCTCGACGTGTCGGTCGGATCGGTCGCGGCCTTCGCGTCGATGTCGGCCGCCGTGGCGATCGCATCCTGGGGGGTGCCGTGGTGGGGCGGGATGATTCTCGGCCTGTGCGTCGGAGCCGGCGTCGGCGCGATACAGGGGCTGTTCGTCTCGCGACTGCGGATCCCGGCCCTCATCGTGACGATCGTCGGGATGCTCGTCTTACGCGGGGCGGTCCAGTGGGCCTCCCAATCCCTGTCCCTGCCCGTCCCCCGCGAGTTCACGGTCCTCGGCGCCGGTTATCTGCCCGACTGGGGGAGGGTCGTGGGCGTCGACGCCGCGACCCTCGTCTTCGGGGCCGTTGTCGCCGCCGTCGTCGTGGCCTGGCGCCTCGTCTCGCATGCGCGGCGCTCCCGCAGACTGGGGATCGAGGCGGGCGCGCGCGGCGTCAGGATCGAGTGCGCGGCCGTCGTCGTCGCCGCGGGGGTCCTCGTGTGGCTCTTCGGCACGGGGCGGGAGGGGACGTCCTTCCCGGTGCCCGGCGTGGTCATCGTCGTCCTCGTCCTCGTCTACGAGGTGGTGTCCAAGCGCACGGCGTTCGGTCGGCACGTCAGGGCGGTCGGCGGGAACCTGCGGGCGGCCGAGCTGTCGGGCGTCGACGTCACGAGGGTCCAGATGCTCGTCATGGTCAACATGGGGGCGCTCGCGGCGCTCGCGGGACTGATGTTCGCGGGGCGCTCGACCGCGGCGGGCCCGCAGGACGGGATGGGGTGGGAGCTCGACGCCATCGTCGCCGTGTTCATCGGGGGCGCGGCGATCTCCGGCGGGCGGGGCTCGATCATGGGCGCGGTCATGGGCGCGGCTCTCATGGGGGTCCTCGTCAACGGCCTTCTGCTGGTGGGGGTCGGTTCGGATCGCGCGCAGGTCGTCAAGGGACTGGTGCTCCTCGTCGCGGTGACGCTGGACGCCGTGCGGCGCCGGGGCGCCGAGGACGAGCCCAGGACGAGGCCGCTGCTGACCACGTGAGCCGAGCGCGGAGCGGGGCCGGGTGATGGACTTGGCATTCAGAGCGCGGATGCGGATGCCTACGATGGGGGGCGGTATGCGTTCGCGCCTCGGCAGTGAAGGAATCCTCAGATGCGTAATTCCCCCTCGTACACGGCCTCCTACCGCTTGACGGTTGAGGAGTCTCGGACCTCGATCGCCGGCGTCGTCGACGCGGTCGCCGCCACGGGGGCCGAGGTCAAGGGCTTCGACGTCGCGGACTCGGATCGCGGGCGCCTCGTCATCGACTTGACCTGCGACATGCGCAACTCCGAGCACCGTCGCGAGGTGCGCGCCGCCCTCGCGGCCCTGCCCGGCGTGTCCGTCTCGTCGGTGGCCGACCAGACCTTCATGTCCCATATCGGCGGCAAGATCGAGATCTCCTCGAAGGTCCCGCTGCGCAACCGCGACGACCTGTCGCGCGCCTACACCCCCGGGGTCGCTCGCGTGTGCACGGCGATCCACGACATGCCGCAGAAGGCCCACCTGCTGACGATGAAGGCAAACACCGTGGCGGTCGTCTCCGACGGGACTGCGGTGCTCGGCCTGGGCGACATCGGGCCAGAGGCCGCGCTGCCGGTAATGGAGGGCAAGGCGGTCCTCTTCAAGGAGTTCGGCGGAGTCGACGCCTGGCCGGTGGTCCTCGACACGAAGGACACCGAGGAGATCATCTCGATCGTCAAGGCGATCGCCCCGGCCTATGGCGGCATCAACCTGGAGGATATCTCCGCGCCCCGGTGCTTCGAGATCGAGGAGCGCCTGCGCGCCGAGCTCGACATCCCCGTCTTCCACGACGATCAGCACGGCACCGCCATCGTCGTCCTCGCCGCCCTGATCAACGCCCTCAAGCTCGTCGGCAAGAGGATCGAGGACGTGCGGATTGTCGTCTCGGGCGTGGGGGCCGCGGGCAATGCGATCATCCGGCTCCTGCTGGCCCAGGGCGCGCGGGACATCGTCGGGTACGGACGGACGGGCGCGCTGGCCGCGGACGACACCGAGGGGATGCACCCGTCGCGCAAGGCGCTGGCGGAGGCGACGAACCCGCGCCTGGTGCACGGCGGCCTGCGCGAGGGGCTCGTCGACGCGGACGTGTTCATCGGGGTGTCGCAGGGCGACATCCTCACCGGCGACGACATCGCGACGATGGCGCAGGACGCGATCGTCTTCGCGTTGGCGAATCCGACCCCCGAGGTCGATCCGATCGCTGCGGCCGAGCACGCCGCGATCGTGGCGACGGGTCGGTCGGACTTCGCCAATCAGATCAACAACGTGCTGGCGTTCCCCGGCCTGTTCCGGGGGTTGTTGGATGCGAAGGTCAAGGAGATCACGACGGAGCTGCTGCGCGTGGCCGCGGTGGCGATCGCCGAGGTGATCTCCTCCGACGAGTTGAGCGCGAACTACATCATCCCGGGCGTTTTCGACGAGCGGGTGGCTCCCGCGGTTTCGCGGGAGGTTCGTCGGGCGGTTCGTGATCTGCCGACGGTCGATATCCCGGTTCAGGAGGATCTGCGAGTGGAGTGAGCGCGCGGCTCGTCGCGTTCTGGCTGGCGGCGGCCTTGTTCCCGTGGTGGGAGCGGGCCGCCGTCGGCATGTGCGGGAGCCGTTGTTTGGGGGAGATCCGACATCCCATTCCGTATCTGATCCCGTGCGCTTGCGTCCCATCCCATTGGTTGCGTCTCATCCCATCCGCTGCGTCCCATCCCATCCGCTTCCCATTCGTTGCGTCCTATCCCATCCGCTTCCCATTCGTTGCGTCCTATCCCATCGGCTGCGTCCCATCCCATCCGCCTGTGGGGGATGGTTTTCGTTGGCTTGGAGGCCCCGTCGGTCGCATGCCCCATGCGCCAGCGCTTGGGCTAACAGCAACTGCACAATCCCGAGCAAGGAGTGGTGTCTTTCAGCCTCCGTGATCCCCTCTGCGTGCGGGTGGGTGGGGTGTTTTTTGGCTGGTGCTTTCTTTCGTGTGGGTGGGTGCGTTGTGTGTTGTGG
>NZ_JAMRYR010000006.1 GCF_028437565.1 Actinomyces sp. B33
CACACCCCACGCCCCCAACCACCCACAAGCACACCCCACGCCCGGCCGACTACAAGCACTCCCCATTCCATCCCGGCCCGTGAGCACAGCCGGCCGATCCGATGATGCCGTGCAGGTGGTCCAGGGCGGTCCCCCCACCCGCGGACGCAGCCGGGCGATACATCGGAATCCGAACCATACTCTCGGCCCGCACACGCACCCGCACTGTGGGACACTGAACCCATGACACCGCAGTCGAACCCCCACGCGGGCCTCGCGCCCCTGCCCGAACCCATCGCCCGACTCGCCGACGGCGTCGAGCTCCTCGATCCGACGCAGGCCCCTCCGATCCGATGGGGCATCATCGGCGCCGGCTGGATCGGCTCCGTCTTCGCCCAGGACGTCGCCGCCTACTCATCGGGGACCATAGAGGGCGTCGCCGCCCGCGACCCCCAGCGCGCCCGCGAATTCGCCGAGAACTTCGGCGTGGCCCGCGCTTTCGACACCTACGAGGAGCTCGTCTCCTGCCCCGACATCGACGCCGTCTACGTGGCGACGATCCACCCCCAGCACGAGGCCGCCGCCCTCCTGGCCATCAACGCCGGCAAGCCCGTCCTCGTCGAGAAGTGCTTCACGATGGACGCCGCCGCGGCCCGCAGGATCATCGACGCCGCGCATGCCACGGGCGTGTTCTGCATGGAGGCCATGTGGACCCGCCACCTGCCCCACCAGAAGGTCGTCTCCCAGATCGTGCGCAACGGCGGCCTCGGCCAGGTCGTCTCCGTCCATGCCGACCACGGGCAATCCCTCGAGCACATCCGCCGGACGTGGGACCCCGAGCTCGGCGGCGGAGCCCTGATGGACCTGGGCGTCTACTCGATGTCCTTCGTCCAACAGGTCCTCGGCGACTGCGAGATCGTCGGCGCCGCCGCGAAGATGACGGACCTCGGAGTCGACGTCGAGTCGGCGGCGCTCCTGAAGTCGGCGACGGCCCTCGCCTCGGCCTCGTCGAACTTCAACGGCAAGTCCGCGACCTACGGGGAGGTCGTCTTCAGCGACGGCGCCCTGGAGATGCCCGAGCAGTTCTACCGCCCGACGCTCCTGCGGCTGCGGACCTTCGGGGCGGGGCGCGCCGGCGACAACGGGGAGCTCGTCGAATGGGACGGGACGGTGCCCGGAGGCTTCCAGTACCAGGCGGCCGAGGTGGCCCGCTGTCTGGCGGCCGGTCTCACCGAGTCGGAGACGATGCCCTTGAACGACACGATCGCCGTCATGGATCTCCTC
The DNA here is from genome assembly GCF_028437565.1 of Actinomyces sp. B33. GTDB lineage: Bacteria > Actinomycetota > Actinomycetes > Actinomycetales > Actinomycetaceae > Pauljensenia. Next base: position 1,264 of record NZ_JAMRYR010000006.1, read on the forward strand.
GACGACATGCGCCGCAGGATCGGGCTCGTCTACCCCTGGGAGAAGTGAGGCCCCCTCGGCGCGCGCATGCGCTCCGACAGCGGGGAATCCACGTATCCGTATGCGCGGTCTCGGCGATCGACACCGACTCAAGGCCTACCCCGGAGCAGTCCCCCATGCGTGCGGGCCACGTGGCGAATCGGCCACGAACTCGGCGAGACCCGGCCCGGGTACGCGTATGCGCGGGCCAGTAGATTCGCAGATCTCGTGGCGGAGGACGGCAGTCCCGCATGCGCACGTACGCGGCTCGATGATTGGCACCGGCCACGGCCCTCTGAGCCATCTCGCCTGTTCTCCTGCGCGGCACGGTCAAAACACCACTCTCGCGTGCCCGCCGGCGACGGGGCGCCGTACTCCCGCCCGCCGATGGTGGACATCCTCGTTCCCGCGTGCGGTGAACCTCCATTGACCGTCACGTCCAGCTTCCACCCGCGTTCACGCATGCGCGGTGCCGGTCCTATACGAATCCTATACGAGGGACGCACGGCGGTAGACCTCAATCCGCGTACCGGCGTACCCGCGTACGCGGTGAGCACGTGAGTGCAATCGCAGTTCGGATGGCGCCTCAACCCGCGTACCCGCATGCGCGGTGCCGGTCACGGCCCGTGCTTCGGGGCCTCCGGCGTGCCGCCCGCGTACCCGTGTGCGCGGTGCCGGTGAAGGCCGACAGGCCCCGCACGCATCATCGGCGAGGTTCCACTCCCCTGCGCTCGCCATCGACGAGCCTCGCGCTCCCGCGCCATCCGAACGCTCCGCGGGAAAAGATCCGCGCAAGGCCCTGACGCGAAATCGAGATCAAGACACGAGGCGATGAGCACTGGAGCATTCCTCGCGAGTCCCTGACGGAAGGGAGGGCCCGCGCCTCGTTCACGGTCGGAAAGGTCGGTCGGAAGAGCCCCTCACCCGAGCCGTTCAGCCGTCCACACGAGCGTCGAATAGGCGATCGCGACGGGCTCGCCCGGGGCGAACCGGAGATGCTCGTAGAGGTACCACCGCAGGTTCTCCTGCATGCGAGCGCGGCCGGCCCGATCCTGGCGCAGGTAGGACGAGCGCGTGGTCCCCAGGTCGAGGATCTCCTCGGGAGTCTTCGTATCCTCCCAGGGGATGACGTCGAGGACGGGGCTGGTGAACGAGGAGCCGAACGCCGGCGGGCGGTCGGGTCGGTGGACGTCGCCTGAGCGCATGATCCGGGTGAGTCGGTGGATCCAGGGGATCGAGACGTCCATCTGGTTCCACACGGCGCAGATCGTTCCCGAGGGGGCGAGGATCCTCGCGGTCTCGGTGCTCGCGGCGTCGGGGTCGACCCAGTGCCAGGATTGGGCGTAGACGACGAGGTCGGTGGCGGCGTCCGGCAGCCCGGTATCTTCGGCGGAGGCGGCGAGGAGGCGGATCGTCGGAGCATGGGCGTGGGCACGGGCGTGCGACGTCGACGAGGCGGGGGCGGAAGTCCACGGGGAGGACTGGTCGAGGACGGGCGAGGCACCCGCCGGGACCGACGCCTGGCCGTGAGTGCGAGCAGGGACGTACGGCCTCGACAAGGCGGAAGCGGGAGTCCGCGAGGAGAACTGGTCGAGGACGGGCGAGGCACCCGCCGAGACGGACGCCTGGCCGGAGGCGTCGGACGGGGCCTCGGGAAAGCCCGTGGATGAGGGGCGTCCGGGCGTGTTCGAGAGGGTCGGGATTTCGTCGCTTTGGAGGAGGTATCCACTGGTTTTCAGAACGTGGGCCATGTGTCGGCGCATGGCGGCGGAGGGTTCGACGGCGGTGACGTCGAGACCTCGGTCGGCCAGGAGGAGCGTCATCTTGCCGGTGCCGGCGCCGATGTCGGCGCCGGTGCGGGCCGGGCGGCCCAGTGAGGCCTCGGTTCGCGCGAGGAGGGCATCGAGGGCGGGGGTCGGGTAGGCGGGTCGGACCGCCGCGTACCGCGGGGAGTCGGCGTCGAAGGGGTTGGCGGATTCCACTCGGGGATCCTATCCGCCTCGTCCCCGGCCTCGTCTCGCAGCCTCTCTCAGCACTCGTTCCGAGTCCTCCTTCCGTACGCTATGCGCCCACCCCTCCCCTCCTCCGCTCTTTCCCCCGAAAACGAACATTTCCCCGCATAATCGGGCCCGTTTTTTCGTTTTCGAGGGAAATCACCGGGGCTCTGGACCGGATGAGGACCTGGAGGGGCGGACCCGCCGAAGGATGAGGAAGACTTCGGGCCCTTGACCGACCCCGAACCTGGACCTGGACTAGGACCTGGACCTGGACTAGGACCACAAGCCAAGACCAGACCAGGGCGGGACGAAAACCGGATCTGGTCGGAGAAACGAGCAGCCGTCTTCCCTCGAAAGTCAGACGATCTCTAGAGTGCGGAGAACAGAGGACCTCCTGGTTGAGATGTGAGCGTCGACAGCCCACGCCCCCGGAGATCCTCCCTCATGATTCACAGCCAGTGTCACCAATGCCCTGTCCAAGTACAACCAGACCGAGACCCAGGCCAGGCCAGAACCGGATTCAGACCGGATCAAGACCCACAGGAGTCGCCCACCCGCAGGATGAAGTAAACCTCCGGCTCACCGCCCCCGGTCCAACCCAGACCAGGCCCCCGACCGGACCCGAGCCGGGACCACGACCACGACCGGGACAGAGGCAAGCGCGTCCGAGCCGAAGTCAAGACCCGGACACCCGAACGGCGGCTCACCTGGCGATCGGCGGCACGGGCCCGCTGACACCGCCGTGGGCATCGAGGTCGCGAGCCAAACGCAGGATCAGGCCCTCGCACCCGCTACGAGCGACGACCTGCGCGCCGACCGGAAGCCCCTCCGGCGTCAATCCCGCGAACATCGAGGCCGCCGGATGCCCCGTAACATTGAACAGCGCCGTGTTCGACACGACAGGGGTCGAGGCCGCGAGCGCGGAAAGAGCATTCCTGCCCTCGAGGTCGTGGGCGCCGCCGGGCTCCCCGAGCAGCGTCGGGATGAGGATGAGGTCGGCGCCGCCGAACGCCTCCTGGACGCGCAGACGCATCCGCTCAGCGGACCTTTCAGCGGCCCTCACCGCCCAGGGACGGACCCGTGCGCCGACCGCGGCGATGGTCCTCGTCGTAGAGGCGAGGGCCTTGGGGTCGTCGACCTGCCTCGACTCCTCATAAACGCCCGCCGCGTAGAGGGCGAGGAAAGGCGCGGTGGCCCACGGCCAGCGCACCCTTCCCTCGCGCACGTCGTGCCCGGCGGCGCCCAGCCGCTCGGCGAAGCCCCGGATCGCCTCGGCGACCTCGGGCGACGGATGCGCCCCCGGCATGATTGAAGGCGTGGCGACGAGGATCCTCAAAGGCCGATCGGGGGCCGCGAGGACCCCAGGCGCGGAGAGGACGGTCGGCACGGCCCCGGCCTCGTCCCAGGACGAGTCCTCATCGGCCCCGCGGGCGCCGGTACCGGCCTCGACGACCCTCCACCTGTCGACCGGGTCGTTCCCGCTGATGACCTCCATGACGAGCGCCATGTCCTCGGCGGTGCGGGTGATCGCCCCGAAGGTCGCGAGCCCGTGCCAGTGCTCGGCCAGTGGAGCCGAGGACACGCGGCCCCTCGTCGGTTTGAGGCCGAAGACCCCGCACGCGGACGCCGGGATGCGCAGGGATCCTCCCCCGTCGGCCCCCATCGCAATGGGGACGATCCCGGCCGCCACTGCGACCGCAGAGCCCGCCGACGACCCTCCCGGCGACCGGCTGAGGTCCCACGGGTTGAGGGTCGCGCCGTGGTGCTCGGACTCCCCGGCGGGCACCTGCCCGAACTCCGGCATGTTCGTGCGCCCGACGATGACGGCGCCGGCTTCGCGCAGTCGGCGGATCGTCTCGCAATCGCGACTGGCGGGCCTGGTGTTCGCAGCGCCGCCGAGGCTGGTGACGTCCCCGGCGACGTCGTACTCCTCTTTGACGGCGATGGGGACGCCGGCGAGGGGGCCCTGGTGGGGCCCGTGGGCGTCGAGGGCATCCGCTTCAGCGAGGGCAGCCTGGGCGCGGACGACGGTGAAGGCGTTGAGCGCGGGATCGAGGCGAGCGATGCGGGCGAGGGTTTCCTCGACGACGCTGCGCGCGGTGATGCGTCCGGCGCGGACGTCGGCGGCGGTCTCGCGTGCGGACGGGCAGGGAGCGATCATGATTCCTCCTGGGGGAACGCGGTGCTGTCATCGTATGGGCATGGGCCCGCCGGACGCGGAGGGAGCGATGCGGCGCCGGTGCCCGCCAGGACGATCCCATCCACGGGCTCGTCAGACGCGGAGGAAGGGATCCGCGGGATGCGGTTCTCACGCGCGTATGGGCATGGTCGCGAGGACACGGGCATGGCCGATATATCGCGGACCCAAAGACTACTGCCTAAGCATGGTCTCGGGAGCACGGGCATGGATCTTCCGCGCGCCCTGTCGTCCTGTCGCCGCCACCCCCTCCTCCGCTCTTTCCCCCGAAAACGAACATTTCCCCGCATAATCGGGCCCGTTTTTTCGTTTTCGAGGGAAATCACCGCATCTGCGCGACCCGATCGCCCAGCATCCAAATCCGATCGGCGTCTCGCACCTCCGCCACGCCCAGCCTGCCCGTCCGAACCGACCGTCTTCCCGCCGGTTAGGTGACGACGACGAAGTCCGCCCAGCCTCGCAGATCGGCCTCACCGAGAGCCCCTCCGCCACCGGGCACCGCAGCACCGTCGCCGTCGGATTCCCTCCCTCCGAGATCGACGAGGCGCGCCTCGTCCTGCTCGGCCCATACTTCCCACCACGGCTCGTAAAGGTCGCCGTCTCGCGTGATCGCCCGACGGTAGCGTTCCTGGGCGCCGCCCGACGCCTCAATCCAGATGACGAGGACGGCCCGCCGCCTCGTCTCCGACGTCAGGGCGCCGCACCCTTCGAGGATCACCGGCGCGCCGGGCCGGAGGACCTCCTCGTCGCCACGGGCGCCCGTCTGCCAATCCCACGGCCGGTAGCGCGCCGGCTCGCCGGAGGCGAGCGCCTCGACGATCTCCTCCGCGCATCGGCTCCCGGCGGCCAGGCCGTGCCATCCCTCGTAGAGGGTATCCAGGCTGAGGATGCGCGCACCGTCCCATCGGGGCAGATCGCCGAGGGCGTCGGCGAGCGCGTGGGCGAAGGTCGTCTTGCCCGCTCCGGAGAGGCCGTCGACGACGATCACCGGGGTTCGCGAGGCGCGCGGCATACCGGCCGAGGTCTCCCGGATTCCTCCCTGACCGCGAACAGGCCGCCGCTCGCCCGAACCCGTCTCAGCCCCGCCGGCCGGGGTTCGCGAGACGCCCACAGCACCAGCCGGCGCTTGCGACGCACCCATCGCAACGCCCACAGTCCGCGAGGCGTTCGGCGCAACGACCGGAATCTCCCGGTCTCCTCCGTCACTGCGAGCGGACGGGCGCCCGCCCAGTCGCACGTCCGCCTCGTCGCTCTCCCTGTCGGCGGTTTCCACCGGGAGAATCTCGGCGCCCGGGGGCTCCGGGGCTCCCCACCCGTTCGCCGGAGCGACCGGGCTTCCCGAGGACAGCGCGTCCGTGCACGCCTCGATGATCTCGCCCGGCAGGGGCCCGCCGTCCCATGCGACGACCATGACGCAACGACCGCCCCTCTCACGCGCGGCCGCGCCGCCCCTGGGATCCGGCGTGGGCGCGCCGCCGTCGCCCACGGGGAATGGCCGCGCGCCCGCGTCCTTGCGCGGGGCCCGCCGCGTCGACGAAGAGGCGCCGCGCTCCGCCGGGATGTCGGCATGCCCGAGGGGTCCCGGCCGCGAGGTAGCCGCAGAGTCGGTGCCGCGCTCCGCCGGAGCCCCGTGCGTCGTCGAGTCCACGGCTCTCACCTGCCGATGAGCTCGAAATGCCCGGTGGCGACGGCCGCCGTGAGAGCGACGGTGGGGATCACCACGGCCACGGCCATCATCACCGCATCCGCGGCGCCGACCTTCGAGGGGCGCGCCCAGGTCCGGGTCGAGGCCGCTCCGAATCCTCGGGCCTCCATCGTCAAGGAGAGCTTGGCGGATCGGCGCAGCGCGAACACGAGCAGCGAGAACGACCCTCGAACGGCCGAGACGACCTTCCGGGAGTCCCCGATGCCGCGGATGCGCCGGGCCTGTTCGAGGGCCTTCCAGTCGGCGGCCATGAGGCCGGTCATCCTCGCGGCGGCGAGGGTCGCGAGGACGGGCCGGGCGGGCAGGCGGAGGACCTGCGCCAGTCCGTCGGCCATGTCCGTCGGGTCGATCCGCGTCAGGAGCACGATCGCGGGGAGTCCCACGGCGAGGACCCTCACGAAGATCCCGAGGGCGAGTCGCACGGAGCGCTCGGAGACGATCGCCGGGCCGAGCGCCCAGTAGACCTGTCCGCCGGGGTTGGCGTACAGGAGCATCGACAGGGCGGCGATGGGCGCGGCGAGCAGCAGCGGGGTCATCCGCAGGGCGAGTGCCGCGGGTCGGATTCTCGCGAGGAGGATGAGGGGGAGTTCGAGGACCAGGGCGATCCCCGCGGACACCGGGTCGATGGAGACGAGCAGGGGGGTCGTCATGACGATGAGCGCGAGGACGTGGATCACGGGGTTGATCCGACCGAGCGGGCCCGATCGCCCGGGGATGCCGGGAGACTCAGAGACCCCCAGCGGGCCCGATGGCCCGGGGCCTCCGGACCGCTGTGCACCACCATGCTTCTCGACGCGTTTTCCGGTCAAAACGTTCCCATAAGAGCGCCGAAAAGCATCCTCGTGCACACTGCTCATCTCGATAACGACATCCCCCATCGCCTCGACGTAGGCCGGGTCGTGGGTGATGGACACGAGAGTGGTCCCGCGATCGAGGGAGCGGCGCAGAAGCCGGACGAGCTCGATCCACGTCGTCCGATCCTGCCCGAATGTCGGCTCGTCGAGGATCAGCAGTTCGGGAGCGCTGATGAGGGCGGTGGCGACCGACAGCCGTCGTTTCTCCCCGCCGGACAGGGTCATGGGGTTGGCGCCGGCTAGGGCGGTCAGGCCCAGGGCGTCGAGGTGCTCGTCGACGAGGGCGTCGATCTCATCGTCTCCCACGCCGGAGCGCCGCGGCCCGATCTCAAGCTCCTCGCGCACGGTTCGGGCGACGAATTGGTATTCGGGTTCTTGGAAGACCATGGAGATGCGCCCGAGGAGGTCGGCGGAGCGCCAGTCGTGGGGGTCGGACGAGGCGCGGGCGGGAGGGTCGGCGGGATGGGCCTCAATAGTGCCGACGAGGGCGGGGAGGAGTCCGGCGAGGGTAAGGGCGAGGGTGGATTTCCCGGTGCCGTTGGCGCCGACGAGGCAGGTGGAGCGCCCCCGCTCGATGTCGAGGTCGATCCCGGCGCGCACGGGATGGTCGGGCGAGTAGCCGATGGCCAGTCCCCTGGCGGTGAGGATCGGATGATCGTGCACCGCGTTCCGGCCGGTGGGCGTCCGGCCCGCCGCGCCGGCGGGGGCTGCTCGTTCGATTCGTTCGGCGTGGTCCACGCGTCCGGGCGGCGGGCTCTGCGCGTCGAGGTCGTGTCGGTCGTCCGGTCGTGTCGGCCGGCCGGGCGCGTCTGGATTCGTGTCGAGGCCCCTGCCGGCACCGCCCGGTCCCGGGTGGGCGTTGTCCGCTCGGGGACGGAGGGGATGTCCGACGGCTCCGGCGACGTCGTCGCCGGGCAGCCAGATCCCCCGGTCGCGCAGGGCCCGCCCGTGGGAGGCGAGGACGTCGTCGAGGGGGCCGTCGGCGGCGATCCGCCCGTCGAGGACGACGACCGCCCGGTCGACGAGATCGGCCCACACGTCGACGCGGTGCTCGACGACGACGAGGGTGGCGCCGGAGGCGGCGAGGACTCGTTCGACGGCGTCGCGCACGTCGGCGACGCCGTCGGGGTCGAGGTTGGCGGTGGGCTCGTCGAGGATGAGCAGGCCGGGGCGCATGGCGAGGATCGACGCGAGGGCGAGGCGCTGCTTCTGCCCGCCGGACAGGGCGGAGGTGGAGCGGCTGTGGGGCACGTCGAGGCCGACTTCGGCGAGGGCCCGGTCGACGCGGGGCCAGATCCGTTCGGGCGGGACCTGGAGGTTCTCCATGCCGAATGCGGTGTCGTCGCCGACGCGGGCGAGGACGACTTGGGCTTCGGGGTCCTGCATGACGAGGCCGATGCGGCCGCGCTGGGAGGAGGGGTCGGCGGCGTCGACGGTGAGGGTTCCTCGGGCCTCGCCCTCGTCCTCGCCTCCGAGGAGTCCGGCGATGCCGCCCAGGAGGGTGGATTTGCCGGAGCCGGAGGGACCGAGGACGAGGACGCGCTCGCCGGGGGCGATGTCGAGGTCGACGCCGTCGAGGGCCCATGCGAGGCGCCCTCCGTGGCGCCATCCCCAGTTCCGCGCGTGGATGCGGGCTCCGGGTTCGGCGTCGCGGTGCCCGGGGGGAGGACTCGTGCGGGCGGCTCGTGTGGGGTCGGGCGCGTGTTCGGGCGCTCGGGCGTCGGGGGCGGGGGGTTGGGCCCCGCCCCGTCGTCCGGCGTCGGGGCCGGTGTCAGACACGGGTGCGGGCCTGGCGGCCGGCGGAGAAGCGGTCGAGGGCGCCCGTGCGGGCGAGGGCCTTGACGAGGAACCAGGCGACGAGGCCGCCGAGGACGGCTCCGGAGACGAGGCAGCAGGCGAGGTAGATCGTCAGGAAGGCGGGGCCCATGGCGAGGTTGCCGGCGGTGAACAGTTCGAGGATCCATGCCGCGGCTCCGGCGCCGAGGCCGGCGAGCGCGGCGACGGTGGCGGTGTAGCGGCGGTACATGACGAGGGCGAAGACGAGTTCGGCGCCGAGGCCTTGGGCGATTCCCGAGTAGAGGGCGCCGATGCCCCATTGCGAGCCGAGGGCGGCGGATACGGAGGCGGCGATGACTTCGACGAGGATCGCGGCGCCGGGTTTGCGGATGATGAGGCCGCCGAGGGTGCCGCCGAGGAGCCAGATGCCCAGGGCGAGGCCGCCGAGGCCGGGGGTGGTGGCGTCGAGGACGGAGTATCCGATGCCGCCGATCTGGTTCCAGATGAGGAAGATCAGGCCGCAGGCGACGCCGAGGACGGCTGCGGTGACCATGTCGACGACCCTCCAGTTGAGGGAGGGACGGGTGGTGGGGGGTGTGGTGCTGGCGGCCATGGCGCGTGTTCTCCTCTCGTGACGCCGTGGTGCGCACGAGTGAAGAGCCTTCCTACGCCGGCATGATCCGGTTCAGGTTCTACGGTCGGAGGCGCTGGCCTCCCTCTCAACCCGGTCGGTCCGGGTTCCCGTGGCACGGGCGTCAGTGTATCGGCTGGCGGCTCGGATGCCGAACGGGGTCGGAGGGGACGATCGGGAATCGGGCCGGTGGTCGAGGAACGACCGGGGACGCCAGGGCCAGGGACGCCAGGGCGGGGTCAGCCCCCGTAGTCGACGGCGCTGCCGGTCTCGGCCCGGCGCAGCATCCGGTGCCGGTTGACGAGGGCGGCGACGACGATGAACGCGATCCACGCGAGGGAGGCGATCATGCCGGCGCGGGTGTCGGCCCGGAGGCTGAGGACGACGAGCATGAGGGCCATGAAGACGAGGACGGTCCAGGCGCTGGCGGCCCCGCCGGGGGCGGGGAATCGGGAGGCTGCGTGGAGGTCCGGGCGTCGGCGCAGGTAGAGGAGGTAGGAGACGACGATGACGACCCAGACGCCCATGAAGAGGGTCGCGGACATGGAGGTGACGAGGGTAAATGCGTCGGCGATGGAGTCGCCGGAGGCCATGACGGCGATGCCGGACAGGAGGCAGAGGCAGGACAGGAAGAGGGCGTTGCGCGGGACGTGGCGGCCGGAGAGCCGGCGGAACACCCGGGGGGCGTCTCCGCGGGCGGCGAGGCCGTAGAGCATCCGGGAGGTGGAGTAGATGCCGGAGTTCGCGGAGGAGGCGGCGGAGGTCAGGACGACGAGGTTGACGACGGTGGCGGCGGCCGCCAGCCCGGTCATGGAGAACATGGTGACGAAGGGGGATGCTTCGGGGTTGATCTGGTCCCAGGGGGTGACCATCATGATCGCGGCGAGGGCGGCGACGTAGAAGAGCATGATCCGCACGGGGATGGAGTTGACGGCTTTGGGCAGGGTCGTGTCGGGGTCGGCGGTCTCGGCGACGGTGGTGCCGATGAGTTCGATGCCGACGAAGGCGAAGAGGGCGATTTGGAATCCGCCGAGGAACCCGTGGAATCCGGTGGGGAAGAATCCGCCGTGGGCCCACAGGTTGGAGACGGCGGCGGCGGTGCCGGCCTGGTCGACGGTTCCGGCGGCGACCATGGTCAGTCCGACGACGACGAGGGCGAGGATCGCGATGATCTTGACGAGGGCGAACCAGAACTCGGTCTCCCCGAAGGCTTTGACGGTCATGACGTTGAGGGCGAACAGGAGGATCGTCATGGCGACGATGGGGATCCACGCGGGGGTGTCGGGCCACCAGAAGCGGACGTACCCGGTGATGGCGACCATGTCGGCGACGCCGGTGACGATCCAGCACATCCAGTAGGTCCATCCGGTGACGAATCCGGCCCAGGGGCCGATGAGGTCGCGGGCGATGTCGGCGAAGGTCGTGTAGTGGCGGGTGGACAGGAGGAGCTCGCCCATGGTGCGCATGAAGAGGAAGAGGACGGCGCCGATGATGATGTAGACGAGGAGGATGGAGGGGCCGGCGATGGAGATGGTCTTCCCCGAGCCCATGAAGAGGCCGGTGCCGATGGCTCCGCCGATGGCGATGAGTTGGACGTGGCGGTTCGTCAGGGTGCGTTGGAGGTGCTGGTCGCCGGCGGTCGAGGGCGCGGCGGGGCTGGCGCTCATGGGTGTCCTCTCGGGTGGGGCCCGGGATCCGGCGGGCCGGGTCCGTGAATGGGCCAACGCTACTCCTGGTCGTGGGCGTCGTCGGCGTGCGGGGGGCTGGGGCGGCCACTGGTGACGCGTCCCACCGGCTTCGGGCGGGCGGGGCGCGGGGCCGGCGGGGCATCGAGCCGGGTTGGTGTGGCGAGGCGGGCGCGGGCGGGTGAGGATTGCCTTATGACGAGTTCTCAGTGGGTGTCGACGGCACGGGTGGCGACTGGTCGTCCGGCGCGTTTCGGTAAGCAGTTGACCGCGCATATGGGGCGCAAGGTCCGCGCGTCGTGGGACGAGGGGGCGTCGTCCGGTTGGGTGGAGTTCGACCGGGAGGGCGTTTCGGTGGGGCGGGTGGAGCTGTCGTGCGAGGAGGGCGCCCTAGTCATGCGGATGGAGGCGGCTGGGGAGCATGTGGGTCGTCTCGAGCAGGTGTGCGGGATTCATCTGGCCCGTTTCGGGGCGCGGGAGGGCCTGGTGGTCCGGTGGGAGCGCGAAGACGGGTCGGAGGGGACTTGTCAGGGTCCGTTGACGCCGGAGGAAGTCGCCGAGCACATGCGCGCCAAGCGGGCGGCCGCCGGGGATCCGTCATCCTCGTCCCGGTGAGCTACTGTGAGGCTTCATCCTCTGGAAAGGATCGAGGCGACGATTTTCGCGAATCCGCAAGCGCCCGCACTACGTAGGCGTTCGGCGACCAAGTAGTCATGCCCGCTCGATTCGTAATAAGCGTCATAGACGCGCGCAGCCCTCTCAACCACATCAGGACTGGACGCGTGAACGAGGAGGAAAAACTCGTCAGGAGTATAGACTTCGTAGGGTAGATCATCACCATTGAAGTCCTTGGTATTGCAGGTGACAACATAGTCGGCCTCTCCGGATCGAGCCGCCCCGCGCACATGCCCGTCCAGCGGGTCCGGGCCGTCCACATCGATCGAGTAATCACGGATCCGTCCGTCGGGGAACGTCTCTTCGATCTTCTCGCGAAGAATCGCGATTTTCCCTCCCTCCAACTGGGGATATTTTCTTCGAAGACTGTATTGGAGCTCTGCGAGAATATCATCAGTCCAAATGACCGTATAGATATCCGAACCACCATGAAGAGCGAGCAAACAGATCCAATCCCGAAGTGTCCTTGAATACCAAACATTCGTATCGACAAGAACTCTTTGCTCACGACGCATGCGCTTTTACCTGTTCAGCTGAAGTCGCCGAGATCATCGGCGACACTCATCATCTGACGGAAAGCCTCTTTTTGCTGCTCACGCCGACGCTCCTTGAAATTCAAGACCTCTTCAGCCATGAAACGCGTATGCGTCCCGACCTTATGCGAGGCGATAAGCCCTTCTTTTGCCCATTTCATCAGAGTCGGCCGAGAGACTCCGAGGATGCCCGCAGCCGTAGTCGACGTCACCTCAGCGGGCATCGATTCCAAAGAGAGCCTCCCCCCGTTGCGGACCGTCCACAGCGCGCGCAGGACCAGCCCAGTCAACTCATCAGGCAGCTCCTTGCTCTCACCGATCGACGTTTCAAGAATCAGGCGAACTCTCGTCTGTTGACCGGGCGCGATGAACTCATCAGGCAAACGCCGTGCCGCCTGGGTCTGCTCGGGGGTGATCGTCATGCTCTCACGCATCTCAATCGTCGGAACCGCCATGCGTCTTCCTCCATTCGCAGCACAACCTCGGAATCCCACACTACAATCTTTTAGTTATAACTGCAATCTCGGCAAGATACCTGGGCTCAGGCCTCCAGGTGCTCCTTGACGGCCAGGAGGGTCGCCTCCCACATGCCGACCTCGTCCTCCCAGACCTGGCGGGCCTCGGCCTCGTCGTCGCTGACCGAGGCCAGGCCGGATTCCTCGATGTGGATGACGATCCGGCCGTCCTCGTCCGACAGGGAGACCTCGACGAGGGTCGCCCGATCGTCGGGGAGCTCGTCCCCGGCCATCGGGTACCAGCGGAAGGAGACGACGTCCATCGGGTCCTCGTCGGCCTTCGCGACGAGCCACTGGCCGGCGTCGGGATCATTGACGGTGTAGACGCCGTCCTCGCCGACGCTCACCTCGTGGTCGCCGAGCGGGCCGTCGTTGATCCACCAGCCGGGTTCGCTGACGAAGGCCCAGACCTCCTCCTGGGAGGCGCTCACGCAGACCTCGGCCTGGGCGAGGTCGATGTTCTCTTCGGGGGATCGGGGCTCGGCGTCGAAGATGTCCATGCGTCCACGGTAGACGCTTCGCGGCCGTCGGCGAGGGCGAACGCCCCGGCCGCCCCGGCCGCCGCTCGCTCCCGCGACGGCATCTCATAGGACGGACGACCCGAGACCCGCGATCCGCCAAGAAAAACCCATGGATCAGTAATGTGCTCGGGGCCACAAGTCCCGGTCCGGGCCCGGCACGACCCTCTAATGTTCCCACCAGCCGCCAGCAGACGAGGCCGGCGCCTCATCGAACCGACAGGAGTGCACCATGCGCATCGGCGTGCCCGCAGAGGGGCCCGACCAGCCCCTGGTCGCCGCGACCCCCCACACGGTCGGGCTCCTCACCCGCCTCGGATACGAGGTCGTCGTCGAACACGGGGCCGGCGCATCCGCCCGCTTCCCGGACTCCTCCTACGACGAGGCCGGCGCCGCCCTCGTCGACGCCGCCGACGTGTGGGCCAGCGACATCGTCATCGCCCTCGACGCCCCCGACAACGACCTCGTCGCGACAATGCGCCCCGGCGCCGCCCTCATCGCCCGCCTCGACCCGCGCCGCGACACCGGCCTCGCCGAGCGCCTCGCCCCCCACGGGATCACCGCTTTGGCGATGGACGCCGTCCCGCGCATCTCCCGCGCCCAGGCGATGGACGTCCTGTCCAGCCAGGCGAACGTCGCCGGATACCGGGCCGTCGTCGAGGCCGCCTCGTGCTTCGGCCGCGTCTTCACCGGGCAGGTGACGGCCGCCGGGAAGATGCCGCCCGCGAGGGTCTACGTCATCGGCGCCGGAGTGGCCGGGCTGGCCGCCATCGGCACCGCGCACTCCATGGGCGCCCTCGTGTCCGCCACCGACGTGCGCCCCGAGGTCGCCGAGCAGGTCGAGTCCATGGGAGCCTCCTTCGTCGCCCTGCCGACCGCGCAGGAGGAGTCCTCCGACGGCTACGCCCGGGAGATGGACGAGGACGCCGCCGCGGCCGCCGCCCGCCTGTACGCCTCCCAGGCGGCCGCCTCCGACATCGTCATCACGACGGCGAACATCCCCGGGCGGACCGCCCCGATTCTCCTCGACGAGGCGGCCGTCGCCGCCATGGCCCCCGGATCGGTGATCGTCGACATGGCCGCCGCCAACGGCGGCAACTGCGCGCTGACCGTCCCCGGGCGGGTCATCACCACCGACAACGGGGTGACGATCGTCGGCTACGAGGATTTCGCGGCCCGCCTGCCCTCCCAGGCGTCCCAGCTCTACGGGCGCAACATCGTCAACCTCCTGACCCTCATGACCCCCGGCAAGGACGGGCAGCTCGTCATCGACCTGGACGACGAGGTCGTCCGCGGGATCGCCGTGACCGAGCGCGGCCGGGTGATGTGGCCGCCGCCGCCCGTCCAGGTGTCGGCCGCGCCCACCGCCCCCGCCGGCCCCTCCCCCGAGGAGGTCGAGGCCGCGCGCCTGGCCGACGAGGAGCGGGCCAGGCGGTCCCGGCGGCTCGTGCGCATCGGCACGGCGGCGGCCGCCGCCGCCCTGGCGGCGCTGATCCTGGCGACCCCGGCTGCGGCGACGGGCCATTACATCGTCCTGCTGCTGTCGGTGGTGCTCGGCTTCTACGTCATCTCGAACGTCACGCCGGCGCTGCACACGCCGCTGATGTCGGTGACGAACGCGATCTCGGGGATCATCCTCGTCGGCGGGATCTCCCAGATCGGGGACCCGCACCCGGTGATCGCCGGCGCGAGCTTCGCGGCGATCGTCCTGGCGTCCATCAACATCTTCGGCGGATTCGCGGTCACCCACCGCATGCTCGCCATGTTCCGGAAGTGAGGCGATGATCGTGATGCTCGTTCTGGAGTCCGCCCGGACGGCGCTGGCCGGCGCCGAATCCTCCACCGGGGGCGGGGCAGTCGTCGATTCCCTCGCCCAGCCGGTGACCCTGGCGTACCTGGCGGCGGCGGGCCTGTTCGTCCTCGCGTGCGCGGGACTGTCGAAGCACGAGACTGCGGTGCGGGGCAATATCGCGGGGGCCGCGGGGATGGCGGTGGCCTGCCTGGCTGCCATCGCGATCGCCCTGTCGTCGGATCCGGCGCACGGGCCGCTCGTCACGGGTCTGCTGATCGCCTTGGCGATCGGCGTCGGCGGGGTCGTCGGGATCGTGTGGGCGCGGCGCGTCGAGATGACGGGGATGCCGCAGCTCATCGCGATCTTCAACGGACTGGTCGGGCTGGCCGCGGTGGTGGTGGGGTACAACTCGTACCTGTCGCCGGACGCGTCGTCGGCGGCGCTGGGCGGGTTCCATTTCGGCGAGGTGTTCCTGTCGACGTTCGTCGGGGGCGTGACGTTCACGGGGTCGCTCGTGGCGGGGATGAAGCTCAACGGGACGCTCCCGGGACGGCCGATCCTGCTGCCCGGGAGGAACTGGCTGAACCTGGGGGCGCTCGTCGGATCGTTGGCGCTGGGCGCAGTGTTCACCGCCCTCGGCGATCATTCGACGTGGGCGTGGGGGTGCCTGGTCGTCATGACGCTCGTCGCCTTGGCGCTGGGGGTCCACCTGGTCGTTGCGATCGGCGGCGGCGACATGCCGGTCGTCGTGTCGATCATGAATTCGTACTCGGGGTGGGCGTCGGCGTTCACGGGGTTCCTCGTCGATAACGATCTGCTGATCATCACGGGGGCGATCGTCGGATCGTCGGGCGCGTACCTGTCGTACCTCATGTGCCGGGCGATGAACCGCTCTTTCCTCAATGTCCTCTTGGGGGGCTTCGGCACGGACGCGTCGACTGCCGCCGCAGCGGGGGGCGGGGAGCAGGGGGAGATCCGCGAGGTCGATGCGACGGGCGTGGCGGAGATGCTGTTGGATGCCAAGCGGGTGGTGATCACCCCGGGGTACGGGATGGCGGTCGCGCAGGCGCAGTACCCGGTGGCGGCCCTCGTGGAGGACCTGGTCGACCGGGGCGTGGAGGTGACGTTCGGGATCCACCCGGTGGCGGGGCGCCTGCCGGGGCACATGAACGTCCTGCTGGCGGAGGCGAAGGTGCCCTACGACATCGTCTTGGAGATGGACGAGGTCAACGACGACTTCGCCGATATCGATGTCGTGCTGGTCATCGGCGCGAACGACACGGTCAATCCGGCCGCGCAGGAACCGGGGTCGCCGATCGCGGGGATGCCGGTGCTGCGCGTGTGGGAGGCTCGCCAGGTCGTCGTGTTCAAGCGGTCGATGGCGACGGGCTACGCGGGGGTGGGCAACCCCTTGTTCTTCAAGGAGAACACGTCGATGCTGTTCGGCGACGCGAAGGACACGGTCGAGGCGATCGATCGGGCGGTGGAGACGCTGCGGGCCCGTCCCCCGGCGTGATCCGCGCCTTCGGGGCCCGGTGCCGGGGTGAGCAGCGGCCCTGTTCACCTGCGGCGCGGGCGTGCTCGTCGGGGGAATCCCCGGTCGCGGATGTCGCGCAGCCCGTGCGGGCGGTTCGGAATACGTTGGGCGCGAGGGGCGCGGTCCTGATGGTGCCGCGGTCGCCCCGGAGGTACTGCTGAGATCCATGCCCCTGATGCTCCTCGGGACCGCCTGGTTCTCGCCACCTTCGATCGGGCGCCTGTGGAGGGAAGAGGCCAGCGGCGCCCTGTGGATTCATCGCGTGCGCCTCTCCCCCCGACCCCACGCGCGCAGGCCCGTCGGCGGCCTTCGGCGGCCCAGATGTCGGCGATCATCCCCGTCCCCACGCGCGCAGGCCCGTCCTCGCCCCCCTCGCCTCCCCTCTCACCGCTGGGAACCAGCGCGCGCGTTTTCACCGGTCAGAGGGACCGGGCGCAATCCAGGCCCCCGAGTCTCCCGCACGGGCAAGACGACCGCGCGCGTCTCAGAGGCCGCGCAGATAGGAGACGATGCGCGGAGTGGTCCGTTCGATGACGGCGAGGGTATCGAGGAAGTCCTCGTGGCCGCCGTACCAGGGATCGGGCAGGTCCATGTCCCCGGGACCCGACTGGGGGTCGAAATCCCGGAACATGCGGATCCGGCGAGCGGGCCTTCCAGGCGCCCCGGGATCGCGCGACGAGCGCGTTGCAGTCCCGGGGCCGTCGTCCGAACACCCGACCGGGTCGCCTGCGTCGGCCCCAGCCCTTCCGCGCCCCTGCCCGACCGGCCCGGCCGAGAAGGCGTCGACGCCCGCGGCGACCTCGCGGCCGGCCCCCGCCGGCGCCTCGTCCGCGATCCCGGCCCTGCGGGCCAGGCGCTGCACGGCGGCGTAGTGCCGTCCGGTCATCGTCAGGATCAGATCCCACTGGCCGATTTCCGAGGCGCGGATCTGCCGGGCCCGGTGATCGGGGATCGAGTGCCCGGCCTCGCGCAGGACGCGCGCGGCCCGCGGGTCGATGGGGTTGCCGTGCTCCTCGTCGGAGACGCCCGCCGAGTCGACGCGGACGCGCCCCGAGAGCCCGGCCGCGGCGATGGCCTCGTCGAGCACCTGGTGGGCCATGGTGGATCGGCAGATGTTGCCGGTGCAGACCATGAGGACGCGCAGGGGCGCGGCACCGTCGGGGCCGTGGGTCCCCCGTCCGGCGGCGTCCGCCCTCCCCGCCTGGTGGGCCGGCGCGCTCAGCACAGGTCGAGGTAGGCGCGCACGGCTCGGGCGGAGTGCTCGGCGGCGCGTTCGCCGTCCATGTGGAACGCCTGGTCGGCTCCGGGTCCGGCGAGGTCGGAGACGGCGCGCAGGCTGATCCAGTCGACGCCGGCCGACCACGCGATCTGCGCCATGGCGCATGTTTCCATGTCGGTGGCGATGGCGTCGGGGAAGTCGGCGCGCATGGTGTCGGCGAAGGGGGGCGTGGCGAAGAAGTCGGAGGAGATCACGCGCCCGCGGCGGACGTCGTGGTCGATGCGCTCGGCGAGGGCGTCGAGGCGGGCGATGGCCGTTTCGGAGGCGGCGTAGTCGACGGGCATCCGGGGGATCTGCCCGCGTTCGTATCCGAAGGCGGTGGCGTCGGCGGCCCCGTAGATGGTGGAGATTCCTGC
This sequence comes from Actinomyces sp. B33, assembly GCF_028437565.1. Taxonomy (GTDB): domain Bacteria; phylum Actinomycetota; class Actinomycetes; order Actinomycetales; family Actinomycetaceae; genus Pauljensenia. Next base: position 19,332 of record NZ_JAMRYR010000006.1, read on the forward strand.
GGCGATGTCGCCGACGTTGATGTCTCGGGCCAGGCCGCCGGTGGTTCCGGCGGCGATGACGATGGGGGCGTCGACGAGGGCGAGGGCGCGGGCCGTGGCTGCGGCGGCGTTGGCCAGGCCGATGCCGGAGGTGACGACGAGGACGGGGTGGCCGTCGAGGTCGCCGTGGGCGAAGTGCTGCTGGTGGCGGTCGTGGAGGCCGCTGGCGCTGGTGGCGCGTCCGTCGGCGGGGGGCGTGAGGGCGTCGAGGAGGGGGCGCGCTTCCATGTCCATGGCGCATTGGATGATGGCGTCGACGCGGATGGTTTCGGGCGAGGCGTGGGTGTGGGGCATGGGCCCAGTGTACGTGGTGGGCGGGTGGGGCTCCTGGGGTCGGGGTCCGGGCGGGGTCGGGGTGGGGCAGGAGCTGGGACGGTCGGGGCGGGGCCGGAGTTGGTCGGGGCAGGGTCGGAGCAAGGCCCGTCGGCACCGGTCGGAGCCGGTCGGGCCAGAGCGAGATGGTCGGAGCAGGAGCGAGGTCGGCCGGGGCCCAGGCGAGTGGCGGCGGACGGGGATGCCGCGCGCCGAGGCCGACAGCGGGCGGAGCGGCCGACAGCGGAAGCGGACGGAGCGGCAGGCTCGGCCCGTGGGGCGCCGGTCAGTTCTGCTTGTCTCCGTCGGTGCCGGTTCCGGGGTTGCGGCGTCGGCGGATTCCTCGTCTGCCAGTGCGAGGGGCCGCGTGGCGGGGCGTATGGGCGCGGGCACTCCGACTGCTCTGGGGGAGGGCGGGCGGCGGGATCAGGAGGCCTGCGTCGGGTCGGGGCGCATCGGCTCGGGTGGCGTCGGGGGCGGGCGGGTCCGTGCGCGGATCGGTCGCGAGGGGGCCTGTCTGGGTCATGTTCGGCGCGGAGGGAGCAGCGGGATCCGATGACCCGGGGTTTTCAACGCTGCTGGGCGCGGGGAGGGGGCGGGTGGCGGCGGCTTCGAGTACCGCGGCGCGGTCGGAGTCGGCCCGGGCTTCATCGCGACGGCGTTTGCGCCCGGCGAGGAACCAGCGGATGGCCAGGACCACGGCGATGAGGACGATGACGCCGACGGCGACGAGCACCCAGATCATCCATGTCTGCAGGGGCGCGGGGGTGGCTGCTTCGGTTTCGGCTGCGGCGGCCACGGGGTCGATGGCGACGCGCTCGCCGGTGATGAGGAGGCGGTGGGAGTTGACGCCGTAGGGGGTGCAGGTGATGAGGGTGACGAGGTCGCGCCCGATGACTTTGTTGAGGGTCTCGGTCTCGTTGGGGAGGACGACGCGGATGTCGTTGACCTCGTATTTGAGGTAGCGTCCGCTGACTTGCAGGTAGAAGACGTCGCCGATGGTGAGGTCGACGAGGTTGTCGAAGAGGGTGGCGGTACCCAGTCCGGTGTGGCCGGTGAGGACGGAGTGGGTGGAGGGGCCGCCGATGGGCAGGGCGGTGCCGAAGAGGTGGCCGATGCCGTGACCGAGGACGTCGTCGGTGGTGCCGTGGTAGATCGGCAGGTCGACGTGGATTTTCGGGATGACGACTTGTCCCATGACGGGGTTGAGGTCGAGCTGGTGGAGGTACTCCTGGTATTGGGGGGTGTCGGGTCGTTGGGATTCGAGCCAGGGGTCGAGGATGGGGGATTCGGCGAGGGTGGTGTTGTAGTGGTCGGCGCTGTCGAGTTCGGCGGCGAGGGCGTCGGGGCCGACATTGGTCATTTCGGCGCTGTAGGCGTCGGCGATGCGTTGTTGTTCGGCGTTGTTGTGCTGGGTGGCGAGGACGGGGTAGAGGAGGACGAGGACGCCGAGGGTGAGCATGATCGGGGGGAGGATCGTCAGGATCCTCCATTTAAGGGGTTGGGGTTTGCGCGCGTGGGCTGTTGTCGTGGGCGCGGGGGCGGTGGTGCTCACTGGTGGCCTTCGTGGGGTGCGGGGATGCTATCAGCGTAGGCGTTGGGCTGATGGGAGGACGAGGGAGGGGCACATGGATGTGAGGATGCGGGGAGGCCGTGGCCTCCCCGCATCCATGATCGATCAGTCAGTCCGATCGGGCGAGTGCCCGGTTCAGGCTTCCTGGTCCTTGCGCCGCTTGTTCGCGTAGGCGATGGCGGCGGAGCCGCCGACGAGCAGGGCGCCTGCGGTGAGGAGGACGCCGACTCCGGCCGCACCGGTCAGCGGCAGCTTGAAGCCGCCGTTGCTCGGGACGTCCTTGACGGTAGTCATCAAGGTGTACTTGTTGTCGGAAGTGGAGTTGCTCTCGAGGATCTGGAAGGCGATCGGTCGGGGCTGGAGCTCATAACCCGCGGGGGCTTTGGTCTCCACGAGGCAATAGGCGTCCGGAGTGTCGTCAACCTTGCCGTTCGTCCAGTCGTTGTTCTTCAAGGCGTCGATGGTGATCGTACCGTCTGCGGCGGTCTTGAAGGTATTGACCTCGGTCTGCGAAGCAGTGCCATCTGCAGCGACCGCAAAGGCGGTCAACGGATCGCCGACCAACTTGTAATCACCTGTGACGAAGTTCTGGCCGTTAAGGTTGATCGCCGTGTCTTCCTGGGTGGTGCAGCGGTAGACCTGGAATTCCGCATCGGCCAGCTTCTTAGTCGAGGTGGTCGAGTCTTCTTTGGTGATTTTCACCTTGCCGTACTTGGATTCGACTTTGTCCGTCGGCGGAGTGTCCGGCGGCGGGGTGGGGTTCGTCTTGGGATCCCAGTTGTTGCTCGGCTTATTCGGCAGAACGATCGCGATATTGGGAACGACTCCGTCGCCAGCGATCGGCGAGGTGATGGTCGTCGTCAGCTTCATCGTCACCTTCTGCGAGGTACCGTCGCGACGGGCCTTGAGGATCTTCGCACGACCACTCTCAGTGAACTCGGCCGTCGCACGCTTGACCATGACGGTGCCGACCCCGTCACCATCTTGGTCGAAGGCGTTGGTGATTTCAGCAAGTGTGTAATCCTGGCCGGCAACAAGGGCAGTGCTGTCGTCGAGGGTGAGAACGACGGAATTACCCTTGAGGGTCATACGTGAATCATACTCATCGATAATCGCGTAGTAATCGAGAGTCTGGGTGCCCGGAAGATTGGGGATGTCGGACTTGAGAGTGTAGTCGATATCGTCGCCGACAGTGTAGGCATCTTCATCGTCGACAGTCTTGTCGATTTCGACCTTAGCGTTCTTAGGGTAGACGATCGGGTCGTAGTTCCACTCGTTGAGGTTCGTCGGGTGTGTCATCGGAACGGTGACGATGAACGGGTCGGAGAGAGTGTAGCCCGAAGGAGCGGAGACCTCAGTGACAACGTAGGCGCCGAGCGGCAGGTTGGTGAACTTGGCGACGCCAGTGCTGTCGTCACCGGTGGTCCTCTCAATGGCAGCGTCGGTCCCGTCGGCCTTGGCAGTAGCGACGTTACCCGCGTATCCGGCGAGCTTCTCCCAGCCGGCCTGAGTGGTCAGGTCGACAGTCGTCAGGCGCTCAATCTTGTACTTGACGCCATCGAGCAGGTTGCCGGTAACGCCCGGGTCAGCAAGGCCGTTACCAGCGGTCGTGCCGTTGGCATCGGTACGGTCATGCTTCTCGATGGTGAGGGTGCCGCGGGCGTCCTTGTCGAGGTTCACCAGCGCATTGATCTGAACGGCGGCGACTCCGTCACCCGACGGATCTGCGTCGGGAGTATTGTCCGCGAACGCCGCGACCGGCAGGGCGAAGCCTCCGGCGGCGATGGCGACGGCAGCGAGGAGGCTGACCCCTCTGCGCGTCTTGTGGGTGCTCATTCTTGTTTTTCTCCTGTGTATGGGAACTTGGGAAGTTCGTTTGCGTTGTCTCAGGGGAGTGGTCTCATGGTGAGAGCGTCGTCAGTACCTTGCGCGCACCTCCCGACGTCGTCTCATGGCGATCGTCGAGATCACCATGGCTCCTGCGGTGAGCAGCATCGCCGCCCACGCGTAGGGAGAAATCCCCGCGCCGCCCGACCTCGGCAGTACGCCGATCTGCGTGTCCTTGACGGTGATCGAGGCCATCGCCGGAGTATCACCGCCGCTCGCGTTCGTCACGGTGATCGGCGCGAGCCCGTTCTGGGCGGGGTCGATCAGGGTGATCGTCGTGAGCTTGGCGTCGTCGTCGGTCGTCCCCAGTGCGAAGTGGACGGGGCGCGGCATGAGGTTGTGACCGGCGGGGGCCTTCGTCTCGACCAGCCAGTACTCCTTGCCGAGTTCGAGGGTGGCGGTCGTGAACTCCGTCAGGGAGCCGTCGCCGTCCTGCGTGAACGCCTGGATCGGCGCGCGCCCGTCGAATTCGGCGGCCTGGGGGTTCGCGTCGTAGATCGCGAACTCGGCGCCCGACAGCGGGTAGGACCCGTCAGGGTTGGGCTCGCCGCCGTTCGGCTGGGTCCCGGTCTTCTTGACGAGGATCGTCCGAGGCCCAACGGGCGCGCAGTCGACGTTGTTATCGGTCCCGTCGGTGTCCCGTGCGGCATCCGCGGCGACCGCGTTGAACAGGCCCGACCCGGCGGTCTTCTTCCCGTCGGGGGTCGTCTCGCAGGCGAGTTTGGCCCCGTCGTACCCATTGACGGTGGTGTTCAGGGTGACGTTGAAGGAGATGAAGAACTCCTTCGACTGCCCGGGTTCGACGATGACGCCGTCGGTGAGCGTGTAGGCGCCGTTGACGGCGGACGCCTCGCTTGCGGTGGCGAGCCCTTCCTCGGTGTCGGCGATCTTGGCGGAGTTGATGGTCAGGCCCGTCGCGAATCCGGGGGTGTCCGTGAGGACGCCGGTGGATTGGGCGAGATTGCCCTCGTTCGTCGCGGTGATCTTGAAGACGACGTCGAAGGTCGGGGCGCCGGAGGTTCCGCCGTTGGAGTGGACTTCCTTCTTGACCTTGAGGTCGGGCGTGAGGTTCTGGCAGGCGTCGTCCTTGGACGAGGTCTTCCCGTTCTTCTCCAGGGAGGCGAGGTTGTAGAGGCCCCGCGGGGTGGTGCCGTCGGCCCGGGTGGAGCCGCACACGTACTCCTCCTCGGAGAACGCGGGGGAGGTGCTGGACGAATCGACCGTGAAGGTCACGGTCACGGTGAACACCCTCGTGCCGCCTCCGGTGACGACGCCGTCGGCGCCTCGCGTCCCCCCGGCGAGCGGAGGCTCTGAGCCCGCCCGGGCGAGAGTCCACTTGCCGGGCTTGCCGCCGGCGATGTCGAGGGTCACGGGGTCTGCGGCTGTTCCGTCGGCCTGTTTCTCGGAGTACGTCGCACCGGTGACGGTGGCCGTTTCGGGGAAGGTGATCTGGTCGGTCAGGTCCTCGAAGATCTTCGAGGTCGTCGTCGACGTGTTCTCGACGGTGACGGTGTAGGTCGCCGTGTAGGTGTCGCCATTGCGGACCGCCGTGCCGTCGCCGGCGTTGTCCTTCGTCACCGTGAAGGTCGGGGACTCGGGGATGCCGCCGCAGTCCTCGGACGAGCGGGTCTGCTTGTTCGAGGTGACATCGGCCTGGTTGTGAATGGTCGTCACCGTGTCGCCGGGGGTGATGGCCTGGCAGGCGTCGGCCTCGGGCGTGACGACGGCGGTACCGTTCGCATTCGCGGTGATGTTGAGGGTCACCGTGTAGGTGTGCGTCCCGTTTTCCCCGTCCTTGGGGCCGAGGAGGGTGCGCGGGTCCGTGTACTCCTTTTGCTCGCCGTTCTCGACGTAGACGTAGGTGTCCTCCGTTCCCTGCTTGAGGACGGCTCCGTCGGGCAGAACGATGTCGGGGACGACAGTGACGGGCGATCCGGAGGCGAGCCCCTGGCCGGACACGTCGATCGGTCGCCCACTGGGGCCTGTCACCGTCATCGAGGTGATGGTGTGACCGGTGGGGACGGAAGGCGTGTCCTTGAGGGCGTAACGCAGGGAGGCCTTCGTCGACGGATTCTCGACGGTGATCGTGTACCGCACGTCCCACGTCCCGTCCCAGGCGCCGTCGTCGCCGAGGTGCTGGGTCGTTTCATTGAATGTCTTGTTGACCTGCGCGATCGGGTCGACGGTGTTGATGACATCAACGGTGCCAGTCGTTCCAGGCAGAGTGAAGACCAAGTGGTTCGATGTCGGAGTATCTTCACCATCTTTTTCGACAATGACGTCTCCGGCTCGGTACACGATCTGCGAATTCCACTGGAACTTGTCGGTGTCGAGAAGGTTGATGGGCGCATCGGGGGCGCTGCCGGGAATAACCTCCTGGACGAGGCATCGTGAGCCGAGGGGAATATTGTCGATTCTTTGGGCTTCTCCTCCGGCGATGACGAAGACGTAACCGATGATCGGCTGATCATTGCCGGCCTGACAGGTATAGGCGACCTTGTAGTGGCCGTTCGGGTCGACGCCATCTGTCGCCCCTTGGATCGGATCCTTGGCCAGGTAGAGGGAGCCATAATGACGCTCGGCATCGTTCGTGATGCTCAGAGCAGCATTCGACGCGGGCGAGGCGACTCGAGACGCGCCCGAGATCTTGGCGCCGTGAGCGTCGACGGCTTCATTAGCCGTCGCTTCGACAGGGACGCCATCCATGCTCGTCGCCCACCGGTAGGAGACGTCTCCTTGGGTGGGGTTATCCGGACGGGATTCCTCTGTAGCGGTACACACCGAGCCGACGAGGATGCTTCCATCCCTCCGTCCATCGAGGTTGTAGTCCTCATCGGAGATGACGGTTGCGGCTCCGGAGCCAGAGCGCGACCATGTGCCGGTCTGGATGATCGGATCACCGGTGACGGGGGTGTACACGCATTTCCATGTCCCGCCGTAGCGGTTGGCCTCAGTCGTCGTTTCATCTGGCACCACCTTGGTGATGTCAAGATGTCCCCACTGCCGTTCGGTGGTGTTGACGACTTTCATCTTCAGCGTCTTGTTCACTGCGGTGAAGCGGTGCCAGTTTCCGGTGACAGTGGTGTAAGTCTCCGCGCCGTCGGCTCCGACCTCCGCGACTTCGTAGGTGGGTTCGCGCCACTTCCACGAGGAATCACTGAGTAAAGCGGACTCGAGGGTGTTCTCCGTGATCCGGCATCGCGAGCTCGCCGGGATTTTACGCCCATCGACGGTCTGGGTGATGGGACCAGAATCGCCTCCGCTTGCCGCCAGCGTCTGAGAACCAGAGTATTCCGCCCGGATCTCCGTGCCGTCGTCACGCCTGCCCAACACATCGGGGTCAGTGCAACGCCAGTTGATCGTCACTTCAGCGCCCAAAGCGAGGGCCGCCGGATCCGCCGGGTAGTCCTTGAGAATCCTCAGGCTGGTGTAGACACGAGCAACACTGTTCGTCACGGTGATGTTCGCCGGGACCCCCTCGGTGGTCAGCAGGGCGGCATCCCGATTGCGGTCGTAGGAGACTTGAGGTGCCGCCCACGCCCAAGAGACGTTGCGCAACCCGGTGGAGGTTCTGGTCACTGCGGTGGCCGAATCGGGAGTTTCCGGAGTGGCGTTGACTGCCGTCTCCTCAGCGGTGCAGGACGTACCCAGTGGAAGACGTTCTTGTTCCTGTCCGGTAAGAGCGTTCGTGAGGATCGCTTTCCCAGTACCGGCGACAGTCCACGTGCCTCGGGCGTTCTCCGCGCCGTTGTAGGAGCACACGTAGGTGCCCGAGAATTCGGTGCCTTCCGACACCATGCCTTGCTGTCCGGACTCTCCTGCGAGCACCTTGGTCAGTTCGACACTGGCGTAGACGCGCTCGACATTGTTGGTCACCGTGATCGTCAGATCCTTGGAATTCTGAGGAACGGTGAAGGTGTCCTTCTTCTCGCCTCTCATTTCCAGGGCTTGTCCGTCGGAAGTCACGGAGAACACAGGGTCGAGCCACCGGTAGGAGGAGTCGACGAGGTCACTTGCTTGGAGGCTGCCCTCGCTCAGAACGCATTCCCATCCGACGGGAATAGGACGACTGAAGGAGGCGTTGGCCTGGTCGATCTTCACAGCGATCGAACGATTCTCTGAACCGGTGCCTTGTGGGGCACGACAGGAGGCGTTGATCGTGAAGAGCTGTTCAGGGTCTTTCAGTCCGTCGATAGGGCCGGTGAAGACCTTCGTGATCGCGGCTCGGACATCGGAGTGGAGAACCTCGTTGGCCACGTCCATCCGAGCCGTCTTGTCCGCGACGACGGTTGCCGGAGTGACCACGGCCGTTGCACCGGCCTTGCCCCAGGTGTAGGAGGGGTCGGAGGCGTTCGGCGGCTCCGTCAGCCTGTCCTCGGTGGCTGTGCACGAGGCGTCGAGCAGCAGGCTGCTGTTCGTTGTGGACAGGTCTACGCGCTCTCCGTTGACGAGCACGTTTTCTCCTTGAGCGTCGACCTGCCAGACCTCGGCGTCGCCGGGACCGGTGACCTGCCACCGCCCGTAGACGGTGTCGTCGCCCTCGTGGGTGCATTGGAAGCGGCCGGTGTAGGTGATATTCCGGCCCTGACGGGCTGAGGCGTCGGTATAGGTGAGTCCGTCAACAGTGATGACGGCGTCCTGCCCGGTGATCCTCTTGGTCAGATCAATGGTGCCGTATGCGCGGGTAATGGTGTTGGTGACGCGCAGTTCGGCGGGGCTGTCTCCGCGTGTCGCGATGACCCGGGTGGTGATGTCCCCGTCTTGGCTGGTGATCGCACGAGTGGTGTAGTCGCCCCACGCGTATGAGGCGTCGATCAGGCCTCCGGTCGGAGTAGTCTCGGTGACGGTGCATCGCTGGCCGACGGGGACGTTGGTCGCCTCGGCGACGGCGGTTTCCGGAGTGGATCCTTTCGGGACGGTTACGGTCAACGGGCCGGAATATCCGGCGACGGAGGGATCATCAGAGGCGCACGTGAGTTGGAAGGTGAAGGTCTGGTCGACGTCACCGTTCTTGCCCGTGTATCCCTGCGTCTCGCCCGTGATCTCCTTGGAGACTCGGACGGTGACAAGTTTGTTATTGAGGGCGTTCGTAGCGTTGATGACGAGCTTCTGGCCGTCTCCGGGGACGATGAACGAGTACCAGTCCTCCCGGCCGGTCAGGGGCGTGAGCGCACCCCCACTGGCGGTGAAAATCGGCTTCTCCCAGATCCACGGGTCTTTCAGGCCGTCTTGCTCTCCGAGCTTCTCGTGGATCTCACAGTAGGTGCCGGCGGCGAGTGTGGTTCCGGTGAGGTCTGCTGCTGGTGCACCGGCATTGATGGAGCGAGTGCCCGTGGCGACCTGCTCCTGCTTGGTGGCGTCAGTCCAGCAGGTGTACTCGAAGGGGAACTCCTGATCCTCTGTGTACTGGACGCCGGCGGTGCCTCCCTTGACGGACTTGGAGATGAGGACATTGGCCTCAGTCCTGTCGACGTGGTTGGTGACGATGACTGTCTGGTTGAGAGGCTGTCCCGAGGCGAAGGAGATATTGCCGGGGTCGTAGGTGACGGCGCCCCAGATGAGGTGCCCGTCGTGTGCAGCAGGGACGGCGGTGATGGTGTTTTCCCCCACCGTGCACCAGCTGCCGGCGTAGAGATCGATAATACCGTCCGTATCGGGACCGACAGTGTTGAGTCCCTGGGTATCGGAGGCGATGGTGATGGAGACGTTGCCGGCGTCCGCTGTGGTCCCGTCGCGCCTCTGGCTCCACGTGCCCGTGATGTCCTGGTCTTTGCCCAGCCTGCAGAAGAAGGTGCCGGCGTAGGTGTGCTCATCGATAGTCTCGCCCTGGGGCAGACTGAGCATCTTCTTGATGCTCAGGTGGGCTTTCTTGCGCTCGTAGGTGTTGGTGAAGGTCACGCGCGGGTAGGGATGCTCGGTGTCGGCCGATGCGGCGTGAGCGATCACAGTAGCGGATGAGCCGGTACCCGTCTTGCCATTGTTCTCGACACCGTGGGAGATGTCCCAGGTAACTTTCGTCCACGCGAACGTGGAGTCGGTCAGATGCGTCGAGGTACCCAGGAGGTCCTCTTCGGTGACGGTGCATACTGTGCCGGCGGGGACCATGCGGTCCGTGGAACGCCACGCCTGGCCGTTCCCGATGGTGACGGTCTGCGTGTAGGGCTTGTCCTCTCCGCGGGCGGGGGCGTCGCAGGAGACGGTGAAGGTGAACTTCTCGTTCGCGCTCAAGCCCCCTCCGGACACGGAGGTGACGTTCTTCGCGACGGCGATGGCTCCGTAGGCGCGCTTCGTGTAGTTGTCGACGATGAGTTTGAGTGGGGTCGTGCCGACGTTGAATACTCCGTCGGACAGGGCATCGTTCTCATGCCCTGGTCCTCGGTCGATGCGATAGCTGGTCTCTTCCGGCGACCAGTCGTAATCCGGCGCGAGACGGTTCTCGTTGAAGTTGTTCTCTGTTTCCGTCTCCTCGTGGAGTCGACAGTCGGCGCCTCGGGGAAGGTCGACGGTCCAGGTCCCGTCATCAGGGATGGAGTAGACATGCTGCTCTTCATCGCAGGTGACGGTGACATTGAACTGATCCGCCGTGGTGCCGATGTAGCCGGCGGCGACACCCTGTTCGCCGTTGGGTCCCCAAACATGTTTCGTCAGGCTGACGGGAACTCGGGCGATGGTGTACTTATTCGTCACCGTGACCGTCTCATCACCCGAGCCGTCGACCACGACGGTCTGCCTATCGGTGGATGTTGTCCACTCGTAGTAAGGGGCTTTGAAATCACCAGTCCGCTTGGTTAGTTGATCGGCGTTCTCCCAGACAGAGCATTCGGCCCCCCTAGACACGGGAACTGTGCGAGAAGCGCCATTGGCCAGTTCAACCTTCCCCTCAGCGGTATTGCCATCCAGCCTGCACGAGTAGTTAATGGCGAAAGTTCGATCGGAAGCACCGGTGTATCCGGGGGCGACACCGTCCTCGGGCCGAACCTGTTTGGTGATCGTCAGGTCAGCAGTCTCGTGAAGGATCTTGTTCGTGACGGTCAGAGTCGGCACAGTATTCGTGTCCGTCGTGACCGGGGGCGAAGCAACGGGCTCTGCCCACGAGTAGGACGAATCCTTGAGATTACCAGTCGGTTTCTGCTCACTGACTGAGCACCGGATTCCAACCGGAAGGCCGTCGATCCGTCGCGAGGCACCGGGGGCGAGCCAAACGGTTCCCCTCTGCTGTTTCCCGTTGAAGTATCCGCAGTCGTAGGTCAGGGGGAAAGTATTCGCTAGCATACTCGCGGCATATCCCCGATCAGGATCGTCAAGGATCTTGGTGAGGGTGATCGACGCCGTCTTGTACTCGTTGACGAACGTGCAGGTGACATCTGCTCCATCGGCAAGGGTGATTTCGTCACCGCTACGAACGGCGACAGGCCGGCCTGTGTTGTTGTCCCTACATGACAACTCGATTCGCCGGAATCCTGCGACCCCGTCCGGGTTCTCGATCTCGGTGAGACCGTAAGTACCGGATGGAACGCTGACACGAGTCACCGCAGTTCTTCCATGCAACCCCGTCACAGCCGTGGCCGAGGTCACCTGGTCGACTCCCCTGGCCGATAGCGTCCACTGCCCCGCCGTGACCCCTGCGGGGACATTTCCCCTCAGTTCCTTTTGAAGGGTGAGTGTGGATTTCGCGGTGTAGTGATTGTGGAATGTGCAGGTGATCGGCACAGCTTTGGCGTCTTCGGCGACTCCCACGTTCTCGAAACTCACCCCTCGCGATGTGTGCGTGACCGCCACATCGTCGCCCTTCCCATTGACGCAGGAGACGTTCGTGAGGTCCCATCCCGATCGGGTCCCACCATTAGATGAAGGAGTCGGGATGTTCTCGGAGATCGTGAAGTCGCCGCGTCCGACGAGGAAGGCCCGATAATCGACCGGATTGGTCGTCCTCGTCCCGTTCCGAGAGTCATGAAGGTCGGTTTCGCCGAGCCGACTCGGCTTCAGGGTGTTGTTGAAGGATCCATCCGCGACGAAACCGGACACTGTGCTGGGCGGAGTCAGGCGAGTGATGATCGTCGAATCAGGAGTCCCTCCGGACACGGAGTCGGCACCGGCTTGGGCGTCGGTGGAGAAGGAGAACTCCGGAATCGTCACCCCACTCGAATTCGCATCGGCGGTCACCTTTTTGGCGATCGTGACGTAGCGCTCCTGATTGAAAGAACCGTAGAGGCACCCGTATGTAGTCGACGATTCTTTGGTGATGAACGTGTTGACCTGCTTGGCTCCTGCAGGGGGCTCCGAGGGGCAGTTGTCTGCGGTGCCGTTGTTGTAGAAGCCCCACAGGACCAGGCGGTAAGGAATGCCGTCGGGAGATAGGACGAGTTTCGTGGAGATCGTCCTATTGATCGTCAAGATGTCATCGGAACTGGGAGTCTGGTTCGCATTTCCAGCCTTCCCGGAGTAATTCTGATTAGAATAAAGGTCGTAATCGCCCGTCCCCTGAGTCAGCTTGAAACACCGGCGTATTCCTTCTGCGGTAGAGGCAGTGGAATAGTAAGGACCATTCCAGTATTGCCCTTCCCACGGGCAGCGCTGATAACTATTTTCCAATGAGTAGTTCCCTCTGCCGGAGGGATTCACAATAGCCCGAGTAACAGTATTATTCTCAGTCTCCCTCTGATCGAACGGGAAGGAGTCCTGCACACCATTGATTTTAAGGTCGATCGAGGAATGGATGTACCCATAATTAGTATTAATCGGGAAGTTATTATGCCGAATAGTACCGACGAGGAAGGTGGTATTCGCCTTGACCGTTCCAGGATTGTTCGGACGAAACCCCAGGGCAGAGGTGTTCGACGCTTGAATATAATCAGAAGCTCTTCCGCCGGAGGGGATACCCCGGGAGACGTACGACCAGTAACCAGCATTCCCCTGCACCGCAGTCACCCATTGTGGGGCATCCTGACTGCTAGATTCCTGCGAATCAACGGGATTTCCCCACCGGTCGACATCATATGACGAGTTGCCACGAATTCGCCCGTAACGCAGATAGTCGCGCAAGGCTTCATTCGGCACTCGATCAGTGGGTCGATTATTGATCGCTGCCGAACCCATTGCCCCCTCGACACCAGTAAAGGTGAGCGTCGCTTTCCCAGGAGGCTCCGGCGCCGCCTGGGCAGTAGGGGGCATCGTGTAGACCGCGCCGACGACCATACCGGCGGTCAGGGCGAGAGTCGTCGCAACCGCCGCGAGCCGTTGCCCAAGAAACCGCCGAGGCTTCGACGGCGCACGATGCTGCATCACACACTCCACTGCTGAGACATCTCATGCGCAAGGCAACACCACCACCGGCGCAGACGGGACCTCCTCAGAGTGACAGATTTACACAGTAATAACAACTAAACCGCTGAGATTTTCTTCACCTTGTTCAAAGTTTCCCCGAGATCTCGCCGAAGACACGCCTTTGATGAAAACACCACTGTTTCCACCAGGCCGCGCACGGATCCCCGCCGCGCACTCGACCGGCCGCCCTAGGCCCCTTCAATGCCCAAGAATCCAACCAATCGTCAGCGACACGTCCCTCCGCGTCCGAGCCGCGTGACCACCTTCGCCATCGCCTTACCGAACGGTATCGGCGTCTTGGATTTCACTGAACACTCGGGATCAACTAGGCCCTCACCACGTGCGCGCAGCATCCGCACCGCCCTTTCGACACCCCCTCTCCCTCCCTGTATTTACCGAGGTCATAACCCATACGCCGATACAACGCGATGACGACGCCCCAGAGCCCCCGCTCCGCACACCCGTGCAGACAGCCTGCTCGGCGCGGCAGTGGCGTCCTGGCGGACGACTCAGCTCCACGCACCCGTGCAGACAGCGTGTGCTTCACACTCTTCATCGTGTCGAACCTTCCCGCTCCACACTCCCATGCAGACAGCTGTAGACAGCCAGGACGGTCGACAGCGGGGTGACGTGGGAATCCGAACGTCGCACACCCGTGCAGACAGGGACCAGGAATGAGGAGCGGCCGTAATGGACGGCCGGCACTCCACACACCCGTGCAGTCAACTGGAGACGTCCGGCAGTAGTACGCGGCCCACGACCGAGCTCCACCCGCACTTGTCGACAGCTCGCTAACGGGCATGTTGATGGTGATCGGCGAGCCAAGCTCCACCCGCACCTGTCGACAGCCGAACTCCAAACCGCCACGCCCCCGACACCGCGCCCGCCGCTCGGGCACAATATCCCCATGGATCCGCACCCCGTGGCCCTCGACCACGCGACCCCCAACCGCTACGACGCCGGACGCCCCACCCCCGCCGCCCTCGTCTCCGGCGAAGTGCCCGCCACGGACGCCCCCCACCCCCTCTCCGTCTTCGACATGTTCCGCATCGGTATCGGCCCCTCCTCATCCCACACGGTCGGCCCCATGCGCGCCGGCCTCGCCTTCACCGCCGAACTCGCCGCCCTCCCCCAACCCGACCGCCTCACCATCGACCTCTACGGGTCCCTCGGCGCCACCGGACGAGGGCACTCCACCGACCGAGCCGTCCTCCTCGGCCTCGCCGGACACGACCCCGAAACCGTCAGCATCACCACCGTCGAAAACATCCTCCCAACCCTCGTCGAAACCGGGAGCCTCACCCTCCCCTCGGGAGCCCGCCCCCGCCTCGACCTCGCCGCCGATATCCGCTTCCTCCCAGCCCAGATCCTCCCCTACCACGTCAACGCCCTGACCATCACCGCCTGGGAAGCCCCCCACGACGCCGTCGATAGAACGACCCCCATCGAGACCCCCGCCGTCCCGCCCCGTCCCGTTGCCCCAGAACCCACCGTCACCAACGCCGAACCCGACTCACCCCAGCAGCACACACCCCCGCGAACCGAACACGATCCGGCGATCATCCTCCAACGCACCTACTACTCCGTCGGCGGCGGCTTCGTCATGGTCCAAACCAACGACGACCCCGACCACCCCGAAGTCGCCTCCCTCGCCACCGGCCACACCGGCGTCGGCATCGACGTCCCCGCCCCCCACCCCTTCTCCTCCGCCCGCCAGCTCCTCGCCGCCTGCGACACCTCCGGACTGAGCATCGCCGACCTCGTCCGCGCCAACGAAGAAGCCGTCCGCCCCCGTCCCACCCTCGACCACTACCTCGACCGCATCGCCGACACCATGTTCGACTGCGTCGACGCCGGAACCAGCGCCCAGGGCATCCTCCCCGGCGGCCTCGACGTGCCGCGCCGCGCCAAAGCCCTCGCCGCCAAGCTCGCCGACCGGGCCTCCAACGCCCCCGAACGCCCCGCGCCAGCGGACCACCCATCCGACCGATCCGCACCGGCCGCCACCGGTCCGCGCTGGGCCTCCACCCCCGACGACCCGATGCGCGCCATGGACTGGGTCAACCTCTTCGCCCTGGCCGTCAACGAGGAGAACGCCGCCGGCCACCGCATCGTCACCGCCCCCACCAACGGCGCCGCCGGAGTCATCCCCGCCGTCCTGGGATACCTCGTCTCGTACTGCCCCGAAGCAGGATCCGCCTGCGCCCACGGCCCCTGCCTCGACAACGCCGGAGCCGCTCCCCTCGCGCGCCTGCGCGTCTCCTCCGACCGTTCTCTGTGCACCAGCGTGCATCTCGACGCGATTTCCACCGCTTCCAGCCCCGAAAGCACGTCGAAAAGCACGCTGGTGCACACCCCGGAGGACGCCCACACCACGCGCCGGCGCGCCGTCCACCAATTCCTCCTCGCCGCCACCGCCATCGGCGGCCTCATCAAGACCAACGCCTCCATCGCCGGCGCCGAAGTCGGATGCCAGGGGGAAGTCGGATCGGCCTCAGCCATGGCCGCAGCCGGACTCGCCCAAGCCCTCGGAGGAACCCCCGAGCAGGTCGAGAACGCCGCCGAGATCGCCATGGAGCACTCCCTCGGATTGACGTGCGACCCCGTGGCCGGACTCGTCCAGATCCCCTGCATCGAGCGCAACGCCATCGCCGCCGTCAAGGCCATCAACGCCGCGCGCATGGCCCTGTGGGGCGACGGGCGCCACACGGTCTCCCTCGACGTCGTCATCGAGACGATGCGCCAGACCGGCAACGACATGCTCTCCAAGTACAAGGAGACCTCCGAGGGCGGCCTGGCCGTCAACGTCGTCGAATGCTGAAACGCGGGGGGCGCGGGGCTCCACCGAGCCCCGCGCCCCCCAGCGGCATCACCGCTCAGTCGACGCCGTCAGCCGGCGCCGACCGGTGACGGGTCGCGTACGCCTCCGACTCCAACTCGGTGCCCGACGGCGCAGACGCCGGCGTCGCCGCCTCCAAGTTCGTGCCCCGAGCCTTCGAGATCCACTTCATCACGTGGTAGATCAGCAGGGCCGAGGCCGTGCCCAGGGCGATCCCCTCGAAGGTCAGGCCGAAAGGCGACCACGTGAAGTTGGCGATCGCCACGACCAGGGAGACCGCCGCCGTGTTGAGGTTGACCGGGTTCGAGAAGTCCACGCGGTTCTGCACCCAGATCCTCACGCCGAGCATCCCGATCATCCCGTACAGGACCGTCCCCGCGCCGCCCAGGACGCCCGCCGGGATCGTCGCGATGATCGCGCCGAACTTGGGCATCAGGGACAGGGCGAACGCGACGACGGCCGCGACCACGTAGGCCGCCGTCGAGTAGACGCGCGTCGCCGCCATGACGCCGATGTTCTCGGCGTACGTCGTCGTGCCCGAGCCGCCACCCGCGCCCGCCAGCGCGGTCGCCAGGCCGTCGGCCAGCAGGGCGCGCCCGGTGACGTCGTCGAGGTTCTCGCCGGTCATCGCCGACACCGACTTGACGTGACCGACGTTCTCCGCGACCAGGACGAACACCACGGGGATGAACAGGCCCAGGGTCGACGGGTCGAAAGCGGGGGTGTGGAACTGCGGCAGGCCGAACCAGGCGGCCTCGGAGATCGCCGAGAAATCGACCTGGCCGCCCTGGACGACGGCCGCCACATAGCCGATGAGGACGCCGAAGAGGATCGACAGGCGCCCGATGATCCCCTTGAACAGGACGGTGATCAGGCAGATCGAGGCGATCGTGATGACGGCGGTCAGCGGCGCCGTCTTGACGTTGTTCCACGCCGCGGGCGCCAGGTTCAAACCGATGAGGGCGACGATGGCCCCGGTGACGACCGGGGGCATCAGGGCGTCGATCCACCGCACCCCGGCGAAATGGACGATCAGGCCGATGACGGCCAGCGTCACACCGGTGGCGATGATGCCGCCCTGCGCGTAGTTCATCCCGAGCTGGCCGTTGACCGCGACGATCGGCGCGATGAGCGCGAACGACGAGCCCAGGTAGGACGGCAGGCGCCCGGCCGTCACGAGGAAGAAGAGGAGGGTGCCGATCGCGCTGAAGAACAGCGTCGTCGAGGGCGGGAACCCCGTCAGGAGGGGAACGAGGAAGGTCGCACCGAACATCGCGACGACGTGCTGGGCGCCGATCCCGATGGTGCGAGGCCAGGAGAGTCTCTCCCCGGCGGCCACGACCTCTCCGGGGGAAATGGTGGTGCCGTCTCCGTGCAACTTCCAGCGGAACAATCCGGGGGTTTTCTCGCTCATGAGTGAGCACTCCGATCAGGTCGATGGGCGTGGGCCGTTGAACCGGTCGGAATCCCAGGCTAGCCCCCCGTTCCTTTCGCTTTTGAGAGAAATCGTCTTTTTGTGACCGGATTCCCTCTCCCTCTCCTCTCATCCGGCCCTCCCGGCATCGGCCGAGCGCATGTCCATAAGCCGCCGACGTGTGCGACACTGGCCGCGATGAGCGAACCCACCCCCCGAAGCGCCGACCCGGGGCGCGCGACCGCCGGCCCCGCCGCGGCCTCGTCGTCCCCTCACGAACCCGTCCGGGCCCCGTCGTCGCCTCCCGGCGACCGCTTCGCCCACGGGGCCGGCGCCCGCTCGGCCGACGCCCCCGCCCCCGCCGGGCCCTCGACGTTCCCCGGGACCGACGAGGTCGATCCCGCCGTCGTCTTCGCCGGCCCGGGCTACACCTCCCCCGGCCCCGTGACGAACACGGTCGGCACGATCGGCCTGTGGCTCAGCCTGATCGCGATCCTCCTAGCGCCCATCGCCGTGATCTCCCTGATCCTCGGGCTCATCGGCTGGATGCGCGCGATGTCCCTGCCCGGCCGCGTCGGCCGACACGACGCGATCGCCGCCACCGTCGTCTCCCTCGTCATCGGCGGGCTCTGGTCGGCTCTGATCGCCTACCTCATCTTGTCCTGACCCCGCGCCCGGCATTGGCGGTCTCATGCGCCGGCGCCTGATCGAGCGCGCGGCGGGACTCGCGCCGCCCGGGCGGACACGCCTGTGATCGGGCGCGTTCCCATTCTTATCGGCCCGGCAGGGCGCCGTCTTTTCATCCGCCCGGCGGATCGCCGTCGCACGGGACCATGAGGGCCGACCTGGTGAACACGGTCGCCCCACCCCCGTTCTTTACCTATTGTTGGAGCATGAAACGCTTTCTCTTGGTCTCCACTCGTCCCGAGGACGAGGCGATCGACGCCGAGTACCACGCGTTCCGCGTGGGAATGGGACTGGCCCCCGAGGGTCTCGAACAGATCCGACTCGACATGCTCGGCCTGCCCGACATCGACCTCGACGACTACTCCGGCGTCGTCATCGCCGGATCCTCCTACGGGACGACCACGGCCGACGATGCGAAAACCGCGACCCAAAAAGCCGTCGAGTCCGAACTCATGCGCCTCTTCGGCGACATCATCGACGCCGGCACGCCCTGCTTGACCACGGGGTTCGGCACGGAGGTCGCCACCGTCTTCCTCGGCGGCCTCGTCAGCCGACGATGGGCCGAAGACCCCCAGATCGCCGAGATCATCATGACGACCGGCGCCTGGGACGAACCGATCTTCGCCGGCCTCGACCGGGAGTTCTCGACATTCGTCGGCCACCACGAGGCCGTCGAGGTCGTCCCCGCAGGTGCCGACGTCCTCGCCCGCTCCTTGACGTGCCCCGTCGAGGTCATGCGGATCGGAGAGCGGTTCTACGCCCTCCAGTTCAACCCGGAGCTCGACTCGGTGTCGATCGCGCGGACCCTCGAACGCTACGAGGACGCCGGGTACCCCGGCACCGACGATCCCGACGAGTTCTTGCGCATCGGGCGCGAGGGCGCCGGCGACCATCCGGCCGCGCAGATCCTCAAGAACTTCGTCTCGATGTTCTCGTCCTGACAAGCCGATGCGCGCGCCGGGCTTTGACCCCCGGCGCGCGCACGCGGTTTCTCGGATTATTCAGCGGCATCGGGCCGCGTCCTCGTCTGTCGACGCCGACTGGCCCGTCCCGTACGCGACGGGCCGCGTGGGGCGGACGGTCAGCGGGCTTCGGTCTCCATCGAGCCGGCCATCTGCTGCGAGAGAGCGTTCATGCCCTCGTTGATGCGCTGCTGGAACTCCGGGCATTGCGCGGACAGGTCCGACAACGCTCGTTTCACGCGCTCGCTCGCGGCCGTCATATCGGATTGCATCTTCTCGAGGGCCTCGGGGTCGTCAAGGTTCATGTTGGTGAAATCGACCGAACGGATGGCCTCGCCCGCTTCGAGGTAGTCGATCCACGCATCCTTGACCGGGCCATCCGAGAGAGAACTGGTGACTTGGGCGGCGGCAGCCACGAGGTCGGCGGTGATCGTCTCATAGTCCTCGGGCGAGGGCTCGGCGGCCTCGTACTTCGCATTGAGGGGCTCGTAGGCGGCGGTCAGGGTATCGAGGAACTCCCGGCAGTCATCCCCGGAAGCGGCGGACGCGGACGGAGTCGACGAGGACGTCCCCGCCGACTGGGCCGGCTGGGAGGTCTGGGACTGGGGTCCTCCGCCGTTTCCGCCCGAGCAGGCGGCCAGGCCGAGGCCGAGGAGAACGACGGGTGCGATGGTGAGCATTCGTTTCATATCCCGATTGTCCGGGGCGAAACCACGGGTGGCAAGAGGGGTTTTCGACATGGAGATGTTCTCGGATCCGCGGTTCCGCGCGTGCCGGTCCAGTGGATTCGGCGCCCGATCCATGCGGACGCCCTCGTCACCGAGGTGTTCGCCCTCTTCCGAGGGGGGTCGGCACCGACGTGCGCAGGCGCATGGCGGGATGTCGGGCGGTGAGGAGTGTCATCGCTGCGCAATCCGTCCGGTTCGCGTTTTCATCGACGAGTCGTCTACCATGGGACCGCTCGTCGTTGACGGGCGCCGGAGGATTCGCCTAGTGGCCTATGGCGCACGCTTGGAAAGCGTGTTGGGTGCAAGCCCTCGGGGGTTCGAATCCCCCATCCTCCGCAAACCCCCTCGGGACCTCGTCGGCCCGAGGGGTTTTTCTTGCCAGGACAAAGAAACTTGGAGTCTGATACGCCTCCGGTTATGGCTGGGCGCACTAGAGGGCCACACCGTTCCGATGGGGATCGGAAGTAGACGCCAGGTTCCTGTGAGGTCATAGGACCTGGAATCCTCGCCTTCTCGGGCTATGTGAGCCGCGCCGGCGAAATGGTCGCATCGCCGGCGATCATGCCGGAATCTCCCTCGGCGCGATCCCCATCTAGATCACGACCGGCTTGTTCCACACGGCCTAGTCGGCGGCGGGGTTACGGCGTGCGTCCGGCTCGGCATCGTGGCGAGCTGAGTCGAGGTGCTCCAGGATTGCGCGCTTGCCGTTCTTCTTGTCCACGACTTGCGCAGCGGTAGCGCCTGAGGCGGCGCGCGCCATGCGCGGATAGGGCCTCACCCACCTGGGCCCCACCCTCTTGGTGCCCGAGAACACTAGACCGCTACGCCATTGCGACGAAAAGCCCCCCAGGAAGCCAGAACCCCACAAGCGGCACGAGTCAGGTACGACGGCTATTCGTGATGCGTCCTCGTGTGGAGTCGGCGGCCCGCGCAATGACCGTTCCACCTCACCTGACGCAACGGCTACCGGCGTCGCCCTACCAGCTCAGCTAATCGGATGATGCCATCCGCACCAGTGCCTGCCTGAGACGTCCACCCGTCCTGCTCGCCGACACCCCGCGTTGAGCGGAACGGCGTCATGCAACGTTGGAACTACTCGTTACACAAGAGAGTGGAAGGTGACCAGAGCGGGTCCCGGAAAAGTTACGGTCGGCAGATGTCCCGCTCAGCCCGGCCCACAAGCCCCTTCGACCATGAGATAACCTCCAAGTATTGAGAAAACTGCGCGGTTTTTTAGATAACTGGGAATTTAAAATAGATAACTCTGCATTCTATGAGATAACATGAAGACGTGATCACCACACCTGAGGACCTTCAGGGAGCACTCGCTCGGCTCGCCCTCGATCAGGGCGACTCGCTCGACATCGAGGCCAAGACCTTTTCCGAGTTCTCCGCAGACAGCCTGGCCCCGTCGCTGTGCTCACTGGCGAACCTGCCTGGAGGCGGCGTCATCCTCCTCGGCGTCAACGAACGCCAGGACGATCCACTCACGGGAGTGGACGACCCTCACGCCCTCGCGCAACAGGTCACGAACCTGGCTCGCAACGGATTCGCTCCCCCACTGACAGTTCACACCGCGAGTATCCGTCTGGGCGAGACCACAGTCGTCGCCGTCAACGTCGACGAGGCGCCCATCAGCCGCAAACCGGTCGCCTGGCACGGCAAGGCCTACGTTCGCCAGTACGACGGCGACTACACCATGTCGCTTCAGGAGCAGCAGCAGCTTCTTCGACGTCATGACAGGCCCCGGGATGACCGGGCCATCGTCCCAGGCACGAACATCAGCGACCTGGACCCGGCCCGCATCGCCGACTTCGCCACTTCCGTCCGGCGCTCCACCCCGGCCCTGCAGAACGCCACCAACGACGACATCCTGTTGCGGATGAACGCACTTACAGGCTCCGGAGAGGCAACGGTTGCAGGACTCTATGCACTGGGCGTCTACCCCCAGCAGCACCTCCCCCACCTCAGCCTCACCGCAGCGGTGACAACTAACAGTTCCCAGAACCCCACCCACCGCGCGTCCAACCGGAAGGACTTCACCGGCCCGCTGCCCACTATCCTCGACAACACGGTCGAATGGGTTGCTCAGAACATCTCCAGTTCCATGGTGGTCAACACCGATGGACGCGCCGACACCACCTTCTCAGTCCCGCTCGTCGCCGTCAGAGAGGTCGTCGCCAACGCACTCGTCCACCGCGATCTGTCAGAGGCAACAAGCGGACGGGTAGTTGAGTTGCGCCTGACAAGCACAGGACTGGTTCTCACCAGCCCCGGCGGCCTGTGGGGCCTGAGCGTCGACCAGCTCGGGACGCCGGACGGGAAGAGCGCGGTCAACGAGTTCCTGTATGGAATCTGCAGGCACGTGGGCGGACGCGATCATCGCGTGATCGAAGCCATGGGGACCGGGATCAGGACGGTCCGGGACGCTCTGGCGGAGGCCGGTCTGGAGCCTCCCCGCTTCATTGACAACGGACTGCGTTTCACCGTCGTCTTCCCCAACCATGCGATGTATTCCTCCGGTGATCTCACCTGGCTGGGGACCGTGAAGACCACCGGACTCAGCAGAGCCCAGAAGGAGGCGCTCCTGCGCATGCGCGCAGTCGGCCCATTGTCCAATGGCGACTATCGCAGCTTCGCCGGGGTCGACTCGACGACCGCTCGATCCGATCTCAAGGATCTCGTCGCTCGAGGGCTGGCGGTCCGGATGGGCAACCGCCGCGGCACCCGCTACGGCCTCTCCCCAAGCGTCAAGCCATGATGGTCCACCCTCACCCCTCTTCTTCAACTGATGAGATAACAACACGAGTTATGAGATAACTTCCAGGTTTTTAAGATAACCGGAGCGCTGATGGGATAACTGCCGGTCCCGTAAGACAACGCGACCGCATCGTTCTCAGAGTTGATCCGCTGCTCTGGGTGCGGGACGACGATGATTCACCGCGGTCCCGTCTACCAGCGCCTCCAAGTCCACACGGGGTGGCTGCCACCGGTCGATCCGCTCCATTGAAATCTCGACGCTCGTGGAGCGGACGGTGTTGGCCACGTTCGAGCAGATCGCCCTCGACCCCACCGAACACCCACCACCCGGTACCGGCCTGGCGGCGCGGGTCGGTACCGCTGCGACGCTCGACGCGGATCGGGAGCGCCTGGCGCGACGCAGCAGCCAAAAATGCACCGAGCGAGCCTGGCGGCAGTCGACGGCATCGGCCCAGTGGAGATAGTGGACGCGACAGCAAGAGGGGCGGCGGTACGGGTGCTCATGCCGTCAGGTACACCGCCCGTCCCGCAACAGTCAGCGGGCGGCGTGCTTGTCAGGGTGAGCGGCCCGGATCGCGTCGTTCAGGTCAGCGTCGTCGCGGAGTGAAGCGTTCTGGGTTTTGTTCCGGTCCAGTTTGAGAAAGGATCGGTGTTATGGCACGGCAGTATTCGGTGGAGTTCCGTTAGCGGGCGGTTCGTTTGGCCGAGGAACGGATGCGGGTTGAGGGGGTGTCCCAGTGGTTGGCGGCTGTGGGGGTCGGCGAGGTGCTGGGGGTGTCTCCTCATACGATTCGGGGTTGGCTTCGTGGGCGCGGTTTGGGCGAGGATGCCCACAGGCCCGTTGTCTAGAAGGAGGATCTTCAGGCCGAGAATCGGCGCCTGGTTCGTGAGAATCGCGAGCTTCGCAGAGCCAACGAGATTTTGAAAGCCGCCTCAGCTTTTTTCGCAGCGGAGCCAGGTCGTCCCGGCCCGCGATGATCCGTTTCATCACCGAGCACAAGGATCGTTTCGGGACCTGGCCCATTTGCCGGACTATGGGAGAGTATTTCCCGGGGTTCATCACCTCTCGGGGATACCGGGCGGCTCGAAGCCGCCCGGCCTGGGCCAGGGCGCGCAGTGATGCGGTTCTCCTCGACGTCGTCAAGCAGGTTCACGCCGATAACTACGGCGTGTACGGGATCGGCAAGATGTGGCACCAGATGCGCCGACAAGGCTGGGACGTCGGGCGCAACCAAGTCGCTCGCCTCATGAAGGCCGCGGGCTTAAGCGGGATGCGACGCGGACGATTCCCCATCACCACGCGCCCCGCCAAGGGCACGGATGCGCGTCCTGACCTCGTCAAACGCAACTTCAGAGCAGACGCTCCCAACAAGCTATGGGTCGCAGACATCACCTATGTGCGCACGCGATGCGGGTTCGTCTACACGGCGTTCATCACCGACGTCTACTCCCGCAAGAATTGTCGGCTGGTCCACGAAAGCCGCCCTGACGGCCCAAGAACTCCCTCTCGAAGCTCTCCACTGGGCGATCACCGTATCGAAAGGACGCCTATCGGGACTCGTTCACCATTCCGATCACGGCACCCAGTACCTGTCCATCGACTACACGAACGCCCTCGAGGACTACAAGATCACAGCCTCGACGGGCAGTGTGGGAGATTCCTACGACAACGCGCTGGCTGAAACCATCAACGGTTTGTACAAGACCGAACTCATCTACCTGCAAGGCCCATGGGCCGGCCTGGACCACGTCGAACTCGCCACCGCCGGATGGGTCCACTGGTGGAACACGAAACGCCTCCACCACGCCCTCAACTACCGCACCCCGCAAGAAACACAAGACGCATACAATCACCACCACGCCCCAACCCTTGTTGGAGCATAGAAGCGGAACAAAACCCAGGACGCTTCAACCCAACCGATGACCCAACCGACCTTGCGCAAACCGCACGATTCCGCGGTTGGGTCACTCGGGTCACCCCCGCCAGGGACTCAACCCCTGCCACGACGCCACCAGTGGGAGCACCCCCAATGGGGGCGAATCCTCGAAACCGGAGAACGGCCCTACATCCTCGACCCCGCCAAAGCCTCCCAATGGCACAAGGAAGGCCAACCCCCCATCACTCGCCCCGAATTCCCCAGCCCCACGGAACCCACTCCCGAAGAAACCGAGCTCACGCTCAACTTCAACGGCGCAGCATCATGAAGCCCTCCACAACCACGAAAGGGAACCAGACGATGATCAACCGCCATGACGGCACGCGCAACGCCGGAACCATCAACGGCCACACATTCACCATCCACGGCGTCGGTCCCCACACCGACACAGACACAGGCCCCATCCTCAACGTCCCCGAGGTCCAAATCCGCGACCTCGAAGACGCCGAACGCCTGACACGAATCCTCAAAGAATACGTGACGCTTCGGAAGCGATGGATGAAGTAACCCCCCAGGGGGTAGCCCCGAACACCCCACCCGATAGACCGCCGGTAAGACGTGAAAAGTGCGCGTCGGGTTCAAGATTTTCCGGGGCTGTTAAAGGGACGGGATGTCTTCTACACGAGGACATCCCGTCCCCCCGTCATACAGATGTGGCGGTGCTCAGATGACACACACGCCGTCCGTCACTGCTATCCTCTGGCGATTCAAGGCTTCATCGACCCGCTGAGCTTGTTCCATGAACGCCGCCACATCCGCATCCATATAACGCGCAACAGTCACAATGGAGTCAAGCATTTCTCGATGTCGTCCCCTCCACACCGGCTCATGATGGGCAACCCTGTTACGAAACACCCGAATGCCGTTCAAGAGCGTGTGAGCGCGTCTTCGACTCGGGTAGCCCCCAGAATCCTTCGGCATGTTTGGGAACGCCTTGTGCAGGTACGGCCGCCACAAGACCGTTTCGTAGTTCAGATCCCGGTTTCTTGGCTGTCCGGCATTGAGCAACCCCACCCAGAATCCCAACGATAAGCCCGCCACGAGGTCATCGTCAGAAGGTTCGGCCCCCAAAGAGCGTCGAAGGTCATCTTGAGCACGAGTCAAGGCCTCTCGTTCTCGTCGGTCCAAGTGCGATGCAAGCCACCCACCTTGCAGCCCATAGGGACGAAATGCCCCCTGGAGACGATTCCGAAGCGTGACTTCCAATAGGCTCAAAGAACCCCAGAAGGCCGAGGATAATTCGAGGTTCCACATGTACAACCGCAACGCCAGGTCCTCACGGCCGTCATAGCGGTCCAAATAGTGCTTGAGTCGCGCCTCTCCAATAGCAGCACGCAGGGACGGTACAGAGGCGGGATCTTGCGGCATAGCACCAAGACTAATGCCCTAGGGGTCCAGACTCGACGCAGCGAGTAAACCGGAAGCCCTAGGGCGACACAAAGTCATTTTAGGCCCCACAGACGCGATCAGCAAGACACTCTCGCAGCACACACCGGGTAGGCACATTGTGCCCACCCCCAGGAACCCCAGCCCCTCGCGCGCACTAGCAAATGCAATGATCCAGAGGGAGGGAACCAAGGGAAGGGAAACCGCGTTTCTTGCGCGCCCGTCAGGCGTCTCGGGTTCGGCTGGCAATAACGGACACCCCTGCGAGTCGGGAACAAAACGAAGTTGCTCCCGGCCCGCAGGGGCCCCGCACTCAGGCATGTTAGCCGAACGCCATAGAAAGGCGAACGCACCACCGAATTCTTACGTACCTGGGCACTACCTACACGTCGGCAAGGCCTCCAGGCGAGGAATCAGATCCGCGAGCGCGCACCTGAGCGCCGACAGATCCCAGACAGTGTGCTCAGCAGTCAGAACATCTACCAGCGGCCCCCCTTCATCATTCACCGTGACCTCAAGGAGGATCCCCGCGCCGTCCCCCTCGACCTCGACGACGAGACTGCGATACCAGGTGCCAGGATCGATCGGGTCCGCCGACAACACGGAGGGCTTCCACCAACAGGCGGAAGTCAGATCCTGGGCGCGAATCGTCGCAACACTCATCGAGCCACCCCCTCGGCGATGGGAGCGTGAGAGCATGCGGGAGTGCAACCCGTGGCCGTCATGCGCGGGTGGCGCGACTCTCGGAACGCATACGGGGTGCCCATGGCGGGCAATGGCGTTTCATCTGATTCTCCGACGCTATTCGCTGCTTCGGTGAGATCAGCCGCCAACGCAAGGGCCTCGCCACGGGTAAGCGTGATTCCGAAGTGATTAAGCGTGGAATCGCGGACCTGCTCGCCCCACCCGTTGCGCCCCACAGTGGTATCCCACATCAGCACATCGATTTCAACCGAACCGCCCGTGTTGTCATCGCGCCCCAGGACGACGGCCGAAAACCTCATCGCAGGATCAGCGTAATGGTGAGGGTGCCTGCTCAAGGTGAGCGGGTCGGAGCCGAAGACGATCCGGCGAAGCGGAAGGGCAGCGTTCGCGATGTCCGCCGCGGGGATGACTGTCCGGGACATTGTGGGGCCTTTCGGTTGTGCCTCACCGCTCGCCGAGACTCTTCCCAGTGTTCGCCATTTGTTCGCCGCGCTATCGACGAAAGACCCCCGGGGTTCCGTTTTCGTTGGAATCCCGGGGGCTCTCGTGGCGGTAGCGCTGGGATTTGAACCCAGGGTGGCTGTGACACCACACAGCATTTCGAGTGCTGCACCTTCGGCCGCTCGGACACGCTACCTTGTGCCGGACAGTTTACACGCCAGACGCCACCCAACGCCAACCCCCACCCGGACTGCGACCAGAGGCACACGACCGGCATCGCCCGGCCCCGCACGGCGGGATCGCCCGGCCGCCCCCGACACCATGGCGTCACAACGCCCCTGATAACCCCCTCGCACCCACACTC
This sequence comes from Actinomyces sp. B33, assembly GCF_028437565.1. GTDB lineage: Bacteria > Actinomycetota > Actinomycetes > Actinomycetales > Actinomycetaceae > Pauljensenia. The sequence continues at coordinate 46,690 of NZ_JAMRYR010000006.1, forward strand.
CCCTCCTCGGGGGCCGCCGATCCCCGAGAACCTCGCGATCACAGCTCGCATCGCTTTCTCGCACCCGCGCCCCCGCGCGGCCGGCGCCCGCGCGAACCGCGGATCCCATAGAACCCGAAAAGTAGGACCGAAGTCCCCGTCCCGCCGTCGGAGGCAGGCCATACGACCCCCGCCCCGCCAAACCCGGCCCACCATCAGGGATCGGCCTCGCCCCGCGCCCCCTCCCCCGGGATACTGAGGGATCAAGGCGAAGAATCAAGGAGGACTCTCGATGACCGCGCCCGAGCCCACCTGGGACGAAATCGACGCCCGCCCCTGCCCCACGTGGTTCACCCGCGCCAAGTTCGGCATCTTCATCCATTGGGGGGTCTTCTCCGTCCCCGCATGGCGCACCCTGTCGAACGAGCAGTTCGGCTCCTACGCCGAGTGGTACTACGCCTCCGTCTACGGCCCGTACCGCAACGCCGACGGCGACTTCCACCAGCGCCACTACGGCGACGCCCTCTACCGCGATTTCGCCAAGGACTTCACCGCCGAGCTCTTCGACCCCGATCGCTGGGCGGACCTGTTCAAACGGGCCGGTGCCCGATACGTGGTCCTGACTTCCAAGCACCACGACGGCTACTGCCTGTGGCCCACGGACAACCCTCACAAGAAGGACTGGAACGCCGGGGACGTCGGCCCGCGCCGCGACCTCGTCGGCGACCTGGCGGACGCCGTGCGTCGCGCCGGCCTGAGAATGGGCCTGTACTACTCGATGATCGACTGGGAGACGAACCGCTCCCACCGAGTAGACGGCGGCCATTTTATCCCCGAGCGCGACGCCGAGCTCTTCGGCATCCCCGAGGAGGACTACCCCACCGAGATCCTCGAGGAGCAGTGGAAGGACTTCAACACCCGGTACGCGCCCTCGGTGATCTACACCGACGGCGGTGAATGGGACCTGACCGAGGACTACGCCCAGACCCGCAAGCTCCTCGGATGGCTCTACTCCCAGGCCCCCAACCGCGACGAGGTCGTCGTCAACGACCGGATGCACGTCGGCATGCCCGGGACCCACGGCGACTACTACTCCACCGAGTACCAGGACGTCGAGGGCTTCGGCACAGCCCACCCGTGGGAGGAGTCCCGCGGCATCGGCGGCTCTTACGGCTTCAACCGGGCCGAGAACATCGAGGACTACGCGACCGCCCCGGAGCTCGTCTCCCTCCTCGTGCGGACCGTCTCCCAGGGCGGCAACTTCCTGCTCAACGTCGGGCCCACCGCCGACGGCCGCATCGACGTCCTCCAGCAGGAGCGGCTCCTCCAGATCGGCGCGTGGATGGACGACCACGGGAGCGCCATCTACGACACGACTCCCGCCGCCGGATGGTCGCCGGCCGACGGCGCCGAGGGGGTCCATCTGACCTCCGCCGGATCCCAGGTGTTCGCCATCGTCGAGGGCGGGGCGCGACGCATCGCCCTCGCCCACCCCGAGGGCGCGGCGGTCGTCTCCGCGCACGACCTGGCCTCGGGCGGGACGATCGAGGTCGAGGCGTCGGCCTCGTCGGTCTCGTTCACCGCGCCCGCGCCGCGCGCCGACGGCTGCCCCGTCGTCGTGCGCCTCGTCCTCGCCTGATCCCGGGGCGCGGCCCCCGACCGCTCGTCGGACGGGGGCGGGGCCGCCATCCGGGCCGGCCATCCGAGCCCATCGCCCGGCCCCGTCCGCCCCCGATCCTCACCCCGATCCCGATCCCGATCGATACAGGAGAAGCACCCATGACCCAGCCCACCGCCCCGGCCCCCGCGCGGCCGCCCGCGACGCCCGACACTCCCACCGGCGGCCCCACCCGCCCGATCGCCTTCTGGCATGCCCTCGCGCCCGTCCTGCTCCTCGTCGTCCTCATCCTGTGGGGCATGGTCATCGGCCCCCTCGCCTTCGGACTGGACTCGTGGCCGCTGGAGTTCACCTTCGCCATCGGCGCCCTGTGCACCTGGTGCCTCCTGTTCTTCCTCGGCTTCACCTTCGATCAGATCACCGAGAAGATGGGCGCCCGCACCCTGACGGCGCTGACGGCCATCTGGATGCTCATGTCCATCGGCCTGCTCATCGGCTCGTGGACCGCGTCGGGCACGATCCCGATGCTCGTCTACTGGGGGATGGAGATCATCAACCCCGCGTGGATCTACCTCGTCGCATTCCTCATCACCTCCGTGTTCTCCCTCGCAACGGGCACCTCCTGGGGGTCGGCGGGCACCATCGGCGTCGTCCTCATCGCCGTCGGCACCGCCACCGGTGCCCACATGGGGCTGCTCGCGGCCGCCATCATCGGCGGCGCCTACTTCGGCGACAAGATGTCCCCCCTGTCGGACACGACGAACATGGCGGCCATGGGCGCCCAGATCCCCGTCTACGACCACGTCCGCTCGATGCTCAACACGACCGGCCCGTCGTACCTCGTCGCCGCCGCCCTCTACGGGGCCGCCGGCTTCATCGTCCCGGCCTCGACGAACACGGACATCTCGCAGTTCACGGCGCCGACGGCCGACGCCCTGTCGGGCGCGTTCGATTTCAACCTGCTCGTCCTCATCCCGATCCTCGTCGTCATCGTCGGCGCCATCTGGCGCAAGCCGCCGCTGCCGACCCTGTTCTTCTCGATCGCGTCGGCGGCGCTCATCGCCGTCCTCGTCCAGGGAACGAGCTTCACCGACCTGATCTCCACGCTGATGAACGGCTTCACACCGGAGTTCCTCGCCGACGGCGGGGCGGCCCTCAACGAGCAGGCCGAGGCGATCGTCACCCGCGGCGGCCTGTACTCGATGGCCTCCGCCGTGTGCATCACCCTGTTCGTCTTCATGTTCATCGGCGCGATGGACGTCCTCAACTCGATGGAGGTCGTCGTCAACAGGGCCTTCAGCTGGGCCAAGTCGCGCCGGTCGGTGATCCTGTCGTCGCTCGTGGCCTCCGCGTTCGTCAACGGCTTCTCGTCGAACCAGTACGCGACGGCGTTCATCGTCGGCACGGCCTTCGGCCCGAAGTACGACGAGGCGGGCGTGCCCCGCAAGGTCCTGTCGCGGTCGATCGAGGACTACGGGACGTTCATCGAGCCGATGCTGCCGTGGACGACGACGGGCATCTACATGGTGACGACTCTGGGCGTCGCCTACGTCGACTATCTGCCGTTCATGTTCTTGCAGATCATCAACTTCATCATCGCCCCCGTCCTGGCGATCACCGGGATCGGCTGCTTCTACTCCGACAGGAGGAAAGCGGCGGCGCGGGCCTGACCGGGTCGGGGCCGGCGGCGCCCGACCCGCCGGCCCGCTAGCCCGCCGGCCCGCCGACCCACTACCCCGGTCGGCGCTCGCGGAGCATTGCGCGTTCGGCGCCCCGATTGGTGAGTTCGGGGCCCCTTCGAGGGGTTCGGCTCGGGGCGGGGCGCCGCGATAGGCCGTGAGGCCGAGGAGGCGTGCCCCTAGGCCCCACGGCCGTGTTCGTGCCCGGCCCGATCGGTCAGACCGCGGTGGAGACGCGGGCGACGGCGGCCGCGTCGGTCGTCTCCTCCTCGGCGGCGGCCAGGTCGGCGACGCGCGACTCGTAGGCGGTCTTCTCGGCGGCGACGGCCTCGTCGTCCCAGCCGAGCAGTCCGGCCATGATGTCGAGGACCTCGTCGGCGGCGGACAGCCCCCGGTCGCGCTGCTCGAGGTCGAGGCGCACGCGGCGCAGGAGGACGTCGTCGAGGTGGGCGGCTCCCTCGTGGGTGACCGCCCAGGCGACCTCGGCGCGCAGGAACGCGGGCGCGGCGGCCAGCGGCTCGCCGTAGCGGGCCTCGGGTTCGGAGTCGATGAGGTCGAGGATCGCGGGGACCTCGTCGCCGTAACGGTCGAGGAGGTGGTCGACGCGCGAGAGCGCCCATCCTCGTTCGCGGGCGATCGCGCCGGCGCCGGCGGCGACCCTGCGGTAGCGCAGGGCGCCGACGAGGGGCAGGTCCGCGGTCTTGGAGGGATGGGCCTCGGCCATGGGCTTACCGAGGGCGTGGTCGACGGCGTCCTCGGCCATGACCCGGTAGGTCGTCAGTTTGCCGCCGGCGATGGCGGTCAGGCCGGGGGCGACGCGGGTGACGGTGTGCTCGCGCGAGACTTTCGTCGACGCGGTCTCGGCGCCGGGGCGCAGCTGGGGCTGGAGGAGGGGGCGCAGGCCCGCGTAGACGCCGATGATCTCGTCGCGGCCGATGGGACGGGCGAGGACGGAGTTGGCGTGGTCGAGGATGTAGTCGATGTCGGCGCGGGTGGCGACCGGCTTGGAGACGTCCTCCGTCCACGGGGTGTCGGTGGTGCCGATGACCCAGTAGCGGGGCCAGGGGATGATGAAGAGGACGGATTTCTCGGTGCGCAGGAAGATGCCGGATTCGGCGTCGATGGATTCCTTGGGGACGACGATGTGGATGCCCTTGGACGCGAGGACTTTGAGGCCTCCGGCGTCGGTGGCGAGGTCCTGGGTCTCTTCGGTCCACACGCCGGTGGCGTTGATGACGCGGGAGGCGCGGATCTGGCGGATGGCGCCGGTTTCGCGGTCCTCGACGACGGCGCCGCAGACGGCGCCGCGGGGGTCCTTGAGGAAGTCGGTGACGCGCGTGCGGTTGGCGGCCAGGGCGCCCAGGCCGACGGCGGTGCGGACGAGGTCGATGACGAGGCGCGAGTCGTCGACTCGGGCGTCGTAGAAGCGGATGGCGCCGGCCAGGTCGGAGGTGTCGAGCGCGGGGGCGAGGGCGGCGGTGCCCTTCTTGCCGAGGTGCTTCTGCATGGGGACGGTCGCGCGCCCGCGGGCGCCGGCCAGGGCGAGGGCGTCGTACATGCCGACGCCGACGGCGGAGTAGGTGCGCTCGTAGTGGTGCTTGAGCGGCCAGAGGAAGGGCTGGGCCTTGACGAGGTGGGGGGCGGTGGTCGTCAGGAGGCGGCCGCGCTCGGTCAGCGCCTCGTGGACGAGGGCGAAGTCGAGTTGGTAGAGGTAGCGCAGTCCGCCGTGGACGAGTTTGGAGGACCAGGAGGAGGTGCCGGAGGCCCAGTCCCCCATGTCGACGATGCCGGTGCGCAGGCCGCGGCTGGCGGCGTCGACGGCGATGCCGGCGCCGGTCACTCCTCCGCCGACGACGAGGATGTCGAGGGGTTCTGCGCCGGTCATGGCGTCGAGCGCGGCGGCGCGCTGGTCGCGGGTCAGGGCGGTGTCCGTGAGGGGGATGGTCATGGGGTCTCCTGATGGTGGGCGGAGGCCTGGGACGGGCGTCCTCGGCAGTCGGTATCCAGGATGTCAACCGAGGGGACGATGCGCACGACCGAAGAACGTTTGTGCACACCGCTATTAGGCCAGCGAATCCTTTCTCATATCACTGAGGTCGGCCTCAGCCCCTCGTCCGCCCGTGCCATCCGCTCGCATAGGCGCCCCGGGACCGAGGGCGCGCTCAGTCCCTCGCCGCCCCCTCGGCGCGCCCCAACCGCCCGGCTCGGCCGAGCGCCACCCCCGGCGCCGGCACGCGCTACGGCCTCCCCGTGCGCCGGTAGGGGTCGCAGGCGCCGCCCCGACACACGCACGCGCCATCGGCACCGGCCCCCGCCAGCCCGCCCCGGCCTCGACGACTCCGCCCCACCGCCCACCCGGGCGACCATCCGCCCTACCGGCGGAAGGCCGCCCCCCGGCGCGGCGGCAACGACGGCATCCCCAGGCCCACGACCCCGCGGCCGCCCGCCTCGACGGACCCGCCGGCGCACCCCGAGCACCCGCCCGCGCCGCCCGACGGCCCCGCCTCATCGTCGAGATCCAGGCCGACGAGCTCGAGGACCTCCGGATCCTCGCCGCGACCCGCATGCGCCTCGAGCGCCGTCGAGAGCATCAGCTTGATCCGGTTGAGCTGATTGACCTCCGACGCCCCCGGGTCGTAATCCACCGCGACGATGTTCGCCTGCGGGTATCGGGTCCGCAGCGCCCGGAACATCCCCTTGCCGATGATGTGATTCGGCAGGCACGCGAAGGGCTGAGCGCAGATGATGTTCGGGCACCCGTGCTCAATCATGTCGACCATCTCGGCCGTCAGGTACCAGCCCTCGCCCGCCTGATTCCCCAGGCGCGCGATGTCCTGGGAGCGGGCCGCCATCTCCATGATCCCCCGATGCGGCTCGAACTTGCCGCCGGTGCGCGCGAACGCCCGGCGCACGGGCCGCTCGTACTGCTCCATCGCCCACAGCGCCGCCGGGAGCATCCGCGCTCCCCGCCCGTCGATGCCGAGATTCTCCCGATCCCACTTCGACGTCGCCGCCGAGTTGTGGAAGAACTGCATGAGGCCCGGCAGCTCCGCCTCGCACCCCTCCGCCTCGATGACGTCGACCGCGTGATTGTTCGCATCGGGGTGGAACTTGACGAGGATCTCCCCGACGAGGCCGACGCGCGGCTTACGCGGGATGTCGCGCAGCTTCAGGGCGTCGAACTCGGCGACGCAGCGCGAGATCAGCCGCGAGTACGACAGGCGCGACCCGTAGGCCCGCGAGCGCCCCGTCTCGAACCACTCGGTGCAGATCGCGTTCCACCGCTCGTACAGCGCCATCGCCGACCCGGGCACCGCCTCGTAGGGCCGCACCCGCAGGAGCATCGACTGGATCGCGTCCCCCACGACGATCGCCTGAATCGCCTTGTGGAGCATCGGGAGGGTCATCTCGAAGCCCGGGTTGTCCTCGAGGCCCTGGACGGACACGGCGATGACGGGCACCTGCGGGTAGCCGGCGTCACGCAGCCCCTTGCGCAGCAGCGACGCGTAGTTCGTCGCCCGACACATGCCGCCGGTCTGGGTGATCGCCACCGCGGTCCTGTCCGGGTCGGCGCGCCCGGCGACGAACTCGTCGATGAGCTGCCCGATGACGACGATCGCCGGATAGCACGAGTCGTTGTTGACGTACTTGAGGCCGGTCTCCATGGTGTCGCGGTTCGTGTGCTCCAGTAGGCGCACGTTGAACCCGGCCCGGCGCAGGACCGGCACGATCAGGCGGAATTGGATCGGCGCCATCTGGGGGGCGAGGATCTCGTACCCGTCCTCGCGCATCTGGCGGGTGAAGACGGCGCGCGGGACGATGTGCCCGGCGCGGGCGGCCGCCTCCTCCTGGGCGGCGGCGGCCAGGGCCGGGTCGACCCGCCCGGGGCCCGCGTCGACGACGGACGAGGCGAGGACGGGCGCATCGGACGCGCCCCTCCCCCCGGCCGGGGACCGCCCCGGAGCGGCGGGCGCGGGCGAGGCGGCGGAGTCCTCCGCCCGCGCGGCGTCGATGCGGGCCGACTGGGCGGCGCGCTCGGCGACGGCGGCGTCGAGGGAGCGCAGGCGGATCTTCGCCGCCCCGAGGTTGGAGACCTCGTCGATCTTCAAGACGGTGTGGACGTCGCCGCGGCCCTCGAGGATCTCCTGGACCTGGTCGGCGGTGATCGCGTCGACCCCGCAGCCGAAGGAGTTGAGCTGGACCATTTCGAGGTCCGGCTCGTCGCCGACGCGGGCGGCCGCCTCGTACAGGCGCGAATGATAGGACCACTGGTCGCGCACCCGCAGGGGGCGTTCGAGCCTCCCGTCGGCGATGGAGTCTTCGGTGAGGACCGCCATGCCCAGGCCGACGACGACCTCGGGGATGCCGTGGTTGATCTCGGGGTCGAGGTGGTAGGGACGCCCCGCCAGGACGATGCCGCGCACCCCGTGCTCGCGCATCCAGGCGAGGGATTCGGCGCCTTTGTCGCGGATCTCCTGCTTGACGGCGGCGTCCTCCTCCCATGCGGCGTCGAGGGCGCGGCTCATCTCCTCCAGGGGGATGTCGTAGCCGTGCTCGGCGAAGGAGCGGACGAGGTGGGCGGGCAGGTAGTCGCGGTTGCCGAGGTTGACGAAGGGGCTGATGAACGTCACCGCGGGGTCGTTGAGGCGCTCCATGTTGGTGCGGATGACCTCGGGGTAGGTGGCGACGACCGGGCAGTTGAAGTGGTTGTCGGCCCCGGCGCTCTTCTGCTCGTAGGTGACGCACGGGTAGAAGATCGTCGTCACCCCCTTGTCGAGGAGGGACTCGATGTGCCCGTGGACGAGCTTGGCGGGGTAGCAGACGTTCTCCGAGGGGATCGATTCCATGCCGGACTCGAAGAGCTGGTGGGTGGATCGGCCGGAGATCATCACGCGGAAGCCGAGCTCGGTGAGCATGGTGAACCAGAACGGGTAGTTCTCGTACATGCCCAGGACTCGGGGGATGCCGATGTCGCCGCGGTGGGCCTTGGCCTCGGTGAGGCGCCGGTAGCCGAAGATCCTCTTGTACTTCCAGTCGTAGAGGTTGGGCAGGTCGGACTTCTTGGGGACCTTCTCCAGGGAGGCGCCGCGCTCGCAGCGGTTGCCGGAGACGTGGCGCTCCCCGTTGGAGAAGGTCGAGATCGTCATCTGGCAGTGGTTCTGGCACAGGCGGCAGGTCTTGCGGGTCGTATCGACGTGGAAGTCGTCGAGGGCGTCGAGGCGGGCGAGGCTGGACTCGCCCTCGCCGGCGTCGTGGAGGCGGGCGGTCAGGGCGGCCCCGTAGGCGCCCATGAGGCCGGCGATGTCGGGGCGCACGACGTGGCGCCCGGTGAGCAGTTCGAAGGCGCGCAGCACGGAGTCGTTGAGGAAGGTTCCTCCTTGGACGACGACGCGCTCGCCGAGATCGGAGGGGTCCTTGAGCTTGATGACCTTGTAGAGGGCGTTGCGCACGACGGAGTAGGACAGTCCAGCGGAGATGTCGCGGACGTCGGCGCCCTCCTTCTGGGCCTGCTTGACGGAGGAGTTCATGAAGACGGTGCACCGGGTGCCCAGGTCGACGGGGCTGGTGGACTCCATCGCGGCCCGGGCGAAGGAGCGGACGTCGGTGCCCATGGTCTCGGCGAAGGTCTGGAGGAAGGAGCCGCAGCCCGACGAGCAGGCCTCGTTGACGCTGATGGAGTCGACGGCCCCGTCCTTGATCCGCAGGTACTTCATGTCCTGGCCGCCGATGTCGATGACGGAGGTGACGCCCGGCTGGATGGCTTCGGCGGCCCGGTAGTGGGCCATCGTCTCGATCTCGCCCTCGTCGAGGGTCAGGGCGGCGGTGACGAGGCCCTCGCCGTACCCGGTGGCGCAGGATCGGCCGATGACGGCGTCGGCGGGCAGTTCGGTGCGCACGCGGCGGACGATGTCGACGGCGGCGGCGACGGGGTCGCCCTCGTTGGAGGCGTAGTGGGTGAAGACGATGCGATCGGACTGGTCGATGACGACGGCCTTGATGGTGGTGGAGCCGGCGTCGATGCCGAGCCAGCAGCGGCCGTGGGCGTCGCTCAGGCCCGCCCGGGGGATGGTCTCTCGCCCGTGGCGCCGGGTGAACTCCTCCTTCTCGGAGTCGTCGGCGAACAGGGGGCGCATCCGCGGGGATTCGGCGGCGATGGACGCCTGGACGAGGGAGTCGACGAGGTCGGACAGGGGGCGCGGGGCCGCGTCGCCGTTCGCGCCGGAGCCCGCGAGGAGGGCTGCGCCGATGGCGACGTAGAGCTGGGCGTTGTCGGGGGCGACGAAGGCGTCGGCCTTGGGCAGGAGCTCCTGATAGGCCTCGCGCAGGCGGGGGAGGAAGTGGAGGGGGCCGCCGAGGAACATGACGGTGCCGCGGATGGGCCGCCCGCAGGCGAGTCCGGCGATGGTCTGGGTGGCGACGGCGGTGAAGATCGAGGCGGCGAGGTCCTCGTGCGCCGCCCCCTGGTTGATGAGGGGCTGGATGTCGGATTTGGCGAAGACGCCGCAGCGCGAGGCGATGGGGTAGAGCTGAGTGTGCCGGGAGGCGAGGTCGTCGAGGCCGGAGGCGTCGGTGTGCAGGAGGGTCGCCATCTGGTCGATGAAGGCGCCGGTGCCTCCCGCGCAGGTGCCATTCATGCGCTGCTCGGGTGTGGGGTGGAGGTAGGTGAGTTTGGCGTCCTCGCCGCCCAGCTCGATGACGACGTCGACGTCGGGGTGGAGTCGTCGGGTGGCCTCGGTGCCGGCGATGACTTCTTGGACGAAGGGGATGCCCATGGCGCGGGCGGTGGTCAGGCCCCCGGACCCGGTGATGGCGGCGTGGACGACGAGACCGGGGTGGGCGTCCTCGATGTCCTCGAGGAGCCTGCCGAGTTCGGCGCGCACGTCGGCGTTGTGGCGCCGGTAGTCGGAGAAGAGGAGCCGGTTGGAGTCCAGGAGGACGGCTTTGACGGTGGTCGAGCCGACGTCGATGCCCAGGCGCACGGGAGCGGTCCGGGCGCGTCCCCGCGCGGCGGGGGCCTGGAGGTTGGCGTCGGGTGCCCGGGTGGTGTCCATGGCTGCTCCTCGATGGGGTCCACTGGGGACGCTAGGGGCCGACGACCAGAATTTCCAGGATGATGAAATTAGGATGGGATGATGACCGACGCCCCCGAATCATCCCCGCCATCCCAACGCAATCCGCCGACGCACGCCCCCTTGGGAACCGCCCGGAACCCCGAGCGCGTGGAAATCGCCCCGGGGGATAAACGCGACGCCCCCATCATGAAAACCTCGGGCGGCCGACGCGGGCCCGCCGACGCGCGCGGCCGCATCCGCGAGCGCATCCGCCAATGCGCGCGCGCCGAGTTCATCGACTCCGGGTACGACGGCGCGACCATCCGCGCCATCGCCAGACGCGCCGACTGCGACTCCGCCCTCGTCACCTACTACTTCGGATCCAAGCAGAAGCTCTTCCGCGCCTGCATGGACCTGCCCGACGATCCCGCCCAGATCATCCTCTCCCTCCTCGCCCCCGGCCCCGACGGCGCCGCCGAACGCCTCCTGAACTACGGCTTCGACCTGTACGAGCACCACATGACCTCCGACACCCTCCAGGCCCTCATGCGCGCCCTCGTCACCGACGCTCAAACGTCGCAACGCTTCCGCCACTACATCCGCTCCGACGTCCTCGGGCCCGTCCAGGCGTTCATCGGAGCCGACCGCGACTTCGCCGAGCAGATCGAGGCCGCCATGGCGATGATGTACGGCATCGCCGTCATGCGCTACCTCGTGCGCCTCGAACCCCTCGCCTCCATGCCCCGCAAGCGCCTCATCTCCCAGGTCGCGCCGATTCTCCAAGAGCGCATCGATCGGATCTTCGCCCACGCCCACCGCCCATGAACCGCCGACTCGCGGCACATCGCCGCCCCAACGGGACTCGAAAGGAACGCACACCTGCAATAATCCTGGGCACCCGACCGGTTCCTCTTCGAAGGATGATGATGAACACCACCCCCGCGACCCTCGACCTCGTCGACATGTTCACCGCCCTTGGAAGACTGACCCCCGCACAGCAGTCCCTCTTCCGTCAGATCGGATCGCACCACGAACCCGTGACCGTCTCCACCCTCGCCCGCGAGCTCAGCCTGCACACCTCGTCGATCCGCGAGACCCTCGACGGACTCCTCGACTCCCGCGTCGTCATCGCCCAGCCCCTCGCCCCCCGCGGGCGGGGCCGCCCCGCCGTCGGCTACACGACGACCCTCCCCTCCGACCCCCTCTTCCCCGTCTACACGATCCACCACCTGTCCAGCGCCCTCTTCGCCTGGCTGCGCGACGCCCACCCCGACGACGCCGAGGCCTGCGCCTACGCCATCGGCGAGCAGTGGGCCCTGAGGGCGATGGCCTCCCTGCGCCTGACCGACCTGTCCGAACTCGACGAGCTCCCCGACGGATTCGACCTCCCCCTCCACCTCAAGGAGGTCCGCGGGTTCCTCAGGATGCTCGGATTCGGGGCGGTCCGCGTGAGCGACTCCCCCAAGGCCCTGCGCCTCCTCGCCTCCCCCCTGCGCGGCGGCCAGTGCCCCGAATCGCTCGTCGAGCAGATCACGCTCGGCCTCGTTCAGACGGTCTTCCGCCACGCGGTCGGTCCCTTCGCCCAGTGGAGCACCGTCCTCGATCAGGACGAGGCCGGGCCGACCATCGTCATCACCATCCCGCCCGACCCCGGCCATTACAGGGACGAGGAGAATCCGAGCTTGGCGCCGGCCGCACCGCCTGCGGGCCAGTAGTCCCCCGGATCCTCGCGGCGGCCCCGATCCGGCGCCGGCCGCACTCCCGCAAGAGCCCGCGCCGCCTCGGGCCGCCGCGCCGGGGCCTCATGCGGATGCGCAGTCGCCGATGCTTCTGCACGCCCGACGGCGTTCGGGGGCGCACCTGGGCCCAGATTTGGGCAATGTCATTGGTGGTGGGCGTTCGGGGTCGCAGCCCTAGCAGTAGCAGGCGACGGGGCCGTCGGGGCCGTCGATGACGCGCACGCGGGTCTCGAAGATGTCGGTGAGGACGTCGTCTCGCATGATCTCGTCCGGGGTGCCGACGTGGACGACGCGCCCGTCCTTCATCGCGCAGATCCGGTCGGCGTAGCGGGCGGCGAAATTGATGTCGTGGAGGACGACGACGATCGTCCGGTCGAATTCGACGGCGGCGCGCGCCAGGTGGCGCATCATGTCGACGGATCGGGCGATGTCGAGGTTGTTGAGCGGCTCGTCGAGGAGCACGTAGTCGGTCTCCTGGCACAGGACCATGGCGACGTAGGCGCGCTGGCGCTGCCCGCCGGAGAGCTCGTCGAGATAGCGGTCCTGCAGGCCGGTCATCCCCAGGAAGTCGATGCACCGGGAGATGACGGCCTCGTCGTCGGCGTTCAGGCGCCCGCGCGTGTGGGGGAATCGTCCGAATCCGACGAGCTGGCGGACGGTCAGCCGCGAGACGTAGTGGTTCTCCTGCCGCAGGATCGACACGACCCTGGCCAGGTCGGCGGACTTCGTCCGGGCGACGTCCATGCCGGCGACCTCGATGACCCCCTCGTCGATGCCCAGGAGGCGCCCGATCATCGTCAGGAGCGTCGACTTGCCGGCGCCGTTGGGGCCGACGAGGGCGGTGATGCCGCCGCGCGGGATGTCGAGGGCGACGGGGCCGATCCGCACGGTCTCGGAGTAGTTCTTGGCGGCGTCGCGGAGGCGGATCACAGGCGGCCCTTCGTGAGGACGACGGCGATGAAGGTCAGGCCGCCGACGAGTTCGATGATGATGGAGACGACGCCCTGGGCGTCGAAGACGTGGTTCATGATGAAGTAGGCGCCCGCGAGGACGGCGACCGCCAGGGCGACGGACATCGCGAAGATCCTCCGGTGGTCGTAAGTCGCGGAGAACTGGTGGGCGAGGGTGGCGACGAGGAACCCGAGGAACGTCATGGGGCCGACGAGCGCCGTCGACGTCGCCATGAGGATCGACACGAGGACGAGGACGACGACGCTCGTGCGCCGGTGGTCGACGCCCAGGCCGATCGCGGCGTCCCGGCCCAGGGCGAGGACGTCGAGACGACGGGTCATCAGGGCGAGCCCCGTCGCGCACGCGAGGACGAGGGGGACGGCGACGGGGTAGTACTCGGCGTCGGCGTTGGCCACCGACCCGAAGAGCCGGGCGGTGAGGACGTCGAACTCGCTGGGGGTCAGGAGCCGCTGCATGAGGGAGGACACGGATCCCAGGCCGGTCCCCAGGACGACGCCGATGAGGAGCATCGCGTGAAGGGAGGCGCTGCGACTGGTCAGGAGCCACGTGTACAGGACGAGGCACATGGCGACCATGAGGACGAGGGTGACGAGGAAGGTCTCGATGGTACGGGCGGCGGTCAGGCCGGAGACGCCGAAGAAGAAGACGGTGGAGGTGTGGATCGCCCGGTAGAGGGACTCGAACCCGAGGATCGACGGGGTGATGATCCGGTTGGCCGCGACCGTCTGGAAGGCGACGGTCGCCATGGACTGGCTGACGGCGACGACGCCGATGGCGACGACCGCGATGGCGCGGCGCTTGGCGATGAGCCAGAATCCGCGGGTGCCGGGCTCCATCGGGTTGTTCCAGACGAGCAGGCCGACGCACATGACGAGGCCGACGAGGGCGACGGCCGAGAAGATCAGCCACCACCGTCGCGAGGCGGCGCGGGTCGGGAAGGCGCCGGACGAGGGGGGCCGGGGCTCGGGCCGGTCGGCGCGGGCGGGGGGCGCCGCGCAGGGGGCGAGGGCGGTCATGTCAGCCCCTCCTCGTGCGCAGGAGGACGAGGCCGAGGAAGACGGCGGCCCCGAGGACTCCCAGGACGACGGCGACGGGGATCTCGAAGGGGGAGATCGCGGTGCGGGCGATGAGGTCGCAGGCGGTGACCAGGCCGATCCCGCAGACGCCGACCCATGGCAGGTTCGAGCGCAGGTCGTCGCCTCGGAGCATAGAGACGATGTTGGGGACGACGAGGCCGAGGAACGGCAGGGAGCCGACGACGACGGCGACGACGCCGGTGGCGATGGCGACGAGGCCGGTGGCGGCCAGGACGGTGAGCCGGTAGTTGAGGCCGAGGCTGGTGGCGATGTCCTCGCCCAGGCCGACGGCGGTCAGCCGGTCGGCGAGGAGGACGACGGCGACGACGACTCCGGCGACGATCCACAGGATCTCGTACTGGCCGGTGTACACGGAGGTGAAGGACCCCTGGAACCAGATCCCCAGGGATTGGAGCATGTTCGTCTCCAGGGCGACGAAGGTGGAGATCGCCGAGACGACGGATCCGAGCATCATGCCGACGATGGGGACGAGGAGGGAGGAGCGCAGGGAGAGGCGGCTCAGGAGGAGGAAGAAGAGCATGGTCCCGACGAAGGCGGCGACGACGGCGCCGACCATGCGGGTGTGGACGGAGGCGCCGGGGGCGATGGCCATGACCGTCAGGAGGCCCAGGCCCGCCCATTCGGTGGTCCCGGTGGTCGTCGGCTCGGCGAATCTGTTCTGGGTGACGAGCTGCATGATGATCCCGGACATCGACATGGCGGCGCCCGACAGGATGAGGGCGATGGTTCGCGGGACGCGCACGCCGAGGAACAGTTCGCGCCCGGCGTCGCCGGTGAGGATCGAGTACTCGCCGGTTGCCAGGCTGACGAGGAGGAGCGCGACGACGACGAGGGAGGCGACGGCCAGGCCGGGGGTCAGGAGGCGGGCGCGGGTGCGCCCGGGGCCGCTCGCGCGCGGCTCCGGGCGCACCCGCGTCGGTGACGACGTCATCGGAAGGGGTCTCAGCGCTGGGCGCCGGCGGCTTCGAAGGCGTCGGCGAGGGAGTTGAGGATCTCCGTGTAGGTGATGATCGATTCGTTGGTGTAGGTGTCGGCGGGGGCGACGATCACGTGCTGGTCGGCGACGGCGGACACGCCGGACAGGGCGGCGTTGGCGGCGATGACGTCGGCGGCGGGGGTGTAGCCGGCTTCCTCGGCCTTGATGGCGCCGTCGCGGTCGAGGACGAGGATCCACGCGGGGTTGGACTCGGCGATCGCTTCGACGGAGATGTCGTCGCCGGTGTGGGAGTCGGTGCCGGCGGGGACCTCGAGGGCGGGGGTGAGGCCGAGGAGGTCGAAGAGCGGGCCCCACGTGCGTCCGACGGACGGCGCGACGTAGCCGATCTCGCCGCCGGAGACGTTGACGGCCATGACGGTGGAGGAGCCGTCGTAGGCCTTCTTGGCGCGGTCGAGGGCGGTGGTGAAGTCGTCGACGAGTGCGGCGGCCTCCTTCTCCTTGCCGAAGATCGTCCCGAGGGCCTCGACTTGGCGGATGAGCTCGGCGTCGAGGGGCTCGCCCTCGCGGGGTTCGAGGTCGATGAGGGGCGCGTCGGTCAGGGAGGCGATGGCCTCGTTGTGCTGGGTGAAGCGCTGGCCGGAGATGATGAGGTCGGGCTCGGCGGCGACGAGGGCCTCGAGGTTGGGCTCGCGGTGGGTGCCGATGTTGGCGACGTCCTCGCCGGAGTAGGCGGTGATCGTCTTGGGGATGAGGTTCTGGGGGGCGGCGACGAGCGGGACGCCCCAGGAGGCGAGGACCTCGAAGGTCCGGTTGTCGAGGGAGGCGGCGCGTTGGACGGGCAGGGCGATCTCGACGGTACCGAGGTTGGACTCGATGGTGGCCGAGGCCGGGGCAGCGTTCGAGGCGGAGGACTGGGCGATGGCCTCGGCGCTGCTCTGGGCGGCGGAGGGGGCTGCGGCGTCGCCTGCGCCGGAGCAGCCGGCGAGGAGGAGGGCCAGGGCGGCGGGGGCCGCCAGGAGCGACGCGGTTCTGCCGTTCATCGTATTCCTTCGGTCGGTCGGCGTCGGGGGCGCGATCGGCTCGACACCGGTTCAGATTAAGAGCCTAGGCTTACCTAAGCGAATATGAACATACAGAACCCTGCAAAATCGAACAAGCAGGAGACGCGAATGAGCGATTGACGTCACACACAGCCCTCGTTGCTCCTATCACGAGGTCTGCCTTCGGGCCGATCGAGCCTACGAGCGGCGCCTGCGCACGGGGATCCCGGCGACGACGCGGGCGGGTACCGCGGTGTCCGCGGTTGGCGAGGGGAGGACTCCCGACGGATCCGCCTCGTCCTGGAGGCCAGTCGTTTCCTCGACGGGCTGCCCGCCGTGCGACGGATCGTCCGCCCACCGCGACACGACCTCGAAGCGCGGCTCGTCGACCGGGGCGCTCGCCAGAGCCGCGCGCCCCGTCGCCTCGGACGCCGATTCCCGGCGCGACTCGAAGAACGCGGTGAGCTGGACGGTGGCCTCCTGCCCGAGGACCCCGCCGACGACCTCCACCCGGTGATTGAGGCGCGAATCATGGAGGACATCGCGCAAAGAGCCCGCGGCCCCGGCCTTCGGATCCCACGCGCCGAAGACCACCCGGTCGACGCGCGCCGCGATGGCCGCCCCCGCGCACATCGTGCACGGCTCCAGGGTGACGACCAGGGTGCAACCGACGAGATTCCACCGCTTGAGAGTCCGCCCCGCCTCGCGCAGCGCGACGATCTCCGCGTGCCCGGCCGGATCATGATCGGCCTCGCGCACGTTCCACCCCTTGCCGACGATCCTCCCCAGGGAGTCGATGACGACCGCTCCGACGGGCACATCACCGGACTCCCGGGCGCGATTGGCCAAGAAGAGGGCGCGACTCATCGCCTCGCGATAACGGTCCATGGGGGGCACGTGACGAAGTGTAATCGGACCCCGGCCCCGTCGGGGCCGCCGCGCCGGCCCCACGCGGTAGCCTTGACCCATGCGCCTTCACATCGCCGACCACCCGCTCATCGCCCACAAGCTGACCGTCCTGCGCGACCGCACGACGCCCTCGGCGACCTTCCGCCAGCTCGTCGACGAGCTCGTCACCCTCCTCGCCTACGAGGCGACCCGCCACGTTTCCGTCACCGACAAGCGGATCGACACGCCCGTCGCCCAGACCGTCGGCGTCCAGCTGTCCGAGCCGCGCCCCCTCGTCGTCCCCGTCCTGCGCGCCGGCCTGGGCATGCTCGAGGGCATGACCCGCCTGCTGCCGACCGCCGAAGTCGGCTTCCTGGGGATGCGCCGCGACGACGACACCCTCGAGATCGAGACCTACGCGAACCGCCTGCCCGACGACCTGTCCGGCCGCCAGTGCTTCGTCCTCGACCCCATGCTCGCCACCGGGCACACCATGGTCGCCGCCACCGACTACCTCTTCGAGCGCGGCGCGAAGGACGTCACCTGCGTGTGCCTGCTCGCCGCCCCCGAGGGCGTCGCCACCCTGGAGGGGGCCGTCGGCGACCGGGCCGACGTCACCGTCGTCGTCGCCGCCGTCGACGAGCGCCTCAACGAGAAGTCGTACATCGTCCCCGGCCTGGGGGACGCGGGCGACCGCCTCTACGGCATCGTCGACTGAGCTCCCCGTCGACCCATTCGGGGGAGGGCCGCCGGAACTTTTCCGGCGGCCCTCCCCCGAATCATCGGGTCGTCCCCGATCAGGCGGTCGTCACGGCCGAGACCAGCGCGCTCGTCGGCCCCACCGGCGAGAGGGCGACACGGCCGGTGCCCCGGTAGACGTTGACGAGTCCCTCGCCGCTCGTCATCGAGCCGATGATGCTGCGCGTCGATCGCTCCACGGTGAACTGCAGGCCCGGCGACCACATGACGGCCAGCGGCCCGTCGATCTTGAGCTCGTCGTCGGTCAAGTCGACGTACACGAGCTCCTGCGCCGGGACGGCGCTCTCCAGGGCGACGACGCCCGCGCCGAAGAGACCGAGGTTGAACAGGCCCTCGCCGCCGCCGATCGCCGACGACAGGTTCGAGCGGGCGATGACCTTCTGCTGGACCCCGCCCTCGCACGCGAGGAACATCCCGTCCTCGACGACCAGGCCCCCTCCCCACTCGGCCAGGTCGACGAGGAGCAGATGGCGGGTCGTCGGCTCGAGGACGACGAGGCCCGTGCCCGTGTACTCGGGCTTGACGGCGCTCTCGCCGGTGACGGCGCCCCGGAACATCTTCCCGACGAAATCGCCGGCGCCCTTCACCCCGGAACTGGCGCCGACCCGGCCGACGGTCCATTGCATCGCTCCGGCCTGGACGACGGCCGAGCCGCCGGTGAGCTCGATGAGGAGCTGGCGGCGGCGCACGTTCATCTGCGATTCGAAGAACGCCTGCTGGGCCGAGGCCGAGTCGACCGACAGGTCCTTGGTGAACTCGACGACGGAGAAGCTCCCCCTCCTCGCGATGACGTCGATGTCGTCGTTGTCCGTGAAGTTGTGGATCTGGAAGGGCACTGCGAACTCCTTGTCCTCGTGGCGGGCTCCCCTGGCCGCTGTCGTGACCGAACCTACCAGGCCGGGCCGCGCCCCCGGGGCAGGGCCCGGCCGATGATGGGAGCCGGGTCGGCGGGGCCGGTCGCCACGGCCGCCGCGCCCCCGGTCCCGTCAGCCTCGCGCGGCCTCGGCTCCGCGACCCCCCTCGCCCGTCTCGACGCCGCGCGCCGGATCGGTGATCCATTCGCTCCACGAGCCCGCGTAGACGGCCGGGGAGGGAACGGCGCCGGATGCCTCGGCGGCCAGGGCCGCGTGGCACGCCTGGATGCCCGAACCGCAGTAGACGCCGACCTCGACCCCGGCCACCGCCCCGACTGCGGCGAAGCGCTCGGCGAGGACCGGGGGCGCCAGGAAGCGCCCGGCCCCGTCGACGAGGGAGGCCGCGGGCAGGGAGCGCGCGCCGGGGATATGCCCGGCGACCGGGTCGATCGTCTCGTCCTCACCGCGGAATCGCGCGGCGGGCCGCGCATCGAGGAGGACCCCCTCCCGGGCGATGCGTGCGGCGCCCTGCGCATCGACGACTCGCAGGGCCCCCTGAGCGGCCCTGAAGTCCCCGGGAGCCGGGAGGGATTCGCCGGTGTCGACGGGGCCGCCCGCACGAGTCCACGCGGACCATCCGCCGTCGAGGACGCGCACGTCGACGTGGCCGGCGCGGCGCAGGAGCCACCAGGCCCGGGCCGCGGCGATGGACAGCCAATCGTCGTAGACGACGACGGGGCGGTCGTCGCTCACCCCGGCGGCGCGCATCGCCTCCTCGAAGACCCCCGGGTCGGGCAGGGGGTGGCGGCCGGTGACGCCGGGGACGTGCGGGGCGGCGAGCGCCGTGTCCAGGTCGACGTAGGCGGCGCCGGGGATATGGCCCGCGAGGTACTGGGCGCGCCCGTCCTCGTCGGAGGCGGGGCCGGGGTAGCGGACGTCGAGGAGGACGGGGCGGGGCCCGTCCGCCGAGTCGAGGAGGGCGGCGAGGTCGTCGGCGTCGATGAGCGCAGCGGTCTGCATGCCCCGGATTCTAGGGCTCGACGAGCGGGGGCGCCCGGCCGTCGGTCGGCCCCTGGATTCGCGCAGCGCGGGCCCAGGCAGAGGCGCTGCTTTGGCTCGCCCCGATCGCGTCCCGGCGGCCGCGCGCACGCTCCCCTCGTACTCGTCGATTCGTGCTCATCGATCTGCGCGAACGCCGCCTGCACGCTCCTCGAACGACACGGTCCTCGCGCCCCCGGTGATCTCCGGGAGTCGCGAGGACCGGTAGAACCCGGCGATCAGCGACGGGCCCCACTCGAAGAGGCGGATCCGGCGCCGACCCGCTCGTCCCCGACGGCGGCGCCGACTCCGATCAGAACGCCGGGATCACGGATCCGTCGGTCCAGGTCTGCTCGATGTACTGCTTGACCTCGTCGGAGTGGAGGAGCTTCTCCAGCTCGGCGATGGCGGCGCTCTTCTCGGAGCCGGCCTTCCACGCGAGGATGTTGACGGAGGGGTTGTTCTCCGGGGATTCGGTGACGAGGGCGTCGCCGGACAGGGACAGGCCGCCCTCCTGGGCGTAGTTGCCGTTGATGACGGCGGCGTCGACGTCGGCGAGGGAGCGGACGAGCTGCGGGCCGTCGACCTCGGTGAAGGTGAAGTCCTTGAGGATCTTCACGTTGTTGACGTTGGCGTCGGAGCCGTCCGCGGGCAGCTCGACGAGCCCCTGGTCGGCAAGGACTTTGAGGGCGCGCGCCTGGTTGGCGGTATCGGAGATGATGCCGATGGTGCCGCCGGCGGGCAGTTCGTCCAGGGACGCGATCTTGTTGGAGAAGACGGCGAGCGGCTCAAGGTGGATGCCCTTGCCGGCCTCGAAGTCGTAGCCGTTCTCCTTCTCCTGGATCTCCAGGTAGGGGACGGTCTGGAAGAAGTTGGCGTCGAGCGACCCGTCCTCCAGGGCGGAGTTCGGCTGGATGTAGTCGGAGTACTCGACGATCTCCAGGTCGAGGCCGGCGCCGGCGGCCAGGGTGTCGTCGATGTACTGGAGGATCTTCGCGTGCGGCGAGGGCGACGCGCCGACGGTCAGGGTGACGAGGTCGCCCGAGGCGGCGTCGGGCGCGGCCGGGGACGCGGCGTCAGGGGAGGAGCCGCCCGAGCAGGCGGACAGGACGAGGGCGAGGGCGGCGGCGGCCGAGACGGCGCCGAAGGAGCGGATGGAGCGCATGGGTCTTTCCTTTTCTGCGAGTGTCGGACCCTCATGGGCCTCAACCGGATGCCCCCATTGTCGGCGGGCGCTCCGGGTCGGCGCGAGCGACGACGGGTGCCGGGATTGTGTAACACGCCGCCGGCCGGGGCCGCGTCAGGGCCGCGTCCGCGCGGGGCGGCGCCCCCTCCGAGCGGGCAAGACCGGCTCTAAGCGGCGGGATGTCAGCGGTGATCGACCGCCCGGGCGATGACGTCGCCGATCATCTGGACGACCTGGACGATGACGACGATCGCGATGACCGTGGAGATCATCACATCGTCCTGCCAGCGGTTGTAGCCGTAGTTGATCGCCATCTGCCCCAGGCCGCCGCCGCCGACGGCGCCGGCCATCGCCGAGTACCCGATGAGGGTGATGGCCAGGGTCGTCGTCGACTGGACGAGCATCGGCATCGCCTCTCGGACCTGGACGCCCCACCGGATCTGCCGGTTGGAGGCGCCCATCATCTGCGCGGCCTCGATCTTGCCGGCGTCGACGGCGAGGATGTTGGACTCGACGAGTCGGGCGAAGAAGGGGACCGAGAGGATGACGAGGGGGACGACGGTCGCCTGCCACCCCAGGGAGGAGCCGACGATGAGCCGGGTGATGGGGATCAGCATGATGATGCCGATGATGAAGGGCAGGGAGCGGATGATGTTGACGATGAAGCTGATCGTCTCGTAGACGGGCCGGTTCGGGGTCAGGCCCGTCTTGCCGGTCTGGACGAGCACGAGGCCCAGGGGCAGTCCGAGGAGGACGGAGAACGCCGTGGAGAAGCCCATCATCAGGAGGGTCTGCCCGATGGCGGGGAGGAACTGCTTGGTGAGCGCCGGGTTGTCGAGCCACGTGGGGTCGTTCTTGCCGGCGGCGACGAGGCCGCCCAGGTGGGAGGCGGCGTCGACGAGGACGGGGGCGGCGTCGTGGAGGATCGGCAGGATCATGCTCACAGGCTCCTGACCTCGGCGTGGACGTGGTGCTCGCGCAGCTGCGCGATGATCTTGTCGGCGTGGTAGGCCGGGACGGACAGGGCGAGGCGCCCGACCTGGGTCGTGCCGAGGGACTCGAAGGTGCCGGCGGTGACGTCGGCGCCCATGGAGGCCGCGAGGTTGAGGACGGTCGCGCCGGTGGGGACGCCGGGATGCGACGTGAAGATCACGTCGAGGAGGGTCGAGTCGGGGCGCAGGTCGGCCTCGTCGACGCTGGGGGCGGGGACGAGCTCTCGGGCCAGGGGGCTGGTCGGGTCGGAGACGACCGATTCGACGGTCCCGGTCTGGATGACGCGGCCGTGGCCCAGGAGGGTGACGGAGTCGCATATCTCCCGGACGACGGCCATCTCGTGAGTGATGATGACGACGGTGACGCCGGCGACGTCGCGGACCTGCCGGAGCAGTTCGAGGATCTGCCGGGTCGATTCGGTGTCGAGGGCGGAGGTCGGCTCGTCGCACAGGAGGACGGCGGGCCGGTCGGCGAGGGCCCGGGCGATGCCGACGCGCTGGCGCTGTCCGCCGGAGAGCTGGGAGGGGTGGGAGCCTCCGCGCCCGGCCAGTCCGACGAGGTCGAGGAGCTCGTCGACGCGCTGCGAGATCTGGTCCTTCGGGACGCCGGCAAGTTTGAGGGGGTAGCCGATGTTGGCGGCGGCGGTACGGGCGTCGAGGAGGTTCGCGGATTGGAAGACCATGCCGATGCGCCGCCGGGCCTCGCGCAGGTCGCGTCCGCCGAGGCGGGCGAGGTCCTGCCCGTCGACGACGACGGATCCGTCGGTGGGCCGTTCGAGGGCCGTCAGGCAGCGGATCAGCGTCGACTTGCCGGCGCCGGACTGGCCGACGATCCCGTGGATGGAGCCGCGTTCGACGTGCAGGGTGACGTCGTCGAGGGCGACGACCTCGGCGCCGCCGGTGACGGGGTAGACCTTGCGGACCCCGTTGAGGTCGATCATCTCGCTCCTCCGGACAGTGGCGCCCCCGGGTCCGGGGGCTGGTGCCGTCCAGCATAGGGGCGGCGGGAATCCGCCCCAAATCATGTGTTACACGGCCTCGCATCCTGGGATCGGCGCTCGTGGGGATCCGTCGTACCGGCGACCCGCCCGCGAGCCTCGTCCTCTCACAGGCCCGCCCCGACCCCGATCCCGGCGAGGCCCGCCCCGACCGCCAGCGCCCACCCGCCCACGAGCAGCCCCACCGAGGCCGGGCGCCTTCCCCGCTCCCACAGGGAGCGGGCATCGGCGACTGCCGTGGAGAACGTCGTGAAACCGCCGAGGAACCCGGTGGACACGAGGGCGGAGCCGATCGGGTGGTCGGCGAGCGCCCCGGAGGCCAGTCCGACGAGGAAGCACCCGACGACGTTGACGACGACGATCCCCAGGGCCGAGGGCAGCGGATCGGGATGGTCGTCACCCTCCCGGCCCCCGCGCCCCCCGATGCGGGCGTCGACGATCCGGGCGACACGCGAGCCCAGCCTCCACCGGGCGAGGGCTCCCGCCGCGCCCCCGACGGCGACGAGGAGGGAGAGGACCACGGGCGAGTCGACGAGCCCACTCATCGCCCGCCTCCCTCGGGAGCGCCTTTCGACCGGGCGGCGCGCGGCCCACGGTCGCGCCCCCATCGGACGAGTCGCGCACCCCATCCGGCGGCGGCCGCGCCGATGAGGAGCAGGACGAGCGACTGCCCCAGCCCCCAGGCCAGACGGGCCCCGGAGGCCGCACGGCCCTCGTCCGACACGGCGCCGACGACCACCGTCCCATAAGTCGTCAGGGCCCCGGTGAATCCCGTGGCGGCCAGCAGCCGCAAGCGGCTGAGCGCCGCCGACTCCCGATGCTCCGCGAGCGCCTCCAGGACCGCGCCCAGCAGGAGCGCCCCCACGAGGTCGACGACGACAGTCGACCACGCCACGGCCCACGCGCCGTCCCACGGGCGGGCGGCGGCCGCGGCGTCGAGTCCTCCGCGCAGGAGCGCCCCGAGCGCGCCGCCGGCGGCGACGAACGCCCACGGGGGCGCGCCCGCGATCCTCCCCGCCCGGTCCTGCGAACCGGGCGCCCCCGACGACGAGGCGGGGCTTCGGGGCGCGGGGGCGTTCACCCGCTCAGGGTACGACCCCTCGGCCTCCTCCACGCGCGCCCGCCGCGCCCCCGGTCGCGACGGCCCGACTCCTACACTGGCCCCATGCCCCCGCTCCCCCACCGGTCCGCCGACGGCGCCGACCGCCCTGCCGCGGCACCGGCCTCGTCCATCGGCGCCGGGCGCTTCGCCCCCTCGCCCACCGGCGACCTCCACCTGGGGAACCTGCGGACCGCGATCCTCGCGTGGGCGTGGGCGCGGCTGACCGGCCGGCGCTTCGTCATCCGCATCGAGGACATCGACCCCGACCGCTCCGGCAGCGACACCGCCGCCCGACAGCTCGCCGACCTCGCGGCCGTCGGCCTCGACTGGGACGGCGAGCCCCTGGTCCAGACCGGCCGCGCCGACGCACACGAGGCCGCCCTCGCCGACCTCGCCGCGCGCGACCTCGTCTTCGAGTGCTACTGCACGCGCCGCGACATCCGCGACGCCGCCTCCGCCCCCCACGTGCCGCCCGGGCACTACCCCGGCACGTGCCTCGACCTGACCGACGCCGAACGCGACGCCGCCCGCGCGCGACTCGCCGACGCGGGCCGTTCCCCCGCGCTGCGCCTGCGCGCCCCCGCCCCCGAGTGGACGGTCGTCGACGAGCTGCACGGCGAGTGGACGGGGCCCGTCGACCACTTCGTCGTCCGACGGGCCGACGGGGTGCCCGCCTACAACCTCGCGGTCGTCGTCGACGACGCCTTCCAGGGCGTCGATCAGGTGGTCCGGGGCGACGACCTGCTCCCCCAGGCTCCCGGCCAGGCGGCTTTGGCGACGCTGCTCGGAGCCCCGGTCCCCGTGTACGCGCACGTGCCGCTGGCGGTCTCCCGGTCGGGGGCGCGCCTGGCCAAGCGCGACGGGGCCGTCACCCTGCCGCAGTTGGGGGCCGCCGGGGCGGGCGCGAAGGAGGCCGTCGGGCTCATCGGGCGCTCCCTGGGCGTCGAGGGCGCGGCGTCGGCGGCCGACATCGCCGACTCCCTGGGGGTCGAGGGCCTGCGGACGATGAGCCTGGCGCCCTGGGTGGTCGTGCGGGGCTGAGCCCGCGGCGCTCATCGGCGGCTCGATGAGCAGCTCGGCTCCACTCGTCATGGGGGAACGGACACCGGACGCGAACGAGGCGCCCGTCGGGGAGCGCCTCGTGTCGAGTCGGCGGCGGATAGGCGATGCGACGGGAGGAGCATCCAGCCGGATCGCCGTGCGGCGGGACGGCACGCACCATCGCCCCTCCTCGCCGCGACCGGGGATGTCGGCGGACGGGGCATGGCAGACTGTGAGCGTGGACATCATTCAGAAGCTCTTCGGCTACAAGGAGCCGACCCTCATGGTCATCGAGTCCGAGCGCTGGCTCGACCTGGCCCCGTCGGCGGATATCGACGCCGCCGTCGAGAAGCGGTGTCGCAAGGAGGGATGGACGGACCACCGCGAGGAGCCGGGCCACGAGTTCCGCTGCATGGCGATGATCCAGGGCGGCGGCATGACGGGCGTCCTCGAGATCCACAGCCTCGGACTGGTCCTGGCGACCCTGTCGCGCGAGGAGTCGGAGCCGGCCATGGCCCAGATGCGCGAGGACAACAACCTGCGGGCCACCGGGGTGCGCGCCCGCGGGCTGCTCGATGCGGACGGGCGCTGGCGGATCAGCCTCAACCTGTGAGCCGGCGCCGCGCCTCACTCGCGCGCGGGACGATTCCTTGAACAGGGCCGGGTCGCCCGCGGACGCCGAAGAGGCCGGAGAAACGCAGAACCCCCGCCGGTGGATCGCACCGAGGGGGGCCGCTGCGCGCCCGAAGGGACTCGAACCCCCAACCTTCTGATCCGTAGTCAGATGCTCTATCCATTGAGCTACGGGCGCATCGCCGTGTGGCTGAGGACAACTGTACGCGGAATGCCCCGTCAACACCAAAACGGGCCCTGGGCGATGAGTCACACGGACCCGGCGCCCAGGGCGAGCCGTCGTTCAGAAGGTGACCGCCGCCGCCCGCGAGTGCTCGTCGATGACGGCCAGCTCATCGTCGGAGAATCCGAGCTTTTCCAGCGCGCCCACCGAGTCGCGCAGCTGCCCGGCCGACGAGGCGCCGACGAGGACCGTCGTCACCCTCTCGTCGCGCAGGAGCCAGGCGAGCGCCATCTGCGCGAGCGTCTGCCCCCGGTCGGCGGCGAGCGCGTCGAGGGCGCGCAGGTGCTCGATGCGCTCGTCGGTGAGGACGCCGATGTCGAGGTAGCGCTGCTCGGAGGCCCGGGACCCGGCGGGGATGCGGGTCTGGCCGAGATACTTCGAGGTGAGCAGGCCCTGGGCGAGCGGGCTGAAGACCGCCATGCCCAGGCCGAGTTCCCCGCAGGCGTCGAGGAGGCCGTCCTCGACCTCGCGGAAGAGCATCGAGTAGCGGGGCTGGTGGATGACGAGGGGCAGGCGGGCCTCGCGGGCGAGCTCGACGGCCCGACGGGTCTGGTCGGGGTCGTAGGAGGAGATGCCGGCGTACAGGGCCTTGCCGGAGCGCACGGCCTGGTCGAGGGCCCCGATGGTCTCCTCCAGCGGCGTTGTCTCGTCGAAGCGGTGCGAGTAGAAGATGTCGACGTAGTCGACGTTCATGCGGCGCAGGGACTGGTCGAGGGAGCTCAGCATGTACTTGCGCCCCGACCCTCCGGCGCCGTAGGGGCCCTCCCACATGTCGTAGCCGGCCTTGGTGACCAGGACGAGCTCGTCGCGGTAGGGCTTGAGGTCGTGGGCCATATGGCGCCCGAAGTTCTCCTCGGCGCTGCCGTAGGGGATGCCGTAGTTGTTGGCCAGGTCGAATTGGGTGATGCCCAGGTCGAAGGCGGTGCGGATGATGTCGCGCTGGCCGGCGATCGAGTGGTCGTCGCCGAAGTTGTGCCACAGTCCCAGCGAGATCGCGGGCAGGTCGAGGCCGGAGCGCCCGCAGCGCCGGTAGACGGCCCCCTGGGCGCGGTAGCGGTCGGGGTCGGCCCTCCACACGGGGTCGAACTGCTGCTGGGGGATGGGGGTTCCGAGGTCATCGGCGGTGGACGTCATCGTCTCTCCAGGGTGCGGGGCGCGGACCGACGCGGTGCGGCGCCGTGGGCGGATGCGAGGATCCTCCGCGCACCCGGCAGCGCACCCTTATCCTTGCTGCCTTCCGGCCCTGGGGAGGTTCGGATGATACCGTCACGCGGAGGATCGGTTCTTAGTCTACACGGTCGGCGCGACGCTGGGCGCGGCGGCCCCGGACAACAGAAGCGGGAGGCCGTGTGGGCCTCCCGCTTCCTGCTCGTGCGCGAGGGGGGAGTTGAACCCCCACTCCATCACTGGAACACGGACCTGAACCGTGCGCGTCTGCCTATTCCGCCACTCGCGCGTGCCCCGAAATCCTACGGCCCCGACCGCGCGAGCGTCAAACCGGCGGAGGGACGGCCCGGCCGCGCATGCGCCGGGAGCCCTTCATCCCCAGACGAGGATCGCCGCGGACGCGGCCGCGCACGCCGCCGACACGACGAGATCGCGCCATCCCGCGCCCACCGGTTCGCGCTCGATCGGCCCGAGCCCTCCGCGCATCGACATCGCCCTGCCCGTGTCCGCCGCGCCCCGCGACGCCGCCGACAGGGCGGCCGTGACGATATCGACGCCGAGCCGGATCGTCTCCCCGGGCGAGAGTCGAGCGAGCCTGCCGCCCAGGCGCAGTTTCACCGTGTCGGTGACCGCCGTCGTCTGATCGCGCAGGACCGGCAGCGCCCTAAGCGCGTGCCGCATGATCCGGGCCCACTCGTCGACCGGGGCGCCGACGAGGCGCAGCGGCCCCAGGAGCCGGTGGAGGGCTCCGGCGAGCCTCGTCGTCGGCACCGTCCACAGGATCAGCGACGACCCCCACAGGATGACGAGCGCGACGAGGCAGGCCCGGACGAAGATCCAGAAGCCGCCTCCGAGGGAGGCGCCGATGAGGGCTCCGACGAGGCCCGCCCAGAACCAGGCGGGCGGGCGGGGCGCGGCCCGCGGGGGGACGCGCGCGAGGAGGGTCCCGGCGAGCAGGAGGGAGCCGACCGCGCCGAGGGTCGTCCACGACGGGCGGATGAGGGTCAGGGTCGTCAGCGCCGTCCACCAGGCGATGAGCGTGCCCGCCCAGGCGCGCGAGAGGAACGACTCCCAGGGCAGCGGGCGCGGGACGGCGAACCCGGTCGGGCGTCGCGGGCGGCGTCGGGCGGCGCGCCCGGCGGCCTCCGCGGGCCCGGCGGACCCGCTCGTCGGGGCGACGGCGGGCGCCGACTCGGCGGGGGCCGAGCCCGAGTCGGAAATCCGGGGCGTCATCGCAGCACCCCCTGGTCGAGGTTCATCCGCTCGTCGCACAGGGCGCCGAGCCCGTCGACGTCGTGGGAGATCACGAGGACGGACAGTCCCGCTCGTCGCCGGTCGACGAGGGCGTCGACGAGGAGGGCCCGGGAGTCCTCGTCGAGCCCGGCCATGGGCTCGTCGAGGATGAGGGCGGCGGGGTCGCGGGCGAGGAGGCCGGCGAGGGCGACCCTGCGCATCTGCCCGCCGGAGAGCTCGTCGATGCCGCGCGAGGCGAGGGCGGGGTCGAGGCCGACGAGGCGCATCGCGTCGGCGACGATCCCGTCCCGCTCGTCGCCACGGCGCGGGTCGCCGGCCCCGCGGGGACCGGGACGGGAGGATCCCGGTCGGCGCCCGCCCGGGCGGCGACCGGTTCGATTGCCGACGGCCGCCCCGAATCCCGCCGCCGACAGGATGTCGGAGCGCACCGAGGGCCGTTGGAGTTGGAGGCGGGCGAATTGCATCGACAGGGCGACGTCCCCGATTCGACTGGTCATCGGGTCGCCGCCGAGGGTGCACGACCCCCAGGTGGGGGCGAGGAGCCCCGCGGCGATGCGCGACAGGGTCGTCTTGCCGGAGCCGTTGTCGCCGGTGATGAGCAGCCCGCAGCCGGGCTCGAGGATGAAGGTCGCGTCGTGGAGGACGTCGTGGCGCCACGGGGTCGACACGTCGTAGGCGTGGGCGACGCGGTCGACCCACAGGGCCCCGGTGCGGGCGGGGCGGTAGGCGGGCGCCCGGAGCCGGTCGTCGGGGGCCGGGGATCCCGCCGGCGCGAGGGCCCCGTAGCGCGGGGAGGGCCGGGGGTCGGCGGCGGTGGGGACTACCGGCGCCGCGGGAGCCTCGCGAGGGTCGGTCGCGGGCCCCGCCGCGCCGTCGGGGGCGTCGGAGTCCGACACGATGCGCCCCGCCGCCATGCGGATCAGCCGATCGGCGCCCGCGGCCTCGGAGGGGTCGTGGGTGATGTGGACGACGGTCGTCCCCCGTTCGGGCAGGCGCGCGAGGACGCCGATGAGATCGGCGCGGCCGGCGCGGTCGATCATCGCGGTCGATTCATCCGAGATCAGCAGGGCGGGCCGGCGCACGAGCGCCCCGGCGAGCGCGAGGCGCTGGAGCTGGCCGCCGGACAGGTGACGGGTCAGGGCGTCCTCCCGGCCGTCGAGGCCGACGAGGCGGAGGACCCCGTCGAGGTCGACGCCGTCGCGCTCGTCGGGGGCCAGGCCCCACAGGACGTCCTCGGCGACGGTCTCGCCGAGGATCTGGAGCTCGGAGCGCTGGGCGACGAGGGCGGTCCCGCCGACCTCTCCCAGGCGCGCCGCTCGGCGCCCGGCGCCGCCGGGCCTGCGGATCTCCCCGCTCGTCGGGTCGGCCCCGGCCAGGAGGAGGGCGAGGGTCGATTTGCCGGATCCGTTGGGGCCGGCGATGACGGTGAAGGACCCCGCGTCGATCGTCAGGTCGACGCGGTCGAGGGCGGGAGCGGCGGCCCCGGGGTAGGAGAAGGAGGCGGCCTCGAGGCGCAGCGGCAGCGGCGGGTCATCCCCCCGATGGGGCGCGGCCGGAGCGGCAGACTGGGGGTCGGGGACCGCGTCGGCCCGGTCGCCGACGAGCGGGTCCCATCCGGTCGCCAGGTCGATGCGCGCGAGGACCGCGCCGACGAGCCAATGGGCGACGAGGACGAGGAGGGCGAGCGAGACGAAGGAGACGACCGGCACCCACAGCCACCAGTGGTCGATGAGGGAGGAGACGAGGCCGGAGGCCCGGGAGGCCGACTCCTCCAGTCCGGGGACGCGGGCCAGGAGGGACAGGTAGCCGTCGATGGAGGTCCTCGCCGATTCGAGGGAGAGGGTCCGCAGGTCGTCGAGGAGCCAGAGGAGGCCGGTGCCGGCGGCGGCGCCGAGGCCGGCGATCCCGGTCGTCGCCAGGGCCAGGCCCGTCCTGCCGACGCCCGCCCGGTGGAGGGCGCCGATGACGGCGCCGACGACGGCGGCGACCGCGGCCGAGCGCGCGGTCATCGCCCCGCCGACCGCGAGGGCCATGAGGACGGTCGTGGCGAGGGCGGCGACGGCGGCTCTGGGGCGCATCCTTACGGCGATCATCGCCAGCGGGACGGCGGAGGCCGCGCGGATGAAGAGCCCGAAGACCGGGGTGACCGAGCTGATGAGCCCCAGGGCGACGGCCAGCGCCGACAGGGCGCCGCAGGTGGCGATGTCGATGGGCCCCAGGCCCGGCCGTCGTGTCATGGCGCCAGGGTGCCACAGCGCCCCGGCCGGGTCGATTCCGGGCGGCGCGGAGGGCGAGCCTCCGTGTGTCAAGACGCGGGCTGTCGATTCCGGACGGATCCGAGAGGGCCCGGGTCGAACCACGGGCGGCGAATGTGATTCATGACATAGGATGGGATCTGTTGGCAACCGCGACGACGAGGTCCTGCACCCCATGGCACACGCACCCAAGAGCCAGTTCACGATCAATTCGCGCTCCGCTCAGACGATGACGACCCGTCAAAGGCGCGACCACCCGACGATCAGCCCGGTCAAGCTCGTCGGCCAGATCGGCGGCGCCCTCGTCGTCCTCCTCAGCCTCTTCATCGAACTGCCCGGCCTGGACGCCGCCGGCACCCGGATGTTCGGCATCTTCCTGGCCGCGATCCTCCTGTGGGTCACCGAGGCCATCCCCCTGGCGGCCACCGCCGTCCTCGTGATCTTCCTCGAGGTCCTCCTCGTCTCCAACAAGGCGCTCCTGCCCGTCGCCGAGGACGCCCCCGCGTACACGTCGTTCTTCGGCGCGCTCGCCAACCCGGTAATCATCCTCTTCCTCGGCGGTTTCATGCTCGCCGACGGCGCCGCGAAGTACCGGGTCGACCGCGCCCTGTCCGCCGTGCTCCTCAAACCCTTCCTCGGCAAGCCGCGCCTGACCGTCATGGGCGTCATGCTCATCACCGCGATCCTGTCGATGTTCATGTCGAACACGGCGACGACCGCGACGATGTTCGCCGTGATGATGCCCGTCATCATGGGGCTGCCGGAGGGCCGGGCCCGCACCGGCATCGCCCTGTCGATCCCCGTGGCCGCCAACGTCGGCGGCATGGGCACGCCCGTGGGCACCCCGCCCAACGCCATCGCCCTGGGGGCCCTCGACGCCGCGGGGATCTCGGTGACCTTCCTCGACTGGATGCTCGCCGCCGTCCCCCTGATGCTCATCGTCCTGGCCGTGTCCTGGGCGTTCATCTCCTGGCGCTACATCCCCGCCGACGCCGCCTTCGACATCGACACCTCCGCCCGATTCGACACGAGCCGCAACGCGAAGATCTTCTACGTCACCTCGGTCGTCACGATCCTCCTGTGGATGACCGAGGCCCTCCACGGGATCTCCGCGAACATCGTCGGCTTCCTGCCCGTCGTCGTCCTCCTCATCTTCAAGGTGATGAGCGGCGACGACCTGCGCGCCCTCGACTGGCCCGTCCTGTGGCTCGTCGCCGGCGGCATCGCCCTCGGCTCGGGCGTCGGCGCGACCGGCCTCGACGCGTGGATGCTCGGATCGATCCAATGGTCCGCGATCCCCGGCGTCCTCCTGATCCTCGTCCTCGCCCTCGTCGGCTGGGTGACGTCGAACGTCATCTCCCACTCGGCCTCCGCGAACCTCCTCGTCCCCATGGGCATGGGTCTGGCCGCCACCGTGTCCACGTCCGCCGCCGAGATCGCCATCGTCCTCGCCCTGGGCTGCTCCCTGGGCATGTGCCTGCCGATCTCCACCCCGCCCAACGCGATCGCCTACTCGACGGGCACCACCCCCACGCGGGAGATGGTCGTCGTCGGCGTCGTCGTCGGCCTCACCGGCATCGTCCTCCTCGCATTCGTCGCCCCCCTGACATGGGGCCCCCTCGGGGTGGTCTGAGATGCCCGAGGCGGGACGGCCCGGGCCGTCCCACTGGTGGACGCGGGGCCTGGGGGCCAGCCGCGACGAGGAGGTGTGGAGCCGGACCGACGTCCGCCGCTCCGGCCACCGGCCGGGTCACCACGTCCACGTCCTCGTCATCGGCGACGACTCCCACGGGATCGCCCACGCCCTCGCCGAGGACATGGCGGAAGCCTTCCCCAACCTGTGCCTCGACCGCATCTCCGGGCCCCACCGCCTCGGCGAGTACGACGCGACCCTGGGGCCCGACGACCACGTGGTCCTCGCGATCGCGACCTGCGAGGTCGCCGACATCGACGAGACGATCCGCCTGACCGACTCGATGCCGATCCTCGCGTTCACCCGGTGGCTCGTCGTCACCGACCGCCCCTCCCACACCGACCTGACGCGGGCCACCCAGTCGGGCCGACTCGCGTCGGTGACCAACGCGCCGTGGAGCGTGCCCCTGCTCATCGGCCAGTGCTACTCGACGATGGTCCGCCACCTGCGCGGCGAGGGGCGCTCGACCGACCAGATCATCGCCCTCATCGGGGACCCCCCGCCCAGCGCCGTCCAAGGGCCCCTCGTCGAGGGCCTCGGGTTGAGCGAGCACCAGGTCGTCCTCGACCTCCTCGCCGGCGTCGAGAGGGTCCTGGGGCGGCGGCCCCGGATCGTCGTCCCCGCCGGGACGCGCCTCGTCGCCCAGGGGGAGCCGGTCGCCGCCGTCCACCTCGTCCTCGACGGGGACGTGTCCCTCCACCGGGACTCGGCCCGCGGGGAGGTCCTCGCCCACCACGCCAGCTCCGGCCCCCTCATCGGCCTCGTGTCCCTGGCCCGCGCGGAGGAGGCGTTCTTCACCGGCGTCACCACGTCGGAGACGACGCTCGTGCGGCTGACGACCGAGCAGCTCCAGATCGCCCTCCACGAGGACCCGTCCATCGGGTCGACCCTGACGGCGCTGGCGATCCGCTCGTTGACGCGCCGCCTGATGAGGGCCGAGGACCTCCACCTGGAGAACGCGATGCTCGCCGACGACCTCGAGGAGCAGAAGGAGCAGCTGGCGGGGGCCCTGGAGGACCTGCGCCGGACGCGGGCCGAGCTCGTCGACCGGGCGCGCTTCGCGATGCTCGGCGAGCTCAGCGCCGGGATCGCCCACGAGCTGAACAATCCGGTGACGGCCCTCACCCGGTCGGCCGAGCACCTGGCCGAGGATGTCGACGCCCTCCTCGGGTCCTCGTCGCAGACCTCCCGGGCCCGGCGGGCGATGACCCAGGCCCTGCACGCGGCGCCGATGTCGACGGCCGACGAGCGCGCCCTCGTCGCCCGGATCCTGGGGGCCGCGGGCGGCGACCGGGGTCTGGCGCGGCGCCTCGTGCGGGCCGGCGCGAGGGACGAGGAGGAGGCGCGGCGCCTCGTCGAGGCCGATCCGGGGCTCCTCGGGTCCGTGGAGTCGGGGGCGCGCGTCGGGTCGTCCCTCCGGGCGATCCTGTCGGCCTCGGACCGGGTCGTCGAGCTCACCCAGTCCCTCAAGGGGTATGCGCGCCCCGACGCGCACGACGCGCGGCCCGTGGACGTGCGCGTCGGCGTCGACGACGTCCTGCGCCTGACCCGCCATCGGCTGCGCGACATCGAGGTCGACTGCGACTACTGCGACGCCCCGCCCGTCGTCGCCCATCCCGGCAGGCTCGAGCAGGTGTGGACGAATCTCATCGTCAACGCCGCCGAGGCCATCGAGGACGAGGCCGCCGACCTGCGAGCCACAATGGGCTCCGATGGGAACGGCGGGGCCCCATTGCCGGCGCGGGGGGACGAGCCGGCGCGCATCCGCGTATCCGTGCGGCACGAGGGCGACCGGGTCGTCGTGTCGGTCTGCGACAACGGGCCGGGCATCGACCCGGCGATCATCGAGAAGATCGTCGAACCGCGCTTCACGACGAAGGCCGGTCGGGTGCGGTTCGGATTGGGGATGGGGATGTCGATCGTCAGGTCGATCGTCTCCGACCACGGGGGCTCGCTGTCCATCGAGTCCCGTCCGGGCGACACGGCCATCCGCGTGTCGCTTCCGACGGCCGGCACGCCCACCACCGATGAGGAGGAACACCCATGACTTTGACGATCCTCTCCCTCGAGGACGAGGCGGACGTCCGCGACGCCCTCGAACGCGACTTGGAGGACCTGTGGGGGCGGATCCGCCTGGAGACCGCCGAGGACGTCGACGACGCGTGGAGCGCGCTCGAGGCGGTCGCGGCCGACGGCGACGAGCTGGCCCTCGTCCTGTCGGATCATCGGCTCCCCGGGCGCACCGGCGTGGACTTCCTCGTCGACCTCGTCAAGGACCCGCGTTTCGCCCGCGCCCGCACGGTGCTCGTCACCGGGCAGGCCGACCAGGACGACACGATCCGCGCGGTCAACGAGGCGGGCCTCGACTACTACATCGCCAAGCCGTGGGAGCCGCAGGCCCTGCGCGCCGTCGTGCGCGATCAGCTCACCGAGTACGTGCTGGCCGCCGGCGTCGACCCCCTGCCGTACATGCCCCTCCTCGACGGCGTCCGCGTCATGGAGTCGCTCCGCTAGGAGCCGGCCCGGGCGGGGCCGTCCGGCCCCGCCTCGACGTCGATCCCCCGGCGGATCAGGGCGGCCGCCAGGACGCCCGCCCCGTCGGCCAGCGCCCCCGAGTGCGTCCCGTCGTAGACGCTCGTGCACCCGCACGACGGACTGCGGTCCTGCAGGACCGCGCGCGCCACGCCCAGCTGCGCCGCCTCGTCGGCGACCCCCCGCGCGCCACGGACGAAGGCCTCGGTGACGTCCCGGCCGTCGGCCGTCACCACCCGCGCCCTCCCGTCGAGCACGTCGAACCCGTCCCCGCCGACGATCTCCGCAGGCGGCCTCGGGATCCCCAGCCCGCCGAGGACCTCCGCGCACCGGGGCAGCGCCCGACCCGCCTCGACCTCCTCGACGACCCGCGGATCGGTCTTCGCCCGCCCGTCGTAGCGGCACGCGACTCCCGCCAGGCACGCGGAGACGAGGACCGGGGCGGGCCCCGCCGGCGACCCGCCCGGACGCCCGGCGCCCCCGTCCGTCACAGCGCCTCTCCCCCGGCGTTCGAGCAGAACGTCGGGCCCTCGAACCCGGCCTCCCCCAGCACTTGGAAGATCGCGTCGAGGATGCCCGCCGGGTCGGCCGCTCCCGCCGCGAACTCCGGGTGCGCGATCTCGATGGCCGCCATCCCCGACGGCCCGCCCACCGGCGCCGTCGAGAAGCGCCCCGACAGCAGGGCGTCCGCCCGCGCCAGGTCCGCCGGCGCCCCGTAGACCCACGAGACGGCCTCGTCCCCGTCGGCGCCGCGCCGCAGGAACATCCGCGTCATGACGACGCCGCGCCCCTCGCGGGGGAACGCGTCCCCGACCCGGGTGAACAGGGCCAGCGACTCGCCCCCGATGTCGTCCTCCAGGAGCGCGTACGCGTACGCCCCGATGCCGCGCAGCGTCAAGGAGTCGGCGATCACCCCGAGGACCTCGTCGCCGAAGGGCTCGTCCTGGAAGTACACGCCCTCGCCGACCTGCGGCGCCCCCGGGCCGATGACGCTGATCCCCAGTCCCGCATCCGCCAGGGCGTCGCGGACCAGCCCGATGTCGTGCTCGGGGAAGGGGTGCAGGGCGGCGGCGTTGCGGCCGATCCTCTCGACGAACACGTAGGTGGCGAACCCGGGCCCGCGGGACTGGGGGTCCATCGTCATCCCCTTCAGCGCAGGGCGAAGCCCTGCTCGTGCAGGACGTCGAGGATCGGGGACACGTGGGCGCCGCCTCGGCCGATCGACGTGCGCACGAGCGTCGTGAACGACTCGACGCGCCGGGCCGCATCGCGCAGGTCGTAGTACTCGGTGACGAGGGCGTCGTAGTCGACGAGGGCCTCGGAGTAGGAGTCGAGCCTGGGATACGTGTTCTCGCCGGTGATGACGCTCAGCGGCAGGCGCGGCTTGTACTGGGGGTCCTGGGCGGGGCGGCCGACGAGCAGGCCGACGACGGGGAACGTCAGGGGCGGCAGGTCGAGGGCGGCGATGACGCGGCGCGGGTCGGCGAGGATCGATCCGAGGTAGCAGGTGCCCAGGCCCATCGACTCGGCGGCGACGACGACGTTCTGAGCCGACAGGAGCGTGTCGTGCAGGGCCGTGAGCAGCAGGTTCGTGCGCTCCAGCGGCTCGTTGTCGACGCCGCCCTCGGCCCGGATCCGCGAGTTGCGGTACTGGTCGGCGATGAAGACGAGGAGCTCCCCGCGCGTGCCGCCCACGTAGGGCTGGCCCGACGCCAGGTGGAGCTCCTCGCGGATCGCGGGGTCGGTGACGCGCAGGATCGTCGTCTGCTGGAGGAACGAGGACGAGGCCGTGTGGCGGGCCACCTCGTACAGGGTCGTCAGCACGTCGTCGCCGAGGGGGTCGTCGGTGAAGGCGCGGATCGTGCGGTGGCCCATCTGGGCGCGGATCGTGTCGTTCTCGACGGGCGCGGTCTGCCGGTGGGTAAGGGGGGACATCACGGGGCCTTTCGACGACGGCGGGGCTGCCCCCATTGTGCGCCGGGGGCGCGGCCGTGTCATGCGGGTCGGGCCCACCGGGGCCCGGGACGGGAGGACCGCGTCGTCGGTGGCCGCGGTCCCGTCCGATCGGTTCTCCCGGGGCCGGGGGAGGGACGAGGGGAGGGCCGACGAGGCCGGAGCCGATCCTCCCGGACCGGAGGGCATCCGGTTTCCGCCTCGGCGCCGGACGCACCGGGCCGCACGGCCCCGCCGGCGGAGCCGGTCGTTGCGGGATGGTCACGATCCCGGGGCAGAATCCCGGGTCCTCGGCCGCGCGGGTCTACCATGTCGCCGTGAATACGCGAATCATCCTGGCCCCCGTCCTCGTCCTCGGCCTGGCCGCCTCGGCCCTGACCGGATGCTCCTCCTCCGGCTCCGCCTCCGACCCGGCGCCCGCCCAGTCGGCGGCCTCGACCCAGGCCCTCGGCCCGATCACCAAGGACCCGACCGTCCTGGACGGCACTACCGTCACCGTCCCCGTCAAGCGCGAGCTCGTCCTCGACGTCCCCGACGACTCCGACGTCACCGCCTGGAGCGCCGTCATCGACGACCCCGCGTCCGCCGAGTTCGTCCCCGGGACCGCCGACGGGTCGATGACGACCAACCCCGGCATCCACCCGCTCGCCGAGACCGAGGGCGTCGACGTCGCCATCACCGACCCCGAGGGCCGGACGGTGACCTTCACCCTGCGCATCACCCCCGGCGAGCGCTGACCCTCCCCTTCCCTAGACCCTCCCGCCCCCGGACGACCTGGTCGTCCGGGGGCGGGTTCGTCCGACGGCTCCGGGGCCGCGGGCCGCGTCAGTGGAGGATGCGCGAGAGGAACTCGCGCGTCGACGCCTCGACGGGCGCGTCGATGACCTGGCCGGGAGGGCCCTGCTCGACGATCCTGCCGTGCTCGAGGAACACGACCCGGTCGGCCGCGTTGCGGGCGAAGCCGATCTCGTGGGTCGCCATGAGGATCGTCGACCCCTGGTCCTTGATCTCGCGGACGAGGTCGAGGACCTCGCCGACGAGCACCGGGTCCAGCGCCGACGTGATCTCGTCGAGGAGGAGCAGCTCCGGGTTGGTCGCCAGCGCCCGGACGATGGCGACCCGCTGCTGCTGGCCGCCCGACAGGCGGTCGGGGTACTCGTGGGCCTTCGCGTCCAGCCCGATCCGGCCGAGCAGCTCCATGCCGCGGGCCTGCGCCCGCTCGGGCTCCCACCGGTGGACGATCCGGGCCGCCAGGGTGACGTTGTCGAGGACCGACATGTGGGGGAACAGGTTGTAGTGCTGGAAGACGACGCCGATGCGCGCGCGGATCGCGTCGGCGTGGGCCGCCGGGTCGGTGATGTCCTCCCCGGACAGGAGGATCTGCCCGTCGTCGACCCGTTCGAGGAGGTTGACGCAGCGCAGCAGCGTCGACTTCCCCGACCCGGAGGCGCCCAGGAGGACGACGACCTCATGGGCGGCGATGTCCAGGTCGAGGCCGCGCAGGACCGTGTTATCCCCGAAGCGCTTGACGACCCTGCGGGCCGACAGGACGGGAACCTGGGCGTGGGGGATCGGCTCGATCGGCATCAGACGACGCCTCCCATCTGCTCGCGCCGGCGCAGCCGGGCCGTGTACCAGTCCGACAGGCGGATGAAGGGGAACGACAAGATGACGAAGAGGACGCCGGCGACGACGTAGGACGTGAAGTTGTAGCTCGTCGCCTGATAGATCTGCGCCGATCGGATCGCGTCGACCGCGCCGAGGACCGAGATCAGGCCGACGTCCTTCTGCATCGAGATGAAGTCGTTCATCAGGGCGGGCGTCACCTTGCGGATCGCCTGCGGGACGATGATCCGCCGCAGCGTCTGCCCGTGCGTCAGGCCCAGGGACCGGGCCGCGTAGCGCTGCGACGGGTGGACGGATTCGAGGCCGGCGCGCAGGACCTCCGCGACGTACGACGTGTACGTGAGGATCAGCGCGACCGTCCCCAGGACGGCCACGGGGATGCGGGTCGTCGGGGTCAGGGCGGGGACGCCGAAGCCGATGAGGTAGAGGACGACGAGGAACGGGATCCCGCGGAACACGTCCGTGTAGGCGGCGGCGAGGAACCGGATCGGGAAGAACACGGGGCCGCCGAGGGTGCGCGCCGCGGCGAGGAGGGTCGCGCACACGGCGACCCCCAGGGCGGCGACGACGAGGATGCGGATGTTGAGCCACAGGCCCTCGGCGACCCTGGGCAGGGAGGCGATGAAGTGCTCGCCGGAGAAGAACGTCCGGCGGGTCAGCTCCCAGCCCGGCGAGTTCGTGACGACGAGCCACATGACGGCGGCGAAGACGAGGGTCGAGACGATCGACACGAGGATCGACCGGGTGGCCTTGCGGCGGCGAACGGCGCGTCGGCCGAGTTCGAGGTCCGAGACGGGAAGGTCGTCCGTCAGGGGTGCGGGGGCGGGGGGCACAGTCAGTCCTTATCGAAGAGCCGGGCGGGCGCCGCGCCTGCGGGGGAGCGGCGCCCCGCTCCGGGCCGACGGGCCCGGAGCCGTCCCGGCACGGTCACTTGAGGACGGGGATCTGCGCGCCGTCGTCGGCCGTCAGCCACTTCTTCTGCAGCTCGTCGAGGACCCCCCGGTCGCGCAGGGCGTCGACGGCGGCGGTGACGGCGGCGGTCAGCGCCGAGCCCTTGGGCAGGACGATCCCGTAGGAGTCGCCTCCCGTCGTCTCCGCGAACTCGCCGACGATGACGCCGTTGTCGATCTGGGTGGCGACCATGTTGAACGCCGTCGGCACGTCGACGACGATCGCGTCGACCTTGCCGGTCTGCAGGGCGAGGACCGTGTCGTCGGAGGAGTTGAAGATCTGCGGGTCCTGCGTCAGGGACTCGGCGAGGGTCCCGGTGACGAACTGCTGGGAGGTCGTGCCCGCCTGGACGCCGATGAGGACGTCCTTAAGATCGGCGATGGAGGCGGCGCCGACGGCCGGGGAGTCGGGCGAGGCGATGATCGCCTGCGACGTCGTGTAGTAGGGGCTGGAGAAGTCGACGGCGGCCTTGCGCTCGTCGGTGATGGAGAACTGCTGGAGGTTGAGGTCCCAGTCCTTGGCGCCCGGGGCGATCGACGAGTCGAAGGTGGCGCGCGTCCAGACGACGTCCTCGGCCGAGTAGCCGAGCTCCTCGGCGACGGCGTAGGCGACGGCCGACTCGTAGCCCTCGCCGGAGGCGGGGTCGTTGTCGAGGATCCACGGCGAGTACGCCGGGTCGGAGGTCGCGAAGGTCAGCTTGCCCTCCGTGATCGTCGGCAGGGCGCCGGCCGCGGCCGACTGCGGGTCGGACGGGGTCGACTCGGCGGTGCCGGTCGGGCCCGAGCAGGCGCCCAGGGCGAGGACGGCGGCCGAGGCTGCGGCGACGGCGGCGAGGGGGCGGAAGGAGCGGCGCATGATGGGCCTCCGGGGGATTCCGAATGAGGGACGGTGCCCGCCCCGGCCCGTTGACCGGGGGCGAACGGTTTTCAGCGTATCGAGGCCGCTGCGCGGCGTCTCGTCGACTTCCGGGACCTGGGACTGCGTAACGGGACGCCTCACGCGTTTTCCGCGAGTTCCCAATCGTCGTAGGTGAACTCGGGTGAGACAACGCACGTCGCGAGGACGGGCGCCCGCCGGGCGAAGGCCCGCTGCCACGTGCCCGCGGGGATGAGGACCTGCACGGGGTTCGCCCCGTCCGAGGCGGCCGTCGGACCCGACGGGGAGTCGAGGACGACGACGCGCGGATCGGCCGCGGGCGTCGGGCCCGATCCTCCCAGGTGGATGTCGAGGGAGCCGGGGCCGTGCCACAGCCACAGCTCGTCGGATCGGACGACGTGCCACCGGGCCTCCATCCCCTCGTCGAGGAGGAAGAGGATGCCCGAGGCCGTGGCGCGGCGGCCGCCGGGGGTGTCGATGCCCTGCGGGGCCGTCCACGTGCGGCGGAACCACCCGCCCTCCGGGTGTGGTTCCAGGCCCAGGGTGGCGACCATCTGCTCGACGCTGCTCATGGGGACACCCTATGCGGGCCCGGCGGACGCGGCCCGCGGGGCGGGGGCACCGCGCAGGAGCGCCCCCGCGGTCGCGGATGTGCGCTGCATGCCCGCGCCCACGGCCTGCCCCCTCCTCCCGGACGGGGGCGGCCGTCGGCCTGAAACGGCTGCCCGCCCCCGCCCACGGCTTACTCGTGGCCCGAAGCGCCCCCGCGG
This sequence comes from Actinomyces sp. B33, assembly GCF_028437565.1. Lineage (GTDB taxonomy): Bacteria > Actinomycetota > Actinomycetes > Actinomycetales > Actinomycetaceae > Pauljensenia. The sequence continues at coordinate 87,594 of NZ_JAMRYR010000006.1, forward strand.
GCGCGGATGTGCGCGCGGGCCGCCCGACCGGGCATCATTCCCCTATGCGATCCCTCACCGCGAATCTCGACTACCAGAGCGTCTACGCCGTGACCCGCACCGGCGGCCAGCGCCGCCCCCTCGGGTTCCTCGTCGCCTCGATGCTCGGCGGCGCCTACATCGGCCTCGCCGACATCTTCATGATCGCCGCCGCCGGTCCCCTCAAGGCGGCGCACAGCCCGTGGGCGCCCCTCATCAACGGCGCCGTCTTCGGCATCGGCCTGATCCTGTGCGTCTTCGCCGGAGGCGAGCTGGCGACCAGCGCGATGATGACGTACACGATCGGCGCCGTCCGCCGGTCGATCACGTGGGCCCGGGCCGCGGGGGGCCTCCTCCTCATGCTCGGCGGCAACCTCGTCGGGTCGGTCGCGCTCGCGGGCCTCGTGCGCGGGTCGGGGATCGCCAAGGCCGGCACCGACCCGGGGACCGCCCTCGCGATGATGATCGAGGGCAAGGGCCACTACGGCGCCTCGGAGCTGTTCTTCCGGGGGATCCTGTGCAACATCCTCGTGTGCCTGGCGATCTGGTGCGTGACGCGCACCGACAACGAGATGACGAAGATCGTCGCGATGGCGTGGTGCCTGGCGGCCTTCGTCGGCTCCGGGTTCGAGCACGTCGTCGCCAACATGACGACCTTCTCCCTGGGGATCATGCACGGTGTCGACGGCGCGACCCTCGTCGCGATGGCCCGCAACCTCCTCCTCGTCGGGGCCGGCAACATCGTCGGCGGGGCCGTGTTCGTCGCCGCCGCCTACCTCGTGTCGTCGACGACCGAGGACGGGGCCGCCGAGGCGAAGGCCGAGTACGCGGCCCGCACCGGCGCCGACGCCCACTGACCCGCGGCCCGACACGCGGCCCCGCCGCGCGGACGGGGCCGGGCGCTCACCCCCGCGCCGAGTAGCGGACCCGCCCGGCGACGACCGTCTCGATCTGGCGGCCGGCACCGCCCCTGGCGACATCGTCGATCGTCCCGACGATGTCGGACACCGGGACGTCGACGACGACCATGTCGGCCACCGCCCCCGCCTGGAGCTGCCCGACCCGGTCCGGGCCCGTCGCCAGTCCCATCGCCCACGCCCCTCCCAGGGTCGCCGCGTGCAGGAGGCGCCGCCCCAGGTCCGAGGAGCGGTACCCCTGGGCGCGCGCCAGGTCGAAGAGGACGGCGACGTCCTCGAGGACGTCGAGGGACGGCGACGACGACAACGAGTCCGTGCCGACGGCCAGGAGGTTCCCCTCGGTCAGGTAGGCGGCGACCGGCGGCGCGTCCAAACCGATGACGCGGTTCGACCGGGGGCATAGGGCCACCGCCGTCGACCGGGCCCGCAGGCGCCTGCGGTCGTCGGCCGTCATGTAGACGCCGTGGGCGATGTGGCAGTCGGGGCCCAGGACGCCGAGCTGGTCGACGAACTGGGTCGCGGAGAACCCCCCGCCGCGGGCCCGCATCGCCGTGAACGACGAGGACTCCCCGCTGCGCCACAGGTCGGCGAGATCGCCGGTGCGGGCCTCCGCCCACTCGGCCTCCGAGTGGGACTCGCCGAGGTGGAGGTGCAGTCGCATCCCCCGGCGCCGCGCGAGGTCGGGCAGGTCGAGGAGGGGCTGGGCCTCGAGGGAGTAGGGTGCGTGCGGGGAGACGCCGATCGCCGGGGGCGTCGGCATCGCGTCGAGGGCATCCTCGACGGCCGCGGGGCCCCGTTCGAGCCAGTCCTCGTTCGACCAGCCCATGACCTCCCAGTAGGCGATGCCGTGCAGGCCCGCGTCGTGCAGGGCGCTCGCGGCCTGGGGGTCGGTGACGACGTCGGCGGCGCAGGTCGTCCCGGCGCGCAGGAGGGCCGCTGCTCCCTCGGCGGCGTGGGCGCCCCAGTCGAGGCCGCCGCGGTCGTAGACCTCGTCGAAGGCGCGGATCCAGTCGGGGAACCCCGTGTACTGGCGGGCGCCGACCTCGGACATCCCCGTGTACTGGAGGTGGGTGTGGGCGTTGACGAGGCCCGGCATGAGGACGCCGTCGAAGTGGCGCTCGGTGAAGGACAGGCCGCGCTCGGACAGGGTGGCGACCACCCAGTCGCGCGAGCCGACGTGCTCGATGCGGCCGTCACGGACGGCGACGGCGCCGTCCATGACGGACGGGGCGGTGATCGGGATGACCAGTGCTGCGGACCAGACCTGGACGTCGGTGGTGCTCATCGGTTCCTCCGGGTGGGTGCGGGCGTCAGCGTAGTGCGTCCAGGGCGCGCGACGCGACGAGGGCGTCGGCGTCGGCGGGCAGGGCGTGCAGGCCGGGGGCCAGGCCCGTCCCGCGCGTCAGGAGCTCGCGCAGCGCCGCCGTTTGCACGCCGAAGCTCATGTCCATGATCTCGATGGGGTTGCCCTCCCCCGCCGTGCAGTTGACGCACCCGCCGCGGTCCATGAGGAGGAGCCCCTCCTCGGGGCTGGCCCCGGGGGGCGCGAGCACGTGAACGGCCCGTCGATCCGGGTCGTCGGCGATCGTCCAGCCGCGGGCCAGGGCCTCGTCGACCTCGACTTCCCCGAAGACGCCGCCGGCGACGGCGATCACCCCGCCCGGATGCATCGCCTCCAGGTCCTCGACGCGGATCGTCGAGCGCTCCCCGGTGGCCGAGACCAGCCAGTCGCAGTCGGCGGCCGCCTCGGCGATCCCGGAGGTCTCGTGGCCGTCCATTCGGGCGCGCAGCTCGCGGACCGGGTCGAGGTCGACGACGCGGACGGCGGCCCCGCAGGCGCGGGCGAATCGGGCGAACCCGGTGCCGACGTCCCCGTAGCCGATGACGCCGACGCGCCTGCCGGCCAGGTCGACGCCGGTGCCGTCCGGGTCGAGGAGGTCGAGGACGGTCAGCAGGCACGATTGGCCGGTTCCGTAGGCGTTGTCGAAGAGGGTCTTGGAGCGCGCGTCGTTGGAGGCGATGACGGGCACCCGCAGGTCGAAGCCCCGCAGGGGCCGCAGTCCCGAGGTCGTCTCCTCGGCGGCCCCGATCATCCGGTCGAGGGCGCGGGGGGCGCGGACGGGGTCGTGGGCCATGCGGATCAGGTGGGATCCGTCGTCGAGGAGGATCTCCAGCCCCTCGGCGAGGAATCCCCGGGCGAGCTCCTCCTCCCGTTCGGGGGTCGCATCGGCCTGGGCGAAGACCGTGAGTCCTCGGGCGCGCAGGGCTTCGGCGACGTCCTCGCGGGTCTCGTCGGCGTGCCCGAAGACGGCGACGCGGGCGCCGGCCTCGTGGAGCATGAGCGCCAGTGCGGCGGTCTTGGGCTCGAGGACGAGGGCCAGGCCGATCGAGCGGCCCGCGAGCAGCCCGTCCTCGGCGAGGCCGGCGACGGCGCGGGCGGTGACCGGCATCCGCGTGCGCGCCCAGTCGATGCGGCGCGGCCCGTAGTCGGGGCCGTTGCCGGGCCGGTGGGGGCCGGTCAGGGGCCGTCCGTCGGGGTCGAGGACGCGCGCCCGGCCGGTGGCGGGCGCGTCGACGAGGACGGCGCCGGGCGCGGCGGCCCGCGCCCGGTCGAGGAGCGGGGCGGGGCCTCCCGCCGGCCTGTCGGCTCCGGCGACGATGACGACATGGGGTCCCGGGCCCGGGGTCGGGGCGAGGCCGTCGGGGGCGGTCGGGGCGACGAGGGCCCCGAAGCGGTCGAGGAGGTCGACGAGGGCGAGGGCCCGTTCGGCGCCGATGTCGCCGGTGATGAGGAATCGCCGGCCGGGGATCAGGAGGTTCGTCGCGGCGGCGAAGGAGCGCAGCGCCGTTTGGGCCCACAGGCGTGCCTGGCGGCCGCGTCCGTCGGATGAGCGGGGAGGGGTCATGCCCCGACGCTAGCAAGGGCGCGGCACCGCCGCCCCGGGCGCACGCCCGTGCGGCATCGGTCCGCGTCTGCCCGGCCCGCTGCCGTCTCCATCCGCGCGGCATGGGCCGATAGTCGGACGGGCGCACGCGAATGCCGGGGATCGGCTCTCGCCCGGGCGACGCCTCGCCGGCGGTCCGCCTCTTGTCGTGAGTCATGCGGATTCGCGACCACTCCCACGAGCTCCCGCCCGGCCTTCTCTTTGTCGTGCGGGCACGAGTCGGAGACAATCGCGGTATGCCTCTCACCGCAGACCCGACCCCCGTCGACCGGCTCCCCGTCGGCGCCGATATCCGCCTCGTCGCCGTCGACATGGACGGCACGCTCCTCGACTCGCGCAAGAACCTGCCCGCCGCACTGCCGGCTCTCCTCGACCTCCTCGACGAGCGGGGGATCGTCTTCGCCCCGGCCTCGGGCCGACAGGCGTGGACCCTCCTCGACATGTTCCCCGACCGCCCGGGGCTGACCGTCATCGGCGAGAACGGCGCGATCGTCATGCGCGACGGCCGGGAGCTGTCCTCCTCGCCTCTCGACCATGCGACGATCCACCGGGCCATCGACCTGGTCCGGGAGGCGAACGCTGACGGGATCGGAGGGGGCCTGGTCATGTGCGGCGCGCAGTCGGGGTACGTCGAGAGGGTCGACGACCCCTTCGTGGAGGAGGTCTCCCAGTACTACCATCGGACGGCTCGGGTCGCCGACCTCCACGAGGTCGTCGAGGCGATGGGGTCGGGGGACGTGGACGACGAGGTCGTCAAGCTCGCCGTGTGCTCCTTCGACCATCCGGTCGACGAGTTGGCCGAGCGGACCCTCGCCCGCTTCCGGCGGACCCACCAGTACGCGGTCTCGGGCCGGCTCTGGGCGGACCTGCAGATCCGGGGCGTCGACAAGGGGGGCGCCGTCCGGGCCCTCCAGGAGGCGCTGGGCGCGACCCGCGCGCAGACGGTGGTCTTCGGCGACTTCCACAACGACCTCGCGATGCTCGCCGAGGCCGATCTGGCCTTCGCGATGGCGAACGCCCACCCGGACGTCGTCGCGGCCTGCCCCTACATCGCGCCGTCGAATGACGAGGACGGGGTCGTCGTCACCCTGCGCCGCCTGCTCGGCCTCGGCGCCTGACGCACGCCGCCGCCCCCTCGGCCTCGCCCCCTCTGCGCCGCCTCCTCGGCCTCGCCGCCCCTCCCCCTTCTCTTTTCCCCCGAAAACGAACATTTCCCCGCGTATTCGCATCGATTTTTTCGCTTTGCGGGGAAATGACCGCGGCCTCTGCGCGGTCGGGCCGCCGCACACGGGCACCGCGAGCGTCCGGGCACGACAATGCCCGGACGGGACGAACCCACCCGGGCATCACGCCGTTCGCGTCCGGGGCCTCAGCCCCGCAGGCGCCTCACTTCGCGTCGTCGGCGAGGGTCTCCTCGAGGGCGTCCTCGCGCAGATCGGCCTCGGAGATCTCCTGATCGAGGGCCGGGGCGTCCGACGCGGCCTCGGGCAGGGCCTCGGGCAGGGCCTCGGGCGCGGTCTCGGGAACGAAGGAATCGGTCTCCAGGTCCGCCCAGTACTCCTCGGCCCACGGGTCCTCGATCGGCTGGCTGCGCTTCCACAGGACGTAGCCGGCGCCGGCGACCGTCCCCGCCAGGGCCGTCCAGCCGATGGCCCGCAGGAAGCGGTGCTTGCGGACGACCTTCGGTGTCGGCGTCGTCAGGGCCGCGGCCGACACCTCGCCGGCCTTCCTCGCCCGGTCGGCAAGACTGCCCTTCCCCTTGAGGGCCTCCGACCCCTCGGTGACAGCCCGGTCGACGCGCGGCAGATAGTCGTCGACCACCGCATGACGGGCCTGCTCGATCGCCGGGCGGGCGCGATCGACGGCCGACTGGGCGCGGTCGGCAACCTCCTCGACCATGGGGGTCGCGCGCTCGATCGCATTGTTGAGCGCCGCCTGGGCTCGGGGCGCGGCCCAATCGACGCCCTGCTCAGCCAGATCGGCGGCCTTGACGGCGGCCCTTCCGGCGTAAACGGCTGCCGCATCGAGCAGCTGCTGCGCCTCGACGCGCAGCTTGTCAGTGTCAAAACCCTGCGTGTTGGCCATGATGTCTCCGCATCCGTCCTTCCAATGGCGCCGGTTGCGCCGATCTTCATGCCATTGTGCAACGAAACCGTGTGATCTGCAGCCCACAAGAGGCCCCCAATCTCCACGGGCGAATGCCCCGCGGCCCGTTTTCTGGGACGATGGGGGCATGAACGCAATCATTCACACCTCCATGGGCGACATCGTCGTCGAGCTCTTCCCCAACCACGCCCCGAACACCGTCGCCAACTTCGTCGCCCTCGCCAAGGGCGAACGCGAGTGGACCGATCCGGCGACCGGCCAGAAGACCTCGCGGCCCCTCTACGACTCGACGATCTTCCACCGCGTGATCCCCAACTTCATGATCCAGGGCGGGGACCCGCTGGGCACCGGCACCGGCGGCCCCGGCTACCAGTTCAACGACGAGATCCACCCCGAGCTGACCTTCGACAAGCCCTACCTGCTCGCCATGGCCAACGCCGGCAAGCGCATGGGCAAGGGCACCAACGGCTCCCAGTTCTTCATCACCGTCGCCCCGACCCCGTGGCTCTTCGGCGCCCACACGATCTTCGGCACGGTCGTCGACGACGCCTCCAAGGCCGTCGTCGACGCGATCTCGACGACCGCGACCGGCGCGAACGACCGTCCGGTGGCCGACGTCGTCATCTCCTCCATCGAGATCGCCGACTGACCGGCCTCGATCACCGCGACGCGGGGCGGGGCCTTCGGCTCCGCCCCGTACCCGTACCCGGGCGGCCCCCGCCCGTCGGCCCCCACCGGAAGGACCCGTCATGAGCATGCCCGTCTACGGCCAGCGCTCGAACGCCAACGCCGCCCCCGAATGCCCGCGCCATCCGGGCGTCCGCTCGGTCGACTACTGCAAGCGCTGCAACCGGCCGATGTGCGTCGAGTGCGTCGTCCCGACCGAGGTTCGGTCGATCTGCGTCGACTGCTCGGGGCGGGCGCGCCGCCCGATCTCGCGCCGGGGCCCGGTCGTCACCTACGCGATCATCGCCGCGTGCCTCCTCGCCTTCCTCGTCGGCTTCGGGTCGAACAGCGCGTACTCGGCGATGCTCTTCACCCCGGGCCTGGGCCTCGCCGAGCCGTGGCGCTTCCTGACGACGGCATTCCTCCACTCGGGGATCTTCCACATCGTGTTCAACATGGTCGCCCTGTACTCGGTGGGCACCGTGCTGGAGCCCGTCCTGGGGCACTGGCGCTACGCGTTCCTGTACGCGCTGAGCGCCGTCGGCGGGTCCGCCGCCGTCCTCGCCTGGGGGATCGTCGAGCCCGCGACCCTCATGGGCGGCACGGTCGGCGCGTCGGGCGCCGTCTTCGGCCTGTTCGGAGCGGTCTTCGTCCTCCAGAAGGCGTCGGGCGCCGATACGCGGGCGATCATCGGGCTCCTGGTGGTCAACCTGCTCTACGGGTTCATCGGCGCGAACATCTCCTGGCAGGCGCATCTGGGCGGCCTGATCACCGGCGTCCTCGTCTCCTGGGCGTTCCTCCGTCAGGGACGGCCCCGACCGGGGGTGACGGCGAAGTCCCAGCAGCGCCGCGAGGTCCTCGTGACGGCCGCGATGGGCGCGGCGATGCTCGCCCTCATCGCGCTGATCTACCGGGTGATCTTCGAGGTCGTCGGCTGAGCCGGGCCCTCGGCCCCGGCCCGCTCCCGGGGCGGGGCCTCATGCGTCTTCGACTACACGAGGCGTTGGACGAGGTCGGGGCGAAATGACACCGATGTAGTTCTCCACAGGATGATCCACACCTGTGGATGGAACCTCCGGGTCGGCCCTCAGGAGCGGTTCGTCTCGATACGACCCGGCCCGTGGACGGCGGTCGCCCCCGGGTCGGCCCCCGCGAGGCGCGCGACCCCACCCCGACGGGCGTCGCCGACGCTCAACGACCGGCAGCGGCCCGGGCGATCGAATCGACGCGAGCGAATCGAGAGGGCTCCGGGACAGTCATGGCGGAGAATCGGAGAAGGCGCGCGATCCGCGCCGCATCGGACCGGTCAGCGCCACCTGAGGGTCATGAGGAATCCGACCATCATGATCCCCAGACCGATGACGAGGTTCCACCAGGAGACGCCCGGGATCGGGTACGCGCCCGACGACATGTAGTAGACGATCAACCAGATCAGCCCGATGATCAACAAGGAGACGAACGCGGGAGCCCACCAGCTCGGGCTCAGCGGGATCCCATCGGTCCACATGTGGATCTCGGTGTCGTCCGAGACCTCCCGGTTGTTCTTCTTGCGCTTCTTCGACTCGGCCACCTCGGCCCCTTCCTGACGGTACGGGACGCCGGTCCCGGGACGCTGCCGCGGAAACGGCACCCCCTTAGCGTAATCTCGGACCTGGAACCCGCCAAAGCGACACGGACGAGGAGAAGCGGTCGATGAACAGCGCCGACGACGCGCCGACGACGCCGTCCCCCGAACCCCCGCCCGCGCGCACGCCCGCCGCCCGCGCATCTCGGCCCCGGACCGTCCCGACGGACGCCCCGAGCACGGCCCCCCGGCGCAGGCCCTCCCCCCGCTCCGCCGTATCCGTCCTCGCCGTGACGATCGCCTCCGGACTCCTCTTCACGGTCTCCGCCCTGACGAGCCGCCAGGAATCCGCGCCGGCCGACCTCGTCGCCCTCGTCCACGAGTCCCAGGCCCGCGTCGGCGACCTCGAGCAGCAGACCAGCGGGCTGCTCGCCAGGATCGACTCCTACGCCGACGCCGAGGCCGCTCCCCCGATCGACACCGTCCCGGCCCTCGCCGTCGCCGAGGTTGCCGGACCCGGCGTCACCATCACCTTGACGGACGCCCCACCGGGCTCAGCCCCCGACAACGCCACCCCCAACGACCTCGTCATCCACCAGCAGGACATCGAGGACGTGATGAACGCCCTGTGGGACGGGGGCGCCGAGGCCCTCGCCGTCCAAGGAGTCCGCATCACCAGTCGCACCGTGATCCGATGCATCGGCAACGTCATCCTCGTCGACGGGGTCTCCTACTCCCCGCCCTACGTCATCGACGCGATCGGCGACCCCCAGGCCCTCGCGCAAAGCGTGAGTTCCAACCCACGCATCGTCAACTACCAGCGCTATGTGGCACTCTACGGACTGGGATGGGACATGAAAACGCGTGACTCCCTGATCCTGCCTGCCAGCGCGCAGGACCAGACGACGACCTATGCACAGGTGGTGAACGCCGATGGGTAAGCACATCAGCCCCCAATCCGATCCCCGTCGTTCCCGATCGCTCCTCTCGGCGTTCCTCGGGGTCGTCGGCGAACTCCTCATCACCGCGGCCGTCGTCGTCGGCCTCTTCGCCGTCTGGCAGCTCTACTGGACGACCTACCAGGTCCAGGGCCAGGTCGCCCAGACCATCGAGTCCTACGCCGCCGAGCACCAGCCCGCGACCAGCAAGACCGGGGAGATCCGCACCGACGCCCCCCCGGAATTCGCCCAGGACCCGGGCGACGGGGAGGTCTACGGGCTGCTCCACATCCCCTCATGGGACTGGATGAGGACCCCGCTCGCCGAGGGCACCACCAGTCAGGTCCTCGACCAGGGGTGGGCCGGCCACTACGAGGACACCGCTCAACCGGGCCAGATCGGCAACTTCTCCGTCGCCGGCCACCGCCGGACCTACGGGAACAACTTCCGATGGATCGACCGGCTCGGCCAGGGAGACGCCGTCGTCGTCGAGCTCGACGACGTCTACATGGTGTACGCCGTGGAGAACTGGGAGATCGTCTCGGCCGACGACCCCGACAACATCCGCGTCATCGCCCCCGTCATCAACGACCTGACGTTCTCCCAGCAGCCCACCGAGCGGTGGATGACGATGACGACGTGCCATCCCGAGTACGGCAACTCCGAGCGGTACATCGTCCACCTCAAGTTCCGGTCGTGGACCCCCAAGAGCAGCGGCGTTCCCGCCGAGCTCGTCGACGAGCCGTCCGACGGCGCGCAGAACTGAGAACACGGAGGCGCATCAATGTACGCGTGGATCTTCCGCCACCTGCCCGGACCCACATGGTTCAAGGTCATCGAGGCCCTCGCCCTCATCGGCGTCGCCGTCTGGGCCCTGTTCACCTGGGTCTACCCGTGGGTCCAGGCCACCTTGGAACTCGGTGAGACCTCGGGCGTCGGCTGATCGCGGGCTCCCCGGCCGCGCCTGATGCCGCGCCCGCCGTCCTCACGTCGTTCCCGGTCCGAGAGGCCGTTTCGTTCAGTCCTGCGGCGGGAGTCGTTCAGTCCTGCGGCGGGAAGGACCGTCGCCGGCCCGTCCGCCGGGATGAGCCGCGCACGGGCGGATCCGTCCTCGGCGCGGGTCACGCGGCGCCTCCACAGCCGGCCCCGGTTCCTCGCCCGCCACGGGAGGAGGCGAAAGCCGGCACTCGCCCGTCGGCGGCCCCGAGGGAGCGCCACGACGGGAGGGAGGGACCGAGGGCCCCTCCCGGCCGCGCCTCGCGTGCATCGAAACGATTCGTCGCACCAGATGCGGAGAGCGGGGATAGCGGATCCGGCGTTCATGTCCGCGAGCCGGCATCCACCCGGTCAGTCGGGATCAGCCCCCCGCATTGCCGCCGCCGGCCCCGCCGTTGCCGGGATTCGGATTCCCGTTGCCCGCCGGGGTCGCCGGACCGCTCGACACGGTGACCGTGACCGTCGCCCCGCCCGGGACCAGCGCCCCCTCGCTCGGGCTCACCGCGATCACCGCCCCCGCCGGCACCGAATCCGAGTGCTCGGTCTTCGTCACCACCGACAGCCCCAGCCCGGACAACTGGCCGGTGACGTCCTCCTCCGGCTGACCGGCCAGGCCCGTGGGGATCGGGATCTTGCCCGACGCGATCGTCAACGTCACCGAATCGCCCTTCGACACCTCGGACCCCACCGCGGGGTTCGTCGAGATCACGCGACCCGCCGGCTGGGAGGCGTCGTCGACGACCTCGACGGACCCCACCTGGAGCTTCTTGCCGATCAGGGTGTCGCGCGCCTGCTCCTGGGTCATCCCCGTGACGTCGGGGACGGTGATCGTGTTCGTCCCCGACGACACGAACCCCTTGACCTGCGAGCCCGCCGGGACCTTCGCGCCCGGCGACGGGTTCGTCTGGGCGACCCTCCCCTCCTCCACGGTGTCGGAGGCCACCGGCTCGTCGGACAGGACCCACGTGAGCCCGAGCGCCTCGACCGCCTTCTGCGCGTTCTGCGGCGTCATCCCGACGAGATCCGACGGGAGCGTCACCGTGTCCGGGCCGCTCGACAGGTAGGCGGTGACCGTCGACCCGGGTTCGACCTGCGCGCCGGGCGCCGGATCCGTCTGGGCGATCCTCCCCTCGGCGACGGTGTCGGAGGCCACCGGCTCGTCGGCGACCGCCCACACGAGCCCCGCCCCTTCGACCGCGGTCTTGGCCTCGGCCTGCGTCATCCCGACGAGGCCGTCGGGCACCGCCACCATCTGCGGCTTCTCATTCGCGGCGTTGATCAGCGCCCAGCCGATGCCGGCCATGATGAGCAGGGCGACGACGACCAGGCCGGCGATCAGGCCCTTGCGGGATTTGCGCGGCTCGTCGTCCTCCTCGTCGGAGGCGGCGACGGGGGCGATCGTCGACGTGCGGGTCGGCGAGTAGCCGGGGGCCGCGGCCGACAGGGGCATCGTCTGGGTCTGCTGGGCGGGCGCGGACGCCCACACGCTCGTCTCCGGCGCGTTGACGGCGGCGCCGCGCGACGCCCGCATGAGGTCGGCGAGCATCGACGAGGCCGACGTGTACCGGTCGTTGCGGTCCTTCGCCAGGGCCTTCATGACGACGCGGTCGAGGGCCTCGGGGACGTCCGGGGTGATCGACGAGGGGGTCGGGGCGATCTGCTGGACGTGCTGGTAGGCGACGGCGACCGCCGAGTCGCCGGTGAAGGGCGGGCGGCCGGTGAGCAGCTCGAAGAGGACGACGCCGGTGGAGTACAGGTCGGATCGGGCGTCGACCTGCTCGCCGCGCGCCTGCTCGGGCGACAAGTATTGGGCGGTGCCGACGACGGCGTTCGTCTGGGTCATCGTCGCCTGCGAGTCCGTCAGGGCCCGGGCGATCCCGAAGTCCATGACCTTCACCTTGCCGTCGTTCGTCAGCATGATGTTGCCGGGCTTGATGTCGCGATGGACGAGGTGGGCGGCGTGCGAGTACTCCAGGGCGGACAGCACCCCGGTGATGATCCCCGCGGCCTCGTCGATCGGCACGGGCGTCCCGTCGGAGATGAGCTCCTTGACGGTGTGCCCCTCGACGTACTCCATGACGATGTAGGGGACGAGGACGGTGCGCCCGTCCGGCGCGGTCGTCGACTCCTCGCCGGTGTCGTACACGGCGACGATGTTCGGGTGGTTGAGGGAGGCGGCGGACTGGGCCTCGCGTCGGAAGCGCGCCTGGAAGATCGAGTCCTGGGCGAGGTCGGTGCGCAGCATCTTGATGGCGACCACCCGCGACAGGCGCGTGTCGAAGCCCATGTGGACTTCGGCCATGCCGCCGCGCCCGATGAGCGAGCGGACCTCGTAGCGGCCGGCTAGACGGCGGGCCATGGGCTCTGCCATGTCAGTGCCTCCTCAGTGGTGCTGGCGCCCTGAGCGGTGCTCGTCAGGGCTCCGACAATCGTACGGATCGTGAACAGTGCGGTGACCGCCAGGACGGCGACGAGGACCACGACGACGGCGATGCGCGCGATCCTGCGGCCCGTCGACGGCGGCGGCGCGACGGCGGACCGGTTGTAGGCGGTCGCCGCGGGGGGCCGGTCCTCGCCGCGGGGGGCGGGGGCCGCGTCGAGGGGGCGCCACGCGGGCGCGGAGGCCCGGCGCGCGGACGCGGGGGTCCGTGGGACGGGCGCCCCGTCGGTCGTCGTCGTGGACCCGGGGGCGGGGTCTGCGAGGGGGGCGCGGGCGGATCCGCCGGACTCCCGGGAGGGGCCGGAGGCGGGGCGCTCGTCGCGTCGGGGGCGCGGGTCGTCCGGACGCGGCGCCCTCGGGGCGGCCGGTCGCGGCTCGCCGGCGTCGGCGACCGGGATGGGCGCGTCGGGGACGCGGGCCGCGGGAGGCGCATCGTCTGACGGGGGGGCGGGGGCCTCGGCGGCGCGGGCCTCGGCCCTCTCCTTGAGGCGGGCGGCGAGCCGGGCGCGCGGAGACGCATCGGACTCGGGCGCCCCCGTCGCCTCGGGATCTCGCGCCTGCGCGGCTCCTTCGACGGCCGGAGGGGCGGCCGGACCCGCACCGGTCGGCGCCTCCGCATCCGCGGCGACGGGACCCGCCTCGGTCCGGGCGGGCTCCTCCCGCGGCCCGGCGCCGACCTCGTCGAGCCCCTCCGGGGTGCGCAGGAGCTCCTCGGGCAGGACGCGCCTGGGCGTATGGCGGACGGGGGCGACCGGTGCGACGGCGCGCTGCTCGCGGGTCGACGGCGACTCCTCACGACCCCCCTCGGGCAGGGGCACGGGTCGCGGCGCCACGGGGATCCCCAACTGGTGTGCGGCCGTCACGAGCTCGCGCACCAGCGCCGTCCCCGACTCGGGACGCAGCGCCGGGTCCTTCTCCAGGAGGTGGAGGATCACCTCCGCGAACGGACCGGGCACGTCCGCGGGCAGCGGCGGCACCTCCTCGTTGACGTGGGCGAAGGCGATGTCGACCTGCGTCTCCCCGGTGAACGGGCGGCGCCCGGCGGCGGCCTCGTAGGCGATGACGCCCAGGGCGTACAGATCCCCCAGAGCCGTCGCCGTCTCCCCCATCGCCTGCTCGGGGGGCAGGTACTGGGCCGTCCCCATGACCATCCCGTCGGCAGTCAACGACACCTGGTCGGAGGCTCGGGAGATCCCGAAATCGGTGAGCTTGACCATCCCGTCGGGGCGGACGATGACGTTCGCCGGCTTGATGTCGCGATGGACGACGCCGGCGGCGGCCGCCGCCCCCAGCGCCATCGCGACCTGCATGAGGACGGGCAGCAGGTACTCCGGCGCGATCCGCGCGCCCTGGGCGAGATAGTCGGTCAGCGGGTGGCCGTCGACGAGCTCCATGACGATCCAGCCGCTCCCGTCGTCCTCCCCGGAGTCCTGGACGTTCGCGATGTTCGGGTGCTGGACGCTCATCGAGTTGCGGGCCTCCAGGCGCAGGCGCGACAGGGGCAGCGCCTCGCCCGACAGCTCGGGACGCAGGACCTTGGCGGCGACGATGCGCCCCGTCACCCGGTCCCGGGCCTTCCACACCTCCCCCATGCCGCCCTGGGCGATGGGGGTCAGGAGCGTGTATCGGCCGCCGAGGACCCGGCCGGTTCCGGAGGTCGTCCGAGGAGTCATCGCAGCCCCGCTTCCAGGAGGGCCCGGGCGACCGGCCCGGCGACGGCACCGCCGTGGGGGACGGGATCGGTCTCGTCGCCTTCGACGACGACGGCGAAGGCGATCCTCGGGGCGTCCGCGGGCGCGAACCCGACGGCCCACGCGTTCGCCCGCCCGTCCTCGCCGGTCTCGGCGGTGCCCGTCTTGGCGGCGACCCTGACGTCGGGCATGGCCATCGACGTGCCCGATCCGTAGGGCTCGGAGACGACGGCCTCCATCATCTGCGTCAGCTGCGCCGCGATCTGGGGGGACACGGGGGTCCCGGCCTTCTCGGGCGATGTCGTCGAGCGGACGACGAGGTCGGCGTCGACGACCTCGTCGACGAGGTAGGGGCGCATCATCGTCCCCCCGTTGGCGATGGCCTGGGCGACCTGCGCCATCTGCATCGGCGTCGCCTGGACGGTGTACTGCCCGATCGACGACAGCGCGAGCTGGGCGGGGTCCGTCCGGTCGGGGAACACGGACTCGGTGACCTCCAGGGGGATCCTCTGATCGCTCCCGAAGCCGAAGCGCTCGGCGACGTCGGCCACCTGGTCGTGGGTCAGCCGCTCGGAGGCGAGGACGAACGTCGTGTTGCACGAGCGGGCGAAGGCCTCGGTGAGCGTCGGATTCCCGTCGCCGCACGTCGACTCCTCGATGTTCGCCACCGTCGTCTCGGTGCCCGGCAGGACGGTGGACACCGGGGACTCCATGAGCGTGTCCGGGGAGGCGACGCCGTTCTCGAGCAGGGCGATCGACGTGAGGATCTTGAACGTCGACCCGGGCGCGTAGCGGTCGCCCCCGATGGCCCGGTTCGTCAGCGGCGAGTCCGGGTCCTCGATCAGCGCGTCGTAGGCGGTGTTGACGGCCTCGGAGTCGAAGACCGCCAGCGAGTTCGGGTCGTAGGAGGGCGACGAGTAGAGGGCCAGCACCGCCCCCGTCGTCGCGTCGAGGGCGACGACGGCGCCCTTGCGGTCGCCGAGGGCCTGGGCCGCGGCCCGCTGGATCTGCTCGTCGAGGGTGAGGACGACGCCGCCGCCCTGACGGTTCGCCCCGGTGAAGAGGTTGCGCAGGCGCTGGGCGAGGAGCGCCTCGGACTCGCCGTCCAACGTGGCCTCCGCGGCCGCTTCGAGACCGGTCGCGGAGAATCCGGAGGCGGAGAAGTAGCCGGTGACGGGCGCGTAGAGGGGGCCCTCGACGTAGGAGCGCTGGTAGCGCTGGGAGCCGTCGATCTTCGTCGACGAGGCGACGGCCGTCCCATTGACGATGATCGGGCCGCGGTCGATCTCCGCGGCGTGCAGGATCGTCCGCTCGTTGCGCGCATCGGCGTTGAGCGAGGGCGCCTGGAGGAACTGGGTGTTCGTCAGCCCCAGGCCCAGGAGGGCGAACATCGTCAGGATGACGATGAAGAGTCGTCGGATCTGCCGGTTCATGCGCCCCCTCCGGACGGCACGCGCGGGTGGATCCCCGAGGTCCACGGGGCGGGGGCCGCGGCGGGGCGGCGGGCGGCGTCGGAGACGCGGATGAGGAGGGCGACCGTCAGCCACGAGGACACCATCGAGGAGCCGCCGGCGGCGAGGAACGGGGCGGTCAGGCCCGTCAGCGGGATGAGCCGCGTGATGCCGCCGAGGACGACGAAGAGCTGGATGGCCAGGGAGAAGCTCAGGCCCGTCGCCAGGAGCTTGCCGAACCCGTCGCGCACGGAGATGGCGGCCCGCAGGCCCCGTTCGATGAGGACGAGGTAGAGGACGAGGATCGCCGCCATCCCGGTCAGCCCGAGCTCCTCAGCGAGGGACGACAAGACGAAGTCGGAGTTCGCCAGGGGGACGAGCTGGGGGTACCCGCGTCCCCACCCGGTGCCCATGAGGCCTCCGGAGGCCTGCCCGAAGAGGGATTGGACGACCTGGTAGGAGCCCCCGACGGAGGAGTACACGTCGTCGTCGAGGGCGCGGATCCACACGGTGAAGCGGCGGGCTACGTGGGGGAAGAGGCGGATCGCGCCGAGGACGGCGGGGACGAACATGACGAAGCCGATGACCAGCCACGACACGCGGTTCGTCGCGACGTACAGCATGGCAACGAACAGGGAGAAGAAGAGGAGGGAGGTCCCCAGGTCCCGTTGGGCGACGAGGATGAGGATCCCGATGATCCACACGACGAGGATCGGCCCGAGGTCGCGGGCGCGCGGCAGGCGCATCCCGAGGATCTTCTTCCCGCCGATCGTCAGGTTGTCGCGGTTCGTCACGAGGTAGCCGGCGAAGAACACCGCGAGGGTGATCTTGACGAGCTCGCCGGGCTGGAACGTCATCGAGCCGACGCGGATCCACACGCGCGCACCCATCGTCTCGTAGCCGAGCCCGGGGACCATCGGCAGGAGCAGGAGGACGAGCGACAGGGCGCCGAAGGTGTAGGTGTAGCGCCGCAGGGTCTTGTGGTCCCGCAGGGCGATGAGGCCCCCCGCGGCCAGGGCGATGGCCAGGCCGACGAACATCAGTTGGCGCAGCCCCACCGTCGGCTGGTCGAGGAGGGCGTAGGACTGGTCGAGCCGGTAGATCATCGCCAGTCCCAGACCCGTCAGGGCGACGGCGATCGGCATGATGACGGGATCGGCGTAGGGGGCGAGGACGTGCACCCCGATCTCGGCGACGAGCGCGAGCCCCAGGAGGATCGCGAGGTGCTGCATGAGGTTGCCGGGCAGCTCCCCGGTGCGGTTGATCGAGGTCAGCGCGTAGCCCCCGACGCCGATCGCGAGCGCGAGGAGCATGAGGACGATTTCGAGGAGCCGACGGGGACGGGCCGGCGCGATGGAGACGGTGGCCATCAGGGCGTCCCCGACTGCGGTAGGGCGCCCGCGGACTGCACTCCCGACTGGGGGCCGGACTGGGGCGCGTCGGACTGCGGCCCGGATTGGGCGTGGGCGGCGGCTGACTGGGCGGCGGAGCGGATGAGGCCGGCGACGTACTCGTCGACCTCCTCGCGCGACGAGCGGATCACCGGCTCCGTCAGGCGCTGACGGTCGACGGGCGTCAGGTCGGTCAGGGCGATGCCGGTGACCTCGACGGGATGGGACAGGTCCCACGAGCCGATGCTCTGGGGGATGCCCTGGTGGATGACGACGTAGCCGTCCTCGCCGAGGGCGTAGTACTGGGTCTGGCTCCACGCCCAGGCGAGCCACCCCCCCGCGGCGACGACGATGGCGGCGACCAGGAGGAGGAGCGGGGCGCGCCAGCCGACGCGGGCGGCCTCGTCGGCCTCGTCCTCGTCGAGGGGCGGCCTGGGCTTGGAGTTCAGGGAGGCGGCCTTGGCCGCGGCCCCGGTCCCCCCGCGGGTCTGGGCGTTGCGGTCGATGGCCGCGGCGCCGACGATCTGGGGGGGCGCGGGCGGGAACGATCCGGTGGGGACGATGTCGCAGACGACGCACGTGATGTTGTCGGGCCCGCCGGCGAGCAGGGCGAGGCGGATCAGCTCCTCGGCGCATTCCCCGGGATCCTCGTGGGAGGAGAGGACGGAGCCGATGGTCTCGGGGGAGACGACGCCGGACAGGCCGTCGGAGCACAGGAGCCAGCGGTCCCCGACGACGGCCTCGCGGACCGTCTCGTCGGGGCTGACATCGGCGTGGGAGTCCCCGAGGATCCTGAGGACGACGTTGCGATTCGGGTGGTGCTCGGCCTCGTCGGGGCTGATCTGCCCGGTGTCGACGAGGTATTGGACGAAGGAGTGGTCGGTCGTCACCTGGGTGAGGGTCCGCCCGCGCAGGAGGTAGGCGCGCGAGTCGCCGATGTGGACCATGGCGAGCTTGTTGCCGGTACGCATGACGGCGATGCACGTGGTCCCGAGCCCTTCGAGGTCGCGGTCCCTCGAGGACCGTTCGGAGAGCTCGTCGTGGGCGTCCATCAGGGCCTCGCGCAGGAGGGGGAGCATCGAGTCGGCGGGGTGGGCGTCGGTGTCGAGGGGGACGAGGTGGGCGAGGGCGACGGAGGAGGCGATGTCGCCCCCGGCGGGGCCCCCCATGCCGTCGGCGAGGATGAGGAGGTTGGCGCCGGCGTACCCCGAGTCCTGGTTGTTCGAGCGGACGAGGCCGACGTCGGACCGCGCGGCGCAGTGGAACTCGATGGGCTCGCCGACCATGTCACTTCACCAGCTCGAGCGTGGTCTGTCCGATGCGGATGATGTCGCCGGCCTTGAGGGGGCGCGGCTCGGTGAGGCGCTCGTCGTCGACGAAGGTGCCGTTGCGCGAGGACAGGTCCTCGATCCACCAGCCGTCGGAGCCGGGGGACAGGGCGGCGTGCCGGCTGGAGGCGTACTCGTCTTCGAGGACGAGGGTGCACGCGGGTGAGCGCCCGATGACGATGGGGGAGGCGCCGAGCGGCAGGGCGGTGCCGACGAGGGGGCCGCCGGTGATGAGGAGGGTGTTCGGGGCGGCGGCGGCCGCGCCCTTGACCCGGGCCGCCCTCCGGGCGCGCCGGTTGGCGCGCCGGCGCTCGTCGGCCTCCTTGCGGCCCTTGCCGCGGGGGGTGACGACGGTGCCGAAGACGTCCCGTCGCAAGGTGGCGACGGCGGCGAGGACGAGGAGCCACAGGAGGATGAGGAATCCGAACCGGAAGAGGGTGAAGGCGAGATCGCTGGTCATGGGGCGTCGACCTCCTCCGGGTGGGTCCAGAAGAGGATCCTGGTGCGGCCGATGACGATCTGGTTGCCGTCGAGGAGCGTGGCGGCGTCGATGCGGTGGCCCTCGACGAAGGTGCCGTTGGTAGAGCCGAGGTCGGTGGCGATGACGCCGGTGGGGGTGATGCGGATCTCGAGGTGGCGGCGCGAGACCCCGGTGTCGTTGACGACGATGTCGGATTCGGAGCCGCGGCCGATGACGGTGACCGGCTCGGTGAGGAGCCAGCGGTCGCCGTCGACGTCGAGGATCGGGTGCTCGGGGGAGGCCGCGGAGGCGGTGGCCGGGGCGGCGGCCCCGCGCTTGTTCGCCGCGTCGACCCGCAGGGTGCCGGTCATCTCGTCGGAGTCCTCGACGAATTCGACCTCGACGGGGCCTAGGAGGGAGTAGCCGTTGGCGACGGCGTGCTCGGTGGCCTGCTGCGTGAATTCATCGGCGAGGACCGCCAGGTCGGCTTCGAGGGCGTCGAGGTCGGCTTTGGCGGCGTGGACGGTGAAGCTGTTGGCGGCGATGATCCGGTCGGCGGAGACCTCCTGGACGGAGTCCTCCATCGAGCGGCGGATCGCGGAGGTGACGTCGACGGGCTTGATCCTCGACCGGAACACGCGGGAGAAGGCGCCGTTGACGCCCCGCTCGACGGCGTTCTCGAAGCGGTCGAAGATGCTCATGGTCACTCCTCGGTCCGGCGGGCCTCGGGGCGGCCGGACTGCTCGGCCCCGCGCAGAAGGGGCTGTTCGTCGGATGCGGGACGCATCCGACCCGGGCCAGTTTAACCGTCAACGCCAGGGTGAGGGATACGGAGGCCCCCTCGGACCCGTATTGACCGGATGTGCGCGGTTCGGCCGGGGCGGCCGGTCATTGATCGCGCCGGGCGCCCGTCCCCCCGTCCGACGCAGGGTGCGGGAGCGCCTCTGCTCGGCGGCCCCGCCCCCCTCCTCGGCGTCCTCGACGGGGTCAGAAGTCCCAGTCGTCGTCCTCGGTGTCGACGATCTCGCCGATGACGTACGACGACCCCGATCCGGAGAAGAAGTCGTGGTTCTCGTCGGCGTTGGGGCTCAGGGCCGCCAGGATCGCCGGGTTGACGTTGGTCTCGTCGGAGGGGAACAGGGCCTCGTACCCGAGGTTCATCAGCGCCTTGTTCGCGTTGTACCGCAGGAACTTCTTGACGTCCTCGGTCAGGCCGAGCGGGTCGTAGAGGTCCTCCGTGTACTGCTCCTCGTTCTCGTAGAGCTCGTACAGGAGCGAGTACGTGTAGTCCTTGAGCTCATCGCGCCTGGAGGGCGACGACTCGTTGACCGCCAGCTGGTACTTGTAGCCGATGTAGTAGCCGTGGACGGCCTCGTCGCGGATGATCAGGCGAATGAGGTCCGCGGTGTTCGTCAGCTTCGCGTGGGCCGACCAGTACATCGGCGCGTAGAACCCCGAGTAGAACAGGAAGGACTCGAGCATCGTCGAGGCGACCTTGCGCTTCTCCGGGTCGTCGCCCTGGTAGTAGGACTTGACGATCTCCGCCTTGCGCTGGAGGGCCGCGTTCTCCTCCGACCAGCGGAAGGCCTCGTTGATCTCCTCGGTGGACAGCAGTGTCGAGAAGATCGACGAGTACGACTTGGCGTGGACGGACTCCATGAACGCGATGTTCGTGTACACGGCCTCCTCGTGGGGGGTCCGGGCGTCGGGGATCAGCGACACGGCGCCGATCGTCCCCTGGAGCGTGTCGAGGAGCGTCAGCCCGGTGAACACGCGGTTCGTCATCAGCTGCTCATCGGGGCGCAGCGTCTTCCACGAGGGGATGTCGTTCGACAGCGGGATCTTCTCGGGCAGCCAAAAATTACCGGTCAGGCGGTCCCAGACCTCCAGGTCCTTCTCGTCCTCGATGCGGTTCCAGTTGATGGCCTCGAAGACCGGCTCGGTGCTCAACGCGTCCTCCTGAATCGGGTGCCGCCGCGGCGGGGTACCCGCTCAGCCTAATCGGATCGGGGCGGCCCGTCAGGGGCGCCGCGCCCCCCTCGGGCGCCGGGTCCTCCTCACAATCCCGACGGGTCGTCGCCCGGGAGGGCTCCCCGGGCGCACGAACCGGCGCCGGTCCGATCGGACGTCAGGCGGCGCGGGTCGTCGACGCACAGCGTCACGGCCTCGACGACGCCGGTGAGGAGGGCGAGGGGCAGGGCCTGACGCAGGTGCGCGCCGGGGATTCCGGCCGCGCGTCGGCGCTCCCCGCGCCGGAAGATCCACTTCTCGACGGCGACGGCCGAGCAGACGGCACCGACGACGACGGCCCCGAGGACCGCCAGCTCCTTCGGGTCCGCCTCGGTCACACCCTCCAGGGGGTCGGGCCCGTCCGAGGCGCCGGCCTCGTCGTCGGGGGCGAAACCGGTGTCGTCGGCTTTCGAGCAGGGGTGCTCGGGGTCGACGATCGGCTCGATCTGGGAGAAGCCCTCCGTCTCCTCGAACGCGCCGGCGAAGGACCACAGCAGCGCCCCGATCAGGCCGGTCTTGAGCACGGCCCGCAGACCCCGCGAGCGCACGAGGTCGGGCAGCGCGTACCACGCGAGCGAGGCCCCCGTGGACAGGGCCGCCGAGGCGACGGCGCGGGGGCGCTCCTCGATGAGGCCGCGAGCGCAGGCGCGCGCGTCGGCCCGATTCGCGCAGGCCCATGCGTCCGCGGCCCGCTCCCGCAGGCGGGTGGCGCCGCGGACTGTGCGGTCGCGCAGGTCGGCGATGGTCCCGGCCGCGTCCTCGCCGAGGATCTGGGCGTTGAGGACCGCGTCCTGGGCGGCCTCGGGAATCGCGGGCATCGCGTCGGAGACCGATTGCGCCAGGTTCGCGGCGGCTCCAGCGGCGTCGAGGGGGGTCTTCTGGTCGGTCATCGCGGCCTCCTCAGCAGGGGTGTTCGTGGACCCACCCTATCGGCGCCGGCGCGCCCGTGCTCGCCGCGCGCAGGACGGCGGCCATCCCCGTCTCCTCGGTCCCCTCGTCGAAGGCCGCGCCGAGCACTCGGGGGAAAGCGGGGCGGGACCTCTGCGCTCGGCGGCGAGGGCGAGAACCTCCCGGGCTCACCGAGCGGGCGCCCGCCGGCCTCCACGGCCGGCCTCGAGCAGGCGGTCCCGGACGGTCAGTCGTGGAGCATGTCGAGCAGGCGTCCGAGGACCTTCCCGGACGAGGCCCTGAGCCCGTCGTGCTGGTATTCGTTCGTCACCCAGACGCGGGCCCCTCGTACCGCTGCCGCGGTGTCGAGGGACAGGTCGCGGGGGACGAACATGTCGTCGTAGTAGACGGCGGCGACGACGGGGGTCTCGACGGCGGCGAGGGCCTCGGGCAGGTAGACGGCCGGCCAGTCGCTCCGCTCGGCGAGCGCGTCGGCGACTCCTGCGAGGGGCGCCAGGCCCGGGTCCTCGTCGAAGACGCGGCGCATCATGTGCTCCCCGGTCAGGTGGTACGGCTCGGACGTGTCGAGGGGGTCGGCCCCCTTGGCGAATCCGGGGGTCTCCTCGGCGAGGCGGTCGGCGCTCCAGGCGGTCGCCGTGCCCGCGAGATCCGGGGTCGCGCCGGCGTAGATCGCCTCTTGGAGGACGCCGTACATCGGGGCCATGGCGACCTCGGCGGCGACCTCGTCGAGGAATTCCGAGGACAGGCGTCGTTCGCCGCGCACGTGGGTCCACGGCCCTTCGAGGAGGAAGTGGAGGAGGTCGGTGCGGGTCTGCATCCCCAGGCCCATGCCGATCATCCGGAATCTTTCGGGGGACAGGCGCTCACCGGTGGGCAGGAGCTCCTCGGTGCCGTGGAGGTGGGCGGCGATTTCGCGGATGGTCTGCTCGTCGCCGGGGTGGCGGGCGAGGTAGGCGCGGTTGCGGGCGGCGGTCGCGGCGAAGGTCTGCCGGTAGATGTCGTCGACGTGGACGAGGCCGGGCAGGCCTCCGGTGATGAGGGACGCTTCGAGGCCCTCGGGGGCCAGGGACAGGTAGGACAGGGTGATGAATCCGCCGAAGCTCTGGCCCAGGGTCGTCCATGTGGCGCCTCCGGTGATGTGGTGGCGCAGGGCCTCTGCGTCGCGGACGATCTGGTCCTGGCGGAAGAGCATCAGGCGGTCGGCGCGCGCCCGATCGTCGGGCAGGTCGGCGAGGGCCTGGGCGTCCATGCGGGTGGATTGGCCGGTCCCGCGCTGGTCCATGAGGACGACCCGGTAGTCCTCCAGGGCGCGGCCGATCCATCCGTCGCGGAAGTCCCCCTGGCGGGGGGATTTGCCGCCGGGGCCTCCTTGGAGGAAGAGGAGGTGGGGCAGCTGCTCTCCGCCGGGGCGCACGATCTCGCGGGCGAAGAGGCCGATCGTCGGGTTGTCGGGCCCGAGGGGGCGGGCGTGGTCGAGGGGGACGTCGAGGCGGTGCTCGTGGACCGTGCAGGAGTGCTGGGTGTACGTCGTCGTGCGCATGGCCCCAGGGTATCGCCGCGGGCCCCGGGACCCCACCGCAGACCCTCGTCCCTCCCCCCTCGTTTCCCCCGAAAACGAACATTTCCCACCGAAAACAGGCCCCGGATTTCGTTCCGGTAGGAAACGCCCGCATCGACACGGCCGAACGGACGCCCCGCCGATCACACGAGGGCGAGGAGGCCCACGTAGGAGACCGTCCCGGCCGCCACCGACACGATCAGACGCCTCCCGCACGCCAGATGAGTCGCCGCCGTGACGGCGCTCGCCACGAGGGCGACCCACCAATCCGGCGACGACTGGCCGATCGCATCGCGCATCGTCGCCGCCACGAGGACCACCATGATCCCCGCCAGCATCCACACCGCCATGTCCCGCACGAAACGCGACTCCCGCAACGGCTCGAGAACGACGAAGGGGATCGCGCGCAAGGCGAAATCGATGACGAACACGATGGCGAGAACCGCCACGAGGTACCACAGCGAATGCGTCATCCCCCCGCCCCCGTCCCGGCCCGAGCCACCGGCCCGCACCCACGAGGCCGCTCGCCCTCCCCGGGCGCCCGTCCCCCGCCGCCGCGCCCCGCCACGAGGTGACGGACCACGAGCATCCCGACGAAGATCAGGAGAGCGACGAGCAGCGAATGACCGGGCATGATCGCCAGGGCGACGAGATACGACGCCCCGCCCATCAGGACCGACGGCACCGACTCCACGCCTCGAGCCGCATCCAGGGCGAGCGTGATGAACATCGCGCACAAGGCGAAGTCCAGGCCCTCGATCGTTTCCGGGATCATCGCCCCCGCCGCGACGCCGACCATCCCCGACACCACCCACGTCACCTGGAACGTCACCTGCATGGCGAGCAGGCGCGGCTTCGTCCACCCCTCCGGCCTCGCCGCGGTCAGGGCGAAAGCCTCGTCGACCAGCGCGTACATCGAGTACAGGCGGGACAACCTGCCCTCGACGACATGGAGGGGGAAGGAGAACGCGTAGAACACGTGCCGGAAGTTGACGAGCAGCATCGTCACGGCGATGACCGACAGCGGAGAGGACTGAGCGGCCAAGACGATGACCAGCAGCTCGGCCGAACCGGAATAGGCGGCGAACGACAGGGCCGGCGCCATCCACCACGGCATCCCCACCTGCATGACGAGCACCCCGTACGCGATTCCCAAGGGGACGTAGCCGGCCGCCGCCGGCAGCGTCGTCGTCACGCCCGCGGCGATCTCCTCGCGGACGGACCGCGCGGGGACCGGTCGGTGCGCGGTCCGCGGCAGTCCTGTCATGGGGTCAATTGTCGGCTTATCGGCGAGGGAGGGGCTGAGCCGGTTCGTTGAGCGGACATCGGCGACGGGACGGGACAGGGGCCGCGTCGCCGAGGTCGCCCCGCCCGAGCGCTTCTTCGATCGCCCGCGGTCGCCGAGGGCCCAGGAGCTCCTCGACGCGTTCCGATTCGACTGATCCCCGAGCGGCGCCGCCGCCTCCTGCCCGGACGGGACGTCGCCGCCCGGGGAGAGCCTTGGAACGCGGACGGGCAGCGGGAAGGATGGGGAGGACCGGCCCGCGAGCGCGCGTCCGAACAAGGACATCAAAACCTGCTGAGAACCCACCGCGGAATGCCCGAACACCACGCCCGCCAAGCCGTCGAACGGCTCCTCAGACTCCCTCGCAGAACACCCCACCAGATCAACGACCTCGCAAAGGAGAACCACTGGAGGCAATCGCGAACCCGACCCGCACCCACCGAACCCACCGACCCACAACCCGGCACACACTTCAGTCCCGAAGACGGCAACCACATCCGAAAAGGCTGGGCCGGACACTAACACCCACCACGACGCGCCGAACCCATACACACATTCCTGCCGCTAACTCTGATTTCTCATTCCAACTTCTGGGGACTAGTTCACTGTTCGGGCAGGCGCCGCTCGCCGAACGGCGCGGACCGACCGGACGCGGATCAGGCCCCGGGCAGGAGGGTCGACTGGTGGTGGAGGATGCGGACGCCCGGGGACTGCGAGAGGCCATCGGCTCTGTCGTCCTCGGCATCGGCGGCGACCCAGATCGACGTCTCCAGGCTCTCCCCCGCCTGCCACCGGATCCTGTAGCGGACGAGCCACGCGTCCGCCCCGGCTCGGACCGCCTCGATGCGTCCGACCTTCAGCCCCGTGGGGGCGGGCCCCGCCATGCCCGGGGTCGAGCGCCCATCGGGCCAGATCCTCACCGCGCCGGGCGCCTCGATGCGCGCCAGGGCCTCGGCGTCGCCGCCGGCCCAGGCGAGGATCATCTCCTTCTCGCTCGCGACCAGGTCCGGGCCCTCCTGCGCGCCCTGCGCGCCCTCCCGCTCCGCGTCCGCCCGGACGGAAAGGGACGCATGGACGCGCTCGGCGGCCTCGTTCATCGGACCTTCCATCGCCGATGAGTCGGGTGAATCCGCGAGCGCGCGGCTCCCCTCCCCCGCCCGCGCCTCGGCGGAGGCGGTGCCCTCCCCGGCCCCGCCTCCCCCGCCGACCCGGCCGAACCCGGGGCCCCCCGAGGGGACCCGGCCGTCCCGGTACGCCTCGGCGCATCCCCTGGCGCGGTCGTCGGCGGCCTCGTTCATCGGATGGCCGGCGTGGCCCTTGACCCATTCGAAGGTCACGCGCCGCCCCTCGATGGCCCGGTCGATCTCCTGGATGAGCCCGAGGTTCTTGATCGGCTTCTTATCCGCCTTCGTCCAGCCGCGCTTCTTCCAGCCCAGCCGCCATTTCGACACGACGTTGATCGCGTACTGCGAATCGGCGAGGACATGGAGCGGCTCGTGAGCCAGGCCCGCGGCCTCGGTCGCCCGCAGGAGTTCGAGGACGGCGGTGAGCTCGCCGAGGTTGTTCGTCCCCTCGGGCCAGCCGCCCGCGTCCCAGCAGGAGTCGTCGACGACCCACGCCCACCCGGCGGGGCCGGGGTTGCCCAGGGAGGAGCCGTCAACAGCCGCTGTGATCGTCATGGCCGCCATGGTAGCGAGCCGCCCGCGCGCGAAACGCGCACGGCCCCCCCGCGCCCAGCGGGCCGGCGCCCGACCGCGCGACCCCGAGGACGGCGCCCCGGGGCATCGCGGATCGAGGGGCTCGCGCGCGTTGCGGCGGTCAGTGGTGGGCCACCAGGTTCGCGCCCTCGCGGGCGTTCGACTCGGCCGTCATCATCCGCAGGATCTCGGAGATCTTCAGGCCCTTGGTCGGCACCTGGGCCGGATCCTCGAACATCAGGTCCCCCAGGACGTTCTGGACGTACTCCATGTCCTTGTCGCCCCGGCCCGACAGGTTGACGAGGATCGTCACGGGCTCGTCGCCGTCGGACGCCGTCTCCTCCAGCTCCTCGGCCATCTTCAGGGCCTGGGCCAGCGCGTGGGACGACTCCAGCGCGGGGATGATCCCCTCGTAGCGGGACAGGAGGCGGAACGCCTGGAGGGCCTCGTTGTCGTCGACGCCCGTGTAGGAGACGCGGCCGGTGTCCATGAGGTGCGCGTGCTCGGGCCCGACTCCCGGGTAGTCCAGGCCCGCCGACACGGAGAAGGACTCCCCGACGTTGCCGTCGGAGGAGCGCAGGACGTACGACCTCGACCCGTGGAGGATCCCGACGACGCCCCGGTTGAGGGGCGCGCCGTGACGGTGGGTGTCGAGGCCCTCGCCGGCCGGTTCGACGCCGATGAGGTCGACGCCGTCGTTGCCGGGCAGGTCCTCGAGGTATTCGGCGAAGGCGCCGATCGCGTTCGACCCTCCGCCGACGGCGGCGACGACCGCGTCGGGCAGCCGCCCGGTCCGGTCGATCATCTGCTTGCGGGACTCGCGCGAGATCACCGACTGGAATTCGCGCACGAGGGTGGGGAACGGGTGGGGGCCGCAGGCCGAGCCGAGGACGTAGTGGGTCGTCGACAGGTTCTGCGCCCAGTCCCCGATGGCGACGTCGATGGCGTTCGACATCGAGCCGCCGTCGTCGTTCGTCACGGGCACGACGGTGGCCCCCATGAGGCGCATGCGCCGGACGTTGGGCTGTTGGCGGGCGACGTCGGTGGCCCCCATGTAGATCGTGCACTCCATGCCGAACAGGGCGGCGATCATCGCGGTGGCGGTGCCGTGCTGGCCGGCGCCGGTCTCGGCGACGAGGCGGGTCTTGCCGAGGCGGCTGGCGATGAGGGCCTGGGCGAGGACTTGGTTGCCCTTGTGGGCGCCGCCGTGGGCGAGGTCCTCGCGCTTGAGGAAGATGCGGGCCTTGCCCCGGCCGTGCCCGTCCAGCGGGAGGTTCGCGCATTCGGTGATCGGGGTGGGGCGACCGAGGTAGCGCTGCTGGAGGAGGTCGAGTTCGTCGAGGAAGGAGGGGTCGTTGATCGCGTCGACGTAGGCGCGTTCGAGTTCGTCGAGGACAGGAAGGAGCTCGTCGGGGACGTATTGGCCGCCGTACTCGCCGAAGAAGGCGGGGATGAGGGTGTCACGGGTGACGACCTCGGGGATCTGGGTGTCGGTCATGGGAGGAGCCTTTCGGTGGGGAGTGGACTGTCCTGGGAAGGCCGACCGGTCCGGATATGAGAAATCGGCCCGCCGCTTCGCCAGAAGCTGATACGAGCCGATGGGGACGACGAGGCGGCTCGCGACTACGCGCGCCACCACCAGTTGGTCGTCATGCTCAGCATGGCGTCATCGTATGCCAGGGACCCGACGCCGTGCCACCTCGTCCACGCGGCGGCGTCCTCGTCGCCCCCTCTCCCCCTCCACCCCCTCTTTTCCCCCGAAAACGAACATTTCCCACCAAAAACAGGTCCATATTTTCGTTTTCGGGGGTAATCGCTCCCCAACGGGCCCACCCGCCCCGCCCCGGCGGCTCCCGTGTCGGCGGCGTTGAGGGGTAATCGCTCCCCGACGGGCCCACCGGCCCCACCCGATGTCAGTCGACCACGCCGACCTGGGCCAGGGCGAAGGCGAACTCCTCGGCGCGCGCCGCCCACCGGCCCTCGCGCCCCGATGGACCGCCGTGCCCGGCGACCATCTCCGTGCGCAGGACGATCGGGCGGATAAGAGGATCGGCCACCGCCGCAGCCCCCGCCTCCCGACGCTCCCCCGCCCCGGCCCAGGCGCCGACGCCCGCGCCGCCCACGGCATCCGCGCCCCCGGGCCCGCCCGCCGACCGGCGCAGCGCCCCGGACGGTCGGACCTGCCCGGCCGCCTCGCGCAGGCGCTGCACCCACTTCGTCGGCTCGACGAACTCGACGCGCGTGTCATTGACCGACGTCGTCGCCATGACCGCCGGCAGCCGGACCCCGTCCGGCACGTTCTCATACGGCGAGTACGCCCTCATCGCGGCGAACACCTCCGGGTCCTCGATCGGATTGCCCCACTCCTCCCACTCGCCGACGGTCAACGGCAACGACGGGTCGAGGATCGTCGTCAGGGCGTCGACGAAAGGCACCCCCGCCAGGACCGCGGCGAAACGATCAGGGGCCGCGTTCGTCACCGCCCCCATGAGCAGCCCGCCGGCACTGCGCCCCTCGGCGACCAGCCGCCCGGGCGCCACCCACCCCGACGACACCAGCCAGTCGGCGACGTCGACGAAATCCGTGAACGTGTGCTCCTTGACGAGCATCTTCCCGTCCTCGTACCACGCCCGTCCCATCTCCCCGCCGCCGCGGACGTGGGCGATCGCGTAGACGACCCCCCGCTCGATGATCGGCAGGCGCAGCGCCTCGAACTCGGGGTCGTAGCTGATCTCGTAGGAGCCGTAGCCGATCTGCCAGCCCGGATTCGTCCCGTCGGCGACGAGGTCCGCCCGGCGCACGAGGGTCACGGGGATCCGCGTGCGCCCGTCGCGGGCCGTCACCCACACGCGCTCCTCGACGACGCCGGACGGGTTCCACCCCGGGGCCTCTTGGGCCTTGAGGAGGCACCGCCGGCCGGTCGCCGGGTCGATCTGCTCGACGCGCGGCGGACGGGTCTGGGACTGGGTCTCGACGCGCAGCACCGGATCGCAGAATCGCGGCCCCGGGACGGTCTGGATCGTGCGGACCGGCAGGTCGGAGTCGACGAATCGACCCGGACCCCACAGCCCCTCCAGGTCGTCGACGGGCACGGGCCGGGAGCGCGGGCCGGCCGGCCGGGCGCGCAGCCGGTACTCGACCTGGGTCAGCGATCCCGAGCGCATCGTCAGCGCGCACAGCCCCGCCGACGCCTCGACGTCGAGGACGCGCTCGCCGGGGCCGGGGTCGCGCAGGCCGACCCACGAGGCGGGCGGCGCGAAGGGGGCGGGCGGGACGTGACCGGGCAGGGGGTCGCCGGCGGCGCGGTCGCCCAGGGCGCGCCTCGTCGATTCGGGGCCGACGAGGGTCAGGCGGGCGTCGAGGTCGGCGGGCAGGGCGGCGGCGGCGAGCGCCCCCTCGCGGGTGCCGGCGGTGTGGACGACGAGGAGGTGGTCGCCGGCCGAGTCGACGCTCACCATGACCCCGGGGGTGGCGCCGGTGATGGGGAGGGGCCGGGCGGTCGGGGTGTCGGGCGCCCACAGCCACGCTTGTCCGCATGTCGAGGAGGCCGAGTGGATGATGACGGCCCCGGGGTCGGAGGCGGGGGCGAGGCCGATCTCGAAGCGCTCGTCGTCCTCGACGAGGAGGAGCAGATCGTCGGCGGGATCGGCGCCGACCTCGTGCCACCAGACCTCGCAGGCCCGCCACGCGTCGTCGACGCCGATGTAGATGAAGCCGCGGGAGTCGGCGGACCAGGCCAGTCCGTAGCCGGCTCCGATGACACTCTCGTCGAGGGGCTTCCCGGTGTCGGCGTCTTGGACGACCCACGTGTGGCGCTCGTCGCCGGTGGTGTCGCGCGCCCAGGCGATGAGGCGCCCGTCGGGGCTGGGCACGAGGTCGGCGAGGCGGAAGAAGTCCTCTCCGGCGGCTTCGGCGTTCTCGTCGACGAGGAGCTGTTCGCCGGGCAGGGCGTGGTCGGGGACCGGGATCGGGGGGAGGCCGGCGGGGTCGGCGGCCGGGTCGGCGGCCGGGTCGGCGGCCGGGTCGGCGGGGACGCGGTGGTGGGTCGGGTAGGAGGAGCTTTCGGCCCAGCGGCGGAAGTACCAGTAGTCGCCGTCGCGCACGGGGACGGAGGCGTCGTCGAGGGCGGTGCGCGCCCGGGTTTCGTCGACGATCCGGGAGGCGAGGGCGCGGGTGGGGGCGCAGACGCGGTCGGCCCAGGCGTTCTCGGCGTCGAGGTGGGCGATGACTCGGGGGTCGGTCTCGTCGCGCAGCCAGTCCCATCCGTCGTCGAGTCGGTCGCCGTGGATGTCGCGGATCCGGTGGCCGAACCGGGTGGGGGCGACGGGAGGGAGGGCGTCGGCGGCGGTGGCGGGTTGTGGGGCCGACACGAGGTCGGGGGGCGAGGCGGGGGCGGGGTCGTGGGGGCGCTCGCGGGGTTCGTCGGCGGCGGTCGGGGCGACGAGGTCGGCGCGGGCGGGGCGTGGGGAGGGTCGGGTCGTCATGGTGTCAGAAGATACGCCACGCCGCCCGCGCGATCCCCGAGGGGCCCGCCGGCTGCGGCCGATCGGGGATGGGGTCGGCGCGGGCGGCGCGGCGGAGTGGCGGTCGGCCCATGAACCCCCGGTATTTCCCCGGAAAACGAAATCCGAGGCCTGTTTTTGGTGGGAAATGTTCGTTTTCGGGGGAAAGGCGAGGCCGCGGGAGGCTTCACCGACGAGTCGCGGCCTTCATCGACGCGACGTAGGCCGACACCTCGCGGGTCAACGCCCCCACGTCCTCGACGCGCGCCCGTCCCCCATCGCCCCCAGACGAGACGTGCCGATCGACGATCGCCGTGATCGCCGAACCCGTGATCGCCCCCGCCGCCCCGGCCGCGAGCGCATCGGCCACGTGCCCGGGCGTCGAGATGCCGAACCCCAGGAGCACCGGCGGCCCGCCGAAGCGCCGGATACTCGCCACCGCCTCGGACAGGCCGAGCGTCTGGGAGCTCCTCTCCGCCCCCGTCACCCCGTCCCGCGACACCGCGTAGACGTACCCCCGCGAACACGCCGCGACCCTCTCCAGGGTCCGCTCGTCGGCCCTCGCCGGCGCGATGAACACCGGATCCACCCCCGCCGCCTCGGCCGCCGCGACGAAAGGAGCGCTCTCGCGCACCGGGACGTCCGGCAGGAGGACCGAATCCGCGCCCGCCCCCTCCGGGCCGAAATCGGCGTAGAAGCGATCCACCCCGCGGGCGAAGGCCACATTGCCGTAGATCAGCATCCCGATCGGCAGATCGGGGAACTCCGCGCGGATCGCCCGCACCTGCTCGATCGCCGACGCCACATCCGCCCCGCCGCGCAGGGCCCGGGCGTGGGACGCCTGGATCGTCGGGCCGTCGGCCACCGGGTCGGAGAAGGGCACGCCGAGCTCGAGGGCG
The DNA here is from genome assembly GCF_028437565.1 of Actinomyces sp. B33. Taxonomy (GTDB): domain Bacteria; phylum Actinomycetota; class Actinomycetes; order Actinomycetales; family Actinomycetaceae; genus Pauljensenia. Next base: position 119,365 of record NZ_JAMRYR010000006.1, read on the forward strand.
TCGGCCCCCGCGCCGACGACCGCGCGGACGACCTCCAACGAGACCTGCGGCGACGGGTCCCCCAGCATGAGGAAGGGGACGAACGCCCCCTCCCCCCTGGCCTCCAGATCGGCGAAGAGCGCGTCGTAACGGCGGCCCATGTCAGTCCTCCTCCCGGTCCAGGACGAGCTCGGGATGATCCTCGAGCGTCCGGCGCACATGGTCGATGTCCTTGTCCCCCCGGCCCGACAAGGACACGAGGATCGTGATGTCCTCCTCCTTGCGCGAAAGGGCGTAGGCCAGGGCGTGCGAAGACTCCAACGCCGGGATGATCCCCTCCCTGCGGCTCAGGAGCTGGAACGCCTCCAGCGCCTCGGCGTCGGTGACGCCCACGTACGAGGCGCGCCCGGTGCTCGCGAGGAACGCGTGCTGCGGGCCGACCCCCGGGTAGTCCAATCCCGCGGAGATCGAATACGACTCCTCCACCTGCCCGTCGGCGTCGCGCATGAGGAAGCTGCGCGCCCCGTGGAGGATGCCGACGGTGCCGTTGCTGATCGTCGCCCCGTGCCTGCCCGAGGCCAGGCCCTGTCCGGCGGGCTCGACGCCGACGAGCTCGACGGACTCCTCGTCGATGAACTCCGCGAACATGCCGATCGCGTTCGACCCCCCGCCCACGCAGGCGACGACCAGGTCGGGCAGGCCCCCGGTCTGCTCGACGATCTGCTGCTTGGCCTCCCGGGAGATGCAGCGGTGGAACTCGCGGACGATCGTCGGGAAGGGGTGCGGGCCCGCCGCCGTGCCCAGGAGGTAGTGGGATTCGTGGAAGGTCGCCGTCCAGTCCCGCAGAGCCTCGTTGACGGCGTCCTTGAGGGTGCCCGAGCCGGTGTCGACGGGGACGACGGTGGCCCCCATGAGCTCCATCCGGTAGACGTTGGGCTGCTGGCGGGCCACATCGGTGGCCCCCATGTAGATGACGCACTCCAGGTCGAGCAGCGCGCACGCCAAGGCGGTGGCCGTGCCGTGCTGGCCGGCGCCGGTCTCGGCGATGATCCGGGTCTTCCCCATGCGCTTGGCGAGGAGGGCCTGGCCGATGACCTGGTTGGTCTTGTGGGCGCCCCCGTGGACGAGGTCCTCGCGCTTGAGGAAGATGCGGGCCCGGCCGCCGAGCGCGGAGGCACGCGTCAGGGGCGTGGGCCGTCCGAGGTAGTCCTTGAGGTACCCGGCGAGTTCGGCGGTGAACGCGGGGTCGTCGATCGCGTCGACGAAAGCCCGTTCCAGCTGGTCGAGGGCGGGGATCAGGGATTCGGGGACGTACTGCCCTCCGAATTGGCCGAAATAGGCCGGCAGGAGGGTCTCGCGGGGTTCTGGGATGCTCGTCATGGGGTCCTTCTCGATCGGTGTGGGGTCCGGTGGGGCGGGGCGGGGCCAGTGGAGCGGGGCGGGTCCGGTGGGGGCGGCCGTCGCTCGGGTCGCCCCGGTCAGTCGTGGTGGCGGCGGATGACGTCGAAGGCCCGGGCGATGAGCGCGGTGTCCTTGACGCCCGGCTCCCGCTCGACCCCGGAGTTCAGGTCGACCCCGGCGGTCCCGACGCGCAGCGCGTCCGGCAGGTTGTCGGGGGAGACTCCGCCGGCCAGCAGGCACGAGGGGGCGACGTCGGCGGGGATCGTCGACCAGTCGAAGGAGGTGGCGCTGCCCCCGTCGCCGGCGTCGAGGACGAGGCGGTCGACGCGCCCGTGGAGGGCGAGGGCGGTCGCCGGCCCGTCGGGTCGGGTCATCGACACCGCCCGCCAGACCTCGCACGAGGCCCCGGCCCGGGCGAGTTCCGCGCGGGCCGCCTCGACGAGGGCGAGCTCGGCGCCGGGCCCGCCCTGGTGGGGCGCGTGCAGTTGGACGGCGTGGACGCCGGGCAGGGCGAGCCCGGCGAAGCCGCTGGTGCGCCGGGAGACGGCGACGTAGCGCAGGCCCGGCTCGTGGGCGATGATCCGCGCGGCCTCCCCCGGCGACACCCGGCGCGGCGACGACTCCTCGAAGACCAGTCCGCCGTAGACGGCTCCGGCGGCCCGCGCCGCCTGGGCGGCCGACCGGGAGGTCAGCCCGCAGACCTTGTTGTCCCCGAAGACGAGCCGTCGGACGGCCAGGTCGACGTCGTCCTGCCCGGAGAGCTGGGAGCCGACGAGGAACGCGTCGGCGTGCGCGGCGAGGGCGCGGACGACTCGGGCCGTGCGGATCCCGGACTCGGAGACGACGACGGCGTCGTCGGGGACGAGTCCGGCGAGGCGCTCCGTGCGCCCCAGGTCGATGCTCAGATCGTGCAGATCGCGGTTGTTGATGCCGATGATGCCGGCGCCCAGCGCTGCGGCGCGCGCGACCTCCTCCTCGGTGCCGGCCTCGGTGAGGACGTCCATGCCGAGGGAGTCGGCCAGGCCCGCCAGTCGCGCGTACTCGTCGTCGTCGAGGACGGACATCATCAGGAGGATCGCGTCGGCGCCGAAGTAGCGGGCGGCCCGCACTTGGACGGGGTCGATGATGAAGTCCTTGCACAGGACGGGCAGGTGGGTCGACAGGGCGACGGTCTGGAGGTGGTCGTAGTCGCCGCCGAAGCGCTCGGGCTCGCACAGCACGGAGATCGCCGAGGCGTGGCGCGAGTAGGCGCGGGCGAGCACGCCCGGCTCGTAGTGGGGGCGGATCACTCCCAGGGACGGCGAGGCGGACTTGCACTCCATGATGAAGCGGGAGGGCCCGGTCCTCAGGGCGTCGGCGAGGGAGCGCTGCGAGCGCGGCAGGGCGTCGAGGTCGACGCCGGCGAGGCGTCGGTCGATGGCGGGCAGGTGGGTGCGTCGCCGGGCGACGATCTCGTCGAGGACGGTGGGCGGGGCGCTGGCCCGGCGCTGGTCACGCGGCATAGTCGGCCTCCTCGTGGGTGCTCAGCCAGTGGGCGACGCGGCCGTCGGCGATGAGTTCGCGGGCGAGGGCGGTGCCGTCGGCGAGCCCGTCGGCCAGGCCGGCGAGGTGGAGCATGGCTCCGGCGTTGACGGCGATGGCGTCGGCGTGCGCGGGGGAGCCTTCGCCGGCGAAGACGCGTCGGATGAGCGCCGCGTTGGCGGGCCCGTCGCCGCCGGCGAGGTCGTCGAGCCGGTGCCGTCGGGCGCCGAGGTCCTCGGGGGAGACCTCGTAGGAGTCGATGACGCCGTCGCGGAGTTCCCAGATGGTGGTGGGGCCGTGGACGGCGATCTCGTCGGTGCCCGAGCCGTGGACGACGAGGGCGCGGCTGCGCCCCAGTTCGCGCAGGACTTCGGCGATGAGCCGGCCCTGGTCGGGGTTGGCGACGCCCATGACCTGCAGTTCGGGGCGGGCGGGCGACAGGAGGGGGCCGAGGGTGTTGAAGAGGGTGGAGACCCCCAGGGCTTTGCGCACGGGTTGGACGTGGGCGATAGCCGGGTTGTAGGCGGGGGCGAAGAGGAACGTGAAGTTCGAGGCCTCGAATTGGCGCACGGCCCGGTCGGGGTCGAGGTCGAGGGGGATGCCGAGGGCTTCGAGCACGTCGGCGGAGCCGGATCGGGAGGAGACGGAGCGGTTGCCGTGCTTGACCATGCGCACGCCTCCGGCGGCGGCGACGAGGGTGGCGGCGGTGGTGATGTTGATGGTGTTCGACCGGTCGCCGCCTGTTCCGGCGGTGTCCATGAGTCCGGTGCCGGTGATGGGGAAGGGCCGTGCGGCGTCGAGGAAGGCCGTGGCGGCTCCGGTAATGTCGGCGAGGGTTTCGCCCCGGGTACGGATGGCGATGAGGAGGGCGGCGATGTGGACGTCGTCGTATTCGCCGACGGTCAGGGGGGTGAAGACGGAGACGGCCTGGTCGAGGGTGGGCGCGTCGGTGTCGAGGAAGTCCTGGAGGAGGCGGAGGGGGTGTGCGGGGGTCATGGTGGTGTGCGTTTTCTGTGAGGGGGTTTATGCGGGGTCGGGGGCGCACAGGGCGTCGATGCAGCGTTGGAGCATGAGGGGCCCGGTGGGGCTGAGGATGGATTCGGGGTGGAATTGCATGCCGATGGCGGTGCGGTCGAGGGTTTCGGCGGCCATGACGACGGGGCCGATGTCGGTGTCGGTGACGGCCAGGGTCCGCAGGGAGGCGGGCGCGTCGGTGCAGCCGAGGGAGTGGTATCGGGCGACGGGGATCTGGGTGCCGGGGATGTCCGGGCGGTCGGGTTCCCAGTCGGTGGCCAGGCCGTGGAAGATCGGGTGGTCGATGCCGGCGGGGGTGAGGGTCATGGGGACGGATCGGCCGTGGACGGGGCCGCAGGGGCGCACGGTGGCGCCGTGGTGTTCGAGGAGGGCTTGGAATCCCAGGCAGATGCCGAGGATGGGGATGCGGGTGATGGCGGCGGCGATGAGGTCCATCATGGAGCCGGCGTCGAGGGGGTGGCCGGGGCCGGGGGAGAGGCAGATGAGGTCGGGGTCGGCGTCGAGGATGGTGTCGACGTCGACGGTGTTGCGGAAGACGGTGGTGGGGTGGTCGGCGAGGGCGTCGACGAGGTTGTAGACGAAGGAGTCGTGGTTGTCGAGCAGGACCACGTGGGGGGTGCGTGTCATCGGAGGACCTCGAGGGTGGCGTTGTGGGATTCGGCGATGGCGGCGAGGACGGCGTAGGCCTTGTGGAGGGTTTCGTCGGCTTCGGCTTGGGGTTGGGAGTCGCGGACGACTCCGGCGCCGGCTTGGACGATGGCGCGGCCGTGGGCGACGTAGGCGGAGCGGATGACGATGCAGGTGTCCATGGCCCCGTCGGCGCGCAGGTAGCCGATGGCTCCGCCGTAGGAGCCCCGGCGGGTTTTCTCGGTGGCGCGGATGAGCTCGGTGGCGCGCAGTTTGGGGGCTCCGGTGAGGGTGCCCATGTTCATGCAGGCGCGGTAGGCGTCGAGGGCGTCGAGACCGGCGTCGAGGGTGGCGGTGACGCGGGAGACGAGGTGCATGACGCGCGAGTAGCGGTCGACGCGCAGGAGTTCGGCGACTTTGCGGGTGCGGGGGGCGGCGACTCGGGCGAGGTCGTTGCGGGCGAGATCGACGAGCATGGTGTGCTCGGCGACTTCTTTGCGGTCGGTGCGCATGTCGAGTTCGTTGCGGATGTCGAGTTCGTGGTTGATGGCGCCGTCGGGGTCGAGTCCGCGCGGACGCGTCCCGGCGATCGGGTAGAGCTCGATCTGGCGGGTGTCGGGGGTGTATTTGAGGTTGGATTCTGGCGAGGCGCCGAAGAGCTCGTAGTCGGCGCCGCGCAGGTAGAACATGTAGGGCGAGGGGTTGGTGTCGCGCAGGCGCCGGTAGGCGGCCATGGCGTCGGGGCAGTCGAGGGAGAAGGCCCGCGAGGGGACGACCTGGTAGACGTCGCCGGCGCGGATGTTGTCCTGGAGGTCTTCGACGTGGCGGCGGAAGTCGGCGTCGGTGATGGCGGCGCGTGCGGTGACGGTGCGGTGGGGCAGGTCGCAGGGCGGGGGCGTGGCGGGGGTGACGGCGGCTGCTGCGTCGAGGAGCTGTTGGAGGGCCCGTTCGTCGGTCCCGAGGGCTTCGAGGGTGGCGCTGCGGTGGAGGTGGTCGATGTGGAGGAGGAGCTCGGCGACGAGGAACTCGTAGTCAGGGAATCCGTTGGGGCCTTCGTCGACGTGGGGGAGGGTTTCGAAGGTTTCGAGGTAGTCGAAGGCGAATCCGCCGGCGAGGAGGGGGAGGCGGTGCCCTCGGTAGGGGGCTCGGGTCTGGAGGGCTCGCAGGATGTCGGCGGTGGAGTGGTCGCGCAGGCGGGCGCGTTCGTCGGGGGCGGTGGAGGGGGCGAATCGGTAGGTGGTGGTGTCGGGGGCGGATGAGCGGATGCGGTCGGCGAATCGTTGGTCGAGGTCGTCGAGGAGGAGGCGCCCGGTGGGGGTGAGGGCGGTGGCGGTGACGTCGTGTCCTCGGCAGGTGATGCGCAGGGCGGCGGTGAGGATGGCGAGGCAGTCGATGTTCTTCTTGGATTCGATGTCGGCGGCTTCGAGGAGGAGGGAGTTGCGGGGGGTGGCCAGGGCGTCGAAGAGGGCGGCGGCGTCGGTCGTGTAGGCGATCTGCCGTGTGGCGGTGAGGAGGGTCATGATGCTCTCGCAGTGCGGGGTCGAAGGCGGGCTGGTGGTGATCCGACCGCGAGCGAGGAGGCGTTGGCTGCTCAGACGCCGACAGGCCCGCGTGGTGCGGGCCTGGAAGGGGGAGGATGAATCGAGGGCGGCCCGCGGTTACGCGCGCCACCACCACTGTGCGTGGATGCGGACAGTCGATTCGGTGCTCATGTCAGCGACTATAGGCCAGTCGCGCTCCGGGCGCGACTCGGGAGGCGCGCGACTGGGTGCGGGGTCGGTGGGAGGGGACGAACGGATCGGCAGAATGAGTGATCGCATCACCCGCACCCGGTGCGGGGCCGGTGGGAGGGGACGAACGGATCGGCTCGCGCCTGTGGGATGCGCCTGCGCCCGGGGGCGGCGGCAGCCCCCGCAAGAACCTCCAACTGTCACCGATGCCCTGAGACATCACAGGCCGAGGAGCGGGTCGGCGGCATTTTCATCCGCATGCGGTGCTCGTCTTTTCCGTGCGGGGCGGGAGGTGAGCCAGTCGGCTCTCATCCGGTCGTGGCCGATGCGGTCTTTTCCGTGCGGGGCGGGAGGTGAGCGTCTCGCGGTTGCTGCAGGTCGAGGTGCGAGTGGACGGCTGCGGAACGCTCGCCCATGGGCAGGAGGACAGGAGGGCGTACGCCAAGTTCACGCCACGCAGATCCGCCGCTCACCCATGGGCAGGCGGACAGGCGGGTCGTGCTGCTTGCCGTCTTCAGGCGTCGCCTGTCCACCTGCGGAGTCGTTGTGCGGATCCGGGCATATTCGATCGAGTGATTGATCGGCTGCTCGGGGCGAGAGGTGGTATGCGGATGCGCGGGTTGGCGCTCGTCGGAGTTCGTCGTCGGCAGGGGCGGCCAGCCGCTCCTGGCGGATCAGGCGGATCCCCTCACGCCGTTTTGCTGACGGTTCTGCTGACGTGGAATGAGGGGTTCTTCGCCGCGATGTGCGGGGGTGGTGTTCAGCGTCTTGGCTGCTCCTTTCTTCACGGGCGGGATGTGGGGCTACCCGGGCCCGCACTCCTCCCAGACCTCGGAGCGCTTTCTTCGCAGGTGGGGTGGCGGACCTGACGCGGCGACCTCGTGCCTCCGATGCCGTGCTTTCTTCACAGGTTGGGGTGTGGGGGTAGCGGGGGTGG
>NZ_JAMRYR010000007.1 GCF_028437565.1 Actinomyces sp. B33
TTGACGGTGGGTGTGGGGTTGTGTAGATTTTTTTCTTGTCGCCGTGAGCTGCTGTTGGGTGGTTGGTGGTGATTGTGGCCCGGTTGAGTGCCTGTTTGTGGGTGTTTGGTCGTGTGTTGGTGTTGTTTGTGAACTCGATAGTGTGTTTGTTTTTGTTTATGCCTGTTTTTTGTTTTTGAGTTGTTTTTTGGTTGGGATTGCCTGGGGTTGGCCCTGTTGTTTTTGGGGTTGGTTTTGGGTTTTTTCTGGATGTTTTTGTTCGGAGAGTTTGATCCTGGCTCAGGACGAACGCTGGCGGCGTGCTTAACACATGCAAGTCGAACGGGCCTGGCTTGGCGTTTTTGCGTTGGGTTGGGTGAGTGGCGAACGGGTGAGTAACACGTGAGTAACCTGCCCTCTTCTTTGGGATAACGGTCTGAAAGGGCTGCTAATACCGGGTATTCACTTGCTTCCGCATGGGGGTGGGTGGAAAGATTCATCTTTTTTTGGGTGTTTTGGTGGGGGATGGGCTCGCGGCCTATCAGCTTGTTGGTGGGGTGATGGCTTACCAAGGCTTTGACGGGTAACCGGCCTGAGAGGGTGACCGGTCACATTGGGACTGAGATACGGCCCAGACTCCTACGGGAGGCAGCAGTGGGGAATATTGCACAATGGGCGGAAGCCTGATGCAGCGACGCCGCGTGAGGGATGTAGGCCTTCGGGTTGTGAACCTCTTTCGCTCATGGTCAAGCCGCAGCTTTGGGTTGTGGTGAGGGTAGTGGGTAAAGAAGCGCCGGCTAACTACGTGCCAGCAGCCGCGGTAATACGTAGGGCGCGAGCGTTGTCCGGAATTATTGGGCGTAAAGGGCTTGTAGGCGGTTGGTTGCGTCTGTCGTGAAATCCTCTGGCTTAACTGGGGGCTTGCGGTGGGTACGGGCTGGCTTGAGTGCGGTAGGGGAGACTGGAATTCCTGGTGTAGCGGTGGAATGCGCAGATATCAGGAGGAACACCGGTGGCGAAGGCGGGTCTCTGGGCCGTTACTGACGCTGAGGAGCGAAAGCGTGGGGAGCGAACAGGATTAGATACCCTGGTAGTCCACGCTGTAAACGTTGGGCACTAGGTGTGGGGGCCACCCGTGGTTTCTGCGCCGTAGCTAACGCTTTAAGTGCCCCGCCTGGGGAGTACGGCCGCAAGGCTAAAACTCAAAGGAATTGACGGGGGCCCGCACAAGCGGCGGAGCATGCGGATTAATTCGATGCAACGCGAAGAACCTTACCAAGGCTTGACATGCGCCCTGTTCCTGCAGAGATGTGGGGTCATTTGGTTGGGGGTGTACAGGTGGTGCATGGTTGTCGTCAGCTCGTGTCGTGAGATGTTGGGTTAAGTCCCGCAACGAGCGCAACCCTTGCCCTATGTTGCCAGCACGTTGTGGTGGGGACTCGTGGGGGACTGCCGGGGTTAACTCGGAGGAAGGTGGGGATGACGTCAAATCATCATGCCCCTTATGTCTTGGGCTTCACGCATGCTACAATGGCTGGTACAGAGGGTTGCGATGTCGTGAGGCGGAGCGAATCCCTTAAAGCCGGTCTCAGTTCGGATTGGGGTCTGCAACTCGACCCCATGAAGGTGGAGTCGCTAGTAATCGCAGATCAGCAACGCTGCGGTGAATACGTTCCCGGGCCTTGTACACACCGCCCGTCACGTCACGAAAGTTGGTAACACCCGAAGCTCATGGCCTAACCATCGTTGTGGTGGGGGGAGTGGTCGAAGGTGGGATTGGCGATTGGGACGAAGTCGTAACAAGGTAGCCGTACCGGAAGGTGCGGCTGGATCACCTCCTTTCTAGGGAGCCCTGTTTGCGGGGGGCTGCTGCGTGCCTGCGTGTTTGTGGGTGTGTGGTGGTTTCTTGTGTGCTCATGCTGTGTTCTGGCCTGTTTGTGGGTTGGGGGTGTGGGTGTTGTTTTGGGGTTGGGTGTAAGCAGTTTTCTTCTGGTGTGGGTGTTGCCTGTCTTGATGGGTGGTGTTCGCGCTGGGGGGGCAAGCATGCTGTCGGGTTCACGTTCAACACCTGTTTGTTGGGCGTTGCCACATGGTTTTGTTTGTGGTGGTGTTTGGCTTGCTGCTTGTGGGGCTGTTGTGGTCTTGTGGGTGGTGTGGTGGGTTGTTGGTGATTTGTATAGTGGTTGCGAGCATCTTATTTTTTGTTCTGTGGTTTTGTTTAGTTTTGTTGGGCATTCGGTGGATGCCTTGGCATCAAGAGCTGATGAAGGACGTTGTGGCCTGCGAAATGCCTCGGGGAGTTGGCGAGCGAGCTGTGATCCGAGGGTGTCCGAATGGGGGAACCTAGCTGGGGTTGTGCCTGGTTACCATCATCTGAACGTGTATAGGGTGGTGGGGGGAACGCGGGGAAGTGAAACATCTCAGTACCCGTAGGAGAAGATATTCCGTGAGTAGTGGCGAGCGAAAGCGGAGGATGGCTAAACCGTGTGCGTGTGATAGTCGGCGGGCGTTGCGTGTGCGGTGTTGTGGGGCTTGTTTGTTCCTTCTTCTGCCGGGGGAGGGCGTGTGATCGTGTTGGGAGTTGAACACCTTGGGATGGGTGACCGGAGTGCGTGATAGTCGTGTAGGCGTACCGGTGCGGTTGTGCGTTGGATAAGTGCCCGAGTAGCGCGGGGCTCGTGGAATCTCGTGTGAATCTGCCAAGACCACTTGGTAAGCCTGAATACTACTTGATGACCGATAGTGCATAGTACCGTGAGGGAATGGTGAAAAGTACCCCGGGAGGGGAGTGAAATAGTACCTGAAACCGTGTGCCTTTAAGCCGTCAGAGCCTTGTGGGGTGATGGCGTGCCTTTTGAAGAATGAGCCTGCGAGTTAGTGATGCGTGGCGTGCTTAACCCGTGTGGGGTATGCGTAGCGAAAGCGAGTCTGAAATTTATGGCGTTGGTCGCGTGTTCTAGACCCGAAGCGGGGTGATCTACCCATGGCCAGGTTGAAGCAGAGGTAAGACTTTGTGGAGGACCGAACCCACCTAGGTTGAAAACTGGGGGGATGAGCTGTGGGTAGGGGTGAAAGGCCAATCAAACTCCGTGATAGCTGGTTCTCCCCGAAATGCATTTAGGTGCAGCGTTGTGTGTTGCCTGGTGGAGGTAGAGCTACTGGATGGCCGATGGGCCCTATGGGTTACTGACGTCAGCCAAACTCCGAATGCCATTAGGTTGAGCATGGCAGTGAGACTGCGGGGGATAAGCTTCGTAGTCGAGAGGGAAACAGCCCAGATCATCAGCTAAGGCCCCTAAGTGTGCGCTAAGTGGGAAAGGATGTGGAGTCGCGTTGACAACCAGGAGGTTGGCTTAGAAGCAGCCATCCTTGAAAGAGTGCGTAATAGCTCACTGGTCAAGTGGTTCTGCGCCGACAATGTAGCGGGGCTTAAGCGTACCGCCGAAGCTGTGGCACTCGCGCGTGGACCCTGAGGGCTTGAGGTTCTTGTGGGTGCGTGGGTGGGTAGGGGAGCGTCCTGCGTGCGGTGAAGCCTGCTGGGAACGGTTGGTGGAGCGTGTGGGAGTGAGAATGCAGGCATGAGTAACGAATGAAGGGTGGGAATCCCTTCCGCCGATTGACTAAGGGTTCCAGGGCTAGGTTTATCCGCCCTGGGTTAGTCGGGTCCTAAGGCGAGGCCGACAGGCGTAGTCGATGGACAACCAGTTGATATTCTGGTACCGCGTAATAACCGCCAAGTGTTGAAGCCTTTGTGCTAACCAATCGCCAGCATTGTGTTGTGACCTTCGGGTTGTGGCATGTGTGTTGGTCTTGGGGTCCCGTTGGTGTGTAGGCAAGCGTGTTAACAGGGGTGACGCAGACAGGTAGCCGCCGCACGCCGATGGTTGTGCGTGTTTAAGGTTGTGGCCCGCTGCCTAGGTAAATCCGGGTGGCTTGGTGGGTGAGGACTGATGAGGCTGGCCCTTGTGGGTTGGCTGGTGGTGATCCTATGCTGCCGAGAAAAGCCTCGACGTGAGGGTGTTACGCGCCCGTACCCTAAACCGACTCAGGTGGTCAGGTAGAGTATACCGAGGCGTTCGAGTGAATCATGGTTAAGGAACTCGGCAAAATTCCTCCGTAACTTCGGGATAAGGAGGACCTCCGATGGTGTCATGCCCGTGCGGTGTGGTTGCGGTTGGGGGTCGCAGAGAAGAGGGAGAAGCGACTGTTTATCAAAAACACAGGTGCGTGCGAAGTCGTAAGACGATGTATACGCACTGACGCCTGCCCGGTGCTGGAAGGTTAAGAGGAGAGCTTAGCCCGCTCTTGTGGTGGGTGAAGGTTTGAATTTAAGCCCCAGTAAACGGCGGTGGTAACTATAACCATCCTAAGGTAGCGAAATTCCTTGTCGGGTAAGTTCCGACCTGCACGAATGGCGTAACGACTTCTCCGCTGTCTCGACCGTGAACTCGGTGAAATTGCAGTACGAGTAAAGATGCTCGTTTCGCGCAGAAGGACGGAAAGACCCCGGGACCTTTACTATAGCTTGGTATTGGTGTTCGCTTAGGCTTGTGTAGGATAGGTGGGAGACTGTGAAGCTTGGGCGCTAGCCTGGGTGGAGTCGTCGTTGAAATACCACTCTGGTGTAAGCGGATGTCTAACCTTGGCCCGTGATCCGGGTTGGGGACAGTGCCTGGTGGGTAGTTTAACTGGGGCGGTTGCCTCCTAAAATGTAACGGAGGCGCTCAAAGGTTCCCTCAGCCTGGTTGGTAATCAGGTGGCGAGTGCAAGTGTACAAGGGAGCTTGACTGTGAGACCGACGGGTCGAGCAGGTGCGAAAGCAGGAACTAGTGATCCGGCCATGGCACGTGGGTGCGTGGTCGCTCAACGGATAAAAGGTACCCCGGGGATAACAGGCTGATCTTGCCCAAGAGTCCATATCGACGGCATGGTTTGGCACCTCGATGTCGGCTCGTCGCATCCTGGGGCTGGAGTTGGTCCCAAGGGTTGGGCTGTTCGCCCATTAAAGCGGTACGCGAGCTGGGTTCAGAACGTCGTGAGACAGTTCGGTCCCTATCCTCTGTGCGCGTAGGAAACTTGATAAGGGCCGTCCCTAGTACGAGAGGACCGGGATGGACGAACCTCTGGTGTGCCAGTTGTACCGCCAGGTGCATGGCTGGTTGGCTACGTTCGGAAAGGATAACCGCTGAAAGCATCTAAGCGGGAAGCTTGCTTAAAGATGAGGTTTCCATGCCCCGTTTTGTGGGTGTGAGGCCCCCAAGAGACTATTGGGTTGATAGGCCAGAGGTGGAAGCACAGTAATGTGCTCGTGAGCCGACTGGTACTAATGGGCCGACACTAAACACAACCCCCACCGCACACGCGATGGGAGAAAGCAAGAACAATTTTTTCATTGTGTGCTTGCAACCACTATACGAATCACGTTCAACCCACCCCCCTAACACCCCCCCTTTAAGCATTGATTGCGGGCGGGGAATAGGTGTGGGGGTGTGAGAGGACGATAGAGACTTTGTGGTGGTCATAGCGTAGGGGAAACGCCCAGCATTTTTTCCTTTTCGAACCTGGAAGCTAAGCCCTACAGCGCCGATGGTACTGCACCCTGGGGGGTGTGGGAGAGTAGGACGCCGCCACAAACACACATAATGTTGTGGGCCCGAACCAAACGTTGAACACACACACTGTTGTGTTCAACTCGGTTCGGGCCCACAACACACACCCACAACAACACACACCCACAACAACACCACGAAAACAGGGGCCCACACAGCCCGCGCAACACTAAAACACCCCACGCGCGAGCCTTTGCAACCCGGTGAATACGTTGAATCCTCTACTCGACGCCCGATAAGTCTCGACCGGTGAAGCGCTCTCTGCCAAGCCCAGAACTTGACATCACCTGCCCTCAAAAGGGGAATTGCCCGCGTGGAAAACCAGGGGAAGTGTGCTCAGGGTTGAATACCCGCCCAAACAAACTGT
>NZ_JAMRYR010000008.1 GCF_028437565.1 Actinomyces sp. B33
CGTGGGCTCGTAGCGATGCGCGTGTGGCGGGTTGGTGTCGTGGGCGTTCGTCTGCGGTGTCGGTGAGGATGATGTGGGCGCGTTTGACGGGGAAGGGGTTGCTGGTTTCGGTGGTGGTCACCAGGCCGTTGATGGTGGCTGTTTGCCCGGTGAAGGGGCTGGTGGCGGTGCCGGCCCAGGTGGTGGTCAAGGTGATGCGGACAGAGTCCATGGGGTGGGTGTAGGTGTGTTGGTTGGTGGTGTCGGGCCAGGGCGCTCCGGGGCTGGCCGACACCACGGGTGGGCTGCCGTCGCCGAAGTCGAAGGAGAAACTGGTGGCCTCTAAAACGATGGTCACCGGGTGGCCCAAGACAGTGGTGGTCAGGGTTTGGGTGGGGGATGCGGCGTGGGCGAGGGTGGGGATGTTGATGTAGGAGGCGCGGGCCGGTTGGATGGTCAGGCCCGCGCCGTGGGCGTCGATGGTCGAGGCGGCGGTGATGAGGATGTCGGAGGCGCTAGGAGGGGCGGTGTCCGCCGGGGCTGGAGGATCGCTGCCGGGGGATTCGCGGGTGATGCCCTCGCATTCGGGCGTGTCCCATCCCCCCGAGATCTTCAAGATCTCGCAGTACTCGATCCTGGCCCTCCACGCCCGCTCAACCTCCCCCGCATCAACCCCCACCACCACACCAACAGAAGAACCCGA
>NZ_JAMRYR010000009.1 GCF_028437565.1 Actinomyces sp. B33
TGCCGAATACGCCGCCCGCCACTTCCTCGCGCTCACCGAGTATGCATGGAACACCGGCGACACCCAGCCCATGAAGGACTTCAGTTCCCCAGAGTGTCAACTATGTTCCGCAATGGCTCAATCCATAGATGATTTATACATTTCTGGGGGATGGGCAAATGGTCAAAAATATGTAGTCCATAAAGTAGTAAGGGATGAACCGGTCAATCAAGAGGAAATAACTTCGACAACCTATGGAGTCCAATTAAAAATCAGTTCACCTGAGACTCACATATACAGAAACGGGGTTTTAGAGAAGAATCCTCCAGGAAATGAGCTACTCGCACTCTTCATAGTATGGGACGGAGAGGGCTGGCACATTAGTCAAGCAGCGTCAGAAGAAGAATCCAATGAATCCTCAAATCCTTAGAAAGCGGATCGTCTTTATCTTCAGCGTTAGCGCATTATGTTTTATGACATATGCAAACCCGGCATACGCCGACGGGAGTAGCGATGATCGCTTCAATGCGTACGGATCGCATTCAACCGTAAGTGTTTGGGCATCCACTCATGCAGAGGTTTCTTCTGGGGATTCCTCGACC